>LXYH01000013.1 GCA_001650895.1 Rhodobacteraceae bacterium EhC02
TGTTAACGTGCGGTTTGTTACGTTCAAACTTTGCCTTGCCCATCAGGGAACTCCTTGTTTTGTCGTCGGTGGTGGGCCGAGGCCCACCCTACGGGGTTGTGGTAGGGTGGGGGTGACCCCCACCAACCGTTATGCGTATTTCTTCTGGATCTCGTCCGAGATGTTCTGCGGCACGGCTTCGTAATGGTCGAACTGCATGGTGAAGTTCGCCCGGCCCGAAGACATCGAACGCAGCGTGTTGATGTAGCCGAACATGTTGGCCAGCGGCACGAAAGCGTCGATGACGTTCGCGTTGCCACGGCTGTCCTGCCCGTTGACCATGCCGCGACGGCTGGTCAGGTCGCCGATGATACCGCCGGTATATTCCTCCGGGGTCACGACTTCCACGCGCATGATCGGTTCCAGCAGCTTTGCGCCGGCTTTCTTCAGACCTTCGCGCATCCCGGCACGGGCCGCGATTTCGAACGCCAGGACCGAAGAGTCGACGTCATGGTAGGCACCATCGATCAGGGCCACCTTGAAGTCGATCACCGGGAAGCCTGCCAGCGGACCGGAGTCCATGACCGACTTGATGCCCTTTTCGACACCCGGGATGTATTCCTTCGGCACCGAACCACCAACGATCTTGCTTTCGAAGGAATAACCTTCGCCCGGCTCGGTCGGCATGATGACCATCTTGACGCGCGCGAACTGACCCGAACCACCCGACTGCTTCTTGTGGGTGTAATCGATCTCTGCTTCGCGGCTGACGGTTTCACGATAGGCCACCTGCGGCGCACCGATGTTCGCCTCGACCTTGAATTCGCGCTTCATGCGGTCAACCAGGATGTCGAGGTGAAGTTCGCCCATGCCCTTCATGATCGTCTGACCGGACTCGAAATCGGTTTCGACGCGGAAGGACGGATCCTCGGCGGCCAGACGTGCGAGGGCGATGCCCATCTTTTCCTGGTCGGCCTTGGTTTTCGGCTCCACGGCAATTTCGATCACCGGCTCGGGGAAGGTCATGGTTTCCAGAACCACCGGATCCTTTTCCGAGCACAGCGTGTCACCGGTCGTGGTGTCCTTCAGACCCGCCAGAGCGATGATGTCGCCTGCAAAGGCTTCCTCGATCTCTTCGCGGTTGATGGCGTGCATCATCATCATCCGGCCAACGCGCTCTTTCTTGCCCTTGGTTGAGTTCAGCATCGCATCACCCTTCCGCAGGATACCCGAATAGAGGCGGGTAAAGGTCAGCGAGCCGACAAACGGGTCGTTCATGATTTTGAACGCCAGGCCCGAGAAGGCCATGTTGTCGTCGGCGCGGCGCGCGATGTTGCGGGTTTCAGTCTCGTCGCCCGGCTTGAAGCCCATGTAATCAACCACGTCCAGCGGGCTGGGCAGGAAGTCGATCACGGCGTTCAGCAGCGGCTGCACACCTTTGTTCTTGAAGGCGGAACCGGCCATGACAGGCACGAAGCTCAGCGACAGGCAGCCCTTGCGGATCAGCTTGCGCAGGGTCGCCTCGTCGGGCTCATTGCCCTCCAGATAGGCCTCCATGGCCGCGTCGTCCATTTCGACCGCGATCTCGATCAGGTTGGCACGCCATTCGTCGGCCATGTCCTTGAGTTCGTCACGGATCGGCTGACGGACCCAGGACGCGCCCAGATCTTCACCTTTCCAGACCCACTCTTCCATCTTCAGCAGGTCGATGATGCCTTCCAGCTTGTCCTCGGCGCCGATCGGCAGAGCGATCGGTGCGGGGATCGCGCCGGTGCGGTCCTTGATCATCTTGACGCAGTTGAAGAAATCGGCGCCGATCTTGTCCATCTTGTTGACGAACACGATGCGCGGCACCTTGTAGCGGTCAGCCTGACGCCACACGGTTTCGGTCTGCGGCTCGACACCGGCGTTGGCGTCCAGAAGGCAGACGGCGCCATCCAGAACGGCCAGCGAACGCTCGACTTCGATGGTGAAGTCCACGTGGCCGGGAGTGTCGATGATGTTGAAGCGGTACTTGGTGTCCGAGGTGCCCTCGACGCTCGGATCTTCCTGGCGCTGCCAGAAAGTCGTGGTCGCAGCCGAGGTGATCGTGATGCCGCGTTCCTGCTCCTGCTCCATCCAGTCCATCGTTGCGGCGCCGTCATGGACTTCGCCGATCTTGTGGGACTTGCCGGTGTAGTAGAGGATGCGCTCGGTCGTCGTGGTCTTGCCCGCGTCGATATGGGCCATGATCCCGAAGTTGCGATAACGCTGCAGCGGATATTCGCGTGCCATCTGGGTGTGCTCCTCTTACCAGCGGTAATGGCTGAACGCTTTGTTCGCGTCGGCCATCTTGTGGGTGTCTTCCCGCTTCTTCACGGCGGAACCACGGCTGTTCACTGCATCCAGCAGTTCGCCAGCCAGGCGCTCTTCCATCGTGTTTTCGTTGCGGGCACGCGATGCGTTGATCAGCCAGCGGATCGCCAGGGCTTCACGACGCTCGGGGCGCACTTCGACGGGAACCTGATAGGTGGCACCACCGACGCGGCGCGACCGGACTTCGACCGAGGGTTTGATGTTGTCGAGCGCTTCGTGGAACACTTCCACGGGCGCGCGCTTGATCTTGTCCTCGACGCGGCTCAGCGCGTTGTAGACGATGCGCTCGGCGGCGGATTTCTTGCCGTCGATCATCAGGTTGTTCATGAACTTCGTCAGAACCCGATCGCCATACTTGGCATCGGGCAGGATTTCGCGTTTTTCAGCGGCGTGACGGCGGGACATCTGTATAGATCCTCTTACTTCGGACGCTTCGCGCCGTACTTCGAACGACGCTGCTTACGGTTCTTGACGCCCTGGGTATCCAGAACACCGCGCAGGATGTGGTAACGGACACCGGGAAGGTCTTTCACACGGCCGCCACGGATCAGAACCACAGAGTGTTCCTGAAGGTTGTGGCTTTCACCGGGAATGTAGCTGATGACCTCAAAGCCGTTGGTCAGGCGCACCTTCGCAACCTTCCGCATGGCCGAGTTCGGTTTCTTCGGCGTAGTCGTGTAAACACGAGTGCAGACACCGCGCTTTTGCGGGCACTGCTCCAGGTGCATCGACTTGGACCGTTTGACTTTGGGCTGCCGCGGTTTGCGGATCAGCTGCTGGATCGTTGGCATTGGGCTTCTTTCCCCGTCTATCAACACATGTGTCTGCGCGGGCATCCCCGCGGGTTAATCTTGAGCACTTTGCGCGTCCACAAAGCACAATCACCGCCATCGTTCCCATTCCGAGGTGAACGACGCGGTGGGTTTCCAGAGGATCGAGGCAGCATTAGCCCGGATCTTGTCCACTACACTTCTGAATTCGGCAAAGGGCATGGGCCCGGCCGGATGAGGGGCGTATAGGGGGAGTCGCAGGGGTTGTCAACACACTGCCCCCCCGCCTGCCGAACATCCGACAAGGCCCCGCCGAACGGGCGTCCGGCCTAATGTCCGATACCGGTCCGCAGCCGCGTTTCAGTCGCAATACGCCGCTTCAACTGGGCCTCGCGATACAGCATGAACACACCGCTTCCCACCACGATCACGGCCCCGACAAGGGTCAGTGGCGCAGGCCAGTCGCCAAAGACCAGCCAGCCCAGCACAAGCGCCCAGATCAGCCCGGTATACCGGAATGGGGCGACGAAACTGATTTCGCCCACGCGCATGACCATGACGGAAAACACATAGCCGAAGACAACCATCACCGCCGCACCCAGGATCATGCTGCCACGGTGCAGCGTGATCGGCACCCATTCGACGGTCATGCTGGCCATGCCGAAGGCGATCAGCAGCGCAAGCGAGGTAATGAAGGTCACCATCATCGAATGGGTCGCGCCAGAGACACGCCGGGTGACCAGATCGCGCACCGTCACGAAGGCCACCGCGATCAGCGCATAGACCGAGAAGATGTTGAACCCTTCCGTCCCTGGCCGCACGATCAGCAGCACACCGCATAGCCCGACCAGGATCGCCGTCATCCGCCGCCAGCCGAGTGTCTCGCCGAAAAACAGCGCGGCGGCCAGCGTCACCACAAGCGGCAAGGACTGCATGATCGCGCTGACGTTGGCCAACGGCATGTTGTAAAGTGCCGTCAGGAAGAAATAGGCCGATCCGACCTCGGCCAGGGCGCGGATCACGATCAGCAAACGGTCCCGCGGCGGAATGCGCAGGTGCAGCGCGCCAAGGTAAAGGGCCATCGCCCCGATTGCGACGGTCGTGAAAATGCTGCGCAGAAAGATCAGCTGAAACAGCGGCATGTCGCCTGCCAGCGTCTTCATGAAGGTGTCGTTCAGGGTAAAGGCGGCCATGCTCGCCATCATCAGAAGCGCGCCGCGTGTGTTGTCTGTCAGCATCGGCTTGCTCCGGTACGCTACCGCCTGACGTTATCCGTGCACGCGGCAGCCGCAAGGGCCCGGCATGAAAAAACCCCCGCCAAGGCGGGGGTCTTCATCTCTTCTTCTTGACGCGGGACTTATTCGTCCCGGCTTTCCGGCGTTTCCACCAGCGTGTCGAACTCGTCGCCACCGATCACGTCATCGACCGGTGCGGCCAGTGCGGCGGCCGCTTCGGCCTCCTCGCGGCGGGCTTCGATCACGACGTTGTCACGCTCGGCCGCGATGCGGCGCACGCGGGCGGTTGCACCACCTGTCCCTGCCGGGATCAGACGGCCGACGATCACGTTCTCTTTCAGGCCGACCAGTTTGTCACGCTTGCCCTGAACCGAGGCTTCGGTCAGCACGCGCGTGGTTTCCTGGAAGGACGCCGCCGAGATGAAGCTGCGGGTCTGCAGCGACGCCTTGGTGATCCCCAGAAGGATCGGCGCACCCGTTGCCGGACGACCGCCCTTGGCCATGATCTTCTCGTTCACGGCGTCGAACTCGGCCTTGTCCAGGTGCTCGCCCTTCAGCAGCGTGGTGTCGCCGCTTTCGTCGATCTCCCACTTCTGGAGCATCTGGCGCACGATGACTTCGATGTGCTTGTCGTTGATCTTCACACCCTGCAGGCGATAGACGTCCTGCACTTCGTCGATCATGTAATCGGCCAGCGCCTCGACACCCAGGATCGCAAGGATGTCATGCGGTGCCGGGTTGCCATCCATGATGTAGTCACCCTTCTGCACGAAGTCGCCTTCCTGCACCGGGATGTGCTTGCCTTTCGGCACCATGTATTCGACCGGCTCCATACCATCAACCGAAGGCTCGATCGTGATGCGGCGCTTGTTCTTGTAGTCCTTGCCGAAGCGCACGTAGCCATCGATTTCGGCGATGATCGCGTGATCCTTGGGACGACGGGCTTCGAACAGTTCCGCCACGCGGGGAAGACCCCCGGTGATGTCCTTGGTCTTGGCGCCTTCGCGCGGAATACGTGCCACCACGTCACCGGCCTTGATGTCCTGCCCTTCCTCGACGGACAGGATCGCATCCACCGACATCGGATAGGTCACGGGGTTGCCGGCTTCGTTGCGCACAGGCTCGCCATCGGTATCGACCAGGATGATCTCGGGCTTGAGCTCGTTGCCCTTGGGGGCCGCGCGCCAGTCCATCACGATCTTCTGGGTCATGCCGGTGGCATCGTCGGTCTCGTCGCGGACGGCGATACCCGATACCAGGTCGACATATTTAACCTGACCGGTCTTCTCGGCGATGATCGGCAGGGTGTAGGGATCCCATTCGAACAGCTTGTCGCCACGCGCAACCTTGGCGCCTTCCTTGACGAACAGCTTGGAGCCATAGCCCAGCTTGTGGCTGGCGCGCTCTTCACCGCTGTCGTCACGGATGACCAGCTTCATGTTCCGGCCCATGACCAGCGTCTCGCCATTCGAGTTCTCGATGGTCGAGGCGTTCTCATAGGTCACCGTGCCGGCCTGGCTTGCTTCCAGGAAGGACTGCTGCCCACCCTGGGCCACGCCGCCGATGTGGAAGGTCCGCATCGTCAGCTGGGTGCCGGGTTCACCGATCGACTGCGCCGCGATGATGCCGACGGCTTCGCCGACGTTCACCATGGTGCCGCGCGCAAGGTCACGACCATAGCAGGTGGCACAGACGCCATCTTCGGCCTCGCAGGTCAGCGGGCTGCGGATGCGTGCCGACTGCAGGCTGGACACTTCGATCATGTCGGCCATGCGCTCGTCGATCAGAACGCCACGGGCCACCATCACCTCGCCGGTGGCGGGGTTGACCAGATCTTCGGCCGCGACACGGCCCAGCACACGCTCGGCCAGCGAGGACACGACCTCGCCGTCGTTCACCGCCGCTTCGGCCGTGATCGCGCGGTCCGTACCGCAATCCTGCTGACGCACGATGCAGTCCTGCGCCACGTCCACCAGACGGCGGGTCAGGTAACCCGAGTTGGCGGTCTTCAACGCGGTGTCCGACAGACCTTTCCGCGCACCGTGGGTCGAGTTGAAGTATTCAAGAACGGTCAGGCCTTCCTTGAAGTTCGAGATGATCGGCGTTTCGATGATGTCGCCGTTCGGCTTGGCCATCAGGCCGCGCATCCCGCCCAGCTGCTTCATCTGCGTGACCGAACCACGGGCACCGGAGTGGGCCATCATGTAGACCGAGTTCGGTTCCAGTTCCGCGCCTTTGTCATCGCGCTTGCTGGCCGAAATCGTGCTCATCATCGCTTCGGTGACCTTGTCGTTGCACTTCGACCAGGCATCCACGACCTTGTTGTACTTCTCACCCTGGGTGATCAGACCGTCCATGTACTGCTGTTCGAAATCCTTGACCTGATCACGGGTCTGATCAACGATCGTCCACTTGTTGTCCGGCACGACCATGTCGTCCTTGCCGAAGGAAATCCCGGCCTTGAACGCTTCACGGAAGCCCATGGTCATGATCTGGTCGCAGAAGATGACCGACTCTTTCTGACCGCAGTAACGGTAGACCGTGTCGATGACCTGCTGCACCTCTTTCTTGCGCAGAAGCCGGTTGACCAGTTCGAAGGGCGCCTTTGCGTTCATCGGCAGAAGCGCGCCAAGGCGCACGCGGCCCGGCGTGGTTTCGAACCGCTTGACGACCTCGTTGCCTTCCTCGTCGATCTGGGTCACGCGCGCATTGATCTTGGCATGCAGGTGCACGACACCGGCATCCAGAGCGTGCTGGACTTCGTCGATCGAAGCAAAGGACATGCCCTCGCCCTTCATGCCTTCGCGCATGATCGTGGTGTAGTAGAGACCAAGGATCATATCCTGCGAGGGCACGATGATCGGCGCGCCGTTGGCGGGCGACAGAACGTTGTTCGTGGACATCATCAGAACGCGCGCTTCCAGCTGGGCTTCAAGGCTCAGCGGAACGTGCACGGCCATCTGGTCACCGTCGAAGTCGGCGTTGAACGCCGAACAGACCAGCGGGTGCAGCTGGATGGCCTTGCCTTCGATCAGGATGGGCTCGAACGCCTGGAAACCCAGGCGGTGCAGCGTCGGTGCACGGTTCAGCATGACGGGATGTTCGCGGATCACCTCGTCCAGGATATCCCAGACCTCGGGGCGTTCCTTTTCCACCAGCTTCTTGGCTTGCTTGACGGTCGAGGACAGGCCCTTGGCTTCAAGCCGCGAGTAGATGAAGGGCTTGAACAGCTCCAACGCCATCTTCTTGGGCAGGCCGCACTGGTGCAGCTTGAGTTCCGGGCCGGTCACGATGACCGAACGGCCCGAGAAGTCGACGCGCTTGCCCAGAAGGTTCTGGCGGAAACGGCCCTGCTTGCCCTTGAGCATGTCCGACAGCGATTTCAGCGGACGCTTGTTGGCGCCGGTGATCACGCGGCCACGACGGCCGTTGTCGAACAGAGCGTCGACCGATTCCTGCAGCATCCGCTTTTCGTTGCGCACGATGATATCGGGCGCACGCAGTTCGATCAGGCGCTTCAGACGGTTGTTCCGGTTGATCACGCGACGATAGAGATCGTTCAGATCAGAGGTCGCGAAACGGCCGCCATCCAGCGGCACCAGCGGACGCAGTTCCGGCGGAATGACCGGGATCACGGTCAGAACCATCCACTCGGGGCGGTTGCCGGATTCCAGGAAGGATTCCACGACTTTCAGCCGCTTGATAATCTTCTTGGGCTTCAGCTCGCCGGTCGCTTCCTTCAGCTCGGCGCGCAGGGTTTCTGCTTCCTGCTCGAGGTCGATGGCAGCCAGCATCTCGCGGATCGCCTCGGCGCCGATATTGGCGGTGAAGGCGTCGGCACCGTACTGGTCCTGCGCATCCATGAACTCTTCTTCGGTCAGCATCTGGCCATAGGTCAGATCGGTCAGACCGGGCTCGATCACCACGTAGTTCTCGAAATAGAGAACCCGCTCAAGATCGCGCAGGGTCATGTCCAGCATCAGGCCGATGCGGCTGGGCAGCGACTTGAGGAACCAGATATGCGCCACCGGCGAAGCCAGTTCGATATGGCCCATCCGCTCGCGGCGGACCTTCTGCAGGGTGACTTCGACGCCGCACTTTTCGCAGACGACGCCGCGATATTTCATGCGCTTGTACTTGCCGCAAAGGCATTCGTAATCCTTGATCGGGCCAAAGATACGCGCGCAGAACAGACCGTCACGCTCGGGCTTGAACGTGCGGTAGTTGATGGTTTCGGGCTTCTTGATCTCACCATAGGACCAAGACAGGATACGCTCGGGCGACGCCAGCGATACCTTGATCTCGTCGAAGGTCTTGACCGGGGCAACCGGGTTGAACGGGTTGTTCGTGAGTTCCTGGTTCATTTTCAAATCCTTGATTTGGGGCAAAGGCAGAGGGGTCGAAGGGGCGCGCGACCCATGTCGCGCGCCGCCCTGATCACTCGTCCTCGGCGTCCAGGAGTTCCATGTTCAGGCCAAGGCCGCGCACTTCTTTCACCAGAACGTTGAACGACTCGGGCACACCGGCCTCGAAGTTGTCTTCGCCCTTGACGATCGACTCGTACACCTTGGTCCGGCCTGCCACGTCGTCCGACTTGACGGTCAGCATTTCCTGCAGCGTGTAGGCGGCACCGTAAGCTTCCAGTGCCCAGACCTCCATCTCACCCAGACGCTGGCCACCGAACTGGGCCTTACCACCCAGCGGCTGCTGCGTGACAAGGCTGTAGGGCCCGGTCGAACGTGCGTGGATCTTTTCGTCCACCAGGTGATGCAGCTTCAGCAGGTACTTGATGCCCACGGTCACGGGGCGGATGAACTGCTCGCCCGTGCGCCCGTCGAACAGGATCGACTGACCGGAGGTGTCGAACCCAGCGCGCTTGAGCGCATCGTTCACATCCGCCTCTTTCGCGCCGTCGAAGACCGGCGTTGCGATCGGAACACCCTTGGTGATGGTGCCTGCCGCCTCGATCAGCTGATCCTCGTCCATGCCTTCGATGCCTTCATCATAGACATCGTCGCCATAAGCCTGACGCATCGCATCGCGCACCGGGGTCAGATCACCCGACCGGCGGTATTCCTGCAGCGCCTCGTCCACCCGCAGACCCAGCGTACGCGACGCCCAGCCCATGTGGGTTTCAAGGATCTGACCGACGTTCATGCGCGAAGGCACACCCAGCGGGTTCAGACAGATATCGACCGGCGTACCGTCGGCCAGGAAGGGCATGTCTTCCATCGGGATGACCTTGGACACAACACCCTTGTTGCCGTGACGGCCGGCCATCTTGTCGCCCGGCTGCAGCTTGCGCTTCACCGCGATGAAGACCTTGACCATCTTCATCACGCCCGGCGGCAGATCGTCGCCGCGGCGGACCTTTTCGACCTTGTCCTCGAAACGAGCATCAAGGGTACGCTTCTGCACTTCGTACTGTGCGTTCAGCGCTTCCATGATCTGGGCATCGGCCTCGTTCTCAAGCGCCAGCTGCCACCACTGGCCACGGCTGAGCGTGGACAGAAGCTCTTCGTCGATGATCGAGTTCGGCTTGACGCCTTTCGGACCCTTCACCGCGACCTTGCCCAGGATCATGTCCTTGAGGCGGGCGTAGATGTTGCGGTCCAGGATCGCCAGCTCGTCGTCGCGGTCACGCGCCAGACGCTCGACTTCTTCACGCTCGATCTGCAGCGCACGTTCGTCTTTTTCCACACCATGGCGGTTGAAGACACGCACTTCCACGACCGTACCGAAATCGCCGGGCTTCACACGCAGCGAGGTATCGCGCACGTCCGATGCCTTTTCGCCGAAGATGGCGCGCAGCAGCTTTTCTTCCGGGGTCATCGGGCTTTCGCCCTTGGGCGTGATCTTGCCCACCAGAATATCGCCCGGCTCCACATCGGCACCGATGTAGACGATGCCCGCCTCGTCGAGGTTGCGCAGGGCTTCCTCGCCGACGTTGGGAATGTCGCGCGTGATCTCTTCCGGCCCAAGCTTGGTGTCACGTGCGGCGACTTCGAATTCCTCGATATGGATCGAGGTAAAGACGTCGTCACGCGCGATCCGCTCGGAAATCAGGATCGAGTCTTCGTAGTTGTAGCCGTTCCACGGCATGAACGCGACGATGACGTTCCGGCCCACGGCCAGTTCGCCCATGTCGGTGCAGGGACCGTCGGCGATCACTTCGCCCTTGGCCACCACATCGCCCACCTTCACCAGCGGACGCTGGTTGATGCAGGAGTTCTGGTTCGACCGCTGGAACTTGCGCATGCGGTAGATGTCCACACCCGCATCGCCCAGTTCCAGGTCTTCCGTGGCGCGCACAACGATACGCATCGCGTCGACCTGGTCGATCACACCGGCGCGGCGCGCCATGATCGCTGCACCGGAGTCACGGGCCACGATGCCTTCGATCCCGGTACCGACCAGCGGCGCCTCGGTCTGCACCAGCGGCAGCGCCTGACGCATCATGTTCGAACCCATCAGGGCGCGGTTGGCGTCGTCGTTTTCAAGGAACGGAATCAGCGAGGCCGCAACCGACACCAGCTGCTTGGGGCTGACGTCGATCAGGTCCACCTGCTCGCGCGGCGCCAGCGTGTAGTCGCCGGACTGGCGGGTGGTGACCAGTTCGTTGACGAGATTGCCATCGGCATCCAGCGTCGCGTTGGCCTGCGCCACGGTGTGGCGCATTTCCTCGGTCGCGGACAGGTACACGACCTCATCCGTCACCTGACCTTCTTTCACAAGACGGTAGGGTGTTTCGATGAAACCGTACTTGTTCACCCGCGCATAGGTCGCAAGGCTGTTGATCAGACCGATGTTCTGACCTTCGGGCGTTTCAATCGGACACATCCGGCCATAGTGGGTCGGGTGAACGTCGCGGACCTCGAAGCCCGCACGCTCGCGGGTCAGACCGCCCGGCCCAAGGGCCGACAGGCGGCGCTTGTGCGTCACTTCGGACAGCGGGTTGGTCTGGTCCATGAACTGCGACAGCTGGCTGGAGCCGAAGAATTCGCGCACGGCAGCGGCTGCCGGCTTGGCGTTGATCAGGTCCTGCGGCATCACCGTGTCGATCTCGACCGAGGACATGCGCTCCTTGATGGCGCGCTCCATCCGCAGCAGACCGACGCGGTACTGGTTCTCCATCAGCTCGCCGACCGAACGGACACGACGGTTGCCCAGGTGGTCGATATCGTCGATGTCGCCCTTGCCGTCGCGCAGTTCGCACAGCGCCTTGATGCAGGCCACGATATCTTCGCGGCGCAGGGTGCGCATCGTGTCCGCGGCATCCAGATCCAGACGCATGTTCATCTTCACGCGGCCCACGGCGGACAGGTCATACCGATCCGCATCGAAGAACAGCGTGTCGAACAGCGCGCTTGCGGCCTCGACCGTGGGCGGCTCGCCCGGGCGCATCACGCGGTAGATGTCCATCAGCGCGCCTTCGCGACCGATGTTCTTGTCTGCCACCATCGTGTTGCGGATGTAGGGACCGACGTTGATGTTATCGATGTCCAGAACCGGGATGTCGGAGATACCCGCATCCATCAGTTCCTTCAGCGAACCGCCGGTGATCTCGCCATCCTTGTCGCGGGTCAGCGTCAGCTCGTCGCCGGCTTCGACATAGATCGCGCCGGTTTCCTCGTTGATGATGTCCTTGGCGACGAACTTGCCCAGGATGTTTTCGAAAGGCACCAGAAGCTGGGTCACCTTCCCGTCGTCTTTCAGCTGCTTCACCGCGCGCGGGGTGATCTTCTTGCCGGCTTCGGCGATCACTTCGCCAGTGGCGGCATCGACCAGGTCAAAGGTCGGACGCGTACCGCGGACGCGGTCGGGGAAGAACTTGGTCACCCAGCCCTGAGCGGCACCCTTGGTCTTGGACAGCTTGTACTGAACGGTATCGTAATAGGCGTCCATGATCGCCTCCTGGTCCATGCCCAGGGCATAGAGCAGGGTGGTCACCGGCAGTTTGCGGCGACGGTCGATCCGCGCGAACACGATGTCCTTGGCGTCGAATTCGAAATCCAGCCAGGACCCGCGATACGGAATGATGCGGCAGGCGAACAGCAACTTGCCCGAGCTGTGCGTCTTGCCCTTGTCATGATCGAAGAACACGCCCGGCGAACGGTGCATCTGGGACACGATGACCCGCTCGGTCCCGTTCACCACGAAGGTGCCGTTGGGCGTCATCAGGGGCATGTCGCCCATGAACACGTCCTGTTCCTTGATGTCCTTGACCGACTTCGCGCCAGTATCCTCGTCGACATCGAACACGATCAGACGCAGTGTGACCTTGAGCGGCGCAGCATAGGTCATGTCGCGCTGCATGCATTCATCGACGTCGTATTTCGGCTTTTCCAGCTCGTATTTCACGAATTCCAGCACGCTGGATTCGTTGAAATCCTTGATCGGGAAGACCGACTGGAACACGCCCATGATCCCTTCGCCGTCAGCAGGCTGCATGCCGCTGCCAGAGTTCAGGAACAGGTCATACGAGGATTTCTGCACCTCGATCAGGTTCGGCATTTCCAGCACTTCGCGGATCTTGCCGTAATATCTGCGCAAACGTTTCTGGCCGAGGAAGGTCTGAGCCATGGTCGATGTCACCTTTCGTTTCTCTCCGGTCACGCAGGTCGTCGGGCCACGACAGCGCACCTCTTTGAAACAGGACTGTTCTGATCAATTCGCGGCCCCTGTCCCACCAGAGGCCTCCCGATCCTTGAACCGCACCTTGGAAAAGACTTCCGTGAAAGCCCTTTCCGAGACGGGTTAGGCTGGGCCCGGAAAAACCGGACCCAGCCAAATCAGTTCTCCGGGTTTCCCCGGAACCGATTACTTCAGCTCGACGGTGGCGCCAGCTGCTTCCAGCTTTGCCTTGATGTCGTCTGCTTCGGCTTTCGAGACTTGCTCTTTCACTGCCTTGCCGCCTGCATCGACCAGGTCCTTGGCTTCTTTCAGGCCCAGACCGGTGATGGCGCGGACTTCCTTGATCACGTTGATCTTGGAAGCGCCGGCATCCTTCAGGATGACGTCGAATTCGGTCTGCTCTTCAGCAGAATCGGCAGCGCCACCAGCGGCGGGGCCAGCCATCATCACTGCGCCGCCGGCGGCGGGCTCGATGCCGTACTCATCCTTCAGGATGGTTTTCAGTTCTTGTGCTTCGAGAAGCGTCAGACCAACGATCTCTTCTGCCAGTTTCTTCAGATCAGCCATTTTACTGTTTCCGTTCGTTTAAGATGTGTTCCAACGTGCGGGGTTTTCCACACGCAGATCAAAGGTTGCTCACGCAGCCGCCTTGTCCTCGATCGTGGACAGGATGGACGCGATATTCGAAGCAGGCGCACCAATCGCACCGGCGATGTTCGCAGCGGGTGCCGCAATGCAGCCCACGATCGAAGCGATAAGCTCCTCGCGCGACGGCATTTTCGACACGGCTTCGACACCGGCCCGGTCCAGAGCCGTGCTGCCCATAGCCCCGCCAAGGATTTCAAACTTCTTGTTGTCCTTGGCGAAGTCCTCGGCCACCTTGGCTGCTGCCACGGGGTCCTCGGAATAGGTCAGTACGGTCATGCCCGTCAGAAGATTGGCGATGCTTTCGCAAGGCTTCCCTTCAAGGGCGATCTTGGCGAGCTTGTTCTTGGCGACGCGGACGGACCCACCCACTTTGCGCATACGCGCGCGCAGGTCCTGCATCTCGGCAACCGTGAGACCTGCGTAATGGGCTACGACCACAACGCCAGAGCTTTCAAAGATCTGGCCGAGTTCCTCGACCACTTTCTCTTTTTGTGCTCTATCCACAGTTTCACTCCAAATTTGGGGGTCTCCCCCCGGCTCAGTTTTGCCCCCTGCGAACAAGGGGCGTTCGGGTCCAATTTCAGGGTCCCGAGGCCAGATCTACCCGAGGGATCACACCCAACGGTCAGGTTGTCTCGTTCCCCATCTCGGGAAGGATTTATTCAGGCGCTTGCCTGAACCCTCCGTCTCGGACAGGACAGGGCCGATGACGGCCCCGCCATTCGACCCCGGGCCAGGCCCGGGGCGGAATTCTTATTCGGCGCTTGCCGAGGCCAGGTCCACCGACACGCCGGGGCCCATCGTCGACGAGATCGACACCTTGCGCAGATAGGCGCCCTTGGCACCTGTCGGCTTGGCACGCGACACCGCACCTACGAAGGCACGGATGTTTTCGACCAGTTTCGCCTCGTCGAAGGACACCTTGCCGACACCTGCGTGCACGACACCGGCCTTCTCGACCTTGAACTGCACTTCACCGCCCTTGGCAGCCTGCACAGCCGTTGCAACATCCATCGTCACCGTACCCACCTTGGGGTTCGGCATCAGGTTGCGCGGACCCAGCACCTTGCCCAGACGGCCGACGACCGGCATCATGTCAGGGGTTGCGATGCAGCGATCGAACTCGATCTTGCCGGACAGGATGGTTTCCATCAGGTCCTCTGCGCCAACGATGTCGGCACCTGCGGCGGTGGCCTCATCAGCCTTGGCACCACGGGCGAACACGGCGACGCGCACGTCCTTGCCGGTGCCGTTCGGCAGACCGACAACGCCACGAACCATCTGGTCGGCGTGACGCGGGTCAACGCCCAGGTTCATCGCGATTTCGACGGTTTCGTCGAACTTGGCCGAGGCGTTCGCCTTGATCAGCTTGACGGCGTCTTCGACGCTCAGGTTTTCCTTGCCGGCAACGGCTTCGCGAGCGGCGCGGGTACGTTTTCCAAACTTCGCCATCTTACTTCACCTCGATGCCCATGGAGCGGGCAGAGCCCAGGATGATCTGCATTGCGCCTTCGATGTCGTTGGCGTTCAGATCGACCATCTTCGCTTCGGCGATTTCCTTCACCTGGGCGACGGTCACGGTGCCTGCGGTGGCGCGACCGGGGGTCTTGGACCCGGACTGCAGCTTGGCGGCCTTCTTCAGATAGTAAGACGCGGGCGGCGTCTTGATGTCCATCGTGAAGGACTTGTCCTGGTAGTAGGAAATCACGACCGGGGTCGGGGCGCCAGGCTCCATGTCCGCGGTCTTGGCGTTGAACGCCTTGCAGAATTCCATGATGTTGATGCCGCGCTGACCCAGGGCCGGGCCAACAGGCGGGGAGGGGTTGGCTTGCCCGGCTTTCACCTGAAGCTTGAGCTTGCCGATCAGTTTCTTGGCCATATGGCCTCTCCTTTTTTCCAACGCCGGACTGACGCGTCAGCCGGCACTCAGTGGCGTGGTCCGGTCCGGCGGTCGCGACCGCCTCGCCTCCCACGATCTACACACTCAGATCTGCTTGGAGACCTGGGTGAATTCCAGTTCGACCGGGGTTTCCCGGCCAAAGATCGAGACAGCAACCTTCAGACGCTGGTTGGCCTCGTCGATTTCCTCGATCATGCCGTCGAAATCCTCGAAAGGACCGTCGTTGACCTTGACCCGCTCGCCGATCTCGAAGTGGATCAGGGTGCGCGGGCTTTCCTCGCCCTCCTGCACCCGACCCAGGATCGCCTGCACCTCGGCATCGCGCATCGGCATCGGGCGACCTTGCGGACCAAGGAACCCGGTGACGCGGTTGATCGAGTTGATCAGGTGATATCCCTTGTCGGACATTTCCATCCGCACCAGCACGTAGCCCGGCATGAAACGACGCTCGGTCGTCACCTTCTTGCCGCGACGCACTTCGATCACTTCCTCGGTCGGCACCAGAACCTCTTCGATCTGGTCCTCCAGACCGTTCTCGATTACGGCTTGCCTGATCTGTTCGGCGATCTTCTTCTCGAAATTCGAGAGAACGCTCACCGAATACCACCGCTTAGCCATCGCTGTTCCAGTCCTCAACTTCCGACCTCGGTCGGCATTTCCCTTAATTTCCAAGAGCTTGCTACAGCCCTTCCGAAAACAAAAATCGGCGTGCAACACGAATCGCCGCACGCCATTTCCGGATCAGGTGTGTCCCCTACAAAGGAAACGTTCCGGTTTCAAGGGCAAGCGGTGCTTTTTGATCAGAACGCGGCTTAGCCGAACATGCCAAGAACGGTCCGCAGACCGAACTGGATCGTCAGATCCACCAGCGAAAAGAACAGCGCCGTCAGCGCCGCCAGGATGAAGACCATCACGGTCGTCAGCAGGACTTCGCGACGGGTCGGCCAGACCACCTTGGAAACTTCCGAGCGGACCTGCTGGATATACTGGATCGGGTTGGTACGTGCCATGGATACGTCTTTTCTATCTGGGTCAGGGCTGCACATACGCGGGTGGGATGCGGATTTCAAGGCCCGCTGCATCGGCGCGGCCTCTGGTCTTGTCGCACTGACGTGAAAGTGGCAGGGGCAGCAGGGCTCGAACCCGCGACCTACGGTTTTGGAGACCGTCGCTCTACCAGCTGAGCTATACCCCTAAGGCCGGTGCATCCGATACGACGCGCCGCCATCAATATCAAGGGCTAATCGTTGGTTTTCTTGCATCCGTCGCGACGCGCGGCCGCAACGAAGGCCCGCAGCATCAGGGCCGCGAACTCCGGCGATTTGTGTCCCGCATCCCCACTGGCCTCGGCCCCTTCGATCGCAAAGTCGGCGGACGTGAAGACACCGTTGACGACGGTTTCATCCGGTTGCGCGATCAGCGTGATACCGTCATCCGCCAGCAGTTGCGCGAACATCTGCCAGACGCGCGTGCGGTCTGCCGCCGTGGCCTCGGTCGCGCGCGGGTAATCCTTCAATGGCGATTTCAACGCCCCCTGCCCCGTCATGCCATCCGTCATCAGGGGGGCAGGCGCGAAAAACACCCGTGTGCTGCCGCTGGCCGCAAAGCTGCGGGCGATCCTGACCGCGCGGCAGGATGCAAGGAACTGCCGGGCGGCGGCCTGCATCACCGCACTGCTGACCGCCTGCCGGGGATCACGCAGATGGTGCAGGTATGGCAGCATGAATTCCGCGATCCGCAAGCGTGCTCCGTAGAACAGGTAAGTGTCGAAATCTCCGGGCGCGAGGGTCGCGCGCCCCTTTCCGTTGACCCGCAACACGACCTCTTCGGCCTCCTTGCCGATGGGCCGCACGACACCCTGCCTGATGTCGATCTGCCGGAAAAGCGGCCCGGCCGCACCCCAGAACTCGACCTCGAAGCCATCCAGCCCCTCCAGTCCCGCATCCAATGCGCGCCGGACGCTTCCGATATGACTGTCACCGAAGATGCAGAGGGTTTCAGGTCGAGAAAGCACCAAGCAATTCCTCTTCGCAGGTCACATCCTCGGGGTCCGTGGCGGCGGGCACCGCAGCCTTGCGCCTGTGCCGCGCCTTGACGGGGCCGAAGACACGTGCCTGATCCGCGAAGAAATGCTGCATCACGCAGTCGACGCCCTGCGGCGCGACACTGCGCATGTTGGGCCCATAGAACATGCCCCGAAACACAGGATGCGTGATGATCTCGTAGGAGGGGAAATAGTCGACCCCCTTCACCTCGGCTTCAAGCTGGCCGGCAAGGGCGCGCAGGACGGATTTGGAATAGGTGGTCGCGACCAGCACATGTTTCGCGGATGCGGTCGCCGTCAGGGGAACGGGGGACACCGTCAGCAGGATCTTGAGCGACGGGTTCTTCGCCCGCATCAGCTTGATCGCAGCCTGCATCTCGCGCAGCAGGGGGCGAAAGCCGCTGTTGCGGAAGACGTGCTTTTCCGGGTCGAAGGCGCAGCCGGGCACGGTGCCGGGGCACAGCACATATTCCAGCCCGGTTTCGGCATGGGACCAGGATTCCGTCAGCCCCAGCGTGAAGACGAAAACATCCGCCCCGGTTATGGCCCACCGAATGGCGTCCAGGGTTGTGGACCGTGCCGCGCGCAATTCAGCCTCGGAGGCAAAGCCATCCGGCTCGATCACCGGGCGCAGCGGATCGAAGAAACGCCCCTCTTGCTGCCAGACCTCGTCCGGCAGATCGCGCGTCTCAAACGCCAGTTCCAGCCATTGCCGCAGCATGCGGGGCGTATAGATGTTGCCCGTGCGGAAACTGAAGATGCCATAGTTGAAGCGGCGCGCGTCCTCGGCACTCAGGAAGGGTGGCGCGGGTTCGACATTGACCCAGTCATACCCCCGCGCCGCAAGCGCCCGCCCGATATGCTGCGCGAAACAGCTGCCGGCCGTGACGATGCGGTCCTTGGGAAGAATGCGAAACTTCGGCGTCCAGAGTTCGGTCAGCCCTAAAGCGCCAACATCCGCCACGGCCGGGCGCCAATAGGCCCGCTGCGGCAAGGCCTGGTAGGGGTTCTGCAACGCGTCTGGCATTCGACAACTCTTTACCGCAAGGACACCGTTCACACTGTCCCGAACGCTAGCAGACCAAGGTCCGGCACACAACACGGCCTCCCCGAACAAGAAAAGAGCCCCCGCATGGGGGGCTCTTTCCGCATTTTCCTGATCCGAAGTGGTCTTTTACTTCAGAATTTTGGACACGACACCCGCGCCGACGGTACGACCGCCTTCACGGATGGCGAAGCGCAGGCCGTCTTCCATCGCGATCGGTGCGATCAGTTCGACGGTGAACTTCAGGTTGTCGCCCGGCATCACCATCTCGGTGCCCTCGGGCAGCGTCACGGTCCCGGTCACGTCGGTCGTGCG
>LXYH01000014.1 GCA_001650895.1 Rhodobacteraceae bacterium EhC02
ACACGTCCTGCGCAAGGCTGATGTAGCGCACGCCATCCGGGGTTTCCGCAAGCTGGCGCAGAAAGCGGCCCGGGGTCTCGAAGGCGCGGTGGACGTTCCACAGCGGGCAGGCCCCGCCGAAACGGGCGAATTGCAGCCGCGTGGCCGAATGCCGCTTGGTGATCGTGCCGGCCTGATCGACGCGCACGAAAAAGAAGGGGATGCCCTTGGCGCCCGGTCGTTGCAGGGTCGACAGGCGATGCGCCACCTGTTCGATCGAGGCGCCGAAGCGATGGGCCAGCAGTTCAAGGTCGTGGCGGGTTTCATGGGCTGTGGTCTGAAACGCGCCGTAAGGCATCAGCGCCGCGCCGGCGAAGAAATTTGCAAGTCCGATCTTGGCGATGGCGCGGGCCTGTTCCGACTGGAACCGGGCAAGGTCCAGTGTTGCCTCAATCAGGGCATCCTGTTTGATAAGGGCAAGTTGCAGCAGCAGCTGGAATCCCTGGGTTTCCGGTTGCGCGCGCGATGACAGGGTCAGGCGACGGCTGGTTGGATCGAAGTGGCGGATCGTGGAAATATCCTGAAACGAGACACTTATCCCGCTATCTTCCAGCGTGCTTAGGGCATGGGCGCGGATCCCTTTGCCGGCCGCCTGGTTCGCGAAACGCTCGGCGGCGCGATCCACGGCGTCGATGTAATTGTCGCAATAGTGAAAGAAGTCTCGGACCTCGTCCCATGGCGACGGCTGGGTGCGGGCATCCTGGCGGCCCAGGGCCTCGTCCAGCGAGGCCAGCCGCTCGTGGGTCTGGCGATAGGCGCGGTGCAGGTCGAGAAAGGCGCGCGCCAGCGCGGGCGCGTTCGAGGCGGTCAGGCGCAGGTCGGCCAGCGGGGGGGCATTTTCGGCGAAAACGGGGTCGGCCATCGCCTCGCGCATGTCCGAGACAAGCCGTTCACTGTCGCCGGTGCTGAGTTCGGTGACGTCAAAGCCGAATTCCTGCGCCAGTGACAGCACCACACCCGTGGACACGGGGCGATTGTTGTTCTCCATCTGGTTCAGATAGGGAAGCGAGACGCCCAGCTTGCCGGCAAATTCCTTCTGGGTCAGGCCAAGGCGCTGCCGCGTTTCGCGCAGTTTCGCACCGGCATAGAGTTTCTGCGTGGCCATCTGGGTGTCTTTGCAAACTGTCGCGACCCATCCAGCGTAGCTTTGCAAAGCCGTGGAGGCAAGCGGCGTCAGAGGCCCAGCTGTCGCTCGCGCCGGATGACGTAGAGGATGGCGATCACGGCCAGCACCGAGGTCACGAACATGATCCAGACCAACGGAAATTCGCCCCGCCCCGGTTTCAGAAGGGCACCTGCCAGGGCCGAAAGGCCCGCGCCGCCCCCGATCATGATCGCGCCGCCAAGGCCCGATGCGGTGCCCGCCAGATGGGGGCGCACCGACAGCATGCCGGCGGTTGCATTGGCGATGGTCATGCCGTTGCCGATACCCACAAGGCTCATGAAGCCGAAGAAAACCAGCGGGCTGGAATGGCCGCCATAGCTGACGATCAGCGACAGGCCCATGCCCAGTGTCGAGATCTGCGTTCCCCAGAGCACCATGGTGTTGACGCCCTTTCGTGCCGCCAGCAGGCCGGTGACCCAGTTGCCCAGGAAATACCCGATCGAGGGGGCCGCAAAGTAAAGGCCAAGCTGGCTGGGTGTCAGACCAAAGACCTCTGTTCCGACGAAGGGCGCGCCGCCCAGATAGGCGAAGAAAGCCCCCGATCCGAAAGCCGACGCCAGGCAGTAGCCCCAGAAACGCGGCGATTTCAGAAGTTCAGGATATTCGCGGAATTGCTGCAGCAGTGAATTTTCGGTCGGTGCACTGGTTTCACCCAGATCCCGCCAGCTGATCGCCAGAACCACAAGGCCGCACGCCAGCAGCATCAGGAAATTCGCGCGCCAGCCGAAGGCGTCTTCAAGGATGCCGCCGATCGCGGGGGCCACCATGGGCACCACGGCCATGCCCATCGTGACATAGCCAATCATCGAAGCTGCGCGGTCCTGGCTGTACATGTCGCGCACCACCGCCCGGCTGAGGACCATGGCGACGGCGATAACGGCCTGGAGGGACCGGAAGATCAGGAAAACGGTGGCGTTCGGGGCCAGAAGGCAACCGATGGTCGCCAGGCAGAACAGGATCACGCCCGACAGGATCACGGGGCGGCGCCCGATCTTGTCCGAGACCGGCCCGATCAGGACCTGCAGGACTGCGTTCATTGCCAGATAGGTGGCAACGGACAGCTGCATCACGCTGTAATCCACCTCGAAATGCGCGGCCATGCCCGGCAGCGATGGCAGGAACACGTTCATGGCCATGGCCGAGATGCCTGCCAGCAGGATCAGCGTCGAGACATGAGGTGCGGTGGAGCGGTCCAGGTAGCGGACCGGTTTGGGGTCTTGCATGTCCAAAGGGGTAGGGCGCGCCTTGGGGGAAGTCCATTCAATAGATGGTTGAATTTGCTATTTTGCAATTCGCAGCGTAGTGCTTTCCAATTATTTGCAAATTTGCCGAAATCTGCTTTGCGCCTGCCTTGCCTGCCCCTATACCGGCTGGATGGAGGGGCGTCCGCGGGGCCGGGCGGCCATCGGGAACAGACAGGCCTGGACCGCGCGCGACGCGAAAGGCCAGCAGCAGGGAAGTGGCGATGAAAGATATCCTTCAGGAACTCCAGGAGCGGCGCAACACGGCCCGCCTGGGCGGTGGTCAGGCTCGGATCGATGCGCAGCACGCCAAGGGAAAGCTGACCGCGCGCGAACGCGTGGAGCTGCTGCTGGATGAGGACAGCTTTGAGGAATACGACATGTTCGTGACCCATCGCTGCACCGATTTCGGGATGGAGGCCAGCAAGCCGCGCGGCGATGGCGTCGTGACCGGCTGGGGCACGATCAACGGGCGCATGGTCTATGTGTTCAGCCAGGATTTCACCGTGCTGGGCGGATCGGTGTCCGAAACCCATGCCGCCAAGATCTGCAAGATCATGGACATGGCCGTGCAGAACGGCGCGCCGGTCATCGGCATCAACGACTCGGGTGGCGCGCGCATCCAGGAGGGGGTCAGTTCGCTGGCCGCCTATGGCGAGGTCTTCAAGCGCAACATCCTCGCCTCGGGCGTGGTGCCGCAGATCAGCCTGATCATGGGCCCCTGCGCGGGTGGCGCGGTCTACAGCCCTGCGATGACGGACTTCATCTTCATGGTGAAGGACAGTTCCTACATGTTCGTGACCGGGCCCGACGTGGTCAAGACCGTCACCAACGAGGTCGTGAGCGCCGAGGAACTTGGTGGCGCCTCGACCCATACCAAGAAATCGAGCGTCGCCGACGGTGCCTTCGAGAACGATGTCGAAGCCCTCAGCGAAGTGCGCCGCCTTGTGGATTTCTTGCCGCTCAACAACCGCGAAAAGCCCCCCGTGCGCCCCTTCTTCGACGATCCCGCCCGCGTCGAGATGAGCCTCGATACGCTGGTGCCGGACAATCCCAACATGCCCTACGACATGAAGGAGCTGATTCTGAAGGTCGCGGACGAGGGTGATTTCTACGAGATCCAGGAGGATTTCGCCAAGAACATCATCACCGGGTTCATCCGTCTGGAAGGGCAGAGCGTGGGCGTGGTGGCGAACCAGCCGATGGTTCTGGCCGGTTGCCTGGATATCGACAGCAGCCGTAAGGCCGCGCGTTTCGTGCGCTTTTGCGACGCGTTCGAGATCCCGATCCTGACCCTGGTGGATGTGCCTGGCTTCCTGCCCGGTACGACGCAGGAATACAACGGCGTGATCAAGCATGGTGCGAAGCTTCTGTTCGCCTATGGCGAGGCGACGGTGCCGAAGGTCACTGTGATCACCCGCAAGGCCTATGGTGGCGCTTACGTGGTCATGGCCTCCAAGCACCTGCAGGGCGACATCAACTATGCCTGGCCGACGTCCGAGATCGCCGTGATGGGCGCCAAGGGCGCGACCGAGATCCTTTATCGCAGCGAGTTGAACGATCCCGAAAAGATCGCCGGGCGCGTCAAGGATTACGAGGATCGTTTCGCCAACCCCTTCGTGGCCGCCGAGCGTGGCTTCATCGACGAGGTGATCCAGCCCCACAGCACGCGCCGCCGGGTGGCGCGCGCCTTTGCGGCGCTGCGCAGCAAGAAGCTGACGAATCCCTGGAAGAAGCACGACAACATCCCGCTGTAAGGCGGGACGAGAGGCTTGCCCGCNNGCGGGCAGGTCCGGAAACATCGAGTATTTTCGCCAGGATCAAGGAGGGGCTGCGCCAGATGTCAGGGGCTGCGGAACATGTGCGGGGGAAAGGCCGGGACGGCTGGCACCTGCTGCGGGAGGGTCCGGTGCTGACCCTGACGCGGCGCGTGCCCGTACGCTTCGATCTGTCGGCCTGCACGGTTCTGCCGACGTCCGGCCGCGTGATGGCGCGGGCGCGTCTGGCCCGGCAGATCCGCCAGGATGTCTGGCGCCGTCTGCAACGGCTGCGCGGTTTCGTGCCTGCCGTCAGGCTGGAACAGAGGGCGGATGGGATGCATGTCACCGCGGGCGGCGCGCTGGATGCGGCGGCGCCGCTGTCCTGGGCGCAATCCGCCCTGGCCGAGGTTCTGGCAGATCCGGCATCCCGCCAGCGCTGGATCCGGCATGCGCAGGTGCGGACATGATGCGGATCGGCGCGATTGCCGCCTTGGCGGCGCTTGGCTTTGCACCGGGGGCGGCAACGGCCGCCGGAACGGGCGTGCAACTGCCCTCAGGCCTAGAGGCCGGGTTGATGGAAGGGTTCGTGGAGGTGCAGCCGGACGGTGCGCGCTGGGCCCGGTTCCGCTATGTCATGCCGGCCTTGGCCGAGACTGCGGATTTCGACAGCGTGCAGCAGGATTTCGTCGTTCTGTGCGAGGCGCAAGCCCTGCCGATGCTGTCCGATGCGGGCGAGCAGGTCTCGCAGGTCATCGTCTCGCTGATGGACAAGCCGCTGGAATTCGGTCAATCCGACCCCGGCACAGTGCAGTATTTCGAGACATTCGCGATCCGCGACGGCCGCTGCATCTGGGAGGAATTTTGATGCATCCACAATATCTTGCGGGGCGGACCTCATTCGTTCGTGAATCTGAGTCTTTTCCGACACAGCCGGGCCTCTTTCGCGGCGCCGGATATGTTTCACCCATGCGTTCCGGTATGATCGCAGATGGTCACGCCCAAGTGATCATTACCTCGTGCAAGAGGCAGGTCGTCCGGGTTTCCGGCGTTCTGTCAGGAACAAGTAACAGGAGAAACAGATGTCGAAGAACATCACGAGCATGCTGGCTCTGTGCATGGTTGCCCTCGTGGCCGCCTGCTCGCAGCCCAAGGAAGAAGAATTCGTCGTGGTCGATCCCGAGCCCATCTCGGTCGAGCCAAGCTACACCGGCAAATACAAGTAAATCGGGATCGGGACCGGTTGCAGGACGCCTGGCGTCCGGGCCGGTCCCGTCCAACCGCGCCACCCTTGCGGTGCGCGGGGCGATCACGGCAACCGGCGGGAGGGTCCGCCCATGCTGAAGCATCGCGGCTTTCCGGGGCGGCTTCCGGGGTCTGATTTCCAGTTCACCATCCGCCGCGCGAACCCCAAGGGCGTGACGCCCCTGACGCGGCGCGAGCGTTACCGCGACCGCAAGGCCGTGGATCGGCACGCCGATGCGGTGTTCATGGCCGCCCTCTGGGATCATTTCGGTGATGAACCGTTCGAGCGCGGCAACCTGGATGCAGGCCGGCTGAGCTGGCTTTTCGGCCGCGAGGTCATTCCCGCAACCGATCCTTTCGATCCCGCCAGCTACGATGCTCTTCTGGTGATCGACGAGGCTGCGGCGCGCGCTTCGTTCCCCGAGGTATTCGAAGAATGATCGGCGGATTTCTGCACCTGAATGATCCACTTGGGCGGGAAAACGCCCAAGATTTCATGGTGCCGGAATCCATCTTGGCGCAGCGCGGGTCATGCGGCAGTCTGCGGGACGTAGTGGTTACCTTTGCTCTACGTCTCAGGTCTGGCAGCCTGAACCGTTACCCTACCCTTGACGGGTGGAGTGCCCGTCCCCCAGGCGCTCCACCCGCGTTTTTCCTTTTTGAAAACCGGTATTTGTCTGATAGGCGGAGGACCGCCAGTCTGGCTGTCCGCGCGTCTGCGGCGTTGATCTTTCTTCCGATCCTGCCATCTTGCGCGCAAGGAAGACCGCTTGAAAAGGAAGGCACTCAAGGATGCAGTTCACCAAATGGATCGCCGGCGCAGCTTGCGCCCTTGCACTTGCAGGTTGTGGCGACTCGCCGCTTGAGCAGGGGCTCATCGGCGCGGGCGCAGGCACGGCCGCAGCTGTCGTGCTGGATGGCAACCCGGTCACCGGCGCAGTCGTCGGCGGCGCGGCCAACGTGCTTTACTGCCGTCAGTACCCATCGCGCTGCTGATGCCGTCGCGCGGCTGATCCCGCGCGCGCCCATCCTATCCGAAACAGACCACCGGACCCTGACGTGGGCCGGTGGTTTTTTGCTGTCCGAAGAACCGACTCCCGCGGGGCGCTGTGCCCGCGGCCAAGAACAAGAAGGGACCTGAAATGTTCAAGAAGATCCTGATCGCGAACCGGGGCGAGATCGCCTGCCGCGTCATCAAGACCGCCCGCAAGATGGGGATCAAGACGGTCGCCATCTATTCCGATGCCGACCGGCAGGCGCTGCATGTGCAGATGGCCGACGAGGCGGTGCATATCGGGCCGGCACCCGCGAACCAATCCTATATCGTGATCGACAAGGTGATGGAGGCGATCCGTCAGACCGGCGCGGAAGCCGTCCATCCGGGCTATGGCTTCCTGTCCGAGAACAGCAAGTTCGCCGAGGCGCTGGCCGCGGCCGGCGTTGCCTTCATCGGGCCGCCCGTCGGGGCGATCGAGAAGATGGGCGACAAGATCACCTCGAAGAAGATCGCGGCCGAAGCGGGCGTGTCGACGGTGCCCGGCTACATGGGCCTGATCGCGGATGCGGACGAGGCGGTGAAAATCTCGGGCGAGATCGGCTATCCGGTGATGATCAAGGCATCGGCGGGCGGCGGCGGCAAGGGCATGCGCATCGCCTGGAACGACGAGGAAGCGCGCGAAGGCTTCCAGTCATCCAAGAACGAGGCGGCCAGCTCTTTCGGTGATGACCGGATCTTCATCGAGAAATTCGTGACCCAGCCCCGCCATATCGAGATCCAGGTGCTGGCCGACAGCCACGGAAACACGATCTACCTGGGCGAGCGGGAATGTTCGATCCAGCGCCGCAACCAGAAGGTCATCGAAGAGGCGCCAAGCCCCTTCCTGGATGCAGCGACGCGCAAGGCCATGGGCGAGCAGGCCTGCGCCCTTGCCGCCGCGGTCGGCTATACCTCTGCGGGTACGGTGGAATTCATCGTCGACGGGCAGCGCAACTTCTACTTCCTCGAGATGAACACGCGCCTTCAGGTGGAACATCCGGTGACCGAACTGATCACGGGTGTCGATCTGGTGGAGCAGATGATCCGCGTGGCTTACGGCGAGGCGCTGGCCCTCAAGCAGGCGGACATCAAGCTGAATGGCTGGGCGATGGAAAGCCGCCTTTATGCCGAAGACCCTTATCGCAACTTCCTGCCCTCCATCGGGCGGCTGACGCGGTATCGCCCGCCTGCCGAAGTGGCCGAGCCCGGCCACGTGGTGCGCAACGATACCGGCGTCTATGAGGGCGGCGAGATCAGCATGTATTACGACCCGATGATCGCCAAGCTCTGCACATGGGGCCCGACGCGGTCCGATGCGATCGAGGCCATGCGCAACGCGCTTGACGGGTTCGAGGTGGAAGGGATCGGGCATAACCTGCCGTTCCTGAGCGCGGTGATGGATCATCCGAAATTCGTGGCCGGCACCATCACAACCGCCTTCATCGCCGAGGAATTCCCCGAAGGCTTCAACGGCGTGGCCCTTCCCGATGATGTGCTGCGGCGGATCGCGGCGTCTTGTGCCGCGATGCACCGGGTGGCCGAGATCCGGCGCTCGCGCGTGTCGGGGCGGATGGACAACCATGAACGCAAGGTCGGCAGCGACTGGGTGGTGTCATTGCAGGGGCACCGGTACCCGGTGACGATCAAGGCCGACCATGGCGGATCGACCGTCTGTTTCGACGACGGTTCGGAATTGCGGGTGACCAGCGACTGGACGCCGGGCGATCAGCTGGCCACGCTGGATGTCAGCGGAGAGCCCCTGGTGCTGAAGGTCGGCAAGATCTCGGGCGGGTTCCGCATCCGGTCGCGTGGCGCCGATCTGAAGGTGCATGTGCGCACCCCGCGCCAGGCCGAACTGGCTGGGCTGATGATCGAGAAGACGCCGCCCGACACATCCAAGCTGCTGCTTTGCCCGATGCCCGGCCTGATCGTGAAGATCAATGTCGAGGTGGGCGACGAGGTGCAGGACGGTCAGGCGCTGTGCACGGTCGAGGCGATGAAGATGGAGAACATCCTGCGCGCCGAACGCAAGGGCGTGGTCGCCAAGATCAACGCGGCCCCCGGCGACAGCCTGGCCGTGGATGCCGTGATCATGGAGTTCGAGTGATCCCATGACCCGCGCCCATGCACATGCCGCGCGCGCATCGCTCCCCCGTGGGGGGGAGCTGCGCGTTGCGTTGCGGGGGCCGGATCATTCCTTGCCCAGGCTCTCGCGGATTTCCTGCTGCCGTGTCGGGAACTTGTCGATACTGCGCGAGATCTCTCGCACGTCCCAGGGGGCGGGCTTGCGCAGCTTCACGCCGCCATCCTTGTCGATCAGCACCAGCATGAACCCGCGCGGGCGCAGTTTGCGGCGCAGATCGGACCGCGCGGCGGGATCGGTATCTGTCAGCACGACGATGTCGCGCAGCAAAAGCGCCGGGATGTCGGCGTTCAGGAAATTCATCTGCTCGATGAAGCGCGGGTCGTTCGGCGTGTCGGCAAAGACGACGATCGGCCTTTTTGTCCATAAAAATTCGCTCAAATCCACATCACTTCCCTGGACCAGGGGCAATGCGGGCGGTCCTTCGGCGGTATCTGCGGCACCCGCCGGAAAGGCCAATAATCCTGCGATTACAAGGGCGAATATGTTTTTCATGCGGCCTCCTGTCCTGTCAGATATAGGCGGTGGATTGCCAAATGCGAATGGCTTTCGACGGGAGGGGCGAAAGTTTTTCGATGTTAAAGACCTGGTGACGGGTGCGGGACGATGATCGGGGCGGTTCTTCCCCTCCGGGTGGTTCGTCATGGCCCCCTCGCACAAGGCTTGCAGTCCGATGGACATCATTCTTCATATCGGGGCACATCGCACCGCATCGACCAGTTTTCAGGCCTATCTGCGCGCCAATGCGACCGCGCTGGAAGACCGGGGACTGTGCTTCTGGGGGCCGATACGCACGCGTCGCGGGTTGTTTTCGGGGATCGTGCCGGTGAACGGATCGCCCCGGCTGGAACGGCAGGCGCGCCTGGCCAAGGGGCGGATCGCCTTGCAGATCGACCGCATCCAGCTGAACGGCATGCGCCAGCTGATCGTGACGGACGAGAACATCATCGGCGCACCGCGGCGCAATCTGCGCGATACGGCGCTCTATCGTGGTGCGGGCGAACGGATGGCGCGGCATGCGGCGGCCTTTGGCGGGCGCATCACGCGGGTGGTCCTGTCGATCCGCTGTCTGGACAGCTATTGGTCCTCGGCGCTGGCATTCGGCATCGGCCGCGGTCATGCGCTGCCGGATCCCGCCTATCTGGAGGCGGTCGCGCAGCAGCCGCGCAGCTGGCGCGAGGTGATCACCGATCTGTCCTGCGCCTTGCCGGGTGTCGAATTGCTGGTGCTGCCGCACGAAACCTTCGGCGGCATGCCCGAGCGGCGGCTGGAGATCATGACGGCGGCCGACTGGGCCGCGCCGACCCAGCAACACCGGCTTTGGCTGAACCGCGGACCGGACCTTGCGGCGCTGCGGCAGGTTCTTGCCCTGCGCGGCGAGGATCCGGCGCAGCTTGGCCCCGACGAGGGGCGCTACGAGCCGTTCGATGCGACACAGCGGGCGCGGCTGCGCGAGGCCTATCAGGACGATCTGTTCTGGTTGGCCTCCGGGGCCGATGGCCTGGCCAGACTTGTAACCGAAAAGACGCGCGATCAGACGGGGACAACTCCGCAGCGCGATTCACTGACAAGAGGACTAGACGATGACCAGCAAGAAGGACGCGTGGCGTGACCTGGCGCAGAAGGAGCTGCGTGCAAGACCGATCGAAGACCTGACCTGGAAGACCCTCGAAGGGATCGAGGTGCAGCCGCTTTATACCGAAGAGGACGTGCAGGCGCTGCCGCATCTGGGCAGCCTGCCGGGATTTGCCCCCTTCACCCGTGGCGTCAAGGCCACGATGTATGCCGGCAGGCCCTGGACCATCCGGCAATATGCGGGCTTTTCCACCGCCGAGGAATCGAACGCCTTCTATCGCAAGGCGCTGGCGGCCGGTCAGCAGGGGGTGTCGGTGGCCTTCGATCTGGCCACGCATCGCGGCTATGACAGCGACCATCCGCGCGTGGTGGGCGATGTGGGCAAGGCGGGTGTTGCCATCGACAGCGTCGAGGACATGAAGATCCTGTTCGACGGCATTCCGCTGGACAAGGTGTCAGTCTCGATGACGATGAACGGTGCCGTGATCCCGATCCTGGCCAATTTCATCGTGACCGGCGAAGAGCAGGGCCATGACCGCGCGGTGCTGTCGGGCACCATCCAGAACGACATCCTCAAGGAGTTCATGGTCCGCAACACCTATATCTATCCGCCCGAGCCTTCGATGCGGATCATCTCGGACATCATCCAGTATACTTCGGACGAGATGCCCAAGTTCAACTCGATCTCGATCTCCGGCTATCACATGCAGGAAGCGGGCGCGAACCTGGTGCAGGAACTGGCCTATACCCTGGCGGACGGGCGCGAATACGTGCGTGCCGCGATCGCGGCGGGCATGGATGTGGACAAGTTCGCGGGACGTCTGTCGTTCTTCTTTGCCATCGGGATGAATTTCTTCATGGAAGCGGCCAAGCTGCGCGCCGCACGCCTGCTGTGGCACCGGATCATGGCCGAATTCGAACCCAGGAACCCGCAATCCTCGATGCTGCGGACCCATTGCCAGACCAGCGGTGTCAGCCTGCAGGAACAGGACCCCTACAACAACGTGATCCGCACCGCCTACGAGGCGATGTCGGCCGTGCTGGGGGGCACGCAGTCCCTGCATACCAACGCGCTGGACGAGGCGATTGCCCTGCCGACCGAATTCGCGGCGCGCATTGCGCGCAACACCCAGTTGATCCTGCAGGAAGAAACCGGCGTCACCAATGTGATCGACCCGTTGGCTGGCAGCTACTACGTGGAAAGCCTGACCCATGAGCTGGCCGAAAAGGCCTGGGCCCTGATCGAGGAGGTCGAGGCGATGGGCGGCATGACCAAGGCCGTGGCCAGCGGCATGCCCAAGCTGAGGATCGAAGAGACGGCGGCGACACGCCAGGCCCGGATCGACCGCGGCACAGAGGTGATCGTCGGCGTCAACAAGTACCGCAAGGACAAGGAAGACCCGATCGACATCCTCGATATCGACAATGCCGCCGTGCGCACCAGCCAGATTGCCCGGCTGGAAAAGATCCGCGCGACCCGCGACGAGGCCGCCTGCCAGGCGGCGCTGGCCGAACTGGAGCGCCGCGCGGCAGAAGGCGGCAATCTGCTGGAAGCTGCGGTCGAGGCGGCCCGCGCAAGGGCATCTGTGGGAGAGATCAGCATGAGCATGGAAAAGATCTTCGGACGGCACCGGGCCGAGGTGAAGACGCTCGCAGGTGTCTACGGCGCCGCCTATGAAGGGGATGAGGGCTTTGCCGCGATCCAGGCCTCGGTCGAGGCCTTCGCCGAGGAAGAGGGGCGCCGCCCCCGCATGCTGGTGGTCAAGATGGGTCAGGACGGGCATGACCGCGGTGCCAAGGTGATCGCCACGGCCTTTGCCGATATCGGATTTGACGTGGATGTGGGCCCGCTGTTCCAGACGCCTGAAGAGGCCGCGCAGGATGCCGTCGACAATGACGTGCATGTGGTGGGTATCAGCAGCCAGGCGGCAGGCCACAAGACGCTGGCCCCGCAGCTGATCCAGGCGCTGAAGGACAAGGATGCCGGTGACATCATCGTGATCTGTGGCGGGGTCATCCCGCAGCAGGATTACGACTTCCTCAAGGCGGCAGGTGTCAAGGCGATCTTCGGGCCCGGCACGAATATCCCCGAGGCCGCGCAGGATATCCTGCGCCTGATCCGCGATGCGCGGCGCTGACATGGTGCAAGGGGGGCTGTCTGCCCCCCTTCGTCCCTGCGGGACACCCCCCGAGGATATTTCAGGCAAGAAGATGCGATGATGCTGGAGCTGGATCACCTGGCGGTTGCCGCCGCAACGCTCGAGGAGGGGCGCGCCCATGTGGAGGCTGCGCTTGGCGTGACCTTGCAGGCGGGCGGACAGCATGCGCGGTTCGGCACGCATAACCTGCTGCTGGGGCTGGAAGACGGCCTCTATCTTGAGGTGATCGCGGTCGATCCTGCGGCGCCTGCGCCTGCCGTTCCGCGCTGGTTCGACCTGGACAGCTTTGGCGGTGCGCCGCGCCTCGGCACATGGATCTGTCGTTGCGATGACCTGGAGGCGGCGCTTGCCCGTGCCCCGGAGGGCGCGGGTGTTCCAGTGGACCTGGCGCGGGGGGACCTGCGCTGGCGGATGGCCGTGGCGCGGGATGGGCGGATGCCTTTCGGCGGGGCCTTCCCCGCGTTGATCCAGTGGCAGGGGGCGCATCCGGCGGCGCGGTTGACGCCTTCGGGGTGCCGCTTGCGCCGCTTGGTGATCGCGCATCCCGCAGCGGATGACTTGCGCCGCGCGCTGTCGGGCCTGATCGACGATACGCGCGTAGCTATCGAAGCGGGCGCCATCATGGCGCTGCAGGCCGAGATCGAGACGGCCCATGGCCTGCGGCGGCTGGGCTGAGCTGGCCGGGTCCGTCTGGTCTGCGGATCCTTGCGGCATATGTCGGCGGTCGTGCCGCACTGCGGAAAATCCTGCGCCGCCCCGTGCGAACACCGCTGACAGCGCGCGGGTGACAGGATAGGGTAAGCCCATGTCGATCTGGACCCGCATCATGGACGCGCTGGGCGCGCTGACCTCGGGCGAGGGGCTGAGCGCGGTTCTGGACCGGCTGAGCGCCCCGCCGGAACGCTCTGTCGCGTTCACCATCGCGGTGATCGCGCTGGGTGCGAAGATGGCCAAGGCCGATGGGCAGGTCACGCGCGATGAGGTCGCGGCCTTCCGCGAAGTGTTCCACATTCCGCCCGAGGACGAGAAGGACGCCGCGCGCGTTTTCAACCTGGCGCGGCGGGATGTGGCCGGTTTTCGGGACTATGCGCGCAAGATCCGCGCCATGTTCGGCGAGGGCAGCGAGACGTTGTGCGACGTGATGGAGGGCCTGTTCCACATCGCTGTCGCCGATGGGCGCTATCACCCGGCGGAAAACGATTTCCTGGCCCAGGTGGCCGAGGCCTTCGGTCTGCCCGAGCAGCGTTTTCGCAGTCTGCGCAGCCGGTTCGTGCCGGACGCCGGGGGCGATCCCTATGATATCCTGGGGGTCAGCCCGGACATGCCGATCGCGCAGATCCGCGCGGCCTGGAAGCGCCTGGTGCGCGAGACGCATCCCGATGCGATGGTGGCGCGCGGCCTGCCGGAAGAAGCCGTGCAACTGGCCGAACGGCGCATGGTCGACATCAACCGCGCCTGGGCCGAGATCGAGGGCGCGCGGGGCTGATGCGGATCGCCACGTATAACGTGGAATGGTTCAATTCCCTGTTCGATGATGCAGGCCAGCCTCTGGCCGATGATGCGCCCTCGGGCCGTTACGGCATCAGCCGGTTTCGCCAGCTTGAGGCGCTGGGGATCGTCTTTACCGCGCTGGATGCCGATGTGGTCATGGTGATCGAGGCGCCGGATCACAACGGCAAGCGGTCCACCGTGACAGCGCTGCAGGCCTTTGCACATGCGTTCGATTTGCGCTGCAAGGCGGCGATCATGGGATTTCCCAATGATACGCAGCAGGAAATCGCGCTGATGTATGATCCGTTTGTCGTGGATCCGCGCCATGATCCCAAGGGAGAGGCGACGGGCAAGAAAGGGTCGGACGCGGACCCTCGGTTCGACGGGGTGTTCCGCATCGACCTTGATCTGGACGGAAGCGAGGATCTGATCAGCTTTTCCAAACCGCCGCTGGAACTTGAGGTGGCGACGATGGATGGCGTGATCTTTCGCATGATCGGGGCGCATCTGAAATCCAAGGCGCCCCATGGCGCGCGCGGGCGCGATGCGGTGATGCGACTGGCCATCGCCAACCGGCGCAAGCAGCAGGCACAGGCGGTCTGGCTGCGGCGCCGCGTGGCCCGCCACCTGGAAGAAGGTGATCCGCTGATCGTGCTGGGTGATCTGAATGACGGTCCGGGGCTGGATGAATATGAGGGGCTTTTCGGGCGGTCCTCGGTCGAGGTGGTGATGGGCGAGGCGGGGCAGGGCACCCCGGCAGAGGGCTGTCTGTTCGATCCGCATGCAAGACAGGCGGTGCAGCGGCGCCCCGGCGTGGCAAGCCCCACGACGGCGCGCTTCTATATCCAGCATCAGGACCGCTATCTCGAAGCGCTGCTCGATTACATCATGATCTCGCCCGACCTGATGGACCGGCAGCCGCGCTGGCGCATCTGGCATCCGTTCCATGATCCGGCCTGCTGGAAGGTGCCGGAGTTGCGCGATGCGCTGATCGACGCCTCTGACCATTACCCGGTGACGCTTGATATTGATCTGGCACCTTAAAACGGATCGCGATTCATCCTATATTGGCGGAATGAGACATGGTTTCGCCCTTGCCGCCGTTCTGTCCATTGGCCTGTCACTTGCCCCCGCGCAGGCGCAGGACAGCGATGCGCCCGCGCCTGTGCTGCCCGAGGGGCAGGAGTCTGATCAGGGGCAAAGCCTGATGGAGCGCGGGGCGCGCATGTTCCTGGAGGGGATGCGCCGCGAGATGGAGCCCGCCCTGGAGGACCTGCGCGGCCTGATCGTCGAAATGGGGCCCGCGATGCAGCAATTCATGCGCGACATGGGGCCGGCCATGGCGGAGCTTCTGGGCCGGATCGACGATCTGTCAGCCTATGAGGCGCCCGTATTGCTGCCGAATGGCGATATCCTGATCCGCCGCAAACCGGAAAGCGGACCCTTGCCGCCACCGGCGGAAGGCGAAATCGACATCTGACGCCTTGATCCGGGATCAGCCCCTGATGCGCACATCCGTCTGTGCGCCCAGCGACGCCGCCAGCGATATGAACCGCGCTTCGGCCACTTCGCCGTAAAGGTCGCCGGCAGAGCCGCTCAGATGCAGCTCCAGCAGTTTTTTCTTGGGAAACCAGCGCATTTCGCCCATGGGTGCGTCGCGTTGCAGCCAGAGCATCGCGCCAAAGCGCATGGCCTTGCCCACGACTTCGGCCTGATGGATCGCGGCCTCGTCCAGCAGGCGGAACATCGGCTCGAACCGTGTGCCCTCGCGCTTGTTGGAATAGCGATGCAGCAGCGCCAGCCCCAGGAAGACGCGTTCGGAATGTTTCAAACCGCCCAGGTTGGCGCGGGTGGCGTTGTCGAAGCAGACTTCGGCGCGGTAATCGGGATGGGCCCGCCAGCTGACATCATGCAGAAGGCAGGCGGCCTGGATCAGGCGCTTGCGTTCGAGAGAGGCGGATTTGAAAAGCGGCAGGATGAAGTTGTAAAGCTGCTTGCCGAAACCGGGGATGCGGGCGTCCTTGGCCTCGGCGAAATAGCACGATTCGATCAGCGGATCGCGATCGCGCAAGGACTGCGGCATCTGTTCATACAGCATCCCCTCGCGGATCCCGTAACTTGATACGGCGATGTCGCGCGGGTGGAAGGTCTTGACCACGGCCTTCAGTACTTCGCAGGCCAGCGGAACAAGGTCCATCCGGGCGGCGGAGACGCCGCAGCGGGTGCGCAATTCGACGGGGTCGTTCTGGCGGATGTATTCGATCGTGGCCGAGATGGATTTCGCGCTCATGCGGTATTCATGCAGCACGTGCAGCGGGTAGCCGCGCCGCTCCATGTCGATGCGCGCGATGGCGCGCCATGACCCGCCGACAAGGAACAGGCGGTTCTTCTGGGGGCCAAGGGTTTCGGCCAGCCCTTCGAGGATGGACTTGATATGCGCCTTGCGGCCCTTTTTGCCACCGGGCACCGCGCGCAGTTTCAGCGGCCCCAGGGGCGATGTGACGCGACGGCCCACACGCCCGCCCGATATCTCGGCCAGTTCCATCGAGGCGCCGCCGATATCACAGACCAGCCCGTATGATCCGGGCCAGCCCAGCAGCACGCCCTGCGCCGAAAGGCGCGCCTCTTCCTCGCCGTCGATCACCCACAGCTTCAGCCCGGTCTCGGCTTCGATCAGGGCCTGGAATTCGGCGCCATCCTCGGCCTCGCGCATGGCGGCGGTGGCAACGGCGGTCAGTGGGGCAATCCCCATGCCGTCGGCCAGTTTCTGAAAACGGCGCAGCGCGTTGAGTGCGCGAATGCGGCCCTGCGGGTTCAGCCTGCCGGTTTCGGCCAGCCCTTCGCCCAGGGCGCACATGATCTTTTCGTTGTAGAAATAGGCAGGCGAGCGCGCGGCGCCGTCGAACACCACAAGGCGCACGGAGTTCGATCCGACATCCACAACGCCCACCCGTGACAGGGCACGCGAGGAGGCGTCGTTGAACAGGGGTCGCCCGAACGGGCCCCAGTCATGTGGGGCGGGGTCTGTGGTGCCGTCCATGCCGTCTTTCCTTGGTCCGTCCCCTAAATGCGCCGGAACGGGCGGCAAGGTCAATAATCCGTATGGGTGAGTTTCGGTACGTCACCCGCGCCGGCAGAGCCGCGGCCCGACAACGAGGGGTTTTCCATGAAGAAGCGGTGACAGTTGAAGGCGAACTCGCCTTCGGGCACCTCGGCACGCTTGAAATGCCCGTCCGGCAGCATCACCCAGCTTTGCGCCACATCAGCCATGTTGGCCGCCATGATCTGGCTGACGATCTGTGCCTTGACGGTCGGATTCTCGATCTCGACCAGGGTTTCCACCCGGCGGTTCAGGTTGCGGCCCATCCAGTCGGCCGAACTGATATAGACCCGCGCCTTTTTCGAGGGCAGCCCATGCCCGTTGCCGAAACAGACGATACGCGAATGTTCCAGGAAACGCCCGATGATGGATTTGACCCGGATGTTTTCCGACAGGCCCTTGATGCCGGGGCGCAGCCCGCAGATGCCACGGATCACAAGGCTGATCTTCACGCCCCCCTGCGAGGCCGCGTAAAGCGCGTCGATCACCTCGGGGTCGATCAACGAGTTCATCTTGGCCCAGATCTCGGCCGGGCGGCCTTCTTTGGCGTGTTCGATCTCGGCTGCGATCATCTCGAGCAGGCGCGGCTTGAGGCTGATGGGCGAGATCGCAAGATTGTCCAGCTGCTCCGGTTGGGCATAGCCCGACAGGTAGTTGAACACCTTTGTCGCATCGCGCCCCAGCTTCGGATCGCAGGTGAACAGCGACAGGTCGGTGTAGATGCGCGCGGTGATCGGGTGGTAGTTGCCGGTGCCGTAATGGGTATAGGTGACCAGGCTGTCACCCTCGCGGCGCACAACGGTGCTGATTTTCGCGTGCGTTTTCAGGTCGATGAAGCCGTAGACGACATGCGCGCCCGCGCGTTCCAGCCGGCGGGACTGGCGGATGTTGGCGGCCTCGTCGAACCGGGCCTTCAGCTCCACCAGCGCGGTGACGGATTTGCCTTCCTCGGCGGCTTCGCACAGCGCCTCGACAATGGGCGAGTTGCGCGATGTGCGGTAAAGCGTCTGCTTGATCGCCACCACGTCGGGATCGTGCGCAGCCTGTTGCAGAAAGCGCACCACCATGTCGAAGGTCTCGTAGGGGTGATGCAGCAGCATGTCCTTCTGGCGCATGGCCGCGAACATGTCGCCGTCATGGTCCTGCACCCGTTCGGGCACGCGCGGGGTGAAGATGGGCCACAGAAGGTCGGGCCGTGCGTCCAGCACCAGTTCCTTGACATCGGCGATGCCGATCATGCCATCGACCTCGACCACCTCGTCGGCATCGACATGCAACTCTTCCATGATGACCGTCCGCAGCGCCTCGGGGGCGCCGGCGGTGATCTTCATGCGCACCACCTCGCCGCGGCGGCGGCGTTTCAGGGCGGTTTCGAACTCGCGCACCAGGTCTTCGGCTTCTTCCTCGACTTCCAGATCGCTGTCGCGCAGCACGCGGAAGGCGCAATGGCCCTTGAGGTCATAGCCGGGAAAGAGGCTGTCGACATGCAGCAGCAGCACATCCTCCAGCGGCAGGAAACGATGCGCGCCTTCCGAGGAGGGCAGGGGCACGAAGCGCGCGATCTGCGCGGGAATCGGCAGCAGCGCGCGCAGGGGCCGCTTGTCACGGCGGCGCTGCAGTTGCAGCGCAAGGCTGAAGCCGGTGTTCGGGATGAAAGGAAAGGGGTGCGCCGGGTCGATGGCCAGCGGCGACAGCACGGGAAAGACGTTGTTGAGAAAGATCGCCTCGAGCGCGGCGCGATCTTCTTGCGACAGGGTGTTGCGGTCCAGGATGGTGATCCGCTCGGCCTCCATCTGGCGGCGCAATTCGTCGAAGACGGATTGCTGGCGCTGCATCAGGTGGCGCGCATCCTCGTTGATCAGCACCAGCTGTTCGGCCGGTGTCAGCCCGTCCGCGGCGGGTGTGACGTTTCCGGCATGGGCCAATTCCCGCAGGCCCGCCACGCGCACCGTGTAGAATTCGTCAAGATTGGTCGCCGAAATCGACAGAAAGCGAAGGCGCTCCAGCAGCGGCACGCGGGGATTTTCCGCCTCTTCCAGCACACGCCAGTTGAAGCCCAGCCAGCTGAGTTCGCGGTTGTAGAAGCGGCCCGGCCCGGTCAGGTCCAGATCCTGGATCGTCAGCGGGGGGTCGAATGGCGCCGTAAGGAAATCTGCATGTGTCATGAGCGGCTTATGCTGCCTGATTGTGACGGTTTGATTACCGATGCTGCCCGTGGTCGGACGAATTGTCCAGCAGGCCCGGTTGCATGACCCGTTCCAGCACTTCGGCGGCCAGTTTGCGGTTCAACGGGCGGCCCTGGTCCAGGGCGGCCGCATCCATTGCCACGACCAGCGCCTGTGCGCTGTCGAAGGCCCGGTTCATATGCGTGACAAGATAGGGGATCGTGTCCGGGGTCGGAACCAGTTGCCGATCCGCAAAGAGCTTTGCCAGAACAGCCGACAGCAGGCGATCATCCGGCGCGTCCAGTCGTGTCGCGGTGGTGCCCTGCATCCGGCTGGCCAGGTCCGGCAGGGCCAGCCCCCAGCGCGCCGCGGGGCGGTCTGCGGTCATCAGCAGGGCGTGGCCCTCGGCCAGGACAAGGTTGTGCAGGTGGAACATCGCGTTCTCTGCGGCGCTGTTTCCCGCGATCAGGACGACATCCTCGATCGCGACATGCCCGCGCGCCAGCGCCGGAACATCGGCATCGGGCAGGTCGGTGGCCTTGATGATCCGCGCGCCCGAGGCTGCGGCCCAGACATGCACCAGATGCGTCTTGCCCGATCCCTTGGGACCCTCCAGCACCAGCTTGCGCCCCGGCCAGTTCTGCCATCCCTCGATCAGGGCGACGGCCATCGCATTGGCGGGGGTCACGAAGAAATCCTCGCGCCCCTGTGCGGCGCGCACGGGCAGGTCGAAACTGAGTTGGCGATGCATCACTCGTCCCTGTTCAGGTCGATGCCGCGATAGAGCAGGCTGCTCTTGTAGCCGCCGATCCCGAAACGGGCGACGACGCCGATGACGGCGGCGACCGGCACCGCGACCAGCATGCCGACGAAGCCGAAGATCGAGCCAAAGACCGACAGGGCGAAGATCAGCCAGACCGGATGCAGGCCGACCGAACTGCCGACCAGGCGCGGGGTCAGAACATTGCCTTCAACCACTTGTCCCAGAACGAAAATGCCCGCGACCAGCCCGATGGACACCCAGTCGCCCCAGAACTGGAACAGCGCAAGGCCGATCGCCAGCGCCCCGCCGACCAGTGCGCCGACATAGGGAATGAAGGTCACAAGCCCCGCCAGCGCGCCGACGATCAGGCCGAATTGCAGCCCCACAAGCATCAGCGCCACGGCGTAGTAGGTGCCAAGGATCAGGCTGACCGTGCCCATGCCGCGGATGAAACTGGCCAGCGTCCGGTCGATCTCGACCGCAAGCGCGCGGATCGTGGGGGCATGATCGCGCGGCAGCAGATCGTCGATCCGCGCCACCATGTTGTCCCAGTCATAGAGCAGGTAGAAGGCCACCACGGGTACGATCACGAACAGAAGGACGATGCTTACCAGCGAGTTGACCGAGGTCAGCACCGTGTTCAGCAATTCGCCGCCCCGTTCCCGGATCGTCTCGCCGACCGAGATCAGCGACTGGCGCAGCACCGATTCCTGGTCCACGATCGAAGGGAACTTGACGGTCAGAAAGGCTTGCAGGTCCTGGAACAGCTTTGGCGCTGTCTCGAACAGCGAGACGGCCTGCTGCACCAGAAGCGGCACCACCAGCAATGCCATCAACACAAAGACCAGCACCGCGCTCAGCGTGATGACGGTGGTCGCCACCGCCCGCGATGCCCCAAGGCGTTCCAGCCTGTCGGCGATGGGATCGAGAAAATAGGCGATGGCGCCGCCCAGAACGAAGGGCAGGATCACATCTCCGAGGAACCAGAGAATGACAAGAAAGGCCGCCGTGGCGATGCCCCAGTAACGGATCTGATCTTTGACTGGCAGGGCCATGCGCACTCCTTGCGATTGCGATCTATGTCGCGCGTCATGGGCCGCAATTCAAGACCCGTCCTTGCCGGATCAGAGGCGTGAACGCGCTGCAGGGCGCGCACCGATCCGGCTGCAGCCCGGTCTGGCCGCCGGGAATGGTATGGAATTCCATACTATACCAAAGCCTAGGAATGCCCCATCTGGTGAAAGCGTATGGTATGTAACGGTTCCGAACCGACACGCCTGTAAAAAGGCTGTCGGTTCATGTTTGCGAACGCGCGGTGCCACTGTGTCTTTGGTGGCACCGCATCCGCAATCGGCCACCGCGCCATGACCACAGCCCCCTCTGATCCTGTCCCATCGCGCTTGCCTGATCCGCCCCTCTGCCCTAAACCGGCGCAAACGCCAAACCCGAGGGGCCCATCATGCGTCTGACGCGCTACTTCCTGCCTGTTCTGAAAGAAAATCCCGCCGAAGCACAGATTGTCAGCCACCGCTTGATGCTGCGGGCCGGGATGATCAAGCAAAGTGCTGCAGGGATCTATTCCTGGCTGCCGCTGGGTTTCAAGGTGCTGCGCCGGATCGAGCAGATCGTGCACGAAGAGCAGGTCCGCGCGGGCCATATCCCGATGCTGATGCCGACGCTTCAGCCTGCGGACCTGTGGCGCGAAAGCGGGCGCTATGACGATTACGGGCAGGAGATGCTGCGCATCACCGACCGACAGGACCGCGACATGCTCTATGGTCCCACCAACGAGGAGATGATCACCGACATCTTCCGCGCCCATGTGGGCAGCTACAAGGACCTGCCGCTGACCCTCTATCACATCCAGTGGAAATTCCGCGACGAGATGCGCCCCCGTTTCGGCGTGATGCGTGGCCGCGAATTCCTGATGAAGGACGGCTACAACTTCGACGTGGACAAGGATGCGGCGCTGCATGCCTATAACCGCCACCTGGTCAGCTATCTGCGCACCTACGAGCGCATGGGCCTGCAGGCGATCCCGATGCGCGCCGACAGCGGCCCCATCGGCGGGGATGACACGCATGAATTCCTAGTGCTGGCCGAAACCGGCGAGTCCGAGGTGTTCTATGACAGCCAGATCACCGATCTGAAGTTCGGCGATCGCGAGATCGACTACGACAGCGTCGATCAGTGCCGCGCCGTGCTGGAGGAATTCACCAGCCGCTATGCGCGCACCGACGAGACCCATGACGAGGCCGTGTTCAACCAGATCCCCGAGGAACGCCGCCGCACCGCGCGCGGAATCGAGGTGGGGCAGATCTTCTATTTCGGCACCAAGTATTCCGAAGCCATGGGCGCCACGGTGCAGACCGCGGATGGCGCCAAGGTGCCGGTGCACATGGGCAGCCACGGTATCGGCGTCAGCCGTCTTGTGGGCGCGATCATCGAGGCCAGCCATGACGACAAGGGCATCATCTGGCCCGAGGGCGTGACGCCGTATCATTGCGGGATCGTCAACCTCAAGCAGGGCGATGCCGCCGCCGATGCCGCTTGCGAAGGGCTTTACAAGGCGCTGACCGCCGCCGGTCTGGAGCCGCTTTACGACGACCGCGACGAACGCGCGGGCGCGAAATTCGCAACGATGGACCTGATCGGTCTGCCCTGGCGCATCACCGTCGGGCCGCGCGGTCTGGCGGCGGGTGTGGTCGAGTTGACCTCGCGCCGGACAGGCGAGAGCGAGGAACTGACACCCGAGGCGGCGATCGCGCGGATCAAGGCGATCTATGCCTGACCGGATTGTCCGGGGCTGCTGTTGCGCCGTGGATATTTGAGGCAAGAAGAAACGGCGCGCGGTGGCAGTGATCTGCGCCGCGCGTCTTGACCTTGGCCACGGCGCCGCACAGGTTGCATGGCAGGTAGGGAGCAGCCGATGGCAGGAACGACGCCGCCTTTCGCGGGATTCGAGTGGATGATCGCCTGGCGCTATCTGCGCGCGCGGCGCGCCGAAGGTGGCGTGTCGGTGATGACATGGATCAGCCTGATCGGAATTACCCTCGCGGTCTTTGCGCTGATCGCGACGCTGGCCGTGCGCTCGGGGTTTCGGGCGGAATTCGTGGATACGATCCTCGGCGCCAATGCCCATGTCACGATATACGAGGCCGGGCGGATCGACCCCGTATCGGGGCGCATCGACCGCAGTCTGACGGATTACGAGGCGATGGCCGCGGCGCTGCGCAGCGTGCCCGGCGTCACCCGCACCGCGCCCCTGATCAAGGGTCAGGTCATGGCCAATGCCGTAGGGCGCAATGCGGGGATCGAGGTTTTCGGCATCGCGGCCGAGGATCTGCGGGGCATTCCGCGTGTCGGCGGCGATGGCGCCCAGGCGCAGGGGGATCTGGACCGTTTCGACGAGGGGATCGCTATCGGGTCCGGCGTGGCGCGCGAGCTGGGGATCGGTCTGGGCGACCGGATCAGGCTGATCTCGCCCGACGGGGTCAAGACCGCCTTTGGCACCAGCCCCCGGGTCAAGGCCTATGAGGTGGTCTATGTCTTCACCGCCGGGCGCTGGGATATCGACCGCACCCGCGTCTATCTGCCCTTTGCCGAGGCGCAGAGCTATTTCAACCGCGAGGGCACGGCGGACGAGATCGAGGTCATGGTCGCCGCCCCCGAGCGGATCGAGACGCTGGAGATCGCCTTGCTGGAGGCGGCAGGGCCGCGCGCCCAGATCTGGACCTGGCGTGACGCCAGCGGCGGTTTCCTGCGCGCGCTGGATATCGAGGATAACGTGATGTTCGTGATCCTGTCGATCCTGGTGCTGATCGCGGCGATGAACATCGTCTCGGGGTTAATCATGCTGGTCAAGAACAAGGGCCGCGATATCGGCATCCTGCGCACCATGGGCCTGACCGAAGGCGCGGTGCTGCGGGTCTTCTTCATCTGCGGGGCCTTCACTGGCATCATCGGCACCGCAGCCGGGGTGATCCTGGGATGCCTTTTCGCGATCTATATCGATCCGATCTTTTCCTTCGTGAACTACGTGGCGGGTGGCGGGGTCTGGGACCCTTCGGTGCGCGGCATCTATGCCTTGCCCGCCAAGCTGCAACTGGGCGATGTCCTGTCGGCCGTGGCGCTGTCGCTGGGGCTGTCCTTCGTGGTCACGATCTTTCCCGCACGGCGCGCCGCGCGGATGAACCCGGTCGAGGCGCTGCGCTATGAGTGAGGTGGTGCTGGCGCTTGAGGGAGTGGAAAAGACCTATAATCGTGGCAAGCCCAATGCCGTGCAGGTCCTGCAAGGGGTCGATCTGACCCTGACGCGCGGCGAGGTGGTGGCGCTGGTCGCGCCCTCGGGCGCGGGCAAGTCCACGCTTTTGCACATCGCGGGGCTGCTGGATACGCCCGATGCGGGATCGGTGCGGATCGGTGGGGCCGAGATGGTGGGCCTGTCGGATCGGCGCCGGACAGCTGTCAGACGGGCCGATGTGGGTTTCATCTACCAGTTTCACCATCTGCTGCCGGAATTTTCCGCGCTGGAGAACATCGTGCTGCCGCAGCTTGCCAATGGCGTGCCGAAGGACGAGGCGCGCAGATGCGCCCATGACCTGCTGACGCGCGTGGGCATCGCCGCGCGCGCCGGCCATCGCCCGGCCGCGCTGTCGGGTGGCGAGCAGCAGCGCGTCGCCTTCTGCCGGGCGCTTGCGAATGCGCCGCGGTTGCTGCTGGCGGATGAACCCACGGGCAACCTTGATCCTGACACCTCGGACCAGGTGTTCGGTACGCTCATGGAGCTTGTGCGCAGCACCGGCCTGTCGGCGTTGATCGCAACGCATAACCTGGACCTGGCCGCGCGCATGGACCGCGTGCTGCGGCTGGACAAGGGGCATCTGACCGAAGGGCTTTAGGCGGATCGACAGGCCAAGGGTCACGCAGACGTGTGGCGCAGGTGATCGCGGCCTGCGCTAGGGTCCGGTCAAGCCTGTTACGGAGCATGCCATGCCGGTCGTCTTTCGCCTTTGCCGTCTTGCCCTTGCCGCAAGTCTTGTCCTGTCCGGCGCGGCCCTGCGTGCCGATCCTTTGCCCTTCACCCAGGATTGGCGCGAGCAGAGCTTTCCCCGCCTGAGCGCCAACACCTATGGCGCGCTGGGCAACCGGCTGGATATCCTGTCGGATCAGGCGGTGTCGGTGCTTTATACCGCGCTGCCCGAAAGCCGCTGGTCCGCACGGGCGGCCAGCTGGCGCTGGGCGGTCGACCAATCCGTGCCGCCCACGGACCTGCGCCGCAAGGGCGGGGATGATCGCAACATCTCGATCTATTTCGTCTTCATGGATGAGGCATCGGCCCGCCGTGCCGGGCCCAATCCGCGGTTGCGCAGCCTCCTGGGCAACCGCAACGCCAAGATGCTGGTCTATGTCTGGGGGGGCGATCACCGGCGCGGCGAGGTCCTGGACAGCCCCTATCTTGAGGCGCGCGGCAAGTCTCTGATCCTGCGCGGGGCGGGCACCGGGTCGCATGCCGAGGCGGTGGATCTTGCGGCGGATTACGCCCGCATCTTCGGCGGTGCGCCTCAGGCGCTTGTGGGCATCGCCGTCTCGGCTGACAGCGACGATACCGAAACCGCGATCCGTGCCTGGATCAGCGACATGGTGATCCGCTAGGTTTTCCGGGTCAGCAAAACGCCTGCGACCATCATGGCGATCCCCGCGCGCGGGACGGCGAAACTGGGCTGACATCTGCGCCGAACAGGCCGAAATGATCGATCCGCGTTGCTGACAAGGTCACGCCGAACATGACGCCGTCGCGGCCATGGAGGCACCTAGCCGGGTGCCACGGGCAGCCTCCAGGGCCTGGGCGGTGGTGGCGGGCATCATCGGGGGGCTTTGTCGGGGACGAAGAATGTTGCCGAGGCGCTGGCGACGGGCCTGCCATCCGGCAGGGCGATCAGATCGGCCTGGGCAAAGATCAGTGACCGGCCCGCGCGGGTGATGCGCGCCGTGCAGCTGATGCGCGTACCCCGCCCGGCGCTGAGGAATTGCGTATCCAGATTGGTAGTCGCCACATCACGCGGTGCCCCGAAATGCGCGGCCGTCGACAGGACCATCGCGGTATCGGCCAGGGTCGCCAGCGATTGGCCGCAGACGATGCCACCCATCCGGGCGATGTCATCGGTGATCGGCATGGACAGCACCGCGCGGCCCTCGGGGGTGATCTCCTCGACCGTCAGGTCAAGTGCCTGTACCCATGGGGCGAAGGCGTTTGCCAAAAAGGCTTGCGCCTCGTCTTTTCCGAACATGCCCTGACCTTTCATCCTGACCGGGTGAAGAATGCCGTGGCTTGCGGGATTTGCAACCTATGATCCAGATCAATGTGGCCCTCATGCGTTTGACGCACACTCAACCCAAGGCAGAGGGAGGCCAGAATGCATGAACCTGTGACGCGATCCATCCGTCCTGTCGGGCAAGCGATGCTGACCCTGGTGTCGGCTGCGCTGCTGGTTGGCTGCGGGCCCGAGCCTGCGCCGTCGCCGGGGGCTGCCGCCTATCAGGATTATTGCGCCATCTGCCATGGCAGCCGCGCCTTGGGGGATGGGCCGATCGCCCCCGAACTCGAGGTGCCGCCACCCGACTTGACGTTGATTGCGGCGCGCAACGGCGGCGTGTTTCCCCTGCGCGCGGTGGCCGACACGGTCTACGGCTTTTCCGGCAAGCACGAGGCGGACCTGATGCCCGAATTCAGCCCCCTGCTGGATGGCCCGGATGTGGCCGTGCCCCGCGCGGATGGGGAGGATGAGGTGATGCCGATGCGCCTGGCCGAGGTCGTCACCTACCTGGAAAGCCTGCAACGCCCCTGAGCGTTGCGCATGCGGAAGGAGAGTATCGATGCGTTCGACATGGCTGAGGTTCACTGCTGGCCTGCTTGGCCTTGTGCTTGGCCTCGTGCCCGGCGTTCTGCCCATGCCTGCCCGCGCGCAGGATGCGGCAGAGGGGGTGACCCTCTACCAATGGTATTGCGCCACCTGTCACGGGCTGGACGGGACCGGCAAGGGTCCGATGGCGCCGGCCTTGCTGGTCCAGCCGGTCGACCTGACTGGGTTGGGCGCAAGCGAGGGCGGAGAATTTCCGCTGTTGCGGGTCGTGCGCCGGATCGACGGATCCGATCCGCTGGTCAGCCATGGCAGCGGGATGCCGGTTTACGGCCCCCTGTTCCAGGGCGACGAGGTTGCATTGAAGACCGCTTCGGGACAACCTGTGCTGATGGGGCGGGCGGTTGCCGATCTCGTCCTCTATCTGCAGGAGATCCAGAAATGAACAAGGTGATAGGCGGTCTTGCTGTCGGGGGGCTTGGCCTGATCGTGGCCTGCGCCACGGTCGACATGCCCGAACCGGTAGAGGGGCAGCTTCTGTTCGAGCAGAATTGCGCGGTCTGCCATGGTGCGGCAGGGCGTGGCGATGGCCTGATCGCACGTCAGCTGGATCCTGCGCCGCCCGACCTGACGCGCATCACCTTCCGCGAGCGTGATGTCTTTCCGCGCACCCGTGTCCTGTCGGTGATCGATGGCTATACGCGTCAGGCCCCGGATGAGGACATGCCCGAATTCGGCCTGCTGCTTGAGGGGGAAACCGTGCCTGTGGTGCTGGAGGATGGCAAGATGTCACCCGTCCCGCGCCCCCTTGCGGCACTGCTGGTCTACCTTGAAAGCATTCAGCGCTGATCGCGCAGGGCCAAGTCGACCTCTGGCACAAGGCCCGATATCTCGAGGATCAGCTTGCGCTTGACCGCTGCGGCGAAATCCTCGCGGCGGGTGGCGGGCAGTGTGAAGGCATTGGGCCCGCCGATGATCTGGTCACGGTAATTCGCCTCGAGCGTGGCAGCGCGGCCCATGTCATCGTTCAGCATCAGGGGCAGGCCGTTGATGGTGATGCCTGCGGCCAACACCTGCGCGCGCGCCTCCGCGATCGGGGGGCCGGACCAGTTGTTCACGCTGTCGCCCGAAAAATCGATGACCCGGCGCCAGCCGTCGATGTCATTCTGCTCGATCAACTCCTTGCCGCGCAGCAGCGCCGCACCGATGGCATTGCGCCCCAACGCCCGGCGCACCGGGTTGTCCAGTTGCGCGGCAAAGATCGCCGCGGCCTCCGGGCCGTCGATGCGCATCCAGTCCACGATCACGGCCTGGTTGGCCGCCCATTCCACATAGGTCACGGCAATGCTGCCATAGGCCGTGTTGCGGATGGCGGCGATCACGTCGGGATCGGTCATGGCCTGGGCATAGCCGCGCCGCTGCAGCAGCAGCTCGTCCGGGTCGATGCTGCCCGAGGCATCCGCCATCAGCACCAGTTCCAGATCGGTGTCCTGCGCCCGCAACGGCAGGGCGGCAATGCACAGGAGCAGGGCAAGGATCAGATGGCGCATGCCCTAAGGTTTAGGACAAGCGCATGGTTTGGGTAGGGGCTTGGCCGGGGGCTGGACGTCAGACGTCCAGTTCCTCGACGAAACGCGCGTTTTCCGAGATGTACTGAAACCGCAGTTCGGGTTTCTTGCCCATCAGCCTTTCGACCAGATCGCCCGTTTCGCCGGGTTCATCCTCGTCGATGGTCACGCGGATCAGCTTGCGGCTGGTCGGGTCCATCGTCGTTTCCTTGAGGTCCTTTGCGTCCATCTCGCCCAGGCCCTTGAAGCGGCTGACGTCGATCTTGCCCTTGCCGCCCAGACCCTTCTCGAGCCAGATCGCCTTTTCCGCCTCGTCGATGCAATAGACGCGTTTCGCGCCTTGCGTCAGGCGGAACAGGGGCGGGCAGGCCAGGTACAGGTGGCCCTTGTCGATCATCGGCCGCATCTGGGTGAAGAAGAAAGTCATCAGAAGGGCCGCGATATGCGCGCCGTCCACATCGGCGTCGGTCATGATGATGATCTTGTCATAGCGCAGATCGTCGATGTTGAACTTGGTGCCCAGCCCCACGCCCAGGGCCTGGGTCAGGTCGCTGATCTCCTGGTTCGAGCCCAGCTTGCCCGATGCCGCGCCCAGCACGTTCAGGATCTTGCCGCGCAGCGGCAAAAGGGCCTGGTTCTTGCGGTCGCGTGCCATCTTGGCGGAGCCGCCCGCGCTGTCACCCTCGACGATGAACAGCTCGGTCCCCTCGCGCGTGGCGGATGTGCAATCCACCAGCTTGCCGGGCAGGCGCAGCTTCTTGGTGGCGGTCTTGCGCTGGGTTTCCTTTTCCTGGCGGCGGCGCAGACGTTCCTCGGCGCGCAGCACCAGGAAATCAAGGATGGCCCCGGCGGATTTCGTGTCGGCGGCCAGCCAGTTGTCGAAATGGTCGCGCACCGAATTCTCGACCAGGCGCGCGGCCTCCATCGTGGCAAGGCGGTCCTTGGTCTGGCCCACGAATTCCGGCTCGCGGATGAAACAGCTGACCAGCGCGCAGCCCCCGGTGATCAGGTCCTCGCGGGTGATCTCCTTGGCCTTGCGGTTGTTGACCAGCTCGCCATAGGCGCGGATGCCTTTCAGGATGGCGGCCCAGAACCCGGCCTCATGGGTGCCGCCCTCGGGGGTCGGAACCGTGTTGCAATAGGACTGGATGAACCCGTCGCGCGAGGGCGTCCAGTTGATCGCCCATTCGACCTTGCCCGGCACGTTGAACTTCTCGGAAAACTCGACCGTGCCGCCAAAGGGGCGGTCCGCATAGGTCGAGGCATTTCCAAGCGTCTCGTTCAGGTAATCCGACAGGCCGCCGGGAAAGTGAAACACCGCCTCTTGCGGGGTTTCGCCGTCGTTGATCGCGGATTTCCAGCGGATTTCCACGCCCGAGAAAAGATAGGCCTTGGACCGGATGGACTTGAACAGGCGCGCGGGCTTGAAACGGTGCGAGCCGAAGATCTGCTCGTCCGCGTGAAAGGTGACCGTGGTGCCGCGCCGGTTGGGGGCGGCGCCCACCTTCTGGATCGGGCCCTGCGGGATGCCGCGCGAAAAGCGCTGCTCGTATAGCTCCTTGTTGCGCGCGACCTGCACGACCATCGAGTCCGACAGCGCATTGACCACCGACGCGCCCACGCCGTGCAGACCGCCCGAGGTCTGATAGGCCTTTCCCGAGAACTTGCCACCCGCATGCAGGGTGCACAGGATGACCTCAAGCGCGCTCTTGTCGGGAAACTTGGGATGCGGGTCGATCGGGATGCCGCGCCCGTTGTCGCGGATGGTGACGGCGTAATCCTCGTGCAGCTCGACCTCGATGCGGTTGGCATGGCCCGCCACCGCCTCGTCCATCGAGTTGTCCAGCACTTCCGCCACAAGGTGATGCAGCGCGCGCTCATCCGTGCCGCCGATATACATGCCGGGGCGCTTGCGGACCGGTTCCAGCCCTTCAAGGACTTCGATCGAGGAGGCGTTATAGTCGTCGGGGGCGGTGCCGGTCAGAAGATCGTTGGCCATGCTGCTGCTTCTTTTTATGAGTTGGACGGCAGTATGTCAGAAGGTGACGGAAGGGGAAAGCGGTCTTGGCCCTTGCCGTTTGCGAAAGCGGTCGCTTGTGGCAGGTGGTACCTGTTTCTTCTTGCCCCAAATATCCAGAAAGCGGCGCCCGCCTCAGGACAGCCAGTCGCGGATCAGGGCGGCGACCGCATCCGGCTGCTGATGCGCGATCCAGTGATCGGCCCCGTCGATGCGGTGGATGGTCAGATCGGGGGCCAGTTCTTCCAGCCCGTCAAGGCAATCGGTCAGCAACGCGGTGTCGCCGGTGCCCCAGATCAGAAGATGTGGCTGGGGCACGCGCAGGGCGTCACGGGGCAGGGCCGGCAGGTCCGTGATCGGCTGTCCGGGGGGGGCCACCTGCAGGGGCGAGGCGCGGTACCAGTTGACCATCCCGCGCATCCGGCCGGGCCGGGCCCATTCGGTCTTGTACGCGGCCAGCTTGGCAGGCGTCATCCAGGACAGGTCCATCTTTGCGGAAAAGAGGTCCATCAGCTTGGCGAAATCGCCCTCGGCCAGGCGGTCCTCGGACCCGTCGCGGCGCAACCACAGGATATATTGCGAGGCTGCCGATTGCGCGCCGCCCTTGGCCATCTCGCGCTGGAAGGGGATGGGGTGCACCCCGTTCAGGATGATCAGGCGGCCCACCCGTTCGGGATGGCGTGCGGCCAACACATAGGCGACCGAGGCGCCCCAGTCATGGCCGACGACCGTGACAGGCCCGCCGCCCAGGTGGTCGATCAGGGCGACCATGTCGCCGACCAGCTTGCCGGTGACATAGTCGCGCACCTCCGCCGGGGCCCAGCTTTGGCCATAGCCGCGCTGATCCGGCGCGATGCAGCGGAACCGGTCGGACAGGCGCCGGGCCAGTTCGGTCCAGGCGCCTGAATATTCGGGAAAGCCGTGCAGCATCAGCAGGATAGGCGCATCGGGCGGCCCCCATTCCAGGTAGTGGAAGGGCTGACCATTCAGGCTGACATGGTGGCTTTGCATGGGGTCTTCCCGCTTGGGTCGGGGCCGCGACGGGCGCGGCCCCTGTTGTGGATCATTCCGGTTGCAGGGTCTCGAAACGCAGGCCGGCCGCCGTGCGCGGGGCAAAACCCTTCCAGTAGCTGTGGTCCGGCTTTTCGGTGCCGTCCTCGTTCAGGGCGACAACGCCGTCGCCCGATACGGGGACCAGGTCGAAATAGGCGGCCTTGTCCGTGTCGCCCTTCAGGTGCAGATCCATGAAGCCGGTCGCGAAATGCTGGGCGATGTTGTTCATGCGCAACGTATCCCAGACCGGATCGGCGTAGTGATCGAAGGGAATGAAATCCAGCCCCTCGACCGGCTGCCAGCTTTCCACCGGCGCGGGCATCGGTGCTGCCGCGTTGTGGTTGGCGTTCTCGAAGGTCAGCAGATGCCGGGTGGTGCCTGTCGCCTGTTCGAAGATCTGCCGCATGGCGGGATAGTTCGACACGTCATCGACGGATCCGGCCATGATCATCGTGGGCTTGCGCAGCCCGGCCAGACCTGCTTCGTCCCAGAAGCCGAAATGCCGCCCCCAGGGGCCGATGGCGATGATCGCCTTGACGCGGCCGTCGATGATCGCCTCGTGGCTGTCCGACCCGGCCAGGTTTGCAGCCAGCAGGCCCTTGGGCGTGCCCCAGGGCAATTCGACCGCGGCCTGCGTGACGCCCGCGCCGCCAAAGATCAGCGCGCCGTAGCCACCCATGGAATAGCCGATGACCCCGGTGCTGGAGGCGTCGATGATGCCCGCCAGATCGGGCGCGGTGGCGGAAAGGTCGGCCATCTGATCAAGCACGAAACGCTGGTCGCGCGGCCGGTTCAGCAGGGTCGAGCCAAAAGCCGCCTGATCCGAATAGGTGCTGTCGGTATGGTCGATCGAGGCCACGACATAGCCCTTCGAGGCCAGGTTCTCGCCCAGGTGCGACAGCAGGAACCGGTTGCCCGGATAGCCATGGCTGATGATCACCAAGGGAAAGGTCTGTCCGGCAGCCGGCGCCGCATCGCGCGCGGCGCGCCCCGACAGGGTGGTGGCGGTGCGCCCGTCGCGGATCACCGTGTCATAGGTGGTGCCGGGGGCCGTGCCTGCCGCGGCGGGATACCAGACCTCGACCGTCAGGGGACGGTCATAGGTGGGCGTGGCCGCATCCGTCACGTTCAGGATGTCGATCTGATCGGGATGGGTGAAATTCAGCGTGCGTACACCGATCACATGGTCGCCGAAAGCGGCCAGTTCGGGGGCGTCGGGGCGGGTCTGGTCAATGGGGTTATGGGCTGTCATTTGGGCCGATACTGGACTGACGGCGAGGGGGCTGGCAAGCAGACCCAGCGCGAGGGCTGCGGTTTTGAGCGGGATCATGGGGGTCTCTCCTCCTGTTCACGGATTCATAGGAGCCTGCACCGGATCATCGCGCAACAGTGGGTTGTCGTGCCGTCGCGTCAGATCTCGGTTGTTGCATTTGACGCGGATCAAGGCCCGCCGGTCCGTTCTGGCGTATGATTGTGACAGTTTGAAAAAAGGATTGTCCCATGCCGCCAGCTGCCAAGCCCACCCCGTCGCCGACCGAGATCGCACTTCTGGATGCGCCTGCCGCCGCGCCGCAACCCGCTGTGGCGGACATCGAGTGCCAGCAGCCGGATGCGCCGCAGGCCAAGGCGCGCGCGGGCCGGGCTGCGCCGCGCCCCTCGCCCGACCAGGTGCGTCACGCCTTCGAGACGGGCGAATACCCCTATGACAAGCCCCTGTCGCGCCGCAGTTACGAGGCGCAGAAGGCGCGGTTGCAGGCCGAGTTGCTGAAGGTGCAGCTTTGGGCGCAGGAAACGGGGCAGAAATTCGTGCTGCTGTTCGAGGGCCGGGACGCGGCTGGCAAGGGCGGGACGATCAAGCGGTTCACAGAGCATCTGAACCCGCGCGCGGCCCGCGTGGTGGCCTTGAACAAGCCCAGCGACGTGGAACGCGGGCAATGGTATTTCCAGCGCTACATCCAGCATCTGCCCACCGCGGGCGAGATCGTCTTCTATGACCGCAGCTGGTACAACCGCGCGGGCGTCGAGCGGGTCATGGGCTTCTGCCAGCCGACCGAATACCTGGAATTCATGCGCCAGACCCCGGAACTTGAGCGGATGCTGGTACGCTCGGGCATCCGGCTTTACAAATACTGGTTCTCGGTCACGCAGGAAGAACAGCGCGCCCGCTTCCTGAGCCGCGAGACCGATCCTCTGAAACGCTGGAAGCTGTCGCCCATCGACAAGGCAAGCCTGGACAAATGGGACGACTATACCGAGGCGAAGGAGGCGATGTTCTTCTACACCGATACCGCCGATGCGCCCTGGACCGTGGTCAAATCCAATGACAAGAAGCGTGCGCGGCTGAACTGCATGCTGCATTTCCTCAACTCGCTGGATTATCCGGACAAGGATCCGCATCTGGTGCATGGGCCCGATCCGCTGATCGTGGGCGGGGCCGGGCATGTCATTCACCGGGCCGATCACATCCTGGGCACGGCGCTGCATCCCGATCAGCGGCGCGTCTGACGGGCGCGCAGGTTTTGGCCTATGGCGCGCAGCGATGTTGCGGGCTGGGCCGGGCTGGCCTAGGATTTGGTCATGATCAGATCACGGGTAATTCCTGCCGCGCTTGCGTTGTCGCTGGCTGCGCCACTGGCGCAGGCCCATCCGCATGTTTTCGTGCAGACCGGCCTGACCCTTGTGGCCGACGCCGACGGGCGGCTGGTCGGGGTCGAGGTCAGCTGGACCTATGACGATTTCTATTCGCTGCTGCTGCTTGAGGACATGGGCCTTGACCCCGACGGTGACGGTGCGCTGACGCCTGACGAACTGGCCCGTCTGGACGGGTTCGACCTGCAATGGATCGAGGGTTACCTCGGTGATCTTTACCTGACAGCGGGCGATGCCCCGGTCGATCTGGGCCGCCCCGAGGGGCGCGGCACCGATGTGATCGCGGGGCAGATCGTGACGCGGCATTTCCGGTCCTTCGCGCCGCAATCGGGGCCTGTGATCGTCAAGGCCTATGATCCGACCTTCTACACGGCCTATGACCTTGAAGGCGGGGTCACGGTGCCTGACAGCTGCAAGCTTACGATCCAGCCCGCCGACCTGGACCGCGCCTATACGATGGTCGAAGAGGCGCTGTACAAGAACCCCGCCATGCCAGACGATGAATTCCCCGAGGTGGGCGAGGCTTTCGCCGATGTGGTCGAGGTGTCATGCAGCGCCTGACCCGTGCGCCATGGGCGTTGCTGCTGCTGGGCGGGCTGGCTGCGCTGGCGGTCTGGCTATGGGGCATGGGCGGCATGACCGCGCTGGAGCGCTGGGCCGCCGACGGGCAGCGCGATGCGCAGAACGCCATGGCAGGATTGCTGCGCCGCTTGAAGGCGGGCGATGCGGCGGCGTTGTCGGCTCTTCTGGGGTTCTGTTTCGCCTACGGGTTCTTTCACGCGGCAGGGCCGGGGCATGGCAAGGTGCTGATCGGGGGCTACGGCCTTGGTCGGCGCGTGCCGGTGGGCCGGTTGGCGGGGCTTGCGGTCGCGTCCAGCCTGGCGCAGGCGGGCACCGCCGTGGCGCTGGTCTATGGCGGTGTGTTCCTGCTGGACTGGTCGCGCGAGCGGATGGTCGACACGGCCGAGGCCTGGCTTGCACCGCTCAGCTATGTCCTGATCGGGCTGGTGGGCCTGTGGCTGCTGTTGCGTGGTGGGCGCAAGTTCTGGCAGCAACGTGCTGGCGTGGCGATGACGGCGAAGGTGCACGATCATCACCATCATGACCACGGTCACGACCACGGTCACGACCACTGCGAAAGCTGCGGGCATGCGCATGGCCCCAGTATCGAAGAGGCGGCGCAGGTCAGGTCGCTGCGTGATGCGCTGATGCTGATCGCGGCGGTCGCGGTGCGCCCCTGCACGGGCGCGCTGTTCCTGCTGATCCTGACCTGGCGCATGGGCATCGATGCGGCGGGGATTGCCGGAGCCTTTGTCATGGGGCTGGGCACGGCCAGTGTCACCGTACTGGTTGCGGTGCTGTCGGTAAGCGCGCGCGAAAGCGCGCTGGCACAGGTGGCGGGCGGCCCCTCCATGGCGCGGGCACTGTCGCTGATCGAAATCGCGGCAGGGGCGCTGGTGGTGCTTGTGGCCGCGCAGCTATTTGTCAGCGCGGTCTGATACCGGCTTATTTGACGATCTTTTCGTCTTTCACGAACATGTTGGCCCAGGCGCGGTCGATCAGGGCCGGGCTCATCTGGTTGGGGATGCCTTCGAACCGGCAGATCGAAATCATCTGATCGATCAGAAAGACAGGCTGATAGTTCGCATAGATATTGCCGATCGTGGGATATTTCACCTTCAGCAGGTGTACGAGGGTCGCCTCGTCCAGGGGCATGCCCTTCTTGCGCGCCACAAGCGCGAAGATCTTCAGGAAATTCTCCTGGTTGGGACCGTCGATCTTGATCTTGTAGAAGATCCGGCGCAACGCGGCCTGGTCGAAAATCTCGTTCGGATGGAAGTTGGTCGAGAAGACCACGAGCGTGTCGAAGGGCACTTCGAATTTTTCGCCCGATTGCAGGGCAAGGATGTCCTTGCTTTCTTCCAGCGGAACGATCCAGCGGTTCACAAGGCTTTGCGGCGGTTCGGCCTGGCGGCCAAGGTCGTCGACGATGAAGATGCCGCCCGTCGCCTTGAGTTGCAGCGGCGCCTGGTAGGTGCGCGCGGTCGGGTTATAGACCAGATCCAGCATCGACAGGCTGAGTTCGCCGCCCGTGATCACGGTCGGACGTTCGCAGCGCACATAGCGCGTGTCGAAGGTGCGCCGGCGACGCAGAGAGTTGGGGTCGTCCACCTCGACCTCGGCGGCGGAATGCACGATCGGGTCGTAGACGGTGATGACCTGACCCGCGTATTCGATGGCGCGCGGCACATAGATCTTGTCGCCCATCGCGTCCCGGATCCCGTTCGAGATCGAGGATTTGCCATTCCCCGGAGGGCCATACATCAGGATGGACCGGCCCGAGCTGACGGCGGGGCCAAGGTTGGACAGCAGGTCTTCGGGCAGGATCAGGTGGCCCATGGCGGTGGTCAGCTGCGAACGGGTGATCTGGATGTCGCGGATCGACTGGCGCTTGACCTGTTCGCGGTAGACCGACAGGGGGACCGGCATGGCGCCGAAATATTCGGATTGCGACAGGGCGTCCAGCGCGCGGGCCTTGCCCGCATCGGTCAGCTGATAGCCCATTTCGTTTCCGGCATTGGCGTTCAGCGTGCCTGTTGCCTCGAGAAGGCGCTGTTCACGCGCCATGTCGATCAGCTCCTGCGTGACCTGTCGCGGCAGGCAGACGGCCTCGGCCACCTCGGTGACCATGGTCACGTTCTTGCGGAACATGGTCTTCAGCAGGATGTCGCGCATCATTACGACGGGAAGGCGCATTTCGGCGATGCTGCTGGGCGGCGGTGGGGCTGTCACGCGGGTCTGCGCGGGGGCGGTCTGCATGTTCATGGGCGTGCCTGTCCGTTATGCGGGTCCGGGGTGTTCCTGCCTGTCCTGTGTCGGACGGATGGTCCAAGACCTGCCCTGATAAAGTGGCAAAATGATGGAATGGACGGGGAATCCGCGCGAAATCGGCCGCGTGCGGCAACGGCGTGCGGGGGGGTCAGCTGCCGTAAAGCGCCGCAAGCCCCAGGTAGATCGCAAGGCTGCTGCCCAGCGACAGGCCCATCGGGAAATCCTTGCGTCTTTCCCAGCTTTCCCAGTCAGGCGCCAGACGGCGCAGGGGGCTGCGCCCTGCCAGCCTGTGCGTCAGAAAGCCCGCCAGCAGCGTGACGGCCAGCAGCATCATCATGAAACTGACATCGGCCAGCATCACGAAGGGCGCCGCGGCGGCCGCGAACTTGGCATCGCCCGCGCCAAAGGCCCCGGCGGCGTTCAGCACGATCCCGGCCAGCAGGATCACGACAAGGTTCACAAGCTGCAGGCCCAGCACCGGCAGCGGCAGCACGAAAACACCGACCAGCAGGAACACCGCCACCAGCGCCAGCACCGCCTTGTTGGGAATGCGCATGGCGCGCAGATCGCTGAGGATCACCCAGAAACAGATCGGCAGGCTGGCCAGGAAAAACCAGAACGCGGCCTGCGCGGGCAGGGCGAACAAGGGCTCTGACAGGGTCGGACCTGGTGTCAGCATCGCGCGCGACCGATCAGCCGCGCACGTTGTTTTCCAGCGCCGCAAGGCTGCGCACGGCCTCGTCGAAATGCTGGGGATGGGTTTCCACCGCGTCGCGCAGCAGGTTCTTGCCGATCTCGACATCGCCCTGCTTGACGGCGCTCAGGCCAAGCGTGTGCAGCAGTTGTGCGCGCTCCAGCTGGGTCATGGGCATGACGGGCAGGGCATAGTTGCGCTGCGCCGCGCGGGCCAGAACCAGGTTGTTCTTGGCGGTGAACAGCTTGTTGTCCTGCCGGATCGCATCGGTGAACAGCCGCTCGGCCTCGGCATAGGAGCCGCGGGTCAGCTTGGAAAAGCCCCAGTTGTTCATCACGCCGGCGGGGCGCGTGGTCAGGCCGAGGGCGATTTCATAGAAACTGTCGGCGCGCTTCCAGTCCTTGTTGGCGTCGGCCACCATCGCTTCCAGCCGGTAGCGCTTGAATGTCTCATGGGTGGGGGGCACGGCGTTCAGCGTCTTGCGCGCCTCGTCCCATTCGCCGGCGCGGATCAGCGCGTCCGCCAGTTCGACGCGATCCTCGTCTGTTGCCTCGGGATGGGCGATCACGCCGCGCCAGGCCGCCGTCGCCTCGGAGGGGCGTTGCGCGCGCACAAGCGACACGGCCAGCCCGCGCCTGAGGTCGATGCGATCAGGCTGTTCACCCGATGTGCGCGTGAAATAGGCCACGGCTTCATTGGGGTCCGCCACGGTCAGCATGATGTCGCTGAGGTTGCTTTCGTCGACGACATTGACGGCCTGAAGGGCACGTTCCACGTCGTTTCCGCCTGCATTCTGGCACCCTGCCAGACCAAACACCCCTGCTGCGCAGAGGGTCACGAAAATGGGGTGGCGCATGTTCTGCGTCCTTTTTTGCTGCTCTACCTTGTCACGGTATACGACGCAGAAGGAACTCGCTGCTTCCACGCCGCACCATCTTGTACTCTTGATTAGCCTCATCATAGCCCTGATTTTCGATTTTTGCGAGGGCCAAGCGCAGATTGTCGCGGATTGAGTCACTTTCGCCATTGTCCAGCGCATAGGCCCGCCGAAAGATCTGTTCGGCCTCGGCCGCATCGCCCTTTTCCATCAGCACGACGCCAAGGTTGTTCCAGGTTTCGGGAATGGCCTCGTCGGTGGCGATGGCGCGGCGCAGCAGGGTTTCCGCCTGGCCCAGACGGCCAAGCCCAAGGTTTGCGCTGCCCAGGGCCGACAGCACGTCCACGGTCAACCCATCCTCATAGGCGGCCCGCGTGAAGGCCTTGAGCGCCAGCTCGAACTCCCCCGCGGCCATCAGCCGGTGGCCCACGATCAGCCCATCCTCGGACTTGGCGCCGGGGCGGATGCCGGGCGCATAGGGACTGTCCGCAGATGTGCCAAAGCCGCCTGTCGAACAGGCGGCCAAGGACAAGGTGATCCCCAGTGCAAGGGCAGGGCGAAGCCCGCGAAGGCGTAAGGCCATGATGAGTTTACATGTTCCCCAGATTCTGAATCCCCACCACCGAAGGTCCGACCAGAATGATCAGCAACGGCGGCACGGTCAGCATCATAGTGACAAGTGTCATCTTGGTAGGCAACTTGTTTGCCTTCTCTTCGGCGCGCATCACGCGTTTGTCACGCATCTCGTCCGCATAGACCCGCAGCGCATCCGCGATCGAGGTGCCGAAGGTCGCCGATTGCACCAGAACGGTCACGAAGCTCGAGATATCGGCCACGCCGCAGCGTTCGCCCATGTCGGCCAGAACGGTCGGCTTGTCCTTGCCGGCCTTGATCTCGTAGCTGACGATCTCGAATTCGTCCGACAGCGACGGATAGGAGGCGCGCAGTTCGCGCGCGACGCGGATGATGGACTGGTCCAGCGACTGGCCCGCCTCGATGCAGACCAGCATCATGTCCAGCGCGTCGGGAAAGCCCGAGGTGATCTCTTCCTGGCGTTGTTGCTGGCGCTTGGTCACCCAGTACTTGGGCAGCATGTAGCCTACGATGCCAGGCCCCAGGATATACATCATGGCGTCCTGCGTCGTGGTGTCTGGCAGGCCCGCCAGATTGAGAAGATAGTAGACCACGCCGCCGATCAGGAACAGGATGCCCAAGGAAAATTGCGCAAAATGGAAGAAACGCACAGAATCCTTGCTGCGATAGCCCGCTTGCATCAGCTTCTTGCGGACAGCCGAATATTCCTCTTCGTTCTGCGGTTCCAGGAAGTTCGAATATTTCTCAAGCTTGTCATTGCCCTTGGCACTGCGCAGCGTCTTTCCGGTCGCGGCGGTGTTGCGCCCCGATCCGGTGCTTTCGCGCAGTTTCTCCAGCGGGTCCTTGCGCTGGTTCAGCATCATCGGGATCGTCGCGAGGATCAGCGCCAGACCCAGCCCGCCGATCAAAAGGAAGGGCCCCATCGCGCCGAAATGCCGGGTCAGAAGGTCGTTGATGAAATCCATGTTCGTTTCTCCTCAGACCTTGATGTTGACCAGCATGCGCATGACGATCAGGTTGGCGGCCAGGAACAGGCCCACCGCGATACAGGCCGGGATGAACCAGGGGTGGTCCAGCACGTCGTCATAGTAGTTCGGATCCAGCACGTTGATCGCGATCAGGGCGAAGATCGGGAAGCCCGAGAGGAATTTGCCCGACCACTGCGCTTCGGCGGTGATCGCCTTGACGCGCCGGAACAGGCGGAAACGGGCGCGGATCACGCGCGACAGACCGGCCAGGATCTCGGCAAGGTTGCCGCCTGACTGCTGCTGGATGGTCACCGCGACGGCCAGGAAGCGAAGGTCCTGCATGTCCAGGCGTTCCGCCATGTCCTTGAGCGCCTCGCCGATGTCGCGGCCATAGGCGGATTCATCCGCGATGATGCCGAATTCGGTGGCCAGCGGGTCTGCAACTTCCTTGGCCACGATCGAAATGGCCGACGAGAAGGGATGGCCCACGCGCAGCGACCGCACCATCAGTTCGACGGCATCGGGCAATTGCTCTTCGATCATCGCGATGCGCTTCTTGGCCTTGTTGTTGACCCAGAAATAGACGCCGCCCACGCCAATGGCGACCGACAGCACCGCGCGGATCGGCGGCTCTGTCTCGGTGCCGATGGTCAGGCCCAGGAAAGAGATGACGCTGACGCCGATCATGATCATGATCAGCTGCACAGGCGTAAAGGCGATGGCGGCCTTTTGCGCGCGATCGGCCAGCATCGAATAGAGCGGGATCGAGCGCGAGTTCATGTGCTGGCGCATTTCCTTGCGCAGCGTCTCCATGACCTCTTCGCGGCGCGTGCCCTTTTCCAGCATCTCCAGACGCCGGTTCACGCGGTTGTTCAGGCTGATCGACTTGCCGAAAACGGTCAGGTACAGGCCTTCGACCAGGACAAGGACGCCGAAGAAGATCAGGCCGTAGATAAGCGGCTCTATGCTGATGGCCATGGTCTTACTCCGCTGCGATGGGCTCGAAAATGGAGGCGGGCAGGTCGTAGCCCCACAACCGGAACCGTTCCGAGAAGTGGCTGCGCACACCGGTGGCCGTGAAATGGCCGATGATCTTGTTCTCCGGGGTCAGACCGACGCGCTGGAACTTGAAGACTTCCTGCATCGAGATGACCTCGCCCTCCATGCCCGTGATCTCGGTGATCGAGGTCATGCGGCGGCTGCCGTCCTGCAGACGGCTGGCCTGCACGATCAGGTTGACGGCGCTGGCAATCTGGCTGCGCACGGCCTTGATCGGCATCTCGATACCCGCCATGGCGATCATGTTTTCCAGTCGGCTGACACCGTCGCGCGCGCTGTTGGCGTGGATCGTGGTCATCGATCCGTCATGGCCCGTGTTCATGGCCTGCAGCATGTCGATCACTTCCTCGCCGCGGGTTTCACCCACGATGATCCGGTCGGGGCGCATCCGCAGCGCGTTGCGCAGACAGTCGCGCTGGGTCACCGCGCCCTTGCCTTCGACGTTGGGCGGGCGGCTTTCCATCCGGCCGACATGGACCTGCTGCAGCTGAAGTTCGGCCGTATCCTCGATCGTCAGGATCCGTTCCGAGTTGTCGATGAAGGACGACAGCGCGTTCAGTGTGGTCGTCTTGCCCGAACCCGTACCGCCAGAGACGATGATGTTCAGGCGCGTGGCGACCGCGGCCTGCAGATAGGCGGCCATTTCCTCGGAAAAGGCGCCGAAGCGGACCAGGTCGTCGATCCCCAGTTTTTCCTTCTTGAACTTACGGATGGACACCAGGCTGCCATCGACTGCGACAGGCGGGACCATGGCGTTGAAACGCGAGCCATCCGCAAGGCGGGCGTCGACATAGGGGTTGGATTCGTCGACACGCCGACCCACGGCGGACACGATCTTGTCGATGATCCGCAACAGGTGCCGTTCGTCCTTGAAGGTGATGTCGGTCAGTTCCAGCTTGCCACCGCGTTCGACGAAGATGCGCTGCGGCCCGTTCACCAGAATATCGTTGACGCTGTCATCCTTCAGCAGGGTTTCCAGCGGCCCAAGGCCCTTGACCTCGTCATAGAGTTCCTGGGTCAACTGCGTGCGATCCTCGCGGTTCAGCACGATCCCCTTTTCCTCGAGGAACTCGGACGCGATCGAGGTGATTTCCGAGCGCAGATCGCTTTCGGTCGCGCTTTCCAGCGCGCTGAGGTTCAGGTTGTCCAGCAGGGCGCGGTGCAGTTCCAGCTTGATCTCGCCCAGGCGTTCGCGACGCTTGCGGTCGCGGTCCATTGCCACGGTCTGTGCGGGGGCAATGGCTTGCGCGCGCCGCATCGACGCCGGCAGAGGGCTTGCGCCTGCATCCACGGGGCGGGTTGCCGGTTGTACAGCGGGTTTTGCCGTCGCAAGCGCAGGCTTGGCGGCCGAGTCCTTGGCGTCACCACTCTTTTTGTAGCGTGAAAACATTGTCTTTTCCCCCGGTTACTGTTCAGGCCGCTTCCACGTCGCTTTGACCCAGCTCATGCAAGGACAGGGCCAGTTTGGCGATTTCCTTGCGCAGCGGGTTTTTCGCGGCGCTCAGCGCCAAGGGCAGGCCGTGATCGGCCCCCTGGGTCACCTGTTTGCCGCCATCAGGCAGCAGAAGATCGATCGAGATGCCCAGGCTTTCGGCCATGCGCTTGACCCGGCTCTTGCCGCTCAGGTCGGTAAAGCCCGGCGCGCGGTTCAATGCGAAGCGCAGTTTCTGGAAGGGCAGGTCCTCGGCCTGAAGCGCGCGCTTTAGGCGCAGCGCGTTCTGTGCCGACCGCATGTCCAGTTCCAGCAGGGCGAAATAGACATGCGCGCTGTTCAGCACCGCTTCTGTCCATTGCACGAGGGTGCGCGGCATGTCGATCACCACGTAATCGAACTGCTGACGGGCCATGCCGATCAGGCGGTTGATGTCGTCGGATCCGACAAGGTCCATCGGCAGCATGTCCGCGGGCGAGGTCAGCACCTGAAGCTTTTCCTCGAAGCTGATCATGGCGGCCGTGAAACTGTCGCTGTCCATGGATTCGGTATCCGACAGAAGCTCGAACACCGCTTCGCGGCGGGGCAGGTCCAGAAAGGTCGAGACCGAGCCATACTGCAGATCAAGATCAAGAATGCAGACGCGCGGTTCGGGCTTGCCCTTCTTTGCGACGTTGCACAATTCCCACGCCAGGTTCACCGCGAAGGTGGTCGCACCTGTACCACCGGCAAGGCCCTGCACGGCCAGCACCACGCCTTCGCGGTCATGGGACGATTTGCGGGCGGTCGCGGTGGTTTCGGGGGCGGCCAGCACGGGGGCCGGTTCAGGCATGCGAATCCGGTCGATGGCCGAGGCCAGTTCGTTCTCGGGCAAGGGGTAGGGCACGAATTCATCGGCGCCCTGGCGCAACAGCTGGTGCAAGGCGGCGGGGCTGACATCCTCCGCGATCAGGATCACGCGGATGTTGCGGCTGCGCGCGTGGCGAATGATCTCGCCCAGAAGCACGAGGTTGTCCTCATCTTCCTGGTCCATCGCGATGGCCACGAATTCAAGCGCATCGGCATCGGGCTGCGACAGGAAGGCCAGGGCCTCTCCAAAGCCCAGATCGCCCCAGCTTTCACCAAGGACCGCTTCCATGTCCTCGATCAGCAGATCGAAATTCTGCACGTCGCGGCTGATCGTGCAGGCCAGGATCGGTGCCGGTTCCGCGGGGGAATGTGCTGTGCTACTCATTGCGCCTCTTGTCCTCTGACGTCGGGGGCCGTCGTCTGGCAAGGCAGGAGCAATGTGAACCTCTGACGGGTTCATTCCTGTTCCGGCATCCGACCACCCGTGCCCGGCACATGCCGGACAAAGCTAACCCTTTGGAGGTAAGGTCGCGGAAAATCTGGGCAACATTAGGGCTAAAAGATCGTAATTGTACGGTATCATTGGACGATCAAAACGCGGTTCTGACGCTTGCGTCAGGCGCGGATCGCGCTGGCTATGCCTTGCCCGTCAGGCCCTGCGCCCTATGTGCGGCGCTTTCCATGTCGTTGAATGGTCGAAGAAAATCCCGTTTCTGCCTGTTCGGGGCAGGGTTGCGCCATGCCGGGGAGGGGACCCCGGCACGGGATCATTCGGCCTGGCTGCCGGCTTCCGCGACGCCGCTCAGCGTGCTGGCGGGCATCGCGCTGTTCACGTATTCGCGATAAATGATCTGCGCATATTTGCCGTCCAGTTCGCCGTGCCGCTTCTCGACCACGCCTGACACTTCGGTGACGGTGCGGCGGTTGCGCCGTTCGCGCCCTTCGGTGACGATCAGCGGCTGTGTCTCGCCGAACGAGGCCACCGCTTCCAGTCGCGAACGGCTGATTCCCTGGCTGACCAGGTAGCCGACCACGGCCTGCGCGCGGCGCAGGCCCAGTGTCTTGTTGTAGCTGTCGGATCCGACAAGGTCGGTATGGCCATAGACGCGGAAGCGCACTTCGGGGAACTGGCGGATCCAGCGGGCCTGCTCGCGCAGGGTTTCGCGTGCCCCTTCATCCAGTACGGCCGAGTTGAACGCGAAGTTCACCATCGGCGACACTTCCTGCGAGAAGCGCCGGGACATGTCGATCACGAAGTTCTGGCGATTGGTCATCGCCAGTGTGTTGTTCATCGTGGCGTTGCCGAAGCTGCCGTCATCGAGACTGGCCCCGGCTTCACCCTGGAAGCTGCGATAGATGGGATCGGAGCCGGAACAGGCACTGACGCCCAGAAGCCCTATAACTGCGAGAGTCTTGTACATGTTCCCCTGCATCCGATCAGTCCATTACATATCCATAAGACCCGTTGAAATCCTGTTTGGCAACCTCGCCGGCCGCGCCGCGTAGGGCAGGCTGACCGTCGCGGGCAACACGGCCGAACAGGAACAGGTCACGCTCGCTTGGCGGGCGGATCCGGTCGGTCGGCAGGGCCAGGGCATCGCCACGTGTCGGCGTGACCAGATGGGCCGTGACGATGATGACAAGCTCGGATTGGGCGCGACGGAAATCCGCGCTGCGGAAAAGAGAGCCCAGAACCGGGATGTCGCCCAGCCACGGCACCTGTCCGGCGGTATCGCGGAAATCGTCCTGCAGCAGGCCCGCGACCGCAAAGCTTTCGCCATCGCGCAACTCGACCGTGGTCGATGTCTCGCGCCGCTGGAAGGCATCGATGCGGAAGGCGTTCAACTCGATCCCGTTGTTCGGGTCCAGAGACGAGACCGCGGCCATCATCTCGAGGTTGATCAGATCGCCATCCACGACGCGCGGCACGAAATTCAGCTCGATCCCGAAGGGCTTGAATTCGATCGTGATCGTGCCGCCGTCCTGTGCCACGGGCACGGGGTATTCGCCGCCGGCCAGGAACTTGGCTTCCTGTCCTGACAGGGCGACCAGGTTCGGCTCGGCCAGGGTGCGCACAACCCCTTTGGTTTCAAGGGCTTCCAGCAGGATGCCCACTTCGACCGCACCGGCGCCGAAGCCCAGCAGCATGGCGCCGTTGTTCGAGTTGATGGCCGGGATGCTGCCCGTGATCGCGTTGGTCTGGGCGCCCAGGTTGTTGAGTGTATTGCTGCCGCCCGAAACGCCAAGATCATTGCCGAAGGCGCTGCCGTTCAGGGCCAGCGACGCGCTGAGCGATTTCGACACGCTGCGCTGCATCTCGGCAAAGCGCACCTTGAGCATCACCTGCTGCACACCGCCAACGGTCATCAGGTTGGACACCCGTTCCGGCGCGTAGCGTTCCGCCAGATCCAGCGCGCGCTGCAGTTTCTGGGTGCTCGACACCGTGCCCGACAGAACGATCCCGTCATTGGCGGTGCGCACCTCGATCTTTTCGCCGGGCAGGATCTGGCCCAGGCGTTCCTTGAACTCGCTGACATCGGCCGCGACGCGGACATCCACGTTCGTGATCAGTTGCCCGCTGGCGTCCAGCAGGGTCAGCGTGGTGATCCCCGGGGACTTGCCCAGCACGTAGATCGTGCGCTCGGACAGGGACGAGATGTCAGCGATGGCCGGATTGGCGATCGAAAGTTCCGCGAAGGGAACTTCGCTTTCGACCACGACCGCGCGGTTCATCGGGACGGCAAGGTTTGCTGAACGGCCTTCCTGAAGGACGCGAACGGTTTCCGCCTGCGCCTGTGGAACAAGCATGAATGGGCCGTGCCCAACAGCCAGCCCGAGAAGGGCGGCCTTGATAAATCTGTCAATTTTCATGTGACCTGCCTTTCCGATCACGCCTCAAATTGCGGGTCTTTTGTCGCCCACTTTCGGCAAAGCATGGGGCATTTCGATATTTATTGCAAGAATCAAGAGGTTCAGAAGCCGTGTTTATGTGGATATTATGCCATAGTGACCTTTTGGTCGGGGATGAACTGGCGCCTGACAAACGACCGGGAACAGAAAAAAGGACAGATCCCTTGCGGAATCTGTCCCTCTGTCTGTCGGGGCTGCGGCCAGTTGCGGCCTGCCTTGCCTGCCGTGTCAGTTGGTGCAGGGGATCGCCAGCTCAACCACTTCGGCGCCGCGGCGCACACGGGTCGTGCAGACTTCTTCCTTTTCGATCTCGACCGGGGCCGCGATGGGGGCGCTGACCAGACCCAGCAGAGCCCGCTGGTCGACCTCGATGGCTTCGGCGATCGTATCGTCATTGGCGCCCACCAGCGACAGCGACAGCCGCCCCGTGGATTGCGCCTGCGCCAGGGCCGCCACCTGGTCGGGACGGGCCGCCACAGTCACCGTGCGTGCGATCAGGGCCTCGGACATGCCGCCGTCGGCGCTTTGGTCCACGGCGATCAGGCGCACGTTGGCCTCGATCAGCTTGGTGATCTCGCCGCGTGCCTCACCCGTGATGTCCTGATTGATCGAGCCTGTCCAATAGACATCGACCCGGTCACCCGGACGCAGGAAACCTGACACGCCCGAAGCGACATCGACCTTGATCGCAAAGGCCCGCATCCCGCGTTCGATCCGCGAGTTGATGCCCGCATCCTCGCCCGGAAGGCTGATCTTGCTGGCCATCAGCGCCTCATCCTTTTCGATGATGCGCAGGACATAGCGGGGCGCCGTGTTGTTTTCGGGGAAAATGTCGGTCATGGCGGCGAAGGTGCCTTCGGGAATGGCATTGCTGGGCCATTTCACCGCGCGCAGGTCCTCTGCGGTAAGCACATCACCGTAATTCAGGGTCTTGTTGGCCACGAAGACCTCGACCGTCGGGATGATCTGGCTTTGCGCGCTCTGCGCCTGGGCCAGTTGCATCTGGTATGCGTCAAATTGCTTCTTCGCCATCATCACGGCAAAACCGGCCAAACCGACACCGGCAATGAGAACAAGTCCAAAGACAGCTCGCATGGTGGTACCCTTCCTGTGTCTGCTCCCGTCGCATCAGAGATGTCGGGAAATGATCTACTGCTCGGATGCAGTGTAATGACGCAATATGGCCAAATCAGGGAGGCCTTGCGGATTTGGCGTGTCCTGCGGCCTTGGTCTTTCCGCGCCGGTCAGGCGATCAGGGCCGCGGGCTGTGTGCGCGGCGCGTCGTCAATCGAGGTAGGTGGCCATGAAGCTGCTTGTGTCGTCGGCCAGGCCCGTTGCGCCATCCCGCATGGTGCCATAGCCTGCGGACAGCAAGGTCACGGCAAGGGCGGTGAGGACCACCCAGTCGGCAGTGATCGCGCCATCCCTGGCGGTGCTGAACCGTCTGATCCGGGCGATGAACGTGGAGATCTTCATTCTACTTCTCCTACCGGCAGAACAGGGCACGGGTGGGGCGCGCCGGATCGCCCATCAAACAAGAAGGCCGCACCCGGCTGGGCGGGAGCGGCCTGAACGTTCACCTAAGCCACGGCTCAGTTGTTCGGGTTCTGCGTGCCCATGAAGGTGTTGGTCTGGGCAGTCAGGTTGGTTGCGCCGGTCTCGATCGAGGAGTAGGCGGCGACGGCCAGGCCAACAACGGCTGCGGTCAGCACGACCCAGTCAACAGTCACGGCGCCGGATTCGTCTTTGCTGAAGTTCTTGAAGAATTTAATCATTTTGTGTCCCTCCAAAGGATCAGTTGCTCAGTTGCACAACCGCGCCGGCGACTGTCTGGGCTGTCTCTCTCTTGGCCCGTCTCCGTTTCGGTATGGCCTGATATAGCCAGTGGATTGGGGCAACAGTTTGACGTGAATCGCGCGTTTTATCTTTTTGGGACCGGCACCTGAAAGTCGGGATTAAGTGCCTGTTAAGTAATGATAAAAACTATCTAAAGATAATATATTTGTAACTTTGGAGTGCAGATTGCGGCAATGGAGGTGGCGGATCCGGGCCTGTGCGGCCCGCGATTCGCATGAATCACTGGCTCCGGATCGCGTTTTCTGCGATGATGCAGGACACAAGATCGAGCAAACGACGACGACAAAGGCAGGCATTTCCGCGATGTGGCGGTTCTTCGACGTGAAACGTGGGCACGATCCGCGCCGATTCGGCTGCGGTGGCCGTGGGCTGGGCCTGGCCCTGGCGCTGGCGATGCAGCCCCTGTCGGCTGCAGGCGTGATCGGGGCCTACACCTGGATGCTTGCGGCGCCGGTTGCGGCGCAGGACAAGCCGGCCTTTCCCGATTTCACCTTCAAGCGCGTGCGCCCCCCCGAAGCCGGCAGCACCGCGCCGCGGATCACCGTGCAGATCGAACCGCAACCCGTGGCCGTCGCGCGCCCCGCAGCGCCCGTAGTGCCGGATGCAGGGGCCGCCGTGACGGTGCCGGGCCGCTATGGCTGGTTCTGGGAGGCGGTCTCGCCCGCGCTGGACGACAGCGGACCCGGACGGCTGGAACCGGCGCTGATCCAGATCGCCAATGCCAGGCAGGAGCAGCAGATCGCCGCGCCGCGCCTGAGCGAACTTCTGGGCATCGCGCGCGCGCATCAGCCCGCCTTACTGCTCAATACGGTGGGCACGCGGGTCTCGCCCGCGCTGGCGCTGGCGGTGATCGCGGTGGAATCCTCGGGTCGCGCGGATGCCGTCAGTGCGGCGGGGGCGGTGGGGCTGATGCAGCTGATCCCGGCCACGGCTGACCGGTTCGGCGTGGAGGACAGTCTGAATGCCACGCAGAACATCAAGGGCGGTGTGGCCTATCTGGATTGGCTGCTGCAGGAGTTCGACGGCGATCCTATCATGGCGCTGGCTGGCTACAATGCAGGCGAGAACGCGGTGAAACGGCATGGCGGCGTGCCGCCCTTTGCCGAGACACGCGATTATGTGCCCAAGGTGCTGGCGGCCTTCGCGGTGGCGCGCAACCTGTGCAAGACGCCGCCTCAGTTGATTTCGGACGGGTGCGTTTTCAACTTCGGCGAGGGGTGACACAGATCCGCCTTGTGCCTGTCGCATCCGTGGCGGTTGGATATTTGCAGCAAGAAGAAACGCAAAAGGCCCGCGTGGCATGACGCGGGCCTTCGTGTTGCCTGATGCCTGCGTCAGTCGACGATGGTGGCCAGGGTGGCTGCGCGCAGTTCGGCTTCGGTCACGCCATCGGCGGTCTCGACGATCCTGAGGCCACCTTCGACCACGTCCAGCACGCCGAGGTTGGTGATGATGCGGTCGACCACCGCCTTGCCGGTCAGCGGCAGGGTGCAGACGGGCAGCACCTTGCTTTCGCCCGCCTTGTTGGTGTGATCCATCACAACCACCACGCGGCCCACGCCCGCGACCAGGTCCATCGCGCCGCCCATGCCCTTGACCAGCTTGCCCGGGATCATCCAGTTGGCGAGGTCCCCCTGTTCGGACACTTCCATCGCGCCCAGGATCGCCATGGCGATCTTGCCGCCGCGGATCATCCCGAAGGAGGTGGCGCTGTCGAAATAGGCGGTCTGCGGCAGTTCGGTGATCGTCTGCTTGCCCGCGTTGATCAGGTCGGGGTCTTCCTCGCCCTCAAGCGGGAATGGGCCCATGCCCAGCATGCCGTTCTCGGACTGCAACGTCACTTCCACGCCTTCGGGGATGTAGTTGCTGACCAGCGTCGGGATCCCGATCCCGAGGTTCACGTACCAGCCGTCCTGCAGTTCCTGCGCCGCGCGTGCGGCCATCTGGTTGCGATCCCAAGGCATTATGCGTTCTCCCGTTTCCGAACCGTGCGCTGTTCGATGCGTTTCTCGTGCTGCCCCTGGATGATGCGGTGCACATAGATGCCGGGCAGGTGGATGTGATCGGGATCCAGGCTGCCGGTCGGCACGATTTCTTCGACCTCGACCACGCAGACCTTGCCGCACATGGCCGCCGGCGGGTTGAAGTTGCGCGCGGTCTTGCGGAACACCAGGTTGCCGGTGGCATCGGCCTTCCAGGCCTTCACGATGGACAGATCGGCGAAGATGCCGCGTTCCATGATATAGGTCTGGCCGTCGAAATCCTTGTGCTCCTTGCCCTCGGCGATCACCGTGCCCACGCCTGTCTTGGTGTAGAAGCCGGGGATCCCCGCGCCGCCGGCGCGCATCCGCTCGGCCAGGGTGCCCTGGGGATTGAATTCAAGCTCAAGCTCGCCGGACAGGTACTGGCGCATGAATTCCGCGTTCTCGCCCACGTAGGACGAGATCATCTTCTTCACCTGTTTCGTCTGCAGCAGGATCCCGATGCCGAAATCATCCACGCCCGCGTTGTTCGACGCAAAGGTCAGATCCTTCGTGCCCGCGTCCTTGATCGCCTGCAGCAGCAGTTCCGGAATCCCGCACAGGCCGAACCCGCCGGACGCGATGAACATGCCGTCAAACAGCAGCCCGTCCAGCGCCTCGGCCGCCGAAGTGTAGACTTTCTTCATTGATATCTCCCTCGCATCCGCGTTGCGGCCTTGTTTGCCGCCGGTAGTGGCAAGAGTCAATCAAATGCCGCGCCGCAGAGCGGCCAGGGGGCCGCCGGATCAGGTCGCTGTCTTCTTGGCGGGCGCCTTCTTGGCGGCGGGCTTTGTTGCGGTCTTCCTGGCCGCCGGCTTCTTGGCTGCCGGTTTCTTGGCGGCGGCGGCCTTGGGTTTGGCCGCTGTCTTTTTCGCAGCCCCCTTCTTGCTGCCGGATTTCGCGGCCTTTTCGGCGATCAGCGCCACGGCTGCGTCCATCGTCATGGCGACGGGATCGGTGTCCTTGGGCAAGGTCGCATTGATCTTGCCCCATTTCACATAGGGGCCGTAGCGGCCATCGAGAACCTGCACCGGGCCGCCTTCGGTCGGATGCTCGCCCAGTTCGGCCAGCGGTTTGGCGGCGGCGCGGCCCGCGCCTGGGGTGCGGGACGCCTTGGCGGCCAATTCCTCGACCGCGCGGTTCATCCCGATGGTGAAGACGTCATCGACTTCCTTGATGTTGGCGTAGACCGTGCCGTGCTTGATGTAGGGGCCGTAGCGTCCGATCCCGGCCTCGACGGTCACGCCATCCTCGGGGTGGGGGCCGATCTCGCGCGGCAGGTTCAGCAGCATCAGCGCCTTGTCCAGATCCATGTCATCGGGCGACCAGCCCTTGGGCAGGCTGGCGCGCGGCGGTTTCTTGTTCTCGGGCGTCGCCTCGCCGCGCTGCACGTAGGGGCCGAAGCGACCGGACCGCAGGCTGATCTCGTCGCCCTGGTCGACACCCAGGATGCGGTCGCCCTGCGCTTCGGGATCGCCATTCAGAGGGCGGGTGTAGCGGCATTCGGGATAGTTTCCACATCCCACGAAACCGCCGGTGCGCGAGGTCTTCAGATGCAGCTGGCCCGTGCCGCACAGCGGGCAGGAGCGCGGATCGGACCCGTCTTCGCGCGGCGGATAAAGCTGGGGGGCCAGGGCCTCGTCGAGCACGTCGAGCACTTCGGTGATGCGCAGTTCGGATGTTTCGGCGATGGCGGCGGAGAAGTCGCGCCAGAAGCGGGCCAGCACATCCTTGTAATCCAGATCGCCGGCGCTGACCTCGTCCAGCTGGTTTTCAAGGTCTGCGGTAAAATCGTATTCCACGTATTTGCGGAAGAAATTCATCAAGAAGACGGTGACGATCCGGCCCTTGTCCTCGGGGAACAGGCGGTTCTTGTCCTTGCGGACATATTCACGGTCCTGGATCGTGGTGATCACGCTGGCATAGGTCGAGGGGCGGCCGATGCCCAGTTCTTCCATCCGCTTGACCAGCGTCGCCTCGGTGTAGCGGGGGGGCGGCTGGGTGAAATGCTGCTCGGGGGTGACAGTGCGCTTGTCGGCCTTTTCGCCCTGCATGATCTGGGGCAGGCGGCGCTCGTCCTCGGAGGCGTCGTCATCGCGCCCCTCTTCGTAGACCTTGAGGAAGCCGTCGAACAGAACCACCTGACCGGTGGCGCGCAATTCGACCTGGCCGTCCTTGCTGCCGATATCGACGGTCGTACGCTCGAAGCGGGCGGCCTCCATCTGGCAGGCGATGGTGCGTTTCCAGATCAGATCGTAAAGCTTGCGCTGGTCGGCTTCGGAAATCCGCAGGCTTTCGGCATCGCGCGACATGTCGGTGGGGCGGATGCATTCATGCGCTTCCTGCGCGTTCTTGGCCTTGTTCTTGTACATGCGGGGGCTGGCGGGCACATATTCGGCACCATACCGGTCCTTGATCGCATCGCGCGTGGCCATCACGGCCTCGGGCGCCATGTCGATGCCGTCGGTCCGCATGTAGGTGATGTGCCCCGCCTCGTAGAGGCGCTGCGCCGCGTTCATGCACTGGCGCGCGCCCATGCCGTATTTGCGGCTGGCCTCCTGCTGGAGGGTCGAGGTCATGAAAGGGGCGGAAGGGTTGCGCGAGGCCGGTTTCGCCTCGACCGAGGTCACGCTCAGATCGCGCGAGGTGACGGCCTGCACGGCCATTTCGGCCTGGGTCGCGTTTTCAAGATCGTAACGGTCCAGCTTCTTGCCGGCCAACTGGGTCAGTCGCGCCTCGAACTCCTGACCGCGCGGTGTGACCAGGCGGGCGGTGACGGACCAGTATTCGCGGGCGCGAAACGCCTCGATCTCCATCTCGCGCTCGACGATCAGGCGCAGGCAGACCGATTGCACCCGGCCGGCGCTGCGTGCCCCCGGCAGCTTGCGCCAAAGCACCGGCGAAAGGTTGAACCCCACAAGGTAATCCAGCGCGCGGCGCGCCAGGTAGGCCTCGACCAGCGGGGCATCGACCTGGCGGGGGTGCTGCATCGCCTCGGTCACGGCGGCCTTGGTGATGGCGTTGAACACGACCCGGCTGACGGGGGTGTCTTTCTTGATCGCCTTGCGCTGGCGCAGGGTTTCTTCCAGGTGCCAGCTGATCGCCTCGCCCTCGCGGTCGGGGTCGGTCGCCAGAATCAGGGCGTTGTCCTTGGCCAGCGCATCGGCGATGGCTTTCACGTGCTTGCGGCTGTCGGCGCCCACTTCCCAGGTCATGTCGAAGCCCTGTTCGGTATCGACCGAACCATCCTTGGCCGGCAGGTCGCGCACATGGCCGTAGGAGGCCAGAACCGTGTAGTCGGATCCCAGATACTTGTTGATTGTCTTGGCCTTGGCCGGGGATTCCACAACGACGACGGGCATCACACTTCCTTTCGACTCGGACACTGATCAGTGCCGGTGCACCATGGCGGCGGACCATGTGGGGTGAAAGGGGGCTTTGTCAATGCGCCGAAAATGCGGTGCCTGCCTGCTTGGTGCGTGGGGCGGGGCCTGCATCGGACGGGGTCTGTGACCCCCGGCAAGCCTTGCTGGCGTGCCGGGTCAAGGCTGCGCCGCGCGGGCCAGCAAGCCGCCGGGCTGGCGCAGGATCCGGCCTTCAAGCTCCAGCGCCAGAAGGGCGGGGGCGACCTGATGCGCGGGGCTGTCGAGGTCGCGGATCAGCTGATCCTCGGCCAGCGGAGAGGGGCCAAGCCGGGCCAGGATCTGGCCATGCAGCGCGGCGGTTTCGCGCAAGCTGCGGCGGTCGGGCGGGGGAGTAACGGGGGCAGGCGGCCGCGTGACGGTGGCGGCACCTTGCGGTTTTTCGGGTCGCGGCACGGGCGCCAGCCCTTCGATCACATCGGCG
>LXYH01000015.1 GCA_001650895.1 Rhodobacteraceae bacterium EhC02
TGTTGATTTCCACCGAGAACTGACCCGGTTAGCGTCCTAATTTCCATTGAGAATTGACCCATGTGACCCTTCCCCCACGCGACGAGCGCAGGGGGGCAACGGAGTGATCCACATGGGACTTTTGAACATTATACGGAAGCTGCGTTTGCGGCATGGCCTCCCGATCCGGGAGATTGCCCGACGGACTGGTCTGTCGCGCAATACGATCAAGAAGTATCTGAACGCGGGGGCGATCGAGCCTTCCTTTTCGACGCCGGAGCGGCCCAGCAAGCTCGATCCTTTTGCCGACAAGCTGGCAGGCTGGTTGAAGACCGAGGCGGGGAAGTCGCGTAAGCAACGGCGGTCCCTGAAGCGGATGCATGCTGATCTGGTCGCGCTCGGCTTCACCGGATCCTACAATCGCGTGGCGGCCTTCGCCCGGGAGTGGCGCGCAGATCGCCAGCGAGAGCAGCAGACGACAGGTCGCGGCACATTCGTCCCGCTCCTGTTCCGCCCGGGTGAGGCCTTCCAATTCGACTGGAGCGAGGATTATGCCATTCTGGGCGGCGAGCGCACGAAGCTTCAGGTGGCACATATCAAGCTGTCATACAGCAGGGCGTTTCTTGTTCGGGCCTATCTGCTGCAGACACATGAGATGCTGTTCGATGCCCATTGGCATGGGTTCCGCGTCCTTGGCGGCGTGCCGGAGCGCGGCATCTATGACAACATGAAGACAGCCGTAGATCGGGTTGGTCGCGGCAAGGAGCGCCAGGTCAACATGCGCTTCCTCGCCATGGCGAACCACTACGTCTATGAACCTGAGTTCTGCAATCCGGCTGCGGGCTGGGAGAAAGGCCAGGTTGAGAAGAACGTTCAGGATGCCCGGCCGCGCCTGTGGCAACCGATACCGGACTTCCCCGATCTCGCAGCGCTGAACGCCTGGCTGGAACAGCGCTGTCTGGAACTCTGGCGCGAGATCCCTCACGGCACGCTTTCTGGCTCGATCGCTGATGTCTGGGCGGCGGAACAGGCTGCGCTGATGGCCTTGCCGCCCGCTTTTGACGGGTTTGTCGAACAGAGCAAGCGCGTCTCGCCGACGTGCCTGATCAGCTTCGAGCGCAATCGCTACAGCGTGCCTGCTTCATTTGCCAACCGGCCCGTCAGCTTGCGGATCTATCCTGACCGGCTGGTCGTGGCGGCCGAGGGCAACATCCTGTGCGAACATACCCGTGTGATCGAGCGTAGCCACCACCTCCCACCGCGCACGATCTACGATTGGCGGCATTATCTGGCCGTCATCCAGCGCAAGCCCGGTGCGCTACGGAATGGGGCACCCTTTGCAGAGTTGCCACCCGGCTTCAGGCAACTGCAGGAGAAGATGCTGCGCCGCCCGGGTGGAGATCGGGAGATGGTCGAGATCCTGGCGCTTGTCTTGCATCACGATGAACAGGCCGTGTTGAAGGCCGTGGAGCAGGCTCTGGCTGAGGGCGTGCCGACCAAGACGCACGTGCTAAACATCCTGCACCGGCTGATTGACGGCAAGACCACTGAAGGGCCGGACATCGACACGCCCCAGTCTCTGATCCTGCACCGCGAACCCAAGGCCAATGTCGAACGCTATGATGGCCTGAGAGCCCGGAACACCGGAGGCCGCCATGCGTCATGATCCTGCCAGTGGCGCCATCGTCATCATGCTGCGCAGCCTGAAGATGTATGGGATGGCACAAGCCATCACCGATCTGATCGAGCAGGGCGCGCCCGCCTTCGAGGCTGCTGTGCCAATCCTGTCCCAGTTGCTGAAGGCTGAATTGGCGGAACGCGAGGTGCGCTCCATTGCCTATCACATGAAGGCTGCGCGCTTCCCTGCCTACAAGGATCTCTCCGGCTTCGACTTCGCCGCCAGCGAGATCAATGAGGCCACAGTCCGCCAGTTGCATCGCTGTGAGTTTATGGACGGGGCACAGAACATCGTGCTGATCGGCGGGCCGGGAACGGGCAAAACCCATGTCGCTACCGCAATCGGCATCCAGGCCATCGAGCACCACCGGCGTAAGGTCCGCTTCTTCTCGACCATCGAACTCGTCAACACGCTCGAACAGGAGAAGGCAAAGGGAAAGGCTGGACAGCTTGCCGAGAGCCTGACGCGCCTCGATCTCGTGATCCTCGATGAACTGGGCTACCTGCCGTTCAGCGCATCTGGCGGGGCGCTACTCTTCCATCTGCTGAGCAAGCTTTACGAGCGCACCAGTGTCATCATCACAACCAACCTCAGCTTCAGCGAATGGGCCAGCGTGTTCGGGGATGCAAAGATGACAACTGCACTGCTCGATCGTCTCACGCATCGCTGCCACATCCTGGAGACCGGAAACGACAGCTTCCGCTTCAAAGCCAGCTCCGCCACAGCGGCCAGAAAAAAGAAGGAGGCAAGTCATGTCTTGACCGAAGACTGACCCAAAATTCATAATCAGAGGTGGGTCAGTTCTCGATGGAAAACCCGGGTCAGTTCTCGGTGGAAATCAACA
>LXYH01000016.1 GCA_001650895.1 Rhodobacteraceae bacterium EhC02
GGTATAGGGCGACAGTGTTTGGCTTGGAACTGGCGCGGCGCGGGCCTAGCAATTGCGCATGCTTGCTATATTCGATCATGGCGATCCCGCCCCCTGCCCCCGCCCCTTCAACCTTGCGGCGCATGTGCTGCGTCATGCGGACGATCTGCCCGCGAAGGTGGCGCTATCGGTCATCGCCGCGGATGGCGCGGATGACTGGACCTATGCGCGCCTGGCGGCTTCCGTGCGCGGCACGGGTGCGGGGCTTCTGGCGGCGGGGTTCCGCCCCGGCGACATCCTTCTGATGCGGCTGGGCAATACGGTGGATTTCCCGCTGGCCTACCTTGGGGCGATTGCCGTGGGTCTTGTGCCGGTGCCCACCTCGTCACAGCTGACAGCGCCCGAGGTTGCCAAGATGGTGGCGCAGCTGGCGCCCGCCGGCATCCTGCATGATCCGCGCGTCGCCTGTCCCAATGATACGGGCCTGCCCGTGATCGACACCGCGGCACTGGCCGCGATGCGTGACCTGCCGCCTGCGGACTATGCGATGGGTGACCCCGACCGCATGGCCTATATCATCTATACCTCGGGCACGTCGGGCGTTCCGCGGGCGGTGATGCATGCGCATCGCGCGATCTGGGCGCGCCGGATGATGCACCAAGGCTGGTACGGGCTGACCGCGGCGGACCGTCTGCTGCATGCCGGGGCGTTCAACTGGACCTACACGCTGGGCACCGGGCTGATGGATCCCTGGTCCGTGGGGGCGACCGCCCTGATCCCCGCCGAAGGCGTGGCAATCGAGGCGCTGCCGCAGTTGCTGGCGGATCACGGGGCCACGATCTTTGCCGCGGCCCCCGGCGTCTATCGCAAGATCCTGACCCATCATGCACAGATGCACCTGCCGGCCCTGCGCCACGGGCTTGCCGCCGGGGAAAAGCTGTCGGACCGCGTGCGCCAGCACTGGAATGACGCGACCGGCACCCCGATTTTCGAGGCTTACGGCATGTCGGAATGTTCCACCTTCATTTCCGGCAGTCCGGCGCATCCCGCGACCCCCGGCACGCTGGGGCGGCCGCAGGACGGGCGGCGCGTGGCGATCCTGGGTGCCGATGGGCCGGTGGGCCTGGGCGAGGAAGGCACGATCGCCGTGGCACGCAGCGATCCCGGCCTGATGCTGGGCTATCTGGGCGTACCCGAGGATACGGCCGCCAGGATGCAGGGGGACTGGTTCCTGACCGGCGATCAGGGCATGATGGATGCGGATGGCCAGATCACCTATCTGGGGCGCGCCGATGACATGATGAACGCGGGCGGCTACCGCGTCTCACCGCTCGAGGTCGAGGCGGCGCTGCTGGCGCATCCCGCGATACGCGAGGTGGGCGTCACCGATATCGAGGCCAAGGAAGACGCCCGCATCATCGCGGCCTTCTACGTGGGCGATCCGGCCGATGACGCGGAACTGAAGGCCTTCGCCAACGAACGCCTTGCCCGATACAAACAACCGCGGGTATACATCCGCCTTGATGCGCTGCCCTCTGGGGCCAATGGCAAGATCCTGCGCCGCGCCCTGAAACCGTTATACGAGGCCCGCCATGGTCAAGCTTGATATCCTCTCCGATCCCATCTGCCCCTGGTGCCTTATCGGCAAGGCCCAACTGGAACGCGCACTTGAGGCCCGGCCCGACCATCCTTTCGTGATCGAATGGCATCCTTTCCAGCTGAACCCCGACATGCCGCAGGACGGCATGGACCGGCGCGCCTATCTGGAAGAGAAGTTCGGCGGCAAGGAACGCGCCGTGCAGATCTATGCCAGGATTGCACAGAACGCCGAAGCGGCGGGGATCGAGATCAATTTCGAAGGCATCACCCGCACCCCGAACACGCTGGATGCGCATCGCCTGATCCATTGGGCCGGGATCGAGGGCGCACAGCACCGTGTCGTGTCATCGCTGATGCGGGCCTACTTCCAGGAAGGTCGTGACATTGGCGACCGCGACGTGCTGGCCGACATCGCCGACAGCGCCGGTCTGGATGCCGCCGTTATCCGCAAGCTCTTGGACAGCCCCGCCGATACGGATGAAATCCGCGCCCGCGACCAAGCCGCGCGCGAGATGGGGGTCAATGCCGTGCCCACCTTCATTGTGGCCGGAAAGCACGCGGTGCCGGGCGCCCAGCCTACCGAGGTCTGGCTGAAGGTCATCGACGAGATCATGGCCCAATCCCCTGACGCCCCGGATGGTGCGGACTGACATCAGGATGTCCGTGCCAGGTGCCAGTGATCTGCCCGGTTCGGGCCTGAAGAAAGCGCCTTCGCGGGCGGAGTTCATCGCATTGATCGCGATGCTTTTCGCCATCATCGCCTTTTCCATAGATGCAATGCTTCCGGCCCTGCCCCGGATCGGCGCCGAGCTCAGCCCCGATGCGCCCAACCGCGCCCAGTTGATCGTGATCGCCTTTGTCCTTGGCATGGGCGCGGCCACGCTGTTTGCCGGGCCGATGTCCGATGCGCTGGGCCGCAAACCCATGGTGATCGGGGGAACTGCCCTCTACATCGTCGGTGCGGCGCTGGCCTGGTTTGCCCCGACGCTGGAATGGCTGTTGCTGGCGCGGGTCCTGCAGGGCGTCGGTGCGGCGGGGCCGCGAGTTGTGGGCATGGCCATCGTGCGCGACCTTTACGGCGGGCGCGAGATGGCGCGCATCCTGTCCTTCGTGATGATGGTCTTCATGCTGGTCCCCGCAATCGCCCCGCTTGTGGGCAGCTGGATCATCGCCGCCGCAGGCTGGCGCGCGATGTTCGGGGCCTTCGTGATCTTCGCCGGGATCGCCACGCTCTGGCTGGCGCTGCGCCTGCCGGAATCGCTGCCCCCCGCCGCCCGCCGCCCCATGCGCCTGCCCGCCATCGCAAGTGCCGTGGGCGAGGTGCTGACCCATCCGGTCGTGCGCCTGTCGATCATGGCGCAGACCATGGGCTATGTGCTGCTCTTCACCTCGATCAGCCTGATCCAGCCCGTCTTCGATCAGGTCTTCGACCGGGGCGCGCAATTCCCGCTGTGGTTCGCGGGCATGGCGATCGTGTCGGGCAGCGCCTCGGTGATCAACGCGGCGCTGGTCATGCGGCTGGGCATGCAGCGGCTGGCGATGGCGGCCTTCGGCGCGCAGGTGATCCTGTCGGCCGCCATGACACTGTGCTGGCTGGCTGGCCTGCGCGGCGAGGCGATGTTCGCGGTCTACCTGGTCTGGCAATGCACCGTGCTGTTCCAGTCGGGGCTGACCGTCGGCAACCTGAATGCCATCGCGATGGAACCCATGGCCCATATCGCCGGTACCGCCGCCAGCGTGATCGGCGCCGTCGCGACCATCGCGGGCGCGCTGATCGCGGCACCCATCGCGCTGGTCTTCAACGCCACGCCCCTGCCCATGTCACTGGGTGTCGGCGGGGCCTCTGCCGTCGCCTTCGTGCTGCTCTGGCGGCTGGGCCGGATCGAACGGCGCGTACGGCGCTTCGGCCCTGTCGATCCGGTCAAATAATTTCTGTATACAGTCGCATACCGTCTTTGCAGCAGGCCCGCTTTGCGCTATGACCCGGCGCAAGAGCCGATTCACCAGGAAAGGGGATATCCCACATGACCAAGATCAAGGTAGCCAACCCTGTCGTCGAACTCGACGGCGACGAGATGACCCGCATCATCTGGGATTTCATCAAGCAGAAGCTGATCCTGCCCTACCTGGACATCGACCTGAAATACTATGACCTCGGCATCGAAGAGCGTGACCGTACCGATGACCAGATCACCATCGATGCCGCCCATGCGATCAAGAAATACGGCGTCGGCGTCAAATGCGCGACCATCACCCCGGACGAGCAGCGGGTCGAGGAATTCGGCCTCAAGCAGATGTGGAAATCGCCCAACGGCACGATCCGCAACATCCTCGGCGGCGTGATCTTCCGCGAGCCGATCATCTGCCAGAACGTGCCGCGCCTTGTGCCGGGCTGGACCCAGCCCATCGTGGTGGGCCGTCACGCCTTTGGCGACCAGTACCGCGCCACCGACTTCCGCTTTCCGGGCGCCGGCAAGCTGACGATCAAGTTCGTGGGCGAGGATGGCACCGTGATCGAGCGTGACGTCTTCGACGCGCCCGGCGCTGGCGTCACCATGGCGATGTATAACCTCGACCAGTCGATCATCGACTTCGCGCGCGCCTCGATGAACTATGGCCTGGTCAAGGGCTGGCCGGTGTACCTGTCCACCAAGAACACGATCCTCAAGGCCTATGACGGCCGCTTCAAGGACCTGTTCCAGCAGGTCTTCGACGAGGAATTCGCCGACAAGTTCAAGGCCGCGGGCATCACCTATGAGCACCGCCTGATCGACGACATGGTCGCATCCGCGATGAAATGGTCGGGCGGCTATGTCTGGGCCTGCAAGAACTACGATGGCGACGTGCAGTCGGACACCGTGGCGCAGGGCTTCGGCTCGCTTGGCCTGATGACCTCCGTCCTGATGACCCCCGATGGACAGACGGTCGAGGCCGAGGCCGCCCACGGCACCGTGACGCGCCACTACCGCCAGCACCAGCAGGGCAAGGAAACCTCGACCAACTCGATCGCGTCGATCTTTGCCTGGACCGGCGGCCTGAAGCACCGCGCGAAACTGGACGGCAACGCCGAACTCGCCCGCTTCGCCGAAACGCTGGAAAAGGTGACGGTGCAGACGGTCGAGGACGGTTTCATGACCAAGGACCTCGCCCTGCTGGTCGGCCCCGACCAGAAATGGCTGAGCACCATCGGCTATCTGGAAAAGGTGGACGAGTACCTGAACAAGGCCCTGGCTGGCTGATCATCGGTCAGGCCGGAGTTGGAAGGGGTCGCCGGGAGGCGGCCCCTTTTGGTTTTTTCTAGTTAATGTAAGTCTACAATTTGTTCCTAATTATTGGGATATACGGCTCGTTTGGAAAACAGCAAGCAACGTCGATATTATTAGGATAAGTCCGTACATAGTCAAAAAAAGTCCAGCGACGTAAAAAAAATCGCGAGGATTTAGGCTCAAGCAGGCGCTATGGATACATTGCCCCACCAGAGATTCAGATTGAAATGTATTACATATCCCGTTCTGCTTGAGTGAAACCGCAATCAGTAATGCTGATAGTTGGACAAGCGACGAGTGAACAATTAGTGCGGTTAACTTAGAAATTGGCGATGCACTCTGGCCCTGTCTTGGAGTCGATAAAATTTGCAACCTTTCTGCCCCAAAAAGTGCAAGAACGATGGCAAATGTTGCCAGTGAAAACCCAATTAAGGATGGAAAAACCGAGATAGCAATCATTGACCAGTCAGTCGACTGCGAACGATCGTATAAAAGAAAGCAAAGGGCTAGAGCAAGATAAATGTAGGGGGTTGCCAACACAAAGCGAAATCCGCCTGCGTCTCTATATATTTGAAAAAGAACCCCAAACATTTACTCTATTCCTCCGCCAATCTGTCGACCTTCTGCCTATTTTGCTTCACGGCATTGACAATCTTCACTTTTAGTTTCTCGAGAAAGCCGGACTCTGTGCTTTCTGTGTCTTCTGTGCGCAAAGTTTCTATATGGGGTTTTTGCTCAGAGTTTGCCGAAAGGATGGTGCCATTTTGTTCATACCTAACAATTACACTTCCGTTCTCAGCAGCCATTGCGCCGAGCGCTCTGGTTGTATTGTTGGGCAGCAGATAGTCAGCGTCGCTTGTTGAAATAGTTCTTCTTAGTTTGTCTGCCTTCTCCTCTGCCAGCCTTTCTTCAATTTCCTTTATAAGTCCGGGCGGTATATGATTTGGACGACTTATTGTAATTGTTATTTCTCTTAAGGTTTCCAAGTCAAGCATCTCATCAATGGCAGTGGAGTTTTTGAAAATATCAACTTGAACCTTGCCAAATTCTCTAGCTATTTCTTCTGCTTCCACAACAGCCTTAAAGTATTTTTCGATTTGACTTGGGCTAATGCCACTTCCAGATGAATACGTCATCACTGCTAAAATATGATTGTCTGCGTCAAGAGAAAAAGGCTTGCTTAAAAGATTTGGACGAAGATTTCCGGGAATGGAAATCTTTTTTAAATCATCTTCTGAGGCAGGACCAAAGCCATTCTCATCAAACCAATCACCATCTGTATCTATAATTGAAAACTTTGAAATTACACCATTTCCATTCTTCTTGTTAAACTGTGTGATTGCCATCCCTGTGTGTGAATATACTTGAACGCTCCGCTTTAGGTTGTAAATTGCGTGGATTAATCTTAGATAGTTTCTTTCCTTGTCTTCAGGTATTCTGAGACTGATCGCAATGGCTTGGTACTTGAATTTTCGTGCCACAAAAGACCTCCACTTGTAAGCGCCGTTGGTGCTTCAACCTTAATATGAAATATGCATCTCTGTACAGCCTCAAGACGTGGGCCGGCAGTATCGTCTCTTTGCCCACAGCTTCAACTTACACTCAACCCGAAGGACCGCCGCCATGCCCTATCTTCTGCTCCTCCTCGCCGTGGTGGCGGAAACCATTGGCACCTCGGCGCTGCAGGCCTCCCAGCAGTTCACGCGGCCATGGCCCTCGGTGCTGGTGGTGGTGGCCTACGGGATCAGTTTCTACCTGCTGGCGCAGACGCTGGCCTTCATGCCGGTGGGCGTGGTCTATGCGCTGTGGTCGGGCCTAGGGATCGTGCTGATCGCGCTGATCGGGTTTGCCGTCTTCGGTCAGCGTCTGGATCTGCCCGCCGTGATCGGCATGGCGATGATCCTGGGCGGGATCGTGGTGATCCACCTCTTCTCGAAAGCCTCGCCCCACTGAGGGGCGAGGTGGTCTTCATGCGGGGGCAGCCCCCGTTCAACCCATCGCGCGCAGGCGCTTGATCAGGGATGAGGTGTCCCAGCGCCCGCCGCCCAGTTTCTGCACGTCCTTGTAGAACTGATCGACCAGCGCCGTGACCGGCAGGCTCGCGCCGTTCTCATCCGCCGTATCAAGGCAGATGCCCAGGTCCTTGCGCATCCAGTCCACGGCAAAGCCGAACTCGAACTGATCCGCGACCATGGTCTTGTAGCGGTTCGACATCTGCCAGCTTCCGGCGGCGCCCTGGCTGATCACCTCGACCACGGCCTCGCCGTCCAGCCCCGCTTTTTCCGCGAAATGCAGCGCCTCGGACAGGCCCTGCACCAGCCCCGCGATGGCGATCTGGTTGCACATCTTGGTCAGCTGGCCCGCGCCGCTGTCACCGATCCGGCGGCAGATGCGCGCATAGGCGGCGATCACCGGCTTTGCCGCGTCGTACTGCGCCTGCACCCCGCCGCACATGACCGACAGCACGCCGTTTTCCGCGCCCGCCTGCCCGCCCGAGACCGGCGCGTCGACGAAGCCCAGCCCATGCGCCTCGGCGGCGGCGAACATCTCGCGCGTGACGGCGGCCGATACGGTCGTGTGATCGACAAAGATCGCGCCCTTGGTCATGCCCGCAAAGGCGCCATCCGCCCCGGTGCAGACAGACCGCAGGTCATCGTCATTGCCCACGCAGGCCATCACGAAATCCGCCCCTTCCGCCGCCGCGCGCGGGGTCGTCGCCATCGCGCCACCGTGCTGCTTGACCCAGGCTTCGGCCTTGGCGGCGGTGCGGTTGTAGACGGTCACCTCATGCCCCTTGGCCGCCAGATGCCCCGCCATCGGATACCCCATGACTCCCAGACCCAGAAATGCCAGTTTTGCCATCAGCCTCTTCCCTTGCGTGATTGTGTTCCCTCTGGTTTGTGTCTAGCTAACGGGCGGATTGCAAGGGGTAAGGGGCGTTTCGGAATGGTGCGGGTCATCCAGTGGTTGTTGCGGATTGCGGGGGGGGCGCTCGTCCTCGCGGTGGCGGGCATCGCGCTGATCTTCTGGTTCGCTGGCCGCTCCTTGCCCGATTACAATCGCACCGTCACGATCCCGGAAGGGGCCGCGCAGCCCTCGGCCCCGATCGAGATCGTGCGCGACAATGCCAATGTGCCCCATATCTTCGGCGCGACCGATGCCGATGTCTTCTATGGGCTGGGCTATGCCCATGCGCAGGACCGACTGTGGCAGATGATGACCATGCGCCGCACGGTGCAAGGGCGGCTGTCCGAGATCTTCGGCGCACGGACCCTGCCCATCGACACGCTGATCCGGCGGCTGGATCTCTACACGCTGGCGCAGCGGTCGGTCGAGGTACAGGACACCCGGACCCTTGCCGCGCTCGAGGCCTATGCCAATGGCGTGAACGCCCGCCTGGCCGAGATCAACGAGGGTGCGCTGGGGCGTGGCGCGCCCGAGATGTTCCTGTTCAACGCGCCTGTGGCGCCATGGCAGCCCGCGGATTCCATCGCGATGATCAAGCTGATGGCGCTGCAGCTGTCGGGCCACATGTCGGCCGAGATCAAGCGCGCCCGCACCTCGCTGGCACTGCCCGATCCCGCGCGGCTGATCGATATCCTGCCCGATGCGCCGGGCAGCGGCGTGGCGGCCCTGCCCTCCTATGCCAGCCTGTTTGATGCCGAATTGCCGCGCTTTGCCATGGCGGAAGATGTGCCCGCCGATCCGCTGTCGCCCTTTCGCAGCTTCGAGCTGGCCGGCGCCTCGAACGCCTGGGCGGCGGCGGCGCAGCGGTCGGCCAATGGCGGCACGCTTCTGGCCTCTGATCCGCATCTGGGCTTCAGCGCGCCGACCATCTGGTACCTGGCGCGGATGCAACTGTCGGCTGGTGGCGTGATCGGAGGGACCATTCCCGGCATCCCGATCGTGCTGTCGGGCCGATCCGAGGATCTGGGCTGGGGCATCACCTCGTCCTATCTCGATGATCAGGACCTGTTCATCGAGCAGCTCAACCCCGACAACCCCGAGGAATACCTGACACCCGAGGGGTTCAAACCCTTCGAGACGCGCCCCTCTATCGTGAACATCAAGGGTGCGGCCCCGGTGACCCTGACCCTGCGCTGGACCGAAAACGGCCCCGTGCTGCCCGGCAGCCATGCCAACCTGACCACGATCACCCCGCCGGGGCATGTGGCAAGTCTGGCCTGGACCGCCCTGACACCTGCGGACACCACCATGAGCGCGGGCCTCGGGCTGATGTATGCCCGCACGGTGCAGGAGGCGCTGGCCGCCGGCGAAGGCTTCATCGCCCCCTCGCAGAACCTGACATTGGCGGACGGCGTGCAGATCGCCCTGAAAACCATCGGCCAGGCCCCGCGCCGCGACGTGCAGCACCAGAGCCAGGGGCGCATCCCCAGCCCCGGATGGATCGCAGGCAATCGCTGGCAAGGGGCGTTGCCCTACGATTCTAACCCCGAATTCGTCAATCCGCAGGGCGGTATCCTGGGCAATACGAACAACAAGATCGTCAACCGCCCCTTTCCGCTGCATGTCAGCCATGTCTGGGGCGACAGCCAACGGGTGCAGCGCTGGCAGCGGCTGATGCAGATGCGCGAGGTGCACACGCGCGACAGTTTCATCGAGGCGCAGCTGGACACCGTCAGCGTGACCGCGCAATCGCTACTGTCACTGGTGGCTGCGGATCTGTGGTTCACCGGATCGGCGGCCCCCGAAGGCACCCGCATGCGCCAACGGCAGCGGGCGCTGGATCTGCTGGCCAACTGGAACGGCGAGATGAACGAACACCTGCCGGAGCCGCTGATCTACGCCGCATGGCTGCGCGCGCTGCAGGACCGGCTGATCCGGGACGAGATCGGCCCCCTGGCCGACGAGTTCACCCATGTCGAGCCGCTGTTCATCGAGCGCGTCTACCGCGATGTCGATGGCGCGGGTGTCTGGTGCGACGTGATCCAAAGCGCCCCGGTCGAAACCTGCACCGATATGGCGCGCCTGGCGCTGGACGATGCGCTGGTCTGGATCGAAGAGCGCTACGGCAGCCAGATCGAGGCGCTGCGCTGGGGCGATGCGCATCAGGCCACCCATGATCACCCTGCCCTGGGCGAAGTGCCGCTGCTGCGGTATTTCGTGAACATCCGCCAGTCCACCAGCGGCGGCGATCACACGCTGCTGCGCGGGCGCACCCTGGGCAAGGGCGACGATCCCTTTCTCAACGTGCATGGTGCGGGCTATCGCGGCGTCTATGATTTCGCGGACCCGGACAGTTCGGTCTTTGTCACCTCGACTGGCCAATCGGGGCATTTCCTGTCGCGCCACTATGACGACCTGGGCGAGTTGTGGCGGCGCGGCGAATACATCCCGATGTCGCTGGACGAGAACCTTGCCCGCGCCGCGGCGGTGGGCGTCACGGTGCTGCAACCCCGCTGATCATGCCGGGGCCCCCGCACCTGCGCCGCGCCTACGCCGCGCCTGCGGCATGTTGGCAATCATGTGATGCGATGTTTTCTCGACTCGGCGGCCGTTCTGCTTTACCACCGCACGGAACAGGCAAGATAAACGACAATAAAGAGACCTATCCCTTCGATGAACGCGCCCGTCCAGCGTCTGAATGACGCCGCCCGCCCCGCTTCTGCCGCGACACCCGTCCTGACCGATCCTTCTGTTGACATGTCTTCAACTCCGACCCGCTCCGCGCAGGAATGGGTCAGGATCCTCGCACGGTACCGCGAACCCGATCCCGCGCGCAGCGCCTTCGAGGTGGCCATCAGCGTTCTGCCCTTCATCGGGATCTGGGCGCTGGCGCTTTGGGCCCTGTCCTTCAGCTACACTCTGGCTTTCGTGCTTGGTCTTGCCAATGCCGCCTTCGTGCTGCGGCTGTTCCTGATCCAGCATGACTGCGGACATGGCGCCTTTTTCGCGGACAAGCGCATCGGTGACTGGGTCGGCCGCCTGTTGGGCGTCTTCACGATGACACCTTATGACGTCTGGCGCCGCACCCATTCCGCCCATCATTCCAGCACCGGCAACCTGGACAAGCGCGGCCTGGGCGATGTGCATACCATGACCGTGGCCGAGTATCGCGCGGCCAGCGGATGGGAACGTTTCATGTACCGGCTTTACCGCCATCCCGTTGTGCTGTTCGGGCTTGGGCCGGGCTACCTGTTCCTGCTGCAGAACCGCCTTCCCTACGGGCTGATGTCCTCGGGCTGGCTCTACTGGGTCAGCGCCATGGGCACCAATCTGGCCACGCTTGGCTTTCTGGTGGGGCTTTACGCCTATGCGGGTTGGGCGCCGATCCTGCTGATCTTCCTGCCCAGCGTCCTGCTGGCGGCCACCATCGGCATGTGGCTGTTCTATATCCAGCACCAGTTCGAGGATACCTACTGGGAAGGCGACAGCGAGTGGCAGATCCATGACGCGGCGCTGCATGGCTCTTCGCATTACGACCTGCCGCCGCTGGCGCGCTGGTTCACCGCGAATATCGGCATCCATCACGTGCACCACCTTTATGCGCGCATCCCCTATTACAAGCTGCCCCAGGTCCTGCGCGACCATGGCGAGCTGGCACAGGCCCAGCGGCTTGGTTTCCGCGAAAGCCTGTCCTGCGTGAAATTCCACCTGTGGGACGAAACCAATCGGCGGCTGATCTCGTTCGAGGCGGAACGCAACCTGCCCGCCTGATCCGCACCCGCGCGCGACACCGCGCCTTCGGAATGGATATTTGAGGCAAGAAGAAAGACAAAGGGGCGCCCTTGTGATGGGGCGCCCCTTTGGCATGCGGTCTGCGACTTGCGCCACCCTTGCGGGATCACAGGTCGCGAAACCGCTTTTCCTGTCGCGCGGTCCAGAGCACCGAGATGTCAAAGCCATCGTCGGTCTGGGTTTCAGCCTCGACCACGCCCTGATCATGCAGCCAGGCGCGTTTGCGCCCTTCGGCGAATGACAGGTTGATCGTCGCCGGATGGCGCGCGGTTTCAAGCTTCGCGGTCATCGCGGCCAGCAACGCATCCAGCCCCTCGCCGGTCACGGCCGAGATCGCCTGCACTTGGTCATGGCGGGCGGCACTGGCCAGAACCGCCTCGCGCGTGGCGGGATCAAGCCGGTCGATCTTGTTCCAGACCTCGATCAAGGGCACCGAGTCCGACAGGCCCAATGAGGCCAGGATATCGCGCACATCGCGGGCCTGCGCCTCGGTGTCGGGGTGGCTGATGTCGCGCACATGCACGATCAGATGGGCGCCCAGCACCTCTTCGAGGGTGGCGCGGAAGGCCGCCACCAGTTCGGTCGGCAGATCGCTGATGAAGCCCACCGTATCGGACAGGATGATCTCGGGGCCGGTTTCCGACAGCTTGACCGAGCGCATGGTCGGATCGAGCGTGGCGAAAAGCATGTCCTTGACCAGGACATCGGCCCCCGTCAGGCGGTTGAACAGCGTTGATTTGCCCGCATTGGTATAGCCCACCAGCGCCACGACCGGATAGGGCACCTTGGCGCGGGCGGCGCGATGCAGCGTGCGCGTCTTGACCACCTTGTCCAGTTGGCGACGCAGGCGCACCAGTTGTTCGTCAATGGCGCGGCGATCCGCCTCGATCTGGGTTTCGCCGGGACCGCCCACGAAGCCCAGCCCGCCGCGCTGCCGTTCAAGATGGGTCCAGGCCCGCACCAGGCGCGTGCGCTGATAGCTGAGCGCGGCCATCTCGACCTGCAGCACACCCTCGTTGGTGCGCGCGCGATCCGAGAAGATCTCGAGGATCAGGCCGGTTCGGTCCAGAAGCTTGACCTTCCATTCCTTTTCGAGGTTGCGCTGCTGCACCGGCGTCACGGGGCCGTCGACCAGCACCAGTTCGACCTCGGCCGCTTTGAACTTGTCCTTCAACTCGGCGATCTTGCCCTTGCCGAACAGCATGCCGGGATGCGGGCGCTGCAAGCGCACGACATCGGCGCCAACGACCTCCAGATCGGGAAGCGCATCAGCCAGCGCCACGGCCTCTTCAAGCTTGTGCTCGGGGGCGCGGCGGTCCTGTTCGGATTTGAGTTCGGGATGCAGCACCCAGGCACGGGTGGCAACCCGGTCATGTTCCATCAATTGGTGTCTTCACCGTCATAAAGGTTGATCGGCTGCGACGGCATGATCGTCGAGATGGCATGCTTGTAGACCAGTTGGGACTGGCCATCGCGGCGCAGCAGCACGCAGAAGTTGTCGAACCAGGTGATCACACCCTGCAGCTTGACGCCGTTGATCAGGAAAATGGTCACGGGGATCTTTGTTTTCCGCGTGTGATTTAGAAATGCATCCTGAAGATTCTGTTTGTCGGAAGCCATGTGAAAGCCTTTGTTCTTGCAGTGACCGCGGATCGGTTCAATGTCCCTGTCCGTTTACTATGATCTGCGGTTCCCGAAGATTCCAGTCAAAAATCAGCCCTTTATACGGGTGTTTCCCCGTGGCTGTCGTGCGAATGACCGGCAAAAGGGGATCGGACAGGATCGCGATGCGTTCAGTCGCGCCAGAAACCGCTTGTCAGCAGCGCGATGAAGGCCAGCAGTTCAAGCCGGCCAAGCACCATCCCCGCGCAGAACAGCAGCTTGGCCCCTTCGGCAAGCCCGATCAGCGAAATCGGCATCTCGGCGCTGGCCGAGATCAGCGGCCCGGTCGTCGTCAGGGCGGCAACGGCCAACACCATGGACTGCTCGAAACTGCTGCCAAGGGCCGAGAACCCCAGCACCAGCACCATCAGCGAGATGGCGAAGAACATGAAGAAGATCCAGGCGAAGAACGCCCCCTTGCGGGCGATGCGGCTGCTGCCGGTGCGCGAATGCCCGATCGAGGAGGGATGCACCAGGCGGTCCATCTCGCGCAGGCCATGCAGGTACAGCGCCCAGACCCGCAGCAGCTTGACCCCGCCCGCCGTGGTCGCGACCCCGCCCCCCATCATGGCAAGGCCCATCAGGATGATGCCCGAGGTGCCAAGCCCGGACCAGGTGCGGGCCGCGTCCCAATGCACGCTTTCAAAGCCGTTTGTGGTCAGAAAGGACAGGATGGTGAAAAGGCTTCCCCACAGCGCATAGAGCGGCACCAGCGGATCGGCATCGCCGCTGACCTGGAAAGAGGCCATGTAATGGCGGATGAACAGGATCAGCGTCACCCCCAGGGCAATCGTCATGCCAAGGCGAAATTCGGGATCATGCTGAATTCCGCGCCGTGCCGTGGTGATCGTATCCGACGAAAAGGTCAGCCGCGACAGGCCGAACATCAGGAAAAGCGCGATCACCACCTCGCCCGGCACGCCCGAAGATGCCCCCTCGACCCCGCCCAGGGGCGAGATGCCGCTGGTCGCCAGCACCGACATCCCGTGGATCAGCGCCACCAGCGGCGGGTCCCCCAGAACCAGCAGCAAGAGCCAGAGCGAAAGCGTCAGCCCCGCATAGATCGGCAGCAACTGCAGGGTCACCCGGATGATGCGCTGCTGCGGATCGGCAAGGCCACCCTGGGTAAAGCGGGTCTCGCCCTGCCCCGGCTCGGCCATGGCCGTGACCTCGAACCCGCCCAGGTTCAGCGGTGCCAGTATGGCCGAGGCCGCCACCCAGATCAGGAAACCGCCCATCCATCCGACCAGCCCGCGCCACAGATGCAAGGTCGGCGACAGGCGCCCCGGTTCGAAAAGGCTGGCGCCGGTTGTCGTCAGGCTCGACACCATCTCGACATAGCTGTTCAGAAAGGAGGTCGTGCCGATCGCATCGTGAAAGGGCACCGCCAGGATCAGCGGCAACAGCAGATAGGCCCCGACCAGCGCGGCCAGATTGCGCATCGAACTGCGGCGGCGCGGCTGCGCGGCCATGGCAATGGCCACCAGCGTCACGATGGTGAGGGTCAGCGTACCGGCATAAAAGAAGGCGCGCGCCTCGGAATGGCGCAGCAGCACGGCGGCATGAATGGCCGGCAGATACATCGAAAGGCCCGCCATGCCGATCAGCAGGATCAGAAGCGGTTGATCGAACAGGCGGGCGCGCATCGCTGGCTTGCCTCAGAAGAAATCGATCGAGACCTGCAACAGCCTCTCGACCTCGGGAACGTCCTTGGCCAGGCAGAACATCGCCACGATATCGCCCTCGTCGATCCGTGTATCGGAATTCGGCTTGACCACCTGGTTCCCCTTGAGAAGGCCGCCCACCAGGACGCCTTCGGGAAAGTCGATGTCGCGCACCTTCTTGCCCGCCATGGGCGAGGTGGACAGAACCTCGGCCTCGATCATCTCGGCCTCGGCATCGCCGATGGAATAGACCCCGCGCACACGACCATGGCGGATATGGCGCAGGATGGATGACACGGTGGTGGCGCGCGGGTTGATATAGGCATCGATCCCCAGCGGCCCCATCAGCGGCACCATCGTGGGATCGTTGATCAGGGCGATCGCCATCGGACAGCCTTCGGATTTCGCCCGCACGGCGGCCAGCATGTTGGTCTTGTCGTCATCGGTCACGCAAAGCACAGCATCGGCGCGGCTGATATTCGCCTCGGCCAGCAATGCCGCATCAAGCCCGTCGCCGTTCAGAACGATGGTCCGTTCCAGCACCTCGGCGGCGCGTTCGGCGGATTTGCGGTTCTTCTCGATGATCTTGGCGCGGATCTTCTGGGTGCCTTCCTCAAGCGCGCGGGCCACCGCAAGGCCCACGTTGCCGCCCCCGACGATCACCACCCGTTCCTGCTTGCGGGTGGTCTTGCCGAAGATTTCCAGCGTGCGGTGGATATCCTCGTTCACGGTGAAGACATAGCAGTCATCGCCCACGAACAGCTGATCCTCGGCCTCGGGGGCAAAAAGGATGCCGTCACGGCGCACCCCCACGACAATGGCGCGCAGGGTCGAGAAGAGATCGGTCAACTGCCTGAGCGGCGTATTCACCACGGGGCAATCTTCCTCGATGGTGATGCCCAGCAATTGCGCGCGCCCGCCCAGAAACACCTCGGTGTCGAAGGCCGCAGGCGAATATAGCCGCTGCAGCGCAGCCTCGGCCACTTCGCGTTCGGGGCTGATCACCACGTCGATGGGCATGTGATCGCGGCGGTAGAGATCGGAATAGATCGCGTCCAGATAGGACTGGCTGCGCAGACGCGCAATCTTGCGCGGAATCGAAAAGACCGAATGGGCCACCTGGCAGGTGACCATGTTGACCTCGTCGGAATAGGTGGCGGCGATGATCATGTCGGCGTCGCGCGCGCCTGCGCGCTCCAGCACGTCGGGATAGCTGGCAAAGCCCGCGATTCCCTGCACATCCAGCGACGAGGTGGCCCGGCGCACAAGGTCGGGGTTGTTGTCGACGATGGTGATGTCGTTCTTCTCGCCCGCAAGATGCCGGGCAATCTGCCACCCCACCTGCCCTGCGCCGCAGATGATGATTTTCATGCCTGCGTTCCCTTGGTTTCCGAGGCCCTTGGATGGCAGATAGCCCCATCATGGTCAATTGAATTGTCATTTCCCGCCGGCCGCATCACACTGGGCTCGACATGTTTCAAAGGTACCCTGTCATGGCGTTTTTCACCCTTCCGGTTTTTCCACCATTTCGCCTGGTGCGGCGGCTTCCCCTGACCTTCGCCGCGCTTGCCCTGGCGGCCTGCACGCCCCTTGGCATCTATCACAAGCCCGGCGCCACCGTGGCCGCGATGCAGGACACGCTGACCAATTGCGAGGTCGAGGGCCTGCAACGCGTGCCTGTCGACCGCAGGGTCGAACGCGATCCAGTCCGCATCGTGCCGCGCAAGGTTTGCGACAGCGCGGGAAATTGCACCGTGGTCTATGACCGCGTCGGCGGCGAGATCCGGACCTGGGACGCCAACGCCCCCTTGCGGCAGCGCGTGCTGAACCAGTGCATGGCGGCGCAGGGCTATGCCTTTGTCGAATTGCCGGCCTGTCCGCAGGGCGTCAAACGGGCAGCCCCGACCGCCGCCACGACGATCCTGCCGCGCCTTGCGCCCAACTCCTGTTCGATCCGCAATGGCGACGGCACCTGGCAGATCGTGACGCCGGGCTAGACCGTTCCGGCGCACTCAGACCTCGTCGGCATCCGCCGTTTCGATCTCGTCATCCATCTGCGCAAGGCGGCCCCCCGCCTTGCCCGACGTCACGACACCCAGCGACTTGAGCTTGCGGTGCAGCGCGCTGCGCTCCATGCCGACGAAATTGGCGGTGCGGCTGATATTGCCGCCAAAGCGGTTGATCTGGGTCAGCAGGTACTCCCGCTCGAAGGCCTCGCGCGCTTCGCGCAGCGGCAGCGTCGCCAGCGCACCAGACAGCACGACGCGCCCGTCATCGCTGCTCTTGTCCTCGCTTGACGGCAGGTCACGCACCTCGATCGGGCCCGTGCCCTCGCCCAGGATCAGCACCCGTTCGATCAGGTTGCGCAACTGGCGCACGTTGCCCGGCCAGTCCATGGTCTGCATCAGGGCCACCGCCTCGTCGCTCAACTGTCGCATCGGCAAACCCTGCGTGCGGTTGAACAACGCGATGAAATGCTGCGCCAGAAGCGGAATATCCTCGCGCCGGTCGACCAGCGGCGGCACCGCGATCGGCACGACATTCAGCCGGTGGTACAGCTCCTGCCGGAAGCGTCCGGCCTTGATCTCGGCCTCGAGGTTGCGATTGGTCGATGAAATCACCCGCAGGTCGACACGGACCTTGTCAGCCCCGCCCGGTCGCGTGAACTGCTGATCGACAAGCACGCGCAGGATCTTGGACTGCGTGCCGGACGGCATGTCCGCCACCTCGTCGAAATAGATGACGCCGCCATGCGCCTGTTCCAGAAGGCCCGGTTCGACCCCGCGCTCGGCGCTTTCGCGGCCGAAAAGCACCTCTTCCATCCGGTCCGCTTCGATCGAGGCGCAGCCGACGGTCACGAAAGGTGCGCCCGACCGATTGGAATTGGCATGGATGTAGCGCGCGGCCACCTCCTTGCCCGATCCCGGCGCACCGGTCAGCATGACCCGGCCATTCGATTTGGTGACCTTGTCCAACTGGCTGATCAATGCCCGGTAAGACCCTGATGCACCAACCATTTCCGCAGCAGTCACATCCTTGCGCCGCAGCTCGCTATTCTCGCGGCGCAGGCGGCTGGTCTCCATCGCGCGCCGGATCACCACCAGCAACTGGTCGATGTTGAAGGGCTTTTCGATGAAGTCATAGGCCCCCTGCTTGATCGCGGCGACCGCGATCTCGATATTGCCATGGCCCGAGATGATGACCACGGGCACATCGGGGTTGTCGCGCTTGACGGTCTTGAGGATGTCGATCCCGTCCATCCGGCTGTCCTTGAGCCAGATATCCAGGATCATCAGCGCCGGCGGCTCGGTGTTGATGGCGGCCATCGCCTCGTCCGAATTGCCGGCCAGACGGGTATCAAATCCTTCATCCTCAAGAATATCCGAGATCAATTCACGGATGTCGCGCTCGTCATCGACAATAAGAATATCGCCCATCTATTTGCCACTCCTCTGTTTTTCCTGCCCACGCGCGGAACCGGCAGGGTGTTTCCCCTCACCCGGCGCCGCCGTGGGCTCAATCTCTGCGGCAGGCCCCGCCGCGCTGGACAGCGCCAGCGGCAAGCGGATCACGGCCATCGCCCCGGCCCATGTCTGCCCCTCAAAGCAAGGCGCATCCTCCAGCGTCAGGGTGCCGCCATGTTCCTCGATGATCTTCTTGACGATCGGCAGGCCCAGCCCCGTCCCCTCGCTGCGCGTGGTCACATAAGGCTCGAACAGGCGGGACCGATCCTCGGGAAGACCCACGCCGTTGTCGATGATGCGGATCTCGGCCTGCGATCCGACGCGCGCCGTGACCACGCGCACCTGCGGCCTGTGACCCTGGGGCGCGCCTTTGGTCTGCAAGGTCTCGATCGCCTCGCCCGCGTTCTTGATCAGGTTGGTCAGGGCCTGATGCACCATGGTCGCGTCCACCTCGGCCTCCAGCGGATCATCGGCCAGATCGGCACCGATCTGGACGCCGGGTTGCCCCGATTGCTGCAACAGCACCGCATCGCGCACCAGCGCCGTCAGGCTTTCGGGTCGCCGTTCGGGTTCGGGCATACGGGCGAACTTGGAAAATTCATCAACTATGCGCCGCAAGTCATTGGTCTGCCGCACAATTACATCCGTCAGCTGATCCAGGTCGCCGCCGGTCGACTCGTCCAGATGCTTGCGGAACTTCCGCTTGATGCGTTCCGCCGACAGCTGGATCGGGGTCAGGGGGTTCTTGATCTCATGCGCGATGCGCCGCGCGACATCGCCCCAGGCGGCCATGCGCTGCGCCGCGACCAGATCCGACACATCGTCAAAGGCCACCACATAGCCTTCCAGCCGCCCGTCTTCGCCGCGCCGGGTCGACATGCGCACCAGAAGGTTCTCAAGCCGTCCGGCCCGGCTGACCTTGACCTCGTCCTGCGCCGTTTCCGATTGCGCCTGTTGCAGCCTGTCGAACAGCGGGCCGAATTCCGGCACTGCCACCGACAGGGCCACGGATTGCCGATCCTCCTGCCAGTCCAGCAGACGTTCGGCCGAACGGTTCACGAAGGTCACCCGCCCTTCGGCATCAACCCCCACCACGCCAGAGGTCACGGAACTCAGCACGGAATCGAACAGCCGCCGCCGTCGTTCGATCTGACGCGTATTGTCCAGAAGGGTGTCGCGCTGGCCCTTCAGCTGCCGGGTCATCTGGTTGAAATAGCGCCCCAGCATCGCGATCTCGTCATCGCCGGCCTCATCGGGCACCTGCACATCCAGATCGCCCGCGCCCACGCGCTGTGCCGCCCCCGTCAGACGCCCCACGGGGCGCGACAGGCGTTCGGCGAACCACATGCCCAGCCAGACCGCCGCCAGGATCAGGATCACCGCGAAGCCAAGGTAGACAAGGCCGAATTCGAAAAGCACGCGACCGCGTTCATTCTCAAGCTGCTGGTAGAACCGCGCGGTTTCCTTGGTGTCATCCAGCAGGTTCAGAAGCTCTCCATCCACCTCCCGACTGACATAGAGATACCGATCAACGAATTCCTCAAGCCGCACCAGCGCGCGGAATTCGTTGCTGTCCCAATCCTCGATGATCTGCACGCCGCCTTCGGACGCGGCCACGATCGACGCAGCCCCCGGTGGTTCGAAATCGAACAGGTAGGATCGTTCACCGCGCGCCCGGATCTCGCCGGTGCCGTCGATCACATAGGCCTCGCGCAGGCCCCGCTGGATCTGCCCCTGCCCCGTCGCCAGAACCCGACGCACATCGCCATCCCCCATGAAGAAGGTATTGCGCCGGTTGTTGTCCAGATAGGCCGCAAGCGCCAGCGCATCATCCGTCAGATCGCGGCGATGTTCTTCCTCATAGGCTTCGGCGGCGGCCAGCGAACTGCCCACCACCTGCCGCACACGGTCGGAAAACCAGCCTTCGAGGCCCACGTTGATCGTAAGCCCCGCAAAGATCGCAACCGATACGGTCGGGATCAGTGCCAGCAGGGCAAAGACCCCTGTCAGCCGCAAATGCAGCTGCGACCCGGCCGAGCGCGCCCGCCGCGCGGCGATCAGCCCCGCGACCTTCTGCAGCACCAAGGCCGCCACCACCAGCACATAGACCAGATCGACCAGCAGGATCAGCCGCAACCCGATGGCGGAAGCCCCCTGGTCAAGCGGCCCAAGCACAAGGAAGGTGGCAATGGCAAGAACAGGCCCAAGAAACACCAGCCCCAGCGTGGCGGCATTCTGCACTTTCTTCAGGCGGCGCAGACGCGCAAGCCTGTTCCAATCGATGCGTGCATGCGCCCGGGTAATCACCCGCTGCCCCCGTCCTGATTGATGTGGCGCATGACGCGCCTGACCGCCTTTATCGGGTCAGACCGGCCACTGGGCCAATCTGCCACTTATCTGTTGCGGTTTTACATCAACTTCCGACGTCGTGTCACGCGAATATCCAGATCCGTGATCTTCTTTCGCAAGGTATTGCGGTTGATCCCCAGCAAATCGGCACATTTAGCCTGATTTCCGCCTGTCGCCTCAAGCGCGATTTCCAGCAAAGGCCCCTCGACCTCGCGCAGAATGCGGCCATAAAGCCCCGGTGGCGGCAGCATGTTGCCATGCAGATCGAAATAGCGCCGCAGATGGCGGTTGACCGAGGCCGACAGCTTTTCGGTATCGTTGCCACCGCCCAGCACAGGCTCCATCTCGGGCTGATTGCCCAGAACCGATTCCACCTCGGAGCGGGTGATCTCGTCGGCGCGGCTGGTCAGGACAAGGCGGCGGATCGCGTTTTCCAGCTGGCGCACATTTCCCGGCCAGCTATAGGCGCGCATCAGTTCCAGCGCGTCCCGCGACAGGCGGCGCTTGGGCGCACCGTCCTTTTCGCTGCGCAGCAGGAAATGCTCGGCCAGAAGCGGGATGTCATCGACCCGTTCGCGCAGCGAAGGCACCTCGATCGTGGCCCCGCCCAGACGGTAGTACAGATCCTGCCGCATCCGGCCCTTTTCCATCGCCTGCGACAGGTTCGACTGGCTGGTGGCCATGAAACGCGGCACGTGATCGCCGGGGCTGTCCATCATGCGCACGATCCGCGCCTGGCTTTCCAGGTCGATATCGCCGATCTCGTCGAACAGGACCGAGCCGCCCTTGGCGCGGGCCAGCACGCGGGCGGGCCCTTCGATGTCCTGCAGATCCGTCGCCGTCACCGTGACGAAAGGCAAGGTGCGCCGATCCGAAAAATCGTGAATGGCCCGCGCGATCAAGGACTTGCCGGTCCCGCTTTCACCAGAGATCAAGACCGGAAGATCGGTGTTCATGACCCTGGCCACAAGCCGGTAGAGCGACTGCATCGCAGGGGTGCGCCCCACCAGTGGCAGATCGTCCGGACGATCCGCCCCCGCATCGACCGGCGCCGCGGGCGCCACACGACGGCGGCTTTCCAGCGCCCGCGCCGTCCGCTTCATCAGGTCGGGCAGATCGAAAGGCTTGGGCAGGTAATCATAGGCCTCGGCCTCGGCGGCCTGGATGGCCGTCATGATCGTGTTCTGCGCTGAAATGACGATGACCGGCAGACCGGGCCGGTCCTGCGCGATCTTCGGCAGCATCTCAAGCCCGTTGCCATCGGGCATCATCACATCCGAGATCACCACATCGCCCTTTCCCTCGGCCACCCAGCGCATCAGCGTGGTCAGGCTGGATGTGGCATGCACCTTGCAGCCGGCCCGCGTCAGCGCCTGCGTCAGCACAGTGCGGATGGTGCGATCGTCATCGGCGACCAGAACGGTTCCGTCCATCGGCGTCTACTCCCTTGAGGACTTTGATATGTTTGGTTTGCGTGGCGGCGGCATGTCGCGCGGCGCGCGCGGCAGGGACATGCGGAACACCGTGCGTCCCGGCGCGGAATCAACCGAGATCCAGCCGTCATGGTCCGACATGATCTTGCTGACCAGCGCCAGGCCAAGACCGGTGCCGTTTTCGCGCCCCGACACGAAAGGATCGAAGATATCGCCCGCAATATCGGCCGGCAGGCCGGGGCCATCGTCGATCACCTCGACCTGCAGAGGCAGCGATTGCCCCAGGCCGTCGCTGCGGCGCATGCGGAAGGAATGCTCGTAATAGGACCGCAGCCGGATGGTGCCGCCATTCTTGTCAGCCGCTTCCGAGGCGTTCTTGACCAGGTTCAACACCACCTGCAACAACTGGTCAGGGTCGCCCCAGGCCAGCGGCAGCGACGGGTCGTAATCCTCGATGATCTTCATATGCGCGCCGAACCCCAACAGCGCGGAGCGCCGCGCGCGGTCCAGGACGTCATGGATATTGACCTCGCGACGGTCCGGCGGGCTGAGGTTGCCGAACTGTTCGACCTGCTCGAGCAGCTTCACGATGCGGCGGCTTTCCTCGACGATCAGATCGGTCAGTTCCATATCCTCGGGGCTGAGGCCCATGGACAGAAGCTGTGCCGCCCCGGTGATGCCCGCCAGCGGGTTCTTGATTTCATGCGCCAGCATCTCGGCCATGCCGATGGCCGATTTCGCCGCCGATTTCACCGATTGCGAATGCGTCACGCGCCCGGCCAGTTCACGTGGCGAAATCAGCAGGATCATGAAACCCGGCTGCCCCTGCATCGGTGAAATCTGAAGATTGCAGTGCAGCGGCACCCTTTCGCCGGTCCCGACATCGACATCATTCACGAAAAGCGGTGTCGAGGTTTCGCGCGCCCGATCGAAGGCTTCCTGCATCGGGGCATCGACCATCACCCGGTCCCAGACCGGATGCCCCCGGACCGACTTGACCGACGCGTTCAGAAACAGCTCGGCCGCAGGGTTGGCATCGGCGATGCGATCCTGCGGATCCAGCAGAATGGCGGGCACCGGCAAGGACGACCAGAGCGCGGAATCGTCGATCATGCGGCAACCCTCCCGTCAGGCTGGCCCGCATCGGGCAGATCCGCCCCGATCAGCGCATCAGGCAGAAGGCGCAACACCTCCGCCGCCCTGTCTGCGCGCAGAATACGCTGCCGCAGCGGAGCGGCGGCCCCTGCCTCGTCCATGTACCAGCCCAGGTGCTTGCGCGCGACGCGCAGGCCCAGATCCTGCCCGTAGAATGTCAGCATCGCCTCGTAATGCCTTGAAACCATGTCGATAAGATCCTGCCCTACAGGTATGGCCGGTGCGGCTGTGCCATAAAGCGCATGCGCGATCTGCGCCAGCAGCCAGGGCCGCCCCTGCGCCGCGCGCCCCACCATCACCCCGTCGGCCCCCGACAGGCGCAGGGCGGCGGCGGCGGTGGGTGCATCGACGATATCGCCATTCGCGATCACGGGAATGCCGACCGCCTGCTTGACCGCGGCAATCGCCCCCCAATCGGCCTTGCCCTTGTAGAACTGGCAGCGGGTCCGCCCGTGGATGGTGATCATCTGCACACCGGCACCTTCGGCGCGGCGCGCGATATCCGGCGCATTCAGGCAATCATCATCCCATCCCAGACGGGTCTTGAGCGTGACAGGCACCTTGACCGCGCCGACGACAGCCTCGATCAGGCGCAGGGCGTGATCCGGTTCGCGCAGCAGCGCCGAGCCCGACAACCCGCCCACGACCTTCTTTGCCGGGCAGCCCATGTTGATGTCGATGATGCGCGCGCCCGAGGCTTCGATCATCCGCGCCGCCTCGGCCATCCAATGCGGGTCGCGCCCGGCGATCTGCACCGAGGTGCCCGCGACATCCGCGCCCAGTTCAGCCCGCTCGCGCGCTTCGATCCGCCCGGTCACGATTTCACGGCACGCCACCATCTCGCTGACGACCAGGCCCGCCCCGAACGAGGCCACCAGAGAGCGAAACGGCAAATCCGTGATTCCGGCCAGCGGCGCCAAAAGCACCGGAAAGGACAGAGGATGATCTCCTACATGCAACGACACGTGCTTATTCCTTGTGCATTGGCTCTTGGCTACCGCAAGCCGAGGCCGGACGACAACGCTACCATCTTGGTGTCTGGGTCAAATATAGGCATGCCCCAGTCATTTGCCTAATTATTAAGCATAATGACCGGCAAACTGGCACATTGCCCTTTCGACACCCGCGTCCTATGCAGAAGACAACACCAGACAGCAAGGTCGTACCCCAAGTGACTCACGCCCGTTTTTCCAAGGATCACCGCGCATGACCACGGCCGCGATCATCGTGGCCGCAGGCCGCGGCACCCGTGCGGGGGGCGATCAGCCCAAGCAATGGCGCGTGCTGGCCGGACGCCGGGTGATCGACTGGTCCGTGGCGCTGTTTCACGGCACCGCCGGTATCGACCTGACGGTTGTGGTGTTGCATCCCGATGATCTGGACCTCTACACCCCGCCGCCGGGCGTGATGGTGACGACAGGCGGGGCCAGCCGGGACGCTTCGGTGCGCTGCGGGCTTTCCGCGTTGGAAGGGGCCGGTGTCACCCGTGTGCTGATCCATGATGTGGCCCGCCCCTGCACGCCGCCTGCGGTCATCGCGGCGGTCCTTGCCGCCCTCGACAAGGCCCCTGCCGCCGCACCCGGCCTGCCTGTGACAGATGCGCTCTGGCGTGCCGAGGACGGCACCGTCACGGGCCTGCAACCGCGCGACGGGCTTTACCGCGCCCAGACGCCGCAGGGCTTTGCCTATGCCGCCCTGCTGGCCGCGCATCGCGCGCATCAGGGACCTGCCGCCGACGATGTGGAAGTGGCGCGCGCCGCCGGGATCGGGGTTGTCATCACCCCGGGACATGAGGACAATCTGAAGATCACCACGCCCGAGGATTTCGCCCGGGCCGAACGCATCCTGACGGGACAAGGAACAGGCATGGATATCAGGCTGGGCAATGGATATGACGTGCACCGCTTCGGGCCGGGGGATCACGTCATGCTGTGCGGGGTGCGGGTGCCGCATGGCCGGGGTCTGGTTGGGCATTCCGATGCCGATGTCGGCATGCATGCGGTCACCGATGCGATCTATGGCGCGCTAGCCATGGGCGATATCGGGCGGCACTTCCCCCCCTCTGACCCTCAGTGGAAGGGCGCCGCCAGCCATATCTTCCTGCGCCACGCAGTCAAGCTGGCCCAGGAAAACGGCTTCATGATCAGTAACATAGACTGCACACTTGTCTGTGAATACCCCAAGATCGGGCCCCATGCGGCAGCCATGCAGGCCGAAATGGCCGCGATCATGGGGCTTTCGGGCGACCGGATCTCGGTCAAGGCGACCACCAGCGAAAGACTGGGCTTTACCGGACGCGAAGAAGGTATCGCAGCCCTCGCCACCGCGACACTTGTCAAACCATGAGCCGCGCCAGCCACCTTATCGCCACCTTCGGGCATGTCGGGCATCTGCGGCCCGCCCCCGGCACCTGGGGCTCGCTGGCGGCGCTACCCGTGGCCGGGGCGCTCTACATGCTGGGCGGTGTGCCCCTGTTCTGCGCGGCGATCGTGGTCGCATTTGCATCAGGTTGGTGGGCCACGGCACTGGAAACAAAGGGAAAGGACGATCATGATCCATCCGAGATCGTGATCGACGAGGTTGTCGGTCAATGGATCGCGCTGCTGCCGGTGATGATCGGCGCCAGCCATTCCGGTGCGGGGCTGCTGGCGCTCTGGCCCGGTTGGCTGACGGCCTTTGTGGCCTTCCGCCTGTTCGACATCACCAAACCCGGCCCCGTCGGCTGGGCCGACCGCCAGCACGGACCCTTGGGGGTGATGCTGGACGATGTGATCGCCGGGATCATGGCCGCGCTGATGGTCGGGCTGGGCGCATGGATCTCGCACGGTGTGCTGGGGGTCTGACATGCGCCAATCCGCCAAGGACATCCTGACGCTCTACCGGGCCAAGGGCCTGCGCATCGCCACGGCCGAAAGCTGCACAGGGGGCATGCTTGCAGCGGCCATCACCGATATCGCCGGATCCTCCGATGTGTTCGACCGGGGTTTTGTCACCTATTCCAATGCCGCGAAATCCGACATGCTGGGTGTCTCCGCTCAGACACTTGCGACCCATGGCGCGGTGTCAGAGCCTGTTGCGCGGGAAATGGCAGAGGGCGCGCTGGCTGCTTCGGCGGCGGATGTGGCCCTGTCGATCACCGGGATCGCAGGCCCCGGCGGGTCAGACTTCAAGCCCGAAGGGCGTGTCTGCTTCGGTCTGGCGCGCAAGGGCCATGCCACCCGGACCGAAACGGTGGAGTTCGGTGCTCTTGGCCGCGACAGGGTGCGCAGCGCAGCCACCGATCATGCGCTTTCCTTGCTTTTGACGGCGGCGCAACAGGCTTAGCATCCCCCCACAAGCCACTGTTCAGACGAGGGAAGATGCCATTTCCCGTGCACTTGCCTGCCCCTCGATCACGGACCAGAGCGCATCGGCACGCGAGGCCCCCAGCAGGCTGCGCGCCTTGGTCTGGATCTTGTCTTGCCGCAGGGCCAGCGCCATGGGTGCATTCAGATCGTGGCGTGCCTCGCGCACCGCACCATCCCGCAGCACGACGCGCAGGCGCGTGGCGGTCTCCGCCACGCTGTCATCCGCTGTCACATGGACGCGCGCGCGCAAAGCCTGCAACGCGGGGTCCGCGCAGACCGCATCGCTGTAGCTGGCCAGAACCGCCGTATCATGGCCAAGGACCTGCATTGCCAATACCGTGCCATAGCTGAACTTGGCCCCAAGCCCTGTCATGGGCGCAACCTGGTTGCAGACGGTCATCCAGCGCGGATGCGTTGTCACCTCGATCCGGTCGATCATGGCCGGATCCAGCGGCGCCAGCGTCAAGCCGGCCTCCAGCACCGCATGCAGACCATGGCAGCAGGCATGGAACTTGTGACTGACGGTGTCAAAAATCCACTCCTGACCAATGCCTTGCATCGCGTCCTTGATGTCCTGCCCGGCATGGGTCGGCCCAAAGCCCTGCGGGCTTTCCAAGGCTTGCGGGTTGGCCACGAAACCGCGCGCCACCAATTGCGCCGCCTCGACCCCGTTGGCCGCGGCAAGACCCGCGTTGAAGGGCTTGCCCATCGTGCCGAACTGCGATTTCAGACCCGATGCGCGTGTCGCCAGCAAGCCCAGCACCATCGCGCAGCCCTGTGTATCCAGGCCCAGCAACCGCGCGGCGGCCAGCCCCGCCCCGAAGGCCCCCGCGGTGGCTGTCTGGTGAAAGCCGGTCTGATAATGATCACGCCCCAGCCAGACGCCCACGCGGATCGAGGCCTCCACCCCGATCAGCGCCGCGGCCTGCAAGGACGCACCATCGGCATCCTGTATCTCGGCCACCGCAAGGGCGGCCGGGATCACCGCCACCGACGGGTGCCCGATATGGGCGAAATGCGTGTCATCGTAATCAAGTGCATGGCTTGTCGCCCCGTTGGACAGCGCCGCCGCCCGGGCCGGCACGCGACCCGAATGCCCGATCAGCCCCGCTTGTGGCGCGCCACCCTCGTCCAGCACCATGTCCCGCGTGATCCGGGCCACGGGCTCGTCCCGACCGGCCAGCCCGACCGCGGCCCAGTCCAGCATCGACAGCCGCATCATCCGCAGCGCGGCCTCCGGCAGATCACGTGTCTGCGTTTGCGCCGCGAATTCAGCGAGTTGTGAGGTGATCATCATGCGTGCGGGCTCCTTTATTGCGCCGCCAGCATAGCGTGGTTTCACGCCGCGTAAAGCTGCGCCGCGCGCCGCTCGAAGGCGCGCACGATCCGCTGCATCGCCTCGTTGAACACGACGCCGATGATCCCCTGCAGCACGGCGTTGCGGAACTCGAAATCCACGAAGAAGGACACATCGCACCCACCCTCAGGCGCATCCCTGAAGGCCCAGTTGGATTTCATGTAGCGAAACGGCCCATCCAGATATTCGGTGTCGATCTTCATCTGCGCGGGCCACAGCGTCACGCGGCTGCCGAATCGTTCGCGGAATACCTTGAAGCTGATCACCAGATCCGCCTCCATCACCTCGGCCCCATCGGAGCGCGGTGTGACCGACCGGATGCGCGCTGCCGCGCACCAGGGCAGGAACTGCGGGTATTTCGCGACATCCGCCACCAAGTCATACATCTGCTGCGCGCTGTAGGGCAGCCTGCGGGTTTCGGAATGGGTCGGCATTGTCTGTGGGTCGTCCTGATCGTCTGTGAGGCATTTTCGCGCGTGACAGTGGGGCTTCATTTCGTAGAGTGAGCGTCGAATTGCAAGGAAAACCCATGACCCAGCGTCCTTATGTCATCGACCGGATGATCTCGGCCAAGGCCATCGCCGCCCGGATCGAGGCCCTCTCGCACCAGATCGAAGCCGAGTTTGCAGACACCGACAAGCTGGTGGTCGTGGGGTTGCTGCGCGGGTCCTTCGTGTTCATCGCCGATCTCGTGCGGGAACTGGATCTGCCGGTCGAGGTCGACTTCCTCGAGGCGTCATCTTATGGAAACGCCATGGAAAGCAGCCGGGAAGTTCGCATTCTCAAGGACTTGCGTGGCGCAATTGAAGGACGCGACGTACTGGTCGTCGAGGACATCGTCGATACAGGCCATACCCTTTACCATGTACGCCAGCTTTTGCTGTCGCGCGCACCGCACAGGTTGAAGACGATTGCCCTACTGGACAAGCCAAGCCGCCGCGAAGCGCAGATCAAGGCCGATTGGACCGGATTCGAGATTCCCGATGAATTCGTCGTGGGCTATGGGATCGACTTCGCGCAGCGCAACCGCAACCTGCCCTATATCGGCAAGGTGCGCTTCACGGATTCCTGAGGGCTGTCGCCGGCAGGCCGGATCGGCAAACAGGGCTGTCGTCACGGTTATGTGATGCGACAGGACGGCGCACCTGCGACAAACTGTCCACCACAGTGTGTGCACAGCAAAGGACAGGATTTCATGACCAAGGGGCTTACCATTATCGGCGCCGTTCTCGGACTCGCGATCGCGGCGGGTGCCGCAACCGGGCAGGACGCGCAGCAAAAGGCGCTGAACGATGCCACCAAGGCACGTCAGGCGCAGATGCAGCTTTATGCCTTCAACCTCGGACAGCTTGGTGCCATGGCCAAGGGCGATGTTGCCTATGACAGCGATGCGGCAAGCGCCGCCGCCACGAACCTTGCCAGCCTTGCAAGGCTGGACCAGCGCCGACTCTGGCCCGAAGGGTCGGATGACATGAGCGTTGACGGCTCGCGCGCCCTGCCCGCCTTGTGGGAAAACCTGCCCGACGTGATGAGCAAAGGCAGCGACCTTGTCACCGCAGCCACCGCGATGGAAGCGGCGGCCGGCACGGATCTTGCCAGCCTGCAGGCCGCCATGGGCGCCGTTGGCGGAGCGTGCGGCGCGTGCCACAAAGCCTACCGCACCCCCAGCAACTGATCCCGTGGGGCGCCGGGCCCGCCCTGGCGCCCCGGACCGGATTTGACGACGATGATCAGGGCCATCACATCTCTTGCGGCATTGGGCGCGCTCGTTCTGGGCGGCGGTCTGTGGATCACCGCGCCGGACCGTGTCGATCCTGATGCGGTGGCAGGGCTGGTCGGTGTGCCTGCCCGCGGCAAGGACGTCTTTGACGCGGGCGGCTGCGCGTCATGCCATGCCGCCGAAGGTGCGACAGGCGAGGCGCGCCTGATCCTGTCGGGGGGGCGGGCTTTCGCCACGCCCTTCGGCAGCTTCCGCGCCCCCAACATATCGCAGGATCCCGATCACGGGATCGGCGGCTGGGATCTGGCCGATCTTGTCAACGCGATGCGCTACGGCACGTCACCGCAGGGTCAGCACTATTACCCGGCGTTTCCCTACACGTCATACAGTCGCGCAACGCTGCAGGATATCGCGGATCTGCAGGCCTATCTTGTCACGCTACCCGCCGATGCAACCCCCGACCAGCCGCATGACCTGGGCTTTCCCTTCACGATCCGGCGCGGGCTTGGCCTGTGGAAGGCGCTCTATCTGGATCACGGATGGACCGTGACGGGCGAATTGACCGCCGCGGAAAACCGTGGCCGCTACCTTGCCGAGGCCCTGGGCCATTGCGCCGAATGCCATACGCCGCGCGGCCCCTTGGGCGCGCTTGACCATGATCGATGGTTGGGCGGGGCCCCCAACCCATCGGGCAGCGGTACGATCCCCAACATCACGCCCGCGCGGCTTGACTGGTCCGAAGCCGATATCGTGGCTTATTTCACCTCGGGCTTCACGCCTGACTATGACACCGCCGGCGGCAGCATGGCCGAGGTGGTCCAGAACCTTGCGCAAATGCCCGAGGCCGACCGCGCTGCCCTGGCCGCCTATCTCAAGCGGTTGGCGCCGGTCGACTGACCAAGGGGCTTCTTCTTGCCTGAAATATCCCGGGGGTGAACGGCGAACGCAGTTCGCCGGAGGGGGCTGGCCCCCTTGCCGCCCGCCGTCACGAAGGCCGCTGCCTTTGCCCTGTCAGGCCCGACCAAGCCGCGCCTGCCGCGCGTCGCGCAGCCGCGCGAAATCATCACCCGCATGGTAGGAGGATCGCGTCAGCGGCGTGGCCGACACCATCAGGAACCCCTTGCCGAAAGCGGCCTTTTCATAGGCGGCGAACTCATCGGGATGCACGAAACGGTCCACCGCGTGATGTTTCGGCGTGGGTTGCAGGTATTGACCGATGGTCAGGAAATCCACATCGGCCGCGCGCATGTCATCCATCACCTGCAGCACCGACTGGCGGTCTTCGCCAAGGCCCACCATGATCCCCGACTTGGTGAAGATCGACGGATCAAGCTCCTTGACCCGCTGCAGCAGGCGCAAGGAATGGAAATAGCGCGCGCCGGGCCGCACTTCGGGGTAAAGGCCAGGCACGGTTTCCAGGTTGTGATTGAACACATCAGGCCGCGCCGCGACGACCGTTTCCAGTGCGGCTGGCGCGCATTTCAGGAAATCGGGGGTCAGAACCTCGATCGTGGTGCCCGGCGCGCGGTGACGGATGGCGCGGATGGTCTGGGCGAAATGCTCGGCCCCGCCATCCTCCAGGTCATCGCGATCAACCGAGGTGACGACCACATGGTTCAGCCCCAGCTTGGCCACCGCATCGGCGACGCGGCCCGGCTCGAAGGCATCCAGCGTCTGCGGCTTGCCCGTGGCGATATTGCAGAAGGTGCAGCCGCGCGTGCAGATTTCGCCCATGATCATCATGGTGGCGTGACCCTGGCTCCAGCATTCGCCGGCATTGGGGCAGCCGGCCTCTTCGCAGACCGTGACCAGCTTGTGCTCGCGGATGATGTTGCGCGTATCCTTGTAGCCCTGCGAGGTCGGGGCCTTGACCCGGATCCACTCGGGTTTCTTGGGCTGGGCATTGTCGGGCCGGTGGGCCTTTTCGGGGTGCCGCTGGCCGGGGATCTTCAGATCGCGCATCTGGGTGCCTTTCGGGCTTTTGAGACTTGTCTTCACATACGCGCATTCAGGGCCGGATTAAAGACCCGCCAGACCGGGGCGTCAGGGAATGTCGCCCCGCGCCGCCCGTACCAGACCGCCGCCCACATCGCGCAGGATCTCGGCCAGGGGCGCGCACCAGCCATCGTCCAGACTGGTTTCGCGTCGCACAAGACCCACGCGCCGGGCCGGTTCGGGCAGGCTGAAGCGCATCAGGTGCATCTCGGGCGCCGCGCGCTGTTCCTGCAGCGCCGCCAGTTCCGGCATCAGCGTCAGACCGAAACCTGCCGCCACCAGCCGCGACAAGGTGCTGAGCGAAGAGGCCCCCATGTTGATCTGCGCATGCCCCCGGCCGCGCCCGCAGACCTCGAGCGCCTGATCGGTCAGGCAATGCCCCTCTTCCAGCAGCAACAGCTGGCTCGCGCCCAGTTCCATCGGGCGCAGCGCATCGGCCCCGGCCCCCAGCGCGGCCAGTCGCGCCCTGGTCCCGGCCAGTAGAAAACGGTCCTGAAACAACGGCATCTCGACCAGGCCATCCTCGGCCGAGGGCAGCGCGATCACCGCCGCATCCAGACGCCCTGCCCGCAATTCGGCCAGCAGACGGTCGGTCTTGGCCTCCTGCACCTGCACATCCAGCGAGATATCGCGCGAGCGCAGCGCCTCGAGCGCGCCCGGCAGGATATAGGGCGCGATGGTCGGGATGACGCCAAGGCGCAACTCTCCCGACAGACCGCCACGCCAACGCGCCGCATCGGTCAGGGCCTGGGTTGCCGACAGAACGGCCTCGGCATGGGACAGGATGCGCCGCCCGAACGGCGTCAGCACCACATCGCGGGCCTGACGTTCGACCAGCGCCGCGCCAAGATTCTTCTCCAGCTCGCGGATCTGCACGGATAGCGCGGGTTGCGACACATGCACCACGTCGGCCGCACGGCCGAAATTGCGCTGTTCGGCCAGGGCCTTGAAATAGGTCAGTTGACGCAGGGTGATATTCATAACGCGAAGTTATGCACCCACCCCGTTCTTGACAACGCCCATTATGGGAATGGCGCCCCTGTCACGCCGACATCATGAGAATGACAAGCAGCACGAAGGCGCCGATGATGATCGCCGCAAGTGCCATCCACTCCTTGCGGGTTTCACGGTGCAACCGGGCCTCTTGCGCGGGCAGCGGCTTCGGCCTTTCGCCCCCGGCATGCCGGACCAGGGCCACAAGCGCCTCGGCTTCGGATCTGTTCCTGACGAAGGGACGCAAGGCAAGCATCTGCAGCTTGGCGCCCGGCGTCATCGGAACCGCCTCGAGCCTTGGTTGATAGCCCCTGGCAAGTACCGTCTCGCCAAGCGACACCTCGGCATAATCGGACAGCCGGAGCACCTGAACCTTGCCGAGGATCGAGGTGAGCTGCACGATCCCGTGGTCGACATGCAGCCGGGGCAAGCCCCGCACAGCCGACCACAGAAGAAGCAGCGGGAAACTCAGCAGGAAAAGCCCCACGACCAGTGAGGTCACGACACCACCCCGAACACCCGGATCGCTCGGCAGTGCACCACGGACAAGCCCCCAGGACGCCGCCCACAAGGAAAGCAGCGCAAGCAGGGACATCATTCCCATGGCGAACCAGACGAACCAGGGATAGCGCGGCCGGAAGGTTGCGGGCAGGTGCAGGCGTGTCACGCGGGAATGATCGTCAAACATGGGCATACCACTTATCAGGAGATGCCACGCTGCCCCCGGGATCCGGCCGTTTTATGGCCGAACCGTGACAGGCCCCGGTCTAGCCGATCATGCCGCCATCCTTGCCAAGGTCGTCATAGTGCCGGCGCAACCGCTGCAGCGCGATGCGCAGCACGATCTTGCCCGACCGCGCCGACCAGCCCATGCGCCGTTCGGCCTGTTCCAGACCTTCGAGGTAGCAACAGCAGCGCAAGGCGACATCGCCCAGGCCAGGCCCCAGGTCGCGCAGCGCCGCGCCGATGCGCGCACGTGCGGCCTCGGGCCCGCGCGCGGCACCGGTCGCCATTGTCCCACCCTGCACACCTGCGGTCAGGAACCGGTCCCAGTTCTGCGCAACCTTGGGCCCCATCTGGGCCAGTTCGAAATCCTCGCGCAGCCGTTCTCCGGCGGTGACCAGCTCATCCGACAGGAAGGGTTCGCCGGATTTGTCGCGCCGCCGCGCCAGCGACAGCAAGGGCGACTCGTTCACGCAGTAGCGCATTCTGCGCCGACCGCCGCCGCTGGTCGGCTCATCCGTGTCATCAGCCGCGCCATCCGCCGAATCCGACCCCGCAAACCGCGCGCCGCCTTCGCTGACACCACGGCGGGCCATGTTCTCGGCCTCGGCCAGCAGCGTTCCAAGTGCGGCGCGTCCCGTGCCGGTGATCCGGTATCGGGACACACGGCCCGGCGTATCGCAGACGATCCATTCCTTCAGCGCCATCGCCTGCGCGATGGCCCGATCCACCACGGCGGTGCGCGTCGTGCCCCCATCGACACCGTCGCGAACGACCACGGCCTTGTCCATTTCCGCCGCCACCGCAAGCACGGCACCCGGTTCGGCAAGCCGGCGCAGGACGCGCCGACCCTCGCGGCGCAGCGTCTCGTTTGTCGGCGCCACCGTGCCGGGCACATCGCCCGTGGCAGTCACCGATGTGTTCTTGCTATCGGGCAGCGGACCAAGATCTGTTGTCATCGTGCGATGCTCCTTCAACGGGAACTGGGACTGCAACGGGGGCCTGCCCCCCGTTTCGCGCCGGGGATCAGGGCGGAAATGCAGCCCCCCAAGCTGGCGCAGGGCTTCGTCCACCAGGAAATCGTCGCGGCGGTTTTCAAGCTTGCGGATCTGGCGCAGGATGGTGGAGGCATGACAGCCCGCATGGCGCGCCAGCGCGCGGATCGGCAGCCCGGCTTCGATATGGGCAAGATAGCGCAGTGCCGTTTTGGGAACCCAGCCCGGCGCCGCATCCCTGTTCTGGACCGCAGGTGCCCCGTCATTGCGGGCCGCAGCGGTGTCAAAGGTCGTCATGTCAAACCTCCTGCCTTTCTTCTCCACAGGTTATCCCCAGACAGACTTGCAACCTAAGAATGCAATTCTTACCAGTTCGTTAACATTCGGTCGAATTTTTCATAATTGTTTCTAAATGTTGAATAATGGCAAAGGCGCCGCGCGCTGCTTTGGGCCGATGCGCAACATCCCCCCTGGCCGTGGTTCAGTCAGGCAGACCGGGCAATCCGCCCGGCCCTGCAAAAGGAACCGCATCATGAACGATATCCTGCACCGGCTGGATGCGCTGCGACGGCCGCGCCTGTTGATCCGCACCGCCCGCATCGGCGCCGAGGATTACCGGCGCGACATCCATCTGCCCCGCCTTCTGGGGCACGGCGGACTGCCGCGCAACGCGCCAGCACTTGAACGGCTGATGGACATCGAGGCCGGTCTGGACCAGAGCCGCCGCGACGGCGAGGCAGGCTATTCCACGATCCGCCATGTCGAGGTGATGATCGCCATGATGGGCGAGGCGCGATTGCTGCGGGCCTTGCATCCGCCTCTGGCGGTGCGCCCCGCTGTCGCGGTGGTGGCTGGCCCCGTTCTTGAACCGCTCGGCTAGTGGCCAGTGCCATGGCCGCCGGAAACGGCGAAGGGCGGCCCAAAGACCGCCCTTCGCTTGTGGTGTCCTGCCGGGCCTTGCTTACATGAAGGCGTCGGCCATGCTTTCCTTCTTGCGCGCGACGTATCCGGCCAGCGCCTCGGTGATGGCGGGATCAAGCGCGGGTTGCTGGTAGTTGGCCAGCATCTGGTCCACCTTCACCGCAGCCAGCGCCATCGTGTCGCGCGCACCTTCCTCGTGCCATGTCTCGAAGGGTTTGTAATCGAACACATCCGAGCGCCAGAAGGCCGATTTGAAATTCGCCTGCGTGTGGGCACAGCCAAGGTAATGCCCGCTGGGGCCGACCTCGCGGATCGCATCCATGGCCTGCGCATTCGCATCCACCGCCACGCCTTCGGCGAATTTGTGCAGCGCGCCCAGTTGGTCCGCGTCCATCACGAATTTCTCGAAGCTGGCGACCAGGCCGCCTTCCAGCCAGCCACAGGCATGCAGCATGAAGTTGACGCCGGACAGAAGCCCCATGTTCAGGCTGTTCGCCGTCTCGTAAGCCGCCTGCGCATCGGGCAGTTTCGAGCCGCAGAACGACCCCGCCGAACGATAGGGCAGCCCCATGCGCCGCGCCAGCTGCCCCGCGCCATAGGTGATCTGGCTGGCCTCGGGCGTACCGAAAGTGGGCGCGCCCGAGTTCATGTCGATCGAGGTCACGAAGGCGCCGAAGATCACCGGCGCGCCGGGGCGCACCAGCTGGCTGTAGGCGATACCGGCCAGCACCTCGGCCAGAACCTGCGTTAGCGTGCCGGCCACGCTGACCGGGGCCATGGCCCCGCCCACGATGAAGGGAGAAATGATGCAGGCCTGGTTGTTGCGGGCATAGACCTCAAGGCTGCCCATCATCACATCGTCAAAGGTCATGGGCGAGTTGATGTTGATCAGGCTGGTCATCACCGTGTTGTTCTGCACGAAATCGCGCCCGAACAGGATTTCGCACATGTCGACCGAATCCTGCGCGCGGCTGGGTTCCGTGACCGACCCCATGAAGGGCTTGTCCGAGAGGGTCATATGGGCATGCAGCATGTCCAGGTGACGCTTGTTGACGGGGATATCCGTCGGCTCGCACACCGTGCCGCCCGAATGGTGCAACCATTTCGACATGTAGCCCAGCTTCACGAACTTGCGGAAATCCTCCATCGTGGCATAGCGGCGACCGCCCTTGACGTCATGCACGAAGGGCGGGCCATAGACCGGGGCCAGCACCAGGTTCTTGCCGCCGATCACGACGTTGCGCGCCGGATTGCGGGCGTATTGGGTGAATTCGCGCGGCGCGGTGGCGCAAAGTTTGCGGGCCAGGCCGCGCGGGATGCGCACCCGCTCGCCCTCGATCTCGGCGCCCGCATTGCGCCACAGCTCCAGCGCGGCGGGGTTGTTGACGAAATTCACCCCGATCTCGGCAAGGACGGTTTCGGCATTCGTTTCGATGATCTCCAGCGCCTCTTCGGTCAGGATCTCGAAATTCGGGATGTTGCGGCGGATGTACTGGGCCGTCTCGAAGGACACGGCCCCGCGCTCGGCGCGGCGCGCCGCTCCGCCACCACCACGTGCCGGTCTGCGGGTCTGAACCTCTGTCATCTTTGTCATCCTTCATGCCGAAACATCCCGCCCCTTTGGCGGGTTTGCCACCTGATACCCGGTTCAACGCGTCCCTTGGGTGAGAAATCCGGCCATTGAGGGGAAAAAGCGACATCGCACCCCCCAACAGCGCCGCCCTGTACCGCGCCGAGGCTTGCGCAAACGCGGGCCTTGGCCTAGGAGGCTGAACATGAGCCAGACATCCCATGACCGCCTTCTCATCATCGACTTTGGCAGCCAGGTGACGCAGCTAATCGCGCGCCGCCTGCGCGAGCTGAACGTCTATTGCGAAATCCACCCCTATCAGAAGGTCACGGATGCCTTCCTGGCGGAATTCGCGCCAAAGGCCGTGATCCTGTCGGGCGGACCTGACAGCGTGACGCGGGAAGGATCGCCCCGCCCGCCCGAGTCGGTCTTCACCCTGGGCGTACCCCTGCTGGGGATCTGCTACGGCCAGCAGGTCATGATGCAGATGCTGGGCGGCATGGTCGAATCGGGCCATGGCACCGCCGAATTCGGCCGCGCCTACGTGACCCCCGCCAATGGGCGGATCGACCTGCTGAACGGCTGGTTCCTCGACGAACGCGAACAGGTCTGGATGAGCCATGGCGACCACGTCAGCCGCATCGCGCCGGGCTTCGAGGTCTATGGCACCTCGCCCAACGCGCCCTTCGCGATCACCGCGGACCTGAACCGCCGCTTCTACGCCGTGCAGTTCCACCCCGAAGTGCACCACACGCCCAACGGCAAGACCCTTTACGAGAACTTCGTGCGTATCGCGGGCTTTACCGGCGACTGGACCATGGGCGCCTACCGCGAGGAAGCGATCCGCAAGATCCGCGAACAGGTGGGCGACAAGCGTGTGATCTGCGGCCTGTCGGGCGGCGTCGATTCGTCCGTTGCCGCCGTTCTGATCCACGAGGCGATCGGCGATCAGCTGACCTGCGTCTTCGTCGATCACGGCCTGTTGCGCCAGAACGAGGCCGCCGAGGTCGTGGCGATGTTCCGCGACAACTACAACATCCCGTTGATCCATGCAGACGAATCCGAGCTGTTCCTGGGCGAACTGGACGGACAGTCCGACCCCGAGACCAAGCGCAAGATCATCGGCCGGCTGTTCATCGACGTGTTCCAGAAATACGCAAGCGGCATCGAGGGCGCGGAATTCCTGGCGCAGGGCACGCTTTACCCCGACGTGATCGAATCCGTCTCGTTCAGCGGCGGGCCTTCGGTCACGATCAAGTCGCATCACAACGTGGGCGGCCTGCCGGAAAAGATGGGCCTGAAACTGGTCGAACCCTTGCGCGAACTCTTCAAGGACGAGGTGCGCGCGCTGGGCCATGAACTGGGCCTGCCCGCCAGCTTCATCGGGCGCCACCCCTTCCCCGGACCGGGCCTGGCGATCCGCTGCCCCGGCGAGATCACGCGCGAAAAGCTGGAAATCCTGCGCAAGGCCGATGCGGTCTTCATCGACCAGATCCGCCGCCACGGTCTTTATGACGACATCTGGCAGGCGTTCGTGGCGATCCTGCCCGTGCGCACCGTGGGTGTGATGGGAGACGGGCGCACCTATGATTTCGCCTGTGCCCTGCGCGCCGTCACATCCGTCGACGGCATGACGGCGGATTACTATCCCTTCACCCATGATTTCCTGGGCGAAACGGCCACACGCATCATCAACGAGGTCAAGGGCATCAACCGCGTCACCTATGACGTGACCTCGAAACCGCCGGGCACGATCGAGTGGGAGTGATCCGGCTTTCGGGAAGACTGATCTGCACGACCCACGCCCAGGCGCGGGCCGTGATGATGGGCCTGCCCGCGCATGTCCGCCTGACCCGCGCCGAGCCCGGTTGCCTGTCCTTCGACGTGGTGCCGACCGGCGATCCGCTGATCTGGCAGGTCGACGAGGCATTCGCCGACCGCGCCGCATTCGACGCCCATCAGGCCCGCGCCACAGGCACCGATTGGGCCACGCTGACCAAGGACATCGCGCGTGACTACTTGATCACCGAAGACGGTACGGCATGACGACCCCTATCCCCGCCATCCTTCCAGCGCCGCCGCCTGTCCTGCGCGCCGCACTCTGGATGATCGGGGCCATCGCATCCTTTTCGGCCATGGCCGTTGCCGGGCGCGAGGCGGCCTTTGACCTCGATACGTTCGAGATCATGCTCTACCGCTCGATCGTGGGCGTGGTCATCGTCTTTGCCATCCTGACGCTGACCGGGCGCTGGGGACAGGTCACGCGCCGCCACCCCGGCCTGCAGATCATGCGCAACCTTGCGCATTTCAGCGGGCAGAACCTGTGGTTCTACGCGGTGACGGTGATCCCGCTGGCGCAGGTCTTCGCGCTGGAATTCACCTCGCCGCTATGGGTGCTGGTGCTGTCGCCTCTGGTTCTGGGTGAACGGATGACGCCGATGCGCACCCTGGCCGCCGTCATGGGGTTCATCGGCATCCTGATCGTGGCGCGCCCCGACCCCGAAACCCTGAACCCCGGCGTCATCACCGCGGCCCTGTCCGCGATCTGCTTTGCCTTCACCATCATGCTGACGAAAAAGCTGACGCGCACCGAAAGCATCGCCTGCATCCTGTTCTATCTGACCACGACCCAGGTCGTGTTCGGCCTGATCGCGGCAGGCTATGACGGGGATATCGCCCTGCCGTCGGCCACCAGCCTGCCCTATGTCGCGGTGATCGGCTGCGCGGGACTGCTTGCGCATTTCTGCCTGACAAATGCGCTGTCCATCGCGCCGGCAACCGTGGTGATCCCGATTGATTTCACCCGCCTGCCCGTGATCGCGATCGTGGGCATGGTGCTTTACAACGAGCCGCTGGACCTTTTCGTCTTTGCCGGCGCGCTGGTGATCTTCGCAGGCAACTACCTCAACATCTGGCACGAGACGCGGCGGCCGAAACAAGCCGCATGAAACGGGTTGCGGGTGCTTTGTCACAGGCATAACACCGCTGCATGACACAGAAATCCATCTCACTCAGGGCCTGGGCAGAGCTGCTGTTGCTGGGCGGCATCTGGGGCGCGTCCTTCCTGTCGAACGCCGTGATCCTGCGCGAGCTGGGCTTTGTCAGCGTCGTGGCCTTTCGCGTGACTGGGGCCGCGCTGATCCTGTGGGCCTATGTGCTGCTGCGCCGCCTGGCCCTGCCGCGTGATCCGCTGGTCTGGGCCGCTTTCGTCTTTTCAGGTTCGCTGAACACGGCGCTGCCTTTCGCGCTGATCACCTGGGGGCAGACGCATATCCCCTCGGGGCTGGCGTCGATCCTGAACTGTTCCACCGCCGTCTTTGGTGTGCTGGTCGCCGCATTGGTTTTTGCCGACGAACGCCTGACCCGGCGCAAACTGGCGGGCATCGGGCTGGGATTTGCGGGGGCTGTCACGGTGATCGGCCCCGATGCGGTGCGCGGGCTGGACCTGACCGCGCTGGCGCAGCTTGCCCTGATCGGGGCGGCGCTCTGCTATGCGTTCGGCAGCGCCTTCAACCGCGCCCGCCTGTCGGGGCTGGCCCCGCAGGTGGCCGCCGCCGGCATGCTCAGCGGCTCGATGCTGGTGATCCTGCCCTTGGCCCTGTTGCGCGACGGGCTGCCCACGATGGACTATGCCGGCATCACCTGGATCGCCATCGCCTATCTGTCGATCGTGGCGACGGCGCTGGCCTATCTGCTCTATTACCGCGTGCTGGCCATGGCAGGGTCGGGCAATGTGCTGCTGGTCACGCTGCTGGTGGCACCGGTCGCGATCCTGCTGGGCGCGATCTTTCTGGACGAGGCGCTGCCGATCCGCGCCTACGCGGGTTTTGCGCTGCTGGCGGCGGGGCTTGTGGTGATCGACGGGCGCATCCTGAACCGCCGCCGTGCCGCCGGTGCCATGCCGCCCCCCGTGCAATAGCGTTGACCACCCCTTGCGCCGGGGCTACCACAACGCCCAGGCAAGAGGGATGCGACCATGATCTACACATCTGCGGCGGAATGGCGCGAGGCCCCGCGCAAACGGCTGCTGTTTTTCGGCATGTCCGGGCTGGGCAAGACGCATCTGGCCACGCTTCTGCGCGATCATGGCGACTGGTTCCACTATTCGATCGATTACCGGATCGGCACCCGCTACATGGGCGAATACATCGCCGACAACGCCAAGGCCGAGGCGATGAAAGTGCCCTTCCTGCGCGATCTGTTGCTGTCGGATTCGATCTACATCGGATCGAACATCACCTTTCACAACCTCACGCCGGTGTCGTCATACCTGGGCAAGCCGGGCAATCCCGCCAAGGGCGGCCTGCCCTACGCCGAATATACCCGCCGGCAGGCACAGTTCCGCCAGGCCGAGATCCATGCCCTGCTGGACACCGGCTATTTCATCGAACGGGCCGAGGCGCTTTATGGCTATCCGCATTTCGTCTGCGACACGGGTGGGTCGATCTGCGAATGGGTCGATCCCGAAAACCCCGAGGATCCGGTCCTCAAGGCGCTGTCGCAAACGACGCTGATGGTCTGGATCAAGGGCGACGCGGCCCATACCGCCGAACTGATCCGCCGCTTTGACCGCGCGCCCAAGCCGATGTCCTACCAGGCCGAATTCCTGGACCGGGTGTGGCACGAATACCTGAGCCAGAACAAGGTGTCAGAGGACGAAGTTGATCCGGATGCCTTCATCCGCTGGACCTATGCCCAGGCGCTGGCCCATCGCCAGCCGCGCTATGGCGCGATGGCGCGCAACTGGGGCGTGACCGTGACCGCCGACGAGGTTGCCGCCGTGCGCAGTGCGGCCGACGTGGATGCGCTGATCGCCCAGGCGCTTGAGCGGGGCTGACCCGCGCCCTATCTGACCTTTTCCGAAAGACCTTTTTCCTTCCGACCATCAAGGACTGACCCAGATGCCCATCAAGATCCCGTCCACCCTGCCCGCCTTCGACGTCCTGACGCGCGAAGGGGTCATGGTCATGGACGAGGATCAGGCGGCGCGCCAGGATATTCGCCCGCTGAAGATCGGCCTGCTGAACCTGATGCCCAAGAAGATCCAGACCGAAAACCAGTTTGCCCGCCTGATCGGGGCGACGCCCCTGCAGATCGAGCTGTCGCTGATCCGCATGTCCGAACACCAGGCCAGGAACACTGCCGCCGATCACATGGAAAGCTTCTACCGCCCCTTCAACGAGGTGGCCGCAAGCGGCGAGAAATACGACGGGCTGATCATCACCGGCGCGCCCATCGAACACCTGCCCTTCGAGGAGGTGACCTATTGGGACGAGCTGCGCGAGGTCTTCGACTGGACCCAATCCCATGTTCATTCCACCTTCGGCGTCTGCTGGGGCGGCATGGCGATGGTCAATCACTTCCACGGGGTGCGCAAACACATGCTGGATGCAAAGGCCTTCGGCTGCTTCAGGCACCGCAACATGGCCCCCGCCTCGCCTTACCTGCGCGGGTTCTCGGATGATTGCGTGATCCCCGTCAGCCGCTGGACCGAGATGAAGCAGTCCGAAATCGACGCGGCCCCCGGTCTGGTCACATTGCTGGCCAGCGACGAGGTCGGCCCCGCCCTGGTCGAGGACCCGGGTCATCGCGCGCTCTATATCTTCAACCATTTCGAATATGACAGCGACACGCTGAAACAGGAATATGACCGGGACGTCGCCAGCGGCACGCCGATCAATGTCCCGCTGAACTACTATCCCGATGACGATCCCGCGAGAACGCCCCTCAATCGCTGGAGAAGTCACGCGCACCTTCTATATGGCAACTGGATAAACCAGATTTATCAGTCAACCCCGTTTGATTTGGATGCCATCGGTACTTAAGGTGATCAGCTTCATCGCGACAGTGGCGCTTCTGGGCGGTTGCGGGGCCATTGTGGACCGCAGGGCCGATACGCGCGAAGCCGGGGCCGAGGCCAGCTTCCCCCCGACCGGCCGGTTGATCGAGGTCAACGGGCGTCAGGTCCATGCCCATGTCGAAGGGCGCGGCCCCGATCTGGTGCTGATCCACGGCGCATCGGGCAACACGCGCGATTTCACCTTCGCCTTCGTGGATCGGCTGAAGGACGATTACCGCGTGATCGTCTTCGACCGTCCCGGCCTTGGCTGGACCGATCGCGTCTCGGATGATTTCGGCGGCCCGTTCAACACTGCCGCCGAAAGCCCGGCACAGCAGGCGGCCTTTCTTCAGGCGGCCGCCGATCAGATCGGTGTGCGCCGACCCATCGTGCTGGGCCATTCCTATGGCGGCGCGGTGGCGCTGGCCTGGGGGCTGAACCGGCCCGAAGACACCGCGGCGCTTGTCGTTCTGGCCGGGGCCTCCAACCCCTGGCCCGGCGGGCTGGGCGCACTTTACGGGATCGCCTCGTCCTCGATCGGCGGGGCAACCGTGGTGCCCTTGATCGCAGCCTATGCCCCGATGACACGCGTCGATGCGGCGCTGGACGGGATTTTTGCGCCGCAATCCCCGCCACCGGGGTATGCCGATTACATCGGGGCGGGCCTGACCCTTCGGCGGGAAACGCTGCGCGCCAATGCGCGCCAGGTCAATTCGCTGCGCCCGCATGTGGTCGAGATGGCCGCGCGCTATCCCACGCTACCGATGCCGGTCGAGATCGTGCATGGCACCGCCGATGACGTGGTGCCGATCCATATCCATTCCGAACCGCTGGCCCGCCAGATCCCCGGGGCCGTACTGACCCGGCTGGACGGGATCGGTCACATGCCCCACCACGCCGCACCCGACGCGGTGGAAGACGCGATCCACCGCGCCGCCATCCGCGCCCGATTGCGTTGATCAGGCCGCTGGGCCATAGTCAGGCAAAACAAGGGGGTAGCCCGCCATGAGCCTGCCATTCGACGGCGCGATCAGCGATTTCTTCGAAAACCACGCGCCCGAACATCTGCGCCTTGCCATCCGTTCGGCCGACAAGGACGCGCTGATCAATCCCGATTACCCCTATCCCGCGGAAATGAGCGGCAAGGCCTATGACAAGCAGATGGAGGCGCTGCAGATCGAACTGGTCAAGATGCAGCACTGGGCGCGCGCCACGGGGGCACGGATCGCCATCATCTTCGAAGGGCGCGATGCCGCCGGCAAGGGCGGCACGATCGGGCGCTTCACCCAGAACCTCAACCCGCGCGGCGCGCGCGTGGTGGCCCTGTCCAAGCCGTCGGATACGGAAGTCACGCAATGGTATTTCCAGCGCTACATCGACCACCTGCCCGCCGGGGGCGAGATCGTGCTTTATGATCGCAGCTGGTACAATCGCGGCGTGGTCGAACATGTCTTCGGCTTTTGCACCGACAGCCAGCGCGAACATTTCTTCCGGCAGGTGCCCGAACTTGAGAACATGCTGGTGGATGAAGGGCTTCACCTGTTCAAGATCTGGCTGAACGTGGGCCGCGCCGAACAGCTGCGCCGCTTTCTGGCGCGCGAATCCGATCCGCTGAAACAATGGAAAATCAGCCGGATCGACGTGGACGGGTTGCACAAATGGGATGCCTATAGCGACGCGATCCGCGAAACCCTGAATCGCAGCCATTCCCGGGCCGCGCCCTGGACCATCGTGAAATCCGACGACAAGAAACGCGCGCGCCTGGCCGTGATCCGCCATGTCCTCGCGGCTCTGGATTACACGGGCAAGGATTCGGCGGCCATAGGTGCCACGGATCCTTCGATCTGCGGCGGGCCGGACCTTTGGGATGCGTAAACAGGGCTATCACCACGGGAACCTGCGCCAGGCCCTGGTGGATGCCGCGCTGGACCTGATCACGCGTCAGGGCCCGACCGGGTTTACCCTGTCAGAGGCCGCGAAACAGGCCGGCGTGACCCCGGCTGCCGTCTACCGCCACTTCGAGGGGCGCGAGGACCTGATCGCCGAAGCCGCGCGCCAGGGCTACGAGATCTTCGCCGAGGTGATGCAGGTCGCCTACGAGTCGGGGCAACCCTCGGCCCTGGCCGCATTCGAGGCGACAGGCCGCGCCTACCTGGCCTTTGCCCGCAAATATCCCGGCCATTACATCGCGATGTTCGAAAGCAGCATCTCGGTCAATCGCACGCCGGATCTGGCGCAGGCCGCAGCGCGGGCGCGCGCCGTGCTGGAAACCGCCGCCTCCGAACTCAGCCAGCACATCCCGCCGGAAAAGCGTCCGCCCGCCAGCATGTTCTCGGCCCATATCTGGGCCATGTCGCATGGGGTCGTCGAACTCTTCGCGCGCAACTCGCCCGGAACGGCATCGCCCTTCCCGCCCGAGGATCTGCTTGAGTCGGGAATCGGCATCTACCTGCGCGGACTGGGCCTGATTGCGCCCGACAAATAGGCTGGCCTTACCGCGATTGCCCGTTATTCAGGCAAAGTCAGTCACGCTGACCTTTTCTCCTGCATCCCTCTGGACGTCATTTCTGCAACAGGATTATGACAGCTTAACAGGCAGTGCTGCACTGCCGCATAATCCAGATTGACAAAGGATGGATGCCGCCCAATAGATCCTCGTAATTGTTATATCATTACAAGAACAACCCTGCTGATTCAGGCAGGAAAACCTTACAAAACACTGAAACCCCAAAAGAAAACCAGACCGAAGGGACGAAAGATGAAATATATCCTTCTTGGCGCAGGCCTTGCCATGCTGCCGTTCGCTGCAACTGCACAGGTCAGCCTCTCGGGCGGCGCCGCCGTTGCCACCTCCTACGACCTGACGACCGACAGCAACTCCGAAGCGGATTACCCGCTGTCCTTCTACCTGCAGGCAGAAACCAACGGTTTTTACGGCCAGCTGTGGTTCGGCACCCTGCCCGGCGGTTCCGCACCGGACAAGGTAGAGATGGACGTGATCCTCGGCTACGGCACCGAACTGTCGAGCGGCCTGGGCATCGACCTGTCCTATTCGGCCTATTTCCTGGACGACTCGGGCTATGACGAAGCGGAAGTGATCGCTGCGATCTCCTATGGCCTGTCCGACAGCCTGAGCGGCTCGCTCGCCGTCGGCTACCTTGTCGAAAGCGAAGATTCCTACATCGAAGCCGGTGTGGATTATGCGCTGACCGGTGATTGGTCGCTGCAGGCCCTGCTCGGCACCGACTCGTCCGACGTGATCTATTACGAACTCGGCGTCACCTATGCCATCTCTGACGAAGTGGCCTTCAACATCCTCTATGAAGATGACGACACGACCGGCAATGACGGTCTCATCACCTTCACCATGAGCTACGATTTCTCGCTTTCGGGCAACTGATCCGCGCCCTCGGTACAGACCCGTGAGAGGGGCGTCCTTTGGACGCCCCTTTTTTATGGCCCATAGGTGATTGCAGACAGGCGTCCGTGCCCCTGTTCCGGTCGATACACCACGCTGGCCAAAGAAAAAGGGCCACCCGAGGGCAGCCCTTTTCGAAATCCTGTAAGCCCGTATCAGCGCTTGGAGAACTGGAAGCTCTTGCGCGCCTTGGCCTTGCCGTACTTCTTCCGCTCAACCACGCGGCTGTCGCGGGTCAGGAAGCCAGCGGCCTTGAGGGCTGCACGCAGGCTGGGATCGTACAGCTGCAGCGCCTTCGAGATGCCGTGCTTGACCGCACCAGCCTGACCGGACAGACCGCCGCCGGCCACGGTGGCCATGACGTCGAACTGATCGGTGACACCGGCGATGGTGAACGGCTGGCGCAGGATCATCTGCAGCACCGGGCGCGCGAAATAGGCAGCCATTTCCTTGCCGTTCACGGTGACCTTGCCGGAACCCGGCTTGATCCAGACGCGGGCAACCGCGTCCTTCCGCTTGCCGGTCGCATAGGAACGGCCCAGCGAGTCGCGAACGGGTTCACGGGGGGCGGCAACCTCAACAGGTGCTGCGGCAGCACCGGTGGCGGCGCCCAGCTCTTCGAGGGAATTGATCTGATCAGCCATCATTACACCCGCGTATTCTTGGAGTTCATGGATTTCACATCCAGCACTTCAGGCGCCTGCGCCTCGTGCGGATGGGCGGCACCGGCATAGACGCGCAGGTTGGTCATGACCTGGCGCGACAGCTTGTTGCCGGGCAGCATGCGCTTGACGGCGGCGGTCACCACACGCTCGGGGTGCGCGCCTTCAAGGATCTGCGCCGCAGTGCGGTGCTTGATCCCGCCGGGGTGGCCGGTGTGCCAGTAGTATTTCTTCTCGGCGCGCTTCTTGCCGGTCATCTGCACCTTGTCGGCGTTGATGATGATCACGTTGTCACCCATATCCATATGGGGCGTGAAGGACGGCTTGTGCTTGCCGCGCAGGCGCATGGCGACGATCGAGGCAAGACGGCCCAGAACAACGCCCTCGGCGTCGATCAGGATCCATTTCTTGTCGATATCCGCCGGAGTAGCAGAAAAGGTTTTCATTGCGGGGTTACCCTTGTTCAGTTCGGGACAGAACCGATCAGGGCCTGTCCAATGCGATTGCGGGGTTATATCCGCCCGCAACGCATAGTCAAGCGCCCCTTTCTGCTATTAATCAAGCCAAATCAATGGCTTGCAAAATAGGTATCTGAATACCCCACATTTTTAGCCCTTCGGAGGGATCGAATAGGTCATCGAGGCCCGCGCCACCGGTTCATCCATCCCTTCCGAGAACAGCAGCACATCCCCCACCGCCAGCACGCGACCCAGCTTGAGCAACCGGCATTTGGCGATCAGGTCCACCCCGGCACCGGGCTTGCGCATGAAATCCATGCTGGAATTCGTGGTGACCGCCAGCGCCTTGGGCCCGATCATCGCCATGATCGCCAGATAGATCGCGACATCCGCCAGTCCGAACATCGACGGCCCCGAGATGGTGCCGCCCGGGCGCAGATGCCGCTCGCCCACGTTCAGGCGCACGGTTATCTCCATCGGCGCAACATCCATGATCGTGAAATCCTCGGCCACCTGCGGGAACACGTCCTTGATGAATGTCTGCAGCTCCTCGCGCGTCATCTTCAACGCCATGCTTGTTCTCCCTTTACCGTTGCGCCTAGAGTTGGACGGAACATCGCGGGAGGACAAGATGGCTTTGCTGGAACGTAACGACACGGGCGCGGTCGCGCATCTTCGGATGAACGCCCCCGAAAAGCTGAACGCGTTGTCTGACGCCATGCTGGCGGCGCTGCAATCCGAATTCGATCGGCTGGCAGAGGATCGCGCCATTCGCGCCATCGTGCTGTCTGGCGAGGGCAAGGCCTTCTGTGCGGGCCATGACCTAAAGGAAATGACGGCAGGCCGTCAGGCCGAAGACGGCGGCAAGGCCTATTTCAAGAATCTCTTCGATCGCTGCGCCAGAATGATGACCTCGATCCAGCGCCTGCCCCAGCCGGTCATTGCGCAGGTCCACGGCATCGCCACCGCGGCCGGTTGCCAGTTGGTCGCCAGCTGCGACATGGCCGTGGCGGCGGAAGGCACGCGCTTTGGCGTCAACGGGGTGAACATCGGGCTGTTCTGCTCGACCCCGATGGTGGCGCTGACCCGCAACATCCCGCGCAAGCAGGCCTTCGAGATGCTGACTACGGGCCAGTTCATTCCCGCCACCCGCGCCGAGGCGCTGGGTCTGGTCAATCGCGTGGTCCCGCCCGAGTCCCTCGCACAGGAAACCGCCGCACTGGCAGGCATGGTGGCCGACAAGCTGGGCGCGGCCGTCAAGATCGGCAAGCAGGCGTTCTACAACCAGATCGGCATGCCGATCGACCAGGCCTATGACTACACCGGCGACGTGATGGTGCAGAACATGCTCTATCGCGACACGGCCGAGGGAATCAGCGCCTTTCTGGAAAAGCGCCACCCCGACTGGACCCAATAGGCGGATGCGCAGGCAGGGCTTTGCCGACCATCGGCGAGGCCTTGCCGATCAAGACGTCATTCTGGCAAATTTGGGTAAATGTTTCCCATTTGGTGCCCCATATTTTCCGCATTTGCCACTTGGCTGCCGCAATCTTCGCTGATACTTCAATCACAGATGATGGAAACATCGTCCAACTGAAACGGGTGTGGGTCACCTCCGGCAGTTTCCCTCCAGGTCAGCCTCTCTCTGACCGCCGAAACATGAAACGGGTGACCCACTCGACCCTCCTCCTTCCTGCAATGCACCGATGCCATGCCCCTTTTCAAAAGGCGGCGCTTGGCCTAGATCAGCGGCATGGACAAAACCTTACATATCATCGGCGGCGGCATGGCCGGATCGGAAGCAGCCTGGCAGGCCGCCAACATGGGGCTGCAGGTGGTCATCCACGAAATGCGGCCCAAGGTGGCAACCTTCGCCCATCGGACCGGCCATCTGGCCGAGATGGTCTGTTCCAACTCTTTCCGGTCGGATGATGACGAACAGAACGCCGTGGGCCTGCTGCATTGGGAAATGCGGGCGGCTGACGGGTTGATCATGCAGATGGCCCAAAAGCACCGCCTGCCCGCCGGTGGCGCGCTGGCCGTGGATCGTGATCCTTTCGCGGAATCGGTAACGGCTGCGCTGATGGCCCACCCCAATGTCACCGTCGACTATACCGAAATCACCGAACTGCCCGACAGCGGCCACTGGATCATCGCCACAGGCCCCCTGACCAGCGAGGGTCTGGGTCGCGCCATCGCTGCCGAGACCGGGACCGATGCACTGGCTTTCTTCGATGCCATCGCGCCCATTGTCTATGCCGACAGCATCGACATGTCCGTCGCATGGGAGCAGTCGCGCTATGACAAGGGCGAAACCGAAGCCGAACAGAAGGCCTATATCAACTGCCCCATGACCAGGGACCAGTACGAGGCTTTCATCGACGCGCTGCTGGCTGCCGACAAGACCGAGTTTCACGAGGGCGAGACGGCTGGCTACTTCGACGGCTGCCTGCCGATCGAGGTCATGGCCGAACGTGGCCGCGAGACCCTGCGCTTCGGCCCGATGAAGCCGGTGGGGCTGACCAATCCGCATCAACCCGATCTGAAACCCTATGCCGTGGTGCAACTGCGTCGCGACAATGCACTTGGTACGCTCTACAACATCGTGGGCTTCCAGACCAAGATGAGGTATGGCGCACAAACCGCTGTTTTCAAGATGATACCCGGCCTTCAGGATGCCAGCTTTGCGCGTCTTGGCGGCATCCACCGCAACACATTCATCAACTCGCCCACGCTGCTGGACGATCAGATGCGCCTGCGCTCGCGCCCGCATATCCGTTTTGCCGGACAGATCACCGGCGTCGAAGGCTATGTGGAAAGCGCGGCCATGGGTCTGCTTGCGGGGCGCATGGCCGCCGCCGAAATCCTAGGCCAGCCGCTGATCAGCCCGCCACAGGACAGCGCCATGGGCGCCTTGATCCACCACATCACCGGCGGGGCCGAGGCCAAGACCTTTCAGCCGATGAACGTGAACTTCGGCCTGTTCCGCCCGATCGACGGGTTGAAGGGTGGCAGACGCGGCCGCAAGGATCGCTACAAGGCCTATACCGACCGCGCCAAAGCGGCATGGACCGCATGGCTTGACGGCAGCAACGCCATGGCCGCACAATAGCGGCCAAGGCATCCCACATCAGGAACGACCTGCAACCCCCTGAATGAAAATAAAGGTCATCACCCGATTTGCGCCGTCGCCGACCGGCCCCCTGCATCTGGGTCATGCCTATGCCGCGGTTGTGGCCCATGACATGGCCCGTGCCGCGAGCGGTGATTTCCTGCTGCGGATCGAGGATATCGACCAGGTCCGCGCCCGCCCCGAATGGGAAGCCCTGATCAAGGAGGACCTTCTGTGGCTGGGCCTGCGCTGGGATGGACCGATCATGCGCCAGTCAGACCGCATGCCCGCCTATCGCACCGCCTTGCGCGACCTCTGGGCGCGCGGGCTGATCTATGACTGCCATTGCACACGCCGCGACATCGCCGAGGCCGCATCAGCCCCGCAGGAAGGCGCGACACCCCTGATCGGACCCGATGGTCTGATCTATCCGGGCACCTGCAGGCGCGACCATGACGGGTCCGGCACTCTGCCGGGCGCCGCCTTGCGCCTGAACATGCGCCGCGCGCTCGACAGCCTGACGCACCCCCTGTCCTTTGCCGAGACAGGCGCCGGCCCCGACGGGCAAAGCGGTGTGCAAGCCTATGATCCCGAATATCTTCTTGCCAATATCGGCGATGTGGTTCTGGCCCGGCGCGACATGGGCACATCCTATCACCTGGCTGTGGTGCTCGATGATGCGGCGCAGCAGGTCACCCATGTGACGCGCGGTGCCGACCTGTTCGAGGCCACCCCAATCCATGTCCTGTTGCAACACCTGCTGGGCCTGCCGACACCGGTCTATCATCATCACCGGCTGATCCGGGATGATCAGGGCAAGCGCCTGGCCAAGCGTGACGATGCGCGCGCCATCGCGGCCTATCGCACCGAAGGCAAGACCCCGGATCAGGTCCACGGGCTGATCGGTGTGTGAAGATCGACCGCCAATACCCTGTAAAGAATTGTAAAACGCTTCACCCAGCCATGGGATGCATCAGCTCGACCTCGACCCCGTCGCGCACCGCCGTGTAGAAACAGCTGCGCCGGTTCGTATGGCAGGCCGGTCCCGTCTGACGCACGCGCACCAGCAGGCAATCACGGTCGCAATCCACGCGCAGATCAACCAGCTCCTGCCGGTGACCGCTGCTTTCCCCCTTGATCCAGAAGGATTGCCGCGACCGGCTCCAATAGGTGACATGGCCGGTCTGCAGGGTACGCGCGACAGCCTCGGCATTCATCCAGGCCATCATCAGGATCTCATCCGTCGCATCGTCCTGCGCAATCGCCGGGATCAGCCCCGCGTCGTTGTAAACCAGTGTTGCGGGATCGAAAGTCATGGTAAAACTCTTTGCTTCGGACGGGTTGAGGCCTATTTAGGGGCAAGAGACCAAAAGGGAAAGCGTCGAAAGGACCAGGGCATGAGCAGCGACACCGATCTGATCAAGCTGTACTCCTCGCGTATTCTGGCCCTGGCGGCCGATATTCCGCATACCGCGCGGCTGGCGCATCCTGATGCCACGGTCAAGCGGCGCTCGCCGCTCTGCGGGTCCACGGTCACGGTGGATGTGGTGCTCAAGGATGGCAGGATCGCGGAATATGCGCAGGACGTGAAGGCCTGCGCCCTTGGGCAGGCCGCCGCGGCCGTGGTGGGCCATGCCGTCATCGGCTGCGACCGCGCCCAGATCGAGGTGGCGCTTGAGGGCCTCAAGGCGATGCTGAAATCCGACGGCCCCACCCCGGATGCGCCCTTCGAGGGGCTTGAAGTGCTGCGCCCCGCCCGCGAGTACAAGAACCGTCACGCCTCGATCCTGCTGGCGCTTGAGGCGACCGCCCAGGCCGTGGCCGAGGCCGAACAGGCCCACTGCGCCTGACACCCTGACCCCGTAAAAAAAAACCGCCGCACTTCCAGTCTGGAAGGCGGCGGAAAGTGGCGTGTCCTGTTTGGGCGGGGCAATACGTCAGGGCTGGGGATAGCCCTGAATTGTGTCGGAACAGGCAGTATCCGTCAGGCAGGCATCAGATTGGGACAGGGATGCCGCATGCCACCGGATCAGGACCGCAGGCAGAAACTGGAAAAATCCTTTCAGGAAAAGGTGGGAAGGTGCAGGCCGACCACCAGGATCACCATCAGCGCCATGGCGCCGATCGCATCCGACAGCAGCGTGTCACGGGAACGTTCGATGACGTTTTTGATCTGTGCGAGCATCGGTCTGACCTTTCAACTGGGCTATCTGGTGTCTTGTTGCTCTTTTGTTCTCATATTCTTTACCGCCTGTAAAGAACTTTATGAGAACATTTGAGAACAAAACAGCATTTTGTCGAAAAACGGGGGTCAACCCACGGAAATCAGCCGTATCGCCTGGTCCTGCTCCATCAACCACAAAAGCACCCGCGCCGCCTTGCCGCGTGCGCTGCCCAGCGTGGGATCGTCCGCCATCAGCTTGCGCGCATCGCTTTGTGCAACCGCCATCAGGGCCGCTTGCCGTTCCAGATCGGCCACCCTGAACCGTGGCAGACCCGATTGCGCGGTGCCGATCAGATCACCGGCGCCGCGCATTTCCAGATCGGTTTCGGCGATACGAAAACCGTCTTCGGTATCGCGCAGGGTTGTCAGGCGGCGTTCGGCGGTTTCGGACAGGGGCGCGCGATACAGCAAAAGGCAGGTCGACGCGCCCGCCCCACGGCCCACGCGACCGCGCAACTGGTGCAATTGCGCCAGCCCGAAGATCTCGGCCTGCTCGATCACCATGATCGTGGCATTGGGCACGTTCACCCCCACCTCGATCACCGTGGTGGCCACCAGAACCGCGACTCGGCCCGACTGGAATGCGGCCATGGCCGCGTCCTTGTCGGTCGCGGGCATCTGCCCGTGCACCAGTCCGACATTCCCCTCGCCCAGAACAGCGCGCAAATGCTTGAAACGCTCTTCGGCGGCGGTCAAGTCGACAACCTCGCTCTCATCCACCAGCGGGCAGACCCAATAGGCCTGCCGCCCCTCGAGGATCGCACGCCGCAGGTGGCTGACCACCTCGTCCATCCGCGCGCTGGACACCATGGCGGTCTTGATCGGCTGGCGGCCGGGCGGTTTTTCATCCAGCACCGACACATCCATGTCCCCGTATTGGGCCAGCGCCAAAGATCGCGGGATCGGGGTCGCCGTCATCACCAGCACGTCGGCCGCCTCGCCCTTGCGGCCCAGTTCCAGCCGCTGGCGCACGCCAAAGCGATGCTGTTCATCCACGACCGCAAGCCGCAGATCGGCAAATTCCACGTCTTTCTGAAAGACGGCATGCGTGCCCACAAGGATCCTGATATCGCCACGCGCCAGCGCTTCAAGCTTGCTGCGCCGGTCCGCGCCCTTGTCGCGCCCGGTCAGGATCTCAAGCGTCACGCCAGCCGCCTCGGCCATCGGGCGCAGGCTTTCCAGGTGCTGACGGGCCAGGATTTCAGTCGGGGCCATCATCACGCCCTGCCCGCCCGCTTCAACGGCAACCAGCAGCGCCAGGAACGCCACCAGCGTCTTGCCCGCGCCGACATCACCCTGCAGAAGGCGGTTCATCCGCTGCGGCGCGGCCATATCGCGCGCGATCTCTTCGATGGCGCGCAGTTGCGCACCCGTCGGCGCATAGGGAAGTGCCGCCAGAACGCGCTGCTGCAACTGCCCGGTCCCATGACTTTCGCGTCCCTTGGCCCGCCGCAGACGGGCCCGCGCCAGGGCGAGCGTGATCTGATGGGCCATCATTTCATCATAGGCCAGCCTTTCGCGCGCCGGTGCCGTCGCCGCAAGATCCTCAGACCGGGCGGGCCCATGCGCCGCGCGCACGGCATCGGCCCAATCAGGCCATCCGGCGCGCAGCTTCTGGGCAGGGTCGATCCATTCCGCAAGCGCGGGAAGGCGCGTCAAGGCGGATTGCGCCGCCTTGAACATCTGCTTCTGGGTGACCCCCGACGTCAGCGGATAGACGGGTTCGAAGGCGGGGATGTCTCCGGCCTCTTCGGGGCGCAGGACATGATCGGGATGGACCATCTGCGCGATCCCGTCAAACAGCTCGACCCGGCCCGACACAACGCGTCTTTGCCCGCTAGGCAATTGTTTTTGCAGGTAATCCCCGCGCGCATGAAAGAACACCAGCTGGAACGAGGTCGCCGCATCCTCGACCACGATCCGATAGGCCCCCGACTTGGTGCGCGCCGGCATGTGCTTGCCGATCTCCACCTCGACGGTGACGACCTGCGGCAGGACCGCATCACGCACCGAGGCCCGGCGCGCGCGATCCACCCCGGAATGCGGCAGGGTGAAGATCAGGTCGCGCGGCCGCGTGATCTGCAGATGCTCCAGAAGTTGCGCGGTCTTTGGCCCGACACCTTCCAGCGTCTCGATCCCGGCGAAAAGCGGGAAAAGGATCTCGGGCCGCCCACTCATGTCGCGCCGATCAGGCTCAACCAGCCGTCTTCATCCAGGGTTTCGATCCCCAGGTCCTGCGCCTTCCTGGCCTTGGATCCCGCCCCCGGACCGGCCACGAGGATGTCGGTCTTGGCACTGACCGAACCAGCCACCTTGGCGCCCAGGGCCTCGGCGCGGGCCTTGGCCTCGGCGCGCGTCATCTTTTCCAATGTGCCGGTGAAGACGACGGTCTTGCCGGCGATCGGGCTGCCCTCGGCCACGATGCGCCTTGCATCCTGCACCTCCAGCTGCGCGACAAGCCGGTCGATACTGGCGCGCTCGCCTTCGGGCGAGAAGGCCGTGACCAGGGCCTTGGCCATGACCTGCCCGACCCCGTCGATGGACATCAGCTCGTCCCAGTCTGCGCCAGCCAGCCCCACGGCCCCGTCCATCGCAGACAGAAAGGTGTTCCAGGTGATGTAATGACCGGCGATCAGGTTCGAGGCCGCTTCGCCGACATGGCGAATGCCAAGTGCGAACAGCAACCGCCCGAACGGTATTTTTCTTTTATCATCAATAGCCTGAAACAGGTTATTTGCGCTTTTTTCACCCCAGCCCTCACGATTTTTCAGGCGGGCCAGATTACGCGCGTCGCGCTGCTGCAGGGTGAAGATATCCGCAGGCTCACGGATCGCCAGCTGGTCATCATGATAGAACATCTCGACCTGCCTGGCCCCCAGGCCTTCGATGTCGAATGCACCCCTGCTGACGAAATGCTTCAATTTTTCCACGGCTTGCGCGGGACAAACAAGGCCACCGGTGCAGCGGCGCACGGCGTCCCCCTCCTCGCGGATGGCAATGGACCCGCATTCGGGGCAATGGTCCGGGAACACGAAGGGCACGGCATCGGCGGGACGTTTGGACAGATCGACATCGGCGATCTTGGGGATCACATCGCCCGCGCGGTAGACCTGAACCCAATCGCCGACGCGAATGTCCTTGCCCTCGCGGATTCGGTTGCCGCGCGCATCGCGCCCGGCGATGTAATCCTCGTTATGCAGGGTCGCATTCGACACGACGACCCCCCCCACCGTTACAGGCGTCAACCGCGCAACCGGCGACAGCGCGCCGGTACGGCCAACCTGGATGTCGATCCCTTCAAGCCGGGTCCAGGCCAGCTCGGCCGGAAACTTGTGCGCGATGGCCCAACGCGGCGTGGTCGACCGGAACCCCAACCGTGCCTGCAAGGCAAGGTCATTCACCTTGTAGACGACACCATCGATGTCATAGCCCAGCGTGGCGCGCCGCGCCTCGATCGCGCGGTAGTGGATCAGCATCTCGTCCGGTCCCTGGCACAGGCGCGTCAGGTCATTCGTGACGAATCCCAGCGCGGCCAACCGGTCGATCGCGCCCATCTGCGTATCGGCGAGCGGTTCGGAGACAGCGCCCCATCCATAGGCAAAGAACCGCAGGGGCCGCGCACGGGTGATCGCGGCATCAAGCTGGCGCAAAGACCCGGCCGCCGCATTGCGTGGGTTGGCGAAGGTCTTGCCCCCGATGTCCGCCTGCCGCGCATTCAGCGCCGCGAAATCGGCATGGCTCATGTAGACCTCGCCCCGCACTTCCAGAAGCGCGGGCGCCCCTGTCAGCCGCGCGGGAATATCCGCGATGGTGCGCGCATTTTCGGTGACATTTTCGCCCACCTCGCCATCACCGCGCGTGGCCGCCTGCACCAGCACGCCGTTTTCGTAACGCAGAGAAAGGCTCAGACCGTCGATCTTCGGCTCTGCGGTATAGGCCAGATCGGCCTGACCGAGGTTCAGGTACTTGCGGATATAGTCATCGAATTCGGTGATTTCTTCGTCTTCGAAAGCATTGCCAAGCGACAACATCCGCACCGCATGGGTGATCTTGCCAAACCCGTCGGCCAAGCGGGCACCGACCTGGTCGCTGGGACTGTCGGCACGCTTGAGCTGCGGAAACAGCGCCTCGATCCGGCTGTTGCGCTGCTTGAGCCGGTCATAGTCCGCGTCCGAGATTTCGGGCGCATCCTGCTGATGATAGGCGATATTGGCGGCCCCGATCAGCGCGGCCAGACGGGCCAGCTCTGCCTCCGCCTCGGCGGCGCTCAGCTCTTCCGGGGCGCGCATCTCAGCCGCAGTCGTCCCTGTCGCGTTACCGGTCTTGTCGGTCACCTTTGCCCCCCGTCACAAGGCTGCTTCACAGCCGAAGTGATAGGGTGGCTTGCCGTCAAGGTCCAGTCCGCCAATGCGCGCGCGCGGCAACCCATGCGACGCAGGCCCCATGACGAGGACACGAAACGCAAGGTGTCGCGCGTCAGGCGCCTACGGCCAGCCGGTGGTCGCCCATCGTGGCAGGATCGGGATCACGCAGGACATAGCCGCGCCCCCAGACCGTTTCGATGTAATTGTCCCCGCCCGTGGCCACGGCCAGTTTCTTGCGCAGCTTGCAGATGAAGACATCGATGATCTTGAGCTCGGGCTCATCCATGCCGCCGTAAAGATGGTTCAGAAACATCTCCTTGGTCAGCGTCGTGCCCTTGCGCAGGCTCAGAAGTTCCAGCATCTGGTATTCCTTGCCGGTCAGGTGCACGCCCTTGCCGTTCACATCCACGGTCTTGGCATCAAGGTTCACGCTGATCTTGCCGGTGCGGATCACCGATTGGGAATGCCCCTTTGACCGGCGGATGATGGCATGGATGCGCGCGACAAGTTCTTCACGGTGGAAAGGCTTGGTCAGGTAATCATCGGCGCCAAAACCGAAGCCCTTGATCTTGTTGTCCGTGTCGTCATCCCCGGACAGGATCAGGATCGGGGTTTCGACCCGTGCCAGGCGCAATTGGCGCAACACCTCGTGCCCGTGCATGTCCGGCAATCCCAGGTCGAGCAGGATCAGATCGTAGTCATAGAGCTTGGCAAGATCGATCCCCTCCTCGCCCAGGTCCGTCGTATAGACGTTCAGATTGGCATGGGTCAGCATCATCTCGATGCTTTTCGACGTCGTAGGATCATCTTCAACCAGCAGCACTCGCATACATACACTCCGTCAAGGGTCTCGATCACGGACGACCCTGACCAAAAATAGTTAATTCACGGTTACCCAACATCTCGAATTTAGCACCCCAACCTAAAGTTGTCGATATTTTTGCGTCGCTGTCGCCCGCAGGGCAGCAACACCATGGTCGCGGATGGCACGCAGCCAACCCTCGAATTCGTCATCACTCAGCCCGTAGCGTTCCAGCGCCTCGGCCCTTGAAATCAACCCGCTGAGCACGCCGCGCACCACCGCGGCCTTGCGGCTGGCCACCCAGCGGCGCGTGTCGGGCGGGGGCAGATCGGCGCGCGTCATCACCGATCCGTCAGGAAGCGTCACCGCACGCGGACCATCGATCTTTTTGAGATACATGCCTGTTTTTCCTTTCATGCCGCATCAATGCGGCAGAGCGTTTAACAGCAGGTGAAACAGGGGGTTGAGAGTATCTTGGATTTTCCTATATTCTCGCAGACTTTCCGGGGGCCGCGCGAAATCCCCGCCCCCCTCCTGCCACCGCGCCAGACCAAGGAGGCCATGATGGCCCTCGACACCGATCATCCGCTGAACTCGCTGGGCTTTGCCAAGCCGCCCTCGCAAACCCGTGTGGTGGTGGCGATGTCGGGTGGCGTGGACAGTTCCGTGGTTGCGGCACAACTGGCCGAAGAAGGCTATGACGTGGTCGGCGTGACCTTGCAGCTTTACGACCATGGCGCGGCCCTGGCCAAGAAAGGTGCATGCTGCGCCGGTCTCGATATCCATGACGCCCGCCGCGTCGCCGAGACCATGGGTTTTCCCCATTACGTGCTGGATTATGAAAACGTCTTCAAGGACGCGGTGATCGACGAATTCGCCGACAGCTACCTGGCCGGGGCCACACCCGTGCCCTGCATCCGCTGCAACGAGCGGGTGAAGTTCAAGGACCTGCTGGAAACCGCCCGCGACCTCGAGGCGGATTGCATGGCCACGGGCCACTATATCCAGCGCAAGATGGGCGCGAAGGGTCCCGAATTGCATGCCGCGGCGGATGCCGCCCGCGATCAAAGCTATTTCCTGTTCTCGACCACGGCAGAGCAGCTGGATTACCTGCGCTTTCCGCTGGGCCACCTGACCTCGAAGGCGGAAACACGGGCGCTGGCGGCGCGTTACGGCCTGCCCGTGGCCGACAAGCCCGACAGCCAGGACATCTGCTTTGTGCCCAATGGCAACTATGCCGCCGTGATCGAAAAGCTGCGCCCCGGCGCCGCCGAACCCGGCGAGATCGTCGATGTGGATGGGCGCGTTATGGGCACGCACAAGGGTGTCATCCATTACACCATCGGCCAGCGCCGGGGTCTGGGCATCGGTGGCCTGGAAGACCCGCTGTACGTGGTCAAGCTGGACGTGGACGCCAAGCGCGTCATCGTCGGTCCGAAAGAGATGCTGTCCACCCGCGTCGTGCCCCTGCGCGAGATCAACTGGCTGGGCGATGCCCCCTTCGACAGCGCCGCCGAATGGCATGTGGCGGTCAAGGTCCGTTCGACCCGCCCCCCGCGCGAGGCGGTGATCCGCCCGCTGTCGGCCACCACGGCCACGGTCGAATTGCTGACACCCGAAGAAGGCGTGTCACCGGGCCAGGCCTGTGTCTTCTACGATCCCGCCAGCACCCGCGTTCTGGGTGGCGGCTGGATCTGGAAGGGCTGATCCCGCCCTGTCACCGACCGGCGGGCAGCCTGTCGATGATCGCCTGCGCCGCGCGCAGACCCGGCGCCGTGCCGCCCTTGCCCAGACGCTCCATCGTCAGGCGCATCGCGTCGATCTGGCTGCCCGGCGCGCGCATCACCTTGTCCAGCGCATCGGCGATCGCCGCGGGCGTGCAACTGCGCCCCAGGCATTCCGGCACGCTGCGCGTATCCGACACCAGATTGACCAGCGTGACCGTATCGATCCTGAGCATCCGACCGATCAGAAACCGGCTGACCGGGTTCATGTCATAGGCGATCACCATCGGCGTATCCGCCGCCGCCAGTTCCAGCGAGACAGTGCCGGAGGCCGCAAGCGCAATATCCGCCGCGCGAAAAGCCGACCTTTTTTCAGCAACATAGGCATCGCTGCTCATGTCGCAGGGATCAAGGACAAGGGGCGCGACGGGCCAGTCACCGACCAGGTCCCGCACATGCTCCGTCACGTTGGCGGTGGTCGGCACCACAACCCGCATGCCCGGATGGTCCTGCATCATGCGCCCCAAAGCCGCGCCGAAACGCGGGGCAAGGCGCGCCACCTCGCCGCGTCGCGAGCCGGGCAGCGCCAACAGCAGCGGCGCCTCGCCGATCCCGTGACGCGCGCGGAAATCACGCGCATCAGCTTCGGTCGCCCGGGGTTCGGCCACAACCGGATGGCCTACGAAATCGCAATCCATGCCTGCGGCTTCCATGTAAGGCGGCTCGAACGGCAGCAGCGCCAGCACATGATCGATGACGCGCGCCATCTTGGCCGCGCGCCCCGGACGCCAGGCCCAGACCGACGGCGCCACGTAATGCACGGTGCGGATATCGCTTTCGGCCTTTACCAGCCTTGCGACACGCAGGCAGAAATCGGGGCTGTCGATGGTCACCAGCACATCGGGGCGCGCCGCGATCACCGCTGCGGCCGTCTGCGCGATGCGCCGTTTCAGATGCAGGTATTTCGGCAGCACCTCGGCCAGGCCCATGATGCTCAACTCGTCCATGGGAAAAAGGCTGTCCATCCCCTCGGCCTGCATCATCGGCCCACCGACACCGGAAAAACTGGGCGTTGTCAGCTGCTTGAGGCCCGACATCAAGGCAGCCCCCAGCTTGTCGCCCGAGGCTTCGCCCGCGATCAGGAACACCTTCATGCGGCCCGCACCCAAAGAAACATCCCCTTGTCATCAAGGATACGCAGAACCGCCGGCAGATCCAGAACAAGAACGCCGCCGGCTTCGATCACGATCCCGTCCAGCCCGGCATCGGCGGCGCGCATCGCGGTGCCGGGGCCGATGGTGGGCAGATCGACACGGCGATCCTGACCGGGCTTGGGGGCCTTGTAGAGGATGGCGCCGTCGTGATCCGCGGCGTCGCGCCCGCCAAGCCAATCCAGCGCGCTGGTCGCGGCATCTGTAAGCGCGTTGAAACCCCATGTCAGCGGATCGGGATCACTGTCCCCGGTCGCACCCGATCCAAGCCGCGCCAGCATCGCATCGGTGCCATCCGCACCTTCGCGGGCCAGAACGTCACCGCGCCGGATCACGCAGGCCTGCCCCTGGTCGGCGCGGCCCATCTCGGCGATGGTGGCCTTGCCCAGACGGGCGGGTCCCTGATGCTGCGGACCGGGCCGCGCGCGTGTGGGAATGCCCTCGGACAGCAGCAGATCGGGGCAGATCTCATGCGCGGCGCGCAGGGTGAATCCCGCCTCTTCGAACAGCGCGATCACCACGCGCAGCGCGCCATCGTCGCCCTGCCCCAGCGCCTGCATCATGCGCGGCACAAGTGGCATGGTCGCAGCGTCGATCATCGCGGGATCCAGCGCAGGTCTGCCGATGGCACCGGCCATGCAGATCTGGGTCACGCCCCGCACCTTGAGATCGGCAATGAAACTGCCAAGACGCTCCACGCGAAAGGTGATGTCAGGTGTCAGGTGATCGGGGGCGAACCCCTCCAGCGCCGCGACCAGCACAGGGGCACCATGGGCGGCCACGATGTGCCCCGGCAATTGCCCCCGCCCTGCGATCAGCGCCAGCATCAGCCCGGCGTCAGAAAGGACCGGTCGGACCCGGCGGTCACGAAATCGACGATCTGGCGCACGTATTCGCTTTGGGTATCATCGCCAAGACGGCGCGCACGGTCCTGAAACGCGCCCTCGCCCTGTGCCAGCATCTGAAACGCCGCCCGCAACGCCGTGATATCGGCGCGCGGCACGCCGCGACGCTTCAGCCCCACAAGGTTCAACCCGTCCAGCACGCCACGCGGCGCCTGTACAAGCCCGTAGGGGATGACGTCATTGGTGACCATGGTGACCGCCCCGATGATGGCGCCCTGCCCGATGCGCACCCATTGATGCACCCCCGACAGCCCGCCGATGATCACGTCATCCTCGATGATGCAATGCCCCGCGAGGGCCGCGTTGTTCACCACGATCACCCGGTTGCCGATCTGCACGTCATGGGCCACATGGCTGCCCGCCATGAACAACCCGTCATCGCCGACGCGGGTGATGCCGCCGCCGCCTTCGGTGCCGGTGTTTATCGTCACATGTTCGCGGATACGGTTGCGCGCACCTATGATCAGGCGCGTATCTTCACCCTTGAATTTCAGATCCTGCGGAATGCCCCCGACCACCGCGAAGGGATGGATCTGGGTCTTTTCGCCGATATCGGTCTGGCCGGACACGACCACATGGCTGTGCAGATGCACCCCGTCGGCAAGACGGACCTGCGGGCCGATATGGCAGAACGGCCCGATCGAGACATCTGCGCCGATCTGCGCGCCGTCCTCGATGATGGCGGAAGGGTGGATCCGGCTGGACATCGATTACTCCTTGGGCAGATCCATCATGGCGGTGAACTCGCATTCCGCCGCCATCTCTCCGTCAACCTCGGCCACGCCCTTGAAGCGCCAGACCTTGCCGCCGGGTTTGCCGCGCAGCGTGGTCAGCGTCATGCGCAGCACATCGCCGGGCACCACCTTGCGGCGGAACTTGCAGCCGTCGATCGCCATGAAATAGACCAGCAGTTCCTTGTCGGCCATGTCCAGCGCCACGCCAACCATCACGGCGGCGGTCTGGGCCATCGCCTCGACGATGGTCACTCCCGGCATGATCGGGTTTCCGGGGAAGTGCCCCTGGAAATGCGGCTCGTTCATGGACACGTTCTTGATCCCCACGGCCGAGGACGTGCCGTCGATATCGATCACCTTGTCCACCAGCAGGAACGGGTAGCGATGCGGCAAAATCCGCTGGATCATCAGGATATCGGCGCTTTTCAAAGGCTCAGTCATCTGCCCCCCGGGGTCTTGCTTTCTGGTTCATCTGTTCCGGCAAGCAGGCGACCGATCCGACCCCTTCAGGCCCATGGGCCTGCCCGGCCATGCATCTCATGTCTGTCAGTAACAATTCGCCCCCGCAGGAGCAAGCGCATCGCGGGTCAGTCGCCTTTCGGCGCGGCTGGTGCCACTTGCGGCGGAACCGCGGTATCGGTGCCATCACCGATGCTGTCGTTGATCCTGCGGATCGCCTCATCCGTCACGTCGATGGCACTGCGGCTCATCACGACGCTGCGCGGGTCGATGATCACCACCGCGCCCGCGTCGATCATCAACTGCTCCAGCACCGGGCGCGCCGCGGCGATGAACTGGCGCTGCGCCTCTTCGGTGCGCTGGGCAAGGGCCCGTGCCTTGGCGGTCTGTTCGGTCCTGATCCGCTGCACCTTGGTATCAAAGGCATCGGCCAGCGCGCGGAACGCCTCGGGGCTCATCGCGGGGCGGCGCTGGGTCAGATCCTTCTCTTCGGCCTCAAGCTCGGATTCGATCCTGCGATTCTCGACTTCAAGCCGCGCCCCGTCGGCTTGCAACGCCGCATCGAAGCGCCGCCCGAAGGCAGAGGCCGCAAACATGCGATCCTGATCAAGGGACAGGATCGGGCTGCGGATCAGCTGGCTTTCCTGTGCCGGCGCAGGCCCGCCAACAGGCAGGCACAGCGCGATCACACAGGCGCAGATCGCCCGCCATCCGGCCTGTCGACGATCAGCAATACCCATCGCGCCACGCCACCGGGGCCACATCAGAACCGCGTCGAGATGGTCAGATTGAATTTCTGCTCATCGTCGAAATCTTCTTTCTGAAGCGCTTTCGAGAAGTTGAAACGCAACGGCCCGATCACCGAATCCCAGAAGATCGAGACGCCCACCACATGCCGCAGCGAAAAATCGTCATAGATCGTATTGGCATTGGTCAGATCCAGATCCCAGACCGAGCCGACATCATAGAACAGACCGCCACGGATCCCGTATTCCTCGGGCAGGCCCAGCGGGAACTCGGCCTCAAGCTTGGCCACGGCATAGACATTGCCGCCAAGCGCGTCATTCACCTCGACGGCACCACCTGCGGCGGTGCGCACCTCGCGCGGGCCGATCCCGTCGGGGGTGAAGCCGCGCATGATCGAGCCGCCGATCAGGAAACGATCGGTCACCCGGCTGGTTCCCGAAGTGAAGTTCAGCATGCCGCCTTCCAGCGTCGCGCGCAGCGTCACCTCGTCATTCAGGATCGAGGTCTGCGCCTGTGCGCGCGCGGTCGTCTTGACATAGGTGCTGTCACCGCCCAGCCCGGCGAATTCCTGGCCGAACTGCAGCAGGATGCCCGCATCCGGGTTCAGGCCGCTGCGACGGTTGTCAAAGCTGTAGGTATAGCCAAGCGCGCTGCTCCAGAGTTGCCCCTGATCCGCTTCATCGGCAAGCAGCGTCCCTGTGAATTCGTAGTTGCTGATTTCGACGCTTTCGACCTTGTAGAAGGCGCGCAACCGGCCGCCCGCACTGACCGGAAAGGTCAGGCCGGGGCTGAAACGCGCAACGGCCGTGTCGTAATTCGCGAAGGAATTGTTGGTCTCGCGGTAGCCCAGTTCAAGATCCAGCGCCAGGTCGCGGCCCAGCAGGGCTGGTTCGGTAAAGCGGATCTCGTAGGTCTGGTTTTCCGCGGCGCCCGAGAAATCAAGCTGCAGACGTTGCCCGCGGCCAAGGAAGTTGGATTCGCTGAAGCTGGCGATCAGCGCAAAGCCACCGTTGGTGCCATAGGCACCACCGAAGGACAGGCTGCCGGTGGGCTGTTCCTCGACTTCCACATCCACGATCACCTGATCCGGCGAGCTGCCTTCGCGCGCATTCACGCGCGCATCGCTGAAGAACCCCAGCGCGCGGATCCTCTCGGCGCTTTCGCGAATTTCACGCGGGTTGAAGGGGTCGCCCTCGACCACGCGGAACTGGCGCCGGACCACACGATCCAGGGTCGTGGCATTGCCTTCGATGTCGATGCGTTCCACGAAAATGCGCGGACCGCGCACCATCGCGAATTCGACGTCAAGGGTCAGATCACGCTCGTTGCGCACGATCCGGGGTTCGACGCGCACGAAATTCAGGCCCTTCTGAATCGCAAGACGCTCCAGCCGGGCGATATTGTCCTCGACGATCATGGGCGAATAGACACCGCCTGCCCGCACATTCAGCGCCTCGCGGAATTCATCGGGGTTCACATCGGGCAGATCCGTCGTGGCCGTGATCTCGCCGAAGCGGAATTGCTGGCCTTCCTCGACGTTGAAGGTGACGAAAAACCCGTCCCGCTCCCGGGCCAGTTGACTGTTCACCGCCGTGGTGCGGAAATCCACGTAGCCGCGCGAGAAATAGAAATCCTGAAGCACCTGCTTGTCGAACTCGATCCGGTCCGCCACGAAGGTATCCCGCTGGATCAGCGCCCGCAGCAGGCCCGCCTGCTTGGTTTCCAGAACGCGGCGCAGACGCGAATCCGAGAAGACACGGTTGCCGACGAAACCGATCCGCTCGATCTCGACCAGACCGCCTTCGAATATTTCGAACACAAGGTCCACGCGATTGTCCGAACGGCGGATGATCCGCGGATTGACCGACGCGGCAAGGCGGCCTGCCTGCGCATAGGCATCCGCAATGGCAGATGCATCGCGTTCCGCAGTCGACGGGTTGAAGACGCGCCGCGACTGCGACTGGACCACCGTTTCCAGCACCTCGGTCTTCAGGCGGCGATTCCCCTCGAAGCTGATCTGGTTGATCGTCGGAAACTCGGTCACGCTGATCACCAGCATGTTGCCGCGCGGCTCCAGCGTGACCTCTTCGAACAGGCCGGACGCCAGGATGCGCTGATAGGCATCGTTCAGTTCGGCCGCCGACACAGTCTGGCCGCGCGCGATCCCGGCATAGTTGAGAATCGTTGCCGACTCGATCCGCTGGTTCCCGTCGATCTGGACGGAACTGAAACTGAAAGACTGCGCCCAGGCGGGTGCTGCGGGAATCGTTCCCAATGTCAGGCCTGCCACCAGAATTGGCGCAATCCATCCCGAAACGCGCCCTCGCGCGGCAGCCTGCGCCTTGCGGAAAGAAATATCGTCCCTGCTGCGAACGCGGCGCCGCCCACCCATCTCATTGGTCATCGGTCAACCCAGTCATGCATTTATGTTGACCAAGTGAGTATCGGCATTGCGGCCCGTTGTCAAAAGCCCAGACGCCTCAAAGCGCGTGCAACACAACAGGTTGTGCCCGTGCCCCGCGCAATTCCGGGTCAAGGGCGTTCAGGCCGTGGTTCACCACCCGCAAAAGCCCCGCGCAGGCTGTGCCGCGCGTGGCGTCGTGGTGATGGAGGAATGCAAGACGGAATGCCGGATCAGAGCAGGTTCAGAAGGGTGCCGACATTCAAGGCCAGGATGATCGTACCCAGATACAGGATACGGTCCCAGTTCAAGGACAGGATAAGGCCAAGACCACGTCCGCTTTTCTGGATCATTTCCATGGGATCACACTTTCCAAACTCGTTTCACGCATCTCGATAGCCCAGGATTATGGCCATATTTTGACGCCGAAGCCTTTCGGAAGACAGTCCGCACCCTGATCCCGCGGAATCAGGGGCAGAAGATATCGTTGCTCAGTGCGAAGACCATCAGCGACAGGATGATGGTCAGACCTGCGGCCATCAGCACCCGCAACACCTTGTCGCTGGGCGGTTTTCCGGCCACGGCCTCATAGGCGTAGAAGACCAGGTGCCCCCCATCCAGAACCGGGATCGGAAAGAGGTTCAGAAGACCTACAGCCGTCGACAGGACCGCGATGAAATAAATGAAACTTTCTGTGCCCTGGCTGGCCATCGCGCCCGAGACTTCGGCGATTCCGATCGGCCCGGACATGTTGCAGGTGCTGATCGCGCCCGTCACCATGTGATAAAGACCGGACAGCGAGCCGCGGATGATCTCCCACATGCTGGCCACGCCATTCGTGAAGGCATCCATGAAACCGGGGGTTTCCGTCATCGGATCGAAGAACAGCCCGCCGATGATGCCGATCCGCCAGTTCGTCTCGAAACCGCCGCCATCCTGGGGCTCGTCCACGCGACGCGGAGTCAGGCTGACCTGCAGGGTCTGATCGCCACGGCGCACGTCCAGCAGCAAGGGCGCGCCTTCCGTGCCCTCGACCTTCTCGCGCAACTGGCGGAAGGCGAAGATCGGATCGCCATCGACAGCAAGAATGACATCGTCCGGTTCCAGATCGGTCGCCATGGCCGCAGATTGCGGGGCAAGCTGGGTAATGACCGGGGGCATCGGATGCGGGCCTTGCACCGTCACCTCGCGCCCGTCGCGCAGCACGGTGTAATCCATCAGCGGCACCGCCGGCAGCGCGGCGGTCAGGTCGGCAAACCCCGCCTCGCCCGCCTGTGGCAGCGCGCGCCCGTCGATCGCCAGGATAACGTCGCCGGGTTGCACCTCATGGGCCACGGCGACGGGGCGCAATTCGCCCACCGTCAGCGGATCCACCGCAACGCCGCGCGTCATGCCGATGGCGGTAAAGACGATGATGGCCAGCACGAAGTTGAAGATCGGACCCGCCGCGACCGTCGCCGTCCGCGCCCAGAGCGGCGCGCCATGCATGGTGCTGCGTTTCTCGGCCTCGGTCATGGCGCGGATCGCCTGACCATCGGTTCCGGCCGAGGCCGCATCCGCATCGCCGCGAAACTTGACGTATCCGCCAAGCGGCAGCAGCGCGACCTGCCATTTCGTTCCCCGTTTGTCGACGCCCGAAAAAAGCACCGGCCCGAACCCAAGCGAAAACACATCCGCATGGATGCCGGACCAGCGCCCGACAATGTAGTGGCCGTATTCATGCACCGCGACGATCACCGACAGCGCGACCACAAAGGCCGCGAGAGTCATGGCGAGCCCGCCAAACTGGGGAAGAAAAGAAACGATATCCAAGTGTCGGTCCTGCTTTCTGATCTGGGGGCTGTGCTGTCAGCCCGCTTTCGCCTGCATGGCCTCATCCGCCCTTATCCGTGCGAGATGGTCCACATGGGCGACGGTATCAAGGGTGATCTCGGCATCAATGAGGCCGCTTTCGGATGACATTCGTGTCAGAACGTCCTCGACCACGCCCGCCATGTCCAGAAATCCGATGCGGCCCGCGATGAAGGCATCCAGCGCCCGCTCCTTGGCGGCGTTGAACACGGCGCCCGACAGCCCGCCCCGCTGCATCACATCGCGCGCAAGGCGCAGGGCGGGATAGCGCGCGGGATCGGGGGCGCGGAAATTCAGCGTCCCGATGGCGGCAAGATCCAGCCGCGCGACCGGCAGATCGCGCCGCTCGGGCCAGTGGAGCGCATAGCCGATGGCATGACGCATGTCCGAGGCCCCCACATGCGCCATCAAGGCCCCGTCACGGAACCCGACCAGCGCATGCACCAGCGATTCAGGATGCAGAATGACCTCGATCTGGTCGGGATAGACACCAAAGAACTCTCTTGTTTCAATGACTTCCAGGGCCTTGTTGAACATCGATGCGGAATCGATCGTGATCCTCTGTCCCATGTCCCAATTGGGATGGCTCGACGCCTCGGCCAGGGTCGCGCCCGCCAGGCGCTCCAGCGGCCAGTCGCGGAACGCACCGCCGCTGGCGGTGATGATGATCCGCTCGACCGCGGCGATATCCTCGCCCGCAAGGGCCTGGAAGATCGCGGAATGCTCGCTGTCCACGGGCAGGATGCGCGCGCCGTGCCGCGCCGCCGTGGCCATCAGCAAGGGGCCTGCCGTCACCAGCGATTCCTTGTTGGCCAGCGCCAGGGTCCCGCCATGTTTCAGCGCCTCCATCCCCGGTGCAAGCCCGGCGGCCCCCACGATCGCGGACATGGTCCAATCGGCCGGACGCGCCGCCGCCTCGATCAGCGCCGCCTGCCCGGCCGCCGCCGCGACCCCGGATCCGGCCAGCGCCGCGCGCAGATCCTCCAGCAGATCGTCATGCGCCGTGACCGCGACCTGCGCCCCCAGACGCCGCGCATCGGCGGCAAGCCGCGCGATGTTGCGCCCCCCGGTCAGGGCCACCACGTCATAGTCATGCGGCGCTCGCGCGATCAGGTCGAGCGTGTTCTGCCCGATCGACCCGGTTGATCCAAAGACAGTGACCCGCTTCATGGCTGATCCGGCAGATGCCCGGCGATGACCATGAAGAGCAGCACCAGAAGCGACGCCCCCAGCAAGCCGTCGAAACGGTCAAGCACCCCGCCATGGCCGGGGATCAGGCTTGAGCTGTCCTTGACCCCGGTGCGCCGCTTGACCGCGCTTTCCGCAATGTCACCCATCTGCGAGGCAAAGGATGCGATCATGCTGACCACCACAAGCGTGACCCCTGCCCCCGTCAGCGGCTGAAAGGCCAGACCCAGCGCACCCGCGCCGATCCAGCCGGCCACAGTGCCGGACCATGTCTTCTTGGGGCTGATCGCCGGCCAGAATTTGGGCCCCCCGATCATCCGCCCGGCAAAATATCCAGCCACATCGGTGACGACCACGACCAGCACCAGCCAGATCAGCCAGGTCAGGCCATCGGGCGTATCGCGCAGCATCACAAGGCCATAGGCGCCCGCCATCACCACCGGCGCATACAGCAGGTACATCACCCTGTGCCGCGACACGGCGAGGCCGCCCAGCAAGACCGGCAGGATCAGCAGCACAGGCATTTTCAACAGGACCGCCCCCAGCACCGACGCCCCCGCCAGAAGGCCCAGACCAAGCGCCACACCCGCCGCCTCGCGCGCGACCATGCGCGCCAGTTCCCAGATCATCAGGCCGCAAACGATCACGATCAGTGACAGGAACCATGATCCGCCAAGCCAGATCTCGCCGGCCCCGACGGCCACCATCAGCAGCGACGAGGCGCTGCGCGTCTTGAGGTCTTCCCATTTCGAGGCTGCGGTCATCGGGCGCTCATAGCTTCACGCCGCCAAAACGTCGATCGCGCGCACCATAGCCATGCAACAGCTTGGCGAATTCGGCGCGGGAAAAATCAGGCCAGAGCGTATCGACGAATTCATATTCGGCATAGGCGGATTGCCACAGAAGGAAGTTCGAAATCCGCGCCTCGCCACTGGTGCGGATCACCAGGTCAGGATCGGGAAGAACGTAAGTATCAAGGTACTTTGGCAGCGTTTCTTCATCCACATCAGCCGGATCGAGCCGCCCTAGGGCCACATCCTGGGCCAGCCGCTTGGTGGCGCGTGCCACCTCGTCGCGGCCGCCGTAATTCAGCGCGATCGTCAGATGCACCCTGTCATTGCCCGCGGTCATCAGCTCCAGCTCGTCCATCAGCGCGACCAGCTTGTCATCCAGCCGCACGCGGTCGCCAATGAAGCGCACGCGCACGCCCTCGTCACGCAATTGTCGTGCCTCGCCAGTGATATAGCGGCGGAAGAGACTCATCAGACCGGCCACCTCGACCTGGGTCCGGCGCCAGTTCTCTGTGGAAAAGGCAAATATCGTCAAGTACTTGACGCCCAGATCGGGACAGGCCTCGACGATTTCGCGCACGCGGCGGGCACCGGCATGATGCCCGAACAGGCGCGGCCGCCCCCGCATCGTGGCCCAACGGCCATTGCCGTCCATGATGATGGCGACATGGCGCGGCCCCTGACCAGCCGGATCGAGAACCCCGACGCCGGCTTCACCGGAAGATGGCGCATCAGGGGAAAGGCTGTCAGAAGTCCGGCGCGCCATGAATGGCCCTTTCATGAGGCGGATCGACAAGTCCTCAGACCTGCATGATCTCGGCCTGTTTGCCTTCGAGTGCTGCGTCCACCAGTTTCGTGTAGCGGTCGGTCAGTTCCTGCACGGTGGTTTCCCAGAACTTCTGGTCATCCTCGGACATGCCCTTGGCCTTGGCCTTCTTGACCTGGTCCATCCCGTCGCGGCGCACGTTGCGCACCGCCACGCGGGCGTTTTCGGCATATTGCGCGGCCACCCGTGTCAGCTCGCGCCGGCGTTCTTCGTTCAACTCGGGGATCGGCAGCATGATGATCGTGCCGTTCAGCTGAGGATTGATCCCCAAACCGCTGTTGCGAATGGCTTTTTCAACAGCGCCGACCATCGACTTGTCCCAGACGTTGATGGTGACCATCCGCGGCTCGGGCACGTTGATCGTGCCGACCTGGTTGATCGGGGTCCGCTGTCCATAAGCCTCGACCACCACGGGTTCCAGCATCGAGGCCGAGGCGCGGCCCGTGCGCAGCGAGGCGAATTCGGTCTTCAGCGCCGCCATGGCGCCATCCATCCGCCGCTCAAGGTCATCGGTATCGATCTCGAACTCTTCGTCAGACATAATCGTGCATTTCCCTTGTAACGCCCCGGTTTTCACCCGGGTTTGGTCTATCTAGCCTCAACCGTGTACGGTTGTATAGGTGCCCCGGCCTGCCAGGATCCCCTTGAAACCGCCGGGTTCGTCCAGCGAGAAGACGATGATCGGCAGGTTGTTGTCGCGCGCAAGAGCGATGGCGCTGGCGTCCATCACGCCCAGGTGCTGCGCCAGCACCTCGTCATAGGTGACGCGCTCATAGCGTTTCGCATCCCCGTGTTTCTTGGGGTCCTTGTCATAGACGCCATCCACCTTGGTGCCCTTGAAGATCGCCTCGCAGGCCATTTCATTGGCCCGCAGCGTCGCGGCCGTATCGGTGGTGAAATAGGGGTTGCCCGTGCCCGCCGCGAAGATGCAGACACGCTTTTTCTCAAGATGGCGCACGGCACGGCGGCGGATATAGGGCTCGCAGACCTGGTCCATCGGGATAGCGCTGATGACCCGCGTATGTATGTTCAGCGCCTCGAGCGAGGATTGCATCGCCAGCGCGTTCATCACGGTCGCCAGCATCCCCATGTAATCGGCGGTCGTGCGCTCCATCCCCTGGGCGCTGCCCTGCAGGCCGCGAAAGATGTTGCCGCCACCGATCACCATGCAGATCTCGACGCCCAGGTCATGCACCGACTTCACCTCTTGGGCGATGCGCTGGACGGTGGGCGGATGCAGGCCGAATCCCTGGTCCCCCATCAACGCCTCGCCCGAAATCTTCAGCATCACGCGGCGGAACCTGGTCTGCACCGGCGGCATGGACTGGGGGGCGGCTTGGTCTGACATGGGGGCTCCGTTCGGTATGTGCAGGTCGCGCGCAAAATGTCGCAAAACGCGGGCGGGTTCAATCCGAGATGCACCGCCTTTGCGATTTCGACCGATTGAGGATAGAGGCAGGGCATGACCACGCCCGATCTGACAACCATTCCCGCCGACCGCCCCGTGCTGATCGCAGGCCCCACCGCCAGCGGCAAATCCGCCTTGGCCCTCAGGATCGCCGAGACGCAGGGCGGCGTGATCGTGAATGCCGATGCGATCCAGGTCTTCGCCAACTGGCGGGTGCTGACCGCGCGCCCATCGGCCGACGAAGAGGCGCGCGCGCCCCATCTTCTCTATGGCCACGTGCCGGGCGATGCGGCCTATTCGGTGGGCCACTGGCTGCGCGAGGTGGCGCCGCTGCTGCGCGGCGGCCCCCGTCCGATCATCGTGGGGGGCACGGGGCTTTATTTCACGGCGCTGACCGAAGGGCTGGCCGAGATCCCGCCCCTGCCCGACGGCCTGCGCGCCGAGGCCACCGCGCGCCTGCGCGCGGACGGGCTGGAGGCGCTGCTGTGCGATCTGGATCCCGTCACGCTGGCGCGTCTTGACCAGCGCAACCCGATGCGGGTGCAACGCGCCTGGGAGGTCTGGCGCGGCACCGGACGCACGCTGGCCGATTGGCAGGACAGCACACCGCCGCCCCTGCTGCCGCTGTCGCAGACGAGGCCGATCCTGTTCGATGCGCCCAAGGACTGGCTGAATGCGCGAATCGCGCGCCGCTTCGATGCGATGCTGGCCGCGGGCGCACTGGACGAGGCGCAGGCCAATCTTGCCAGCTGGAACCCCGAGGACCTGTCCGCCAAGGCGATCGGCGCGCCCGAGCTGATCGCCCATCTGCGCGGCGAGATGAGCCTTGATGCCGCCCGCGAGGCCGCGACCGTCGCCACGCGTCAATTCGCCAAGCGCCAGCGCACATGGTTCCGTGCCCGGATGCGCGCCTGGACCGCCTATCGGCCGGTTCCTGCCTGAAATCGGCGAAACTTGTCTTTTTTCAACCACTCCCCTTTAACGGGAACAGGGCTGTTGCTAGTCTTGTCGCAGTAATCGCGGACCGACGCGGACGGAGCGGGATCCATGCAGGCCAGCAGCACGAAAACGGATCAGGAAACGGCGCATCCCTTGCCCGGCGCGGGCGGCATCCGCATAGGCAGTATCGCGCAGATGGCGCGCGGCGCGGCCTGGCGGCTGGAGCAGTTGCACAGCCACGATCACGACATCCTGCTATGGATCACGCGCGGCCAGGGCCGCATGGTCCTTCAGGGGCTGCGCAGCGGCATCGGCACGCATAACGCCGTGTTCGTACCCGCCCATACGCTTCTGGCGCTGGATCTCGGCAAACAGGGATTCGGCCTTGCACTGCATCTGCCCGCTGCACATGAGCTTGGTCTGCCCGAAGAGCCGCAGCATCTGCGCATCCGCGACGTGCAGGCCCAGGCGGAAATCTCGGGCATCCTCGACATCATGCAGCGCGAGCAGTCCGGCAACCGTCCCTATTCCGACGAAGCGATGCGCGCCCATTCGATCCTGCTGTCCGTCTGGATGCGGCGGCAAATGCTGGAACATGCGGATGACGCGCCGCGGATATCCGCGGCGCACCGTCTGGTGCAGGCCTTTTGCGCCATGGTCGCACGCGACTATGCCAGCGCGAAACTCATGGGCGATTACGCGCATGAACTGGGCGTCACCCCGACCCATCTGACCCGGTCCTGCCGCGAGGCGTCGGGATTGACGGCGGCAGAGATCCTGACCCAGCGCAGCCTCTATGCGGCGCGCGACCAGATCGAAACCACGAACCGTCCACTTCAGGATATCGGTCAAAGCCTGAATTTCAGCAGTGCGGCCTATTTCTCGCGTTTCGTGCAGCACCACACGGGCCAATCGCCCAGCAACCTGCGGCGCGTCGCCCGCAAGCAGGAGGCAGCGCCCCCCGCCACCAGGATCGCGACAGGACGGATTGGCGCGCCGCTCTGACCGCCTGCCAGGGTTCATCGGGGTTTCTGAAGGGATCCATCCCGCCTGAATGGCGATTGTGGCGCATGTCGCATCACGGAACCCGCACCGCGCAGCTTTTTCGGAAATCGACGCGACTGTCGCGTTTATGGCTTGCAAGCGACATCGATGTCGTTTTTGTTACGAGTTGATGTCGGTTTTCAGACGTAGAATGCCGAAACCATGCGTTGACGCAAAGGCCGTTCTGGTGCCGAATGCCGCAAGGGATGAAGCGCGAACGCGGTCAAGAATCTGCACGACAATGCAGGCTGACAGGCTGTCGACCGATCAGCCTAAAAAAAGCAACAGGGAGTTGAAAATGAACGATATGACCTTCAAGGGCCAGCCGGTGCACAAGGCCGCGGTGATGTATGCCGATGAATTCAAGGCGGGCAAACTCAGCCGCCGCGAATTCCTTGCACGCACCACCGGACTTGGCGTGGCCGCCGCCACAGCCTATGCACTGGGCGGTCTTGGCACCCCGGCACAGGCGCAGGCGACCCCGCCGATGGGCGGCACCCTGCGCTGCCAGATGAACGTGCGCGCCCTCAAGGACACCCGTACCGCCGACTGGTCGGAAATCGCCAACCAGACCCGCGGCACGCTGGAATACCTGGTCGAATACAACAACGACGGTTCGATCCGCGGCATGCTGCTGGACAGCTGGTCGGTGAACGACAACGCCACCGAGTACACGCTGAACGTGCGCAAGGGTGTGAAGTGGAGCAATGGCGACGACTTCACCGCCGAGGATGTGGCCCGCAACCTGACCCGCTGGTGCGAGCGTGATGTCGAAGGCAACTCGATGGCCGGCCGCGTCAGCGCGCTGATCGACGATGCCACCAACAAGGCCGCCGATGGGGCGATCGCCGTCGTGGACAGCCACACCGTCAAGCTGACGCTGCCGCGCCCCGACATTTCGATCATCCCCGGTTTCTCGGACTATCCGGCGGCGGTGGTGCACAGCTCGTACAACCCCGACGCGGTCCAGAACGTCGGCACCGGCCCCTATGTCATCGAAGAGCTGGAAGTCGGCGTGAAATGCTCGCTGGTCAAGGCAGATGGCCACACATGGTGGGGCACCGATGTCTATGGCGGACCCTATCTGGACCGGATCGAATACATCGACTTCGGCACTGACAGCGCCGCATGGCTGGCCGCACTGGAAAGCGAAGAAGTGGACATGCTGCACGAATCCGTGGGCGAGTTCATCGAGATCATGGACGGTCTTGGCCTGATGAAATCCGAGGTCGTGACCGGCGCCACCATCGTGGTGCGCCCGAACCAGCTGGCCGAAGTCAACGGCGTGCGCCCCTACGAGGACAAGCGCGTCCGCCAGGCGATCCAGATGGCCGTCAACAACGCCGTCTGCCTTGAACTGGGCTATGGCAACCTTGGCGTTCCGGCTGAAAACCACCATGTCGCCCCGGTTCACCCGGAATATGCCGAACTGCCGCCGCAGAAATACGATCCTGCCGCAGCCAAGGCGCTTCTGGACGAAACCGGCATGGCCGATTTCGAGCACGAGATCATCTCGATCGACGACGACTGGCGCCGCAACACCACCGATGCCGTGGCAGCGCAGCTGCGCGACGCGGGCTTCAACGTGAAGCGGACCATCCTGCCCGGTTCGACCTTCTGGAACGACTGGACGAAATATCCGTTCAGCTCGACCAACTGGAACCACCGCCCCCTGGGTGTGCAGATCCTGGCCCTGGCCTATCGCTCGGGTGAGGCATGGAATGAATTCGGCTGGTCCAACGCCGAGTTCGACGCCCTGCTGGAAGAGGCCCTGTCGATCGCGGATGCCGACAAGCGCCGCGAAGTCAGCGCCAAGATGCAGGCGCTGATCCAGGAAGAAGGCGTGACGATCCAGCCTTACTGGCGCTCGCTTTACCGGCACATGCGCGAAGGTGTGATGGGTGCCGAGATGCACATCTCCTTCGAACATCATCACTACAAATGGGGCATGGCCGCCTGATCAGGCAGCCCTGCAAGTCCGCGCCCCCCCGATCGGGGGCGCGGCACTTCGCCCGAAGGCCGTGATCGGCCAGGGGCGAGCACAAGCACCGACAGAAAAAGGACGGGTCGCCGAAGACCTGCCAAGGCCCGCATGACGGCGGGCACCTAAACCAGGGGGCACAGCATGGGCCTGTTCATCTTGCGCCGGCTCGGGATCATGATCCTGACGGCACTCTGCCTGACCTTCATCGTCTTCTTCATGACGAATCTCTATCCGAACCTTGAAAAGCTGGCCAAGACCCAGGGCAACTTCCGCATGAGCGATGCCGAGGTCGCCAGCTACCTGGGACGGAACGGGTATCTGGACCCCCTGCCCGTCAAATACGGGCAATGGCTGGGCGTTCTGCCGGGCTGGACGGTCAAGGTCGATGACGGCATGCGCGGCCGCTGTGTCGAAGGCACCGTCGCCCCCGAGGCTCTGGCCGCGGCCCCACGTTTCTGCGGCATCCTGCAGGGCGACTGGGGTTTTTCGACCGTCTTCAAGGACGAGGTGAGCGGCATCATCGCAACCCGCCTTGGCCTGACCGGCAAGCTGATGTTCTGGGTGATGGTGCTGATGGTGCCATCTGCACTGCTGGTGGGGGTTCTGGCGGGCATGCGCGAGGGATCGCGCACGGACAGGGCCCTTTCGACCTTTGCCATCACCACCACGGCGACCCCGGAATATGTCTCGGGCGTGATCCTGATCGCGGTCTTCGCCTCGTCCGCCGTGGGGCTGAAATGGTTCAACGGCACCGCCACAAGCGCGATGGAGGATGCGACCTTCAACAATTTCTTCCTGCCCGTGCTGACGATCGCGCTTTACGGCATGGGCTATATCGCCCGCATGACCCGCGCCTCGATGGCCGAGGTGATGACGGCGCAATATATCCGCACCGCCCGCCTGAAAGGCGTGAAGTTCAGCGACATCGTCATGAAACACGCCCTGCGCAACGCGCTGATCGCGCCTTTCACGGTGATCATGCTGCAGTTTCCCTGGCTGCTGAACGGCGTGGTGATCGTGGAAACCCTGTTCAACTACAAGGGCTTCGGCTGGGTGCTGGTGCAGGCCGCGGGCAACAACGACATCGAGCTGCTGCTGGGTGTTTCGGTCGTGTCCGTGATCGTGGTGCTGGTGACGCAGCTGATTTCCGATGTCGGCTATGTCTATCTCAACCCGCGCATCAGCGTAACATAGGAGGACTGGGACAATGGACCCTCTTGGCTGGGGTGAGATCATCACCCGCATCCTGACGCAGTTCACCCCGGTCTGGATTGCCCTTGTCGTGACATTCGCCCTGTCGCTGACCTACAAGCGGCGGCTGGGGCTTTACGGCAAGCTTTTCGACAGCGTGATCGGCATGACCGGTTTCGCCCTTGTGATGTTCTGGGTCTATACCGGCATCTTCGGCGGCGCCTTTGGCTGGATCGTCACACATGACACGCTCTCGCAGATCTCGGGGCTGAAGAACAAGGTACCCGGCACGCCGGTGCCCGATGCCGCGGCGCAGGGGCTTTACCCCTACTACCTGATGGGCGGCGACAACCTGGCGCGCGACGTCTTCAGCCGCATGGTGGTGGGCGCATGGGAGGTGATGAAGATCGCCCCCTTTGCCACGCTCTTCGCCTTCATGGTGGGCATCACCCTTGGCCTGCCGGCGGGATATTACGGCGGCAAGCTGGACACCTTCCTGTCGTTCCTGGCAAACCTGATCCTGGCCTTCCCGGTGATCCTGCTGTTCTACCTGCTGGTCACGCCGGAAATCGTGCTGACGGGCATTCCGGTCTACATGGCGGGCGTGCTGTTCCTGTTCCCGATCATCTTCCTGACGATCCTGTTCAACTCGCGCTTCTTCACGCAACCGTCCAAGCGCAATCTTTACGTGGCGCTGACGCTGGTGATCGGGGTCTGGGTCTATCTGGGGATCGCCTGGGACGCGGATCCGCTGGGCCTGATCAGCTTTCCGCCGAACCTTCTGGTGGTCTTCGTGGCGGTGGTATTCGTCAACTCGCCCACGGTCTTCCGCATCGTGCGGGGCCTTGCGATGGACATCAAGACCCGCGACTACGTGGCCGCCGCCCAGACCCGTGGCGAAGGCCCCTGGTACATCATGCTGTGGGAGATCCTGCCCAATGCGCGCGGCCCGCTGATCGTCGATTTCTGCCTGCGCATCGGCTATACCACGATCCTTCTGGGCACGCTGGGCTTCTTCGGCCTGGGCCTCAGCCCGGAAAGCCCCGACTGGGGCAGCACGATCAACGAGGGCCGCAAGCTTCTGTCGATCTACCTGCATCCGGCCCTGCCGCCCGCCATGGCGCTGCTGTCGCTGGTGCTGGGGTTGAACCTGCTGGCAGACGGCCTGCGCGAGGAAAGCCTGCGCGATTGACAAGACGACAGGCCGGGGGGCCAGCCCCCCGGACCCCCCGGGATATTTGACGCAAGAAGAAACTGACGGTCAGGGAACAGGAGAGACGAGCGATGGCGAAATGGGACCATGACGGGCCGATCCTCGAGATCGACAAGCTGTCGATTTCCTTCTTCACGCGGCTGCGCGAAATCCCGGCGGTCATGGATTTCTCGGTCACCGTGCAGCCGGGCGAGGCCGTGGGCCTTGTCGGCGAAAGCGGCTGCGGCAAATCCACCGTGGCGCTGGGCGTCATGCAGGACCTGGGCGTCAACGGGCGCATCGTGGGCGGGTCGATCAAGTTCAAGGGGCGCGACCTGGGCGCCATGTCCGCGGAAGAGCTGCGCGATATCCGCGGCAACGAGATCGCAATGATCTACCAGGAACCCATGGCCAGCCTGAACCCGGCGATGCGGATCGGCAAGCAGCTGATGGAAGTGCCGATGATCCACGAGGGCATTTCCGAGAAGGAAGCCGAAGAGCGCGCGCTGCAGGTGATCCGCGACGTGAAACTGCCCGACCCCGAACGCATCCTGCGCGCCTATCCGCACCAGTTGTCGGGTGGCCAGCAGCAACGGATCGTCATCGCCATGGCGCTGATGTCGAAACCGGCGCTGCTGATCCTGGACGAACCCACCACCGCGCTGGATGTGACGGTCGAGGCGGCGATCGTGGAACTGGTCAAGGACCTGGGCCGCAAATACGGCACCTCGATGCTGTTCATCAGCCACAACCTGGGCCTGGTGCTGGAAACCTGCGACCGCATCTGCGTGATGTATTCAGGCGAGGCGGTCGAGCGCGGCAGCATCACCGATGTCTTCGACAAGATGCGCCATCCCTATACGCAGGCGCTGTTCCGGTCGATCCCGCTGCCCGGCGCGGACAAGAACGCAAGCCCGCTGATCGCGATCCCCGGAAATTTCCCCCTGCCCCATGAACGACCCGACGGCTGCAACTTCGGCCCGCGCTGCGACTATTTCGAGGCCGGCCGCTGTGACCAGGGCTATGTCAGCATGGCCCCGGTGGATGAGGCCGCTACCCATGAGACCCGCTGCCTGCGCTTTTCCGAGATCGACTGGACCGCGCCGCCCGCCAAGGGCGAGGTCAAGCAGAAAGGCGAGATCGGAAAGGTGGTCCTGAAGATGGACAACCTCAAGAAATATTACGAGGTGGCCGCAAGCAAGCTGTTCGGCGGTGGCGCCACGAAGGTGGTGAAGGCCAACGAGACCCTGAGCTTCGAGGCGCGCGAGCGCGAGACGCTGGCCATCGTGGGCGAATCCGGTTGCGGCAAGTCCACCTTCGCCAAGGTGCTGATGGGGCTGGAGACCGCGACCGACGGCCAGATCCTGCTGGACAATCGCAGCATCGGCGGCATCCCAATCCAGGCGCGCGACACCAAGACCGTGGCCGATGTGCAGATGGTGTTCCAGAACCCGTTCGATACGCTCAACCCCTCGATGACCGTGGGGCGGCAGATCATCCGCGCGCTGGAAATCTTCGGCGTGGGCGATACCGAGGCTGATCGGCGCGATCGCATGCTGCAACTGCTGGACCTTGTGAAGTTGCCGCGCGCCTTCGCAGACCGCATGCCGCGCCAGTTGTCGGGCGGGCAGAAGCAGCGCGTGGGCATTGCCCGCGCCTTTGCCGGCGACGCGCGGATCGTGGTCGCGGACGAGCCTGTCTCGGCGCTGGATGTCTCGGTGCAGGCGGCGGTGACCGACCTTCTGATGGAGATCCAGCGCGAACACGGCACCACGTTGCTGTTCATCAGCCATGACCTGAGCATCGTGCGCTATCTCAGCGATCGGGTGATGGTCATGTACCTGGGCCATGTGGTCGAACTGGGCAGCACCGATCAGGTCTTCAGCCCGCCTTACCACCCCTATACGGAAGCGCTGCTGTCGGCCGTGCCCATCGCGGACACCAGAGTGCAGAAAAAGCATATCGTTCTCGAGGGGGATATCCCCTCGGCGATGAACCCGCCACCGGGTTGCCCCTTCCAGACGCGCTGTCGCTGGAAATCGCGCGTGCCCGGCGGTCTGTGCGAGCGCGAGGTGCCGCCGGTGCGCCATCTGGCCGAAGGTCATCAGGTCAAGTGCCACCTGTCCGATGCGGAGCTGGCCACGATGGAGCCGGTCATCCAGATCGCAGCCGAATAGATCGGAACAGGCCCTTGTCCGGCTTCGCCCCGCTGCCCGAACCGCCCTATTACGCGGTGATCTTCACGGCACAGCGTGCCGAAGGCGATCATGGCTATGCCGCCATGGCCGCCCGGATGAGCGACATGGCCCTGGCCAGCCCCGGATGCATCGGCATGGAAAGCACGCGGGATGCGGATGGCTTCGGCATCACGGTCAGCTACTGGCGCGACGAGGCCTCGATCCTGGCGTGGAAGGCCGATGCACAGCACCTCGTGGCGCAGCAGCTTGGGCAGGATCGCTGGTACACGCATTACAGCCTGCGCGTGGCACGGGTGGAACGGCACTATAGCGGCCCCGAAAACCGCCGCGCGGCGCGGCCCTAGCCGCCCCAGATGACCCGGACGTAATTCTGCGTCTCGCGGAAGGGCGGCACGCCGCCATGTTTCTGCACGGCCCCCGGCCCCGCGTTATAGGCCGCCAGCGCCAGCCGCCAGTTGCCGAAGGCGCGATACTGCTGCATCAGGTAGCGCGCGCCGCCATCGAGGTTCTGATAGGGGTCCAGCGGATCGACGCGCAGCTGGCGCGCGGTCTCGGGCATGAGCTGGGCCAGACCCAGCGCGCCCTTGTGCGACCTTGCCTTGGGGTTGAAGCCCGATTCCTGCTGCACGAGCTTGAGAAACAGATCCTCGGGCACCCCGTGGCGGCGCGCGGCATCGCGCGCCATGGCAAGATAGGGGCCGGTATAACGCCCGTCATAGGCTTGCCCGTTGCCGTTACCCCATTTCGTCGGCGTGTTCACCGATGGTGGCTGCAATCGGACGGATGAATTGTACTGCTGGCTGGCACGGGTATCCAGAACGCGGGTCTGCGACGCGAACAGCTTGACGCGCGACTGGCTTGACAGAACATCGGCCTGAACGCCGCCCCCCAGCCCGAGGGCCATGATCACGGCCCCTGCAATGGTCTTGTACATCTCTGTCAGCCCCACGGTTACCGCAGGGCACTATACCGGTCCGCGCTGGGGAATCCAGCCTTTGTCACCCTCAGCACCGCCATGGGGGATGCCCACGGGCCGTTTTCCGCTTCCGTTCCGGCGTTAGGCCTGTTTTAACCATGTTGCAGGAAAACGGAGGACGTGATCCACAGGGTCGCGCATCTGACAGAGATTCGAGGAGAGACAGGCATGGCCGGCTCGGTGAACAAGGTAATTCTGATCGGCAACCTGGGTCGCGACCCCGAGGTGCGGACCTTCCAGAACGGCGGCAAGGTGTGCAACCTGCGCATCGCCACGTCGGAAACCTGGAAGGATCGCAATTCGGGCGAACGCAAGGAACGCACCGAATGGCACAGCGTCGCCATTTTCAACGAGGCCTTGGCAGGTGTCGCCGAGCGCTTCCTGAAAAAAGGCTCCAAGGTCTATATCGAAGGCCAGCTCGAGACCCGCAAGTGGCAGGATCAAAGCGGACAGGACCGCTATTCGACCGAGGTGGTTCTGCGCCCCTACAGCGGCAACCTGACCATGCTTGACGGCCCGTCGGGCGGCGGCGGCGGTGGCGGCGGCAATTTTGGCGCAGGCGGCGGCGGTGATTACGGTGGCGACTACGGCGGCGGCTATGACAGCGGCCCCTCGCAAGGCGGCGGTGGCGGTGGCGGCGGTGGACGCGCCCCATCGCGCGACATCGACGACGAAATCCCGTTCTGAGAAGATGATACCGCCCGCACCCCAAGGTGCGGGCGTTTGACATGACGACCGACGGAAGGTGCTGCCCATGGCATGGTCTTTCCCCATCGCACGGTTGTTCGGTTCCGAGTTGCGCGTTCACGCCACCTTCTTCCTGATCCTGATCTGGATCGGGATCGTGGGATACGGCGCGGGCGGCCTGCCCGCCGCGATCGAGAACGTGATCTTCATCCTCGCCCTCTTTGCCTGCGTCGTCGCCCATGAATTCGGCCACGCCCTGACCGCGCGACGCTACGGGATCAAGACCCCCGACATCACCCTGCTGCCAATCGGCGGGCTGGCCCGGCTGGAACGGATGCCCGAAAACCCCCGGCAGGAGATTACCGTGGCGCTGGCTGGACCTGCGGTGAACGTGGTGATCTGGGCGCTACTGATGCTGGCGCTGGGCGGGCGCATGCCGCAGGTCGATGACGTGATGCTCTCGGGCGGCACGCTGGAGGGGTTTCTGGGGCGCCTCGCCGGCGTGAACCTGTTCCTTGCGGTGTTCAACCTTTTGCCCGCCTTTCCGATGGATGGCGGAAGGGTGCTGCGCGCGGCGCTGGCCACGCGCATGAGCCGGGTGCGCGCGACCGCGATCGCGGCAGGCGCAGGACGGTTCCTGGCCTTCGGCATGGGGTTCCTGGGGCTTCTATCGGGCAATCCGATGCTGATCCTGATCGGTGTCTTCATCTTCATTGCCGCCGGGGCCGAGGCGCAGGATGTCACCATGCGCGCGCTCTCGCGCCGTCTGCGCGCCACCGATGCGATGATCACCTCTTACGAGGCGCTGCGCCCCGATGACACGCTGCAGGCGGCCGGACAGGCCCTGATCCGCACGACCCAGCACGAATTTCCCGTGCTGGACGATGATGATCGCCCCATCGGGCTGCTGACCCGGAACACCATTTTCGCAAGCCTCGGCGATCCCGCCGCGCAGATGACAAGCCTCGACACGGTGCCGCTTGAGCCGCTGCCCTGCGTGCCGCCGCATGTGCCGCTGACGGACGTGCTGGACCAGATGCACGCCGCCCAGGCCAACGCCATTGCCATCTGCACCCCCGACGGGCGCGCGCTGGGCTATGTCACGCGCGAAAACCTTGGCGAATTGATGATCCTGCACAGCCGCGATCCCGGCTAGGCAGGAACGGCGGCAGGATCGACACGCTGCAACGCAGAAAATCGCTTCTGCGGGGGCCTGCGGCCCTTTGCGTCTGGTCTTTTTGCCAAGTGTCATGTACCCCGCCGCCAAACTTCCCCAAAGGACAGACAATGGACCTGCGAAATATCGCCATCATCGCGCATGTGGACCACGGCAAGACAACGCTGGTGGACGAGCTGCTCAAGCAGTCGGGCACCTATCGCGAAAACCAGGCAACGACCGAACGCGCCATGGACAGCAATGACCTGGAACGTGAGCGTGGCATCACCATTCTGGCCAAGGCCACCTCGGTCGAATGGAAAGGCACGCGCATCAATATCGTCGACACCCCCGGTCACGCCGATTTCGGTGGCGAGGTCGAGCGGATCCTGTCGATGGTCGATGGTGTGGTGCTGCTGGTCGATGCCGCCGAAGGCCCGATGCCGCAGACAAAATTCGTGACGTCCAAGGCACTTGCACTTGGCCTGCGCCCGATCGTGGTGCTGAACAAGGTCGACAAGCCCGACGCAGAACCCGATCGCGCGCTGGACGAATGCTTTGATCTTTTCGCCAACCTCGGCGCCAACGAAGACCAGCTGGATTTCCCGCATCTCTACGCATCGGGCCGTTCCGGCTGGGCCGATGCCGACCTCAAGGGGCCGCGCAAGGACCTGGCGGCGCTGTTCAACCTGATCGTGCGCCACGTGCCCGCGCCCAAGCAGCAAAAGCACGCAGATGAACCTTTCCGCATGCTGGCCACCACCCTTGGGTCCGATCCCTTCGTGGGCCGTCTGCTGACCGGTCGCGTCGAATCGGGTCGCCTGAAGGTGGGCGCCACCGTGCAGGCGCTGTCCCGCATCGGCCAGAAGATCGAACAGTTCCGCGTGACCCGCGTGCAGGCCTTCCGCGGCCTTGGCCAGCAGGACATCGACGAGGCCGTGGCCGGCGACATCGTCAGCCTTGCGGGCATGACCAAGGCCACCGTGGCCGATACGATCTGCGCGCTTGCCGTGGATGTGCCCCTGCCCGCCCAGCCGATCGATCCGCCCACGATCACCGTGACCTTCGGCATCAACGACAGCCCGCTGGCTGGCCGTGACGGCAAGAAGGTGCAGTCGCGCGTGATCCGCGAGCGCCTGATGAAAGAGGCCGAATCCAACGTCGCCATCAAGGTGACCGACACGCCCGGCGGTGAAGCCTTCGAAGTGGCCGGTCGCGGCGAACTGCAGATGGGCGTTCTGATCGAGAACATGCGCCGCGAAGGCTTTGAACTCAGCATTTCGCGCCCGCAGGTCCTGTTCCGCGAAGGCCCCGACGGCGAGCGTCTGGAACCGATCGAAGAAGTCACCATCGACGTGGATGACGAATATTCCGGCGTGGTGATCGAAAAGATCACCGGCACCCGCAAGGGTGAACTGGTCGAGATGAAGCCCGCAGGCGCAGGCAAGACCCGCATCATCGCGATGGTCCCCTCGCGCGGCCTGATCGGTTACCACGGCGAATTCCTGACCGACACGCGCGGCACCGGCGTTCTGAACCGCGTGTTCAACAGCTGGGCCCCCCACAAGGGCGCCATCCCCGGCCGCCGCGCCGGTGTGCTGATCTCGATGGAGAACGGCACCTCGGTCGCCTATGCGCTGTGGAACCTCGAAGAGCGCGGGCGCCTGTTCATCGGCGCCCAGGCCGATGTTTACCAGGGCATGATCATCGGCGAACACAGCCGCGACAACGATCTGGATGTGAACCCGCTGAAAGGCAAGAAACTGACCAACGTCCGCGCCTCCGGCACGGATGAGGCGGTACGCCTTACAACGCCGATCACGATGACGCTGGAACAGGCCATCGCCTATGTCGACGATGATGAACTGGTGGAAGTGACGCCCAACGCGATCCGCCTGCGCAAGCGCTACCTTGACCCGCACGAGCGCAAGCGCCACGCGAAAGCCAAGTGATATCAATACGTCAGGGTGCGATACTCACGCGCCCTGACACCTCAAGACTGCCGTCGGGCCTGCGCTGTACGACGATGATCTCGCCCGAGGCCGGCACAACCCCCGTCAGGGCCGAGATATTGACCTGATGGGTCACCAGCAAAAGCCGTGCATCCATGGGCTGGGCCGCGATCGCGGCCAGTGTCTCGCGCGTCTGGGCGGGCCCCTTCGCCCGATCGCCGAAGAAGGAATGCAGGAAGGGGCGCACCTCGAACGGGCCCATGTCCATCAGGCGCGCGGTATCCACGCAGCGACACCAGCCGCTTGACCAGACCTGATCAAAGCTGATCCCCTGCGCGCGCAGCGCCTCGCCTGTCCGGCGCGCCTGCTCGCGGCCGCGATTGTCCAGATTGCGTTGCGTCGAACAATCGCCAAGAACGAACCCCGCAGGATCGCCCCCACCAGGCGCGATGGCATGGCGCATCAGCGCGATGGCGCCGGGTGCGCGCAGCGCGTCCCAGTCATTGGCCCAAAGGGGTGTTGGCAGGACAAGAAGAAGAAACGCGACAAGACGGGACAGCATGGCACCTGCTTTCGATTAGGATATCCGAAAGCTAGGGCGCGTACCGTCCCGGTCCAGTTGCGCAGCAGGGCCGGCGGACTTACTCGGTGATTTCGACGATCACCAGTTCGCGCTCGGATGCGCCCCGCGCGTGGTTCAGCGCTTCCTGGTATTCAGGCGAGTGATAGCAGGCCTCGGCCGCCTCGACCGAGGGAAAGCGCGCCACCACGTTGCGCGGACGTTCCTTGCCCTCAAGCTGGACGAAACGCCCACCACGGGCGATGAAGGCACCGCCGTGCTTGGCAATGGCGGGGCCCGCCAGTTGCGCATAACGCCCGTAAGCGTCGGGGTCGGTCACGGTCACATGGGCAATCCAGAGTGCGCTCATCGGTCTTTTCCTTCTTCAGATCCCGTCCACGATCACCAGATCGCGCTTGCTGCTCCGCAGGGCGATCGGCAGGATCGCCTGGTATTCAGGTGAATTGTACCACGCAAGCGCCTGTTCTCGCGTTGGAAAACTGATCACAACATGCCGGTCGGGTCCCTGGCCTTCGACTTGGACCATCGGTCCGCCTTTCACAAGAAAGGTGCCGCCCGCCTTTTCGGCCTGCGCGACCGTCTGGCTGGCGTAGGTCTTGTAATCCTCAAGATCCGTCACCTCGATCCGCGCGATGATATAGACTGTCATGGTCCGATCCTTCCCTCAGGCGCCAAGCAGCGCTTCGACGGCGCTGATCGCCTCGGCTGCCTTTGATGCATCCGCACCGCCGCCTTGGGCCATGTCGGGCCGGCCACCGCCACCCTTGCCACCCAAGGCAGGCACCGCCGCACGCACCATGTCCACGGCAGACACGCGACCCGTCAGGTCTGCGGTCACACCGGCCGCCACCGCTGCCTTGCCATCGGCGTCCGCGATCAGCAGGACCGCACCCGATCCGATGCGCTGCTTGTGCTCGTCGATCAGCGCGGGCAGATCCTTGCCGGACACCCCCGACAACACCTGAGCAATGAAGGGCACACCGTTGATTTTCTTGGCTTCCGGCGCAGCGCCTTGCCCCGCGCCACCAGCCATGGCCAGCTCGCGGCGCAGTTGCGCCACCTCGTTGGACAGCGCGCGACGCTCGTCCAGCAGGGCACGAAGGCGATCCGCCAGATCCGCAGGCTGCGCCTTGAGCGTGTCACAGGCCTGCGCCAGGCGCTGCGCTTCGGCCCGCACATGCGCCACGGCAGCTTCGCCTGTCAGCGCCTCGATCCGGCGCACACCCGCGCTGGACGCGCTGTCGCCCAGAATCACGCAGACCCCGATATCGCCCGTACGCGCGACATGGGTGCCACCGCAAAGCTCGATCGACCAGGTCTTGCCATCATGGCCCTTGCCCGTATCGGCGCGCCCCATGGACACGACACGCACCTCGTCGCCGTATTTCTCGCCGAACAAGGCCTGCGCCCCAATGCCACGCGCGTCATCAGGCGTCATGATCCGGGTCTCGACCGGGCTGTTCTGCCGGATGAAGGCATTGACCTGTTCCGCCACGCGGCCCAGTTCATCGGCGCTCAATGCCTTGGAATGGCTGAAGTCAAAGCGCAGACGATCCGGCGCGTTCAGCGACCCGCGCTGCGCGACGTGATCCCCCAGCGCCTCACGCAGGGCTTCGTGCAGCAGATGCGTGGCGGAGTGATTGGCCCGGATCGCCGCGCGCCGCGCGTGATCCACCTCAAGCGCGCCGTGACCGCCCTTGACGATCTCGCCCTCGACGACCTCGCCGAAATGGATGAAGACACCGGCCGATTTGCGCGTGTCCGTGATCCGTACCAACAGGCCATGACCGCGCAGGAACCCCGTGTCGCCCACCTGACCGCCGCTTTCGGCATAGAAGGGCGTCTGGTTCATGACGATCTGCACGCTTTCGCCCGCCTTTGCGGAGGCAACTTCCGCGCCCTCGCGCACCAGCGCCATCACCTGCCCTTCGGCGGTTTCCGTGTCATAGCCCAGGAAATCCGTCGCCCCATGCGCATCCGCGATGTCGAACCAGATCGTGGCATCCGCCGCCTCGCCGCTGCCCGACCAGGCCGCGCGAGCCTTGGCTTTCTGCTCGGCCATCGCGGCATCGAAACCGTCGGTATCCACCGCCCGGCCCTTTTCGCGCAGTGCATCCTGCGTCAGATCCAGCGGGAAGCCATAGGTGTCATAAAGCTTGAACGCCGCCGCGCCCGGAAGTGCAGCATCATCCGGCAGGCTTGCCAATTCATCGTCCAGCAGACGCAGCCCCCGATCAAGCGTCTGCTTGAAACGGGTTTCCTCAAGCCGCAGCGTCTCTTCGATCAGCGCCTGCGCGCGTGTCAGCTCGGGATAGGCCGTACCCATCTGGCGTACCAATGCCGGCACCAGCTGATGCATGACCGGATCCTTCGCGCCCAGCAGATGCGCATGGCGCATGGCGCGGCGCATGATCCGGCGCAGCACGTAGCCGCGCCCGTCATTCGACGGCATCACTCCATCGGCGATCAGGAAGGAGGTCGAGCGCAGATGGTCCGCGATCACCCGGTGATGCGTCTTGCCCGGACCGTCCGGATCGGTCGAAGTGACATGCGCGCTGGCCTCGATCAGGCTGCGGATCAGGTCGGTCGCATAGTTGTCATTTGTGCCCTGCAGCAGGGCCGCAACCCGCTCGATCCCCATGCCGGTGTCGATGGATTGTGCGGCCAGCTCGCGGCGGCTGCCATCCTCGAACTGCTCGTATTGCATGAAAACGAGGTTCCAGATCTCGACGAAACGGTCGCCATCCTCCTCGGGGCTGCCCGGAGGGCCACCCCAGATGTGATCGCCATGGTCAAAGAAAATCTCGGTGCAGGGACCGCAGGGGCCGGTCGGCCCCATCATCCAGAAGTTGTCATTGGTGGGGATGCGGATGATGCGCTCATCCGACAGTCCGGCCACTTTCTTCCAGATGTTCGCCGCCTCGTCGTCGGTATGATAGACCGTGACCAGCAGGCGATCCTTGGGAATGTCGAACTCCTTGGTCAGCAACTCCCAGGCGAAGGGGATCGCTTCGGTCTTGAAATAGTCGCCGAAGCTGAAGTTGCCCAGCATCTCGAAGAACGTATGATGCCGCGCGGTGTAACCCACGTTGTCCAGGTCATTGTGCTTGCCCCCGGCGCGCACGCATTTCTGCGCCGTGGTCGCGCGCGAATAATCGCGATGCTCGACCCCGGTGAACAGGTTCTTGAACTGCACCATGCCCGAATTCGCGAACATCAGCGTCGGATCGTTGCGCGGCACAAGCGGGCTGGAGGGCACAACCTCATGCCCCTGCTTGGCAAAATAGGACAGGAAGGTCGATCGGATATCATTCAGCGTAGGCATTGGCGGACTTTCCGTTAAGGTCACGGGCTTTGCGCTGATGTAACGGGCACAGGCGCGCCTGTCCACAGGCGCTTGGCGATGTGCGTCGCGCAAATGCAAAAGGCCCGCCTGTCAGGGCGGGCCTTGGGGAAAGAAGGCTGGGTTTCATCCCGCGGGACCGGGCCCGATCACCCCTCCACGACTTCTCCATCATCCGCGCCATCGGCGCCCATGTGGAAATCAAGCCCGTGCGAGGCGCGGATCTTGTCCTCGATCTCAAGGGCGACCTGGGGGTTGTCGCGCAGGAACTGCTTGGAATTCTCGCGTCCCTGCCCCATCCGCTCATCGCCATAGCTGAACCAGGCGCCCGACTTCTCGACCACACCGGCCTTGACGCCAAGGTCCAGCAACTCGCCGGTCTTGGAAATCCCCTCGCCATACATGATGTCGAACTCGACCTGCTTGAAGGGGGGCGCCACCTTGTTCTTGACCACCTTCACGCGCGTCGCGTTGCCCACAACCTCGTCCCGGTCCTTGATCGCGCCGATCCGGCGGATATCCAGACGTACCGAGCTGTAGAATTTCAGCGCGTTGCCGCCTGTCGTCGTCTCGGGACTGCCGAACATCACCCCGATCTTCATGCGGATCTGGTTGATGAAGATCACCATGCAGTTCGAGCGGCTGATCGAGCCGGTCAGCTTGCGCATGGCCTGGCTCATCAGGCGGGCCTGCACGCCCACGTTGCTGTCGCCCATGTCGCCTTCAAGTTCGCTTTTCGGGGTCAGCGCCGCGACGCTGTCGACCACGACCATGCTGACCGCGCCGGAACGCACCAGCGTATCCACGATCTCCAGCGCCTGTTCGCCGGTGTCGGGCTGGCTGATCAGCAGCTCTTCCAGGTTCACGCCAAGCTTCTTGGCATATTGCGGATCCAGCGCATGTTCGGCATCCACGAAGGCGCAGATACCGCCCTTCTTCTGTTCCTCGGCCACGCAATGCAGCGTCAGGGTGGTCTTGCCCGAGCTTTCCGGGCCGTAGATCTCGATGATCCGCCCCTTCGGCAGTCCACCGATCCCCAGCGCGATATCAAGACCCAGCGACCCCGTCGAGGTCGCCTCGATGTCGCGCATCACGTTCTCGCCGCCCAGTTTCATGATCGAGCCCTTGCCGAACTGCCGTTCGATCTGGGCCAGCGCACTATCGAGCGCCTTCTGCTTGTCCGCGTTTTTCTTGCTGTCCATTGAAAGAAGATCTGCCATTGCCATTGTTATGACCCCTTATTCCACACCCGGTCGCGGGCGGCAACGATTGCCTGTGTTCCTGTCTTGTTCTTGTTTTCGGTTATGGGACCAAAACAGGAACATTTCAAGATCAATTTTCGTGGTTCCACTTTTGCCCAAACTGGTTAAGGAGTAGTTTAAGGTTGTGAAGACTGTTCGGTATCCCGCGGCAAGAGAGGTCACATGCTGGTTTTCTGGAAGCAAGGTCTGGTCTTTCTGTCGGTACCCAAGACCGGAACGACCGCCTGGGAAGAGGCCCTGGCCCCCCATGCCGCGATCGCGGTTCTTGACCCGCCCGAGCTGAAACATGCCCCGCTATACCGCTACAACCGCTTCTTTCGGCCGATGTTCGAGAAGGCCTGCAAGACCGATACGGTCGAGACCCTGGCCGTGATGCGCGAGCCGATCAGCTGGCTGGGCAGTTGGTACAGGTTTCGCAGGCGACCCTTCATGCAGGGCAAGCCCAACGCCACATTCGACGTCAGTTTCGACGATTTCGTCATGGCCTACATGCAGAAGGACACGCCCGGATTCGCCAATGTCGGCAGCCAGGCCCGCTTTCTGGAACCGCGCCCGAACGGCACGGCAATCGATCATCTTTTCCGCTACGAGGATCAGCCGGGCCTGTTGCGCTTTCTCGAGGACCGGCTGGAGATGCGAATCGTTCTGCCGCGCAGCAATGTCTCGCCCGAGATGGACCTGACACTCTCGCCGGCGGTGGAAAACCGGCTGCGGGATGTCTGCGCCGAAGAATTCGCGCTTTGGGACGCGATCCCGGTGCGGGGCGGCTGAGGCCCTGACCCTGCCGGTTTCACCGCGTCAATGCAGCTGTTCCTTCACCGTTTCGGTCAGATCGTTGAGAGAGAACGGTTTGGGCAGGAAGACCGAGTTCGGAATGCTGGCCTGGGCATCGCCGAATGATTCCTCGGCATAGCCCGAGACGAAAACCACCCTCACATCCGGCCTTTGCTTGAGCGCCTCGCGCACCCAGCTTGGCCCATCCATGCCGGGCATGATCACATCGGTCACGAAGATATCCACGCTGAGCGTGGTATCCTCCAGCGTGCGCAGAGCCTGTTCGGCCGAATCCGCCTCGATCACGGTATAGCCACGCAGACGCAGCGCCCGCGAGGCAAAGGCCCGGACCGGCGCCTCATCCTCGACCAGAAGCACCACGCCATCGCCCAGGCGCTGCCCCTTGCCCGCGAGGACCGCGGTCGGCGCCGGCGCCACCGGTGCGGTGACAAGATCATGGCCGGGAAACAGCAGGGTGAAACATGTTCCCTGCCCGACCACGCTGTCCACGAAGATATAGCCACCGCTTTGCTTGACGATCCCGTAGGCGGTGGACAGGCCCAGGCCGGTCCCCTCGCCCGTACGCTTGGTGGTGTAGAAAGGTTCGAAGACTTTCTGCAACTTGTCGGCAGGGATACCATGGCCATGATCCGAGACCTTGACCGAGACATAGGAGCCCGGCGGCAAGGTGACGCGGTCCCGCTCCATCGGCTTGCGCAAGAGCAACCCCTCGGTCTCGATCCGGATTTCGCCCCCGCCGGGCATCGCATCGCGGGCATTGACGACAAGGTTCATCAAGACCTGTTCCAATTGCCGCTTGTCGGCGCGCACCGCCTGCTGCACCGGCTCATGGGTCAAGGTCAGAGTGATCTTCTCGCCCACAAGTCGGTTCAGCAGATGGGTCAGGTCGGAAAGCGTATCGCGCAGGTCCAGCACCTCCGGCCGGAGGGTCTGCTTGCGCGAAAAGGCCAGCAGCTGGCCCACAAGAGCCGCGGCGCGATTGGCATTCTGATGGATCTGCACCAGGTCCCCATAGTCGGGATCGCCCTGATCGTGACGCAACAACAGCAGGTCGCAATGGCCTGAAATGGCTGTCAGCAAGTTGTTGAAATCATGCGCGACGCCGCCGGCCAGTTCGCCGATGGCCTGCATTTTCTGACTCTGGACGAATTGCGCCTCCAGCGTCTTGAGTTCGGTCGCGTCCGACAACACCGCGATCAGCGCAGGCTGGCCGCGATCCTGCACCCGGTTCAGCGTGACCTGCACAAAAACCTCGCTATCGGTTCGTGTCAGGCGCAGAAATTCGGAATGCGGCCCGGCGCGCCCTACCGCGGCTTCGGCCAGCCAATCGGCGATCGAGCGGCCCAGCCCCTCCATCAGGTCGGACATCCGGCGCGGCGCACCGTCGCTATAACCCAGCAATTCACGTGCGGGACGGTTGGACAGTAGGACATCCCCCTCGGGATCGAGTTTCAGCAGCGGAACCGGCAAGGCATCGAGAAAGCGCCACCCTTCCTGCAGATCGGTACCACCGCCCTGCCCGGTGTCCGCGCTGTCCGGCATCGGCAGCAGGAACACCTCGCGCCGCCCGATGCCCGGCTCGGTCTCGACCACCAGGCAGGGCGTCTGTCCTTTGGCCGTTGCGATGCGGTGTATCTGACCCTGGCGAAACGGCAGATCGGTGCACAACCGGTCAAGCGACTTCACGCGTTCCCCCACAAGGCAGCGTGCCGCGTCATTCATCGACAGGATCGCCCCACCCCGTCCGACCGTGAGCATCGCGATATCGGTCCCGGTCATGCCACGCGCCGCCGGGGGACGGCTTGCAATATCCTCGGTCCGCCAAAGAAAGATGCCCCCATCCAGACGGGTGACGGCCAGACGCAGATGCCCCCCGCGGATCACGACATCCTCGCGCGCGGCCCCCTGCGCCGCGGCCTTGGCCTGCAGCCGGAACAGCAGCGGACCCGGATTGGCCAGAACGCCGCGGAACAGCCATTGCAGGGTTTGACCAACTTGCGGGGCGAAACGCGCCACGGCCGCAGCATTGCAGAATGTCACCGCCCCATCCGCATCTGACAGGATCGCGGGCGTGATATCGCGGGCCACGAGGTCCCTGATCGCGCCCGACCGCCGGGTGGCAGCAAAGACCAGCACGCGCCGTCCCAGGAAAGCCAGCGACAGCGTGGCCCCCAACACCGACGCAACCGCCAGAAAGAGCTGCGCCAGACCTTCGTCGTCGATCGCAATAGCAATTGCCAGCGACACCACCGCAAGCAGGGACAGACCCCCCGCATGAGCGGTGATGCGGGCACATGCGCGGGTCATCGACCCGCCTGCGCTGTCACTTGTTACCGTATTCAAACCACTTGCACCCGACATCAACCGCGAATCGCACCTTCACAGCATGCCAGAGCAGAGCTTAATCGCGACTTAATTTTCGCGCAAAAGGCGACTTTCAGTCAGACTTTCAACCCCGGCGCAGCTGCGCGAGAAAGAAGCCATCCCCCGAGGGACCCGGGTCCCAGCGCCGGACACCGATCTGCCGCCATTCAGGATGGGCCGCGACAAAGGCGTCAAGCCGCGCCTCGTTCTCGTCGCGCAACACCGAACAGGTGGCATAGGCCAAAACGCCCTGCGGCGCCACAAGGGCCGACGCCGTCTCGAGGATGCTGTCCTGGATCGCGCAAAGTTCGGTCAGGCGTTGCGGTGTCAGGCCCCATTTTCCCTCGGGCGCGCGGCGCCAGGCCCCCGAACCGCTGCAGGGGGCATCGCACAGCACCAGATCGAAGGGGGCCGCCTGCGCAAGGGCGCGGCCATCGGCAATCTCGATCCGCGCACCGGCGCGCGCTGCGCGCGCCGGAAGATCCTTCATCCGGGACGGCTGCACATCATGCGCCATGATCCGCGCCTTTGTCCGCGCCGCCATCGCCAGCGACTTGCCGCCCCCGCCTGCACAAAAGTCCAATATCTTACCGGCGCTTGGCAGGGAAAGCTCATCCATTGTGGCCTGGCTTGACCCATCCTGCAATTCGACAAGCCCCGCAAGATAGGCCTGCGATTGCGCCAGTTTGCGCGCCCCCTCGCCAACCTTCAGCGCGGTGCTTGCCACAGGATCCGGCGTGACGGCGATGCCGTCGCTGGCCAAAGCGGCGATGGCCTGGTCCGGGTTGGCCCTGGTCAGGTTGACACGCAGCATGACCGGCGCACGGCTTTGCAGCACGGACGCGATCGCCGCAGCCCTGTCCCCGAGGCTGTCCAGCAGCAGCGGCCAGAGCCAGTCAGGCATGTCGCACGCCTCGGGCCCCGGCGCCGGGGTGCCTCCGTCCTGCCGCTCTTGCGGGGTCAGTGGCGCCATCGCATGCCCATGCCCGGTCAGAAGCGCATCAGGATCCTGCCCCTCGGCCCGCAGCAGTCCCAGCATCAGACCGCGCCCCGTCATCACGCCACCAATGGCCGCGAGCGAGCGTTTGCGGCGCAGCGCATCGAACACCAAGTCACGCAGCGCCGCACGATCGCCAGAGCCTGCGAAGCGGCTGCGCCGGGCCCACCCGATCAGCGCCTTTTCCGCAGGCTCTCCGGCGAGGATCTGATCCAGCACCTGCGCCGCGGCGGCCAGCCTGGCGGCGGGCGTCACGGCGTCTCCCCTGCGGTGATTTCGCGCACAAGGCCGATCTGATCCGCTGCGGCGGGCGCCTGTGGGTAGGTCATTGGGTTTGCTCCATTCACGGCTGCGCAGAACCGCAGGGCGGCCTTGCGGCAGGGTCCCTATCTGGACGATCCGCCGCGATGGCGCAAGCGCCGCCGTGTCCCAAGCCGTGTTCCCGCCCGTCGCGTGGCGCTTGCATTCGGCAGGCGCGGGTAGGAATGTCGCGACATGGATCAGGACCCACATCGCCCCCGCTTGCGCATCCGCATCGTCTTTGGCGCCCACGAGATGATCGGCCCCGGCAAGGCCGAGCTGCTGGAACGGATTGCCCGCACCGGGTCGATTGCGGCGGCGGGCCGGGAAATGGGCATGAGCTACAAGCGCGCATGGCAATTGATCGGCACCTTGAACGAGATGTTCAGCGCCCCCCTTGTGGACAGCACGCGTGGCGGTCCGGGCGGCGGCGGCGCACGCCTGACCGAGGCGGGCCAACGCGTGCTGACCCTCTACCGTGCGTTCGAGCAGGAAGCGACAGGCGCGGGACGCGCCCAGCTGGACGCGCTATGCGCGCTGCTGAAGGATCAGGGATGATCGCGGCAAAGCCGGATCAAAGCGCAAAGGCATAAAGCAGCACCCAGCCCGACAGCACGGCACCGCAGATCAGCGTATAGACGCCGTTCCACACCAGCCCCACCCGCAGCGCGCTGATTCCCGCGAAATTGCCGATCAGAAGCGTCGTCGCGGTGAAGGGCGAGCTTGCGCCGCTCAGCGCCCAGCCGGCCGTCAGCGCCACGACAAGCGCCGTGGGCGTCACGCCAAGACTGCCAGCGTCGGGGATCAGCGGGGCCAGAAGGGTCACGGCCAGGATCGGGTTCATCCCCGCCTGCCCGGCCAGGGGAATGATCCAGACGAAAGAGACGATGATCAGCCAGGCCGGCACCATCGACACATCAAGCCCGGCCCGCAGCATCAGTGGACCCACGAGTTGCGCGCCGACCGTGCCGATATAGCCCGCCATCATCAGCAGAACCAGTTCGCCGCGATAGCCGGGCAGCTCCGTCAGGACATAGTCCCGGATGCGCCCGGCCACATGGGGCAGCGGCGCATCCGCCCAATGCTGGATGATCATCCAGACCAGCGCGATACAGGGGACGACAACCGCGACAAGCCCCACGATCCGCACATTCGTCAACTGGGCCAGCCCCACGACAGAGACCACCAGCACGGCCAGCAATGCCAGAAGCGGCAACATCAGGGCCCAGGTGCCCGTCGGCTCTGTCCGGACCGGCACCGCGGCCAGACGGGGCTTGAAGACCGCATCAAGCGCCCAACCGATCCCCACGAGGATCAGGGAACTGACCAGACCCGGCAACATCGCTTGCGACCAGCTTGTCCCCGGAATCACGCCGATCGAGATGGCCATGGCGAAGGACAGGGGCGACCAGGGCAAGGTGGAGACGAAGGCGCGCTGGATCGCCAGCAGCATCCGCCTGATCCGGTGGCTGCGGATCTCGGGATCGGGTTCCAGCCTGGCATTGGCCATCGCCAGCGTGCCCAGCAATTGCAGCGAGCCATAGTTCAGCAGCAGGGCAAAGGCCTGCCCCCCCGCGGTCAGCGCCGCATAGCGCCGTCCGGGGCGCTGACCGGCCAGAAAGGCGCCGGCACGCTGAATGGCAGGCGAGGTTTCGGCAACCGTGCGCAACGTCGAGAGGGCCGTGAAGAAGGCAGCGATGAAGGCCGATGTCACAAGCCCGTCAACCGCGATGGCCCGCCAGCCGGGATTGGTGGCGGCCAGTGCCAGGCTGAGCAGGACAGCCACCGCCACGAAGGCTTGCCGGGTCGGGCGCACCTGCGCGGCAAGGATCGGCACAACCAGCATCACCAGCAGGGGCTTTGCCGGTTCCGTCCACCGCGCCAGCCCCCATTCGTTGCAGATGACAAGCACGGTGATCACGCAGAGCAATGCCCCCGACACCCTGTCCGCAAAGCTGCGCGATCTCATGGACTGTTCCCACTGCTGCTTGCCACTTGTGTGACCCGTCACCACGGGAACTGCAAGCCCGTCGGACCTGCGCGCCGCACCACGGAACGAAGCGTTCCCTGCGCGGCTTCAGAAGTTGTGCAAAAAAGGCCCGCACAACCGGATCGACCCCAGGTTTCCAAGGGCGGCAAGCGCCGCGTGGCGGTTTCGGTCATCCATGCGGGTATCTGGCGGTGGTGTCAGACGAATTCGAACCAGTCTCGACCTGGACAGTGACACTGCCCCTCATCCCGCGCAAAGACCACACCACTCGGCCGAGGCAGCGGCGCGGTTGAGCTTGCAAGAATCTCACGAGCAAGGCGCTGGCGTTCAATTGCCAAGATTGCCGGCTGGATCATTTACCCAAGCCAATGGCCCGACATCTTTTTGCCGGGCCATGCCAATGTCAGCTCCAGTGGGCGACGGAACGCTTTTCAAAACTTTCGCGGAACTGTCTTGTCGAATTGGGCATCAGTTCGCCCGTTCCCCAGTCAAGGATGACCGCATATTTGCGCACGGCATCCATCTCGTCGATCTCGCCCTTGCGGTACATGTTTGAGACGATCTCGGGGTCCATCCGCGCCCAAGCGACGCGGTTTGCGCGGATATGCGCCCGGGCCCTTTCAGTCGCGGCCAGATCGATCTCGTACTCCAGCATGTCGGCGTCGATCACCTTGATCACCACGCCATAATCGAGTTCGGCGCGCCGGACCGACACATACTCGTCGATCACATCTTGCAGCACACGTTCGGGATCGCGCTCCATCGGATCGCCATAGCCGCCTCCGCCTGCGGTGGGACGGGTGAACTTGTCGCCACTCTTGATCTTGTAGTTCGAGAAGACCGAGCCCAGCCACTTCTCCTCGCCGGTGTCGGCATGCTGGATCATCAGACCGTGCGGCATCGACGGCAGCCCGCCCTCGACACCCCAAACCACGGCGCGCTCCCGATCGCAGATATAGGACATGACGGTGTTATCGGCCTCAAGCAAGGTTGACGCTTTGATCACACCTGCGCCGCCACGCCACTTTCCGGGTCCGGGACTGTCTTGCTTGATCTGGAATTCATCAGCGCGCGTGGGGTTCACCCGTTCGTTGCCTTCCGAGGGTTGCGACATCAGGCCGGTACCGAAACAGGCGGTGGTCACGTCGCTGCCGTCCTTGCCGTTGCGCCCGCCCCAGCCGCCGGGCAGCCATTCGTAGAACATGTAGATCGGCTTGTCCGGCTTGCGCAGATCGTTGCCTCCGGCAAGCAGATATTCCAGATTGAACGCGCAGGCGATCGCGCGTTCCGGCATGATCTTCGACCACATCTCGAAGATTGCGTTCATGATCTTTTCGAATGGCATCAGAAAGCCGGTGACGGCCACGGGCCATTCGGCGCTGACGACGCTGTTCTTGGGGGCCTTCACCTCGACCATGCGGTAGAAACCGCTGTTGAGCGGCAGGTCGGGGAAAAATGTCTTCATCCCTGCCACCACGGCTGAAAACGTGGCCCCATGCGCTGAGTTGTAGATCGACGAGATCGTCGGGTGGCTGCCCTCGAAATCATAGATGATCTGATCACCCTTGATGGTCATCTTGATGTGGATCGGGATCATCCCCTCGCCAGCGCCAGGATCGCGGTCGATGTAATCCACCGCCTCCCACGTGCCATCAGGCAGATCCGCGATCCGCTGGCGCACGGCGCGCTCGACATAGTCCTGCACCGCGCCCATGCCCTGGGTGACCTGATCACGGCCATATTTGCCAACCAATCGCTGAAGTTCGCGTTCGGCCACCTGCGTCGCCTGCGCCTGCGAGTGGATGTCCCCGATGATCGAGGCAGGATCGCGTGTGTTTGCCGCGATCATGTTCGCCACATCCGCGCAGAACTTGCCCTTGTGGAAGAGACGGATCGGTGTGATCCGCACCGCTTCGCCGAACATCTCGTGCGCGGCGACATTGAACGACCCCGGAACGGAGCCGCCAAGATCGGACCAGTGCCCGTTGGACTGCGAGAAACCAATCAGTGTTTCCTCGTCGAAGATCGGGCGGATCAGGCGCACGTCGCTGAAATGCGTGCCGCCCGCATAAGGATCGTTGATCGCGTAGACATCGCCCGGGTACATGTCGCCCTTGAAGACGCGGATCACGTCCTTGCAGGTATAGTGCAGAGTCCCCACGTGCACCGCGATGTCCGAATTGCCCTGAGCCACGCAGTTGCCATCGGCATCGTGCAGACCGTTCGAGAAGTCGCGGTTGTAGATTACGAAGGAATAGCAGGTTCGCAGCATCTGTTCGGCCATCTGGTCGACCGAGGTGATGAAGGAATTCTTGAGAACCTCGAATGTGACCGGGTCCAGGTCCTGTTTGGCTGTACTGTTCATGGCTCAGTCCTTCACACGGATCAGAATGTTCATGTATTGATCGACCTTGGCCGTGGCCTTTGGCGGTACGACGACGGTCGAGTCGACCTGTTCGACGATTGCGGGACCAGTGAACTCGGCCCCTGCCCTCATTTTCGCGCGGTCATAGATCGCGGCCTCGCACTTTTCGCCCCTGAACCAGACGGAGCGCGTGCCTGACGGTTCGGGCGCGTGCTTGACCACCTCGAAGGACGGCAACTTGGCCTTCTGGACCACGCCCGTCGCCTTGACGCCGACGCGGAAGATGCTGACGGGGGCGTCTTCACGGCGGAAGTTGTATTCACGCTCATGCTCGTTGTGAAAGCCGTTCACCAGATCCTTGGTGCTGGTGATCTTTGAGGGTGCCGAGACAGACAGCGATCGCCACTGGCCCTGATACATCATCTCGACCGAGCGTTGCAGGACGGTATCTTCTGGCGCCACACCTTCATGGCGCAACCGGGTCACGGCCTCTTTCTCGATCTTGGAAAAGGCAGCCTCCAGGTCGTCCGCCGTCGTTGTGGCGGCATCCGCCATGAAGCTGTCGGAAAAATCGTGCTGGATATCGACCAGCAGGCATCCCATGGCCGATGTCACGCCGGGGTTTGGCGGCACGATCACAACCGGAATCGACAGCTCCTTCGCCACCGCGGCACCATGCAGGGCGCCCGCACCGCCAAAGGCGATCAGCGCGAAATCCCTTGGATCATGGCCTCGGCTGATCGACAGAAGGCGTACCGCGTTGGCCATGTTGGCATTGGCCACGTCGATGATCGCCTCTGCGGCTTCGTGAAGCTCCATGCCGAAAGGCTCTGCCACGGTTTCGCGCACGGCCTTTTCGGCCAGCGCGGGATCAAGCGTGATGTCGCCCCCAGCAAGGCTGTAACCCAGTCGGCCAAGCACCACGTTCGCATCGCTGTTGGTCGCCACCTCGTTGCCATTGGAATAGCAGGCCGGTCCGGGATAGGCCCCGGCGGATTGCGGCCCGTTGCGCAGCGATCCGCCCTCGTCTTTCCACGCCAGCGAGCCCCCCCCCGCGCCGATGGTCAGCACCTCGATGCTGGGAAACCGGATCGGGTAGCCGTATTCGATATACCAGTCCTTCGTCACCGTGGATTCACCACGGTATGTCAGCGACACATCCGTGCTGGTCCCGCCCATGTCGAAACCGATGGAATTCTCATAGCCGCACAGATTGCCGATAAAACGGCTGGCGATGGCCCCCGCCGCGATGCCCGATCCCGCCAGACGGGCCGCAAAATCCTTGACGCTTGCGGGCGTCATCACCCCCCCCGCCCGAGTGCAACAGAAGTAGGTCACGCTTGTATCCACCGTCGGCCAGCTTGTCGCTGAGCCGCGAAACATAATCGACCACCACCGGCGACACGACGGCATTGACCATCGTTGTCGAAAACCGTTCATGCTCGAAGATCTCGGGCATGATCTCGGACGAGATCGAGATATGCACATCCGGCATCACCTCGCGCAGGATTGCGCGCATCCGCACTTCGTTCTCTCCGTTGACATAGGAATTGATGAAGCACACGGCGACCGCCTTGACGTCGCGCTTTTTCAGGATCGCGGCGACACGGCGTGCCTCTTCCACATCCAGTTCCTGGATAATCTTTCCAGCCGCATCCACGCGCTCCTTGACAGTCAGACGGTCGCGGCGCGGGATGTAGGGTTTGGCGACATCCTTGTAAGTGTCCCAAAGGTCTTCCTTGTTCGAGCGGCGGATCTCGACCACATCGCGAAACCCTTCGGTGCAGACCATGGCAACACGCGGCAGCCTGCGGGTGATCAAGGCATTGGTGGCGACTGTTGTCCCGTGTGAAAACATCGTCACATCGGACAGATCCACCTTTGCATCCGACACGCCGGTCATGATGGCGCGCATCGGGTCATCGGGTGTTGACGGCGTCTTTTCGATCCGGATCTGGCCGGTATCCTCGTCCATGATGCATACGTCGGTGAAGGTGCCACCGACATCAACTGCGACTCTCGTCTTCGTCATCTTGTTTCCCTATCCTTTTTCGCGCCTGCCGGACGCACGACAAGCAATATCGTTCGCCCGCGAAACCGAGGGCGTTGGACGTTCATCAGTCTTTGGTTGTCAGACGGGGCGGACTGACGCCGCCAACCGCCTTTTCTTGCGCGTGTCGGTCGGCGTGCAGCCGAACCTGTTGCGGTAGTGCTTGCAGAACTGGGCCTGGTCGTAAAAGCCCCATTTATGCGCGATCTGCGCCATGCTGGAGGTGTCGTGCGCCATCTCCAGTGTCTCGTGACAGCGAGTCAGCCGCTTGTCGCGAATATAGCTGGCGACAGAGCAATCGTTTTCGGCAAAAAGCCCCTGCAGATACCGCAGGGAAATGCCGCAGGATTCCGCGACCATCTGCGGGCCCAAATTCGGGTTCGCGAGATTGTCGCGGATGAACTGTTCCGCACGCTGCAGATGCGCGGCACGAATTGTCGATACAGAACTGTCAAGGATGCGGTCATCACTGCGCATCGACAGGCACAGAAGATCCAGCAGGTGTTGCCCGGCCATTTCGCGCGCGGCATCGTTGATGACATCAATGCTTTCGATCGTGTTTCGCACCGCACCGACAAAATAGGACCCGATCCCGGATCGCGCGTCGAAGGTAAGTGCACTCAGTCTTTCCGTTGGCCCCAAGCGGGACTGCACACTCGCCGTGGGCACCTTCAGCACCCAAAGCTTGTTCCGCATGTTGTGCGAGAATTCATAGGGCATGTCGCCCTGTTCGACCAGGAAGCCGCCCGGTGCGCAGCTGGTCTGACGCGACGCCTGGTGAAAATGGACATCGGCGAGATGGGGGATCGTAATCAGCAGGCTGTTGTCTTTTTCTTCTTTGAAGTGGCTCTTGTTGCGACGGTACATGACGCTGTCGCACTCCATCTCGGACAGGCCCATAACGCCAAGGCCCCAGGATTTCAGAGACCCCCTGAAACGCACAGGATCCTGACATTCGACGGAGAGCGGGAAATAGGTTTCCGAGATCGTTCGGGACCAGACCTTGTTCTTGTCGACGGCATCAAAGTGGTCGGTAGAAAAAAACATCCTTTCCTCCTGTCGGACGGTTCGTCACAAACACCGGCCCTCATATCCTTGGGGCAAACCTACCTGATGCCGTTTGGCGAAATAGGCGATTTGCGCACAAAAATTTGGTTTGCGCATCGGCTAGGGCTTCGCGCTGTCCAGAAACTCGACTTCAATGAAGGCAAACCCGGCATCATTACCATTGAGCACGTCATGCTCGACACCAAGACAACGGAAATACGGCACACCAACTTTCAGCTCCGACCGTGTAATGGCGCCCGTCGCATCCTTGATCTCGAGCACCCCATCCTGAACGGGAACGACCACATAATCGTAATCATGCCGGTGCCAGCCGGTATTGTCGCCGCGCTTGGGAAGAAACCACTGCGTCACACGGGTCCGCCCGTTTTCGATAAGTACCGTCGGAACCGCGGACCCACTCTTGGCTGCATCACACATCGCTTGTCCTTTCCACATTCAGCACCTTCGCCGACCAAGCCGGCGGCGAGGCCTAAAGGCATCGCCATGACTCAAGCATCACTTCGGCCAGGGCCATGCTAACCATCGAAAAGCATTCCGTCGAATGATTTGGCCGCGCAGGACATCAGTCTTGGCGGCGTGGCCCTCTCAGGCGAGCAGCGAGATGACCACAGGCAGCGTGATTGCCGAAAAGGCTGTTCCGTACAGCACCGTGCGGGCGGCCAGGGAGACGCTGATGCCTTCGGCTCGCGCCATGACATAGACATTCGCGGCAGGCGGCAACGCCCCCATGATGATGGCCGTCGCTACCCAGAGCGGGTCGAATCCGGACACCAGAACAAAGGCAAGCGCAACGGCAAGCGGGTGGCCGATCAGCTTTATCGCAAGACAGGCGCCAAGCCTGGTTCCGACCGGTCCACCCCGGTTGCGCGCCAGCGTCAGGCCAAGCGAAAACAGCGCCGCGGGTGCCGCGGCATGCTGAAAGCCCGTCAGCGGCGTGTCCAGAAAGGCAGGCAGCGTCCAGCCCGTTCTGGCAAACAGCAGCGCAGCCAGCGTGGCAAGGATGAATGGATGGGTCACGACCTTTTTCAGCGACTGCAGGATGCGCAGCATCCCGCGTGAACCGCTGGCGATCATTGCGGGCCATATCGTGAAGATCAGCAGAACATCAGCGCAAAACACAAAAGCTGCAGGCGCACCGGCCGCCGGTCCCAGCACCGCCACCGTCAGCGCGGGTCCCATGTAGCCGATATTCGAATAGCTGGCCGCCAGACCGAAAACCGCAGGATGATCCTCTGTCCTGTTGGCGCGCCCGATCAGCCAGCCCAGCACAAACATCGTGCCGGTCACGGCGGTGGTCACGGCCAGAAAACCCAGCAAGCTTGCAGCACCGGGCGGCACGACCCGCACCGATTGAAACAGCAAGGCGGGCAAGGCCAGATAGAAGATGAACGCATCCAGCCAGCGTTGCTGATCGGCCCCGTGGCGCAACAGGATCTGGGCGGCGACACCGGCAAGGATATAAAGAAAAAAGGGCATGATCAGCCCAAGGCCGACAATCATTCAAAGACTTTCGACAAGCCGGCCACGAGGCGCACCGGGGCTTTGTATCCGTTGGTCATGACGCCCAGTCTATCGCCGATGCACCGTCCCGGCACAAGTGCAGGCCAATCAGAACTGAAGTTTTGGTGACAGGAAGGCCGCCGAGAAATAGGATTGAAGCGCCTTCATTGCAGGCGTCAGTGGCGTGGCGCGATTGAAGGCAAGACCCACATCCATCGTCGGCACCTCGATATCTGTGGACACCGTCTCGATCCGCCGCCCCTCCAGCGACCAGGGCCGGTAGACCATGTCAGACAGGATCGTCACTCCCTGCCCATTGGCCACCAGTGACCGCACCGCCTCGACCGAGGATGTGCGCAACTTGATGTTCGGATGGGCGTTATGGCGGTTCCAGTATTTCATGCTGGAATGGGCCGCCTCATCCACGGTCAGCATCACGTATGGCTCCTGCGCGATCCGGCTCAACGACACCTCACCGCCCTGGCAGAAGGCATGCCCCGCAGGCACCCAGACGCGCCGAGGCGACTTCAGCAGCGTCACCGTCTCGATACCCTCACGGTGAATGTTCGAGGTCAGCGCGACAGCCATGTCGATCTGACCGCGCAACAACTGCTCCTCTATGCTCTGGCGGTTCAACTCGACGATGCGGATGTCGATGCGGGGGTAAAGCTGCGCCAGCCGACCCAGATGATAAGGCAGGAAATAGCCAATCACGGTATAGGTCGCGGCCACCGTCAAGGTGCCACCGATATCCGAGGTGCCACGGTCGATCTGATGCGCCGCCTCGACCTTTTCCAGGATGTCCCGCGCCACCTGCAGGAATTCGCGGCCCGCCTTAGTCAATTCCATGCCCTGCGCCCGTCTCTCGAACAGGGTGACGCCCAGAATTACCTCAAGTTCGCGCACTGATCCGGTCACGGAAGATTGCGAAATCGAGAGCAACTTGGCCGCCCGGCTGACCTGCCCGGTATCGGCGGTCGCAACGAAGTATTTCAAGTGCTTGAAATTCATGGACTATCCCAAACCGCACGATGGCGCTGCCGAAAGGTATCTGAAAAGCCGATAATGCATCAATGAAAAAATGAAATATCAATTCCGGTTCCAGATGCGATTGTATAGCGACTCCAACAGAAGGACGTGACCATGAAAGATGCAGTCGATCTGAATTGCGACATGGGCGAAGGTTTCGGCCAATGGGTGCTGGGTGACGCGCCGGATGAAGAGATCATGCAGATCATCAGCTCCGCGAATATCGCCGCAGGCTTCCACGCGGGCGACCCCAACGCAATGGACCGCGTGGTCAAGCTGGCGCAGGCGCATGGCGTGGGCCTCGGGGCGCATCCCGGCTATGCGGATCTGCAGGGTTTCGGGCGGCGCTACATCAAGACGGATCCGGCCGAACTGATCAACGACATCGTCTACCAGATCGGGGCCATCCGCGAATTCGGGCGGCGCCACGGTTCACCGCTCCAGCACGTCAAACTGCATGGCGCGCTCTATATGGAGGCGGCGGTGAACGAGGATCTTTCGCAAATGCTGGTCGATACGCTGCAGATCACCAGCCCGGATTCGCTGTTGTTCTGTATGGGTATCTCCAAGACCTATGCCGCCGCCAAGCGGGCCGGTCATCCGGTGATCCGCGAATTCTACGCTGATCGGGATTACGACAATTCCGGCTCGATCGTCTTTCGGCGTCAGGTCGGCCGTCCCGACCCCGCGCAGATCGCCGCGAAATGCGTAAAGGCCTGCAAGACCGGCAAGGTCACCACGGTCGAAGGCGACGAGATCGAGATCCCCTTTGAATCGATCTGCTTTCACTCGGACACGCCCGGCGCGCTGGTCATGGGACAGGCCATCCGCGCCGGTCTGCAAGACGCTGGCATCCGCATCGTCACAGCGGCAGAAATCGCGAAAACGCTCTGATCACATCACCCAAGCAGGAGACCAACATGGCACAGGTTCTTTCCCCCGTTCCCGGCACATTCTACACTCAGGCGGCACCGGGCGAGCCACTGTTCAAGAAGCCCGGCGATCCTGTCGCAGAAGGGGACATCATCGGTTTGATCGAGGTGATGAAGACCTTTATCGACGTCAAGGCCGAGACCTCCGGCACCTTCAAAGGCTATCTGGCCGAGGATGGCGCGGCAATCAGCGCAGGTGAGCCCCTGGCAGAGATCGGGGCCTGAGAAATGCCCATCGAACGCTTGCTGATCGCCAACCGTGGTGAAATCGCGGTGCGGATCATCCGCGCGGCAAAGGCAATGGGAATCCATACCATCCAGGCCCATTCCGAGGCCGACGCCGATATGCTGGCGGTGCGCATGGCGGACGAATCCATCTGCATAGGACCTGCGCCGGCGGCTCAGTCCTATCTTAACGTCGATGCTGTGGTCGCGGCGGCCAAGGCCTCGCGGGCAGATGCCGTTCACCCCGGTTACGGCTTCATGGCCGAAAACGCGGGCTTTGTGCGTGCGCTGGATGCGGCGGGCATCACCTTTGTCGGGCCCTCGGCCGACACCATAGACCGCATGGGGGACAAGGTGGCGGCGCGTCAGGCCGCAGAGGCAGCGGGAGTGCCTGTGGTGCCCGGCTCCAAGGGACGGCTGGACACCGTGGAGGACGCGGTGAACGTGGCGGCGACTCTGGGCTATCCGGTGATGATCAAGGCCGCTGCAGGCGGCGGTGGCAAGGGTATCCGCATCGCGCAGACCGAAGAGGAGCTGCGCAAGATGGCTCCGCAGGCCCAGGCCGAGGCCAAGGCGGCCTTCGGGGATGGTGGACTTTATCTTGAGCGCGCGATCAACGCGCCCCGCCATATCGAAGTGCAGATCATGGGCGACGGAACCGATGCCGTCCACTATTTCGAGCGTGAATGCTCCATGCAGCGGCGGCGCCAGAAGGTCTGGGAAGAAGCTGGTGCGGCCTGTCTGGACGAAAAGACCCGCGCCCATCTGTGCGATACCGCCGTGGCACTGGCCAAGGCCGTGAACTACGTGGGCGCAGGCACGCTGGAATATCTTTACGACAGCAACACCGGAGAGTTCTTCTTCATCGAGATGAACACCCGCATCCAGGTGGAGCATCCCGTGACAGAGATGCTGACCGGTACCGACCTTGTGCAAGAGATGATCCATGTGGCCGGTGGCGGCAAGCTGCGCCAAAAGCAGCACGACATCACCCGCGCAGGTCACGCCATCGAGGTGCGCCTGAACGCCGAGGATCCGATGATGCAGTTCCTGCCCTTCCCCGGACAGGTCAGCGGGCTGCGTATCCCTGAGGGGGAAGGCATCCGGTTCGATCATTTTCTCTATGACGGCTACCAGGTTCCACCATTCTACGACTCGCTTCTGGGCAAGTTGATCGTGCACGGCAAGGACCGCGAGGCCGCGATCGCCCTCATGATCACCGCGCTGGAAGGGCTGGAGATCGGCGGGCTGAAAACGACGAAAGCCCTGCATCTGGCGCTGGCGTGCGATGCTTCCGTTCAGGCCGACGATTTCCACACCCAATGGCTCGAACCCTGGCTCGCTGCCGGCAACCTCAAACCTACCCACTAATCACAGGAGGCAAATCGTGAAGACACGCTATACCTACGGCGGCGACGAACACATCTATGTCGAGATGGACGATGAAATGTCGCTGGACGCGTTTTTCAAATCCCTCTCGATGAGCAACGCTGTGCGTGACGCCAAGATCAAGGGCGTGACAGAAATCTGTCCCGCGAACGCATCCTTCCAGGTCCGTTTCGACCCCGATGTCATTTCCCCCGACGAGATGATGAAGAAGGTCAAGGAACTGGAACACCGGGCGGAGGACGCTGAAAAGCGGCTCAAGACCCGGATCATCGAAATCCCGGTCTACTACCAGGATCCCTGGACGCATGAGACACTCATGCGTTTCCGCGAGCGTCACCAGGACCCGTCCGGCACGGATCTGGACTATGCGGCCAGGATCAACGGCTTCGACAGCGTGGAAGCCTTCATCGAGGCGCATCATTCGCAGCCCTGGTTCGTGTCGATGGTGGGTTTCGTGGCCGGCCTGCCCTTCCTCTACCAATTGGTCGAGCGCGAAAAACAACTGCAGGTGCCAAAATACCTGCGGCCACGCACAGATACGCCCAAGCTGACCGTGGGCTATGGCGGATGTTTTTCCTGCATCTATTCGGTGCGGGGCGCGGGAGGCTACCAGATGTTCGGCGTAACCCCGATGCCGATCTTCGATCCCGAGCAGAAGCAAAGCTATCTGAGCGATTTCATGGTGTTCTTCAAACCCGGTGACATCGTGAAGTGGAAACCGATCGACCGCGCCGAATACGATCGCATCCTGGCCGAGGTCGAGGCCGATACCTACGTGCCGCGCATTGCCGAAGTCGATTTCGATCTTGATGCCTTCAACGCGGACATGCCCGGTACAAACGCCAAGCTGATGGAGGCGCTCAATGTCGCTTAAAGTCATACAACCCGGCCTGTCCACCTCTATCCAGGACCTTGGCCGTCCCGGGTACTTCCACCTTGGCATTCCGATCGGCGGGGCGATGGACCGCTTTGCCTTGCGCGTCGCCAACATGCTGGTGGGCAACCCCGAAGGCGCAGCCGGACTGGAAGTCGTGTTCATGGGGCCCACCCTGACATTCGAAAAGGATGTCCTGGTGGCCGTAACGGGCGCAGACCTGCCACCCAAGGTCGATGGCGTGGTGCAGGACGGCTGGGCCGCATTCGAGGTAAAGGCCGGCCAGACGCTGAGCTTCGATTTCCTCAAGTCCGGTGCGCGGGCCTATATCGCCATCAGCGGCGGGATCGACACGCCCCCTGCCCTTGGCAGCCGCTCGACCTATCCCATCGGCGCCTTGGGTGGCATCGAGGGGCGCAATATCCAGGCGGGCGACGTGATCCCGCTGGGTGAGGCGGACATGATCGAACCGGGGCTGAGTGTTCCGGCAAACCTGCGCCGCCTTCCCGGAAAACCGGCAGAGTTGCGCGTTCTGCCGGGGCTTTACTGGCACCGGCTGACCCCTGCAGCGCAGGAAGGCTTCTTTGCCGATGACTGGGCTGTCGCGCTTGAGGCGGACCGCATGGGATACCGTTTCAAGGGCGGCAAACCGCTGGAGTTCGTGGCGCGCGAACAGCCATTCGGCGCGGGCGCCGATCCCTCCAACATCGTGGATGGCTGCTATTCCTATGGCTCGATCCAGGTGCCGGGCGGGCTGGAGCCGATCGTGCTGCACCGCGACGCGGTGTCGGGTGGCGGATATTTCACGCTTGGGGCGATCATCTCGGCGGATATGGACCTGATCGGACAGTTGCAGCCGCACACACCGGTCAACTTCCGCAAGGTCGACATGGCCGAGGCACTGGCCGCCCGCGCCGAGCGCAAGACCTTGCTGGCCGCTGTCCGCGCGCACCTGGGCTGAGGGCCTGTTATGCCATCTCCGGTCGCCCGCAATCCCGGCGGGCGACGGATCCATGCGAAAGAGGGCACATTCCGACATGATGCCGACTTGCGCGGCAGGCGCCTTTGCGGTGTCATGACATAGGCCACATACATTCGCGGGGCCGATGTACGGACCGCTCAAGGGGAGACAACCGCCTTCCATGCCTGCCGATCTGCGCCATTCCCACAAGCTTGCGGCACCAGCGCAAGTGAAAAGGCGGGTCCTGCGCGTGCGGGGTACCGATGTCACCCTTCTGGAAGAAGTCCGGCAGATGGCCGTCGCGGACCTGGGATTTGACATCCAGCATGAATCGCTCGACTTCCTGACCTGTCAGCACCGTGCGGCCATGGATCCGTTGAACTACGACGTATACGAACAGTGCTTTCACAACCTTGATATCGTCTGGTACTGGGGCGCGCTGCAGCCAATTGACACGCGACGCATCCGGCAATGGGACAATATCGGAGATCTCGCCAAGGCCGGGGGCATCAGCAAATACACCTGGCATGGCCATGGCGATGCCCCGGTGCGCAAGCTTTATGTTCAGCCCGACGGCACGCTGGGCCAGCAGCCCATGCCGATGATCAGCATGTTACCGACCGCCCATAACGTGGACAGTTTCGGCTTTGACCGCCGCCTTTTTGGCGATGAAGGGCCCGAGGGCTCAAGCTGGGCCTGGCTTCTGGACCGGCGCGCGCGCGGGCGCATCGCCCTGGTCGACGAGCCAGCGATCGGCATCTTTGACGTTGCGCTGGCAGCCGAGGCGAACGCCGACCTGACGTTCCAAGATATCGGCAACATGACCGTGGACGAGATCGACAGCCTCATGGCCCTGCTGGAAACGCTGCGCCAACAAGGTTTTTTTGTCGGCAGCTGGGTCTCGCCCGACCAGGCCGAGGCGCTTGTGCGCGCCGATCGGGTATCGGTGCAGAGCATGTGGTCGCCATCCTATGGCAATCTTGGCGCGATGCAGGGTGTCTTTTGCGAAAGTTTCCCCCGCGAAGGGTACCGCGCCTGGCATGGGGGCGCCTCGCTGGCGCGGCATCTGAGCGGCAGCCAGCTGGACATGGCCTATGACTATCTGAACTGGTGGCTGGCTGGCCCGGCAGGTGCCCTGATGGCCCGGCAAGGGCATTACATGACCAACGCCGAAGGGGTGCGCGAATATCTCAGCCCCGAGGAATGGGGATATTGGTATGATGGGGATATCGCCCGCTGCGATCTGAAAGGTCCCGATGGCAGGATCGTGGTCCGGGCGGGCCAGCGCCGCCCCGGCGGCGCCTACCGTGAACGGGTCAGCCGTATCGCGCTGTGGAACACGGTGATGGATGAATACAATTACGCCGCTCGCGCCTGGAACCGCTTCATCGCGTCATTGGGAACGGCGTCCCAATGACCGCACAGCCCAACAACGCTGGGCAGGAGCCCCTCTATGAAACGATCAGCCGGGTCTTGCGGCACAATATCGTGTCCGGCCGCTTGCCTGATGGCCTTGTGCTGATCGAAGGCCCCATCGCCAAGCTGATGCAGACAAGCCGCGCGCCTGTTCAGGCTTCTTTGCGGATGCTGAACGCCGAAGGTCTGATCCACCGGTTCCGGGGTCGCGGCTACCTGGTCGGTCAGGCTTCACGCAATCTGACGCCCATCCGCAAGCCGCTGGATGAATTCGATTTCGACATTCCGCCCGCCTCGCGTTCCGCGCTCGCCGTTCGCGGGACATGGCTGAGGGTCTATGACAAGGTCGAAGCAGAGATCGCCGCCTGCCAGATCTTCGGTGAATTCAGGGTGATCGAAACAGAACTGGCAAACCATCTCGGGGTCAGTCGCACGGTGGCGCGCGATGTGCTGAGCCGCTTGAACGAGCGCGGGCTGATCCGCAAGGGGGCCACCTCGCACTGGCTTGCCGGACCGCTGACCGCCCGAACGCTGCGCGAGAAATTCGAATTGCGCAGCATCATGGAACCGGCAGCCCTGCGGATGGCGACCGATTTCATCGACCATTCGCAGATCGCGCGCATCTCTGATCAGATCGAAAGCGGCAAGGCAAAGGACGCGGCCGAGCTTGAAGACGCGCTGATGCGCTACTGTCTTGGCCGGGCTCCCAACAGCGCGCTGGTCGAAATCATCAACAACAATCGCCTTCTGCTATCCGCGATGGACAAGGCCCTCAGCGATCTCGGACTGCCGGTCGATACGGTCGCCCTTGATCAATATGGCACCCTTTTCCATCTGATCGGGTCACGACAGATCAACGCCTCGACAGAGTATCTGCGCGAGCATCTGCGCATCCTGTCCTACAAGAGCCTGGCCCGGCTCAAGATTGTCGCGCTGATCCCCGAGAGCGAGTCGATCCCAAAGTATCTGAACAGAGTCTAAAAATGACTTTTGCATTCGATATTCGTTAGAACTTTTGCGAAATAACCCAATTCACGTAGCATATTTCCACTTTTGGTGGAATTTTTCAGAGATAACTCTGAAAAGATGACTCTTGCTATAAAAGCCAATCAGTCATTTCATACGTTATACATTTTGTGACGGGGCGCTTTCAATGCGCCCCGATGCGGGCCACACAGCTCGACCGCGGCCTGCCTTCACAACAAAAAGAGGGCTCTATGACGCAAAGCGACCCCATATTCCGGCTGGAGGGTGTGACGCGCAGATATGGCAATCTGACTGCGCTCGACGGCATCGATTTCGTAGCCGAGGACAACAGCTACATCGCGCTTCTGGGGCCATCGGGTTCGGGCAAGACCTCACTGCTGCGCGTGATCGCCGGATTTGAGACGCCTGACAAAGGCCGCATCTGGTTTCAGGGGCGCGACATCACCGATTTGCCCGCACATGAGCGCGGGATCGGTTTCGTCTTCCAGAACTTCGCCCTGTTTCCACATCTGACCATCTTCGAAAACGTGGCCTTTGGCCTGCGCCACGGCGCAACCAAGGTGCCGGACGCCGAGATCACGGATCGCGTCAGGGCGTCGATCGACATGGTGGGCCTGTCCGGCCTGGAAGACCGCAACCCCGATCAGATCTCCGGCGGACAGAAACAGCGCGTGGCACTGGCAAGGTCGCTGGTGATGCAGCCCAAGCTGGTACTGCTGGACGAACCGCTGGGCGCGCTTGACGCCAACCTGCGCGAACGGATGCAGACCGAACTGCGCGCGATCCGCGAAAGGCTTGACGTGACCTTCCTCCACGTGACCGGCAGCGAGACCGAAGCGCTGGCAATGGGCGACAGGGTCGCGGTCCTGGACGCAGGCCGGATCATTCAACACGGCACGCCGGATTCGATATATGACAGCCCCGCCGTCTCGGATGTGGCGCAGTTTCTCAACCGTTTCAACATGTTCGAGGGCAGCCTGAAAGATGGTATGTTCCACGGCGCTTTCGGTGCGGTGTCCGTAGCTTCGGCGCGGCCGAACGACACCGATGTCTACGCAATACGGTATGACCGCACCCGGATCTTCGACGCGGATGCCTCCGACTTGCCGGGCCCTGCGCTGCCCGTCCGTTACCTGGCCAGCGAATACCTGGGGTCCTCCATCATCTTTCTGTTCGAAACAGCGGACCACAAGACGGTCGAGGTCGATCACCACCTCAGCCTGGGTGAGCCGCGCGATCTGACAGTCGGGCAGAATTACGTTCTCTCATGGGATCCCGCACAGGCGATCGTATTCGGCAAGGAGTCCGCAAGATGAGTGCCGCAAGTACCAACAGGCAAAAGACAAACACGTTCCGGCTGCTTGCCCCCGGCGTCGTCTGGATGATCCTGTTCCTGGTCGCACCGATCATGATGATCGTCTACGTATCGTTCTGGACGCAGACGACCTTTGCGATCAATTCGACCCTGACCCTGGACAGCTGGCGGAATTTTTTCGCCTCCGAGGCATATGTCGGAGCGCTTTGGACGACGATCCGGCTGTGGCTGATCGTACTGACCCTGACATTCGTGATCGGATACCCCGCAGCCCTCTACGTGGGCCTTCTGGTCAAGAGCAAGACAGTCTCGACCGTGTTGCTGGTGCTCTGCGTCATCCCCTTCTGGACCTCGTTCCTGATCCGCGTGCTGGCATGGCGGCCCATGCTGGGCAAGGAAGGGGCCATCAACATCATCCTGCAGAAAGTCGGCCTGATCGATACGCCGATCGAAGTACTGCTGTTTTCCGAACTCTCCGTCATCATAGGCATGACGCAGATCTACGTCGTCTTCATGGTGGGCCCCATCGCCTTCATGCTGGGCCGGATCGACCGCAACATCATCGAGGCCGCGCGCGACCTGGGTGCAGGTTTCGGGCGCATCTTCTGGAAGATCATCTTTCCGCTCAGTCTGCCCGGTGTTGTCGTCGGAGCCATCTTCGTCAGCGTGATGGTGCTGGGCGAATTCGCCACCTCCGGCGCGCTGTCCGGGCGCAAGGTGAACCTGCTGGGCAACATCATCGTGACCCAGGTGGGATCGCTGAAATGGGCCATGGCATCGGTTGTCGGGGTGATCCTGACCATCCTGCTGGGCATCGTCGTTGCAGGTTTCCTGCGCATCGTCGATCTGAAACGGGAGATTTGAGCGATGGAATCCAAGGTTCTGAAGCCCATCCTTGCCGTCTATGTCGGCCTTTTCATCCTGTTCCTCTATGGTCCCTTCATCGTGCTGGGCATCCTGTCCTTCCAGCAGGGTCCCGAAGGCGGGCCGCAGTTTCCGATCCTCTCATGGTCCACCTACTGGTATCAGCACCTCTTCGGTCTGACCCCGCCATCGCGTATCGCGCCCCTGCCCGTCGGTGAGGCGCTGGTGCGTTCGCTGACACTGGCCTTCATGACCATGGTCACCGCCACCGTTCTGGGCGTCATGGCCGCGCAGGCCTTCCGCAAACGGTTCCGTGGCGCGGGCGTCGTATTCTACCTGATCGTTCTGGGCATGATGGTGCCGGGCGTCCTGACCGGCCTTGGCACCTCGCTTCTGGCCAACAACGTCGTCGGGATCGAGCGTCACTGGTGGAGCACCGCCTTCCTGGCGCATGTGGTCTATACCTTCCCCTTCGCTTTTCTGGTGATGCTGGCGATCCTCAACCGCTTTGACGGCTCTGTCGAGGAAGCGTCCTGGTCGCTGGGTGTCTCGCCCATCACGACATTTCGCAAGGTGACCTTCCCGCTGATCTTTCCGGGGGTCCTGTCGGCAATGCTGTTTGCCTTCACCCTCAGCTTCGACGAATTCCCGCGCACGCTGTTCGCCTCTGGCCGCGATCAGACATTGCCGCTGGCGATCTATGGCACCTTCTCGGTCGAGATCCACCCGAACATCTTTGCCTTCGGCGTGATGACGACCCTGTTCTCCTTCGCGCTGCTGTCGGTCTACGGGATCCTCATGGGCCTGAGCGTACGGCGGGCAAAGAAAATGGCCATGCAGGAAGACATCGCATGAATACGGTCATCGTCACAGGCGCGGGATCGGGTATCGGCCTTGCCGTTGCCACCAAGCTTGCAGGGCTGGGCTACAACGTGGTCGTCAATGACTACAACGAGCAGTCCGCGAAAGAGGCTGCTGAAAGGATCGGCGGCCTGCCGGTACAGGGCGATGTGTCACAAGAGGCAGATGTGGCCCGCATGCTCGAGGTCTGCATCGCCGCATTCGGGGCCCCGACCCATCTGGTCAACAACGCAGGCCACGTGCACCAGTCTCGATTTGTCGATCTGGAACCTGCCGATTTCGATCGCATGATCGCGGTCCATATGCGCGGCACGTTCCTGTGCACTCGCGCGGTCCTGCCCCACATGATTGCCCGGAAATCCGGATGCGTGGTGAACATGGCATCCCAACTCGGCCAGATCGGGGGGGTGGAACTGGTCCACTACTCCGCCGCGAAGGCAGGCATCATCGGCATGACCAAGGCGCTGGCCCGCGAGGTGTCGAAACAGGGCGTGCGGGTCAACGCGGTCGCGCCAGGCCCGATCAACACGCCGCTGGTGCGTGCACTGTCGCAGGAGTGGCGCGCTGCAAAGGCGGCAGAGCTGCCGCTGGGCCACTTCGGAGAGCCCGAAGATGTCGCCGAAACCGTTGCATTTCTGTGTTCAGACGCGGCGCGCATCTATGTGGGCCAGACCCTGTCACCAAATTCGGGAGACGTAATGCTATGACATCAGTTGCACTGATCACGGGTGCCGGGATCGGCATCGGGCGCGCCACCGCCAAGGCCCTTGCGGCGCGTGGTGATCATGTTGTGGTCACCGACGTTCTTGAGGACGATGGCCGCAGCGTTGTGCAGGAAATCCGCAAGGCCGGGGGCGAGGCGGAGTTTCAGCATCTCGACGTGCGAGACACCGATCGTGCCAATGCCGTCGTCAAGGATATCGAAACCCGTTTCGGCAGGATCGACACGATCGTTGCCAATGCAGGGATCGCGCATCGTGTCCCGCTTGAACAGCTGACCGATGAAAAATGGGATCATACATTCGACATCGATCTCAAGGGTATGCTGCGCGTCATCCGGCCAGCTGCGCCAGGCATGAAGGCCCGCGGCAGCGGCACGATCATCTGCCTATCGTCGATCATGGGTGTCGCCTATGGTTGGGACGAACATGTGCACTACTCCTCGGCCAAGGCTGGCGTGGTCGGACTGGTGCGCGGCCTTGCTGTGGAACTGGGCCGCAGTGGCGTGCGGGTAAACGGCGTGGCGCCGGGGTATATCCGCACCGCCCAGCTTTTGTCAGAGAAACACTCCCTTGGACCCGAGGGCGCCAAGACGGTGGGCGATATCGTGCCACTGGGGCGCATCGGGCTACCGGATGACATCGCTGATGTCGTCGCATTCCTCGCGTCGGACTCCGCAAGGTATCTGACGGGTCAGGTCATTACCGTGGACGGTGGGCTTATGGTCGGGCGCTACTGAACACGCAAGGAAGGGCAACCTTCCCAAACATCAAGGACGAAACGACCTCAACAAGGAGAAGACAAGTGACACACTCAAATTTCTCAAGGCGTAACTTTCTAAAGACCACTGCGGGCGGCGCCGCGCTGGCGGCTGGCGGCATGCCATTCCTTGGCGCACAGCAGGCCTTTGCCGCGAACCTGGGCAGCCAGGAGTTGCGGACCGTGGGTCTGTCGGTGACCGTTCAGGAACGTATCCTCAACGACTTCAAGGAAAAGTCCGGTGTCGGCTCGGTCAATGGCAAGGCGGACATCTTCCCCAACACGCAAACCGAGATCCTGTCCGGTTCGGACGCCTACGATTGCTGGGAAATCATCGGCGAACGTCTTGCCGCAATGGTTGCCACGGACAAGCTGGCGCCCGTCGCTGCTGCTGATCTGAAAAACTGGGCCGGCATTCGTGAAACCTTCACTAAACCGTCGGACCGCTGGGCGCTGAACCAGCAGATCGTCGGCCAGATCTGGGAAGACGAAAGCCAGACGCGCCTGAACATGGTGCCGACGGTCTACAACTACGACTCCATCGGCTATCGTCCCGATCTGGTGGATGCGGAAGAAGCCTCCAACTGGTCTTCGCTGTTCGACCCCAAGTTCAAGGGCAAGACAGGTCTGAACGTGGACCCGCTGATCGCCTTCGGCCAGGCCGTTCTGGCGATGAACGAACTGGGCCTTCTGGACGTGGCCAACCCCGGAAACCCGGATGCAGCCTCAATCGAAGAAGCCGCCAAATTCCTGATTTCCAAGAAGAAAGAAGGGCAGTTCCGTGCGCTTTGGGGTGACTTCGGCGAACTGGTGAACCTGCTGGCCTCGGGCGAGATGGTCATTGCGGACGCATGGCAGCCTGCAGTGATGGCCGTCAAGGCGCAGGGGGTCGAATGCTCCTATGCCACGATGAAGAGCGGCTATCGCGGCTGGTCGATCGGGATTTCTCCGCTCAAGACCTCGCCGAACCTCGAAGCGGTTGCGGCCTATGCCGACTACTGGTTGTCCGGTCCGCCCGCCATCGCCGTGTCCGAGCAGGGCTACTACTCGCCCACCACGAACGTGAAGAACGTGATGGATCCCGACAAGTACGCCTTCTGGTACGAGGGCAAGCCATGGGTCGGCGCGACCGAGCGTGGCATCAAGGAAGGCGATCTGCGCGACGGCGGCTCGCTGGAAGAGCGCGCAGCAAACGTGGCCTACTGGCACCAGTGGCCGGATGAATACGACCTGCTGATCCAGAAGTGGGACGAGTTCCTCTCTGCGTAAGTCGACATTGGTTCAGCCGGCCCGCCCGGCTGAACCACCCCTTCCCTTTTCCCAGGAACAGGACGCATTTCCCTTGGCCTACGATCTTCAGCTCACAAACGTCTACAAGACCTATGACAATGGAACACCGGCCGTCATCGACTTCAACCTGGACGTCGAGAAAGGGGAATTCATTGCATTCCTGGGACCTTCCGGCTGTGGCAAATCGACGACCCTGCGGATGATTTCCGGGTTCGAGACGGTCACATCGGGCGATCTGATGATCCGCGGCAAACGCGTGAACGACCAACTCCCCGAGAAGCGCCCCACCTCGATGATCTTTCAGAACTACGCGCTTTTCCCGCATATGAATGTGCGCCAGAACGTGCTCTTCGGCCTTGAGGTCAAGAACATGCCGCGCGCAGAGGCCAACCGAAAGGTTGACCAGATCCTCGACAAGCTTGGCCTGAGCGGGATTGCCGAAATGCCCACCGCGCGCCTGTCGGGGGGACAGCGCCAGCGCATCGCGCTGGCCCGTTCTCTGGTCGTCGAACCGGACATCCTGCTGCTGGACGAACCCCTTGGCGCGCTCGACGCGAACCTGCGAAAAAGCATCCAGAACGAATTGAAACTTCTGCAGCGCGATCTCGGGATCACCTTCGTTTTCGTGACGCACGCTCAGTCCGAAGCCCTGGCCCTATCCGACCGCATCGTGGTGATGAACGCCGGCCGCATCGAACAGGTCAGCCCCCCGCGCGAACTTTACACCCGGCCCAGCAGCCAGTTCGTCGCCCGTTTCATCGGCTCGAACACGATCCTGCCGGGAACCGTCAAGGCACGCGAGGATGGCAATGTCATACTGGAAACGGCTTTCGGCATACTGGGTGGCGCGAACCGTGCCGGGATCGACGCCCATGATGGCCGCGAAATGAGCATCATACTGCCCGCAGAGGCGGTGGACCTGGTTCCCGCCGATGTACCCGAAGACGAGATGCGCGCAAACTTTGGCTCGAACACCATCCCCTGCACCATCGAAAGGCTGCAGATCGTGGGGCATATCATGCACATGATCGTCAGCTTCGTCGACGGCAGGAAGATCAATGTCGAAGGACATGTGGACAAGTACCGCGATCGACTGAAGGCAGGAGGACGCGCGTTTGTCGCGTGGAAATCCGCAAATGCCACCGTGATCGACCACTAGGGGAAATTCGATGTCGCACATCACGGCACAGGCAATATCTGAAGGTCTGCGATCGGGGAAACTCGATCCGGTCACCTTGACCGAAGAGGTCTATGATCGGCTGGAGCGTCACGCCGACGACGCGATCTACATCGAAACCACCCGTGACAGGGCGATGGCAGAGGCACAGGCCTCCCGCCTGCGGTTCAAGTCCGGGTTGCCCGCCAGCCCGCTGGACGGTGTTCCCGTGGCATGGAAGGATCTTTTCGACCTGAAAGGTCGCATCACCACTGCCGGGGCCACGGTCACCAGGACAGACCCACCCGCGACCGCCGACGCGCCAGTCATCGCGACGGCCCATAGGGCCGGCATGATCACGACAGGCACGGTGAACATGACGGAATTCGCCTATTCCGGCATCGGCCTGAACCCGCATTACGGCACGCCGCGCAACGTCCATGCGCCGGCCGGGCAACGACGCAGCCCCGGCGGATCATCCTCAGCCTCGGGCGTGGTCGTCTCCGCAGGCATCGTCCCGATCTCGATGGGATCGGACACCGGGGGCTCGGTCCGCATACCGGCCTCTTTCAACGGCGTGGTGGGTTACAAGACCTCGGCAGGACGCTATCCGATGGGCGGCGTCTATCCCCTTGCCAGATCCCTCGACACGATTGGCCCACTGGCCCACACGGTCGCCGATTGCGCGCTGTTCGACGCGGTGTTGCGCGGAAAGGACACCCCCGAGGCGCAGGCCGCGCGACCCGACACATTGTCCTTCGTCATCCCTGACGAGATCCTGCTGGATGGGCTTGCGCCTTCGGTTGCAGCCAATTTCGACGCCACCGTGGCAAGGCTCGAAGCCGCTGGGGCGCGGATTACGCGCATCTCGCTGCCCGAATTGTCTGAACTTACCGAACTCATTGCACAGCACGGTTTTCTGGCCGGTGCGGAGGCGCTGGTGGTCCACCAGGATCGGGTGCACGGTCCTGCCGCCGCACAGATGGATGCCCGCGTCGTGCGGCGCATCAGACTGGCCGAAAGCATGAGCGCGGTCGACATCTTGATGCTGCAACAGGCCAGGGTGCGCACCATGGCGTCGACCGCGGCCCGGATCGGCGCCTCGATCGTGCTTTGCCCGACCACCGCCACCACCGCGATGGAAATAGGCCCGCTGGAAGCAGATCAGGAGGTCTTCTTTCACCACAACGGCCTGACACTGCGCAACACCTCCTTGGGCAACTTCCTGGATTGGTGCGGCGTTTCCATTCCCAACGGCACCGATGCCGATGGCATGCCGACAGGCTTCCTGCTGTCGGCACCGACCGGTCAAGACACAGCCCTGCTATGCGCAGCCCTTGGCTGCGAAGAGATCATCCGCGGCTAGCGCCGCCCCGACACCGACTGACACAACGAAGAGGAGACCAAAATGACCAAGAAAATCTACTGTGCCTTCGGCACCGATATCGACTCTGTCGCGGGCCAGATTGGCTCCTATGGTGGTGGCGATTCACCCAACGACATCCAGCGCGGCATCTTCGCGACCGAAGTCGGCGTGCCGCGCCTGCTGCGCCTGTTCAAGAAATACGAGATGCGGACGTCCTTCTTCATCCCCGGCCATTCCCTCGAGACGTTCCCGAAAGAAATGGACATGATCGTCGAGGCAGGCCACGAGATCGGCGCACATGGCTATCTGCACGAGAACCCGGTGGCCATGACCCCCTCGCAGGAGGAAGATGTTCTGGTCAAGTCCATCGAACTGATCAAGAAACTGACCGGCGAAGCGCCAAAGGGCTATGTTGCGCCCTGGTGGGAAATGTCCAACGTGACCGCGTCCCTGCTGGGCAAATACGGCTTTTCCTACGACCACAGCCAAAGCTACCGTGACTTCCAGCCGTTCTACGCCCGCGTCGGCGACGAATGGAATGTGATCGACTATTCCAAGACCGCCGGGGAATGGATGCATCCGCTCAAGCACGGCAAGGAGATCGACCTCGTCGATATCGGCGCGAACTGGTATGTCGACGACCTGCCGCCGATGATGTTCATCAAGAACGCCCCCAATAGCCACGGCTTTGTCAGCCCGCGCGATATTGAGCAGATGTGGAAGGACCAGTTCGACTGGGTCTACCGCGAGATGGACTACGGTGTGTTCCCGATCACCATTCACCCCGACGTCGCCGGCCGTCCGCAGGTTCTGCAGATGCTGGAGCGTCTGATCGACTATATCAACGGCCATTCGGGCGTCGAATGGGTGGATTTCAACACCATCGCGGATGACTTCCGCAAGCGCTTCCCCTTCGACAGCGACAAGCGCCCCGAAGTGATCTGAACCGGCAAAGGGGGCAGCGCCAGCGCGCTGCCCCTCTGCCACAGGACGAGGTTGTCAGATGTGCAACGCATGCGGGTTCCCGACACGTCCCGGCCACTGGACCGATGCCGGCGCGGATAATGCGGGCGACAGATTGCGCCTGCAATTGCGCCGGGCCCAGGTTCTGAACAAACTTCTCAAGGGCTATGGATTCACTGCGCGCCCCCCCGGACACGCGCCCGGCTTTGCGCTGTCTTCCTTTTCCGGTCGTACGACGATCCTGCCCGACCTGGAAGCAGTCTGGCAGGAAGCCGCGCGACAACTGGGCCATCCGATCGACCCGCTCGACCCGCGGTTCACAGCCCAGGCCGACCCCGCCACATGACGCCCGCGCCTGACGATGGTCGCCTGCGGCTGACGATTCTTGGCGGCTACCTGGGATCCGGCAAGACGACATGGCTGCGCCACCAGCTTTTCGAGGGCGCCTTCGGCAAGGCGCATATTCTTGTGAATGAAGCGGCTGAAACGCCGGTGGACGATACGCTGCTGTCGTCACAAGCCGCGGGCCTGACAATGCTGTCAGGCGGCTGCGCCTGCTGCACGGGCAAGGATGATCTTGTCGCCGCCCTGCGCAACCTGTGCGACCTGCGCAGCCGCCAGCGCCCTGAGGAACGCGACGCGGGCCAGATCGTTCTTGAAACCAGCGGCCTTGCCGATCCGGCAGCCATTCTCGACACCATCCGCCAGGACAGCGTGCTGGTGCATCATATCCGCGTGGCCGAGATCATCGTGCTCGTGGATGCCATGAACGCCGCCGAACAGTTGCGCACCGAATATCTTGGGCGGGCCCAGATCGAAGCCGCGGACAGGATCATCCTGACCAAGGTCGACGCCGTTCCAGACACAGTGCTTGCTACCGTTGTCGCGACCGTGCGCCACCTCAATCCGGGTGCCTCGGTCGAGGCGGCCGTGAAAGGTCAGCCCTTCAGCCTGCCCGACCTGCCCGTCGTGCCCCCCTATGATCTGCCACGGCTGGCGGATGGCGGCGCACCGATCCAGCCCACGAAAATCGACATTCCCGACGATGTGGAGTGGGCAACGTTTTCTGTCTGGCTCTCGGCCCTTCTCTATGCGCGCGGCGATGACCTGGTCCGCGTCAAGGGCGTCTTTGAAACCCCGGCCGGTCCATTGCTGCTGCAGGCGGTGCGCAAGTCCGTCCAGCCGCCCGAACTACTTCCACCCGAGGCAGCCCATCGCCAGAACCAGATCGTTTTCATCGGACGCGGGTACAAGGGCGATGATCTGCGCCGATCGCTGGCGTATTTCACGCACGGCTAGGGTCAAGGCGTTGGCGCCAATTGAACCAAGTCAAGCAGCCCAACAAAACCTGATCGCGCCTGAACTCGCGCTCTGAGTTTTCTAGGCTCCAGATCCATTGGCCCACTTGAGGTTGTCAAGCTTGCATGAGTCACACTCCCAAATTTTGGGGGCATGAATAGCAATCTTTACTGGCTGACGGACGAACCAATGGCGCGGCTTCGACCGTTCTTTCCAAAGAGCCATGGCAAGCCGCGCGTGGATGACAGGCGCGTTTTGAGTGGAATAATATTCATCAATCGCAATGGCTTGCGGTGGTCCGACGCGCCGAAGGAATACGGACCGGCGAAGACCCTCTACAACCGATGGAAGCGGTGGGGGTGAGTGGCTGAACGCCACCGGTTCGAGAGAGGCCACGAACGGGGCGTCTTCGCCAGGATGATGGGAGGGTTGGCCTCTGAGGCGACAGTTCCGAAGACGGTGATGATCGACGCGACCTATCTCAAAGCACACCGCACGGCTTCAAGCCTTGGGTTGAAGAAGGGGGGCGCGGTCACCTGATTGGCCGAACCAAGGGTGGCATGAACACCAAATTGCATGCCGTCACAGATGAAAACGGCCGCCCGATCAGCTTCTTCATGAGCGCAGGCGAGACCAGCGATTGGTGCTGCCAGACTAATTCGAACTAGTCTCTGCTTGGACAGTAGAGCTGCCCCTTATCCCGCGAAGAGACCCCGCCACTCGGCGAGAGCGGCGGCGCGGTTCAGTTTGAAATTAGGTCGAGTTGAGAGACTGCGTTCCTGATTGAAGTGGTTCGAGACAGAGGCGTGGACGGCGGCGAATTTCTGTAAACTTCGCATGCGCCTGAACCGCAACATCGCCCTCTCCCGTCGTCGAAACGGCAAGTGCGAATTCTCTGCCCTGTTGTTCGTCCACCGACCGGTTTCCTGGAGATCTGCTGCACCGAGTTCCTTCAGCGCCGCGCCATACGATCGCAGTCGGTCCGTGACGATAACCTCCGGGCGACCATGCTTACGCATTGCTTTCCTTAGGAATTTCAACGCCGCCGCCTTATCACGCGTCTTCGTCACAAAGCTTTCTAAGACCTCGCCTTCGTGATCCACGGCCCGCCAGAGGTAGTGCCGCTCACCGTTGATCTTCACGAAGACCTCGTCCAGATGCCACCGCCAACGGCTGGATTTCATTCCGGAAATCCGGCGCTTTCGGATCTCGGCCGCGAACATCGGGCCGAACCGATGCCACCAATACCGCACAGCTTCATGGCTCACGTCGATGCCCCGTTCGTGCAGCAGATCTTCGACGTTTCTTAATGAAAGCGGAACCCGGATGTACAACATCACCGCCAGGCGGATGACCTCAGGGCTCGTTTTGAAGTAGCGGAATGGGGAGCGTTTTATCATCCGGCGAAGTTATGCAACCGCCCTGCCCGTCTCAAGTCGGTTTGCTCTGACAACACCAACGAAACAGTCTCAGCCATCGATGCAGCCCCAAATGATCGTGACCAAGTCAATCATCCATCGCGGCGGCGCACAAGATTTATGATATCTTTCCTGAGGCTTCGTCGGCAAGCGGTGTGGCCGACTGCGCCGCCAGTGCAACAATCTGGTCCCATGTTTCCTCGGGCACATGGATCAATTCGTGCGCAGCTTGATGATGGTTGCGTTCGCGTTCACCGGGGATCTCGACCGCGGCAAAGCCCGGCGCAGGTGGGCAGTTGCGCAGCTCTGTCAAGATCGCTTCGGCAGCGGTTTGCATCGGTCCATCTGGCCGAAACCGCGCCGTATCGATGCAGATCAAAAGCCAGTTGCACTCAACCGTTACCGGCCCCAGCATCGCCTCACCGATGAGCTCGGCCATCAATGCCAGCGCAAAGCCCTTGTGCCCGCCTGCTGGCAAGATCGCACCGCCGTTGAAATAATCCTCCGGATCGCGCGTCGGGTTCCCGAACCGGTCGATCACGCAACCCTCAGGCAAAAGCGCACCTGCAGAACGGGCCGCGTGTATCCAACCGCCCGCGATCTTGGATGTTGCAAAATCGAGTATATTAGGGCCTTGGTCGCCACCGGGAATGCCCACGCACCAAGGATTGGTCGGCAGCATCGCCTTGATACCGCCATGCGGCGCAACCTGCCGCCATTGCTCACGTTTTCCGCCGCCCGTCAGGATGGTCAAACAGCCCTTCTGTGCAGCGAGATCAGCGAAATATCCATGACGCCCAGTGTGCCCCGCATTGCGGATCGCCACCGCCGCGATCCCATTTTGCGTCGCAAGGCGGCAGCCTTCGTCAAAGGCAAGGCGCATGGCGGGAATGCCGATCGCACCATGGCCATCGACCTCCGGCGCGCCTGTTGCAGTGATCCGGAAGACCGGCGTTGTGTCGGCGATAATACGGCCTGCGCGATATTGCGCTGCATATTGGAGAACACGGACGATCCCGTGACTCTCGACACCCGACAGAGAGGCGTCAACAAGATGCGTCGCCACCTCCTGGGCAATCGCATCCGGAACCCCAAGCGGTGCGAGGATCTCCATGATACGCAGCTTTGCAGTTGCGCTTGGGATCGCGACCCGGCCACCACGCAATTCAAGCTTCGATGCATTGGGCAAAGTCGCGGTCATTTGCTTTCCGCTTTGCATGTTGGGTTTTTCAGATAAGGGGGCGCTCATGAAAACAGCGGTGCTGCAAGATCGTCGCGATGACACCAAATAGTGTGGCCTGTCGCAAAGGTTCTGGGCGGTGGTTCGGTCTGGTCACAAATTGCACCGAGGCGCTTGGGGCACCGTCGCTGAAACGGGCAACCGCAGGCGGGTGGGCTTAGTTCGACGACATCGCTGGCTGAAAGCGATGGCACAAAATCCGGGTCTGGTTCCAACACCGCGCCGAGTAAAACCTCGGTGTAGGGGTGGGCTGTGGGACCATAGACATCGACCGTTGGGCCGATCTCGCAAAGGCGGCCCTGATAAAGCACGGCAACCCGATCTGACAAAGCTTTGACCACTGCAAGGTCGTGGCTGACGAAGATGTAACTCGTCCCGTTTTCGCGCCGGAGATCATCGAGCAACTCAAGAACCGCCGCCTGCACGGAGACATCCAAGGCCGATGTGATTTCGTCGCACAGCACAAGCACCGGCTGGGCGGCAAAGGCGCGGGCAACGGCGACACGCTGTTTCTCGCCGCCTGAAAGCTGACTTGGAAGCCGGTCAAGATAATGCGCCCCGAGCCGCACCTGTGCCAATAGCGCTGTGGTACGCGCGATCAGTGCTTGCCCACTGAGACCGAAATAGAGCTTGAGGGGCTGGGCCAGGATCTGTGCGATGGTTTGACGTGGGTTCAAGCTTTCGTCTGGGTTCTGAAAGATCAGTTGCACATCTCGTAAGTGCTTTGCGCAACGGTCCTCGACACGCGGTGGCAAATCATCTTGCCCCCTAAGCGCGATCTGCCCATGCAGGGGCGGCAACAGCCCAGCGATGGACTTCAAGATCGTCGATTTCCCCGAACCGCTTTCGCCCACTAGCCCCAAGGTTTCGCCCTGCCGAAGCACGATATCGATACCCTCAACAGTGGCAACTTTGGCAGTATCGCGGCCAGTAAGCCGTTCAAGCAACCCTATGCGGGCGTAGGAAATCGCAAGATCCTCCAAGGAAAGCGATAGCTCCACGGGAAGTTGCCGCCGTTGTGCGTTGTGCTCGCCACTGAGCGGAATGCTGCGCACCTGTTGTGGCAGATGGCAGCGTGTCTTTGCCCCATCGGCGAGGCGAGACAGGTCAGGTCGTTCAACCATGCAGCGTTCAGTTGCGATCGCACAGCGCGCCACGAAGGCACAGCCATCCCCTGCCCCACCCGGCGGCGGTGGTCGCCCGTCAAGCGCGCGCGGCAAGCAGACATCCGAAAGTTTCGGGATCGAAGCCAAAAGCCCGCGTGCATAGGGATGGCTGGGGTCGCGCAATACCTGCGCGGCGGTGCCTTCCAACACCACTTCACCGGCATACATGACTGCCACGCGGTCGCAAACATGCGCAATCGCGCCCAAATCATGGCTGACATAGACCATGGCCAGGCCCGTCTCGCGGGCAAGGTCGCGCAGAAGTTCGAGGATATGTGCTTGCGTCGTCACATCCAGACCGGTTGTCGGTTCATCGAGCAACAGCGCTTCAGGCTCGCCCGCCAGCGCCATCGCGATGGCGACACGCTGCTGCTGTCCGCCCGATAGCTCGTGCGGGTAGCGGCGCGCAATGCTCGCGGGGTCTGGCAACCTTACCTGTGTCAGCAAATCCAGAACGCGCGCGGCATGCCGCGCCTCGGGCAGCGCGCTATGCAGTCGCAGCGCCTCGCCAATCTGGGCCCCAACCCGCAGATTGGGCGCCAAGGATTGGCCCGAATTCTGCGGGATCAGAGCTAAACGCCCACCGCGCACTTTCTCGAGCGACTGGCGATCTTGCGCGAACATATCAATGCCCGAAAAATCGACCCGCCCCCCAAGAACGTGCAGGCCTGTCTTCAAGTAACCCATCATGGCCAGCGCAAGCGTACTTTTGCCCGAGCCACTTTCGCCGACCAACCCAATACTTTCGCCGGCACCCACTGATAGCGTGATATCGCGCAGCACGGGCAGCCATGCGCCCGCACGGCTTCGAAAGCCGACGCTCAGCCCATCGACCGCGACGATCGGCCCGTTTGACTTAGGCGGTGTGGTCATACCGGAGCCTTCTGTGCGCGGTCGATACCCAACGCCTTGGCAAGGGCATCGGCACTCAAATTGATCCCGATGATTAGCGAAGACAGCCCGATCATCGGCGCGATTACGCCCCAAGGCGAAAATGACATGAAACCGCGCGCATCGGCAATCATCAGCCCCCAATCAGGCGTAGGTGGCGATACCCCAAAACCCAGAAATGACAGCGACGAAAAGGCCAAAAGCATCCAAGACCAGCGCATGGCCCCCTCGACGAGCAATGCGTCGCGGACATTGGGCAGCAATTCTTGCCAGATAATCGTAAAGCGCCCATGTCCACGCGCCCGGGCTGCTTGGACGAAATCGCGTGCGACGACATCATGGGTCGCGGCGCGTGCGATCCGGATCACAGGGATGCCATAAAAGAACGCAAGCGTGGGTATCAACACCTCGATCCCAGTGCCAAAGGTCACGATCAAAACAAGCATTTTGAGAATCCAAGGCAGCGAGAGAAATGCATCGACAATACGCATGAGCACATCGTCGACGCGCCCCCCCACCAGTCCGAAGAAAACACCGACAAGCCCACCCCACAACACGGCAAGTGGCGTTGCGATTCCCGTGACCAAGATCGCCTCGCGCCCACCCAATAGCGTGCGCGTCAAGGTATCTCGCCCAAGATGATCCGCGCCAAGCCAATGCGCCGCAGAGGGTTGTGATAGCATCTGCGCTGCGTTCATCGCCGTATATTCATATGGCACGATGAACGGCCCGATCAACGCGAGGGCAATATGGGCAAAAACCAACGCAAGCCCGATCGTGCCGGATGGGCGGGAACAAATATCCTTGATCACGCCCCAAAAGCGCTGCACCGGCCCCGCGCGTCGATATGTGCTTGCCACTGTCATGGTGTCATTTCCCGCGCAAATGTGCGGTACGCAGCCGCGGGTTGGCGACCATGGTCAACAGATCAGCCAAAAGATTAACACCGACATAGACCGAGGCGATGATCAGCGCGATGGCTTGGGTTACCGGCAAATCACGGTCCGAAATACTGTCGATCATCATCCGCCCGAGGCCGGGATAGTTGAAGACCGTCTCGATCACGACCACACCGCCCAAAAGCCATGCAATGGTCAGGGCGACAACATTGATCGTTGGCAAAAGCGCATTGGGCAGCACATGACGAATTACCATTTGCCAATATGGCACCCCCTTCAAAATGGCCATCTGGGCGTAATCCGAGGCCAAGGTTTCGATCACGGACGAGCGTACCGTGCGCAAGATATGCGCCGTCATCACCAGCGTCAGCACAGCGATAGGCAAGAGCACCTCGGGAAAGAATTCAGCAAGAGGCGCGTTCGACGATGTCAACACAATCCCCGGAACCCAGCCAAGCCAGACCGAGAAGATCAAGATCAGCAAGGTGGCTGATACGAATTCAGGAATGGTCATCGCCGCGATCGCTGTCGTGGAGACAATGATGTCGAAAGGACGATCACGCCAAAGCGCTGCAACGATACCCAAAAACAGTGCCAAGGGGATTCCACAAAGGATCGCACCCGAGGCAAGCAAGAGCGTATTGCGCAAACGATAGCCAACAAGTTCAGAGATTTGCCGTTGCCCATCGGGCGACACGCCGAGATTGCCACTCAATGCATTCGCTGCCCATTCACCATAGCGCATCCAAGCGGGACGATCCAAACCAAGATCGCGGCGGCAATTCTCAAGCAAAAGACCTTGGGCCTCTCTTTCAAGAAAGGCGGTACATGCATCGCCGGGCAGAATTTCTACGCCGATGAAAATGATGATCGATACAAGCCAGACTGTGATTAAGCCCAAGGCAGACCGTCGCATGAGCATCGATAGCATCGATATCTTCCAATCACGCAAGGAAAGCCGGGGCACGGATCATGCCCCGGCCAAGAGGTTTCAGTCGACTGTCACAAGATGCCAGCGAACCGACATGTTTTCGACAGCGTCAAGATTGCCCACCCGCGCCGAGGTGCCGACCAAACGCGTCACATGATAGGGGATCAGCGTGCCAGCGGTCTGCCACAGATGCTCTTGCGCCTGGATATAGAGTGCGCGACGCGCGTCGAAATCAAGCTCTTGGCGCGCATTCGCCAGAAGAGCATCGAAATCAGCATCACGATAGTAGCTCTCATTCCAACGCGCGGTACTGACATATACCTCGTTCAACGCCTGATCCGCCGGACGTTCGTTCCAGCGCGTTGTCACGGCATCTTTTTGCATCCAGACATCACTCCAGAACCCATCGGTCGGCACTTGAACGATATTGACGCGGATACCAGCCGCAGCGGCTTGTTGCTGATACACCTCGGCGAGCACCGGCCATGTCGGCTCCAGTGTGGCGACATGCAGATCAATATCGATCCCATCGGGAAAGCCTGCTTCCGCCAAAAGCGCGCGGGCGCGATCGATATCTTGCGGACAATTGATTTGGGCACGGTATTGATCACGCGGACCAACCGGCGTGTCGCAGGCCACAACAGCACCACCGCCCATGACCAGATCAACCATCGCCTGCCTGTCAGCAGCCAATCTCAGCGCTTGTCGGACGCGGACATCATCGAATGGCGCAACATCTGTGCGGAAAACCAAGCCGCGCCAGTTGCCTGTCGGGATCATCTGGATGTTGAAACGGTCCGAACTCGACAGCATCACGCTTTGCTGCGCGCTGATGCCGCGCTCCATGTCGATCTGACCACCAAGCAAAGCCTGCAAGCGGGCTTGCGCATCGGGAATGCCGATGATTTCCATCTCGGCAACGCCGGGCGGACCCTCGAAATAGTCCATGTTCGCCACAAGCCGCGTCGTGCCCTCGGCGTCAAAATTCACCAATCGGAACGGCCCGGTGCCAATCCCAGTCGTGGCGATGGTGTCACCCGATCCTTCGGGTATCATGCGCAGACGATAATCCATCAGCAACAAGGGAAGGTCTGCAAAAGAGGCGCTGAGCGTCAGCTTGATGGTGTTTGCGTCAACCGCTTCGACACGATCGATCATCGCAATCGCAGCACGGGCCGGGCTATCGTTTGCAGGGTCCAAAACGCGTTGTAGCGAATAAACTACATCCTCTGCCCCGAAGCTGGAGCCGTCGTGGAACATCACACCCTCGCGCAGCGCAAAGGTCCATTCCGTCGCATCTGCATTGGCAGACCACACGGTTGCCAGATCAGGCGCTGGGCGGCCATCCATGTCAGGTCGCACCAAGCGGTTCATGATCTTTTCAGTGATCTGGAACACGCGCCCCTTTGAGATGGGATCGAGGCTGGATTGCGCCCCAAAACCAAACTCATGCGCCTGACGGAATGTGCCCGTCGGCTCGGCGATTGCCGTCGTTCCTACTAAGGCAAGCGCCATGGCAGTAAAGCTCAAGGTCTTTCTCATTCGAATTTCCTCCCTGGGTGGCGATTTACGTTCTTTCATCGACGCTCGACCGCAGTCTGTAGGCTCAATCGCAATGTCCGACTGGACAAGCGACATTTTATAGACCGATACATAAAGAAATTTTGATCCATTGATCAGATCGGGATTTCCAATCGTATCCTCAGGTCGATTCGAGTTTTCGACAAATAGAGTTATTTCTCGATCCTATTCGCAGAGCCTATGTTAACACCTCCGCAGCTTCGCAAAGGGAACGCCGATGCCTAAAACGACCCTGATCGTGATCGGTGGTGGCGGTGCGACCCATGGCACACATCCCGAATTGGATCGCTTGTGCCTCTCGTATGCCTGTAAGCGACCGCGCATTGGCTTCATTGGCATCGCAAGCGACGACGATCTGGCGCAATTTCGCCTGTTCGAAGCCGCGATCAGGCCCATGGCCAGCGCTGTCACCCGGCTGCATCCGATGGCGGATGAAAGGACGGCGCGGCATTGGGCCGAAGGGCTTGACCTTGTCTATCTCGGCGGTGGCGATCCTGTGCGGCTGGTCGCGCGTCTGATTGCGACCGGGATCGGGGCAGTTCTGGCAGACGCTTACCGCCGCGGTGTGCCGCTCGCCGGTGTCAGCGCAGGGGCAATGTGCTGGTTCGATAGCTTTCTGTGGCGCAGCCCCGATGCGGGTCTTGCAGTAGCACCAGGGCTTGGGCTGGTGTCAGGCAGCATGACACCGCACAGCTTGATCGAGCCTGAACGCCTGATGAAGATGCAAGACCTTGTCGACAGCGGTGCCTTCTTCGAGGCTTGGGCAGTGGACGATGGGGCCGCACTGATCATTCAAAACGGGGCTGCGTCGAGCTGGTATCCGAAAGATGGCACACCAAGGGTGCATCGCTTTGCCCAGTCCGAACCACGGTCCATTTCAGGCGTTTAAGGCAGCCTCTTTGATCATCCACCTGCAGACCTCGTCGATCTCACGTCGCTGGCGTGCGCCGGGCCGGGTCAACAGATGGAAAGACCGCGTGGGCCGCAGGTCGATGTCGAACGGCTTGATCAGCCGTCCTGAATCGACTTCGGACTGGCAGAACGGGAAAATGCCAAGGGCCATCCCCTGCCCCGCGATGGCGGCCTGAATAACGACATTTGTATCGACGATTGTCGCCTTGTCGGTCAGTTGCATCCCTGCGCAGCCCGCGACTTTCAACCATTGCTGCCATTCATGGCGGTCTTGCTGGTGGATGACGGGAAAGCGCGCAACTTCCTCCGGGCGGGCGGGCATCCCAAGCCGCTCGGCAAGGGCTGGGCTGAGCACGGGCGAATAAACAATTTCGAACAAAGGCGTGTTCTCGAGCCCGACCCATTGCCCCATGCCCCAGTCAATGGCGATATCGGCGGTCATCATGCTGGCGTCGGTGATGCGCGGTGAGTTGCGCAATTCGATATCGATGCCGGGCAGATCCTCGCCGAAACGGTCCAGCCGCGGGATCATCCACCGCGAGCCAAAGATCGGACCGACCGCGAGCGACACAGATTTGCGCCGGGCACGCATATGTGTCTCAACCTCGAGCCGGATATCCTCGAGCGACCGCGACAAGACGCGAGACAGGGACCGACCAGCATCCGTCAGCACCACGGCGCGCGTTCTGCGAACAAAAAGTTTGCAGCCCAATTCCTGCTCAAGGCGCCGGATCTGGTTGCTGACGGTCGTCGCGCTGACGCAAAGTTCTTCGGCTGCTTGCTTGAAACTGAGGTGTCGCGCAGCGCTTTCGAAGGTGCGCAGCGCTGCAAGGGGCAGGTTTCGTGGATGCATTCGCGGAGCTCGCTGCGGATGGATTAATTTTGCTTTATCCATATTCGCCCATCAAGTCACTTGTCCACCATTTCACACGTGGCAGTATCGGCACGGGTGAGGGATGAGACAGATGAGCGTTCGACGCAAAAGACGCGACCGGCCGGTAGAGGATGCCGCAGGTCCACAGGTGCCAGACCTCGCAACCAAGGGTGGGCGTCTGGAAATCCTTGACGATACGGAGCTGGCACGCATCCATGACGTCTCCGTGACCCTGCTGTCCGAGTTCGGAATGAGCGACGCCCCGCTGGTTGTGGCAGAGTTGGTCTGTGCGGCTGGCGGCCGAATGACCGAAGAGCAGCGCTTGACCTTTCCACCCGATCTTGTGGCCCGCGCCTTGGCGGGCCTACGTCGTGACGTCCCTTTGTGCGGGCGCTTACCCGAGCACGACATGGCCTTGGGGGATGGCGCGGTGCATGTCGGCTCTGGCGGTGCGGCACCGATGATCTTGAACATCGACAGCGATACTTACCGTGAGACGACACTGGGTGATCTCTACGATGCAGCGCGGCTAGTGGATGCCTTGCCGCATGTACAGTTCTTTGCGCGTTCGGTGGTGGCGCGTGACATGGATACCGACAGCTTGCTGGACATCAACACCTGCTATGCTGCGCTGGCAGGCACGACCAAACATGTCTTTGTCAGTGCTGCATTTCCCGAACATGTCGCCGATATCGCAAAAATGTGCCACATCGTGGCAGGAGGACGGGAAGCATTCGAGGCCCGTCCCTTCTTGTCGTTGAACATCAACCATGTGGCGCCGCCAATGCGCTTTTCACCAGATGCGGCCGAGGTGCTCGTCGCCGCCGCCCGCGCGGGTTTGCCATGTATGGTAAATACCTTCGGACAGATGGGTGCGTCGAGCCCGGTCACGGTGGCTGGATGCTTGGCGCAGAGCAATGCCGAAACGCTGGCCGGGATGATCGTAGCATGGCTGGCCAATCCAGACGTTCATGCGGTCTATGGCGCACGCCCGATGGTCACCGATCTGCGCTCAGGCGGGATGGCCGGAGGGAGCGGCGAACAGGCCCTTCTCACCGCCGCGGCAACACAGTTGGCGCGGTTCCTCGGCTTGCCGAATTCGACCATTGCCGGGGCGACCGACAGCAAGATCCCCGATGCACAGGCCGGTTATGAAAAGGCCCTGTCAATCACCATGGCGGCACATGCGGGGGCCAACTTGATCACCCAGACCGCAGGAATGCAGGCGGGCTTGATGGGCGTGTCGATGGAGGCCTATGTGATCGATAACGATATGTTGGGCGCGATCCGGCGTAGTCTTGCCCCGGTCGAGATCAGCCTCGACACCTTATGCGCGACGATGATCGCAAAAACGATCCGCAGCGACGGCCATTTCCTGGGTCATCCCCAGACCTTTGACCGGATGAAATCCGACTTTCTTTATCCCGGTCTGGCTGACCGCCGCTCGATCGGGGATTGGCAGGCGTCCGGCGCGCGTGACATCAGGGTGCAGGCAAAGGAACTGGCAACCAAGATATTGGCCGGGCATTTCCCCCAAACGCTTGCACCGGCTGTGGATGCCACCTTGCGTGAGACATTCGATATCCGCCTTCCGGTCTCGCGGATGACCAAGCCATGAAGATCGCGATCTATGGAACTGGCGCGATGGGGTCCGTCTATGCCGGCCTTTTCAAGGAAGCCGGTCACGAGGTCTGGGCCGTTGATCCTTGGGCCGCCCATGTCGCAGCGATTTCCGCCGATGGGCTGCAACTGGACGGGGCAAGCGGCGACCGACGCATCTTGGGCATCCATGCGACGATCGAGATCGCCGAGGTCGGGCGTGCCGATCTTGTCGTCATCGCGACCAAGGCGGCCGGTGTCGCGTACGCAGCACGGGCCATCGCACCACAGATGACAAGCGAAACCCTTGTTCTGACGATACAGAACGGTTTGGGCGCGGCTGACCGCATCGCGGCCCATATGCCGATGGACAACGTCCTTTTGGGGGTGGCGGATGGCTTTGGTGCCTCGCTCAAGGGGCCGGGGCATGCACATCATAATGCGATGAACCTCGTTCGGATCGGAGAGATCGCGGGCGGGCCGAGCGCGCGCGCCGAAGCGCTGGCCACCTTGTGGCGCGGGGCGGGCTTCAAGGCCCAAGCCTTTGACGACATCCAACAGTTGATCTGGGAAAAATTCCTTTGCAACGTCACTTTTAGCGCCCCTTGCACCGTCTTCGACATGACCGTTGGTGAGTTGCAGGCACATCCCGAACGCTGGGCCATTGCCTTGGGCGCCATGCGCGAGGCCTATGCCATCGCGCGCGCGAAAAATATCAATCTGACCTTCGATGATCCGGTGGCCTATGTGACCGCTTTCGGCGCACGCATGCCTGCGGCACGCCCATCGATGTTGCTCGACCATCGGGCCAGACGCCTGTCGGAACTCGACGCGATCAACGGGCAAGTGCCCGAACTTGGGCGCGCCCTCGGCATCGCCACGCCTTTTAATGACACCTTGGTGGCGATTTTACGTCAACGCGAAGCAGCATTTGAAGGAACCTCGGCATGAAGCTAGTAAGTTTCCTGCACGATGGGCAACCGGGCTATGGCACCACTGACGGTGTTACAATCCGCTCAGCAAGCGCGGCGATGCGCGCACGCTGCCCCGACCTGCGCGCCGTGCTGTCGCAAGATGCGCTTGGCGCGCTTGCCGCCGATCCAGGTGCAACCAGCGTGCCACTCACCGAGGTCACCATGCGCCCGCCTATCCCCAACCCTTCGCGGATTCTATGTGTTGGGCTGAACTACCGCAAACCCTATCCCGTAGATGGCGTCGCGCCGCCCGACCCGGAAAACATCATTCTCTTTGGCAAGGAACAGCAGGCCCTCGTAGGTCATGGCGCGGCCCTCCAGATTCCTTTCGGCGCACCGGCTGACAGCTTTGACTACGAGGGTGAGATCGCGATTGTGATCGGCCGTAAAGGGCGCAATGTGCCAATAGAACACGCCATGCACCTTGTCGCAGGCTACAGCGCCTTCAACGATGGGTCAGTGCGCGCTTGGCAAAAGCACAGCATCCATGCCGGCAAGAACTTTGAGCGTTCCGGATCATGGGGGCCATGGATCACCACTGCAGACGAGATCGCCGACCCGCAGGCGTTGGAACTTTCGACCCGGCTAAACGGCGAGTTGGTCCAGAACGCGCTGGCCGCCGAGATGATCTATACCATCGCTGAACAAATCGTCTATGCCTCGCAGATCACGACGCTTGAACCAGGCGACGTCATCGCTACCGGCTCACCTGACGGCACCGGGGGCAGCCGCACCCCAAGGCGGTTCCTGCGCGCGGGTGATCGGCTCGAGGTGTCGGTCAGCGGTGTTGGGACGCTGATGAACGACGTCGGCGGCCTTGATTGATCCCCCAACAAAAGTGGGCGGCAAGGCGTCGACTTCAGTCCTTTAGCAAGCCACGGGCAATCACAAGTTTCATGGGTTTTGTCATCGATGAAGGCTAGCCAGCTGCCCTGCCCCGCTCAAGCCAGTTTTCTCTGACACTGCCGCCCCAATGCATGCAGTCGGTCATTATCCAGGTGAAACGTGTCCATCGGCAGAACCGCCGCCTCTGGGCCGAGATGTCCGACCAGCGCCGAGGTAAGTGTTGTCTTCCCCGATCCAGGCGGACCCGCGAGCGCCATGATGAACCTGTCAGGTCCGCGGGCACGTGCCGCGATCAGGGCGGCCAGATCGACTTCGGTCACTCCGGCCAGGCTGTGCCCTGCCCCGTTCACGCCGGGTTTTCGCCTTGGCCCGCACGGCCCGCACCGCCGGTATAGGCGCGCAGGGCGACTTCGCAACATTCGCTCCAGATCAGGCTGAGCCAATCCTCGAACGCGTCGGCGAAAGGCACCGCGTCGGACAGATCTCCGTAAATCCTGACTTGCTTGGAGTGCCCCCACTGAATTGGTCCACCAACTGGGATAGTATTATCCCGTTTCAGGAGGATCAGAAATGGCTGGAAAGCGAGACAAACCCGAAGACGTGGTGCTGAAGCTTCGGCAAGTTGAAGTGCTGCAGGGGCAAGGCTTGAACCGCTCAAGCCGGATTAATCTGACATTGCCCGCCCCTCCTCATCGCAAATCCTTCTGGCGGCACCACTTGCCCCGCTCAAGCCAGTTTTCTTTGACAGTGTCGGTCAGAGGCATGAGTATGCGACAGAGGAGAAACGTGAGGATGTGATCCTGAAGGGATTGGGGCGGACACGCCGTTCAAAGCATACTCCGCCTGAAGGCGAGGCATTTGCAGTGAAATAACTTATTTCATTCAGAGGCTCACCGCCTGATAGGACAAACCGCGAGCAAAACGACCGTGAGAAGATTTGAAGGATGAAAGTATGGCTGCAACTTTGAAATTCCTGCGGAAGCTGCATTCCTGGCTTGGTATCATCGCCTTACCATGGGTCATTCTGTTTGGAGTTACCGGCTTCTATCTGAATCATCCTGATGTCATCCGCTCGATCTTGCCTCTCACCAGCTATGAAGACGTGGGAAGCAGGTTCGAGGTTCTGCCGAAACCTCTGACCATGGAAGAAGCGGAAAGAATAGCGCAAGCCTACTGGCCCGAGAGCCAAATGAAGAGCGTCAGTAAGAGCGTGTATCACGGTCACGAGGCAATCAATTTCGAGCGCGAAGCCGGACAGATCATCGTGGCAGTCGATACTGGCCATTACTACGTGAAATCGAGATTGAAAAACCTGCAATTCTCCCCCGACGGCGATCTGGTTGGGCGCAAGATCTACTGGAACTACGTGTTCGGCGTTTTCCATCGTACCGGCTGGCTGGGCTGGAGTCTGGGGACGATCCTTGCCGACATCACGTCCCTTGCCTTAATAACATTCGGCATCAGTGGGATGGTTCTTTGGTACCTGCCCAAACACAAAGGCTTGAAAAGACGCTTAGGGAAACGGATCGCTTGAGGATCCTGCTGACGAATTCGAGCCAGTCTCAACCCCGACGTTCCATTGCGAATCCGAGCGCGCACGAATTCTGCTGATCGGAGAAAAAAGGGACTCGAACCACCAGCATGCCTTTTTGCGCCCGCAAGTTGGGCAAGCAACTCAGGTTTACTGAAGCCCCACAATTATCCGCTCCGCCACCGTGCCGATCACGGCTGGATTTGACCAGCGCCGCTTTTTCCTGTTGTCTTTCAACGACACCGGAGCATTGCTTGTCTGCCGCTTTGATGAGCGGTGGCAGAGAGTCGCGGGACCTCTGCCGATGTTTCAGGAGCAGCATGCATGCGCACGAGTATTTCACATCCTCTTCAGATTGCCGGTGTTCAGCCCTTTGAGGGATCGGGCCGGATCGGCATTACCTTCTGTCCGGGCAAGGTGCAGACTGGCGCCATGTCCGGCAGTTGGCAGCGCGACTTGGGGCTCGACCTGGATGCCGTGTCTGAGTGTGGGGCCGTCGCGGTCCTCACGCTGATCGAGGACCATGAACTTGCTACCCTCAAAGTCACGGATATGGGCGCGCAGGTGCGCGCCCGGCACATGGACTGGTTTCACCTGCCGATCCCGGATGTGTCCGTGCCGGATGCGGCCTTCGAGCGGCAATGGAAGACCGTCGGCCCGGACCTGATAAACCGGCTGCGCGCCGGGTTTGACGTGCTTGTGCACTGCAAAGGCGGCCTGGGGCGCGCCGGGACCATCGCGGCTCGACTGATGGTCGAATTGGGCGTGGCCCCGGCCGAGGCGGTGAAGGCCGTGCGCAGCGTCCGACCCGGGGCGATCGAGACCAGCGCGCAACTCGACTATGTCATGGCGCAGAAAGCCGTCGCGGAGCAGGAACCTGCCACCTCGGCAGATGCGATCCGCGATCGCGCGATCGGTGCGCTCCTGGGCCTTGCTGTCGGCGACGCCGTGGGTACGACGCTCGAGTTCAAGCCGCGCGACACCTATCCGCAGCTTCAGGACATGGTCGGAGGCGGGCCTTTCGGTCTGAAGCCCGGACAATGGACGGATGATACCGCGATGGCCCTAGCCCTCGCGGACAGCCTGCAGAAGAACCCAAACCTCGACGAGACCGACCTGATGCAGCGTTTCGTGGACTGGTACCGACACGGAACCTATTCCTGCACGGGGCAGTGTTTCGACATCGGGATCACCACCCGGCAGGCCCTGGCCTGGTGGCAGAAGACAGGAGATCCATTTGCCGGATCGACGGATCCGATGAGCGCGGGCAACGGCAGCCTGATGCGGCTCGCGCCCGTCGCCATCCGCCATTTCGAGAACCGCGCGATGCTGCGCGATGTGGCCGCGCGGCAAAGCCGGACCACCCATGCTGCCCCCAAAGCGGTGGACGCCTGCGTGTCCTATGCCGAGGTCCTGGCCGATACCATCGCGGGCGCCAAGCGGTCCCAGGTCCTGCGGAACAGGGAGGAGGCATTTGCCGGCAAGATCACACCCATCATGGCCGGATCCTGGCGCGGCAAGGCACGCGACAGCATTCGCGCCTCTGGCTACGTGGCCCATTCCCTCGAGGCTTCGCTCTGGAGCGTGGCGCGTAGCGGGGATTATCGCGGCGCCGTGCTGCTGGCCGCCAACCTCGGCGAGGACGCGGACACCACGGGCGCCATCGCTGGCCAGCTGGCCGGGGCGCTTTACGGTGAAGCAGGCATTCCGGCCGCCTGGCGCGAGACACTGGCCTGGAGGCCGCGCCTCGCTGAAGCAGCGGCGTCACTCTTGTGACGCCGCCTCGGCCTTGCCCTTGCGCGCGATATAGGCAGCCGGAAGCCCAGCCTCGATCTCCGCGATGAGAACGCGTGCATTGGCGGCCATCAGCCTGTTCGCATCTCGATCCTCGGGCTTTCTCAGGCGGACGTATCTCTTATCCAGATAAGACACCGCGCCGCAAAGCGCTAAAAGCGTCATCCGCGCGTCCTCATAACGCACCGCTTCCTCCCGGGTCATCGGCCCGTGCATTTCGACCTCGCCCGTCTGCAGATTGATAACGATGTCATCCGGATGCGGCAGCGGATCCGGCAGATCGGTGATGCCAAGCTGCGCGCGGCGATCCAGTTCTCTTTCCCAATGCGCTTTGTATTCGCAGTACGTCTGCAGTTGGCGTTCGTACAACTGGGTCGCCGCAGACTGGGCTTTGTCAGTCACCTTCATGAACAACTCCTGCGCCCGCGGCCGGCCCTTCATCGCATCGACCCCGATCTTGCGCATCACGGCCTGCACCATCGGTATCCTTACAACCGAGTCCCGTTCATTGATCTCGATTACCCGATTGGCCTCGGTCAGAACAATGTGACGCAGGTCATAGGCGTCCAGTTCTGCGGGCTTGTTCTTCGATCCGCGCGGCCGCCCCGCGGGATTGCCGGACTGTCCCTTGACGAAGCGTGTCTCCGCAGGTGGTCGTCCGTAGCCGACCTCATGGGGCCCAAGCTGCAGCCTTGACGGCTTCAGCTTGGGCTTGTCGTCATCATCCTTGCTCATTCCGCCGCCCTCAAGGCCGCTGCCGGAACAGACGCGCGCGGCCAGCCACAGACCAATTGCACCGCCTCGTCCTTCGCATAGGCCTCCCACCGCGCCAGGGTCCGATCGCAATAGATCGGGTCCAGCTCGCACAGACAGGCCCGCCGCCCCGTCTTCTCTGCCGCAATCAGCGTCGAGCCGGAGCCGCCAAAGATGTCGAGCACGATCTCGCCGCGTCCCGAGACATACCGCATCGCATCGGCCATCATCTGCACCGGCTTCACCGTCGGGTGCAGCGCAAGCTCCTCCAGCCGCCCTGCCCGGCGCGTGTTCACGCCACGGTATTCCCAGACATTGGTGCGGTAGCGCCCATGCTGCCCCAGCTCGAACGTGTTCACATGCGCCGCCGTGCCCTTCTTGAACACAAAGATCAGCTCGTGGCGGGAGCGGTAGAAGCTGCCCATCCCGCCGTTGTCCTTGACCCAGACGATCATGTTCTTCAGCTCGGCATAGACCGCCGCCCCTGCGGCCAGCATCTCGCCCATGTGCCGCCAGTCCATGCAGATGAAGTGGATGGAGCCATCCATCGCGTGCTCATGCAACTGGCGCATGGCGTCGGTCAGAAAGACAGTGAACTCCTCCCCGCTCATCTCGCCGGCCGCCATCGCGAACTCGCGATGCCGGATCTTACCGAGGTTGCCCACATGGCCATCGATCGGCACGTTGTAAGGCGGATCGGTGAACACCATCCGAGCCTGTTCTCCATCCATCAGCCGGCCGATCACCGCGGGATCCCGCGCGTCACCACAGATCAGACGATGGCGTCCCAACTACCAGACATCACCCGGCGCAAAGCGCTGCGGCGGATCAACGGGCAGGATGTCATCCGCGGGATCGCCGGGTTCTTCAGGGGCCAGCCCGTCAACATACATGTCGACCTCGGGAATGGAGAAGCCGGTCACCCCTAGATCAAAGTCAAGGTCGGGATCTGACGCCAACTCAAACAACTCACTCGCCAGCATCTCCTCGTCCCAGCCCGCATTCGACGCCAGCTTGTTATCCGCCAGGATATAGGCCCGCTTCTGCGCCGCCGTCAGGTGCTCGACCCTGATGCAGGGCACGTAAGCCATACCCAGCGACTGCGCCGCCTTGATCCGGGCATGGCCCGCCAGGATCATGCCTGCACCATCGATCAGAACCGGCACCGTGAACCCGAAGGTCGTGATACTCTGCGCGATCTGCTGGATCTGCTTTTTGGAATGCGTTCGCGCATTCTTGGGATAGGGAACAAGAGACGCTGGGGGGAGGTATTCCAACTTCCTGGTCATCGGCATGCCTTTCTCTGCACCGGCCCACACCCACGTGCGGACCGGGTCGACCCCGAGGGGCCGGTGTTGATTGCAGCTAGTTTCCGCAGCGCGCGTTCACTTTATGTTCGAGCCCTGCGATGTCGTAACTACAGCTCCAAGAGGATCATCTTGGCAAGCAAATTCAGCAATAAATACTGGTATTTGACTGGACTTCAGAACGTCGCGATGGCTCTGTATCACAGGCGTGATACTCTCACGCTCCGGTCAGTACGGGAGGACGCGTCATGCGGCTCCTGATCTGACAGGACGCCGCGCCATGACCGAATCAGCCCTCACCTCCCATCGTCCCTGGAGCAGCCTCTAGAGCACCAACAGGCCGGCGGTGATCGCGCTCTGGACCGACCTCTTCGGTGCACCGCCACCGCCCAACATGAGCCAGGTCTTCATGCGCCGCTTCCTCGCCTTCGAGATGCAGGCGCGCGCGACCTCCCCGCTCCCGCTGGCTCTCAAGGCCAGGCTCCTGCGGATCGCTTCCGGCAAGGACAGCAGCCCCACCCCGACCCTGCAGCCGGGCGGCCGCTACCTGCGGGTCTGGAATGGCGTCACGCACGTCGTCGACGTCACCGAACAGGGCTATCTCTGGAAGGGGCAGCACCACCGCTCGCTCTCCGCCATCGCTCGCGCCATCACCGGCGCCCAGTGGTCCGGGCCCCGCTTCTTCGGGCCGGTACAAGGCGGCAAAGCCTCCAAACAGGGTCGGGCCACCAAGTGACCGCCCGCCCGCAGATCCGCTGCGCCATCTACACGCGCAAATCCACCGATGACGGTCTCGAGCAGGGCTTCAACTCGCTCGACGCCCAGTATGAGGCCTGTGCCGCCTATATCGCCAGCCAGCGCCACGAGGGCTGGCGGCTCCTGCCCGCCCGCTATGATGATGGCGGGCTCTCCGGTGGAACGCTGGACCGCCCTGCCCTGCAACAGTTGCTCGGTGATGTCGATGCCGGGCGCGTCGGCATGGTGGTGGTCTACAAGATCGATCGCCTGACCCGGTCGCTGGCCGACTTCGCCAAGCTGGTCGAACGGCTCGATGCGGCCAACTGCTCCTTCGTCTCCGTCACCCAGGCCTTCAACACCTCCTCCTCCATGGGCCGGCTCACCCTCAACGTCTTGCTCTCCTTTGCCCAGTTCGAACGCGAGGTCACCGCGGAACGCATCCGCGACAAGATCGCCGCCTCCAAGAAGAAAGGGCTCTGGATGGGAGGCAGCGTCCCGCTGGGCTATGATCCGCATCCCGACCCGCTGCAGCGCAGCCTTGTTCCGAACCCTGATGAGGCGGTGACGGTACAAGCACTGTTCGCGCTCTATGAGAGCTGCGGGTCACTGTTCGACCTCGAGGCCGCCGCCAAGGCACAAGGGCTGGTGTCCAAACGCCGGGTCTCGGCGGATGGAACCATCAAGGGCGGGCAGCCCCTGTCCCGGGGGCAACTTCATTACCTGCTCACCAATCCGGTTTATCGTGGCCAGATCCGCCACAAAGCCGAGGTCCATCCCGGCCAGCATCCGGCCATCATCGATGAGGCCCTCTGGCAGAGGGTGCAGGACAAGTTGCAGCAGGCAAGCCAGCGAGAACGCAGACGGACAACTGATACGGCGGGGCGCGATCCATTCGACCTGCCATCCGCGCCGCTCACGGGTCTGCTCCGCGACGAGACGGGCGATCGGCTGACGCCAAGCCATACGCGGCGCAAGGGGCGGCTGTTTCGCTATTACATCTCCAACCGCCTTGTCTCCGGCGGCACGGATCCCACCGGTTGGCGGCTGCCCGCTGCGGCACTCGAGCAGGCCGTGCTGGGGATCATTCTCAGCCATCTGGAAACAGCCGCGCAGACGCATGCCATCCTCGCAGTGCCTGATGCCACGACAGCCGCGCAGGTCTCAAACTCCTTGTTGGCACAGGTGTCCACCCTCCGCGCCGAAGGGACCGCCGCGCTATCCACCCTGTTAAGCTCCGGTCAGGTGGCACCGCCAAACCTGCATCTGCAGCTTGCCGGACCCTTTCTCGCGCAGCGCATGGGCGTCGATCCACAGGATTTGGCATCGACGTTCCTTGAAATCACTGCCCCTTTCCAGCTGCGCCGCCGGGGCGTCGAGACCCGCATTGCCGCGGGGCAGATGGCGCCACGGCCAGACCCGACCTTGCTGCGCGTCCTCGCCCAGGCCCATCTCTGGATGGATCGCCTGAGAGCCGGCACGCCCTTGGCAGAGGTTGCCCGCGACGCCGGTCATTCCGAAGCCTATATACGTACCCGCGCTCCCCTGGCCTTCCTGGCCCCCACCATCCAGAGTGCAATCCTTGCCGGTAAGCAACCGCCGGACCTGACGCTCGCGCGTATCGTCCGGACCGGCGTGCCCCTCGATTGGGACGCCCAGGCGAAGCTCTTCGGCTTCGTGTGAAGCGGGGGGCATCCGGGGGGGCGTTGAACCAAGATCAACGGCAGGTCCCGACACGCTCACAGCGCGGTCATTGGCAGAATCTTCGCTCTCTTCAACAGCTCAAATCTGCGCCTGCCGAGTCAGATCATGCGTCCCGACCCCTGAGGCAGGCCGCAACGCCAGTCGAAAATGAAGCAAATTCCCTGTAAATTCCCTGTTCTTTGAAAGCGCAGGTGAAACCGAACCAACGCCAAGCCGCCGCTGAGACTGGTGAGTAAATTGAGTATGAAAGAAGCGGATTGCGCCGTCTCACCGCAAGAGCGGCACACGCAAGGCACGGAAATCACGCGGGAATATCCACCGAAGCCGTAATCTGCGTGCAGAGATAGGGGTGGCTGGCGGAGAGACAGGGATTCGAACCCTGGAGACGGTCTCCCGCCTACACACTTTCCAGGCGTGCGCCTTCGACCACTCGGCCACCTCTCCGTTAGCAGGCCTTCTATCCTCACATGTCAGGCGAATGCAAGACCCGGAATGGCGCGGTTCTGGACAGAATGACGAGTATCGCCAAACAATTCCTTGTGGCCCGCGGCGTGAACGTTGAGTCTTGCTTTCAGATGCAACATAGTTGGGCCGAACCCATGGGCCGGGCGTCTGTCAGGCTTGTCAGGGTGAACGATCCTCAGCACGACAAGGCCACTGTCCGCATGACCACTTTGCCGCCGCCCCATGTTTCGCAGCTTGATCCCGCGGCCGAGGCCGAGACGACGGCGCAAGCGCAACAAGACGCCCCCACCCGGCGCGGCGATGTGGGGCAGTATTCGCGCATCCAGACCACCGCCCTGATCATCATCGCCTTCGCCGTTGTCCTGTTCCTTCTGGTGCAGGCGCAGTTCCTGCTGGTGTCGCTGGCCACCGCGATCGTGCTGTTCAGCCTGACCTCGGATGCGATCAACTTCATCGCGCGCCTGCAGGTGGGGCCGTTCCGCATCCCCAACTGGCTGGCCAGCATCGCGGCACTTCTGCTGATTTCGGCCGTGCTTCTGACCCTGACCTCGATCATCCTGAGCCAGGTCAACACGGTGCTGTCCACGGCCCTCGCCTATACCGAGCGTGCGCCCTTCGCCGTTGCCGCCCTTTTTTCATGGCTGGGCGAGGATATCGAAGCCTCGATCCTGAACACGTTCCGCACCGCCGAAATCTCGGGCTACCTGCGCCAGATGGCGGCGCAGGCCGGCAACCTGCTGCAGGCCACAGTGCTGGTGATCCTGTTCGTGGGGTTCCTCTTCGCCGAACGAATCTGGTTCGATACGAAGCTGACGAATTTCTTTCGCGACGAGGCGCAGGCGAAACATGTCAGCCGCATCATCGGCTCGATCATCCACCGGGTGAACTACTACCTTCTGGTCAAGACCGCGGTCAGCATCGTGACCGGCGTGATGGTCTTCTTCGTGTGCAAGCTCTTCTCGCTGGAACTGGCCGTGGCCATGGGCATCCTGACCTTCGTGCTGAACTACATCCCCAACATCGGATCGATCGTGGCCACGATCGTCGTGGCGCTGATTGCCTTCGTCCAGCTCGAGGATCCGTCCCTGACCCTGGCGATCTTCCTGATCGTGACGGGCATTCAGTTCCTGAACGGCAATGTCATCGACCCGATGCTGATGGGCCACGCGCTGCGGCTGTCGTCCTTCGGGATCATCATCAACCTGGCCTTCTGGGCGGCGGTCTGGGGCATTCCGGGCATGTTCCTGTCCGTGCCGATCATGGTCGCGATCATGATCATCTGCAGCCATATCCCCGAATTGCGCGGGCTGGCCGTGCTCTTGTCGCGCGAAGGGCTGCCCGACACCGAAAAGGACCTGCCAAGCCTGACGGGCGGCATCGGCCTTGGAGCATCGGGCAGGGACGACCGGCACCGCGCCGACCAAGCCGCAGCCCCCGGCGAGTAAGCCAGGGGCGCGCCCCGTTCAGGCGCCCCCCACCCGTTCAGGCGCCCTGCGTCAAGGCCTGGTCCTCAAGCAGCAGGGTGATGCGGCGGTTCTGCCGGCCCTTCTTTTCGAACTTGCCCAAGGTCACGCGGCCGATTTCGCCCGTGCGCGCCACATGGGTGCCGCCGCAGGGTTGCAAATCGACCTGTTCCGCCCCCTGCCCGATCCGTACAAGCCGGATCCGCCCCGATCCCATCGGCGGCATCACCGACATCGTCTTGACCAGACCGGGGTTGGCCTCCAGTTCCTCGTCGGTGATCCATTCCTCGGTCACCGGCAGGTCCCGTGCGATCAGCGCGTTCAACTCGGCCGCCAGGTCGTCGCGATCGTCGGGCGCCTCGGGCATGTCGAAATCCAGCCGCCCCTTGTCCGCGCTGACCGATCCCCCCGTCACCGGCAGCGGCACCACGACCGACAGCAGATGCAGCGCGGTATGGACACGCATGTGCCGGTGACGCCGGTCCCAATCCAGATCCTGGCGGATCTGCGCGCCGACCGGCGGCAAGACGCGCGGCGCATGGCCCGCTTCGGGCATCAGCATGATGCGCCCCCCCTCGGCCTTGCGGGTATCGAGGATCACCACCTCGCCCCCGTCCCAGGCCAGGCGGCCGCTGTCACCCGGCTGTCCGCCCCCGTGCGGATAGAAGATGCTGCGGTCGATGATCAGCCCGCCTTCGGGTGTATGGGCCAGCACCTTGCCCTCGGCCTGCCTGAGATAGGCATCGGTACGAAACAGCATCTCGGTCATGTCATCGGTCTCCTTCGCCGCCGGAGTCGTCCCCGGCATCTCCCATGTCGACATCGCGTATCGTGTCGGAGGGTGGCGTGATCGTCTGTTGGCTCTCGCCCGGCGCGGGGGCGAGGCTTGCCTGCGTGGTCGCCGCCGCAGCATCGCCGCGCAGCGCCTCGGGATTGCGGATCCAGACATCGCGCTGCGCAAAGGGTATCTCGATCCCCTCCTCGGCAAAGCGCTTGGCGATCTGGTGGTTCATCTCGGATTTGACCGCCATCATCCAGTTGACGTCACGCAGGATCGCGCGGATCTCGAAATCCATCGAATCCGCCCCGAAGCCCTGAAAGATGATGCCCGGCGCGGGCTGCGCCAGAACCATCGGATGGGCCTCTGCGATCTCGCGCAGCACCGCCTCGACCTTGCGGGTATCCGTGCCGTAAGCCACGCCCACCGGCACAATGACCCGGCCCAGCGTATTGCCGCGCGTGAAGTTGGTGACCGTTCCACTGACCAGATCGGCATTGGGCACGATCACATCCGTACGGTCGAAGGTCTCGATCCGGGTCGAGCGGACGGAAATGTCGCGCACATAGCCCTGTTGTCCGCCCACCTCGATCCAGTCGCCCTCGGAAATGGGCCGCTCGATCAGCAGGATGATCCCCGAGACAAAGTTCGACACGATGTTCTGAAGCCCGAAGCCGATCCCCACGGACAGCGCACCGGCGACGATGGCGATGGACGACAGATCGATCCCCGCCCCCGTGATGGCCACCAGCGCCGCGATGAAGATACCGACATAGCCAAGGCCCACGACGATGGCGTTCTGTCCGCCCGGATCGATCTTGGTCTTGGGCAGAACCGAGGTGCGCAACGCCCCCTGCACGGTGCGCGTCAGCGCATAGCCCAATGCGAAGATCAGCACGAACGCCATGAAATCGGTCGGCGATATCCGCGTCCCGCCCAGCGAGAACCCTTCGCGGAAGCGCGCCCATACCTCTGTCAGGTCGGCCACGCGCGCACCCCAGATCAGGGCCAGCATGGGCAACGCGAGAATCGTCAGCAGAAACCCGATCAGCACCGGGATCAGGGCATCCGTATGCTCGTCCGGGGCATGGGTGATCAGCGCATAGGTATCGCTGACCAGCTTTTGCAGGATCAGCACCACACTCAGCAAGGCCAGCGACAGCACATAGGGATAGATCAGCGCCTCGGCCGCCGCGAAATAACCGACAGCCCCCGCAAGGGGCGCCGCCACGGCCACCACCTTGGCGCCGCTGGACAGCAGACGCACCAGCCGGTTGCGATAGCTGGTCGCCGCGCTTTCGTTATCCTGAAGGGCCATCTGCCCGGTCATGAACTGGCCCAGGCGGAACAGCACCAGCGCGGTCAGCACAAGAACGGGAAAGCCCAGAACCACGCTGCTTTCGGGCGATATGTCACCGACTTCGGCCAGAAGACCGACAGCGTTCTGTCCCACGATCAGGAAGGCCAGCGCGGTGCCGTAGTAACGCGCCTCGGACCGGCGTTCGGGCTGAACCTCAAGCGGCGGCTCGGACAGCCGGCTTGGAAACAGCCGGCCGACCAGCCACCGCGCGCCCAGCATGATCGCGGCCCAGATCGGCAGGACCCCGACGATCTGTGCCCCGCGAATGCCGACAAGGCCCGTGGCGAACAGCGCCTCGGTCAGCACGTAGATGCCCAGCATCGGGATCGCCACCTGCGTCAGCGAGACCAGAAATCCCCAGACATCCCGGCCACGATGCCAGCGTTCGTAAAAACGCGCGCCCAGCCGGGTGGCCCAACGGCGTCCCCGCAGCACAAGCACCAGCCCGATGACCGTCAGCACCAGCGTGACCGGCAGATCCTTGAGCGTGGCATCCCGTTGCGCGGGTGTTTCCCAGGCATCCGAAATCTCGTTTCCCAGATCGCTGAGCGTGCGCAGAAGCGACTGGAACCCCTGCGGCCACAGAACCGGATTGAGCGGGCTGGGCCCCAGCGTCAAAAGCGCATCGGTCTGGCGTTCGCGAATGATCCGGTCGATTTCCGAAATGATCCCGTTCGCGCGGGTAAATGCCTCTTCCGCGGCCAGAACCGGCGCCTGCAGGCGGGTCAGCTGCTCTGTCAGCTCGCTGCGGCGCGCGGCGATCTCTTCGGGTTCGGTCGCACCTTCCGGCAAGGCGCCAAGGGCTTCGATCTGCGTGCGGATCGTCCCGATCCGGTTGCTGTTCGATGATTGCGCGGCCAGGAAGGCCTCGCGCCAGGACACGACCTCGGCGCGCAGATCCTCCAGCGCCACGTTCGACGCGCGACCGGCTTCGATCGCGGCCTCCGCGCGGCTGGCAGTATCCTGCCAGACAGCATAATCAGGCCCGCTGGCCGTATCCTGCGCAGAGGTCTGGGCGGTTTGCTGCGCCTGCGCCGCCGTTTGCGGCAGCGCCAGGACAAGCGCCAGCCCGAGGACAAGCACGATCGCGGCGGTGAGCCGCGCCATCAGCCGCGTTCCCCTCGGATGAAAACGGATCATGTGTCCGCGAAGACGGACGGCACCGCGCGACCGCTCCCTGTCAGCCAGTCAGGCTCGGGCAGCCCCTTTTCGCGCAGGAAATCGGGGTTGAAGAGCTTGGACTGATACCTTGTGCCGTAGTCGCACAGGATCGTCACGATCGTGTGGCCCGGCCCCATCTCGCGCGCCATCCGCACGGCCCCGGCGATATTCACGCCGGACGACCCGCCAAGGCACAGACCCTCATGGGCCAGCAGGTCAAAGACCAGCGGCAATGCCTCGGCATCGGGTATGTTGTAGCTGAAATCGGGAGTGAACCCTTCAAGGTTCGCGGTGATGCGCCCCTGCCCGATCCCTTCGGTGATCGATGACCCCTCGGCCTTCAGCTCGCCCGTGGTGTAGAAGGAATGCAGCGCCGCCCCGTCGGGATCGGCCAGGCCGATCTTGACACCCTTGGGCTGCAACGCCATGCCCACGCCCGCCAGCGTGCCGCCGGACCCGACCGCGCAGATGAACCCATCCACCTTGCCGCCGGTCTGTTCCCAGACCTCGGGGCCGGTGGTTTCGATATGCGCCTGGCGGTTGGCCACGTTGTCGAACTGGTTGGCCCAGATCACGCCATTCGGATCGGTCTTGGCCAGCGCCTCGGCCAGACGGCCGGAATAGCGAACGTAGTTGTTGGGGTTCTTGTAGGGGGCCGCCGGCACCTCGACCAGTTGCGCACCGGCAAGACGGATCATGTCCTTCTTTTCCTGGCTCTGCGTCTCGGGGATCACGATGACGGTCTTGAACCCCATCGACGCGCCGACCAGCGCCAGACCGATGCCCGTGTTGCCCGCCGTTCCCTCGACGATCGTGCCGCCCGGTTTCAGCAGGCCGCGCGCCACCGCATCCTTGATGATGTAAAGCGCGGCGCGGTCCTTGACCGACTGGCCGGGATTCATGAACTCGGCCTTGCCAAGGATCTCGCATCCCGTGGCCTCGCTCGCGGCTTTCAGCCGGATCAGGGGCGTCTTGCCCACTGCCTCGGCCAGATCATGTGCTATCCGCATCCCCTGTCTCCCGCTTGCCGTTCGTCGATTTGTCAGGCCTTGGCCCCTCAGTGACATCTAGTAGGCATCCGGGGGCCGGAACTCAAGGCATCGCGCGCAAACGCGCGTGTCAACTCACGCCAAAGCGCGCAAACGCGCGTCCCGTCTCACGCCAAAGCGCGCAGGCGCGCGCGGTGCCGCGCCAGCCAGTGCCCGGCCAGAACCAGCGGCCCCACGGTCAGAAGATCCCGGTCCAGCAGGTCCTGAAACTGCGCAAAGGGCAGGATATGGCTGCGGATATCCTCGTCCTCGGACGCGACGCCCCCCAGATCGGCGCTGCGGTCGGGCAGATCGCACAGCCCGACGAAAATATGAAAGAACTCCGACGTGGACCCCGGCGAAGGATAGCTGCTGCTGATCCGCTCCAGGTGGCGCAGCACAAGCCCCGCCTCCTCCGCCGCTTCACGATGCGCCGCCTGATCCGGCGTCTCGCCCGGATCGACACGCCCCGCGACCGGTTCCAGCGGCCAGGGTGACAGATCCCCCCGCGCCCAGGGTCCGGCGCGAAACTGCTCGATCAGCAGCACCCGGTCGCGCAGCGGATCATAGGGCAGCAGGATCGCCGCATCGGAGGCCACGAAGACCGCGCGCTTGACCACGGGGCTTTGCGCCCCGTCGAAACGGCGAAAGGACAGGTGATGCTCTTCCACGGCAAAGAAATCGGCATAGGGCCGGGCAAGCCCCTGCGGCGTCACATCATCGCGCGTCATGCCACTGCCGGGCAAGGCGGGATCGGGCTGCAACCCTGCCCGCCGCGCCGCCACGCGCGAGGCTGCGCGCGCATGGATCATGGGATACATCCGCGCGATCTGCACCGCGTCGCGCTGACCGAAATAATCCATCATCTCGGCAGCGGCCTCGACATTGATGTCACCCCAGCGCGCCTGCCAGTCGGCCAGATCGAAGGGTGCCGCAGCCTGCCACAGACCCGCATCCGGGAACCAGACCTGCGCGTCGGTCAAGCCCGCCATCGTCTGCACCTGCCGCAACGCCAGGTGATAGCCGAAACCGCCCTCGTAGAAATTCAGCCGCGCCATGTCGGCCGCATCAAGGCCAGACAGCAGCAGCCCCTCGGCCTCTGCGCCCGTCTCGCCCACAAGGATCGGAAAGGCCTGCCCCTCGGCCCATCGTGCCAGATGATCGGGCAAGACCGCAGGCGTCAGTTGCCCCGGTGCGACCGGATGGCCGACCACCTGTTCCAGAAGCGGCAGATGCCGCAACGTGCCATAGACGAAAAGCGCGGTCATGCCCGTCAGCGCCAGTACCTGGCCGAGATTTCCGCCAGGACCGCCGCCACCACACCGCCGACGAACAGCGTGCCCAGCACCGGAGCTGTCGCGATGGTCAGCCCATATTCCAACCCGACGCGGAACAGATCGGTCAATGCCTCCACAGGGCCATCGTAACGCCGCCGCAGCGACAGGCGCAGCATCTCGTTGCCGGCTTGCAGGAACAGCCCCCAGAAGATCAGCGCCGCTGCCCCGGTCAGCCCGTTGTTGACCGCAGGCACGATACCGCGACCAATCCGCGAGCCGATCACGATCCAGCCGCTCAAGGCACCCAGTCCAAGGTTCACGAAGGAAAACCAGCCGAATTGCGTCCCCTCGGGCATGAGCGGCTTGATCATCTCGGACCCCAGAAATCCGACCATGCCCAGCAGAAGGGCCGCGACCAGTCGGGGAGCTGTCAGCATTTATCCGGGCCTTGTCACTGTGATCTGTGTCACATCGCAATTTCCGCTATGGAAGGTCGCAGCGCAAGAGGTCAGGTAATAATTCCACATCCGACGGAACCGCTCATCAAAGCCAAGCTCGGCCACCTGATCCCATTTCTCGTTGAAGGTCTCGTACCACCGGCGCAGAGTCTGGCTGTAGCTTTCCCCGAATTCGATGGAACGCGAATAGGTCAGCCCCGCACGCTCCACTTCGCGCTTCAGCACGGCGGGGGACGGAAGCATGCCGCCCGGGAAGATGTATTTCTGGATGAAATCCACCCCGTTGCGATACAGCTCGAACCGGTGATCCTGCACGGTGATGATCTGAAGCGTCGCACATTTGCCCGGACGCAACCGCTCGCGCAGCGTGTCGAAATAGACGGGCCAGTATTTCTCGCCCACCGCCTCGAACATCTCGATGCTGGCGATGCCGTCATAGACACCCTTTTCGTCGCGGTAATCCTGAAGCTTGAAGTCGACCATGTCCGAAAGTCCCGCCTTTTCAATGCGGTCCACGGCATAGTTGAACTGCTCTTGCGAGATGGTCAAACAGGTGACCTTCAATCCGCGTTCCTTCGCGGCATATTCGGCAAAACCGCCCCAGCCGCAGCCGATCTCAAGCACGTGATCCCCGGCCTTGGCGCCCATCTGGTCCACCATCGAGGCGTATTTGGCGATCTGCGCCTTTTCCAGGCTTTCCTGCCCGCTTTCGAACAGCGCGCTGGAATAGGTCATCGTGTCATCCAGCCACAGACCGTAGAAGTCATTGCCCAGATCATAGTGATAGCTGATGTTCTTGCGCGCCTGCTTCTTGGTGTTCGACCGCAGGAAATGGCGCAACCGCTCGAAGGCGCGCACGAAGACCATGCCCGGATAGCCGTCGAAAATCGCGTCATTGTCGGCATGGATCAGGTCCATGAAGGCCATCAGGTCCGGCGTGCTCCACCAACCGTCCAGATAGGCATCGCTGAAACCAAGATCCCCCTCGCGGATCAACCGCGCGAAGCTGTCGGGATTGTGGATGTGCAATTCCGCCACCGGACCGGGGTTCTTGCCTTCCGCACGGAACACGCGCCCATCGGGCAGGACAATGTCCAACCGCCCGTTGTTCAGGCGCTGCGCCACGGCAAAGCCACGCGCGAAATAGCGCGGCAGGTCGGGTTGATTGTCGGTACTTGTCAGGATCATCCGCGTCTCCATAAGGCGGTTCTTCTTTTTATACACGCGGGACGTCCCGCTCAAGTTTCGGGTTGGTCCCGGTCCGGCGATTTTCGCAACAACATCACCTAGAAACCGCGGTTCTCGTAGGCCGCCAAGGCGGCCTTGCGCCCCTCCTCCGCCGTCACGACGGGCGCGGGATACGGATCTTGCGGCGACAATCCCCAGCGCCGGGGAATGGCGCTGAAATAGGACTGCGCACTGTCCGAGGGGGTCTTGCGCCCCTCGGCGATCCACTGGGCGACATATTCGCCCTTCGGATCGAATTTGTCGAGTTGCGTGACAGGATTGAACACGCGGAAATAGGGCGCGGCATCGGGACCGGACCCCGCCGCCCATTGCCAGCCCATCGCGTTCGAGGCCGGATCCCAGTCGATCAGGCAATCCTCGAACCACCTCAGCCCGATCTTCCAGTGGCTCATCAGGTGCTTGGTCAGATACGAGGCAACGATCATCCGGCCCCGGTTGTGCATCCGCCCCGTCACATACATCTCGCGCATGGCGGCATCGACAAAGCGGATGCCAGTGCGCCCCTGTTTCCAGGCCACCACATGGGGATGATCCTCGTCCTCGTTCCAGCCAAAGGCGTCCCAGTCAGGTTTCCAGTTGCCGCTCAGCAGATGCGGCGTGTGATACATCAGGTGATAGGCGAATTCGCGCCAGACCAGTTCCTTGAGGAAAGTCTCGGCCCCCGCCTTGCCCTCGGCCATGGCACGTTGACCGGCATGCCAGCACTGGTGCGGGCTGATCTCGCCCAGGGCCAGGTTTTCCGACAAGAGCGAGGTGCCGGCCACATGCGGCTGGTCGCGCGTCTTGTCATACACGCCGACCCATCGGTCGATGAATTCCGCAAGACGGTCCTGTGCCGCACCCTCGCCCAGCCGCACGTAGGGGCGCACCACCTCCGCGCCCCGGTTCATCGCGTCCCCCATGCCCCAATCCGCCAGCGCGTCCGACGCCGGCCAGACCGCGGGCGCAGGAATGCGAGAGGGTGCGGGCATCGGCGCATCCACCTCGCGCCCCCGCACGGCGTTCCACATCGGCGTGTAGACGCGGTAATAGCCGCCAGTCTTGGTCGCGACGGTCCATGGCTCGAACATCAGATGACCGCCAAAGCTGCGCGCGTCGATGCCGTCGCCCTTCAGCGCCTCTTTCACCGCCGCATCGCGGGTTTGGGCCTGCGGATCATAAAGCCGGGACCAGTAGACCGCGCGCGCGCCGGTTTCGGCGACCAGTTTGCGCAGCACCTCAAGGGCGGGACCGCGCCGCAGGATCAGGCGGCTGCCCTTGTCGCGCAGGGCCTTGTCCAGCGCCCCCAACCCCAGCCCAAGCCGCCATTTCGGGGCAGCCCCGAGGCTTGCCACCGCATCATCATGAATGAAGACCGCAAGGACCGGACCGCCACGCGCGATGGCCGCACAAAGCGCAGGATGATCGGTCAACCGCAGATCACGCCGGAGCCACAGGATTACAGGAGAGGTATCCGACACGGGAAATTCTGCCGCCTTGTTATTGCTTTGATAACGTTACGCGCCAGAACGCTGATCGGATTAAAGAATTTCGTCCAGCGCCGTCATTAGCCGCTCCATGTCCGCAGGGTCGGTGTAATGCACGAAACTCAGCCGCAGTACGCCCTTGGCCAGATCGACGCCCATGCCCTGCAGCGCGCGCCCCGCGTAGAAATCGCCACCCCCCGCCATGATGCCCAGCGGTGCCAGCTTCTCGGCCAGCTCGCGCCCTGCATGCCGCGTCTCGATCGCCACCGTGGGCGCGCGGCGCGTCGCATCGCGCGGCCCCAGCACCCGGACCGAGTTCTTGGATCCCAGGTGATCCAGCAAGGGCTGCAGCAGCGTCACCTCGTGCGCGCGCATCAGGTCATGCACCCCGGTGGCGCGCTGCGCAGGCGTCCCCTTGACGCCGTGATGATCGGCCAGCGCATCCATGTAGTCGGCCATGCCCGCGCAGGCGGCGATCTGCGCATGATCCGGACCCGCGGGGGTGAACCGCTTGTAAAGCGTATCCCCGTTGAAATGATGGCCCTGGTTCGGCAGCTGGCTGGCCAGCGCACGGCGGATCACCATGAGGCCCTGATGCGGCCCATAGGTCTTGTAGGCCGAGAACAGATAGATATCCGGCCCCATCAGCCCCACGTCGGGAAAGCCATGCGGCGCATAGCTGACCCCATCAACGCAGACAAAGGCACCGGCGGCATGGGCCATGGCCGTGATCTCGACCACGGGATTGATCTCGCCCACCACGTTCGAGCAATGCGGAAAGCAGACCAGACGCACGCTTTCATCCAGCAGCGTTTCCAGATCCTCGGGGTTCAGATGCCCGGTGTCGGGATCCTGGCGCCATTCGCGGATCTCGATCCCGTCGGCGGCCAGCCTGCGCCATGGCCCCGAATTGGCCTCATGGTCCTGGTTCGTGACGATGATCGCCTCGCCCGGCTTCATCCACTGCCGGAAGGCCTGCGCCAGCGCATAGGTATTGGCCGTGGTCGAAGGCCCGAATGACAGCTCATCCCCCTCGACCCCCAGCATCGCGGACAGCCGCGCGCGCGCCTCGTCCATTTCGGCACCGCCAAGACGGCTTGCCTCGTAAGGGCCATAGGGCTGCACCTTGCGCTCGGTGTAGAAACGGGTCAGCCGTTCGATCACTGCCCCGCAGGTATAGGACCCGCCCGCATTCTCGAAAAAGCTTTGCCCCTGAAGGCTGTCCACGGCAAAGGCCGGGAATTGCGCCCGTACGAAATCCACATCCAGCAACATCTTGTCCCCCTGACGTCTTTTTCCGGCAGACTGAGGCCCCCGCCGCCCGGCGTCAAGCTGGCCGGGCGGCGGGGCGTTGCAATTGCCGCAAGGTCAGGCGTTCACGTCGACCACGACACGTCCCCGGACCTGCCCGCGCAGGATCTCGGCACCCAGTTCGGGCAGATCGGCAAGCGTCGCGGGCTGGATCATCGCCTCCAGCTTGTCCATCGGCAGATCGCGCGCGATCCGCTCCCAGGCGCGCAGCCGGTTGCCATAGGGCTGCATCACGCTGTCGATCCCCAGCAGGTTCACGCCGCGCAGCAGGAACGGCACCACGGTCGCCGGCAGGCCAGCGCCCCCCGCCAGACCCACCGCCGCAACCGATGCGCCATATTTCATCTGCCCCAGCACCCGCGCCAGCATCGCACCGCCCACCGCATCGATGCAGCCGGTCCATGTCTCGGTTTCCAGCGGCCGCTTCACGGTCTCGGCCAGTTCCTCGCGCGGCACGATCCGGGTAGCGCCCAGGCCACGCAGATAATCTTCGGTCTCGGGGCGGCCGGTCACCGCCGCCACCTCATGCCCGAGGGCCGACAGGATCGCGACCGCCACCGATCCGACACCGCCAGCCGCACCAGTCACCAACACCTCGCCATGCCCCGGTTTCAGCCCGTGATCCTCCAGCGCCATGACGGCCAGCATCGCGGTGAACCCGGCGGTCCCCACGGCCATCGCCTGCCGCGTCGTCAGACCCTGCGGCAGCGGTACAAGCCAATCGGCGCGCACACGCGCCTTCTGGGAATAGCCGCCCCAATGCGCCTCGCCCACGCGCCAGCCGGTCAGAACCACCTTGTCACCCGGCTTGTAGCGCGCGTCCGACGATGTCTCGACCGTACCGGCAAAGTCGATCCCCGGCACATGCGGATAGTTCCGCACCAGACCGCCACCCGGCCCGATGCACAGCCCGTCCTTGTAGTTGACCGTCGAATATTCGACCGCCACCGTCACATCGGCCTCGGGCAGGTTCGCCTCGCTGATCCGCTGCACCGAAGCGCTGGTCTTTCCGTCCTCGTCCTTTTCGACAACCAATGCGTTGAACATGGGTCTTCTCCTTCCAGTGATCGGCAAGGGGTAAGCCCCCGCCTTCATCTTGCTTCAAATACTCAAAATCCGTCGTTCACAGCCAAGGGCCGTCTTCGGGCATGAAGAACAGGTCCGACACCGGCGCCTTCACACCCGCCGCGGTCAGCATCGCATGGATCTGGCCGCGGTGATGGGTCTGGTGGTTGAACATGTGCACGATCAACACCCCCTTGGGCCGCGTCACATCCTGCTTCATGAACCCCGAATACCAGCTCAGATCCCCCACCAGGTCCAGCGCGTGCAGCTTTTCCGCCCAGAGCAGGATGCGCCCGTCCATGCGGAACCGCGCCGCACTCCAATCGGCGCGGGTGGGGTGGAGGCCGGTCGATCCCTCGATCCCGCCGGGCGGGGGTTCCCGCCCCTGGAATCGCGCCATCCACATCAGGTCGGCCCAGAGGACATGGTTCGCCGTGGCAAGGATCGATCCGAAGAAGGCGCCGCGATCCGCGCGCAGCGCCTCGTCCGAAAGCCCCTCCATGGCGGCCATCACCTGCTTGTTCTGCCAGGCGTTGTAACGCGCCATTGTCAGCACATAACCCGGATTGATCATCGGATCCCCCTGCCCGACCCCATGCGATCAGCGCGGTCCGTGCCAGTCGATCTGGCAGATCTCGGCGCTGCGCCCGTCGAAATCCCAGACCCGGCCAAAGGCGCGCACGCGGCCCTTGGTGGCGGTGGCCACGGTGATGTCCGGCCCCATCCAGTATTCGGTATTGGTCACCACGATCTCCTGGTCGGGGTCCTTGCCCGCCACCGGCACGATCTCGCCCTGGATCGCCTTGCCCACCATCAGGCGGCGCGCCTTGCCTTCGGTCTCGAAGATGACAGGGGCACGCTCGGCCCCCAGGAATTCGCTGACCAGCACCTTGAACAGGCCCGTGGTGCCGCGCGCGGCCCCCGAGAAGATGTTGACCAGACCCTCATAGGCCGCGTCCGAGGCGCGCTCGTCGATATAGGCCGCCGCCTTCCAGTTGCCGCGCGACATCAGGCCGGGGATCTCCAGTAGAAGACCCACGTTCAGCCCGCTGATATCCTCGTCCCCGTAATGCCCCTCGTCGATGCGGATCCCGGACCAGGCCTGGCAGTATCCTTCGGTCGGCGCATGCTTGCCCAGGCTGACCACGCAGGGACAGAACACCGTGCAGTTGCAGTTGAGGATCAATTCCCCCTTGATCGCCCAAGGCACAGTGCCCACCGCGTTCTGATCCAAAGCCATGTCTTTTCCTCCGTCAAAAGGCGCCAAGCGCCACAAAAAATCCCGCGATGATCAGCACGGCCCCCAAGGGCCGCGTCAGGACGCGGCCGTACTGCGGCAGTTTCTCGATCACCATGATCAGGGTCGCCACCCCCATGAAGGCGATGTTCATCACGCCGCCCACGAAGGCCAGCAGCATCAGCGCCCAGCAGCAGCCCAGACACACCAGCCCCAGCCGCACACCGTTGCGCAGCGGGCCTTCGTCCCAATGCGCCATGAAGAAGGTCAGCGGCGCGCGGCATTTGCTCAGGCAGGCCTCCTTGACCGGCGAGAACTGGTAAAGCCCCGCGATCAGCAGCAGGCCTGCCGACAGCCAGGCCGAAAGGCTGTCGCCAAAGGCGCTGACGAGGCCAAGACCGTAAAGCCCCATCTGCAAACCGCCCGCCAGCACCGAAAAGCCCAGCCAGACCATCAGATACCCCGCCACCAGCACGCCGAAGCGCGTCTGCGTGCTGCGCCCCAGATCGTCATAGGTGGCAAAGGCGGGCAGCGCGGTGGGCGCCATCATCGCCGCGGCCATCAGCGCCCACATCAGCACGACCCGGCCAAATCCCGCCGCATCCGGCGTGACCCGGCACAGGCTTTCCCAGAAATCCGCGCCGAAAATCCGGGCCGAAGCCCGCAGGTCATCGGGCAGCGCCATCGCATAGAGCATGATCCACGCTCCAAGGATCAGGCCGAACAGCGCCAGCCAATGCGGCGCGCCCATGGCCCTGATCCGATCCGACAGCATGCACCCCTCCTTCGAAAACAGCGACTCGACAGGCCGGCTTCGTCTTGCATTTAAATTGTCAGACAATTACCTTCCCCGTAAAGCCCCAATTGTCAGACATATGAAACTCGACCCCGCCAGCCCCAAGGACCTTTCCGCCCAGATCGCCGCCGCGATCCGGGATGAAATCGTGTCGGGCAAGCTGATCGTGGATGCGCGCCTGCCCTCCGAGGCGGAACTGGCGGATCATTTCAATGTCTCCCGCCCCACGGTGCGCGAGGCGCTGAAACGGCTGGCCGCGCAATCGCTGATCCGCACCCAGCGCGGCGCCACGGGTGGCGCTTTCGTCAATCGCCTGTCCTTCGAAGAGGCATATGGCCAGCAGATCACCACCTCGACGCTGTTGCTGTCGATGAACGCGGTAAGCTTCGATGTTGCCTGCGAGGCCCGCTATGCGCTGGAACGCGCCTGCGCGCCCCTGGCCGCCGCACGGCGCGGTCAGGACCATCTCGCGCGCATGTGGCTCGAGATCATGCACCAATCCCGATCCAACTTGCCGGACGAGGATTTCTGCGCCTCCGACGTGGCCTTTCACCGGGCGCTCGTGGATGCGGCGGGCAACCCGGTTCTGTCCTACCAGTTGGCGGGCGCGGTCGAAGGCATGCAGCCGCTGATGAACATGATCATCTTCACGGCCCGCTCGCGCGCGGCCATCATCGATCTGCACACCCGCATCGCCGAAGCCATCGCAGCGCAGGACGCCGCGGCTGCGGACACCGCCTTGAGCGAGCTTTGCGACTACACGCTGACCCTTGGGCGCGATGTGATGCAGGCCCGCGCCGCCCGTTTGCAGGACGCCGCCGCAAGGACCGCCGACTGATCGCGTCACACCTTGCTTTTGCCCCTTCAAAAGCGCCGTGCCCTGCCCTATATTCAACCTGTCTGGCAACAGACTATGGACATAAACGCGCTCGTAATAAGCGGATCGGACCCGGGGGCGGTACCCGGCAGCTCCACCAAAACCCGTTCATTTGACGGCAATGGGGCTGAAACAGGATCGACGAACGTCTAAAGGGGTATGCTTTGTCTCGGTGAGGTACCACCGTTATCGGTCCGAAAAGTACAATTGCAAATGACAATCGTGCTCCGGTGGCAATGGCCGCGTAAGCGGTCGGAGAAACCGAAAACTAAGCCCTTGGGCCTAGCAGCTTAAGGCGGGGTTCGCAGGCACCTGGCAACAGAAGCCTGCACTTTTCCCCGACCCTTTGACCCCCCGAACATGCCCGGCGTGGCCGCGCCCGCCGCTTTGCCGCGCAAGGCGCCGCAGCCATGCGGGACACCGGCCAGTTTTTTTCCCGGCCCGTCTTTTGTTTTACCCCGAATCCCCTATGCTGACCTCAACCTGCCGAAGGATAATTCAATGTCGCGCACCATCGATTACGGCAACCTGATGCATCGCGCGATGCGCGGTCTGATTCAGGAAGTATTGCAGGATGTGGCCGATCACGGCTTGCCCGGCGCGCATCATTTCTTCATCACCTTCGACACGACTCATCCGCATGCGCGCCTGGCCGATTGGCTGCGGGATCGCTATCCGACCGAAATGACGGTCGTCATGCAGAACTGGTACGACAACCTCGAGGTGCGGACAGAGGGCTTTGCCGTGACCCTGAACTTCGGGGACCAGCCGGAACCGCTCTATATCCCCTATGACGCGATCAAGACCTTCGTGGACCCGTCCGTCGAATTCGGCCTGCGCTTCGAAACCCAAAGCATGGACGATGACGAGCCCGAGGATGACGACGACGGCGACGATCACGATCCCGGCGGGCCGTCAGGCGGCCACAAGGAAGCGGAAGTCGTCAGGCTCGACCGTTTCCGCAAATAATCCCGTTCATGGGGGCACCGCCCCGGTATGCAACCGCATGCATTATTGATATTGCTGCCCGTTCCGCTATGAGGGGGCAAGAGTAATCGCAAGGGGCAATGCCATGACGACCACCCGCACCGAGACCGACAGCTTCGGCCCTCTCGAGGTTCCGGCAGACAAGTACTGGGGCGCGCAGACGCAGCGCTCGATCATGAACTTCCCGATCGGCTGGGAACGTCAGCCCGTGGCCATCGTGCGCGCCCTCGGCGTGATCAAGAAGGCCGCCGCCATCGTCAACGAAGGCTTCGGCGATCTGGAACCGACCCTGTCCAAGGCCATCCAGCAGGCGGCGCAGGAAGTGATCGACGGCAAGTTCGATGACAACTTCCCCCTCGTCGTCTGGCAGACCGGATCGGGCACCCAGTCCAACATGAACGCGAACGAGGTGATCTCGAACCGCGCGATCGAGATCATGGGCGGCCAGATGGGTTCGAAAAAGCCTGTGCATCCCAACGATCACTGCAACATGGGCCAGTCCTCGAACGACACTTTCCCCACCGCGATGCATGTCGCCATCGGCATGGTGGCGCGCGACGTGCTGCTGCCGGGCCTGCGCAAGCTGCATGGCGCGCTGGCCGCGAAATCGGAAGAATTCAAGGATATCATCAAGATCGGCCGCACCCATACGCAGGATGCGACGCCGCTGACGCTGGGCCAGGAATTCGGCGGCTATGCGCATCAGGTCGCCAAGGGCATCGAACGGATCGAGGCCTGCCTGCCCGACATCTACGAACTGGCCCAGGGCGGCACCGCTGTCGGCACCGGGCTGAACACCCGCGTGGGTTTTGCCGAGAATGTCGCCGCCGAAATCGCGGCGATCACGGCGCTGCCCTTCGTCACCGCCCCCAACAAGTTCGAAGCACTGGCCGCCCATGACGCGATGGTGATGTTCTCGGGCGCGCTCAAGACCGTGGCCGGATCGCTTTTCAAGATCGCCAATGACATGCGCCTGCTGGGCTCGGGCCCCCGTTCCGGCCTGGGCGAGCTGATCCTGCCCGAGAACGAACCCGGATCCTCGATCATGCCCGGCAAGGTCAACCCGACCCAGGCCGAGGCGCTGACCATGGTCTGCGCCCATGTCATGGGCAATGACGCGGCCGTGGGTTTCGCCGGGTCGCAGGGGCATTTCGAACTGAACGTCTACAACCCCATGATGTCCTATAACGTGTTGCAATCGATGCAGCTTCTGGGCGACGCGGCCTCCAGCTTCACTGACAACATGGTGGTGGGCACCCAGGCCAACGTGGCGCGGATCGACAAGCTGATGAAGGAAAGCCTGATGCTGGTCACGGCACTCGCGCCCACGATCGGCTACGACAATGCCACCAAGGTCGCCAAGACGGCGCACAAGAACGGCACCACGCTGAAGGAAGAAGCCATCGCACTGGGCCTGGTGGATGCCGAAACCTTCGACCGTGTCGTGCGTCCCGAAGACATGATCGGGCCCAAGGGGTGAGCACACCGGTCAATCTGAACCGTGTGCGAAAAGAAAAGGCGCGGGCCGCGAAAAAGGCCCGCGCCGACGAGAATGCCGTGAAATTCGGCAGGACCAAGCCCGAGAAAGAGCTGGAAAAGGCCCGCGCCGAACAGGCGCGGAAGGCACTTGACGCGCATCGCAAAGAGCCTTGATGCGATGGGAACAGGTCCACAGAAACATTCGCTGACCCTGCGTGGCCACCGGACCAGCGTGACGCTGGAGCCCGCGTTCTGGCAGGCATTCCGCGAAATTGCTGACGAAAAAAATATCGCGGTCAATGCATTGGCGGCGCAAATTGATGCAATGCGTGAACCTGATATCGGCCTTGCCTCGGCGATCCGGGTCTATGTGCTGCAACATTTTCGCAAGGCTGACCGGGATTAACCGGCTCTTCAGATGAACCTGCCATTCTGTCCGGATGACAGTGATCCTGAACATCTTGTTACGCTTGTGGGCCCTGCTGTCAGGTGGCAGCCGTGTGGCGCGGCACGACACGCAACCAGATGCCATCCTTTGCCCGCACCGTCAGATGCGCCACCGGCACCGGCACCCGGTCGGGCACCACTTCGAACCGGAAATGGCGCAGCAGCATCGACAGGATCAACGGCCCCTCGACCATGGCGAAACCGGCCCCCGTGCAGACACGCGCGCCCGCCGAAAACGGAATGAACGCCTCGCGCAGGCAGGTCTTGCCATTCTCGGATCCCCATCGCGCGGGATCGAAACCGTCAGGATTGTCCCACAGCCGCGTGTGCCGATGCAGGTGCCAGGGGCTGATCACGATCTGCGTCCCCTTGGGCAGATCCCGCTCGCGCAGACGTTCGGGGCAGCTTGTCTCGCGCACCATCATGGGCACGGGCGGATAAAGGCGCAGCGCCTCACGAAAGACATCGCGGCTCAGCCGCAGGTGCGACATCACCGCGAAATCGGGATGCGTCAGGATGTCGGCCTCGGCGGCAAGTCGGTCTTGCCATTCCGGGAACATGGCCACCAGGTAGAGGCACCAGGCCAGGGCCGATGCGCTGGTCTCGTGCCCGGCCAGAAAGAAGATGGCAACCTGGTCCACCATTTCCCCGGTATCGAACCGCTGGCCCGTCTCGGGGTCGGCCGTTGTCATGATCTTGGTGGCCAGATCGTCGGGCGCAGTGCCCTCGGCGATCCGGTCCATCCGTTCCGCCGTCATCGCGGTGATCAGTTCCCGGATCGCGGCGGCACTGCGCCTTGTCCGGCGCCGATGAAACCGGGGCATCCAGCGCGGCAAGGGCAGAAAGGCCGCGATGTTCAGGATCGGCTGGCTGCGTTGATAGTCCCGGAATTCCGTAAAGACGCGGGTCGCCATCCGGTTCTCGATCGGGATCGAGAAGAGCGTGCGAAAGATCACATCGGCGGCGGCATGGCTGGTCACTTCCTCGATCTCGATCGGGCCTGCCTTGTCCACCTGGTCGCGCAGCCGCAGGACGGCCGCTTCTGCCGCCTGCCACATGGCCGGAAAGGTATCGCGCAGCCGCCCCCCCTCGAAAGCCGGGTCGATGATGCGTCGTTGCCGCTCCCACGCTGCCCCATTGGTCAGAAAGACCGAATTGCCCAGAAGCGGGCGCAGGCCTTCGGCCACGCGCATGGACTTCGGAAAGTCCTGCGGGCGCTCCTTCAGAACCAGCCGGACAAGATCAGGCTGATTGGCCAGCACGGACCGGAAGAAGGGCGTCCGGAAATCAGCCATCCAGGCCCGGTAAAGCCGCGCAGGCTGGGCCGACAGGATATCTTGCCGGAACAGGCGCAAATAGCGCAGCAGCGACACGCGTTCGGCCCGCACGGGGGGTTTCGGCGGCAGCAGCGTCATGGGGCAACCGTCACATGACCGGACACAGCCTTGTCGATACGGGATTTCGACGGCGCACGGCCGCGATAGCGATCCGCCAGGCTGACAGGCCCCGCAGTGATCGCGAAATAGTCGTAGTCACCCGGACGGTCGAAGGCGCAGAGATACTGGAAATGCAGCCGGAAGAAGCGCCAGCGCAGCGCTTTCCACCGCTCGGCGCTCAGCGTCTGGGTAAAGGCCGCAGACAACACCAATGGCCAGCGTTTCCCCGGCTGGGCCACGCCCGACACCGCCACCGGATCGCACAGGGCAAAGGCGCAGCCATCACCCGGTGCAGTCACATCGACCCAGGTCAAGGCCTCGGATTCGCTAAGGAATTGCAGATCAGCCCTGAGCCTGTGCGCCTGCGGCAGAAAGGACATCATCGGCACCACCTGCCCCAGCGACAGAAACGCCAGCGCAGGTCCTGCCACGGGCACGCGGCCCGCGCGGATCAGATCCGCCAGGACCGACACCGCCAGATGCGCGCCCGAGGAATGGCCCACGACCAGCACCTCATCGACCGGATCATTCAGGGCGGCCGCGATACTGTCCCCGAATTCCGTCATCCGCGCCTCAAGCGCGGGTGGATTGGCACCCTGCCACTTGGCGGAAAACGCATAGTCATGCATCAGGTAATAGGCAAAGAACCGGCTGTCCTGCGCGCGGAACCAGCGCAGGACCATCACGGATGCCGCCCCACCCAGCGCCGCCGCCACCAGGATCAGGGCGGCAAAGCCCGCCGTGTGCGCGCCCCCCGTAGCCCATATGGCAGCCTCCCCCCCCAGGCGCGTGACGCCATAAGCCGCCGCACAGGCCAGCGCCAGCTGCACCAGCAGAAATGCCACCGGATAAAGCGCCGCGATCACAGGCCCCTTGCGCAGCCGCATCAGGCGCCACAGCGCGCCCGACCCGATATAGGCCCATGCCGTCTGCGCCAATTGCTGATAGGTCGCGGGGATCGAATTCGACATGCTGTCGCGCACGATATCGGACCAGATCAGCACCTCGACATCGGCGGTGGTGATCTGCTCGCCAAAGCGCCCCTCGACCTGCCAGCCATAGGCGCCGCCCCCGCTTTTGGGCCGCAGCGCGATGTCATAGCCGGAAATCGCCGCCTGTTCCGCGCTTTCCTTGCGATAGAGCTCGCGGTAGCGGCGCGGATGGATCGGATCGTAACCCGGCACGTAGAACACCCTGCGCCGTGCGACCTGTTGTTGGGACATACTGCTCATCCGGACCTCGTTACCGGGTCACAGTATCGCAGCTTTCAGGCAGGCGTAAGACTTTTGACAGGCCCGTGCGTGGCCAGCCTCACCCCAGCGCGGCGAGTGCCGGGAATGTTTCCAGCAACCAGAAGGAAAAGGCCGAGAAGCCACCCGTCAGCATCAGCAGGCCGATCGTCCAGAGCAGCAGGCCCATGACCTTTTCGATCCGGTCCATATGCCGCTTCATCCAGCCCATCACGCCCGTCAGGCGCGGCAGGAAGGCGGCCACCAGCAGGAAGGGAATCCCCAGCCCCGCCGCGTAAATTCCCAGCAGCAGCGTGCCACGCGCAACGGATGCCTCGGAGGCGGCCAGCGACAGGATCGCGCCCAGTTGCGGGCCGATGCAGGGCGTCCAGCCAAAGGCGAAGGCCAGGCCCAGGATATAGGCCCCGAAAGCCGACCCGCCGCGATCCCCCGCATCCAGCCGCGCCTCTCGGTCCAGAAAGGAAATGCGGTAGATCCCGATGAAATGCGCACCAAAGGCCATCACAAGAACGCCGGCTATCGTATTGAAATAACCCTGATACTGCAGAAACGCCGCGCCAATGGCCGAGGCGGTGAAGCCCAGGAACAGAAAGACCGTCGACAGCCCCATGACGAAGAACAGCGCCGGCAGGATCGCGCGGTTGCGCCCCTGTCCCCTGTCTTGCAGATCGGACAGCGACACGCCGCTCATGTAGGCCAGATAGGGCGGCACGATGGGCAGCACGCAGGGGCTGAGGAACGAGACCACCCCGGCCAGAAGCGCCACGAACATGGCAGGCAGCAAGCCCGCGTCGATGATCTCGATTCCAAACATGGGCCAGCCTTACGCCATCGCGGCGGCAAGGTCACGCGCGCGGTTGTCACATCCTTGTTGACCGGAGGTGACAATGGCGTGTCCGGCGCGCCATGTGGCTGCGGGCAAATGAAAAACCGCCCCCGAGGGGGCGGTTCATGATGCATGCAGGACAGGCTTGGCCGGTCAGCGGCCCAGCGACCACCAGCCCTTGCGCTTGGGCTTCGAGGGATCCTCGACCGTGTCGGCAGCGGCCTTGGCGGGCTTTTCGGCCGCTTTCGGCGCCTCGGGCTCTGCCGCCGCTGCAGCGGGGACATCGGCAGGTGCCTCCGCCTTGGCTTCGGCCATGACCGGTTCCGCGGCCGGTGCGGCAGATGCCGCCGGCGCCTCGGTCACAGGGGCGTCCGACACCGGAGCGTCAACCGCGTCCTTTGCCGCCTTCGTGCTGCGGCTGCGGGTGGACGGCTTGCGCGCGGCGGGCTTTGCCGGCGCATCGGTTGCCGCCTCGGCCTCGGTTTCGGTTTCGGCGACAGCCGCATCGGCCTTGGCCGCGCTGGCCTTGGACGACGCCCTTGGTTTCGCAGGTGCCTTGGGTTTGGCAGGTGCCTTTTCGCCATCGGCCGTCTTGGCCTTGCTGCTGGTCGACCGGGTACGGCTGACCGTCTTGCGGGCCGGTTTCTCGGCCTCTGCCGGGGCTGCTTCGGCGACAGGCGCGTCCGCCTCGGCTGCGGGCGCATCCGTGTCCGACGCAGCAGCAACGGTTTCATCCTCTGCCGCGGGCGCATCGGTCGCGGCCTCGGCAGCAACCTCTGCCGTTTCCTCGGCCTCGTCGCGCTCGTCCTCATCCGTCGTGCCGGCCTGGCCGTTCTCGCCATCCTGTCCGGATTTGGAACGGCTGCGACGCCGACGCCGGCGGCGCTTCTTGGGCTTGCCCTCGTCATCCAGCGCCTCGGGGCTGCGTTCGGAACGCTCGGACCGCTCGGCCCGCTCGCTGCGCTCACCCGCCTTTGCCGCGGCTTCGGCTTCGGCCTCTTCAGCCTCTTCCAGATCCCAGGCAGAGACAGAGCTTTCGACCTCGTCCATCAGCGCGGCATCGCCAGACACCACATGCGGCAGTTCGACGACAACACGGGTCGCGGTCTTGAACTTCTCCATCGTGAAGTCGGGGCTGATCAGGCTGGGATCGCCTTCGATCCGCACCGACAGGCCATAACGCCCTTCGATCTGTGCCACATGTTCGCGCTTCTGGTTCATCAGGTAGTTGGCGATGGCGACCGGCGCCTTGATCAGCACCTCGCGCGAGCGGCGGCGCACGCCCTCTTCCTCGATCTGGCGCAGGATCGACAGCGCAAGGTTGTCATCCGACCGGATCAGGCCGGTGCCGTGGCAATGGGCGCAAGGCTGGGTCGTGGCCTCGATCATGCCGGGGCGCAGACGCTGGCGCGACATTTCCATCAGGCCAAAGCCGCTGATCCGGCCCACCTGGATGCGGGCGCGGTCGGTCTTGAGCTTGTCCTTGATGCGCTTTTCGACAGCCGCGTTGTTGCGCCGCTCGTCCATGTCGATGAAGTCGATCACGATCAGGCCGGCCAGGTCGCGAAGCCGCAACTGGCGCGCCACTTCCTCGGCCGCTTCCAGGTTGGTCTTGAGGGCGGTCTCCTCGATCGAGCCTTCCTTGGTGGCCCGGCCCGAGTTCACGTCGATCGCCACAAGCGCCTCGGTCACGCCGATCACGATATAGCCGCCGGATTTCAGCTGCACGACCGGGTTGAACATCGACGACAGATAGCTTTCCACCTGGTAGCGGGCGAAAAGCGGCATCTGCTCGCGGTAGTTCTTCACGTTCACGGCATGGGACGGCATGATCATCTTCATGAAGTCCTTGGCGATGCGGTAACCGCGCTCGCCCTCGACCAGAACCTCGTCGATCTCGCGGCTGTAGAGGTCGCGGATCGAGCGTTTGATCAGGTCGCCCTCTTCATAGATCTTGGCCGGCGCAATGGATTTGAGCGTCAATTCGCGGATCTGTTCCCACAGACGCTGGAGGTATTCGTAATCGCGCTTGATCTCGGTCTTGGTGCGCTTGGCGCCCGCTGTCCGCACGATCAGACCGGCGCCCTGCGGCACGTCGATCTCGTTGGCGATTTCCTTCAGCTTCTTGCGGTCAACGGCATTGGTGATCTTGCGGCTGATGCCGCCGCCACGCGCGGTATTGGGCATCAGCACGCAATACCGGCCCGCCAGCGACAGATAGGTGGTCAGCGCCGCACCCTTGTTGCCACGCTCTTCCTTGACGACCTGCACCAGCAGGATCTGGCGCACCTTGATGACTTCCTGGATCTTGTAGCGCCGGGCGCGCGGCTTGCGCGTGGGGCGAATGTCCTCGACATCGTCGTCATCGGCCACGGATTCGATGCTGTCGTCACGCTCGACCGTCTCGACCGCGCCATCATCCTCGTCCGCCTCGTCTTCCTCGGAATGGGCGTCGGTCTGGTCTTCGGACTGATCCGACGGCTCTTCGACCGGGGTCTCGCCCACGATCTCCATCGGCGAGGTGCCTTCGGCGACATCGGCCTCTTCGAGGTCGATGGTCTCCATGCCGGCGATTTCGTCGGCCTCGGCATCGCGGGTCGCGACGGCATCGTCGCTTTTCACCGATTCCGCACGGCTGCGTCCACCCGAGCGCGACCGCGAGCGGTTCGAGCGGGGCTTTTCATCCTCGTCCTCGCGGCGCTGCGCTTCGGCATAGGCGCGCTCTTCTTCCATCAGGGCCTGACGGTCCGCGACGGGGATCTGGTAGTAATCGGGATGAATTTCCGAGAACGCCAGAAAACCGTGACGGTTTCCGCCGTAATCCACGAAAGCCGCCTGAAGCGACGGTTCGACCCGGGTTACCTTTGCAAGGTAGATGTTTCCAGCAAGCTGGCGTTTGTTTTCGGATTCAAAATCAAACTCTTCGACTTTGTTTCCATCCACCACGACAACGCGGGTCTCTTCCGCGTGTGTGGCGTCGATAAGCATTTTCTTGGCCATTTTTTCCATTCGCACGGCGACTTGGCCCTACACCCGGAGGGCGTGGGCCTTGCGGCGCGTGTCTATCATTGGCGAGGGTTCTGGCGCACGCGACCCGTCCGGTCATCCTGCATGCCACCGACAGGGGCACAGGCCCCGAAGCCGGGGTCAGGAAGGGATCGGTTGCTCTCGCGCGCCTCATCGCGTTTCTTCTCCGACGCCCTCATTGACATGGGGCGCCCGTTCAAGGCCGTCGCCACCCCGCAAATGCGGAGGGTTCGGGGGTTCGTCAGCCCCGTTGCCAGGGCTCAATCGGTCTGCACACACCGTGCCGGATCAGTCCTACACATGGCGGATGCAGCGAAACTCTATGGCGGGTCACATCAGGTGCCACACACCATGGTTCACCATAGCGGCAGGCCCGAGGATAACACAATGGGGAAAATGCCCCGCCAGGGTCGCAGGGACCGGGCGGGCGCGCATCACAGGTAGTCGGACCGCTGCAAACCGTACTTGGCCATCTTCTCGTTCAGCGTCCTGCGCGGCAGGCACAGCTCGTCCATCACCGCCGCGATCGATCCCTTGTGACGCCGCATCGTGTTGTCGATCAGCATCCGTTCGAAGGCTTCCACATATTCCTTGAGCGGCTTGCCCTCGGTCGTCATCACGGGTTGCATTTCCTCGTTATCGGTCATCAGCAGCGATGCGATGGTGCCCGACCCGCGCCGCGATTGCAGCACCGCGCGTTCGGCCACGTTGATCAGCTGGCGCACGTTGCCGGGCCAGGGCGCCTGCAGCAGCTGCGCGGCCTCCTGGGCGCTGACCTGCGGCGCGTCGCAGCCATATTCGTCGGCGAACTGCTCGGACAGGCGGGTGAACAGCGTCAGGATATCCTCGCCGCGCTGGCGCAGCGGCGGCGGCGTGATCCGCAGGGCCGCTAGCCGGTAGAACAGATCGGGCCGCAGCGCATCCTCGCAGGTGCGATCCTGCTCCTGCAGGTTGGAAATCGCCACGATCCGGGTTTCGGCGGGCGTGCCCTGCTCGTTGATGAAGCTCAGAAGCCGCGCCTGAAGGCTGTCGGACAGGGTTTCGACATCTTCCAGCACCAGCGTGCCGCCGCGCGCCTCCTCGACCGCGGGAAGCTGGCTATCCTCGGGCATCATCGGCCCGAACAGCCGCTTGGCCAGCTTTTCCTCGTCGAAGGCCGCACAGGAAATCAGCACGAACTTGCGCCCGGCCCGCGCGCCCACGGCATGCAGCGCATGAGCCACCAGCGTCTTGCCGGTGCCGGTTTCCCCGTCGATCAGCACATGACCATCAGCCTGCCCCAGGTCCAGGATATCCTCGCGCAGCCGCTCCATCGCGGGGCTGGTGCCGATCAGCTTCTTCATGATCTGCCCGCCATCGGACAGCTCGCGCCGCAATGCGCGGTTGTCCAGCGTCAGGCGGCGCGTGTTCGTGGCCTTGCGCGCCAGCTCGTTCATCCGGTCGGGGTTGAAGGGCTTTTCCAGGAAGTCGAAGGCCCCCACGCGCATCGCCTCGACCGCCATGGGCACATCGCCATGACCGGTGATCATGATCACCGGCAGGGTGCTGTCGCTGCCCATCAGCTTTTTCAGGAACTGCATCCCGTCCATACCGGGCATCTTGATGTCCGAAATCACGATACCGGGATAATCCGGCCCCAGCACCTTCAGCGCATCCTCGGCGCTGGCGAATGTTTCCGTGTCATAACCGGACAGCGCCAGCCACTGGCTGATCGACTGCCGCATGTCCTGCTCGTCATCGACGATGGCGATCTTCATCCCTTTAGACATGCACCCTACTCCGCCGCTTCAATTTCGTTGTCATTGCCCAGGATCGGAAGCTGGACCTCGAAGACCGCCCCCCCGTCACTGGCATTGCGGGCCGTCAGCCGCCCCCCAAGGTCGTTGACGATCCCCGAGGAAATGGCAAGCCCCAGTCCGACCCCCTCGCCCGGCTTCTTGGTGGTGTAGAAGGGCTCGAACAGGTTCTCCAGATCCTTGATCCCCTCGCCATTGTCGCGCACCGTCAGGGTCGCGGTCTCGCCCGCCGCCAGCAGGATGTCGATCTCGGGTTCGGCCACGGCCTGCGTCGCATCCATGGCGTTGCGCAACAGGTTGATCATCACCTGTTCGATCCGCACCCTGTCACCCATCACCATCACCGGCCGGTCGGGCAGCGCGCGGGTGATGCGGATGCGCCGCTGCTTGAGTTGCGGCTCCATCATCGACAGGGCGGATGCCAGCGCATCGCTCATGTTTACAGGGGTCAACTGGTCCCCGCTCTTGCGCGCGTAGGACTTGAGCTGCCGCGTGATCGCCCCCATCCGCTCGATCAGATCGTCGATCCGCTGAAACGATGACAGCGCCTCCTCGGGCCGGTTGCGGCGCAGCAGCAGGCGCGCCCCGGCCAGGTAGGTCTTCATCGCCGCCAGCGGCTGGTTCAGCTCGTGACTGACGGCCGCCGACATCTCGCCCAAAGCCGCCAGTTTCGAGCTTTGCGCCAGTGTCTGTTCGGCCACCGCAAGCGTTTCCTGGACCTTTTCCCGCTCGGCGATTTCCCGCTGCAGCCGTGCGTTCAACAGGCGCAGTTCCGCCGACTCGCGCTGGAACAGCGCCAGACGCACCGCGTTCTTGCGGCTGGCCATGTAGAAGGCCAGCGCCAGCAGGATCGCGAATCCCATGATCTCCAGCGCCAGAACCCCGTTCACGCGCTCGCGCACGCTGGTGTAGGCGGTGAAACTGGCGATGCGCCAGCCACGGAACGGGATGCGCCCCTCCATGCGGATCACCGCCTCGCCCTGCAGATAGGCATCCGCCGGCAGGGCGGTCCAGTCGGCCGTGGCCTGAATGGCACGCTGGATCGCGCTTTCGGGCGGCTGCTGGGCCAGGGCCTCGATCTCGGTCAACCCGCGCCAGCGCGGCTCTGTCGCCAGCATGATCACGCCTTCGGAATTGGTCACCAGAACCGCATCCGAAATGCCCGCCCAGGCGCGTTCGAACTTCTGCAGGTCCACCTCGACCACAATCACGCCAAGGGTCTGCCCCTTGTCGATGATCCGGCGCGAATAGGAAAACTGGTAGCTGCCCGCCTCGCGGCGTTGCGCGGTAAAGATCGTGTCATTGGCGCGCAGCGCCTCGACGAAATAGGATTCCGACCGGAAATTGCTGCCCAGCTTGTTGCGGTCGGTCGAGGCGACAGTGCGCCCCTCGCGGTCCAGCAGCATCAGGGAGGCCGCACCGATCTCCTCCACGAAGGAAATCAGGCGCTGCGTGGACAGCGAATAATCCCGCGTCGCCAGCGCTGAAATCAGCGTGGGATCGCGCGCCAGAAGCTGCGGCACGATCGCGTTGCGGCGCAGCTCGCTCAGCAGGTTGCCGCTGTAAAGCGCAAGGCGCAGCTCGGCCCGGTTGCGGGTGGTTTCGGTGAAGCGATCGGTCAGCAGCCGGTTGGTCACCGCGATGGTGATGACAGCGACCACCATCAGCAATCCCAGACCCACGCGCCCGCGCCAACTGACCGTACCCGAGGTCTCGGCCCGCCGCTGGCTCTTGCTGGTCGCGCCCCGGTTGCGGGGCGCGGATGCGCTGGTCGAAGGTTTCATGGCTCCAGACTACGATGGCCGGGCCTTGCGCTCAAGTCAGGCCGCCGTCAGCGCATCCAGCAGACCGGCGAATATCTGCCGGCCATCGGTGCTGCCATGCGCCTCTTCGGCGGCGCGCTCGGGATGGGGCATCATGCCCAGCACCCGGCGGTTCTCGCTCAGTACGCCCGCGATATCCCCGGTCGATCCGTTGATCGGCGTGGCATAGGTAAAGGCGATCCGGTCCTCGTCGCGCAGTTGCGCCAGAAGATCGGCGCCCACGGTGTAATTGCCGTCGTGATGCGCCACGGGCACGCGCAGGCGCTGCCCCTTGCCATAGCTTGCGGTAAAGGCGCTGTCGGTGCTGGCCACCTCCAGCTCGACCGTGCGGCAGATGAACTTCAGCCCCGCGTTGCGCATCAAGGCGCCGGGCAGCAGCCGTGTCTCGGTCAGAACCTGGAAGCCGTTGCAGATCCCCAGCACGTAACCGCCGCGCCCCGCATGGGCCACGACTGCCCGGCTGATCGGCGAATTCGCGGCAATCGCCCCGCAACGCAGGTAATCGCCAAAGGAAAACCCGCCCGGAATGCCCACCACGTCCACATCCGCGGGCAGTTCGGTATCCTTGTGCCAGACACGGCTGACGCGCGCGCCCGCCTTTTCGAAGGCCGTCACAAGGTCACGGTCGCAGTTCGAGCCCGGAAAGGTGATCACCGCCGCATGCATCAGGCGATCTCCACCGTGTAGCTTTCGATCACCGTGTTGGCCAGCAGCGTCTCGCACATGCGCGCCACCTGAGCGCGCGCGGCCTCGGGGTCGGTCTCGGCCAGATCAAGCTCGATCACCTTGCCCTGGCGCACCCCGTTGACCCCGGCGAAACCCAGCGTCCCCAGGGCGTGACGCACCGCCTCGCCCTGCGGGTCCAGAACCCCGTTCTTCAGCATCACATGCACCCGTGCCTTCATCGCTTGCTCTCCGGTCTCGCAGGGGCCGCCGCGCCCTGTTTCTTCTTGCTTCAAATATCCATTCCGCAGCCTGCAGCCGCGGGTCGGGGGATCAGTTGATCAGCGTCGGCTTCGTGATCGGCGTCGCGGTCTTGGGCATGACGCCCAGGCGGCGCGCCACCTCGGAATAGGCATCCGTCAGGCTGCCCAGGTCGCGACGGAACACGTCCTTGTCCAGCTTGCGGCCGGTCTCGATATCCCACAGACGGCAACTGTCGGGGCTGATCTCGTCAGCGACCACGAGGCGCTGAAAATCGCCCTCGTAGATCCGTCCGATCTCGATCTTGAAATCCACCAGCTTGATGCCGGCGCTGAACATCACGCCCGACAGGAAATCGTTCACGCGCAGCGCAAGGCTCAGGATGTCGTCCATGTCCTGCTGGCTGGCCCAGCCGAAGGCCGCGATATGTTCCTCGGTGACCAGCGGATCGCCCAGCTTGTCGTCCTTGTAGTAGTATTCGATGATCGGGCGCGGCAGTTGCAGCCCTTCCTCGATCCCCAGCCGCTTTGCCATCGACCCGGCGGCATAGTTGCGCACGACCACTTCCAGCGGAATGATCTCGCAGGCGCGCACCAGTTGTTCGCGCATGTTCAGGCGGCGGATGAAATGGGTGGGCACACCCACGCCGGCCAGTCCGGTCATGAAGAACTCGGACAGCATGTTGTTCAGCACGCCCTTGCCTTCGATCACATCGCGCTTTTCCGCGTTGAAGGCCGTGGCATCATCCTTGAAGTACTGAATGATGGTTCCGGGCTCGGGCCCTTCATACAAGGTTTTCGCCTTGCCTTCGTAGATTTTCTTGCGCCGTGCCATGGCCACTCCGGTGCTGGGGACGGGCATGAGTCCCATCCAGTCGCACCCCCTTTAGTCCATGGGCGGCATTGTCGCAAGATGCGCCCTGCCCCTTGCGCCAACCGTCGCAGGTGTGCATATCGGACACAGACGAAACCGCCACCCGAGGAAGTGACAGATGACAACCTTCGATGACCGCGAACATGCGTTCGAGGCGAAATACGCCCATGACGAGGAAATGAAGTTCAAGGCCGAGGCGCGCCGCAACAAGCTTCTGGGTCTGTGGGCGGCCGAACTGCTGGGCAAGTCCGCCGACGAGGCCGCGGAATACGCCCGCGCCGTGATCAAGGCCGATTTCGAGGAAGCCGGACACGAGGATGTCGTGCGCAAAGTTGCCGCCGATCTTGACGGCATCACCGATGCCGAGGCCGTGCGCGCAAAGATGGCCGAATTGCTGGTCGTCGCCAAGGCCCAGCTGATGAGCGAGATCTGATCCGCCCGCAAGCGACACGCCTTCGCATGATCGACATGCGCATGGCCCCGGCAGGGCATGCCCGCGCGGCATGCCCTGAAAACCGGTCAGGGCGAACCGGAATTGGCGCCGCCAGTTGCAACGCCCCTCACGATCTTCATGAAACATATGAATTTGCCTGCCCCCTTCCGATGTGACAGGACACGGGTCGCGGGCATGACCGCATATTGACTGAACAGGACCACCCCATGACCGACGCGCTGTCCCGCCTGCTTGAAACCCGCGACTGGCTGATGGCCGACGGGGCCACCGGAACCAACCTCTTCAACATGGGGCTGACTTCGGGCGATGCACCCGAGATGTGGAACGAGGAACATCCCGACCGCATCCTGTCGCTTTACAAGTCGGCCGTGGACGCGGGCAGCGACATCTTCCTGACCAATTCTTTCGGTGGCAACGCCAGCCGCCTGAAACTGCACGGCGCGGAAAAGCGCGCGCGCGAGCTGTCGCGCATCAGCGCCGAACTGGGCCGCCAGATCGCCGACAAGGCCGGGCGCACCGTGGTCGTGGCCGGATCGGTGGGTCCGACCGGCGAGATCTTCGCCCCGATGGGGCCGCTCACCCATGAGGTCGCGGTCGAGATCTTCCACGAACAGGCCGAGGGCCTCAAGGAAGGCGGGGCCGATGTGCTCTGGCTGGAAACCATTTCCGCCCCCGAGGAATACCGCGCCGCCGCCGAAGCCTTTGCGCTGGCCGGCATGCCCTGGTGCGGCACCATGAGCTTTGACACCGCGGGCCGCACGATGATGGGCGTGACCAGTGCCGCCATGGTCGACATGGTCGAAGCCCTGCCCAATCCGCCCCTTGCCTTCGGGGCCAATTGCGGCACCGGCGCCTCGGATCTGCTGCGCACCGTCCTAGGCTTTGCCGCCCAGGGCACGGAACGCCCGATCATCGCCAAGGGCAACGCGGGCATCCCGAAATATCACGACGGGCACATCCATTACGACGGCACGCCCGAATTGATGGCCGAATATGCCGTACTGGCACGCGACGCGGGCGCCACGATCATCGGCGGCTGCTGCGGCACCATGCCGGTGCATCTGGAACACATGAAACGCGCGCTGGAAACCCGGCCGCGCGGGCCGCGCCCGACGCTGGACCAGATCACCAGCCTGCTGGGCGGCTTCACCAGCACGGGCGACGGCACCGGCGATGACGCGGCAGCGCCGCGCCGCAGCCGCCGCGGCAGCCGCCGGGGGGAATAAGCCGGCACGGCGCCGCCAGAAGCGCATCATTCCGGCAACGGAGACGCCAATTCTGGGGTGCAGGTCGGAAGCGCTTGCGCCTATGTCGCAATTCGACCAGTGCGCATGACGCAAAAGCCCCAGATGGGGCGACAGACAGACAGACGCAGGCGCGCGCGCGCCGCACAGCCAAGGAACCCGCCATGTCCGACGATCAAGACGACATCATCCTCGCAGACCTCGACGATGACGAACTGGTCCAGCAGATGTTTGATGACCTTTACGACGGTCTCAAGGAAGAGATCGAGGAAAGCGTCAACATCCTGCTCGCGCGCGGCTGGCAGCCCTACGAGATCCTGACCGAGGCGCTGGTCGCTGGCATGACCATCGTGGGCAAGGACTTCCGCGATGGCATCCTGTTCGTCCCCGAAGTGCTTCTGGCCGCCAACGCGATGAAGGGCGGCATGGCCATCCTCAAGCCGCTGCTGGTCGAAACCGGCGCACCCAAGCAGGGCAAGATGGTGATCGGCACCGTCAAGGGCGACATCCACGACATCGGCAAGAACCTTGTCGGCATGATGATGGAAGGCGCAGGCTTCGAAGTGATCGACCTTGGCATCAACAATGCCGTGGACAGCTATCTTGACGCGCTGGAAGCCGAAAAGCCCGACATCCTGGGCATGTCCGCGCTGCTGACCACGACCATGCCCTACATGAAGGTCGTGATCGACACGCTGGTCGAAAAGGGCATGCGCGACGATTACATCGTCCTCGTGGGCGGTGCGCCGCTGAACGAGGAATTCGGCCGTGCCATCGGCGCCGACGCCTATTGCCGCGACGCGGCCGTGGCCGTGGAAACCGCCAAGAGCTTTGTTGCGCGCAAGCACAACCAGGCCGCCATGCGCGCCTGACACAAGGCGCAGATCTGACCGGATCGAAGACCCGCGCCAATGGCGCGGGTCTTGTCACATGAGGGGATGAAGATGGATCTGCCCGATGATGACCGCCTGACCCGCGAGGGGCTTGACCTCGCCACGCCCGCCGCCGCCCCGGAACGCATGTTGCTGATTGCCTGTGGTGCGCTGGCCCGCGAGATCCTTGACCTGATCGCGCGCAATGGCTGGTCCCACATGGACCTGACCTGCCTGCCCGCGATCCTGCACAATCACCCCGACCGCATCGCCCCTGCGGTGGAACAGGCCGTGCAGAAACATCGCGCCACCCACGCCCGCATCTTCGTGGTCTATGCTGATTGCGGCACCGGCGGGGGGCTGCGCGCCACCTGCGACCGGCTGGGGGTAAAGATGGTCGAAGGCCCGCATTGCTACAGCTTCTTCGAGGGCAACGCCCGCTTTGCCGCAAATGCCGAGGACGAATTCACCGCCTTCTACCTGACCGATTTCCTTGTGCGGCAGTTCGATGCCTTCGTCTGGGAACCGCTGGGGCTGGACCGGCACCCGCAACTGCGCGACACCTATTTCGGCCATTACACCAAGCTGGTCTATCAGGCGCAGACGGATGACCCTGCCCTGACCGCCCGCGCGCAGGACTGCGCCGCGCGCCTTGGTCTGGCCTTCGAGAGACGCCTGACAGGCTATGGCGATCTGGAAACCGCCCTTGCCGCGCTGAAACCCTGATCAGGCGGCCTGCGCCGCCACCAGCCTGATCCGCTCGATCATCGCGCGCAAGCCGTTCGACCGCTGCGCCGACAGATGATCGTTCAGCCCAAGCCGCGCCAGTTCGCCCGGCGCATCGACGCGCCCCACCTCGGCCAGCGGCAGCCCGTCGTAAAGCGCATGCAGCAGCGCGATCAGCCCGCGCACGATCATCGCATCGCTGTCGCCCTCGAAATGGAACGTTCCGTTCTCGATCACCGGATGCAGCCAGACCTGGCTGGCGCAGCCATCGACCTTGGTGGCCGGCACGCGCAGCGCCTCGGGCAAGGGGTCCATCGCCTTGCCCTGCTCGATCACATAGCGATAGCGATCCTCCCAATCTTCAAGGAATTCGAAATCCTCGACGATCGCCTCGAACCTTTCGCTGGCCATGTCCTGCCCCTTCACGTTGATGCCACACCAGTTAGGCAAGCGGCAGGCAAAGGTCCAGTGCGGGCTTGTGTCTTTTCAACGCGGCCCCGATAAGATAGGCAGAACGGAACAGGACAATCAGCGGATGGGGCAGCACAGGATGCGGAACCTTACTTCGGCCCTCTTGGTCTCGGCCCTCGTGCTGTCAGGCTGCGCACGCATCAGCGAGTCGCGCTTCAACCCGCTGAACTGGTTCGGTCGCGCAACGGTGGAACCGGTGCAGGATGCGAATGTGAACCCGCTTATCCCCAACAGCACTGGCGGCATTTTCGCGAACCGTCGCGCCGCGCGCGCCGCAGTCGTCGCACCGCTGGCCGCGCAGGTTTCGGACCTGACGGTCGAGCGTGTTCCGGGTGGCGCGCTGATCCGGGCCACCGCGCTGTCCGATACCGTTGGCGCCTTCGCCGTCTCGCTGGAACCCGTGAATGACGGTGTGCCGGTGGATGGCGTGCTGACCTACGAGCTGCGCGCCCTGACGGCACCCGCAGGCCGCGTGCCCATGCCGGAACGCGCCCGCAGCCATGTGGCCGTCGTGCATGTCACCGATGGCGATCTGGAAGGCGTGCGCCTGATCCGCGTGCAGGCCGCGCGCAACGCGGCCACCAGCACGCGCCGCTGACGATCAGAGTTCGACGATCCTGACATCGCTGCCCTTGGCCGACAGGGCGATCTTGCCCTCGCACAGGCGCATGGCATCCTGACCGAAGACCTCGGCCCGCCAGCCGCGCAAGGCCGGCACATCGCGCTCTCCGGCGGCAATGGCGTCAAGATCGGCGCTTGTCGCGATCAGCTTCGAGGCCACGCCCGAATCCTCGGTCTTGGCCTTCAGCAGAACACGCAGCAGATCGGCCAGCGCCGGATTGACCTGCATCTTCTCGCGGCTCAGATCGGGGCGCGGATAATTCTCGGGAGCGCAGTCCATGCCCGCCTTGATCGCAGCCAGGATGCCATCCGCGATCTCGCCCTTGCGCGCTTCGCGCAGAAGCAGGCGCGACCGGCCCAGGTCGTTCATCGTCACCGGCTTGGTCGAGGCAAGCTCGACCAGCGCATCATCCTTGAACACGCGGCTGCGCGGCACATCGTTCGATTGCGCGTAATCCTCGCGGAAGCGCGCAAGTTCGCGCACGATCGCAAGGAACTTGCCCGAATTGGTGCGCGTCTTGACCCGTTCCCAGGCATCCTCGGGATGGGTGATATAGGTGTCGGGGGTCGTCAGGATCTCAAGCTCTTCCTCGACCCATTTGGCGCGGTCGGTCTTCTTGAGTTCCTTGGCAAGGTATTCGTAAACCTTGCGCAGATGCGTGACATCCGCCAGCGCATAGACTTTCTGCGCATCGCTCAAGGGGCGGCGCGACCAGTCGGTGAAGCGCGAGGATTTGTCGACGCTGGCCTTGGCGATCTTCTTGACCAGGGTCTCGTACCCTGCCTGCTCGCCAAAGCCGCAGACCATCGCGGCGACCTGCGTGTCGAACAGCGGCTTGGGAAAGACGCGCGCATTGACAAAGAATATCTCGAGGTCCTGCCGCGCGGCGTGGAACACCTTGACCACATTCGTATCGCGGAACAGATCGTACAGCGGCTCGAGCGACAGCCCCTCTTCCAGCGGATCGACCAGCACGGCGTTGCTGTCGTCATTGCCCGGCATCGCCATCTGGATCAGGCAAAGCTTGGAATAATAGGTCCGTTCCCGCAGGAATTCGGTGTCGAGCGTGACATAGGGGTGGCGGCGCGCTTCCTGGCAAAAGGCAGCAAGGTCTTCGGTCGTCGTGATCGTTCGCATCTATGGCCCTGTCTCGGCGGCACCGCGGGCGGCGCGGCGCAAGTCAAAGGGTCTTACGCGATTGCCACGACAAAGGAAAGGCCGCAGGCTTTCCGGGGCGTTCCCACCCGTGGGAATGGGCTTGAGTCCTTGAGATTTCCCTAACGCCATTCTCCAAGCTATTGAAAAGAATATGTTTTGAAATTGTCCCATCACGGGACAGCCCCAGGGGCCGCGCCTCCTCCCGCCCCGAGCGGGAGTGTCGTTCATCTGCACCCTTGACATTCCGGCCCGCGCGGCGCCCCGTGGCGCAGATCGCGACCACCTGCAAAGACACTTCCCGATGCCCCTTCCCTTCGTCGCCGCCAATCCCGACCGCTGGCTCTATCTGCGCCTGGTGATCGGCATCGGCATCACGCAGATCATCGGCTTCGGCACAGTGTTCTATGCCTTCGGCAGCGTGGTGCCGGCCCTGTCTGATGACCTGGGCATCGCCCCCGGCACGGCCTTTGGCGCCTTTTCAGCGGCCCTGCTGATCGGGGCGCTGGCCGCCCCTACCGCGGGGCGGTTGCTGGACCGGCATGGCGCGCGGATGGTGATGGGAACGGGTTCGGTGCTGGCCGCCCTGTCGCTGATCGCGCTCAGCCAGGCGCAGGGGATTGTCTCGCTGGTGCTGGCCCTTGTCGCGGTCGAGGTGACGGCAACCCTTGTTCTGTATGACGCAGCCTTTGCCGCCCTTGCGCAAGGCCTCGGCCCCGCCCGTGCGCGGCGCGCCATCACCCATATGACGCTGCTGGGCGGCTTTGCCTCGACCGTGTTCTGGCCGCTGACACAGGCAATCCTTGTCTGGGCCGATTGGCGCACCGCCTACATGGTCTTCGCCGCGCTGAACCTCTGCGTCTGCCTGCCGCTGCACCTGAGCCTGACGCGCGCGCCGGATCTTGATCCGGTGACGGGTGCAAAGCCCGCCCTGCCGCCGCAATTCCCCCCACTGCCCCCCGCGCAGCACCGCCGCGCCATGATCTGGGTCGCCATATCCTTTGCCGTGGCGGGGCTGGTGTTTTCCGCGCTCTCGGCCTCATGGGTGACGACGCTGACGGCTTTCGGGCTGCCCGCCGCCGCCGCCGTGACCGCGGGCACCCTGATGGGCCCCGCACAGGTAGGTGTGCGTGTGCTGGACATGCTGTTCGGGCTGCGCCTGCATCCGCTGACCACGACGATGATCTCGACGGTGCTGCTGATGGTGGCGCTGGCCGTGCTGTGGCTGACTGGCCCGACGCTGGCCGGAGCAATGATCTTTGCGGTGCTTTTCGGATTGGCGCAGGGGCTGACGTCGATCGTGCGGGGCACGGTGCCCCTGGTGCTGTTCGGCGCGCAGGGCTTTGCCGCAAGGTTGGGCCGTCTGGCCTCGGTCCGCATGGTGATGGCGGCCATCGCACCCTTCGGGATTGCCCTGCTGATCGAGACATGGAGCGCAAGCGCCGCACTTCTGGCGATGATCTGCCTGGCCATGCTGGGCGTCATGGCGTTGCGGATGATCCCGCAGGGATCGTGACGGGCAACACCCGCCCCTGTCAGAGGTCGATCCGCCCCATCTGGCCGCGCGCAAACCGTTCCAGCACCACCGGATAGAGGCGATGTTCCTGCTCCAGCACCCGCGCCGCCACGGCGGCCTCGGTATCGCCGGGCAGGATCGGTACCCGCGCCTGGCCCAGGATGGGGCCATCGTCCAGTTCCGGCGTCACCAGATGCACGGTGCAACCGGCCTCGGCGTCGCCGGCCTCAAGCGCGCGGGCATGGGTGTGAAGCCCCTTGTATTTCGGCAAGAGCGACGGGTGGATATTCAGCATCCGACCTTCCCAGGGCTGGACGAAACCGACGGTCAGAACCCGCATGAACCCGGCAAGGCACAGGATATCGGGCGCGGCCTTGTCCAGTTCGGCCTGAAGGGCCGCCTCGAATGCCGGACGATCCCCCTTGCAGGCGCGGTGATCCACCGCCGCCGTCGGAATCCCCATTTCCGCTGCCCGGGCAAGCCCCGCCGCGCCGGGATCGTTCGAGGCCACCAGCACGCAGCGCGCCGGATGATCGCCCGCCATGCTTTCGACAAGGCGGATCATGTTCGACCCGCCCCCCGAGATCAGGATGGCGACACGTTTCTTCACAAAAGCGCGCCCTTGTAGGACACGCCCGCCCCGCCCGAGGTGACATGCCCCAGCGGATGCACGGTTTCACCCGCCTCGCGCAGCAGCGCGGTCAGCGCCTCGGCGCGGTCGGCCGCGACCACCAGGATCATGCCGATACCGCAGTTGAAGGTCTTGAGAATCTCGGCCTGGCTCATGCCGCCGGTCCGGGCCAGCCACTGGAAAACGCCCGGCAGGTCCCAGGCATCCAGGTCGATCTCGGCGCCCAGATCCTCGGGCAGCACACGCGGCAGGTTCTCGGTCAGGCCGCCGCCGGTGATATGGGCCAGCGCATGCACCCCGCCCGCACGGATCGCCGCGAGCACCTGGCGCACGTAAAGCCGCGTGGGGGTCAGCAGCACCTCGCCCATGGTGCCTTCGCCGAAGGGACAGGCATCGGCCCAGCCAAGGCCCGACACCTCGACCAGCTTGCGCACGAGGCTGTAGCCGTTGGAATGCACGCCATCGCTGGACAGCCCCAGCAGAACATCGCCAGCCTGAACGCCCGCAGGCAGATCCTGCCCGCGTTCCATCGCCCCCACGGCGAAACCCGCAAGATCGAAATCGCCACCGTGATACATGCCCGGCATTTCCGCCGTCTCGCCGCCGATCAGCGCGCAGCCCGACAGGGCGCAGCCCTCGGCGATGCCTTCGATGATGCGCGCGGCGCTGTCCAGCTCCAGCTTGCCGGTCGCAAAATAATCCAGGAAGAACAGCGGCTCGGCGCCCTGGCAGACCAGATCATTGACGCACATGGCCACAAGGTCGATCCCGATGCTGTCCACATTGCCCGTGTCGATGGCGATCCGCAGCTTGGTGCCCACGCCATCCGTGGCCGCCACCAGGATCGGGTCGTTGTAGCCTGCGCCCTTCAGGTCGAACAGCGCCCCGAAGCCGCCAAGCCCCGACATGGACCCCGCCCGCGTTGTGCGTTTCGCCGCCGGCTTGATCCGTTCGACCAGCGCATTGCCAGCGTCGATATCGACGCCCGCATCGGCATAGGTGATCCCGTTCTTCGCGCCTTTGGCCTGCTCTGCATCCGACATGGAAAATCCTTTCATCGCTTGGCCTGCGGGTTAATCCAAAGCCCGCCGCTTGGCAATCTGAAAGCCCTGTCCGGGGCGCGACACAGGCGAAAGCCTTGACGCGCCCCGCCCGTCTGCTAGCAAGGCACGCAGGTCGGGCCTGTAGCTCAATGGTTAGAGCAGAGCGCTCATAACGCTTTGGTTGGGGGTTCGAGTCCCTCCGGGCCTACCACCTGCGCCAGCGGGTCATTGCACAAGCTCGGATTGCCCGTTGGGCTTGACCCGCCAGGTTCCCGTCGAGCGCCGGCCATCCGCATGGTACAGCGTGCCGAAACCGCTGATGCGGCCATTCTCGAAATTGCCATCATAACGATCGCCATTGGGCCAGTAGAGAACGCCCTGCCCGTGCTTGGCATCATTGGCCATGTTGCCTTCGTAACGCTCGCCATTGGTAAACTTCAACTTGAAGAAGCCTTCGCGGGAATCGTTCACGTAAGTCCCTTCGGACACGGCCCCGTCCTCGTGAACATAAACCCCGTGCCCGTTGAAACGGTTCTGCTTGAACGCACCGGTATAGGTGACGCCGTTGGGAAAACGGGCGAAGAAATGGCCCTCGCGCACACCGTTCACGTAGGTACCACGATATTCGGTACCATTGGCGTAGACCTCGACGCCTTCCCCGTGAAACTCGCCTTCGTTGAATTCGCCCTCATAGACGTTTCCATTGGCGAATTCGCGACGACCTTTGCCGTGGATCTTGCCCTCGACGAATGTGCCGACATAGCTGCTGCCATCCGCCCAGACATATCGTCCTTCGCCGTGGAACCGGTCATCCTTGAACGCACCGCTATAGCTGACCGGACCGTCGGTCTGGAACCCTTCGCCGTGGCGTTTGCAATCGACGAAATCACCGACGTAGACAAAGCCCGAATTCAGGGTCCAGCGCCCTTTGCCATGGCGGCAGATACCCTCCTCGAGCATCCGAAACCCGCCTTCGTATGTGTCGGTCGGTGTGACCATGACCCCCTCGACAGGTGCGCCGTTCTCGAAGGTGCCTCGGATGACGGCCCCGCTGACCGCGCGTTCCATCACGCCACGGCCATGCGGCACTCCATCCGCGAATTCGCCCTCGTAGGTATCGCCATTCACATAGACCAGCGCGCCCTGTCCCTGGCGCGCGCCTGCCGCAAAGCGCCCGGTATAGCGTTCGCCGCTGGCCAGCAGTTCCTCGCCCGAGCCTTGACGCAGGCCATTGACGAAATCGCCGGTGAAGCGATCACCATTCGCCAGCAGTTCCTCGCCCTTACCCTGACGCAGGCCGTCCACGAAATCGCCGGTGAAGCGATCGCCATTCGCCAGAACTTCCTCGCCCTTGCCCTGCCGCAGGCCGTCCACGAAATCGCCGGTGAAGCGATCGCCATTCGCCAGAACTTCCTCGCCCTTGCCCTGCCGCAGGCCGTCCACGAAATCGCCGGTGTAGCGATCACCATTGACCAGCACTTCCTCGCCCGTGCCCGTCCGCGCGCCCTCGACGAAATCGCCTGTGTAGATCTTGCCGTCTGGCATGTGCAGCACGCCCTGTCCGCTGCGCGCATTCCACTGCCATGCCCCGCTATATGTCGCGCCATCCTCGAGACTTTGCGAACCGGTGCAGCCATGCCAGACCGGCAAAAGAGACAGGCAGATACCTGACGCAAGCTGTCCGACAAACAGCACGGCGCCAAGTACGAACGGCGCAAGCATCAGACTTGCCAAAAGCGATTTCCGCATGGGGACTTCCTTGAAAAACTGCAGACAAGCAAAGTCGTTAATCAAGGGTTTGCCGATGGTCCAAGAATTTCAACGCAACGGCACATCCGATAGGCCGCACCCCATCGAAAGTTCACGAAATCAAGCCTTTCGCGCTTGTTGCCCGCTGTTCGGGGACGGTATCGGAAAGATCACGTCATAGGCCCAGTTGAAGCAGAAGGCATAGACCAGATAGAAGCCGGCAAAGGCCACATCCATCACGAAAGCGGTCCAGAATCCGACGCCCAGAAAAACCGCGATGAAGGGGATCAGAACCACAAGCAGCCCCGCCTCGAACAGGACCGCATGAAGAACGCGGATCAGGGGCGTCTTGCGCACATCGCCGCGCCGCCGGAGCATCGCGTGATCGAAAAGCAGGTTATAAAGGTAATTCCAGCCAGTGGCGATGGTGGCGCTGATCACGGTGACCACGCCCATGTCCTTCAGGGGCGTGCCGAACACCCAGGCCCCCAATGGCGTGATGATGGCAAGGGCGATCAGTTCGAAGCTGATCGCGTGGCGAATCCGGTCTGCCGTGCGGCGCATGGCGCTCTCCCGTTTTTGGCCGGGTCGTCCCGGAAAAATCGCCCGTTACGGGGGAGGTCGTCCTCGCTTGGCCGAAATGTATCACCCTGCGCGCGGCAGACAAGGCGGCCCTAGCGCGCGATCACGATATCGGCGCGCAACCCGCCCAACCTATCGCTTTGCCCCAACCGCAACACACCACCATGGGCGCGGGCGATGTCGGTGGCGATGGCCAGCCCCAGGCCCACGCCCGATCCCTTGTTCTGGTTGCGCGACCGGTCCAGACGGGTGAAGGGCTTGACCGCCTCGCCGCGCTGATCGGGCGGAATGCCGGGTCCGTCATCCTCGACCCGGATGCGCAGCGATTTGTCGGTCAGAAGCATCGAGACCTCGGCATGGCTGCCATAGCGCACCGCGTTGTTGATCAGGTTCTCGACCGCCCGGCGCATCGCGATGCGGCGCAGCGGCACCTCGCCCTGCCCCTCCAGACCTGCAAGGGTCACGCGTTTGCCTGCGCGGGTGAAATCCTCGGCAAGGTCACGCAGCAACTCGGCCGGATCGACGGGTTCCGGCTCGGCCTCGGAAATGCCGCGGGCGAAATTCAGGAACTCGTCCAGCATCGATTGCATCTCGTCGACATCGCGCTGCAGATCGGCCACGTCTTCCGCATCCAGCATCGACAATCCCAGCTTGAGCCGCGTGAGAGGTGTGCGCAGATCGTGGCTGACGCCGGACAGCATCAGCGTGCGCTGCTCGATCTGGCGTTCGATCCGGGCGCGCATGTCAAGAAAAGCATTGCCCGCCGCGCGCACCTCGACGGCGCCCGAAGGCTTGTAGGCCATGTGGCGCCCCTTGCCGAAGGCCTCCGCGGCCTGCGCCAGCCGCGTGATCGGTCGCAGCTGGTTGCGCAGGTAGATAAAGGCGATCAGCGTCATCAGCGCGCCGAAGAACACCATGTTCACGAACAGCTGATGCGGATTCGTCGGCGACACCCGCCGCCGGTCCAGCAGCACCTCCAGCACCCCATGCTCGGTTTCCAGCACCAGCAGCACGTTCCAGTCATCCGGCAATTGCACCGCCGCAAGACCGGGCAGAAGCGCATCGAAGGTCTCGATCACGCGCAGGCCCGACAGGTCATACCAGCGCCGCACCGCCGGCGGCGTCGTACCGGCGGGCAGGAATCGCAGACCGATATCCAGCAGCGATGCAGCGCTCGATACCCCCTCCAGCGCGCTGCGCTGGTCCGGCGCGCCGCGCATGTCGAGGATCAGCATCTGGACCTCGCGCGCGGCGGTGCGGGTCATCTGGCGCGTCACCCCTTCGAAATGGCGCTGAATGAACACCACCGAGACGACAAGTTGCAGCGTGACCACAGGCAGGATCAGGATAAGGGCGGCCCGGCCATAAAGACCGCGCGGGGAAAAGCGTTTGAGCCAGCCGAAGAACATGGGCTAAACCTAGCCGCAGCCAGACGCCAAAGGAAGCAGAATGCAAGCAGACCCGGGCTTTGACCCTATCGCCGGACAACCGGACCAGATCGCACCCGGCCTGCGCCGGATCCTGGCACCGAACCCCTCGCCCATGACGTTCCGGGGCACCAATACCTATATCGTGGGACAGACCGATCTGGCCGTGATCGACCCCGGCCCCGACAATGCGGCGCATCTTGCGGCGATTCTCGCGGCTTGCGGGCCGGAACAGCGGATCACGCATATCCTTGTCACCCATGCCCATGTCGACCATTCGCCCCTGGCGCGGGCCCTGTCGCGGGCAACCGGCGCGCCGGTGATGGCCTATGGCGATGCGCAGGCCGGGCGCAGCGCGGTGATGGACAGCCTGGCGCAAGCAGGGCTGGCCGGCGGCGGCGAAGGCGTCGATGCCGGCTTTGTGCCCGATGCCTGCCTGGCGGATGGCGCAACCGTCACCGGGTCCGACTGGCAGCTCCAGGCGATCTGGACACCGGGCCATTTCGGCAATCACCTTTGCTTCGCAATGGGCGACATCCTGTTCACCGGTGATCTGGTAATGGGCTGGGCCAGTTCACTGGTCTCGCCGCCGGACGGCGATCTGACCGATTTCATGGCCTCCTGCCGGTGCCTGCGCGCGCGGGCGGACCGGATCTACCTGCCCGGCCATGGCGCGCCGGTCACCGATCCGGCCAGCCGGATCGACTGGCTGATCACGCATCGCAAGGCGCGCGAAGCGGCCATCATCAAGGCGCTGCAGGCCGCCCCGGCCACGGCCGAGACACTGGCGCGGCAGATCTATACCGAGACACCCGCCATGCTCCTGCCCGCAGCCGCCCGCAACGTCTTTGCCCATCTTGTTGACCTGACAGGAAAAAACATCATCGCACCCGAGGGACAACTGTCCTGGACAGCCCGTTTCCACCAGCTTTGAGCCCGCAGGCAAAGCTTTTGCAAAAATATGCCAAATGCCTCTGGACGCGACAAAACCCTGTTGTTATATCCGCCCTCGTGTTCCGGCGTAGCTCAGCGGTAGAGCAGTTGACTGTTAATCAATTGGTCGTAGGTTCGATCCCTACCGCCGGAGCCAAAAATCCCAATAGAATCAGATATCTACAAAGAGCCCGCTAAGGCGGGCTTCTGATTTTTTCCCTAGGGGTAACATTTGGGGTAACAGATTGATAGCTGAATAACCGACTACTTTTTAGTTGCTTCAGTCCAGTTCGCCTTCCGTCTTGGCAACCAACACGCCTTTCCACTATCGTTCCTCGCAAATGGAGGATCAGCCGATGCGATTTGTTTCCATTGATGTCGAAACGGCAAATGCCGACATGGCTTCGATCTGCTCAATCGGAGCAGCTGCTTTTGAGGACGGCGTTATTGTTGACGAGTGGTACTCTCTTATCGATCCAGACGACTACTTTGACCCCATAAATGTTTCGATCCACGGAATCACAGAAGCCGCCGTTCGCAGCGCTCCAACCTTTAAATCTGCGATGCTCGAGATCGAACGGCGTTTAACAGATCAAATCGTTGTTACGCATACTCACTTCGACCGAGTTGCGATGCACCAAGCCGCAAACCGTTGGTCAGTCCCAATAATACGATGCACATGGCTTGATTCTGCGCGTGTAGTTCGCCGCACATGGGCTGATTGTGCGCGGTCAGGCTACGGCCTATCTGCGGTCTGTAAGCGAATTGGCTATACTTTTGATCACCACAACGCCCTTGAGGATGCGAAGGCGTCGGGGCACATCCTATTGGCGGCTATGCGCGACAGCGAACTCGACCTTGACGGAATAATTCAAAGGGTCTTTCAACCCATCAATCCAACGGCTAACGGCTCTACGGCGTCCATCAAACGCGAAGGGAATGCCGATGGTGAGTTTGCGGGCGGCGTGATCGTGTTCACAGGTGCTCTAGAGATTCCGCGCCGAGAGGCCGCAGATATCGCGGCATCCGTGGGATTTGAAGTTGCTGCGGGTGTCACAAAGAAAACAACGCTATTGGTTGTAGGTGACACGGACGTGCACCAGCTGGCGGGGCACGAGAAGTCATCAAAGCATCGCAAGGCCGAAGAATTGGCCGCCGCTGGTCACCCCATCCGAATTATCCGCGAAACCGACTTCAAGCAGTTGGTTGCTGCAGTGTAGGCAAGTCAGATACTTTTGTTGCCTGTTCGGTTATCCCACGTGCCAACGAGAACAAAGCGATAGCTTCGCTACTATGAGCCGCTAGTCGCACTGCGCGCCAAATTCATTGAGTGTTCGTCCCTTTCAATTCCGCTAACAAGCCGGCAACCATAGGCCAGGAATCACGCCACGGTCCCGGTGAAGCCCATGTTGGCGGCTCTGGACCGTCGATGTCGAAGGGGCTGGGTTGCCAAGGTTTAAGCCCAAGCGCCCGGTGCAGGCCCATTGCATCGCCCCGCTGAAAAGCCTCTACCGCTTCCGGCGTGATCCGGTGTTGCCGGTGCTTTGACTGGCGCAGTTTAACGGGCATCAGCCGCCCCTCCTGTTGCTACGCAGTGCAGGCGGTCGCGCCCGCTCCGCAGCTGGTTCCGTATCCAGGTCGAGTTCACGCAACAGGCGGGCGAAGGCTAGGCGGGCATCCCGCTCAATCGCAATCGCCGGATGCGCCTTCATCCCGCCGTCTGACGTGACCACCACAGGCCCGTGCGCGTCGATCAGCGCCCGCGCCTGCTGGCATCGGTCGAACGCCTCACAGGCCAGCACCAGAAGCTTGGCGTGATGCGGCTCTATCGCGTAGTCCTCTTGCACAGATCGCCACCAAGCCGCCGTTTCCGGCGTAAGGTGCGAAGGTGCCTTAAGTGTCTTTGCTGGCATGATGCGCCTTTCTGGAAATTTGAACGGGGGCGGCGTTTGTGCAAGCAAGGCTCCCCACGCCGGTACCTGTGCAAACGGCTACAAAGATTTAATACCCCCCTTTACCTGTACTTAGTTAGATAAAAAATTCTGCTTAGATTACGATGTGTAACCACATCATACAGGTCAAAATTATAATAAAGCAATAAATTACCATAATCCTATTCATATAAAAATGACGCCAAATTCATTCAGTTTTACATTTACGCCTTTAGGTAATATTTTTAATCCTATTTCGCAAGAACATCCAAAAGGACCAGCAATCATTCTTACTCGGCTTCGCTAGGTGTTTGATCCCAAGGTTTGATGGTGCGATCCTTTCTTAGGAATGGAAAGAAGCATTATGGGACAAGTTCGTCATTGGAGCGCCACGACCACGCACGCCGTCATAGCTGCAATGCAGCGATCGCAAGCTTTGCTCACGCAGCTAAGCAAGGAGATGAGCAGATCGTCACTCGGTCGTTACATCCGCAAGAACCTAGCTGACCTCTGGACTTTGTATGCCTGGATTATCGGCCTATCAAAGCCATCTGACCGCGTTGTTCTGGGTGAACTAAAAACACCGGACGCGCCATCCAGCAGCTCCCGTTTCGATTAGTCGATCATCGTTAGATGCACGCCGAACCGGCTCGCCAGCTTCGACACGGTCGCCTCGCCTTTCAGCGCTTCCAGCGCCCCCTTTGCTTTGAACTCAGGGGCATGCTGCTTTCGTTTCGACATCTTCGATCTCCTTTGTGGTGAAAATCAGCAGACAGCAAATCCGAGCTTACGTCATTGTCTAGTTTTCGGGGGGCACCTCACTCTGTCGAGGCGTAACTATTTGAGCGCCCTGTTAGAACTCCTGCAACAAACGGCCCCCGCCGCACAACGGGCCACTAAATCCGCTTTCCCGCAGCGCATACCAGAGAACGACCTGATTGATACCGAGTATTGGGATGTCAATCATCGGCTCAAGTTTTCGGGTAACGTCGATCATGCTCATGTTTGTTCCACATTGAACAATGGCATCGAGACTGTTTTTTTCAGCAACCATCTCCATAACCGCTTTTTCCTTGGCCCAGTCAGGGATATGTGCGATGTGCTGAGTATTTCCGCAGGCAAAACCAAAGTTTGCAACCACCTCGAACCCCAGATCTTGGAACATTCGGGATGCGGATTTGTTTCCGACCTGCTCAAACGGCGTGAGAAGACCAATTCGCTTCGCTCCATAGCAATCGAGCGCCGCTTTTACGGAATCGTGCCATGTCGCCCATGAAAGATCGCAGTATTGCTCGATCTGGGACATCGTCGCGCGTATTGGGTCTATCCCGGAAACGATGTGTTCCAGGCTCATGCCCATTATCATGTACTGCGGTGCGGCGAGCAGCGCCGCCTTCACAGCAGATTCGACCCCGCCGAGGAACTGCAATCTGTACTGCTCGACGCCCTCGATCGAACTCACATCCGGTCTTGGGGTCAACACCGGGCTTGTATGCAGGCCGACGCCCGCCAGTCCGTCCCGCTCTGGATTGGCAAAGATGATACTCCAGAGCTCGTGTTCCATTGTCGTGTTGGTGGCCGGTATCAGCAGCCCGAAACGTTGACGGAAACTGCGTGCGTCGGGATAAGTTACCTGCGCGAGATCCGCCGAAGGCGAAACATTAACGCTTGGAATTGATACATGCTTTTTCGACAGGCTGCCGGTTTTCAGATTAGCACTCCTACTTTCGTCATTTTTTGGACTGCTTATCTGGAATTCGGTCACGCTGTTCGTCCCTCTTCTTTTCAGCCCACAGGCAAATTATCCATGCGTCTGTCCGTCAAGCAAATGAATGAACTGACATTCCCCAAGTAGGACGTCCTCCCGCCCACATTGCCGCTGTTCTGCGCTCCAATCAAGCCTCTTGGACCCATGGTGCCGTTGTTCGGGCATCTGACGCGCGAACTGAGCACGATTTCCATTCTCCGGGGCAGGTTTGTCGCGATTTTCGGGCTGACCGACGTTCGTCCAGACAAACTTGTTGAGCCGATGTTCTTCAGTTTTTGCCATCGCTGCCTTCATGCGGGAACCGGTGGTGAGCGCAGCCGGTGGATGGCCGCAAGGATGCGGTTAAACAGATCGCCGCTGACAGTCACCTCGGCCAGCTGGAGGGTGATTGCACGGGCGTGACTCACAACCCGCGCACCAATCTTTATCAATCGCGTCTGCAGACTTTTCAGTTACCAGTCGACTATCTCATCAAGTAGATCATTGCCCTGTAGGAAGGCACCGATATTGTAAGCTGGCATCCCATGGCAGCTTCTGCCCCGCGAATAGACACAGTTGCTAATCAGGAACGCAGCCCCTCAACTCGACCCAATTTCAAACACAACCGCGCCGCCGCTCTTGCTAAGTGGCGTGATCTTTGCTTGGCATAAGGACAGTTTCACTGTCCATTCGGAGGCTGGTTCGAATTCGTTTGGCAGCACCAGCCTGTCAGATAGCTTCAGTAAGAGACATCCACACCGTAGTGCGGACAGGTTTCTGAAAACCTTCGCACCGCCAGCGAAACTTTCGCTCAATATGATTTCACAGAGTGTTGTGGTTACTATCTACTGCATGAAAAAGATGCTGTTTGGACAGATATCCCTGTCAGTTCCTGCCAAAAACAAGATGTTTGGCGCTTACAGGTCTGTAAGTCCATGCGATTTATGTGTTTGGGTTGTGTGTGCCTTGCCTGCCTCTGGTCGTCACAGGCAATGGGACGTTGTTTTTGCGGAGGCAGTGGATTCAATACTTGTCCTTTTGCTTTCAAAAAGCATCTTCCATCAGCCCGTGACGTCAAAAGGCGCTGGCGCGACAGTGCTGCACTATCTTTACTGGATGCTATCCGACCGTTTCGGGTCAGAACTTGGCTTGGATCTTGCCAATGCTCCGCATGAGGCGGGACTTGAACGTATGGTGGCCGTCGCAAGGCAAGCCGAATTTGGCGGCGCCGATCCGTGTCGGCGTGCGCGCCACACCAGTCCAGACCTGCCGCATCTGAGCAGCACGGCTTTTGCGCGTCCCAATATCTCGGAAGCGAACAACCGCGCTGCCATGGATAAGCCCTCAATGAGCAAGCATTTGTCCCTTTCAGGCCGCGAAAATAATTTGATCCCGCACCACGCTACGCGGCGCCACAGGTCTGCGATTATTACACGGTTTTTTCCTCAATACCTGCTGGCTGGGGACGTCAGCATGCGGAATGCCCTGTGTTATTGCGCATGACAGAAGAACAATTCTTCTGGCCCAGCGATTATTCAGGAATGATCGTGGGTCACCTCCGATCCCATCCGTATCTGGCACAAGGGCTGAGGGTCTGCGATATTGGCACCGGGTCCGGCATTCTCGCGGCGGCAGCCCTGCATCTAGGTGCTGTACATGTCATGGCGACCGATCTGGATGCGGAGGCCTTGGCCCTCGCGCGGCATAGTTTGGCGCGTGTTGCGCCCTCCGCGCGGTTTGAGTTGCGACGCGGCAGCCTATGGGATGCCCTTCTCCCCAACACATGCTTTGATCTTGTGCTGGCCAACCTCCCGAATTTTCCAGCCGAGGCGATCGTAACCGAGGGACGGCGGGCAGCATGGTCGGTGGGCGGAGCAGATGGGCGGCGTGCAATCGACCCGTTTCTGGCCGGTTTGCCGCAACGACTTGGCGCGGGCGGAGTGGCGATTTTCACCCAAAATCGCTGTGTCGGGCTTGAGAAGACCTTGGAGCAACTGCACTCCGACGGTCTATTTGCCGAGGTCCGCGGCAGTGCCCTTGTACCGATCGGCCCGGAGAAAATCGCGGCTCTTTCGTCTGCCTGCATCGAGCCTGCGGGCATTGTCGAGGTGGCGGGGTTTGTTTTTCTTGGCGTCGATTTGATCGTCGCCCGGCGCATTGCGCATCCCGATGATCCCGCAGGCAAAGTCTGGCGCGATCATGCGGCCCAAACAGGTGCTTTTGGATGATATCCTCACTTTCCGCGCAGCTTTGCTCTCTGATCTTGGGCCTTGCATGCCTTTTGACAGCCAGCATTGTCAGCGCGCAAGGCACCGCATCAGATGCCATCAAGGCGCTGCGCGATCACGTCAGCCCCACCTGCAATGCACCAGAGGCCAGCGGCTCGGTCGAGCGCCAGATCATCTGTGACGGTGTGCTGCGCGTGGGCCTGCGAGTTGATTATCCGCGTTTCGGTGAACTCGGTGCGACCGGCCCCGAAGGCTATGAGGCCGATATCGGACGCCACATCGCCGAGCGGTTGGGCGTCGACATAGCGTTTACCACGGTGACTCCGATCAATCGCATCGCCAAGCTGGGCAGCGGAGAGATCGACTTGGTGATCGCCACCATGGGCCACAATACCCAGCGTGATCCTACGGTACATTTCCTGCGCCCGCACTATTTTCAAAGCGAGACCATCGTTGTGGGGCCGACTGGGAGCGAACCGCTTGCGTGGGATGACCTGAACAGGCGTCTCGTCTGTACGACCGTCGGCAACTATTCGAACGTGATCCTTGCCCCGGCTGTCGGGCGCTTGATGCTGTTCTCACGTCCGCAACAGCTGATCCACGCGCTGGAAAACGAGATGTGCCCCTTGATCGCGCAGGATGACACGCTTTTGCTGCCGCTGATCGCCCCCAAGGAGGGGGTTGCGGCTTTTGAACGAAAGCTTGGGTTTGCGCCGGTGCCCTGGGGCATGGCGATGCCCTTGGGCGTGTCGCAGGAAATGTCGGCCGCGATGACGCAGATCCTTGTGGAAATGCACCGTGATGGCACATTCCTTGGGTTCGCGCAGGATCATGGCCTGCCAATGGTGTTCTTGACCCACGAAATGGCGCGATGGGGGGCATTGGAATGCGGCCTTTCACCAATGGGTTGCCTGACACCCCCGCTCGACGTGCAGCTTGCACCCAGCGCCGTGGCCGGGGTCGCAGATGCGATCGAGGAGAATTTGGCCAAGATGCTGGGGCTGGAGTTGCGGCTGGGCTTCATGGAAAGCGCTGTTGGATGGCAGCTGTTTCTTGGCGGTCTGGGAACATCGGTGCTGGCGGTGATCCTGTCGGTCGTGGCCACCGTCGTGATCTCGTTCGGGGTGGCGTTCCTGCTGGTGAGCCGTCTGTGGGTGATCCGGATCGTGGGACAGGCCTTGATAACGACCTTTCTGAACGTGCCTACTGTTCTCGTTCTGGTGATCGTGAGCACCCTGATGATCTGGGCATTTTCGTATTCTTTCGCCACCGCCATGGTCAGTGCGATCCTTGCCATCTGCGGTATCAATGGGTGCTATGCGGGTTCGGCCATCGCCGAGGCCCATGTCATTACCACCGGCACGCCGACCCATTCGCGCTTCATGCAATCGGTTGGTGTCGCGTCAGTGCAACTCAAGGGGTACATCTTCAATTCCGTGCGGGGCATTTCGGCTGCCACTGTCGTTGGCGTGCCCGATCTGGTGAACGCGCTGAATGACATCACCGCCTTTTCAGGGGCCCAAACATTCTATTACTGGCTTCTTGTGATTTTCTACATCTCGGCGGTGCTGTCGACAGGTATTGCGCTGCGTTGGACCATGCCGTTTCTCGTCCCCGGCTGGAGGGCCTGATACATGACCTTGTTCGACGTGCTCTCGCTGGATTTCTTGCTTTCGTTTCTGCGAGGGCTGACACTGAACATCAGTGCTTCGCTGATCGTGCTGGCGGCTGCGCTTCCGCTTTCCTATGCCTTGGCGTTGGGGATGCATGCGGGCCCTGCGCTTCTATCGCGCCCGCTACGAGCATTCGTGAATCTATTGCATACCTTGCCGGTTTTCGTGGTGCTTTTCTTTATGTCTGGAGTGTTGTCGGAAGAAAGCAGTATCGACACCTTGTTCGCAGGCAACCTGCCATTGATGCTACTTGTGATCGGACACACGCCCTATGTGCTGGCTTACGGGTCCGATCAGTTCTTGACGATGTTCGATCGGCAGCAACGAGGGAACCGCCACGAGGCCTTGCTGATCATCCCCAGTATTGGTCGCGCCTTGCAGATGGTGATGTCATCAAGCTGCTTTGGGGCAGCCCTTGGTGTGCCAGAGGCCATGTCGGTGGTCATTTATACCGCTGCACAGTTGGCGGATGAGGGCGAACAGATCCTGTTTTTCGTTGTAGTTGCCCTGATGTTTGTACTTGTGTTGCGGATTTGCCTGATCCCGTTCCGGATTGTGCACATCGCATTTGACCGGCGCGCCGCCCTGGCATCCGATGGCGCCGTCTGAGTTTTTTGGAAGGCAACAGCATTTGGTGGTGCACGCACGGCATTGTTGCAGAACTCTGACGGCAAAGGATTCACATCACGAATCCAGGTGGTTAGACGGATGGCATGAGCAAGCCTGACCCCACCCGCTACCGCACGACAAACTGGTCTGACTACAATGCCGCGCTAAGAAAGCGCGGGTCGCTGTTGATCTGGGTCGACAAGGATATGACCTGGCTCGCGCCGCATGAGGGACGACCAGGGCGGCCACCGGTCTTTTCGAACGCGGCGATCCAGTTCTGCTTGTCGATCAAGGTGCTGTTCAAGCTGCCGCTCCGCCAAACGACCGGGATGGTTGCCAGCTTGCTCAAGATGGCGGGGCTGGATTGGGAGGTGCCTGATCACACGACGCTTTGCCGACGGCAAAAGACGTTGGCCGTTCAAATCCCGTATCGGCGCGCCGATGGGCCGCTCAATTTGCTCGTGGACAGCACCGGGATCAAGTTCCTCGGTGACGGTGAGTGGCAGGCCCGCAAGCACGGTGTTCAGGGCCGCCGCCAATGGCGCAAGGTCCATCTGGCGATGGATACCGCCACCTCCGACATCCGGGCGGTGGAGTTTACACCCAGCCGAGATGGCGACAGCCCAGTTCTGCCAGACCTGCTGGAGCAAATCTCCGTGGACGAAAACATCAGCACCGTGACGGCCGATGGTGCCTACGACACAAGGCGTTGTCATACAGCAATCCTAGCACGCGATGCGGTCCCGATCATCCCGATCCGCAAGAATGGTCGGTCGTGGAAGGAAGACTGCCCAGCCGCTATTGCTAGAAACGATACTCTGCGAGCCACCCGGTACTATGGCCGAGCCTTCTGGAAGCGATGGACAGGATACCACGCCCGCAGCCGCATCGAAGCGAAGATGCGCTGCCTCAAGTCCTTCGGCGAGCGTATCATGGCAAGAGACCCCGACCGACAGACCGCCGAAATCCACATCCGCATCGCCCTCATGAACCGCTTCAACGCCCTCGGAACCGCCGAGATCGTTCGCGTCGCCTGATGTCAATGGGGTAAGGGGCAGTCATGCCTCAAGCCGTAGTTCTGCAACAATGCCTCATCGACCCAGAAGGTCGTCGACCGCGCCTTTCGCGCCGCCGGCCTGTCGCCGGTGCCGCAACTGACGGCGGATACACGCGATGCCGTCCATGAGGCCGTGACCCTCGGAATCGGGATCGGCTTCATGTGGCGCCACGGCACAATGCGCACCGATACGGTGATCAGGCTGGACATCCCGGCCATGGGGGCGGCCGTCGAAGAAGTGGTCTTTGCCCTCAAGGAAGAGCGAAATCCCTTGGTGGACCTGTTCTTCAAGGCCGCGGAAAACTACCGCTCGAGCCCTGCGCTGATGACGCCGTAAACACGCAACACGAAGGGCCTGTCAGCCCCGGTTCATCCTGCAAGGCCGGTGGCCCCCTGTCGCCTGCGCTGGTCCCTGCGTATCCTTTCGCTGATCCTGTCGCGGCGCGCCGACACGTGCAAACCGGGCACGGGCGCGAAAGGGTGGTCGCCGCGCGAAGGTCGAAAGCCGGGCCGCCACTGCGGTTTCACCCGCAATGGCGGCCTGTTCCGTTCAATCGCTGATCGAGCCTTCTTCGTCGCGGCGGGCGCGCATGCCGGCCTTGACCCGCGCCCCGAAGAAGAGCGGCAGGATGAAGCCGACAATGGCAATACCCCAGAGTGTCAGCGCGAGAGGGCTGTCAACCAGCGTCCACCAGTTGCCGTTGTCGATGGTGACGGCACGGCGCAGGTTGTTTTCCATGGAATTGCCCAGAAGCGTTCCAAGGATGATCGGCACCAGCGGCACATCGAACTTGCGCAGCACCCATCCCATCACACCAAAGCCGATCATCACCAGCAGATCGAAGCTTGACCCCGAGATGCCGTAGATGCCCACGAAACTGACCATGGCCACGATGGGCATCAGGACGCGCGAGGGGATCAGCAAAAGGCGGGTGAAAAGGCCCACCATGGGAATGTTCAGCGCAAGCAGCATGAAATTCGCGATGAACAGCGCCGCGATCAGGCCCCAGACAACATCCGGGTTCTGCGTGAACAGCAGCGGCCCCGGCGTGATGTTGAGCGCAAGCAGAACCGCCAGCAAGACCGCCGTGGTCCCCGAACCGGGCACGCCAAGCGCCAGCATCGGCACCAGCGCCCCACCCGCAGCCGCGTTGTTGCCTGCCTCGGGGGCGGCCACACCGCGCGGATCGCCGGTGCCGAAGGTGCCTTCCTTGTCCACAAGGCGCTTTTCCATCGTGTAGGAAATGAACGATCCCAGCGATGCCCCTGCCCCCGGCAGAACCCCCGCGATGAAGCCCAGAACCGAGGTGCGCAGCATGGTCGGCGTGCAGGCTTTCAGCATCGACATCGGCGGCGTCAACCGGCCGATCTCCATTTTCTTGCCGGCGGCATCCGACCCGCCGTGACGGTGCTCGAGGAAGATGAAGACCTCGGACAGGGCGAAAAGACCGACGATCGCCACCAGGAAATCCAGCCCGTCGTAAAGATGCACCTCGCCGAAGGTAAAGCGCGGCACACCCGTCTGGGTATCGACGCCGATGGTGGCAAGCCCGAGGCCGAGTGCCGCCGCAAAGGCCGCCTTGGCCTGGTTGGTCGAGGACACGCCGCCCAGGGTCATGAAGGCCAGGGCGAACAGGGCGAAATACTCTGCCGGCCCGAACAGCAGCGCGATCTTGACAAGTTGCGGTGCCAGAAGCGCAAGGCCCCATGTGGCGAAGAATGCGCCCACGAAAGACGCGATGCCCGACAGCGCCAGAGCCTCGCCTGCCATGCCCTTCCGGGCCATCGGGTGCCCGTCGAGACAGGTCATCATGGCCGGCTCGTCGCCGGGGATGTTCAGCAGGATCGACGATATCCGCCCGCCATACATCGCGCCGTAATAGACCGAGGTCAGAAGGATCAGCGCCGGTGTCGGGCCAAGACCCATGGTGAAGGCCAGCGGGATCAGGATGGCCACGCCGTTCGACGGGCCAAGCCCCGGCAACGCGCCCATGACGGTCCCAAGAAAGCAGCCAAGCAGCGCAAGCGCCAGGTTCTGCCATGTCAGCGCGACGGCAAAACCGTCGCCAAGGGATGCAAAAAGGTCCATCTCCGTCTCCTCAGAAGCCCAGGGGGCCACGGGCCAGCGACAGGCCCAGAACCAGGTGGAAGATCGTGTAGATCCCGACCGAGGTACCGATGCCCACGGCCGCCGCTTCCAGCAGCGAGGACCCAAGCCGCCATGCCAGATAGGCTGCGGCAAAGGCGGTCGCGATGACAAAGCCGATGACGGGCAAAAGCTCGGCGTAGAGGATCATCACCACGGCGGCGGCGGCGATTTCGGCCAGACGGCCAAGCGCGGGCCATGCGGGTTCCGGATCAGGGCGCAGCGCGATGGCGGCGCCGGACAGGCCCAGGACGGTTGCGATAATCAGCGGAAAGGCCTTGGGGCCGACGGCATCCGAAAGAAAGCTTTCCTCGATCGCAAAGGCGGCGAAGACATAGCCTATGGCGAGGAGAATGCCGAAGACCCCGAAGATGCGATCGCTCATGGCGGTCTCCTGTTCGGGTGTAAGTCCGGGACGGACGGTGTCACGATCCGGGCGCAGCACAAATTGGCAGCGCCCGGGCACGGTGTGGCCGTGGATTACTTGATGATGCCGATCTCGCGCGAGATGGCTTCGATCTGCGCGACCGACTCGGTCACGAACTGCTGGAACGCAGCGCCCTGCAGATCCAGCGGGGCCATGCCGTTGGTGGCCATGACCTCTTTCCATTCAGCCGATGCGTAGAGCGCGCCGATCTTTTCGACCCAGGCGTTGTAGGCATCGTCCGACATGCCGCCGGGCGCATAGAAACCGCGCCAGTTGGCGCCGATGGCGTCGACGCCCTGTTCACGGGCGGTCGGCATCGAGGCGAACTCGCCCTCCAGACGCTCGGGCGACAGCACCGCGATGACGCGGATGTCGCCGCTGTCGACAAACCCCTTGGCTTCGGACACGTCACCCGTGAAAGCCTGAACCGAACCGGCCAGAAGCTGGGTCACCGCCTCGCCACCGCCGTCAAAGGCGATATACTTGACCGTGCGCACATCCTCGATGCCATAGGCATTCGCGGCGATCAGAACCTTCAGATGGTCCCAGCCCCCCACGGCAGAGCCGCCCGCGATGGAGATCGATTTGGGGTCGGACTTGATCTGGTCCAGCAACTGCGGCAGCGTCTGGATTTCGTTGGCGGCCGCCACGGCGATCACGCCGTAATCCGCACCGACCGAAGCAAGCCAGCGCACCTGATCCATGGTGTTACCCGGATAGGCGCCCTGCGCCAGCCGGGTCGCGGTGGCGGTCGACGCGGCAACGATCAGGTCGTTGCTGTCGTTGCGCTTGTTCACCACCTCGGCGAAGGCGACGCCACCGCCGCCGCCGGCAAGGTTCGAGACCTGCATCGTCTTGGCGATCAGGCCCAGGTCCTGCATCGACTTGCCGACCTGGCGGCAGGTGAAATCCCATCCGCCGCCGGGGTTGGCCGGGGCGATGCATTCGGGGTTTTCCTGCGCCAGACCGGCGGTCGCGGCCAGCGACAGGAAAGCGGCGGCGATCAGGCCGCGCGTTGCGTAAAGGGTCATGGTTTCCTCCTCGGGTCGGCCGGGCGCGCTCCCACACGCCGGCAAAGTTCCCCGCCGGCCGGCTTCTTGCTCTTTCCTGCGGGTTGCGGCTGTGTAACAAATGTTGCTGTCATGAACCTGTCATCGGCAACGGCGGATTCGGACCGGCTCAAGAAGGAGGAACGCGTGCGGATCCTGATGGTCGAGGACGCCGAGGATCTGGCCGAGGGCGTGGTCGCGCATCTCGCCCGTTCCGGAGTGACCTGCGATCTTGCCCTGACCATCGAGGATGCGCGCGACTGCCGCGCGGTGCAACGCTACGACGCGGTGATCCTTGACATCAACCTGCCCGACGGATCCGGCCTGTCGCTGCTGCGCGAGATGCGCGCGGCGGCGGACCGTACGCCGATCCTGATGCTGACGGCGCTGGCATCCATCGAGGACCGTGTCGAGGCGCTGGACCAGGGGGCGGACGACTACCTGCGCAAACCCTTCGACCAGCGCGAACTTGAGGCAAGGCTGCGCGCGCTGGTGCGCCGTGAAGCGGCCCGGAAGGACGAAACGATCAGCCTCGGCTCGCTGAACTACGTGCTGAAGGACCGCAGCGCCGTGCTGGGCACACGGCCACTGGATCTGACCCGCCGCGAGGCCGCGCTGCTTGACGCGCTGGTCCGTCACAAGGGGCAATACCTGTCCAAGGAACGGCTTTATGACTCGCTCTACGGCTTCGAGGATGCCGATGTGGGCGTGAACGCGATCGAGCTTTATATCGCGCGCCTGCGCAAGAAATTCATCGGCAGCGATGTGGCGATCACCACGCGGCGCGGGGTCGGCTACCGGATCGATCTTGATGGCTGAACCGCGCGCCCTTGCGACACGCGTGCTGGTCGCCGTGCTGAGCATCCTTTTGCTGGGCGGTGTTCTGGTGGCCGCATCGACATGGTGGAACGGTCAACAGGCGGCGCGCCAATCCTATGACCGCATCCTTCTGGGCGCCGCCAACGACATCGCGGAATCGATCCGCATCCAGGGCGGTGCGCCGGTCGTGGTTCTGCCGGTTTCGGCCTTCGAGTTGCTGGCACAGGCGCCGGACGACCGCGTCTACTATGCCGTGCACGGGCCGGGCGGCGTGCTGATCACGGGTCTCGATCCGCAATTCTGGATCGAACCGCCAAGGCCGGGCCGCGCGGGTTTCTTCGATGCCGCCCTGGATGGAGAGCCGGCGCGCTTCGTGACCGTGACCCGCCGCTTCGTCGAACGCGAATTTTCCGGCTCGGTCGAGGTTGTCGTGGGCCAGACCCTGCGCGCCCGCGCCACAATGACCCGAGAGCTGAGCATCGACGCCTTGCTGCCGATGGCCCTTGCGGGCGGCGCGCTGCTGCTGATCGCCTGGGCCGTGGTGCGCACCGCGATGCGCCCGCTTGAAGCGATCACCGAAGATCTGGCGCGCCGGGACCCCTATGACCTGACCGCGGTCCCGACCGAGGGGCTGCCGCGCGAGATGCAGGTGATGCTGGGGGCGATGAACCGCTTCATGGGGCGGCTTGATGGGCAGGTTGACGCCATGCGCACCCTGATCTCGGACACCGCGCACCAGTTGCGCACACCCGTCGCCGCGATCCGCATCCAGGCCGAAAGCGCGATGTCCGAAGACGAACCGGCATTGCGCAGCCGTGCGCTGGACCGTCTGCTGTCGCGCACCCGGTCCCTTGGCACCCTTCTCGAACAGCTTCTGAGCCGCGCGCTGGTGGTGCATCGCGGCGACAGCGCGCCGCGTGTTCTGGTCGATCTGCGCGATGTCGCACTGGAGATCATGGAACATGATGATCATGCGCTCATCTCGCCCGGCACCCCGCTGAAGCTGGCGATCGGTGACAGGCCGGTGATGGTCCGCGCCGATGCGTTTTCCCTCGGCGAGGCCGGGCGCAACCTTCTCAGCAATGCACTGGCCCACGGCGCGCCCCCGGTGACCATCGGTGCCGAAAGACGCGGGACTGACGCGATCCTGTGGGTGCGTGACAACGGGCCCGGCCCCAGGGATGCCGTGCTGGCGCGGCTGGGTGAGCGGTTCAACCGCAGCGCGGATTCGCGCGAGTCCGGCGCGGGGATCGGCCTGTCGATCGTCAAATCCGTCGCCACCGCGTTCGGCGGGCGGATGGAGACCGCGCAGGACGCCGAAGGTTTCCGCATCGCACTGGTCCTGCCCGCCGAAAGGGATGCGCCATGATCCGGTTTGCGCGGCTCTTGGCCTTTCTGGCCTTCATCGCCGGCCCCCTTGCCGCGCAGGAGGATACGGCGCGTTTCGGCACGGGTCAGACGGAATTCCTGATACGGTCGACCACCGACATCGCGATCATCCGCCCGGTGATCGCGCGGTTCGCCGAACTGCGGCCCGACCTTGCGATCACCTATGAACAATGGGGATCAAACGCGCTTTTCGCCCGCAGCCGCGCTGACTGCCGCGATGGAACCGACCCGGCCGATGCCGTCTTTTCCTCTGCCGTGCATCAGATGGTCTGGCTGGTGAACGCGGCCTGCGCACAGGCCTATCGTTCGGCCGCAACGCAGGCGCTGCCCCCTTCCCGACGCTGGCGGGATGAATTGTGGGGGATCAGCACCGAACCCGCCGTGATCGCCTATAACAAGACGCTTCTGTCCGGCGCCGAGGTCCCGCGCGACCGTTTCGCCCTGCTGGATGCCATCCGCGAAAGGCCCGCCTTCTTCCGCAACCGGATCGCGACCTATGACATCGCGGAATCGGGTCTTGGCTATCTCTTCGCCTATAGCGACAGCCTTGAGGCCACGACCTTCGGCGCCTTGCTGGAGGGTTTCTCGCGCGTCGATGCCGTGGCGACCTGCTGTTCGGCCGAAATCATCGCAGGTGTGGCCGAGGGGCGCTATGTCCTGGCCTATAACGTGCTTGGCTCCTACGTGCTCAATTCCGATGCAGCACAGGTCGGGATGATCCTGCCGGAGGACTATACCCTCATACTCTCGCGCGCCTACATGATCCCGCGCGCGGCAAGGCAGGCGGCAACCGCCGCGCGGTTCCTCGATTTTCTGCTCACCAGCGAAGTGCAGGCCCTGCTGGCCCAATCCGGTCTCGTGGCAAAGATCGACGCCACCGAGACAGGGCTTTCGGCCAGCGCGCAGCGCTTCATCCCGCTGTCGCCAAGCCTGCTTGTGGCACGCGATGCAAACCGTCGCGACCAGCTGCTGCAATTCTGGTCCGATACGTTCCAAAGCGGCTACCTGCCGTGATCACCGCGCGGTGGGACCATGGGCAAGCCGGGACATAAATCGGACTATCCCGCCCCACACAGAACAAAAAAGAAAATATACGGCCCTGATCCCGCCGAAACAGAACAGCGTTCCAAATGGCGCGATGGCCGCAAACGCATCCCACGCCGTGCCGCCGATCCCGGGAAAAGCCGTTTTGCAGATGACCACCGAACGCCGGCGGCGACACTTGAAGATTTCCGCAGGCATGTCACCTGATGCCCTGAACTGATGAAAGGGACCGTCATGAACCGTCTTGCCGCATATCTGATTGCCGCCGCGCTTGCCGCGCCATTGCCCGCCTTTGCACAGGCCAACAGCTTCGGCCCATTGCTCAGCCCACAGGAATTTGCCGCGGTGCAGGCTGCGGCCGATCCGCTGGTTCTGGATATCCGCGCGCCTGCCAAGGACGGCAAGAGCGCCTATGCCGAGGGCCACATTCCCGACGCCGTGAACGCGCCTTACGGCCTGTTCCGTGGACCGTCGGAAAACCCCGGCGCCCTTGTCCCCGAGGACAAGCTGCAAGAGGTGCTGCGCGGGTTGGGCGTATCCCTCGACCGTCCGGTTCTGATCGTGCATCAGGGCCGCGACATCACCGATTTCGGCGCCGCGGCGCGGGTCTACTGGACCCTGAAATCAAGCGGTGTCAGCCAGTTGGCTATCCTCAATGGCGGCGTCAAGGGCTGGACCGAGGCGGGATTGCCGCTTGAGAAAGGCACCGTGACACCCACGCCCAGCCAGTTCCAGATCGCCTTTTCCGACAAGTGGCTGGCCACCCGTGACGAGGTTCTTGCCATCGTCAACGGCGAGCAGACCGCAAAGCTGATCGATTCCCGGCCTGAAAGCTTCTGGAATGGGGATGACGCGCATCCGGCGGCCGCGAAACCCGGCACCCTGCCGCAATCCGAGTATTTCACGCATTCGAACTGGTTCGCCGACAAGCCGGTGATCGCAGACGCGGACAGGGTCCGGGCGCTGGCGGCTGAAAACAACCTCGACACCGGCGAGCCGATCATCAGCTTCTGCAATACCGGGCATTGGGCCGCCACCAACTGGTTCGCCATGAGCGAGCTTGCAGGTCTCGAGGACGTGAAACTCTATCCCGAGTCGATGGTCGGCTGGTCGAATGCCGGATACGAGATGGCCAATGTGCCCGGTCCGGTGCGCCGCGTCTGGAACCAGATCAAGAGCGTCTTCTGAGCGACATGAGTGACATCAGCGTCCCCGCACCTCGCCTGCCAGGCGGTTTGACACGCGCCACCCTGATCGGGGTGGCGCTTCTGGCAGTCCTGTCGCTGTCCGCAGCGGCAGGCTTGCGCTACGGGCTGCTTCTGGCCATCGGCCTCGGCTTCGGCCTGGTCCTCGAGGGGCTGCGCTTCGGTTTTGCCGGGCCATGGCGCGCGATGATCCTGCGGCGCGACCCCGCCGGGCTGATCGCACAGCTTGTGTCCATCGGCCTTGTGGCGATCATCGCGATCCCGCTGATCGCCGCGAATGGCACGGAACTGATCGGGGCCCATGCACCGGTCGGATGGGCGATGATCGGCGGGGCCTTCGTGTTTGGCGCCTGCATGCAGATCGTTCTGGGCTGCGGTTCGGGCACATTGGTCAACGCCGGCAGCGGCAATGCGGTCAGCGCCCTTGCGCTGCCATTCTTTGCAATCGGATCCTTTGCCGGTGCCTATCACCTGTTGTGGTGGACCAATCTGGGCACCGCTCCGATCGTCGCCTTAAGCGGCACCCAGGGGCTTGTGATCACCCTTGTGGCCCTTGCCGCCGTCGCGGGCCTGGTGCTGTTTCTTGCCGCGCCGGGAACGCGGCGCCTGCCGCGGCGCCTGTGGCTTGCCGCCGTGCTGCTGGCGGCACTGGCGCTGGCCAACCTGGTGGTGGCAGGCCAGCCCTGGGGCGTCGTCTACGGCCTTGGTCTCTGGGCCGCCAAGGGGGTGACAGCCTTCGGGGTGGACCTGTCCGGCTCTGGCTTCTGGGCGCTGCCGACCAACCAGACAAGGCTTGCCGAAAGCGTGCTGACCGATGTCACATCCCTGACGAATATCGGCATCATCGGCGGGGCCTTCATTGTCGCCGTCTGGCGATCCGGCCTATCCGCGCGCCTTCCCGGCCTTCCGGCCCGCGCATGGATTGGCACGATCATCGCAGGGTTCCTGCTGGGCTACGCCTCGCGTCTGGCCTTCGGCTGCAATGTGGGGGCGTTCTTCTCGGGCATCTCCACAGGCAGCCTGCATGGCTGGGTATGGTTTGCTGCGGCCTTTGCAGGGTCATTTCAAGGCATCCGCATCCGGCGCGCCCTGGGTCTGGACGGCTGAGCCATGTTGACACGCAAATTCACGGCCATGCTGACACTCATCATCCTGACGGCCCTGTTGTGGCTGGATCTGGTCAACAGCAAGCCGCTTGATCCGTTCCGCGCGCCAGCGGTGCTGGCGCTGGGATCCGGTCAGGCCGGGGCCGGCGCACATTGCGCGGCTTTGCCGACGGCCGATTGACCGACCGAACCCCTTGGCAAGGGCGCGCCCTGCAACAGGTCTGGCGCGCCCTTGCAGCAATCAGACCTGCAGCGGCGTATCCGACCGGGTCCAGGCAAGCGGGCGAAACACCTCATCCACTGGTGTCTGCGCGACATGGTTGATGTAGTTCGACATCGTTTTCTGCGCCAGGCCAAGCACCACATCCAGAACGGCACGGTGGCCATAGCCCGCATCGAAGAAGGCCTGCATCTGCGCCTCTGACACATTGCCGCGTGCGCGCACCATCTGCACGGTGAAGGTGCGCAGCGCCTCGAGCCTGGGGGATGGCAGCGGCGTCTCGTTGCGCAGGGCCGCGGTCAGGTCGTCAGAGACCTTCATCATCTTCGCGATGCCCGTATGCGCCGGCACGCAGTAGTGGCAGCCATGCTCGACATTGATGGATTGCCAGACAACGGTCAGCTCGTCGGCATCGAACGCCGTCTGGGTGAAAAGCTTGTGCAGCAACTGGTAGCCTTCATAGGCCTGCGGGCTTTCGGCCAGAACCTTGTGAAGCCCCGGAAGGCGGCCAAAGGCCTTTTGCGACGCCTCTAGAAGCGGTTTCGAGGCATACGGCGCCGTATCCAGATCATGCGAGGGGAAGTTCATCATTCTGCGTGGCTTTCTTGAAGTTGGAACATGTGACGTTTTACTCTTTATTGAGTGATCACTCAAATATATAATTGAGCGATCATTCAAGATTTGGTGATCCCATGCCGCGCAAGCCGACCTATGACCGCAATGAAACGATCGCACGCGCGCGTGACCTTTTCTGGCAGCAAGGCTGGGCCGGCACCTCGCTCAAGGATCTGGAAGCAGTGCTGCAGATGAAACCCGGCAGTTTCTACGCGGCCTTCGGATCCAAGGACGCGCTGTACAGGCTCGCGCTTGAAAAATACGCCAGCGACGGCCTTGATCGCCTGGACCAGCTGGCAAGGACACTCGGCCCTCTCGAATCCCTGCAGCGTTTCCCGCAAATGGTGATCGGCAACGACAATGCCCCCGCCAAGGCCTGCATGCTGTCCAAGACCCTTCTGGAACTGCAGGCGCAGAAACATCCGCTGGCGCATGACGCGCATTTGCACCTGCTGAGGATGGAAAGCCGATTTGCCGAACTCTTCGCCCAGGCACAACAATGCGGCGAAATCAGCGGCGATCATGATCCGGCCGCCCTTGCCCGCCGCTATCAGTCCGATCTTCTGGGGCTGCGCGTGTCGGCCGAACGCGATGGAATCGATGCCGCGGCCATCGCGGCAGAAATCGCGGAAGGCCTGACGCGGTTGTAATGGTCGCGTCACAAGGTCTGTCGCATATGGTGCCGAAGCGCTGGAACAACGCGATCCCCTGCATGCTGCCTTGCGACGCCTTCCCCACCTTGGCCCGTTATGCAACAGACAGGGCCCGCAACAAGCCCAGCAACAAGCCGAAGGCAGACTGATGCAGGACCGTGCATACCCTACCCTTTCCGAGGCCACCCGCATCTGGGCCCGTATCGGCCTGCTGAGTTTCGGCGGCCCCGCCGGACAGATCGCGCTCATGCACCGCATTCTGGTCGAGGAACAGCGCTGGCTGGGTGAAAAGCGGTTCCTGCACGCGCTCAACTATTGCATGCTTCTGCCGGGGCCCGAGGCGATGCAGCTTGCCGTCTATATCGGCTGGCTGATGCACCGCACGGTTGGCGGGATCATCGCGGGCGTTCTGTTCGTGCTGCCCGGGGTCGTGGCGATCATGGCGCTCAGCTGGATCTACGCGCTTTACGGCAATGTCGGAGCGGTCGAGGCGCTGTTTTTCGGCCTCAAGGCGGCGGTGCTGGCCATCGTCGTCCAGGCGGTCATCCGCATCGGGTCACGCGCGCTGAAGAATGGCGCGATGATTGCCATTGCGGCCGCCTCGTTCCTTGCGATCTTCGGGTTCGCCCTACCGTTTCCGCTGATCATCCTCGTGGCGGGTCTTGTCGGGTTCTGCGGGGCCCGGGCCGATCTGCCGGCGTTCCGGGACGGCGGCGGCCATGGCACGCCGGGCAAGGTCCAGGTCGATGATGCCGATAGCCTGCTGGGCGCGGAAACACCTGACCACACGCAGGTCAACCGCGGCGGGGCGATGCGCATCTCGCTGGTGTTTCTGGTGCTCTGGCTCGCGCCTGTCGCGCTGCTGTTCGCCCTGCTCGGCCCCGCCCATGTCTTTTCCCAGATCGCGGGCTTCTTCAGCGTGATGGCCGTCGTGACCTTTGGCGGCGCCTATGCGGTGCTGGCCTATGTGGCACAGGAAGCGGTGCAGAACTACGGCTGGCTGGCCCCCGGCGAGATGCTGGACGGTCTGGGCATGGCCGAGACCACGCCGGGCCCGCTGATCATGGTGACGCAGTTCGTGGGCTTCATGGGGGCATTCCGCGACGCGACGGGCCTGCCGCCGCTGATGGCGGCGACGCTGGGTGGGCTGCTCACGACATGGGTGACCTTCACGCCCTGTTTTCTCTGGATCTTCCTTGGTGCCCCCTACATCGAACGGTTGCGCGACAACAAGGTCCTGACGGCGGCGCTGACCGCCATCACCGCCGCCGTGGTCGGCGTGATCCTGAACCTTGCCACCTGGTTCGGCCTGCATGTGGTCTTCGACGAGGTAAGGACGATCACCTCCTTCGGTCTCGATCTTCATGTGCCGGTCTGGTCCACGCTGAACCTTGGCGCCGGGGCGCTGGTGGCGGCAGCCCTTGTCGCGGTGTTCCGCTTCGGATCTGGCGCGGCCACGGTCTTGGCCTGCTGCGCTTTGGCGGCCATGGCGATGTCGGTCACGGGATTGACGTGATGCGCCGCCACGTATCGAGGCATGTTGTAGTTCATCAACGATGGCGCGATGATGCGCCATGGTGTCGAAAAAGGCAGTGACCAGATACATCCTTTGCGTGGCGGCGGCTTTTCTGGCGGGATGTCCGACAGGCCATCCGTCCGCGCAGGCCGATGCAATGGACGCTTGCGAGCCATCCCTGACGGCCGAGCCATCCCATCGTCAGGTGCCCGCAGTCATCGGCGACCACCTGTTCAGGGAGATGATCGGCTGGATCGCGATGAACACCTCATACGACCTTGTCGTCACCTATGGTGACCCACCGACGGTTTCCTTCTGCACGGTCGGAGAGATCATCACCTATGAACAATCGGAGCTTTTGGTCGATCCGATCCTTCTGGCCGCCTTTGACCGCGAAAAGCGCCATATCTTTCTGACCCACCCCTGGTCGCCCTTGAACTATTTCGACCAATCCGTCCTGCTGCACGAACTGATCCATGATGTGCAACTGCAGAACAGGGACTGGGACTGCACCGGCGCCCCCGAGCTGGAAGCCTACAGGCTGCAGGACAAGTGGTTGTTCGAACACAACATCATGCATCGCTTCGACTGGGCCATGATCACGCGCCTGTCCAGGTGCCCCGATGACAGCGAGGCCCGCTGAGGCACGGGGCAAATGGCGCCAAACGCCGCCCGCAGGTCAGTGATTGGCAACCTCGGCAAGATCAGCCCGGCTTTGCGCGCACAGCCAGCCGTGGAACCGCTGCCCAGACGCCGAAAGTTCCACCGTTTTCGGCACCACGACATGATAGGCAAAGCCCGTGTCGAACACCCGTCCAAAGGGGTTGATCAGCGTACCTTTCGCAAGCTCGTCCTGCACCAGCCACGAGGCGAACAGCGACACACCAAGGCCGTTGATCGTCGAACTCAGCTGGAAATGACGGTCCTCCAGCATCATCTGCGGCTGGGCCGCGTCCAGCGCCAGATCATTGTCGGTCAACCATTCCTCCCACATGCGGGTATCGTCCACATGCAGCAGCGTGCATCGCAGCAGATCCTCCGGTTTGCGGATCGGATGCGCCTTCAGGTAATCCGGGCTGCACACCAGTGCCAGGGTCTCGGGCCAGAGCCGGGTGACATCGAAACTGTCCCAGTTCCCCCTGCCCCACTGGATGCCCAGATCCGCGAAGCGTTCGGGATTGGACATGCGTACGAAGCTGTTGTTGTGGTTCTGGATCGACAGGTTCATCTCGGGATGGGCCTCCAGAAGCTGACCGAGACGCGAGGATAGCCACCGGCTTGCGAACATCGGCAAAAGCGCCACGCGCACCGTGCCCGGCCCCCGCGCGATCCGTTCCAGCCCGGTGCGGATGGCCGCAAGCCCGCGCGCCACATGCTGCGCCAGCAGGCTGCCCTGCTCGGTCGGCTGCAAGCCGCTGGCGGTCCGGCGGAACAGCGTTACCGAAAGATCCTCTTCCAATTTTTTGATGTGATAGCTGACCGAGCTTTGGCTGATATTCAGCTCCTGCGCGGCACGAGTCACGTTTCCTGTCTCGTGACAGACCATAAACACTTGAATCGAGTTGATATTCCGAACAATGTCCACCATCGGAACCGGACCCTTCGCTGCGGCATGCATGACAGCATACCATCGAATAATTAGATACCAGCACAGAATCTTTGAATTTTTCCGCCGCACCTCCCGTGGATAGCGTGACAGCATCCGTGCGGCGTCTGCGGGAGACAGCGCCAGCGGAAGGGAGGAATTGATGACTGATCGCGTTCTTGAGGTGAACGACCTCTGCAAGTCGTTCGGCGGGGTGCAGGCCATCCGCGACCTGTCCTTTGGCGTGGCCCCGGGCGAAGTCATGGGCCTGATCGGGCCGAACGGATCGGGCAAGTCGACGACGGTCAACGCCCTGGCCGGGGTCTTTCCGGCCACCTCGGGACAGATTATGCTGGGCGGCGCGCCGGTGCAGGACATGTCCGAACATGCCCGCGTCGCGATGGGTCTGGCGCGCACCTTCCAGACCGCCAGCAACTTTGCCGAATTCACCGTGCGCGAACAGGTGATGCTGGGCGGCGCCGTCACCCTGAAGGCGCATCCGCTGGCATCCGTTTTCGGTCTGGGCCACCATGCGCGCGAAGAGGATGCATTGCGCGCAAGGGTGCAGGACATTCTGGACCTCACCGGTCTTGCCCCGGTGGCCGAACAGACCGTCGGCACGATTTCCTCGGCGCAGCAACGCTTTCTGATGATCGCAACGGCCCTTGCCGCGGCGCCCAAGATCCTGCTGCTGGATGAACCCGCCGCCGGTCTGGTCTCGCATGAGCGCAAGATGCTGGCCGACACGATCAAGGCGATCCGCGACCTTGGCACTGCCGTTCTGGTGATCGAACATCACATGGCGCTGATCATGGAGGTCTGCGACCGTATCGTGGTGCTCAACTTCGGCTCCAAGATCGCCGAGGGCACGCCCAGCGAAATCCGCAACGACCGCGCCGTGATCGACGCCTATCTGGGCGAGGCGGTCTGACATGCTCAAGATCGAAGACCTCAAGGTCGGCTACGGCTCCATCGAAGTGATCCATGGCATCAACCTCGAAGTGCGGACCGGCGAATGCGTGGCGCTGATCGGCGCGAACGGCGCGGGCAAATCATCAACCCTCAAGGCGATCTGCGGGCTGGTCCCGGTGAAAAGCGGCAAGGTCACTTTCGAAGGGCGCGACATCACCAACCTGAGCGGCCATGCCGTCGTGCAGGCGGGGATCACCATGTGCCCCGAAGGCCGGCAGGTGTTTCCGCAGATGAGCACGATCAAGAACCTGCGGATGGGCGCCTACACGCGGCGCGACGCCGAACAGGAGGCCGATCTGGACCGCATGATGGACATGTTCCCCATCCTGCGCGACCGGGCGCATCAGGCGGCGGGCACACTGTCGGGCGGCGAACAGGAAATGCTGGCCATTGCCCGTGCGCTGATGGCGCGCCCGAAACTTTGCATCTTCGACGAGCCCTCGCTGGGTCTTGCGCCCAAGATCGTGGCCGAAGTGGCCGCAACGATCGCGCGGATCAAGGACATGGGAAAGACCATCCTGCTTGTCGAACAGAATTCGCTCATGGCGCTCAGACTGGCCGACCGGGCCTATCTGTTCGAGGCGGGCGAGATCGTGTTGAGCGGCACCGGGGAGGAGCTGCAATCACACCCGGAGGTGGTGAAAGCCTATCTGGGACACTGAACGAAACAACAAAAAAGGGAGGAATGACAATGACAAGGCACATGAAGTTCACGACACTTACCGCGATGCTGGCGCTTGCCGGCGGCGCGGTCACGGCGGCGGACAAGACCCTCGACATCGGCGTGTCCGACGCGCTGACAGGCGGGGCGGCGGTCTATGGCCTGCCGCAGGCCAATGCCGTGCAGATGGCGGCCGAAGAGATCAACGCGGCAGGCGGCATCAAGGTGGGCGAGGACACCTACATGCTGAATGTCATCGCCTATGACGACAAGGCCAACCCGACCGAGGCCACGAACGCGGTGCGCAAGCTGATCGACCGCGATGGCGTCAAGTTCATCCTGGGCTTCTGCTGCTCGGGCGCGACGGGGGCCGTCGCCTCGTTCATCGCCAACGAGGATGCGGTGATGCTGGTGGGCAATGCCGCCGAACGCTCGATCACCACGCGCGAAATCTCGAACCTGGTCCGCACGCGTCCGCCAGCCGATTACACCGGCGCCGCCGCCGGCACGTTCGTCGCCCAGAAGGGCCACAAGAAGGTCGCCGTGCTGGGCGCGCTGGATGTGGGTTTCTATGCCAGCTATGTCGACGCCTTCGAGACCGAGCTGAAAAAGACCGGCGGCGAGATCATCACGCGGGAATCCTTCGGCCTGAAGGATCGCGACATGTCTCCGCAGCTGACCAAGATCCGCGAATTGCAGCCCGATGCGATCCTTGTCGTCGGCTACGTGGAACCTGCGGCCTTCATCTACCGCCAGGCGATCGAGCTGGGTATCGACGTGCCGCGCTACGGCTTTACCAGCGGGTCCGAGGAACAGTTCCTGCGCGTCGCGACCTCCGAGCAGATGGAAGGTGTCTGGGACCTGCGTCCGACCGAGCTGACGCTGCTGTCGGCCAGCGACAACGGCATCGCCTATCACGCAAACTACTCCGAGAAGTTCGGCATCGCCCCCTCGCCCAGCTCGCCCTATGCCTATGACCAGACCTATGCGCTCAAGCACGCGCTGGAGGCCGCAGGCACGGTCGAGGATACCGCAGCCGTGGCTGCCGCCCTGCGCGAAATGCCGATACCGGCCGAAGTGGTGATGCAATACCTGCCGGTGGACGGAAAGATGTTCGATGTGAACGGCCAGGCCTACACCTCGAACGGCGCGTTCCAGTGGCAGAGCGGCAACTGGGTATTCGTGCAGGACCTGCCATCTGATGCGGCGGCCTATTCCGCCTTCCTCAGCACGATCGACTGAGTTCCTCCCGGCGGCGCGGAGCCTTCTGGTTCTGCGCCGCCAAAAACCGCGATCACGCCGCAGACCCGCGGCATTGACCCTGAAAGACCGCATCATGATCGAGATCCTGCAACAGATCGTCAATGGCGTGGCGATCGGCGGCGTCTATGTGCTGATCGCACTGGGCCTGACCACCGTTTTCGGCATCCTGGGCATTGCCCATTTCGCCCATGGTTCCGTCTCCATGTTCGGCGGCTACCTGACCTTCTTCATGGTCACCGCCTGGGGCTTTCCGCTGCTTCTGGCGATCCTGATCGCGCTGATCGTGGGGTTCCTGCTGGGGATGCTGATCGAGTTGCTGGCCTATCGCCCGGTCAGGAATGCCAATCATATCAACGCCTTCATCGTGGCGCTTGGGCTGACCATGATGGTCGAGGGGCTGAACCTGCAATTCTTCGGCCATGAACAGGTGGTGATCCCCACCAACCTGGCCCGCGTCTTCGACATCGGCGGGGTCACGATCCCGGAACTGCGCCTCTACGTGATCATCGCGGCGGCCCTTCTGATCATCGCCATGACCCTGTTCGTCGAAAAGACCAAGACCGGACAGGCGATCCGCGCCGTGGCCGAAAACCGCGATGCCGCCATCCTGATGGGCGTCAATGTCAAGACGATCCCGCTGGTGGTCTTTGCCATCTCGACCGCGCTTGGGGTCTGCGCGGGCGTCATGGTCGGCTCGCTCTTTGCCATCGCCCCCGGCATCGGGGAATGGCTGGTGGTCAAGGGCTTTGCGGTGCTGATCCTTGGCGGCCTGGGCTCGATCCCCGGCGCCATCGTCGGCGGCCTTGTCCTTGGCGTGACCGAGGCGCTGGCCGCGGGCTTCATATCATCCGCCTACAAGGACGTGATCGCCTTCGTCGTGATGATCGCCGTCCTGTTGCTGCGCCCGCAGGGCCTGATGGGGAAAGCATGATGAAACTGCGCGCGACACATGTTCTTTACGCGGCGGCCCTTCTGGGCTTTGTCCTGCTGCCGCAGCTGATCACCGTGAAATACTACCTGCATCTGAGCGTGCTGGCGCTGGTCTGGGTGATCGCCGCGCAGGGCCAGAACCTGATCCAGGGCTACACCGGCTATGTCTCGATCGTGCAGGCGGGCTTCATGGGCATCGGCGCCTACAGCACCACGCTGATGGGGATCCATTTCGCCCTTCCGGTCTGGCTGACCATCCTGCTGGCACCCTGCGTCACCGCCCTTTTCGCGCTGGCGGCAGGCTATCCCAGCCTGCGGGTCAAGGGGCATTACTTCGCCATCGTCACGCTGGCCTTCAACCTTGTGATCTTCATCGTGCTGATGCACGCGACCGACCTCACGCAGGGCGAGGCCGGGATCAGCGGCATCCCCAAGCCGGGGCGCGAGGATGGCTGGTTCGATTTCGCCAACCGCCAAGTCTATTACTACTTCGTGCTGGTCATCGCCGTCATCATGACGGGACTGGCCGCGCTGATCGTGCGCTCGCGCATCGGGCAGACCCTGATCGCGATCCGGCAGAACGAGACCCTGGTGGGCGCCATCGGTATCGCCGCCTGGAAATACAAGCTTTTCGCCTTTGTCGCCGCCGCCATGTACGCGGGGCTCGCCGGCGCGCTCTATGCCCATTACCAAAGCTTCATCAACCCCGAGATCTTTGGCCTTGCGCAATCGCTAGACGCGATCCTTGCCGTGATCATCGGCGGCTCGGGCACCATCCTGGGCCCGGTCATCGGTGCCTTCGTGGTGGTGTTCCTGCCCGAATACCTGCGGTTTGCGGACAGTTTCCGCCTGATCCTCTACGGTTTGCTGCTGGTGCTGGCGACGATCTTCATGCCGCGCGGCATCGTGGGCGTCGTGGGTCAGCTCTGGGCGCGGATCACCGGAAAGGCCGCATCATGACCCGGCAAGCCGATCACCTGGCGACCGTCCAGCGCTTTGCGCAGACGCAACTTGCCCCCGCCGCAGCGGGCTGGGGTCAAGGTGCATCCCCCGATCCCGCCCTCTTCCGCGCAGCCGCAGATCTGGGGCTTTTCGGGATGGAACTGCCGGTGGATGCGGGTGGCCTGGGCTTCGATTTCGCGCACAAGGCCGCTGTCTGCGCCGCGCTCGCGGCGGTCGATTTCGGATTTGCCATGTCCGTCGTCAACACCCACAACACAGCCCTGCGCCTGCACCGCAGCGCGCCTGCCCTGGCCGCGCGCCACCTGCCCGGCCTGCTGTCCGGTCAGGTCGCAGCCTGCACCGCCCTGACCGAACCGGGCGCAGGCACCGATGTCGCCGCCCTGAAGACCCGCGCCACGCAAGGGCCCGACGGATGGGTGATCAGCGGACAAAAGGACTGGATCATCAACGCCCGGCACGCGGGCCTTTCCATCGTCTTTGCCAAATGCGGAACCGGCGATGACGGGGCCGCCATCGGGGCCTTTCTGGTCGATCTGACCGCCCCCGGCGCGACCCGCCACGCGACCGAGGCGGGCTTCGCACAAGAAAGCATGGGCACCGGGGGTTTCACCCTTGATGCGGTCGCCCTGCCGCCCGAGGCCCTGATCCTGCCTGCGGGCACCGCCTTCCGCGCCATCCTGTCCGAGATCAACGGCGCGCGCGCCTATGTCGCCGCGATGTGCTGCGGCATGCTGGGCGCCGCCATCGCCACGGTCGCAGAGCATGGCCAGCACCGCCACAGCTTTGGCAGGCCGCTGATGGATCATCAGGCATGGCGGCTGGCACTGGCGCAGGCGCAGACCGATCTGGCCGCGACACAGGCCCTGACCGACCGGGCCGTGGCCGCCATCACGACCGCAGACCCGGCGGCCCAGATCCTCGCCGCGCAGGCCAAGGTCCATGCCGTGCAGACCGCGCAGCACCACTTGCCCGCGCTGTTGCACGCGATGGGCGCCGAGGGCCTGCGCCCCGCCCATGGCCTGACCCGTCACATTGCCGCCGTGCAAAGCGCGGCCCTGACCGACGGGGCCATCGCCCCGCTGCTGGAACGGGTCGCACGGCTGTCATGGCCCGCCACGCCCGCAAGAAAGGACTGACCCATGCGCGTATTCCAGATCGAAGGCGACTGGGGTCTGGCGAACCTGCGCCTGTCCGAACGCCCCCGCCCGGTGCCCGGTCCCGGGCAGGTGCTGATCAGGATGCACATGGCCGCGCTGAATGCGCGCGACCTGATCGTGCCCGAACGCGGCTATGGCCGCGCCACCGGCGAATTGCCCCTGATCCCCGTGTCGGACGGCGTGGGCGAGGTAATCGAGACCGGCGCGGGCGTGACCCGTGTCGCCATCGGCGACCGCGTCTGCCCCACCTATTTCCAGAACTGGATCGCGGGCGATCCGGACCCGGCTGCCTTTGCCTCGGCGCTTGGCGGGCCGCTGGACGGGGTGATGGCCGATTATGTCTGCCTGTCGCAGGAGGGCGTCGTGAAGGTTCCCGCCTATCTGACCGATGCCGAGGCCGCCACCCTGCCCTGTGCCGCGCTGACGGCCTGGAGCGCGATCGTCACCCATGGACGGACCCGCGCGGGCGACAGGGTTCTCGTGCAGGGCACGGGCGGCGTGGCCCTGTTCGCGCTGGCCTTCGCCAAGCTGCATGGCGCACATGTCACCGTGATCTCGTCCAGCGATGACAAGCTGGATCGCGCCCGCGCCATGGGGGCCGATGCCACAATCAACTACACCGCCACCCCGGACTGGGCGCGCGCCAGCCGCGACATCACCGCCGCGCGGGGCGGCTATGACCTGATCGTGGAACTGGGCGGCGCGCAGACCCTGCCGCTGTCGCTGCGCGCCGTGCGGCCCGGCGGCACGCTGGCCATGATCGGGGTGCTGTCCGGCCTGACGATCGAGGCCTCGCTTGGCCCCATCGTGGCGCGACAGGTCCGCCTGCAAGGGGTCACCGTCGGTCACCGTGCGGGGTTCGAGGCGATGCTGACCGCGATGGAGCAGCACCGCATCCGCCCTGTCATCGGCACCACATTCGCCTTCGAGGACCTGCATGCCGCGCTGCAACATCAGCGCGATGGCGGCCATTTCGGCAAGACACTCATCCGGTTCTGAGGCCCGATGCACGATACACACCCCTACCAGCCCCGCACATATGCGCGCCAAGATCCTGCCGCCGTCGCCTATGTGATGTGCGCCACGGACGAACATGTGACATTCGCCCAGCTCGAGGCGCGGGCCAATCAGGGCGCGCATCTGCTGCGCCGCGCGGGCCTGGCACGCGGCGATCACATCGCCATCCTGATGGAGAACCGGCGCGAGTTCATGGAAATCTGCTTCGCCGCCGACAGGTCGGGCGTCTATTACACGACGATCAGCACACACCTGACCGCCGAAGAGATCGCTTACATCCTGCAGGATTGCGGCGCGCGCGTGCTGATCACCTCGGACCGGATGATGGACAGCCTCGGCCATGGGCTGCCGGTGGCGAATGACGCCCTTCAGGTCTATGTGGTAGGCGACACACCCGAGGGGCTGCACGACTGGACCCGCCTCAGAGAGGCGCTGCCCGAAACCCCGATCCCGGACGAGGCGCAGGGTCTGGACATGCTCTATTCGTCGGGCACGACGGGGCGGCCCAAGGGGATCAAGTGGCCCCTGCCCGAGGATCGCCCCGGCGGGCGCAGCATGCTGGTCGATCTCTTGTCCTCGCTCTTCGGTTATGACGCGCAGACCCGGTATCTCAGCCCCGCGCCGCTCTATCATGCGGCCCCGCTGCGCCATTCCATGGTGACGATCCGCATGGGCGGGACCGCCTACATCATGGATCGTTTCGATCCGCTGCAGGCGCTGGACCTGATCCAGAGGCACCGCATCACCCACAGCCAATGGGTGCCCACGATGTTCGTGCGCCTGCTGAAACTGCCCCCCGAAGACCGCGCGCGTTTCGATCTGTCCTCGATGAAAATGGCCGTCCACGCCGCCGCGCCCTGCCCGATGGACATCAAGCGCCGCATGATCGACTGGTGGGGCGGGATCATCCACGAATATTATTCGGGCACGGAAAACAACGGCTTCACCGCCATCACGACGGCCGAATGGCTGGCCCATCCCGGATCGGTCGGGCGCGCCAAGCTGGGTGTGATCCACATCTGCGACGAGGCGGGACGTGAATTGCCCATCGGTCAGGAGGGCGAGGTCTATTTCGAGAATGGCCACCAGTTCCTCTATCACAATGACCCCGAGAAAACCGCCGCCTGCACCAATGCCATGGGCTGGACCACGCTGGGCGATATCGGCAGGCTGGATGACGCGGGTTATCTCTACCTCACCGATCGCAAGTCCTTCGTCATCATCTCGGGCGGTGTGAACATCTACCCGCAGGAGGCCGAGGACATCCTGCTGTGCCATCCCGCCGTGATGGATGCCGCCGTGTTCGGCGTGCCGAACGAGGATTTCGGCGAAGAGGTCAAGGCCGTGGTGCAGCTGCTGCCCGGCAAGGCGGCAAGCCCCGCGCTGGCCGAGGACCTGATCGCCTGCTGCAAGGCCCGGCTGTCATCCATCAAGTGCCCGCGCAGCATCGACTTTCGCGCAACCTTGCCACGGTCCGCGACAGGCAAGCTCTACAAGCGCAGGCTCAAGGCGGAATACTGGCCCTGAGAACTGGCCCTGAAATCAGGCTGGTCAGGGCACGAGGTCGGCGATCCGGTCCCGGCAATAGGCATGGATTTCGCCCGCGCGGGTCATCCAGATCTGGTCGCGCCGGGCGGTGACATGTTGCAGCGCGCGGCGCAAATGGCGCAGGCGATAGGGTTGGCCCACAAGGTAGGGATGCAGCGCGATGCCCATCACCAGCGGCTGGCTTTGGGATTGCGCCAGCATCTCGTCGAAATTGTCGATGATCATGTCGGCGAAATACCCCGCCCCGTCCTTGCGCGCCACGATCGAAGGGATGTCGTTCACCTCTTGCGGATAGGGGATCGACAGGATGCGGCCTTGCCTTGTGCGCATCCAGACAGGTTGATCATCCATGCACCAGTTCAGCGTATAGCCATATCCCGCCTCATGCAGCAGGTCGGGCGTGACCCGGCTTTCCGCGATCCATGGCGACAGCCAGCCTTGCGGCGCCACCCCTTCGGCGCGGGTGATCACATCCGTCGCCTCGGCGATCAGGGCGGTCTCGGCGGCCTCGTCCAGCACGCTCTGGCGTTCGGCATTGGTGCGCCCGTGGCCCACCACCTCGTCACCGCGCGCGCGAAAGGCGGCCATCAGTTCGGGTGCGTAATCATACATGGCCGAATTGGCCAGCACGCTGACCGGCATGTCCAGCGCCTCGAACATCTCGAGCATCCGCCAGGCGCCGACCCGGTTGCCATAGTCGCGCCAGGCATAGTTCAGCACATCCGGTTGCGGCCCGCCGGGGGCCAGTTCCGCCCCCAGCCCTTCGCCAAAGGCGAAATGTTCCAGGTTCAGCCCGATATAGACCGCCAGCCGCGCACCACCGGGCCAGGTGTAATCGGCGCGCCGCGTGATCGGGACATAGTCGTACCGGCCGTGATCCGTCAGCATCTTGTCAAAGCTCCGCCTCTGCCAGTCCCGCCTTCGCCAGAAGAACCTCTGCGCTGTCATTCCAGACATCGGTGCGGATCAGCTTGCCGTCACGCACGATGAACTTGTCCATGTAGCGGTTCGTCTCGAAGGCGGTCCCATCATGCCATTCCCCGTAGAGATAGCCCGTGTTGTAGACATGAACATCCCCCGTTTCGGCATCCAGCGCCGCATCCGTGCGCAGGAAACGCTTCTTCACCCAGGCATAGCGCTTGGCGTTGAAAGCCGCACTTTCGGCCAGGCCTGCAAAGCGGCGCCCACCGGTGAAGACCAGTTCGAAACCGGGGGCCAGATAGGCGGATGCACCTTCGGGATCGGGCACCATCGAGCGTTCGAGATAGGCCTCGACGATGGCTTTGGCGGCGGTGAGGGGGTCGGTTCTCTGGTCCATGGTGGTTCTCCTTCAGGGATGGGATGCAGCGGCGCAGGCCGCATGGCAGAAGCTGCGCACGACTGTGGCGGCGGCCTCGGCCATCACGCGGGTATCGGTGTTCGCGGCATCAAGCCGCGCGGCGGCAGCGCGGACACGGGTCGCCAGCGCAGGTTCATCAAGCGTCAGCACGCGGTTGTCGGAAAACACGATGCGGCCCGCGATCATCACCTCGCGCAGGGCGGCCCCGTTTTCGGCAAAGACGATCTGTGAAAGCACATCGCGCAGCGGCACGTAGTGGCAATAGTCACGGTCAAGAAACAGCATGTCCGCCGCCCAGCCCGGCGCGATACGGCCGACATCGGCAAGCCCCATGATGCGCGCGCTGCCTTCGGTCGCCATGCGAAACGCCTCGAGCGCGCCGATCCAGGTATCGGGCGGATCGCCCCCGGCACGGCTGAGGGTGGCGGCCAGCCGCAGCGCCTCGAACATGTTCTGCCCGTCCGAGGTGTTGGAGGCATCGGTCCCGATCCCCAGCGTGACCCCGGCATCGGCCAGCGCACGCACAGGCGCCGTGCCCGACCCCAGGCGCAGGTTGCTGAGCGGGTTGTGCACGATCCCCGCGCCCTGCCCGGCCAGGCGCGCCGCCTCATCCGCCGACAACCAGACGCCATGCGCCCCGCTGAACCGTGCGGAGAGCACGCCCAGACTGTGCAGATGTGCCGTCAGCGTGGTGCCATAGCGGCGCATCGCCGCGACCTGCTGCATCCGGGTTTCCGCCAGATGGGTCTGCAGCCGCAAATCCAGAGCATCAGCCAGTTGCGCGCAGGCGGTCAGGAAATCATCCGAGCAATGCAGCGGAATGGCGGGGCCGATGCCCGGCCTGACCCGGTCCATCGGCACGGGCCAGGCGGCAAAGGCTGCCTTGCAGGTGGCAAGGCTGTCCTGCCAGGGCGGCAGGGTGATCGCGGCCAGCGCCGCGCGCATCTGCGGGGCAAAGGCCTCCAGCAGACCGGGCAGCGCCTGGTAGATCGTGCGGTCCGAGATCATCGGTGCCACGACCGCGCGCATGCCGGCCGCGTGATAGGCCTCGGCCACCGCATGGATGCCCGCGACCGATGGGCCCGGCAGTTCCACGCTCAGGTCGAAACAGGCGGTGCAGCCCTTGCGGATCATCTCGGCGGCGGAAAGTTCCGCCGACAGCCGCAGGTCATCCACGGTCCGCCCACCGTTCAGGGCAGACGCACCCGCCAGAAAGGTTTCAAGCGTCGCATCATCCGCCACCCCACCCCGCCCCAGCGCGCCATGCGAATGGGTATGTCCGTTGACAAGGCCGGGAATGATGATGCGCCCGGTCGCGTCGATGACCTGCGCATCGGGCGGCCCATCGCCATCTTCGATCAGGGCCGCGATGCGCCCTGCCTCGATCAGCAGCGACACGGGCGCGAACCGCGCATTCTCGACCAGGACAAGGCCACCGCGGATCAGGGTCTGACGGGCATTCATGGTCATATCCGGGGTTGGTCATGGAGGGCAGACAGACGTATACGCCGAACGGATCAAGCCGTCCGGCGCATGGCGATCACGGTCCGGATCAGTTCATGATCTCGACGGCAAAGACGCGTTCTTCCACCGGCGGCAGGAACGAGCGGTCGAAGATCTCCGATGCCTCGGGCAGACGCTCCAGCCCGTAGCCCTTGGCCACGATCTCGATCGACCGGGTCAGACGCTCGTCCACCAGATCGCCCATGCCGATGGTTTCGACCTCGGGCGCGTTCATCAGGTTGGTCAGGGCAAAGTTCAGGCGCGCGCGCTCGTTATCCTTGTCCACAAGGTTGTCGAAAGCCATGATCGCTTCCATCGCGGCATCCTGGTCCTTGGCGATTTCCAGCGTGGCGCGGTTCACGGCGCGCACCATTCCGGCCACCACCTCGGGTTTGTCGGCCAGCAGCGCGCGGGACACCATCATGCCGTTGGAATAGAGGTCCATGCCGTAATCCTCGAACTGGAACCAGTTGTAATCATTGGCCGGGTCCTGACGGTTTGCGATCAGGTTGAACCAGCTTGTGATCGTGAAGACGAACGCCCCGTCGATATCGCCGCGGATCATCATCGGCTCCTGCAGGTTGGGGGCCATGTTCTCCTGCTTCACGCTGGCCAGGTCGATGCCGTTCAACTCGGCGAAGACCGGGAAGAGGCGCGTGGTCGGCGTGCCCTGCGCGCCACCCAGCGTGCGGCCCACGAAATCGGCGGGGGTCTCGATCCCCGAAGACTTGGGGGGCACGATCGCGAAGGGCGGACGGTTCCACAGCTGGTAGACCATGACGGGCGCTTCACCGGGGCGCTGCGCCGCGTTCTGGATGATGGCGTTGATATCGCCGAAACCGGCATCATAGGCACCGCCCATGATGCGGGTCACGGTCGCGGCCGATCCCTCGCCCTGGTCGATGGTCACGTTGATGCCTTCCTCGGCAAAGTAGCCCTTGCTCAGCGCCAGGAGGAACGGCGCGTCCGAGCCTTGGGTCTTCCAGCCAAGGGTGAAGCGGATATCGGTCATTTCGGCCCAGGCCGGGGACAGCCCGGCCGCAAAGGCAATTACGGCACCAAAGACAGCGTTCTTCATCGTGATTTTCCTTGTTTCGCGGGTTTCTAATCAGGGGTCGGGGACAAATTGCAGGAAAGGGCGTGTCAGGTGATCGCGATGTCATTGCCGCGCGTGGCCCAGCCGGTCACACGGGATTCCAAGAAGGAAAAGAAGGCGTAAAGCGCCACACCCATCAGCGCGAGGACGATTAGCCCCGCAAAGACAAGCGACACCTGGAAGTTCGACGAGGCGGTCATCATCACGTTGCCGATGCCCTTGTTGGACGCGACCGTCTCGGACAGCACCGCGCCCACGAAGGACAGGGTGATGGCCACCTTCAGCGAGGCGAAGAAATAGGGCATGGTGCGCGGCAGACCGACGTTCCACAGGATCTCCTTCTTCGAAGCACCCAAGGTTTTCAGAACGTCCTCGAGATCGGGCTCGGTGGTGGCCAGACCGGTCGCGATGTTCACCACGATGGGAAAGACACAGATCACCATGGCGGTCAGGATGGCGGGCGTGGTGCCCGACCCGAACCACAGCACGAAGATCGGCACCACGGCGACCTTGGGGATCGAGGAAAAGCCCACCAGCAGCGGATAGGCCACGCCGTAGGCCACGCGCGAGGTCCCGATCAGCACGCCGAGGGACACACCGATGATCACGCCCAGACTGAAGCCGGTCAGCGTGGCATAGAGCGTCTGCAGGATATGCGGCCAGAGCACCGGGAACCGGGTCCACAGCGTCACCACGATTTCGGAGGGGCGCGGCAGGATCAGGTCGGACACGTTCAAAACGATGCACAGGACCTCCCACAGCAGGAAAAAGCCCAGGATGAACGAGGACGACATGAGCCTGATCCGGGTGGTATCGGTCATCGCAGCATCTCCTTTTGCGGAACGGGCATCATTTGCGCACCTGGGCGATCAGCTCGCGCAGGCCTTGGGTCATTTCGACAAAGGCGGGGTCATAGATGACGCCGATGTCGCGCGGCTGCGGCAGGTCCACCGCCCGGTCCGAGATCACGCGCCCCGGCCGCGCGCTCATCACGCAGATGCGGCGGGCCAGGAAACCGGCCTCGCGCAGGTCATGCGTCACCAAGAGCACCGTCGGCTTGCGATCGAGGTAGAGATCCTGAAGGATCTGCCACAGCTCCTCGCGGGTGAACTGGTCCAGCGCGCCGAAAGGCTCGTCCAGCAGCAAAAGGTCCGGGTCATGGATCAGGGCGCGGCACAGGTTCGCGCGCTGCAACATGCCCCCCGACAGCTGCCATGGGAAATGGCCCGCAAAATCCTTCAGCCCCACCTGCGCCAGAAGCGCATGGACACGGTCGCGATAGGCGCCCTTGCGGTCCTGCCGGAAGGTCCGCTTGAACGGCTCGACGATCTTGAGCGGCAGCATCACGTTCTTTTCGATTGTCAGCCATGGCAGCATCGTCGGGTTCTGGAACGCCATGCCGATGCGCAGTTCCTTGGCCGCCACCTCGCGCCCGCCCAGCAGCACCAGCCCCGAGGATGGCTGGATCAGGTTGCTGACAAGGCGCAGGATCGTGGACTTGCCACAGCCGGAGGGTCCGACCAGGGCCAGGAAATCCCCCCGCTCCATGCGCAGGGTCGTGGGCGACAGGGCCGTGACGCTTTGCGGCCCCTTGCCGAAGACGACCGAGGCCTCCTGCAGCTCGATCGCCGGGCGCGGATGCACCGGGTTGATCCGTGAGGCCGGGGGCGTCGCGGGCACCGGCATCGCTTGGGCGGGGATGTCTGATGTCATGTTCATGCAGCCACCTGACAGGCCGCACCGAAAGCTGGGAAGACGCCTAAGTAAGTATTTTATGAATTAACATCGAAACCGATTAACTTTTGAGCAGCCCGGCCCTCGCTCGCGCGCAATAACGGCATCTTTCGGAAATCGCCTGGCATGGCCCGGCAGGGGCAAGCCGGGCATGCCCCCCCGTGCAACAGCACGGGAACCCAAGGCAGCAGCCTGTTTGTCAGGGCTGGGGCGAATCGGCGCCCGACAGTGCGTTCATGACCAGATCGACGGTATGGGCCCGCCTTGCACTGCGCCAATCCCGGCTCAGCAGGTCGATCCCGAAGATCGCCGACAGCGTATGGCCGTTGTTCAGGTGATGCGCGCTCAACGCCACGATGGTCACGTAGATCTGCAAGGGATCATAGCGATGCCCGAACACACCCTGCGCCTGCCCGCGCGCCATGATCGCGCCGATCGCGTCGAGCAGGGGCTGAGAACTTGTGCGGATCGCGGCGATATCCGCGATGAACCGCCCCTCCAGCAGGTTCTCGTTGCGGGTCAGTTTCACGAACAGCGGGTTGCCGTCAAAGAAATCATAGGTGAATTCCACCAGCCTGCGCATGGCTTGCACCGGTTCCTGGCGGTCAAGATCCAGCTCGCGTTCCTGCGCGCGGATATCGGCGAAGATATGCTCCAGCGCCGCGATATAGAGTTTTTCCTTGCTGCCGAAGTAATGGTAGAGCAGCCGCGGATTGCAGCCGACCGCGCGGGTGATCCGGTCCACCCTTGCCCCGTGAAACCCGTGATCGGCGAATTCGTGCAGCGCCGCCTCAAGCAGTTGCGCGCGCGTCCGTTCCGGATCGCGCTGGCGCGGCGTCCTCTTTTTCGCTGGCCCCGTCATGTCGCTGGCCCCGTCATTGCCCGATTGCCCTGCCCTCATGTCCGGCCGTTGCTTATACGCCCCGCGCCTGCCTGGCCAGCCGACTTGACGGCCGGGACTGCCTAAAAATGCATCAAGTCCCACCTGCGGCCCCGATGCAGAGGTAAGTGAATATTTACTTGTAGTCGCCCCCTGCCTAGCAGGTTTCAAGCCCTCATGCGGAATAATTTCCCCGGCCGGGCCCCGCACAGACGGTGAACCCGCACCCTCAGGAGGTCCCTTGCCCATGTTTCGCGTCCCCCGCAGCCCCAGGCGCGCGCCGTGACCGGCGCGCTGACGACACCGCATCCGCTGGCGACGGCGGCAGGCATGGCGGTGCTGCGCGCGGGCGGCACCGCCCCCGAGGCGCTGATCGCGGCAGGGGCCGCACTTTGCGTGGTGATGCCGCATTTCTGCGGGCTGGGGGGCGATGCTGTGTGGATGCTGGCGGATCGCAACGGGCAGCAGCGCTGCGACCTGGCGATCGGTCAGGGCATCGACCGGCCCATGCCCCCTGCCCCCATTCCCGCGCGCGGCCCCGGATCGGTCCTGACCACCGCGGCCTTGGTCAGCGGCTGGCAGCGGGCCTTCGACACGGCGCGCAGCGATCTGGGCGGACAGGCACGCTGGGAGGACCTGCTGGCCCCCGCCATCGCCCTGGCCGAGGAGGGTTTCGCCATCTCGCCCTCGCAGGCGTTCTGGGGCGCGTTCCGCAAGGACGAGTGCCGGGACTGGCCGGGTTTCGCGGCCCTTTACACAAGGGACGGTGCCCCCCTTGTGGCGGGACAGACGCTGCGCCAGCCGCAATTGGCCCGCTCCTTGCGCCGGATCGCGGAACAGGGCGCGGGGGCGTTCTACACCGGTGATCTGTCGCGCGATATTCTGGCCGGGCTGCGCGATGCGGGTGTCGTGATCGGCGCGGCCGATCTGGCCGCCACCCGGACCCGCAGCCTGCGCCCGCTGGCGATGCCCTACCGCGACCTGACGCTGTTGGCCCCGCCACCCCCCACGCAGGGCGTCACCACGCTTCAGATCATGGGCATCCTGTCGCGGCTGGACCTGCGCGGGCTGCAGCCCGGCGGCGCGGATCACATCCATCTCTGCGTCGAGGCGGTGAAACGCGCCTTCATCCGGCGTGATGCAATCACGGACCCGGATTTTGTGCCCGCAACCACGGATGACTGGCTGACGGACAAGGCATTGACCGCGCAGGCGCGCGACATTTCCCGCCGGACCGCCCTGCCCTGGCCGCACCGATGGCAGCATGGCGATACGGTCTTTCTGGGTGCGATCGACGCGCAGGGCAATGCCGCCAGCGTGCTGCAAAGCACCTATTTCGACTGGGGCAGCGGCCTGGTGGCCGGGGATACCGGGATCATCTGGCAGAACCGGGGGGCGGCGTTCCGCACCGACCCCGCGCATCCCAATGCCTTCGCGCCGGGTAAACTGCCCTTCTACACGCTGAACCCCGGTATCGCCCTGAAGGACGGACGCCCGCAGATCGTCTATGGCACCCAGGGCGCCGACGGGCAGCCGCAGACGCTGGCGATGCTGCTGACCCGCCTGATCGATTTCGGCCAATCCCCGCAAGAGGCGCTGGCCGGCCCCCGTTTCCTGCTGGGACGCACCTTTTCCGACAGCCGCGACAGCCTGAAGATCGAGGAAAACGCCGGCGCGGACATCCTGCGCGATCTGGCCGCCCGCGGCCATGAGATCAGCCCGATCCCCGCGCAAAGCCCGCTTGCGGGCCAGGCCGGTGTGGTGATGGCCACGGCGGCGGGCGCAATCGCCCTGCACGATCCACGCAGCTGACCCGGCAGAACCGGCGGCAATGCCGCCCCCGGCATGGACCATGCCGCAGCGATCCGCTAGCACTGGATGCGCGGGCGCGCAAAGCGCCGCACGCGGCAAGCGAGGGATCACGATGCAGCACATCTCGCCGATCTGGCTGGGCGCGCTTGGCAGCCTGCTGGCCGGGCTGATGACCGCCGCAGGTGCGGTGCCGGTCCTGTTCGGGCGTCTGCCGTCACGCGCCACGCGCGACCTGTTGCTGGGCTTTTCGGCGGGCGTGATGCTGTCGGCCTCATTCTTTTCGCTGATCATTCCCGCGCTCGAGGCCGCCGCCACCCCGGAGCGCGCCGCAATGGTGCCTGCGGCCATCGTCTGCGTCGCGATCCTGCTGGGCATGGGGGCCGTGGCGCTGTTGAACGAAACCCTGCCGCATGAGCATTTTCGCAGCGGACGCGAAGGCCCCGAGGCGGCCTCGTTGCGCAGGGTCTGGCTGTTCATCTTCGCGATCACGATCCACAACTTTCCCGAAGGCATGGCCGTGGGCGTGGGCTTCGGCGCACATGGTCTGCAGGGCGGGCTGCCCTTGGCCATCGGGATCGGCTTGCAGAACGCGCCCGAGGGCCTTGCCGTCGCGGTGGCCCTGCTGGGGGAAGGCTACACGCCCTTGCGCGCCTGGGGCATTGCCGCCTTGACCGGGCTGGTCGAACCTGTTGGCGGGGCCATCGGTGCAGGCATCGTCAGCCTGGCGCAACCCCTGCTGCCCTGGGGGCTGGCCTTCGCGGCGGGGGCCATGCTCTATGTCATCAGCCACGAGATCATCCCCGAGACCCATCGCAGCGGCCATCAGAACAAGGCCACGCTGGGTCTGGCCATCGGGCTTGTGCTGATGCTGTTCCTCGATGTCTGGCTGGCCTGACCGCCGCAGCCGCCCGCACCCTTACGGCAAAAGCTGCGACAAGGCCCAGACCAGCACACCCTGCCCCAGCAGCAGCGCCAGGTATTGCGCGGTGCGGCGCCGGTCCTTGCGCGCGCCCAGCGCCCCGGCATAGTCGAAACGTTCATAGACGACATTGCGCATCGGCAGGCCCTGGCCCAGCAACCCGTCCGACACGGCGCTGACCATCGGACCGGGTCCGCAGATCATCGCAACGCAGGTGTCCAGTGTCAGCCCCTCCAGCAGGCGGGCCAGGCGGGGCGCATCCAGAAGCCCGGTCTCGGCCCCTCCGCTTGGGTCCGGCGCCTCGCTGATCAGCATGACGCGCAGATCCAGAACCGTCGCGGCTGCGGCAATCTCGTCCAGGCAGGCCGTGTTTTCGGGGCGGCCCACGGCATAGGCCAGGCGCACCGGGCGCGGATCGCGCCGCGCGACAAGGTCACGCAAGAGCCCCATGATCGGCGCGATCCCGGCCCCGCCCGCGATCAGGATGACGCTGTCGCAGGGGTGATCCGACAGGGTGAAGGTGCCGAAGGGCCCGTCGATCCCGATCGGCGTTCCGGGCGCCAGCGCCTCGACCGTCCGGGTGAAATCACCTGCCTCCTTGATGATCAGCCGCAGCGCGGGGCGTGTCGGGGTATCCGCAATGGAAAACGGGTGATCGCACAGCGGAAACCGCCGCGCACCTTCGGTCATCCAGACGAATTGCCCCGCCCGATAGTCCAGCGGCGGGGTGCCCGGCGCCGGGGCGATGTCCAGCTCCCAGATGCGGTCGGCTTTCGGCGCGACCCCGCGCAGCACGAAGGGCCGGTGATGCAGCCGCCACCAGCGCCAACCGTACAGCACGCCGATCACCCCGATCACCACGGCTGCGGCACCCCACCAGAATCCGTGCAATGGCCCCATCGCGCTCAGCCGTCCTGCCGTCAGCGCATGATGCAACCCGCCGCCCAGCGCTACCAGCGCCAGCCCAAGGTGCATCGCGCGCCACGTCTCGTAATGCATCCGGTCGCGCAGGAGGCCCGCCAGCACCAGGACCAGCAGCGCAGACAACGCCACCACGCCACTGCGGTAGGCCGGCAGCCTGTGATATGCGATCAACCGCTCGGCCCCGCGCGCGGGATCATCCATGACCGTCGGCAGCACATAGGCCAGCGGATGCAAGAGCAACGCCAGAAGCACCGCCATCGCCGCGATCTTGTGAAAGGCCATGATCCGGTCGATCCCCATGCGCCCCGACACCGACCGAAACCGCCCCGAGGTCAGCAATTGCACCACCATCGCCGCCAAGGCCGACAGCCCCAGCCCCGCGCCGAAGGCCTCCCACCTGTCCAGCGGAACGGCCTGCGACCACGTGGCAAGCACAAGCGGCAAGAGGCAAAGCAGCAGATAGAGCGCGCCCAGCGCAGGCGCGGACAGGCGCGGCAACGCGCCATGTCTTGGTCTTTCCGGCGCAGCGGGCATGCGGTCACCTCCGTTCCTGACGTCCAGCGTGGCATGGATGCGCCACACCGCGCCTTGATCAGGCTCAAGGCAGGACAGGCGCGGCGCTGGCAAACTGGTTCAAGCACTCCCCCCCCCGCGCGAAGGAGAAGACCATGACCGGACACGAAAGACCCCGTCACCTGCTGGCCGTGCTGGCGGCCCTGTCGCTGCTCATTGCCGCCTTGCCCATCGCCCCGCCACCGGCCCATGCCCAGCAGAGCCTTGCGCAATATGACCCGGATGCCCTGGCCCGCCTTGTGCGGGACTGGCTTGACGCACCCCACGCCGATCATGACAGCCTGTCCTTCACCTACTGGAACAAGCAGGGCGCGGTGCCGACCGAATGCGCCGCCTGCCATTCGCAACCGGGTTTCCTGGATCATCTGGGCGCCGATGGCACGCCCGCCGGGGTGGTGGACCATCCCGCCGCGATCAACCAGCCGATCGGCTGCGCCTCATGCCACACGGACAGCGCCCATGCGCTTGACCGGGTGACCTTCCCCTCGGGGATCGAAGTGGCGGGGCTTGGGGCCTCGGCCCTCTGCGGCACCTGCCACCAGGGGCGCCTCTCCGGCCTCGATGTGGCGCGCGCCACGGCTAGCCTGCCCGAGGATCAGGTTCAGGCCGACCTTGGCTTCATGAACATCCACTATGCCGCCGCCGCAGGGGTTCAGGGTGGGGGCGACCTGATCGCGGGTTATCACTATCCGGGCCAAAGCTATGCCGGAACCTTCACCCATGTGCCCAGCGCCGGCACCTGTATCGCCTGCCATGATGCGCACAGCACCAGGGTCGAGACCGAAAGCTGCCTGAGTTGCCATCGCGGCGTGGACGATCTGCGCGCCATCCGCATGCAGCACGGCGATTTCGACGGGGACGGCAGCATCGCGGGTGGCATCATGTCCGAGATCGCGGGGCTCGAGGCGCAGCTTCTCGCCGCGATCCGCACCTATGCCCTGCAGGTATCGGGCCAGCCCCTCGCCTATGCGCCGGGGCAATATCCCTATTTCTTCAAGGATCCCGACCAAGACGGGAAGATCGGCGCGGATGAGGGGGGCTTTCCCAACCGTTACCAGTCCTGGACCCCGCGCCTTCTGAAGGCCGCCTACAATTACCAGATGTCGCGCAAGGATCCGGGCGCTTATGTTCACAACCCGCGCTATGTGCTGCAACTGCTGCATGACAGCCTGGCGGATCTGGCGGGCGTGATCGACCTTGATCTTGGCAGGCGCCCCCGCCCCTAGACCCTCAAGGCGCGATCAGGCCGCGATGGCACGGTATCCCGCTCCATCCACCCGGAGGCGCGCGAACTTCAGCGGATCAACCGCATGACCACCCGTGAAGACCAGGTCCTGCGCCGCGATCTCGGCCAGGGCGGCCTTGCGGCTGCGCGTGGCCATCGCGGGATCGACATCATAGATGGTGGCCGTCTCCGGCGCGGGCAATTGCAGTGCCGCGGAATGGAAGATGTCGCCCACGATCACCAGCCCTGCCCCGATCCGCAGCCCGATATGGCCGGGCGTATGGCCCGGCAGTTCCCAGACCGTGACACCCGGCGCCACGGCATCGCCTTGGGCCACGGTGACGATGCGCCCCGCATGGGCCGCGATCACGGCCGAGGCCGGTCCGTCACGATCCGTCCAATGCGCAAGTTCGGCCGCATGCATCATGATCCGCGCCGCCGGAAAGGCCGGCACGGCGCCGACAAGCGCACCACCACAGTGATCGCCATGCAGATGCGTGAAGACAAGCGTGCCGATATCCCCGGGCGCCACGCCCAGCGCCGCCAGACGGGCAGGCAATTGCCCGCCCTTGTCCCCGGCCAGCGCGCCATAACCCGTATCGACCAGCGTCAGCGCATCGCCCTGCCGGATCAGGAACACGTTGAATGCCGTGCGGATCGTGCTGTCGCCCGCTGCTGCAAGCCGCAGGGCCAGCGTCTCGGGATCAACGGCGGGAAACACCTGCGCCCCGAAATCCGCGCCACCATCGGCCAGGCAGAAGACCTCGGCCACATCCGCCTCGAACCTTGCGATCCCCTCCATCAGCCGACCCGATAGTTCGGGCTTTCGCGGGTGATCTGCACGTCATGGACATGGCTTTCCTTCAGCCCCGCCCCGGTGATCTTGACGAAGGTGCAGTTGCGGCGCATCTCTTCGACCGTGGCGCAACCGGTATAGCCCATGGCGGCGCGCAAGCCCCCCACCAGCTGATGCACCACTGCCGAGGCTGACCCCTTGTAGGGCACCTGCCCCTCGACACCTTCGGGCACCAGCTTGTCGCTGGCCGCATCCTTCTGGAAATACCGGTCGGCCGAGCCGCGCGCCATCGCGCCCAGGCTGCCCATGCCGCGATAGCTTTTGAAGCTGCGACCCTGGTAGAGGATCACCTCGCCGGGGGACTCGTCCGTGCCCGCGATCATGGAGCCCACCATCGCGCAGGACGCGCCCGCCGCGATCGCCTTGGCGAAATCGCCCGAGAACTTGATGCCGCCATCGGCAATCACCGGCACGTCGCCCGCGGCGCCCGCGCAATCCATGATTGCCGTCAACTGCGGCACGCCCACACCCGCGACCATCCGGGTGGTGCAGATCGACCCGGGGCCAATGCCCACCTTGACCGCATCCGCCCCCGCGCCGATCAGGGCGCGCGTGGCCTCGGCCGTGGCGATATTGCCCGCCACCACCTGCACCTCGTTGGACAGCGCCTTGATCCGCTCGACCGCATGGGCCACGCCCTCGGAATGGCCATGCGCGGTGTCGATCACAACCATGTCCACGCCCGCATCGATCAGCGCCATGCTGCGCTCGAAACCGGCATCCCCCACGGTCGAGGCCGCCGCCACACGCAGCCGGCCCAGCTGGTCCTTGCAGGCCGTGGGGTTCAGAACGGCCGTCTCGGTATCCTTCAGCGTCAGCAGCCCGGTAAGGTGCCCCTTGCCGTCGGTGACCAGCAGCTTCTCGATGCGGCGCGCCTTCATCAGGCTTTTCGCCTCTTCCAGCTCGGCAGGCTCGGTCAGCATCGCCAGGTTGTCCGAGGTCATCATCACGCTCACGGGCGTGTCGTCGGATGTGGCGAAACGCATGTCGCGGTTGGTCACGATGCCCACGACCAGCCCCTTGTCATTCACCACGGGAAAACCCGTCACGTTGTAGCGCGCCTGCAGGGCCTTGGCATCGGCCAGGGTCTGGTCGGGGCGCAGGGTGATCGGGTTGTAGACAATACCGCTCTCGAAGCGCTTGACGCGGCGCACCTCGTTGGCCTGCTCCTCGACGGTCAGGTTGCGATGGATCACCCCCATGCCGCCCGATTGCGCCATGGCGATGGCCATGCGCGATTCGGTCACCGTGTCCATGGCCGAACTCAGAAGCGGGATATTCAGCGCGATCGACCGGGTCACGCGGGTGCGTGTATCCGCCGTCGACGGCAGGACCGAGGACGCGGCGGGAACGAGCAGAACATCATCGAAGGTCAGGGCCTCACGAATCTCCATCGGGCATCTCCATGCTGGGATCGTTTGGCGCTTCCCTATTGCACGTCTGCCCTGCGGGGGAAACCCCCCAATCTCCGCGGCCCGCCGGGCCCGCGGTTTCTTCTTGCCGCAAATATCCCCGCCGGAGGCATCCGCCCCCGCAACCGGCGCCACGCGCGCAAAATGACGCAGCGGATCAACTTTCTGCCGCATCACGCCTTTCCCTTTCGCCCGCGCAGCATATGCTTGGCACCAACAGGCAACAGGACATGATCACCCCATGAGCAGCGCGACCACCGCTTCCGCAGCGACACCACAGACCGCAGCATCCCAGGACCCTCTCGTCGTCTTCACCCCATCGGGCAAGCGGGGCCGTTTTCCGGTGGGCACGCCCGTCCTGACCGCCGCACGCCAGCTGGGCGTGGATCTGGACAGCGTCTGCGGCGGGCGCGGCATCTGCTCGAAATGCCAGATCACGCCGTCCTACGGCGAATTCTCGAAATTCGGCGTGACCTCCGAACCCGAGGCCCTCTCGGACTGGAACAGCGTCGAGCAGCGCTACAAGGACAAGCGCGGCCTGATCGACGGGCGCCGCCTTGGCTGTCAGGCCACCGTGCAGGGCGACGTGGTCATCGACGTGCCCCCCGAAAGCCAGGTGCACAAGCAGGTGGTGCGCAAGGCGGCCACCGCCCGCGCCATCATCATGGACCCTGCCACCCGGCTCTATTTCGTCGAGGTGGAAGAACCGGACATGCATGAGCCAACGGGCGATCTGGAACGGCTGGCCCGCGCCCTGCGCGACCAGTGGCAGATTGCCGACATCCGCGCCGACCTGTCGGTGCTGACCAAGCTGCAGCCGGTGCTGCGCAAGGGCAACTGGCAGGTCACGGTGGCGCTTTACCGCGATCATCACGAAGGCCACGCGCGCCTGCTGGACATCTGGCCCGGTCTCTACGAGGGCGGTCTGTACGGCCTTGCCATCGACCTTGGCTCGACCACCATCGCAGCACATCTGTGCGATCTGGTCACCGGGCAGGTGCTGTGCTCCTCGGGTGTGATGAACCCGCAGATCCGCTTTGGCGAGGATCTGATGAGCCGTGTGTCATACGCGATGATGAACCCCGGCGGCGACAAGGACATGACCCGCGCGGTGCGCACCGCGCTCAACGGCCTGACCCAGAGCCTGAGCACCGAGGCCGGGATCGATCCCGCCACGATCTTCGAGGCGGTGATCGTCTGCAACCCGGTCATGCATCACCTTCTGTTGGGGATAGACCCGGTCGAACTGGGCCAGGCGCCTTTCGCGCTGGCCACCTCATCCTCGCTGTCGCTGCGCGCGACGGATCTGGAATTCACCACGCTCAACGACCGCGCACAGGTCTATCTGCTGCCCTGCATCGCGGGCCATGTGGGGGCCGATGCCGCCGCCGTGGCCCTGTCCGAGGAACCGGGCAAGTCGCAGGATCTGGTCCTTGTCGTCGATGTGGGCACCAATGCCGAGATCCTTCTGGGCAATACGACCCGCGTTCTGGCCTGCTCCTCGCCCACCGGCCCCGCCTTCGAGGGCGCGCAGATCAGCGCCGGCCAGCGCGCCGCACCCGGCGCGATCGAGCGGATCGAGATTGATCCTGCCACCAAGGAACCGCGCTTCCGCATCATCGGCACGGAACTGTGGTCCGACGAGCCCGGCTTCGCCGAGGCCGCAGCCGCATCAGGCATCACCGGCATCTGCGGATCGGGCATCATCGAGGCCGTGGCCGAGATGCGCATGGCGGGCCTGCTGGACGACTCGGGCCTGATCGGATCGGCCGACCAGACCGGCACGCCCCGCTGCATCGCCGAAGGGCGCACCCATGCCTACGTGATCCATGACGCCACCGCCGAGGGTGGGCCGCTGATCAGCGTGACCCAGGGCGACATCCGCGCGATCCAGCTGGCCAAATCCGCGCTTTACGCGGGCGCACGCCTGCTGATGGATGAAATGGGCGTCGACAAGGTGGACCGCGTGGTGCTGGCAGGCGCCTTCGGTGCCCATATCAGCCCCAAACACGCGATGGTGCTGGGCATGATCCCCGATGTGCCGCTCGACCGCGTCTTCAGCGCGGGCAATGCCGCCGGCACCGGCGCGCGCATCGCGCTGTGCAACATCGGCAGCCGCGCCGAGATCGAGGCGACCGTGGGCAAGATCACCAAGATCGAAACCGCGATCGAGCCGAAATTCCAGGAACATTTCGTCGCCGCAAATGCGATCCCGCACAAGACCGACCCCTTCCCGGAACTGTCCAAGGTGGTGTCGCTGCCCTCGCCCTCGTTCAACACGCGCGGCGAAGGCGGCGGCGGCGACGACGGCGGACGGCGGCGGCGCAGAAGGGCTTGACGCTCGGCACGGCCTCACTTACCTGTCAGATCGTCGCGGGTGTAGCTCAATGGTAGAGCAGCAGCTTCCCAAGCTGAATACGAGGGTTCGATTCCCTTCACCCGCTCCACCACAGCAGTTATATGCGTTTACACTCAATAGCTTAGGCTTTTTGAGGTGTTATAAATGCACACAAATATCACACGACACACGACTCTGATCAATGGTCACCTCTACTACAATCGTCGAGTTCCGGCGCATGCTCAGGGCGCTTTCGGTACCCAAATTCGGATCAGGATCAACAACGTACAAGAAGCTGAACGCCTTACAAGACGGCTGAACGACATCTGGGCTGAAGACGACATAACAGTCGCTCCCAACCTTGACGTGCTACTTGCAGCCACGACAACAAAACAAGCCACACTGACCGCGATAGCCTCAGAGTATGTCGAAGTGCGCGGCATTCAGGATAACCCAACCATCAGTTCCGCCTTGATGCTGGCCCAGTTGTCAGGGGACATGCCAATAGAAGGTTACGGCAGACAGGATGCGCGGTACTTTGTGAAGACACTTATTGATCGCGGCTTAAGAACAACGTCTGTTAGGCGGCGGTTGAACTGCTTAAGTGCAATCTTCAATTACGCATATGCTGAGTATGAAATTGTCGGGAGAAATCCGTTCTTGAGGGTTCTGGTCCCCAAAGAGGGTGTTGACCGTGTTAAGCGCGTTGCTTTTCAGCTTGATGAGTTAAAGCCACTATATGACGCATGCATTGCAAGCGACAGACGGTTGCGCTGGGCAGTACCAATCCTTGGCGAAACTGGATGCCGTATGGCTGAAGTGATCGGTTTGAGGCAGGCGGACGTTGCCTCTGACGGTTCTATGATCAAGATTACTGGTCACAACGCGAGACGGTTGAAGACGCCGGGATCCGAGCGGGAAATTCCTCTGGTCGGTTACGCGCAGGCTGCGGTTCAACAACTGCTAGAAACTAGCAACAGTGACCACCTATTCTCAGAGTACCTCAGGGACGGGACAGTTCTTGCAACACATGCAGGCAACACACTGAACAAATGGCTGAAAAGGGTCAGCAAGGGCAAAACAGCACATTCCCTGCGCCACGCCTTTCGAGATCGTCTGAGGGCCGTTGAATGTCCGATAGAACTACTGGATGCGCTGGGCGGATGGAGTAACGTGAAGGGAGCAGGTACTAAGTATGGGGCGGGACATTCACTAGAGCAAAAGCGCAACTGGCTGGAAAAAATAGCTGTGTTGGCAGAGGATTAGGCAATATGGTCCTGACTATGTCTTTCAAACTTTCAGGAAGGGCGTAGCAACACAGGTTGAGACTGCCCTAGTCCCTGAAAATCATGTCTCCCGCCTGCTTGGGCATGATCTCAAGACTATGTCTTCCGGTAAAACCCATGTCGCGACAGCCCTTGGTGTGCAGGCCGTCGAACATCACCGCCGAAAGGTCCGTTTCTTCTCGACTATCGAGCAGGTCAACACACTTGAACAGGAGAAGGCCAAAGGGAAGGCTGGTCAGCTCGCCGAAAGCCTCACCAAGCTTGATCTCGTGATCTTGGACGAGCTGGGCTACTTGCCGTTCAGCGCCTCGGGCGGCGCACTGCTCTTCCACCTGCTGAGCAAGTTATACGAACGCACCAGTGTCGTCATCACCGCCAATCTGAGCTTCACCCAATGGGCGACAGTCTTCGGTGATGCCAAGATGACCACCGCGCTGCTCGATCTCCTCACCCACCGCTGCCACATCCTGGAAACCGGAAACGACAGCCACCGCTTCAAGGCCAGTTGGGCCGCCACTTTGCGGAAAACCAAGGAGGACAATCATGCCTTGACCAAAGCCTGACCCCCGAAACATAACTTAGAAGTGGGTCAAATCTCGATGGAAAACCCGGGTCACTTCTGGGTGGAAATCAACACGTAAACATTGGGAACAATGCGACTGTCAGTCCACCAATGTGAACGTATGTTCGTAGTGCCCCGCATCGCGCCGTGTCGTCACCATCTGACCACGTGCTCCAATGAATCGGCCCGTACCGCCAATGACAGCTCTGACATGCGGTGAATCTGGAGCCATTTCTGCTTGCTCGGCAGGGTATGCAGCCGTCCCGGCTATCACCAGTGTATCAGTACTACCAAAGTTTACCACAATCTGCGCAATACGGTCCAAAAAAACATCATTTTCGCCTACTGGGATCGAAACGGTAATGATGACGCCATGCATCTCACCAGATGTGCCATCATCGGCAGTAAAATCTGCCTCAAATGCCATTATATCACCATGAGAAGAACCTTGCGCACCAATGTCCACATGCGTGATGGCGGGTAATTCCTGCAGTATGGAAAACGTCTGATCCGCTGACGCGGGAACGGCAACCAAGCCTACCAACGCTAAAGCTGCAACGTGCGTGTGGTAATAGTTCATTGGTCAAGTCCTTTGTAAGTTACTGTGACTACTGACTTTACAAAAAGCAAAGCATTCCCCATCGCTGATATCATGTCATCACACAAGGCGTATTTTCTTTGCCACGCAACTTGAGAATCTGAAAACCGCATGGGCCGGGCCAGATACAGAGAATTCAAGACACTCCCAAGACACTGGCGGCAACAGGCTAACCGTTTGCTGTCGCCCCCACTCCATGCCACTGCCCAATGCTGTCCCAGTTCAGGTGATAGTTCAGGTTACGGCAAAATTACTCAGCGCCCTCAATGATCATCAGGTCTGTGTCAGAACATGTTTCACGCACAGCCTTTGCGGCTTGATATTCGGCACTAAAGTAGAACGTTTCGGCAGCTTGCTTGCTCTCAAACTCAATCATCATCAACGTGCCAGCGAGGTCACCTTCGTGCCTGTCCGCTGAGGGGCCTCTAGCTAGGACCTTGCCGCCATATTTCTTGATGACTGGTGCTGCCATGCCTGCAAATTCTTGGAACCTTTCAGCATCAGTGACCCTAATGTTCGCCACCAAGTATCCCTTTGGCATATCGATCCTCCATCCTTTTTGTCTGATAACTCCTTTGTAAGCCTTGCATTTATGCATGAGAATAACCACCCTATTTCTTAAAGTGGTATTTGACGGTATCGCCATTTCAAGATGCACGGCACGAGTGACTCGTACGTCGCCCACGAGGCAAACCTGATGGGCGGGCTGATAGACCCAAACGACTACCGGCAAAATGTGATGGCGGTTGAGGCTGTCACTGGATGCACTGTAGATCCACGCACAATTATTAACAGCGGCCTTCAGATACGAGCGTTGGTCATCTGCTAATTCTGATACCGAACCTTTTTCTTTGTCTTGGATTCTGAGGGATATACCGTCGCACCTCGTTTCATCTCCCCAGAGTCTGGAGGGTCCCATCCACGCTGCGCAGCGCAGAGCCTGAAAGGCGACGCCCTACGGGCTTAGCAAGCTGCTATTACCACCAAAAAATTAGCCCCCCGCCAAGAGTGAGGCAGAGGGCTGGTCTTCCAAAGGGACTGGTGAATGAAAAACTTAGGGACAGCTAAAATGAACAACTTTAGAATGCGTTACTACCTTTAGATATGTCAACCGGAATATGAGGCACCTGTCACATGCGCGACAATAGACCTTTTAGGATGCAAGGATGCGGTAGAGGCTGGCCCTGCTGATGCCCAGTTGGTCACAGACCTTAGCCTTGGACATACCAGAGTTAAGCAGCGACAAAGCAGCATCTGACTTGTTCATGGCAGTGGGCTTGCGTCCTGTGTACTTACCTTCAGCCTTGGCCTTGGCGATACCTTCCCTCTGACGTTCAAGCATCATCTCACGCTCAAACTGGGCAACGGATGCCATGACGTTTAACATCATCTTCCCTGTGGCTGTCGTCGTGTCTATCTGCTGACCACCCATCGACAGGATAACCAAGCCTGAACCCTTGACCTCCAGTGTCTCAAGCAACTCCCCAAGATGCCTGACAGACCTAGCCAGACGGTCCAGCTTGGTCACTACCAGCTTGTCACCCTTACGCAGGGATTTGATAGCTGCATCCAGTTGGGGACGTTCACCAACAGACGACACTTGTTCCTGGTAGACTTCTTCACAACCATAAGCCTGAAGGTCTCTGACTTGGGCTTCAAGTCCAGCCTGTTGGTCCAGCGTCGATGTTCTTGCAATTCCTACCAGCATGTCTCGATCCCTGTGCCTGATTCTCAATAACATCTTAGTATATTCTGATAAATGCTTCAATAGGGTAGTTTTGGGAAGTTTTTGAGACACTATTCTCATATGTCGCTAGGGCAGGACCAACTGAGACGGGAAAAGTGTTTTCCAGAAAGTCTCGCAGTCTATGGGCCTAGGCATCGACCACTGTAGGATTTGGCATCCCGGCCATCTACCGGGTTCGATGGAAAATGGGATTTGACGACCGTCCTAGAGTTCGGTTTCCACTAGCTACGCAAAAGCCTACCTCGATCTTGGCACAGCATTTGGTACTAAGTACGGAAAGCGGACCTTCGCTGCAGTGTGGGCCAAGGTCATCTACGAGGACCTAGCAGCCATTTACGATTTTGATCAGACGCTTCCAGTGGCATGAAAGACCTCGTTGTTGCCGGGCTGCTATCCACAATCCAGTGCCGAGCCTTCATGGATTAGCCTAAGCTCGATGGGCTGCGTAGCGCAGTCCCTGTGACGCCCGCATAGCAAAATTGATTTTCTGGAAAATTTTGGTTACTTCACATCATGCCCGGACCCAAACCTCGCCCAATACCAAGCCACGGAGAGCTTGAAGCAGTTTATCCAAGACTAACGCTTGAAGAGGCTGCCGAACATTTTGGGGTAGGACAAACCCTCTTTTTTAAATGGTTGAAAGCTAGGGGCATTCCTCGAACAAGAACGCATCGCAAACCCAGAAGCGATGAACACAAGAAGCATCTTTCGGAAGCGCATCTGGCTAGGACCCGCGAGAAAAAGGAACCCAATCGCACCTGCCCGACTTGCCGCAAACCCTTCTATCTCAGACCCTCTTCGCTACTTGATGTTAATTATTGCTCCAGGGCATGTAAGGCGCTTGCGCAAAAAAATTCGCTTACCATGAAGAATTGCGAATATTGCGGACGGGAGTTTCAGCGTCGGAAGATTGAAACAAGCCAAAATTTCGCTCGAAGACGCTTTTGCTCGAAAAAATGCCAAACCACATCTGCACCGCCACCAACTTACTTTGGCAAGGACAATCCTAAATGGAAGGGTGACGACGCGCGCCGACGTAATCGCCTTGGACCATCACGCAAGTGGCGAGAGCAAGTTCTGGCGAGAGACCATGCGACCTGCCAAAGGTGTGGGACCACGGATGTGACACTGGTAGTGCACCATATTTTGCCTTTTGAAACTTACCCGGAAAAGCGTTGGGACGTGGATAATGGCCTCACACTGTGTCAGCCATGCCATTTCAAGGAACATGGATGGGAACTAAGCGAAAAAGGCGTCCGAGAATTTACAGATGAGCGCGGAGTATTACTGCGCAGGTGGATCGGACCATGTCTGAACTGCGGGAAGTTCCTTGTGAAAAGGGCAAGCGATTTGAGGCGCACAGATGGAAGCACAAGAGACTACGCTTTCTGCTCAAATAAGTGCTCGCTAGAACTCGCTTGGAAACTCAGAAATGGTAAGTCGCCACGCTCCAGTTACTCAGACTTGTTTGAGACTTATGCAAAGAGCCAAAAGATGAAGCGCAAATCCCAAAGCGGTCGGGCGCCTTGATCAATCAGTGTAGCCGACGCTCACCCTGATGGGCGTCAAGGTCAGTATAGGTTCCAAGCTGTCATAGGTCGCAAAGCATACAAATGTCAGCTCAGGGCCGGAAGCGACAGCTTTCATAAAGGGCCGACAGCATACCTTTGGCTTAGGTGAGATTCTGAATTTGAGACTATGGCCCGAAAGACATTGAGATGAAGTCCCCTGGGTGGGAATATGAGCAAAGGAAGTGCAACCCGCAATCTGATACGCGAGCGCCCCATCACTCACTTACCCTCACTCAAGCTACAGAACAAAAGGCAATGGCGCTCGACATATAGATAAATTGCATTTCAAGGCACAGCATTTAGTGGTTTATTATCTACAACGAAAAACCGTTCCGTATTTGGCGAAGCCAGTAAGGTGAAGCCTAAGTTGATACAGTAGTTGATACTGAATGAGTATTATACACTAAGTATATCACTACTAACTAGTAATCCTGTCTATAAGTATAACCTTTCAGTTAAGATATTCTCCTATAAGGTCTTTATCTTCAGGTAACTTGTCTGTACTTACTCCATCCCCCACCTCAACACTAAGGGGAACGAGAACTTCCAGACCATTCATTTTCTTACAATATTGATGAATTACTTCCCTGAAGGTCTTAGCGGCAACTATAGCATCTTTAGTCTTCACAATCAGACAATCATGAACAGGATATGCTGGGATGCCAACTTGCGCCAGTCGCTCTAGGGTCAACATCATCATCTCTGATTCATGATAACTCAGGAATCCCGCACCATTAAGATAACCCTCAACAGCCCCCTGCTTGTTGTAGCGGGGTTCAAGTTCTTCTAATGCAGGAACAGTCCGTACCAGTTGCTCTCGAAACGATTCCCAGCCTTGGGGCATCAGTCCAGTCTCTTTTACCAAATCATCAGTGGCTCTCGACTTGAGTGAGTTTCCACTTCCGATCAGCTCCATCACGACAGCTTTGGCAACTTTCCGGTTGCGCTTAATCTGTTCCATCACGTCGATTGTGTCGTCCACAACGGTCCACCAATGATTGACGGAACCTAAGCGGGAAAGCTGTGAGTAGACGTCCCACCACTGCTCGCCCTTTTCTAACCCACCTAACCTGTAGCCCAGCAGACTGCTGAATAGCGTTGGCTGAGATGCTTTGATGTCGATCTCACAGATGGGGTCGCCGTCAATGGTGCAGAATAACCTCTCGGTGCCCTTATCCAAGCCAGTCCATGCACCATAAAGTCGGCCTCCTGCATCCATCCTGCCATCATGGTACACACGCGTTGCTGAGGCTGCAGAGTGGCCGTTTGGCATTTTCAGCGGGTGCTGAAGCCAGAACTGATTAAGGGCCTCTACGCGGCTCTCTGCGGCTGTGTGGGCATCTCCAAACAACTCCGTGCATTGCTTATTGTTCAAGAAAGGTTTGGATTGCTTCTGGAGATTGCGCTTATCTCTCTGTTGCCTTGTCTCTGCTTTATTGACCTTAACGGTAGGTAGGCCGACCTGAACGAACCGAGCATCTTCCAGTTTTTCAGGCAAAGAAGACAGATCGACCTCGTACATCGTCATCCTGGGGTCTTTTGCCCACTTACCATTTTCATCTTTGAAGAGGCCGCTATCGCCAGAACCCTCGACGAGGTGTGCACCAAAATACTCTACCAGGCGATCAATGACCTTTGGGGCAACATCCTTGCCAACCATCGGAAAGAGTGACCAGAGCTGATGCTCTACGATGAACGCCAAGATAGTAAGGTTTTCTGGAGTTAGGTGACCTTGCAATGGATTGAACAGATTTCAGAAAAGAAGCGACGACAACCTCATATCGCGACGCCTTTGGTCCACCGGCGGGAAAACCTAATCGTTCTGTAAGGTCAGCAACAATCTTGGAAGCAACATCATTGAAGGGCAACCATACTGGTCGCACGACTTCAAGAAGGTAGTCATCTTTATCGAGGCTCACAGATCACCCAAGCTGCTACGCTTGCCTCCAGTATGAGAATATCTCTGCTACAGCATCGGGGATAGCATCAGCAGCTTCGGCTAGGACCTGATCCAGTTCCTCCTGCGGTATACCCAACAGAGAGTTGCCGTTGTCGTCCAACAGGTGCGCAACTATCGGGTTTACCAGATGCCCGTCAGTGCCGCTCTCCGTGAGTCTCAGCCACTCTTTGGGACGTAGGGCAACCGCTTGCATGAAGCCCTCACACCAGTCCATCGCAATCACATGACCTTCATGCGCCTGCCAGAAGATGGGTTCAACGACTGGAGGATCAGCCACCAAGCCTTGAGCAATACCCATGTAGAGGTCAGTTATGTCGTTCAAGACCCAAACGGGTACCTCCCCAGGGTCTCCCCCTAACGCCACGGGTAGCCATTCATCTGAGTGGATCATCACTGGGGAGCAGATAACGCCATGAATGAAGCCATCAAGGTCCGACAGCATCATGCAGTTTTCAGGACTGTCGTCTGAGGATAAGTACCCGTCCAGTGCCTCTAAATCTATGTTGTCGTCCATACTGGATTAACCCCGCTCGTCTGGGCATAGTCTTGGCATGGAACAATCTCAGCACAAGCCTGATCTGGAAGATTTCATCCGTAGCATGATGAAGATGTCCCATGTTTACCAACCAGTGATGATCCAAACCCTGTTGGAACATGGTGGTGCTGCCAGCCTTGAAGAAATAGCCCAAGCGTTGCTTAGGTATGATGTTCCCCAAGTCGAATACTACGCCATCAGAACCAAGGCGATGGTTGGCAAAGTGCTGACACAGAACGGTGTGGTCGAAGCCGTAAAGGATGGAAATAAAATCGTTGGCTATCGTCTGATCGATGATGACCTCTCAGACCAAAGGAGAGCCTCACTGACAGCCATGTGCCGGGAGCGGCTTAACGACTACATCAACAAGCGTGGAGCGGCCATATGGGGGCACAGGAGCCTCTCTGATGGCTATGTCAGTGGGTCTACCCGATACGAAGTGCTGAAGCGAGCCAAGCATCGCTGTGAACTGTGCGGAGCGCACGAAACCCAAGCAGCCCTTCACGTTGATCACATTGTTCCAAGAGCCAAAGGGGGCTCCGACGAACTGTCAAACTTTCAGGCCCTTTGTATATCATGCAACACAAGCAAACGGGACCGTGACGACACTGATTTCAGGGAAGTATTGGCTTCCTATGATCATCGTGACTCTGGTTGCCTGTTCTGTGAACTTGGCGCTGGGCGTGTTGTTGATGAGAACGAGTTGTGCCTAGCAATACGGGACGCTTACCCTGTGACCCCACTTCACACGCTCATAATACCCAAGCGGCACATTGCCGATTACTTCGACCTTTATCAGTCAGAGCGTAATGCCATTGAGGCAATGCTTCACCAGCAACGACAGGTGATTATCGATGCTGATAAGTCAGTGACAGGCTTCAATGTCGGTATTAACGCAGGACAATCCGCAGGTCAGACGATCTTTCACGTCCATGTTCATCTCATCCCAAGAAGAGACGGCGATGTCGATGATCCTCGTGGCGGAGTGCGGGGCGTCATATCAAGCAAGCAAAAGTACTAAATCTCACCTTATCCGTATACTCTAAGGCCTAACCGTCACGGGCATTGCAATCTAGCTCGTACTCTGCAGCTGAAGGTACAATTTCTGGCTCCGCGTTCTCGAACTCAAACAGTACAACTTCTCCTGTTACCGCTATGCTCTGCTCAGGATAGAGTAGATAAAAACTGGAGGCGTAAGCATCTGGATTACCCGGATAATACTCTGCCGAAGCACATGAATGCTTCCTACATGTAAGCATCTTCGAGGCGCTGTTTCCTTGCAGGTCGGTGTAGATCAACGTCCCGCGCTCACCTCGTCGTATGAGAGTTCTTGTATGCTTCTCGTGCTGAGATGAAAGAACGCACACGTACTCTTTCTTGTTGTCGAAGTAATGCCAAGTTCTTGCTCGGTCCTGTATATCCTGAGAGTTGGCAGTCGAAACGAGAAGCATGCTGATGCCGACAGCATTGCTCAGAATACGCGCAGAAAAAACGGTCACGTCTCAATCCTCACAGCAGTTCCTGATGCAACCAGCATCACCATCGACCCAACACTCGACAATTCGACATAATCCAAGCCAACACCAACAACGGCATTTGCTCCAACGGCATGGGCTTCCCTCTTCAGTTCGTAAAGGGCAGTCCTGCGTGCATCCCGCATGGTCTTCTGCACAGCCTCAGAACGACCACCAACGATGTCTCTGACGCCCGCAAACAGGTCTTTGAACATGTTCATGCCGAAGGCGCATTCAGCCGTCACGATCTCTATGCGTTCCAAGATTACCAAGCCTTGCGGATACGCCTCAGTGGTAAGCAGCACTAGATTTATGTCTTCAAGGTCTTTCTGGGAGGCCAGTTTTTTCTTAGCCGCTTCCTCGCTTGCACGGGCTCTGTTGTCAGGCGAAAGACTGGCCAAGAAGCAAGGCTCACAAAACCCGTTGTTGCCCTCCAGAAAGCCCAGCTTCTTCCCGCACCCTTTGCAATCAGCCATATGTCCCGAACCTCTCCCAGAATTGAACAAAGGTTATCGGGAAAAGCTAACGGCACAACCAGAGATCGATACAAACCCCAAAAGATATGACTGTCAGCCAACAGGTCAGTGTGAACGCCTCAGCAGGGCCATCAGGGAGCGCCACGGGCTGATGTCGTCACTTCTGCCGCTACACGCAATCAAAGCCCGAGACCGCCACCACGGTGCCCTACAGAGGCTCTACGGGCGCGCTGGGCATTAGTTCAGCCCCGCACTGCTTGCGGTAGTAAGACTAAGCCATCCAATCACTGCGGAGATGTGGCCGAGTGGTCGAATGCGCTCCCCTGCTACCAAAACTCATCTAATGGCAAGAAAATCGATCACACATCTGTTCACACATCGTCATTTTTGGTACTCGAGTCAGGGAGTGTAGACGTTGTGTAGCTGAGCCGACCTGTCGGCGGAGAGCCTTTCAAGCCATTGAAAATGGTGCAAAAAGGCGCAATGGTAGAGCAGCAGCTTCCCAAGCTGAATACGAGGGTTCGATTCCCTTCACCCGCTCCAAAAACCGCTTTGTCAAAACAAGCTTCAACTTCTGGTCGAAATATTTTGAAGCTCGACCTTGCATTGCTAGCTCGGCCACACCAATTTCTTTGGAGAGAGCGGTGGTTGCCGGGCCCATGTCACTCTCTAAATGGCAAAACCGGTGACTGGCCTAACGTGTGATGACCGCTACTGTAAGGGACCCGCACGCGAGTAAAGGTAAGGCACGTTTATGCGGGCAACTCTGACACTCGAAGCCAGCAGATCGAACGGTACGAAGTACCGTATGAGGCTGTCCTTTGGCTTTTTTGCTCTAGGCTGGCTTTTGAAGTACATCGGACTTTAGGTCTGGTTTGGGGTCGTTCTGTTGAGCGGCCCCAATTTCATCACACACGCTCCTTCCATCGTCGACAGCACCTTCCTGTCCTTGCGGGTTGAGACACGGCCGTTCTGCGCCTAGGTTCGCAGAAGCAGAGTGACCAACCCGAAGGAAGACTGTCATGACATGGAACGTGTATCTCTCAGGCGAAATCCACACCGATTGGCGTGAGCAGATCATCAATGGCGCGAAAGGCCTTGATATCGCGTTCAATTCCCCGGTCACCGATCATGCGGCCAGTGACGATTGCGGGGTCACGATCCTGGGGGCGGAACCGGACAAGTACTGGCATGATCACAAGGGCGCGATGGTCAACGCCATCCGCACCCGCAAGGGTATCGCCGATGCCGATGTGGTGGTGGTGCGCTTTGGCGATCAGTACAAGCAGTGGAACGCCGCCTTCGACGCGGGCTATGCCGCGGCCCTCGGCAAATCGCTGATCATCCTGCACGGACCCGACCACCAGCACGCCCTCAAGGAGGTGGATGCCGCAGCCCTGGCCGTGGCGCAGACGCCTGATCAGGTCGTGGCCATCCTGCGCTATGTGATCGAAGGAAAGCTTTGACCCGATGGCGGCATCCGGCATGGCGGCGCTTGGCGCGGCCCAGATCATCGAACGCCTTGGCCTGATCCCGCATCCAGAGGGCGGCCATTACCGCCAGACATGGATCGACGGGTCCGAGGGCGCTGCGCGCCCCAGCGGCACCTGCATCTATTTCCTGCTGGCCGCCGGTGAACGCAGCCATTGGCACAAGGTCGACGCGGCCGAGATCTGGCATTTCTACGCAGGTGCCCCGCTGATCCTGTCGCTGGCCGCAACCGAGGCGGGCCCCGCGCGCGATCACCGTCTTGGCCCGGATCTTCTGGCGGGCGAGGCCCCCCAGATCATCGTGCCGCCGCATCACTGGCAGGCCGCGCGCAGCACCGGAGACTGGACGCTGGTCGGCTGCACCGTCAGCCCCGCCTTCCGGTTCGAGGGCTTCACCCTCGCCCCCGCAGGTTTCGACATTCCCCGCGCCGACTGACCCTTCGCCTCAGGGCTGCTGTGGCGCGGCCTGTCCCCGCAGATGCGCCAGCGTGGCGGCGCAGGGCTGCCCCTCGTAGAAGGTCGTCAGGATCGCCTCGAACACCGCGCGCGTCTGCGGATCCTGCGCCGCTTCGCGAAACAGCGTGGCCGATGACCTGAGCTTGAGGGCATCGACCTGCCCCATGATCTGCGCGGCGCTGCGGTCCGGATGCGTCAGAACCGCCCGCGCCACCGCGATCAGACCGGGCCCCAGATCGGGATCGGCCAGATAGGCGCGCGCCTCGGCCATGTCTTCGATCCCGAAATGTTTTGCCGAGGCAGACCGTCCCAGCACCTTGAGCTGGGGAAAGATGAACCACATCCAATGGGTCTGCTTGCGCCCCTCGGTCAATTCGGCCAGGGCCCTGTCATAGGTATCGAACTGGGCAATGTCGAACCGCGTCAGATTGCTCATGGTGCCTGCTGCCTCCCGTGCGTCTTCCCTTCAGGGGTCCCGCATCCCAGCATAGCCCCCACAAACCCCTGCCGACAATCCGCGCGCGGACCTGCCCTTGGCATCCCCGTGCGCCCGGCCTAAGAAGAGGCATTCCGACGCAGCGACCCAAGGCACCCATCCTGACCCGCGCATTCATCCTGACCACGATCATCGTGCTGGCCACCGGTGCGGCAGGCGGCCTTCTGGCAAGCTACACGCTGCTGCCCCTGCCCTATATGCTGGGCAGCCTGATCGCCACCGCGCTTTTGTCCAGCGTGACGGGCCATCGCTTTCCTGCGGGCTACAAGTTTCCCCAAAGCATCCGCCTGATCTTTCTGGCCGTGATCGGCGTGATGATCGGCGCACAGGTCACGCCGGGCATGGTCGCGATGCTGCCCTCTCTGGCGGTCAGTTTCGCGGCGCTGACCCTGTTCGTGGGCCTGGCTCATGCCGGCAATTACGCGGTATTCCGGCGGCTTGGCGGCTATGATCGCGCAACCGCCTTCTACAGCGGCACCCCCGGCGGGCTGATGGAAAGCATCGCCATGGGCGAAGAGGCCGGCGCCAACCTTGCGATCCTGACCATGCAGCAGTTCCTGCGCATCGTGCTGGTGATCACGATCCTGCCCATTGGCCTCTCGCTCTGGCTGGGTGCGCCCGTGGGCAGTGCGGGCGGCATGACGCTGGCGCGCCCCGATGTGGATCTGACCCAGCTGCCCGTGGTGATCGCCGTGGGCGCGCTTGGGCTGGGCATCGGGAAATGGCTGCACCTGCCGGCCGGACAACTGACGGGGCCGCTTTTCGTGGCGGCGGCTGTCAGCCTGACAGGCGTCGTGCCCCTGGATATGCCGCAATGGCTGATCAACGAGGCGCAGATCGTGATCGGCGCCAGCCTTGGCATGCGTTTCGGCGGGCTGAAAGGGCGCGCCCTCATGCGCGGGATCGGCCTAGGACTGATCTCGGTCTGCCTGATGATGGTGATCGCGGTGGTGCTGGTCGTCATCGTCCATGACATCACCGGCGCCCCTTTCGACATGCTGCTGATCAGCTTCGCGCCCGGGGGCGTGACCGAGATGGCGCTGATCGCGCTCAGCCTGCAGGCCAATCCGGCATTGGTGACAGCGCATCATATCTATCGCATCATCCTGACGGTGATCGAGATGTCGGTGATCGCCCGCTGGAAGGCGCGCCGCAGGTGACAGATCCCGATGCGCTTTGACAAGCGGCACCGGGTCAGAGTAACTGAACTGACGTTCAATTCTAAGGGAAGAGGGTTCACATGCTGATGCAAGATACGGCCGCCGTCATCACGGGCGGCGCGTCCGGCCTGGGCGAGGCCACCGCCCGCCTGTTCCGCGCCTCGGGCGCCCAAGTCACCATCCTTGATCGTGACGCCGCGCGCGGTCAGGCCGTGGCCGACGAGATCGGGGCGCATTTCGCGCTGACCGACGTGACAAGCGAGGATTCGGTCAAGGCCGCGATTGCCCATGCGATGGAAAAGATGGGCAAGATCAACGCCGCGATCAATTGCGCGGGCGTGGGAACCGCGGAAAAGACCCTTGGCCGCGAAGGTCCCCACAGCCTTGACCATTACAACCGCGTGATCGGGATCAACCTTGTGGGCACCTTCAACGTGGCCCGCCTGGCCGCCGCCGAAATGGCCAAGAACGCCCCCACCGAGGATGGCCAGCGCGGCGTGATCGTCAATACCGCCTCGGTCGCGGCCTTTGACGGGCAGAAGGGCCAGGTGGCCTATGCCTCATCCAAGGCGGGTATCGCGGGCATGTCGCTGCCGATGGCACGGGACCTGTCGCGCGAAGGCATTCGCGTCATGGCGATCGCGCCCGGCATCTTCCTGACGCCGATGCTGATGGGCTTGCCGCAGGATGTGCAGGACCAGCTGGCCGCCGATGTGACCTGTCCGCGTCGTCTGGGCCGCCCCGAGGAATATGCATCCCTCGCGCGATTCATCGTCGAATCCGGCTATCTGAACGGCGAGACGATCCGCATCGACGGCGCCCTGCGCATGCGCTGAGCATTGCCGCGCAAGCTGTTGTGAAAAAAGAAAACGGCGGGTCGCAACCCGCCGTTTTCATTCGTCCGACAGGGTATCGCGCCGCATACGCGCGGCCATGGCATCAAGCCCCCGCGCCTCGAACGAGGCCACGACACCCGCATGGTCAACCGCCTCGCGGTTCTGGCTCAACTTGGCCTTGGCCGCGATCCCGGTGATGTCGATGCGGAACGCCACGATGGCGGCCAGCATCCCCTCCATGTAGTCGCGCGGCGCATCCGCCATGCGCCATGCGGCATCCCCGTTCATCCGCGTCTCGTGATCGCGGGTCAGGCGACCGACAACAGCGCGCTTGGCCTTGTCGTCATGCTGGAAGGTGATCGCGCCCGCCACATGCACCACCTGGTAGTTCCACGTGGGCACATGCCGGTGATGATCCTGCTTGGTCGGGTAGAGATTGGGCGAGACATAGCCATCCTGCCCGCGAAAGATCGCCAGAACCGGGGTGCCGTCGGGGATGATCCGGTGCATGTCATTGTTCAGCGCGACATGTCCGACCAAGGCGGCATCGCCATCGCGCATCACGGGCAGATGATTGGCCACCAGACCCGCAGCGGTCTGCGCCACGATCGCGGCAAGCGGAAAGGCCTCGATCAGCCCCGCCACTTCACCAGGGTTCGTTTCGCGAAAATGTTCAGGCATGTACATAGGCTTGCACCTCTTTCCTGATGTATCACGTCAACCTTCGGCCTTGGCCTCCAGCGTCAGCCATTCTTCCTCTGCCGCGGCAAGAGCATCCTGCCGCTGCACCAGCGCTTCGGTCGCCTTGCGGAACTTGACCGGCTCTTTCGTGAAAAGGTCGGGCGCGGCCAGATAGTCCTCGAGCTTGGCGATCTCGGCCTCCAGCCCCTCGATCACGCCGGGAAGCGCCTCGAGGCGGTGCTTCTCGGTAAAGGAAAGCTTTGATTTGGCGGCACTTTTGGCAGGCGTCGCGGCAGGCGCCGCAGCAGGTGCCTCGGGTGCCTTGCGCTTGCCGTCATAGCTGACCGAGTTCCAGCCCGGCGCGCCGCCCCCCTCGCCACGTTGCGCCTGGTAGTCGGTCCAGCCGCCGGCATAGACCGTGGCGCGCCCATCGCCTTCCATCGCGATCGTGGTCGCGGCGACGCGGTCCAGGAAATCGCGGTCGTGGCTGACCAGCAGCACGGTGCCGTCGTAATCGTCCAGCAGTTCCTGCAACAGGTCCAGCGTCTCGATATCCAGATCGTTGGTCGGTTCGTCCAGCACCAGCAGGTTGCTTTCCCTGGCCATCAGCTTGGCCAGTAGCAGCCGCGCCTTTTCACCACCCGACAGGCTGCGCACCGGCGCCCGCGCCTGACGCTCGTCGAACAGGAAATCCTTGAGATAGCCCACGACATGCCGTGGCTGGCCGCGCACCAAGACCTGGTCGGCCTTGCCCGACACGCGCATCTCGGGGTCGCCTGTCAGGCTGTCCCAGAGGCTCATTTCGGGGTCCAGCTGCGCACGCGCCTGATCGAAGATCGCGGGCATCAGGTTGGTGCCCAGACGGATCGTGCCGCTGTCGGGTGCCTCCTGTCCCATCAGCATCTTCAAAAGCGTGGTCTTGCCCACGCCATTGGGTCCGACAAAGGCCACACGGTCGCCGCGCTGGATCTTGACCGAGAAATCCCGCAGGATCACCTTGTCGCCATAAGACTTTGAAATACGGTCAGCTTCCGCCACCAGCTTGCCCGATTTCGCACCGGCCTCAAGCGACATGGCCGCCGTGCCCTGTCGCCTGATCTGGCTGGAGCGTTCCTCGCGCAGTGCCGCCAGCGCCCGCAAACGGCCCTGGTTGCGCTTGCGCCGGGCGCTGATGCCCTCGACCGCCCAACGCCCTTCGGCCTTGATCTTGCGGTCCATCTTGTGGCGCTGCATGTCCTCTTCGTCCCAGACCTTGTCGCGCCAGGCCTCGAACCCGTCGAACCCGGTCTCCTGACGGCGCACCATGCCCCGGTCGATCCAGAAGGTCGCCCGCGTCAGGGCCCGCAGAAAGGCGCGGTCGTGGCTGATCAGCACGAAGGCCGCGCGGGTCGTGGACAACTCGGCCTCAAGCCAGGCGATCGCCTCGATGTCCAGATGGTTGGTCGGCTCGTCCAGCAGCATCAGCTCGGGCGCCTCGGCCATCAGCTTGGCCAGCGCCGCGCGCCGCCGCTCTCCGCCCGACGCGGTGCTGACAGGGCGCGCCGGGTCGAATTTCAACCCTTCGCCCGCAATCTCGACCTTGTAGGCCTCGGACGGGTCCAGACCGCTGGCGGCATAATCGCCCAGCGTGGCGAAACCCTCCATCAGCGGGTCCTGTTCCATGTAGCCCACGGTCACGCCGGGAGTCACCACGCGGGTGCCCTGATCGGCCTCGACCAGACCGGCCATCACCTTCATCAGGGTGGACTTGCCCGATCCGTTGCGCCCCACCAGCGCCAGCCGGTCACCCGGCTGCACCACAAGGGACAGATCGGCGAAGACCGGGTCACCGCCGAAGGTCAGGGAAATGTCGGAGAGCTGAAGAAGGGGTGCGCGTGCCATCCTCGCCTGCTATCCGGGCCACGACGCGCCGTCAAGCGTCGCCAAAATCCGGTCGCAAGGCTCAGGCCATGACCGCGCGCAGCAACCGTTTGCGCGCCTCGGGGATGGCGCGGATTTCCAGCCCGGTGAAGACATGCAGCGTGTTCATCTGCGGGTCGATCACCGCATGGTCGCTGACCCACCCGCCCATCATCAGATAGGTGCGCAGCAAGGGCGGCATGGCCTGCAGGGCAAGGCGCTTGTCCGGCGCATGCGTGACCTGGCTGCCGAAGGCATAGACCTGCGGCGCCTTGATCCCGGGCAGCCAGTCGCGCGGGGCAAGGTGGTTTTCCTTCAGCAGGGCGAAGGCATCGGCATAGCGGCTCTGATCGGTGCCGCGAAAGGACGAGCAGCCGAACATCATCTCGATCCCCTGTGCATCCACGTGGCAGGTCAGCCCCGCCCAGGCCAGGCGCAGGATGTCGGGGTCATGATGGTCGGGATGGATGCAGAAGCGACCGATCTCGATCATGGGGCCTGCAAAGCGCGTCAGCGCGGACAGGTCATAGAATTGCGCGGCATAACTGCGGCCGATCTGGCGGCCGTCGGCCAGATCCAGCATGCGAAAGCAGCACACAAGCTGCCCGCTGCGCAGATCCTCAAGCATGGCATGGGTGCAGATGGCATCGAAAGCATCCTGGTCCAGCCCCGGCTCTGCCCCGGTGTCGGCACCGCCATGAAACGCAAGGTGGCGCAGGCGCTGCGCGGCGATCACATCCTCTGCGCCATCGGCAAGGCGCAGCCGGTAAATGCCTTTGGTGACTGGCTGCATCAGGTCTCTCCGCCGCCGGTTTCAGGCAAGGCTACGGTCAGCCCCGCAGCCGCGCAAGATGTATCCGGCCCGGACATGGCAGGAACGCATGGGCGAACAGGGCTTAGCCCAGGAAGTCGGAGGCGCGGAAACCGCCGATGCTGCCGATCAGGCGGCGGATGATCGACTCGTTGGTGCCGCTGGTGCCCGTGATCCGGCGCGAGATCGGGACGACCTGCCCGTCTTCGAGGCCGAAGCGTTCGATATTCGTGACCACGCCCGCACTGTCATAGCTGATCGCCAGAACCTCGCGCTCGATCACCTCGGGCGCGCGCCAGGCGAAGGTGCTCACACGGCTTTGCACGTAATAGGCGGCGCTTTCGGTCATCAGCCCCGATGTGGCGGGGGCGCCGATCAATTCCTCGACGGAGGCCCGCGTATCCACGCCGACGGTGACCTGCGCGAGGTCGGACTCGGTGGGGACATATCCGTGATTGCGGAATTGCGGTGCGCAGGCCGACAGTGCCAGGATGCACAGGACCGCAATGGATTTGCCGAACCGGAAACTCTCGCCTGCCATCGCTGCCCTCTTGCCTTGGCCCCTTGTGCCTTCTATCCCGCTTACAGAAGGAATGCCCCCGGTTCAAGAATGGAAGCGTCTGACAGCATGTCCCATCCCAGCGAATCCGAGACCGCCCTGCGGGTCGCCGACCTGCCGCAGAGCCGGATCACCACCTTCGATCTGCGCCCCGACGCGGCCGCGATGCGGCTGATCGCCGACGAGCTTGGCCTGCTGGGGCTGCGAAAACTGTCCTTCAAGGGCACGCTGCGCGCCGAGGGCAAGGCCGACTGGCTGCTGCAGGCCATGCTGGGCGCCACGGTCGTACAGCCCTGCGTGGTCACGCTGGAGCCGGTGACGACCCGGCTCGATCTGCCGGTGCGCCGGCTTTACCTTGCCGATCCGGCGCCCATCCTGCCCGAGGGCGAAGAGGTCGAGATGCCCGAGGATGACAGCGCCGAGCCGCTGGGCGCGACCATCGACCCGCATGCCGTGATGATCGAGGCGCTGGCCCTTGCCCTGCCCGACTGGCCACGATCGGAAGGGGCCGCACTGGGCAGCCTGACGGTCACCGAACCGGGCAAGACCGCGATCACCGACGAGGCGCTGAAGCCCTTTGCGGGCCTCGCCGCGCTGCGCGACAAGCTGGGCGGCGATAGCGACGATCAGGACTGATCGCGCCCCTGCCCTGTCCCGTGACGGGACATCCGCGCAAGCCATTGATCTCAAACGATGTGACCGTCCGGCATCAAGGAAATATCAAGCTTTTGCCCGGCTTTTCAGCCGTTCGCGCCGCGCGGCGCGGGCCTGCCGCAACGCCCTGCAAGAATCTGCTTGCACCTTGACCGATTCACAGTATTTTCCGCCGCTCAATCGAATTTAGGGTTGGACACTGCGTCGCCAAGCGAATATGTGCCCCCAGACCCATGTGAAACAGGGCCGCAAGGCCCACAGGAATTGAGGTGGCACGATGGCCGTCCAGCAAAACAAAGTCTCCAAGTCGCGCCGCAACAACCGCCGGGCGCATGACGCACTGGTTGCAGCGAACCCCAACGAATGCTCCAACTGCGGTGAGCTGAAGCGTCCGCACCACGTGTGCGCCGCTTGCGGCCATTATGGCGAGCGTGAAATCGTCGCCATGACCGAAGAAGTGGATCTGGACGAAGACGCAGCCTGAGCGTCAGAACCAGGGGGCGCCCATGTCCACGTTGTCGGACCAGTCCACGACGCGACGCGGGCGCACCATCATTTCGGTTGACGCCATGGGTGGCGATCTGGGGCCGGCAGCCGTGGTTGCCGGCATTGCCTTGTCTGCCAAGATCAATCCCGAGATCGCCTTCATCCTTCACGGACCGCGCGACCAGCTGGAGCGGCTTGTCGCCAAGCGAAAGCACCTGACCGGGCGCTGCGAGATTCGCGATGCGCAGGGCGTGGTCGCGATGTCGGACAAGCCAAGCCACATCATGCGCCACGGCAAGAACACCTCGATGTGGTCTGCGCTTGATTCGGTGCGTGAGGGCGAGGCGACGGTCGCTGTCTCCTGCGGCAACACCGGTGCGCTGATGGCGTTGTCGATGGTGCGGCTGCGCAAGCTGCCGGGCGTGAACCGTCCGGCCATCGCGGTGCTGTGGCCATCGCGCAACCCGCAGGGTTTCAACGTCATGCTTGACGTGGGCGCGGATGTGCGCGCCGACGAACAGGACCTGCTGCAATATGCGCTGATGGGTGCCTCCTATGCCCGCAACGGCCTGAACCTTCCCCACCCCCGCGTCGGCCTGCTGAACGTGGGCACCGAGGAAAACAAGGGCCGGGCCGAGTTGAAGGCCGCGCATGAGCTGATCGGTAACATCGCACCGCGCGGCAATTTCGATTTCGTCGGTTTCGTCGAAGGCGGTGATATCCCCGGCGATGTCTGCGATGTGATCGTGACCGACGGCTTCACCGGCAACGTGGCGCTGAAAACCGGCGAAGGCACGGCCAAGCTGATCGGGGACCTGCTGAAGGAAGCCTTCAAGCATTCCCCCCTGTCGCGGCTGGCCTCGTTGCTGGCGCTGACATCGCTGCGCAGGCTCAAGCACCGGATCGACCCGCGCCGCGTCAACGGTGGCGTGTTTCTGGGGCTGAACGGCACGGTGGTGAAATCCCACGGATCGGCCGATGCCACGGGCGTGTCCGCCGCCGTGAAACTGGCCTTCAAACTGGCGCAATCGGGCTTTTCCGAAAAACTGGCCGCGCGGGTTGCATCTGCCACGGCCCTCGCCCACGATACACAGACGCAACAGGAAGACAGTCAATGACCATTCGCGCCGTCGTCAAGGGCATCGGGCATTATCTGCCCGAACGGATCGTGGAAAACGCAGAGTTCGAGGCGCGTCTGGATACATCCGATGAATGGATCAAGGCACGCTCGGGGATCGAGCGGCGCCATGTCGCGGCCGAGGGGCAGACCACATCCGATCTGGCCACCCGCGCGGCACTGGCAGCCCTGGCCGATGCGGGCATGCAGCCGGACGATCTTGATGCGATCATCCTCGCCACATCGACCGCCGATCTGACCTTTCCGGCCGCCGCCACCATGGTGCAGGCCAATCTGGGCATGACACGCGGCTTTGCCTTCGACGTGCAGGCCGTCTGCGCGGGATTCGTCTTTGCCTTGGCCAATGCCAACGGCATGATCCTGTCGGGCCAGGCGAAACGCGTGATGGTCATCGGCGCCGAGACCTTCAGCCGCCTGATGGACTGGACCGACCGGTCCACCTGCGTTCTGTTCGGTGACGGCGCGGGCGCCCTGATCCTGCAGGCCGAGGATGGCAGCGGCACCAATACCGATCGCGGCGTCCTGGCCAGCGATCTGAACTCGGACGGGCGGCACCGCGATCTGCTCTACGTGGATGGCGGCGTATCGACCGGCACCACCGGACATCTCAGGATGCAGGGGCGCGACGTCTTCCGCCACGCGGTCGAGAAACTGGCCCAGACCGCCCATGCGGCGCTGGACAAGGTCGGCCTGACCGGCGGCGACGTGAACTGGATCGTCCCGCACCAGGCCAATCTGCGCATCATCACCGCTACGGCGCAGCGGATGCAGGTGCCGATGGAGCGTGTCGTCGTCACCGTGCAGGACCACGGCAACACCTCGGCCGCGTCGATCCCGCTGGCGCTGTCTGTCGGGCGCGATCGCGGCCAGATCAAGCCGGGCGATCTGATCGTGACCGAGGCGATCGGCGGCGGGCTGGCCTGGGGCGCCGTCGTTCTGCGCTGGTAGGCGCAGGCCTATCCTTAAGGTGGGTAAGGCACCGCTGAAAAGCCGTGCGGCAAGCCATTGATATTGACTCGAAAATGACCCTGCCCCTATGGTTGACGAAATGTTGAATGGGGGGACGCAGGATGAGTGACAAGACCTTGACCCGGATGGACCTGAGCGAAGCGATCTTTCGCGAGGTCGGACTGTCGCGTAACGACAGCAGCCAGTTGGTCGAAAGCGTGCTGCAGCACATGTCGGATGCCCTGGTATCCGGCGAGCAGGTCAAGATATCGTCCTTCGGCACCTTCTCGGTGCGCGAGAAATCGGCCCGCGTGGGACGCAACCCCAAGACCGGCGAGGAAGTCCCGATCAATCCGCGCCGCGTGCTGACCTTCCGCCCCTCGCATCTGATGAAGGACCGTGTCGCATCCGGGCCCGAGGGCTGAGAAGGGATCTGACGCATGGCAGCGAAATCTCCGGACGCCTTTCGCACGATCAGCGAAGTGGCAGACTGGCTTGATCGTCCTGCCCATGTGCTGCGATTCTGGGAAAGCAAGTTTCCCCAGGTAAAGCCGGTGAAGCGGGCGGGCGGGCGGCGCTACTACCGCCCCGACGACATGCTGCTGCTGGGCGGCATAAAGAAACTGCTGCACGATGACGGAATGACCATCAAGGGTGTGCAGAAAATCATGCGCGAACAAGGGGTTAAATATGTCAGCGGCATGTCGCAGCCACTGGATGAGGTGACTGCCGGCGCCGGGACCGAGACTGCCGTCGCCGAGACCGCTACCGCACGGACCTCTCCCCCCCGGACCGACAGCGGCGCGGCCCGTCCCGTGATGACCCCATCGCCATCCTACCCGTCGGACACCGCAGCGACATCCGATGCGGGCCGGGCGGCTCCCCCCGCGTCCGCGCCGACCCTGCAGATTGTCCCCGATGCAGCGCCCGCCGCCCCGATTGCGCCCGCGCCCCCGCTAGAGGACAGCGCCGTGCCGCAGGAAAGGACCCTGCCCGCGGATGAACCCGCCGCCGCGCCGATCCCGCCCGTGACACCCCCGCCTGCCGCAGCGGAAATACCCGACATGGCCCCCCTCCCGCAGGATGCTCCCCC
>LXYH01000017.1 GCA_001650895.1 Rhodobacteraceae bacterium EhC02
GATCGCCACCCGGTCACCACGCCCAACACCCGCACCGTGCAGGGAAGTCCGCACCGTCTGCGTCAGTGCATTGAGTTGTCCATAGGTCATCCAGTCCCGTCCCGGAGCGCCAATGGCACTGGCGGTTTCAGGATGGCGCTGGATCAGGTCTGCGAGTGTTTGCATCAAGTGTCTCTCTTTTTGGTCGTCTTTTTGGTTGTTCTGACCCGTCGGCTGCAGCCGGGGTGTCGTCAGTTCTTCGCCATTGCCCGCTTGCGTCGCAGAAACTTCAGGCCCGGCAAAAGGATCAGGATGATCGCGACGATGGTGATCGGCCCGGCGATCGGCCGGTTGAAGAAGATCATCGGATCGCCCGAGGACAGCAGCAGGGACTGGCGCAGGGTGGGTTCGGCAATGGGTCCCAGCACGATGGCCAGCACGGCGGGGGCCAGCGGATAGTCGAACTTGCGCAGGAAGAATGCCGCAATCCCGAAAATCACGATGAGCCAGAGGTCATGCATGCTGCGGGAGGCCGCAAAGCCACCGATGATGGACAGCACGAAGATCAGCGGAGCGAGGATCGTGAAAGGCATCCTGAGCATCCAGACAAAAAGCGGAATGAAGGCCAGGTTGATCACGAGCGCCGCGATGTTCGAGATGTAGAAGGATCCGATCAGGCCCCAGACGAATTCGGTTTCATCAAGAAACAGACGCGGTCCGGGTGTCAGGCCCCAGATCACCATGCCGCCCAGCAGGATCGCCGTGGTCGGCGAGCCGGGAATGCCCAGCGTGAGCATCGGCAACATCGAGCCTGTCGAGGCCGAGTTGTTGGCCGCTTCGGGGGCCGCCACGCCATCGGGCGAGCCATTGCCGTAGTCCTCGGGTGTCTTCGACATCATCTTGGCCACGCCGTAGGACATGAGCGATCCGGGCGTCGCGCCCGCCGCAGGCAGGATGCCCACGAAGAACCCGATGAGCGAGCCGATCGTGGTGCCCTTCCATCCGCGCTGCATGGCCTCCTTGGCGTCCGACGCCATGCCTTTTGCCGTCATCTTGGGGTTTGTCGTGGTGACCTCGCCCCGCGTCTGTTCGATCGTCCACAGCATTTCCCCGATTCCGTAGACGCCGATGGCAAGCACGATGAAGCCGATCCCGCGCATGAAGCCGTCGATTTCGAACAGTACCAGACGCGGCTCGCCCGAGATCGTGTCAAATCCGACCGCCGCCAGCACCAGCCCGAGGCAGATCGAGAACACCGTCTTGGGGATGTCGTCGCCGCCAAGGCCCACGAAGGTGGCGAAGGCCAGCAACATCAGGGCGAAGATTTCCGGCGGCCCGAAGGACAGCGCCGTCGATGCCAGTACCGGCGCGAAAAGCGTGAAGAGAACGTTGGCGACCGTGCCGCCGACGAACGAGGCCAGTGCCGCGGTGACAAGCGCCAGGCTCGCCCGCCCCTGAAGGGCCAGTGGACGACCATCGAAGGTCGTGGCCACGGCCGTCGAGGCGCCCGGTATCCCCAGGGTGACAGAGGAAATCGCCCCGCCGTACATCGCGCCGTAATAGATCGCCGCAAGAAAGATGATGGCGGAATTGGGCGGCACAAGGAACGTGATCGGCAGCAGGATCGCCACACCGTTCACCGATCCCAGTCCGGGCATGGCGCCAATGAACAGCCCGACGGTGACGCCGAGGATGATCAGGGCAAAATTGATCGGCTCAAGCGCCAACAAGATGCCATCGGCAAGAAAGGAAATGACTTCCATGGAAGACCTCGGGTCTGGGGGGATTTCAATAGATGATGTCGTACATCAGGTCGAAGACGGGCTGGGTGAACGACATCCCCTGAGGCATGGAAATCAGCATCACCGCCTCGAAGAAGAAGAAGAGCCCAATCGGCAACAGGATCGAGATTGTCAGGGTCAGAAACCATGAGTGCCGACCGAGGAAGCGAAGGTAGTAGAACAGGAACGCTGCAACCGCGCCGTACATGGACACGATCGAGATCAGCGCGACGAAAGCCACGACGCTGCCACCGACATACAGAAGCGTCCGCCACCCGAAGGCATCCATCAAGGGTTCGTCCGATCGCGAGGCAGGGGATAGGCCGCGCCACCAGTTCCACGCACTGGCAAGGCAGCTCAGCAGCATGCCGCAGGCAAGCCAGAATGGCCAGAACCCGCCACCCGGCCCCTGACCGCGAATGTAGCCGATGGGAAGTTCGGTGCTCTTCCACATCAGGTAGAGGGAAAAGAGGGCAAGGAGCCCCACAAGAGATATCTCACCTTGGCGCATGACTGCCCTCTTTCCTGACGCTTTGCTCAGTTGCTCATTTCGGACAGAAGCTGACGATGGTTCTGGACCTGCCGGGACCAGTAGGCGCGGGTTTCGGCCTCATCCATGATCAGCGGGGACAGGCTTTCCGAAACCAGGTATCCCTGCCACTTCTCGCTGTCGTAAACCTTGCCGAATACCTCGCGGTAATAGGCGGCGGCTTCATCCGACATACCCGGCGCGCCCACGATGGCCCGCTGGTTGTAGTACGAGAAATCGTGGCCCTTTTCCTTCAGGGTCGGCACGTCGGGATAGGCGTCCATACGCTCGTCCGAGAAGGCCAGCAGCGGCACGAAATCGCCAGACTCGTAGAAGCCCTTGGCTTCGGAGGGGTTGTTCACCGTCGCCATGATCTGCTTGCCCGCAAGATCCTTGGCCACGGCGCCGCCGCCGTCATAGGGGATGTACTTGATCTTCAGGTCGTAGGCGCCCGACATGTAGGCGATCACGATCGAGTCTTCCTGCCCGGTGCCGGTGCCGCCCATCACGAACTCGCCATCCATCTCTTTCACCTTGGTGACGAAATCCTCGAAGGTGGTGATGCCCGAGTCCTTGTGGACCCAAAGGACAAACGGATCGACGCCCATCATGATGATCGGTGTGAAAGTTTCGATGTCGACGCCCAGGGCCTCCTGGCGGATCGGCGTGGTGTAGAAGGAATTCAGCGTCACCAGCAGGGTGTGATCGGGGTCGCGGGCATCCTTGAGGTGCAGCAGCGACTCGGCCCCGGACCCGCCGCCCCGGTTGGTGGGGATCAGGGGACGGTTGGTCAGGTCGTTTGCCTCGACCACGGATTGAATGAAACGCGCGATCTGATCCGCGCCGCCGCCGGCGCCCGCCATGATGGTGAAATCGATCGGGCGTTTGGGCTGCCAGCCATCGGCGAAAGCCGCGATCGGCAGCGTCGCGATCGTGGTGCTGGCGGCCAGAGCAAGGAAAAGTCTCTTGGTCAGTTTCATGTTGGGTTCCTCCCTAGAATGTCCGGTCGTCCCGGATTGATATTTCCGCGTCTTGCGCGGCCCTTTCTGAAATCCTGCAAAGCGCCGTGTTGCAGTCGCCCGCGCCGATCGAAAGATGGGTCAATGCGCCATCAGAACCGGCATCTCGGTGTTGTCCACGATGCGTTGGGTATTGCCGCCGAACAGCATCTCGGTTTCGTGGCTGTGGCTGTAGGCGCCGGTCACAAGCAGGCTTGCACCGATATCCTTGCAGGCGGCCAGAAGCTCGGTCGCGGGGTCCTTGCCATCGAATTGCACGACCTCGGCGGTGATGCCGCGAAGGGCATAGTAGGCCGCCAGTTCGTCTGCGGTCGGCCCGTGTGGCTGCAGTTTGCCGCCGGTCAGGATGCTCACGCGCTTTGCCGCATGCACGATGTCCAGCGACGAGGCGACGGCGCGCGCGGCCGGCAGCGATCCGTTCCAGCCCACCGCCACATGCTGCGCGAAGGTCGCGTCAGGGTGCAGTTGCCCCGGACAGATCAGCACCGGGCGTCCCGCCCCGTAGAGGGCCGATTTCAAAGAGCTCTGTCCCAGGTTGCTTTCCCGCTGGGGCTTTGGAAGAACGATCAGATCGGACAGGCGGCCCGCATGCCGGACCACATCGGCCATCCGCCCCGGTTCTTCCGTGAAGGTGCAGGTGGCCATGCCGTCTTCGCGGCCATCTTCCTTCATTCCGAATTCACGTGCCAGCCGATGCAGGATGCCGCGCAGGTGGTCTTCCTGCCTGTTGGCCAGTTCGACTGCCTGCTCCAGCATCACCTTGCGTGCAAAGTCGTTCAGTGGAACGCCTTGGGGGATCATGTCCTTCGGCTGGACACGGCAATGCACGACATTGACCTGCGCGTCGTGCTGCTTGGCCAGTTCTGCCGCATGGGCAAGCACGGTCGCAACCATGCCGTCGCCACGCACCGGAACCAGAATTGACTTCAACATCGTGTTATTCCCCCGCGTCGTGTTCCGCAGCCGTGTCTTGGCATTTTCTTACGGGGTGAACTCTTGATCGGGTTCATCCGGCAGGCGGTGCGGAAGAAAGTTACGCGCAGGATTGTTTCGTCAAGTGCTAAAATATTGAAAGATTTTTACGCGGCCAATTTTTCGATATTTATTAAGCTCTTGTAAAACATAAAAATTTCTGCATCCCGAAGTATACCGGGAAATCAGGGGGCAAGGAGACCTTGTGCGGTCATATGGAAGCGATCCTGCCTTGTTTGAACGTGCCGAGATTCGCAGGAGCAGGTCATCGGCGAAGGGCCGAAAAAGGGAGGTCCGCCGGGGCTGCGCGTCACGCGCAAGATGGTCAGCTGGGCGCTTGCGAAAGGATGACCCCATGACAGGCGTCACGGCGCAAGGGGGCTGCCCGAACGTTGCCTTTCAACGTTCGGGTCAGACGGCGCCTGTCCTGTTCGCTGTCGTCACCCGGTGTAAAGTCCGGCGATTTTTGCGCGCAGGCTGACGAGGGCGAGGACGGTGTCGATGGTTGGGGTGGGTGTGTCGGTGACGCGGCCCAGTTCGCGGACGGATCCCACCAGCGCGTCGATTTC
>LXYH01000018.1 GCA_001650895.1 Rhodobacteraceae bacterium EhC02
CAAACCGTAGAACCCCCCTCACGGCGACGCAGAGACGCGGCGCTGGGGACCGGACGGAACGACGGAGCGGTGCTTCGGAGGGAGATCCGGGAAGGAATTTGGGGATAAGTTGGGCGGGTTGCGCTTGTAGTTTGAGCGCGCCGGTTTGATTTTGTCTCTGGGGTTACGGCTCCGACGCTCTTTGACATTGATAATATCTGAAGAGATATGTGGGCGGTTTGGTTCATTCGATGGATCAACGTCTGTATATCGCGCTAGTAGGGGCAACCCGATGATCTAGTGTCAGCTTCACTGTTTGGCGGCTTCTGGTTTCTGATGAAACCTGGAGCACATCAAACAGAGACTGTTTTGCAGTGTTTCCTAGCCGGAACATTGTGGAACGATGTGCAGAGGTTCGAACGTCAAGGATAAGCGGAAACGCTTTTCAACTTGAGAGTTTGATCCTGGCTCAGAACGAACGCTGGCGGCAGGCCTAACACATGCAAGTCGAGCGGCACCTTCGGGTGTAGCGGCGGACGGGTTAGTAACGCGTGGGAACGTGCCCTTCTCTACGGAATAGCCTCGGGAAACTGAGAGTAATACCGTATACGCCCTTCGGGGGAAAGATTTATCGGAGAAGGATCGGCCCGCGTCTGATTAGATAGTTGGTGGGGTAATGGCCTACCAAGTCTACGATCAGTAGCTGGTTTTAGAGGATGATCAGCAACACTGGGACTGAGACACGGCCCAGACTCCTACGGGAGGCAGCAGTGGGGAATCTTAGACAATGGGCGCAAGCCTGATCTAGCCATGCCGCGTGAGTGATGAAGGCCTTAGGGTCGTAAAGCTCTTTCGCCAGAGATGATAATGACAGTATCTGGTAAAGAAACCCCGGCTAACTCCGTGCCAGCAGCCGCGGTAATACGGAGGGGGTTAGCGTTGTTCGGAATTACTGGGCGTAAAGCGCACGTAGGCGGATCAGAAAGTTGGGGGTGAAATCCCAGGGCTCAACCCTGGAACGGCCTCCAAAACTCCTGGTCTTGAGTTCGAGAGAGGTGAGTGGAATTCCGAGTGTAGAGGTGAAATTCGTAGATATTCGGAGGAACACCAGTGGCGAAGGCGGCTCACTGGCTCGATACTGACGCTGAGGTGCGAAAGTGTGGGGAGCAAACAGGATTAGATACCCTGGTAGTCCACACCGTAAACGATGAATGCCAGTCGTCGGGTAGTATACTGCTCGGTGACACACCTAACGGATTAAGCATTCCGCCTGGGGAGTACGGTCGCAAGATTAAAACTCAAAGGAATTGACGGGGGCCCGCACAAGCGGTGGAGCATGTGGTTTAATTCGAAGCAACGCGCAGAACCTTACCAACCCTTGACATCCTAGGACCGCCGGAGAGATTCGGTTTTCTCGTAAGAGACCTAGTGACAGGTGCTGCATGGCTGTCGTCAGCTCGTGTCGTGAGATGTTCGGTTAAGTCCGGCAACGAGCGCAACCCACATCCCTAGTTGCCAGCAGGTCAAGCTGGGCACTCTATGGAAACTGCCCGTGATAAGCGGGAGGAAGGTGTGGATGACGTCAAGTCCTCATGGCCCTTACGGGTTGGGCTACACACGTGCTACAATGGCAGTGACAATGGGTTAATCCCAAAAAGCTGTCTCAGTTCGGATTGGGGTCTGCAACTCGACCCCATGAAGTCGGAATCGCTAGTAATCGCGTAACAGCATGACGCGGTGAATACGTTCCCGGGCCTTGTACACACCGCCCGTCACACCATGGGAGTTGGGTTTACCCGAAGGCCGTGCGCCAACCTCTTCGGAGGGGGCAGCGGACCACGGTGAGCTCAGCGACTGGGGTGAAGTCGTAACAAGGTAGCCGTAGGGGAACCTGCGGCTGGATCACCTCCTTTCTAAGGATGTTTCTAGCAGATCAGCTTGCTGATCTCGTGAAACACTTAGCAAGACCGGCATTCAAAGCCGGTCAAAACGGTTGTCTTTCGAGGCAACCAGGACCGAGCCGTCCTCATATCTCTTCAGACACGACCGGATCGAGCCGGTTTGGTGGACTACCTGCCGGGTCTTGACCTGGTGGCGCCGGTTTTGCTGACGCAAAATCAGCTGGGTCGGTAGCTCAGGTGGTTAGAGCGCACGCCTGATAAGCGTGAGGTCGGAGGTTCAAGTCCTCCTCGACCCACCAAACTCCGCGTGGTTCCGAACGTTTTGGGGCCTTAGCTCAGCTGGGAGAGCGCCTGATTTGCATTCAGGAGGTCAGGAGTTCGATCCTCCTAGGCTCCACCAAGTCTTCGCAAAGCGAAGACGTCGGCCCGGCAGTTGAGTGCGCAGCACTCAATGAGAGGGCCAAGTGTGAAACGACCGCACTCCCGATTAGATCGCCAAGCACTGTCGAGTGTTTGGCCGTCCAATCGGACGCCGCAGCCTTCGGGCTGCCTTTGACATCGTATAGAGAGATACATATCAACACTGTTTGATGTTCCCGCGTAAGGGAAACATCTCAGTCTTGTGCCAAGCCTTCGGGCGCGGCGAGCATGTGAATGGGCTGTTTCCTCGGCCTCCCACATGTCTGCAGGCTGAAACGAACAGAGTTGTCCAAGTCAAGTACACTAACCAAATGTCTCGATGATCCGCACGGTTCATCGGGGCGGGAAAGTATGCTTTTGATCGGAAAGAGTCTTTCTCTTTCTGGATCAAATCAAGCGCGAGAAGGGCGTTTGGTGGATGCCTTGGCAGTAAGAGGCGATGAAGGACGTGATACTCTGCGATAAGTCATGGGGAGCTGAGAATAGGCTTTGATCCATGAATTTCCGAATGGGGCAACCCACCTGATATTCTGTTATTGTTACCCTTCGGGGTGATCAATAATGGGGTAAACCAGGTACTTTTAACCTGAATACATAGGGTTTTAAGAGCAAACCCGGGGAACTGAAACATCTAAGTACCCGGAGGAAAGGACATCAATAGAGACTCCCCTAGTAGCGGCGAGCGAACGGGGACCAGCCGAGTCCTGAGAGTGACCAGAACTGTTTGGAAAAGCAGGCCATAGCGGGTGACAGCCCCGTATGGGAAGCTCGATGGAACGTATTAAGTAGGGCGGAACACGTGAAATTCTGTCTGAAGATCGGGGGACCACCCCCGAAGGCTAAGTACTCCTTACTGACCGATAGCGAACCAGTACCGTGAGGGAAAGGTGAAAAGCACCCCGACGAGGGGAGTGAAACAGTACCTGAAACCGAACGCCTACAATCAGTCGGAGCTTGACTGGACTCTAATGACAATCTACCCCGGACGGTCAGTTTTACCGTCCTCGGGAGTAGCCGACATGTCAGATCTTGCCGTTGTTACCGATGGCACCTTTGCAGTTGTCGGGCTTGTTCTGGGCCTGATCAACATGGGCGTGAACCACTGCCCGAACGAAGGTTGCCTGGCCAGGAACGCAACGCAAAGCTATGTCGCCGCTTCTGTCGGCGACGTGGTGTTCCAGAAGGATGTGGTGGGTGAAGAGATTTACCTGCGCAAACAGACCGGAACCGCACGCGGCCCCTTCCAGCTCACCTATGGTGCATCAGTCACCAACGAGGGTGGGTTCTGGATCGGTCTTGGCAATACAACGACATACACAACCGCGAACCGCAGATGGTATGCGCAGTTCCACACGATGCCCGGCATTTACCTGCAGGGCGGCGAGGTGGACCTGGGTGGATCCATCCAGTTCCGGTCTGGCATCGAACTGGGATATGAGAACCGCCAGGGTGTGCGGATGGGCCTCTCGGTCGACCATCGGTCGAACGCAGGGCTCGACAGTCGCAACCCCGGTCTTGAAACCGTACAGTTTCGAGTTTCCATCCCCGTGAAATGACGGCGCGAAGCCCTCACGCAGCGAAGCGGTAGGGCAGGCAGAAGATTATCATTAGTGTCCAGTCTTGTGACGGCGTACCTTTTGTATAATGGGTCATCGACTTGGTCTCACGAGCAAGCTTAAGCCGTTAGGTGTAGGCGTAGCGAAAGCGAGTCTTAATAGGGCGTTGAGTTCGTGGGATCAGACCCGAAACCGAGTGATCTAGGCATGACCAGGATGAAGGTTAGGTAACACTAACTGGAGGTCCGAACCCACACCTGTTGAAAAAGGTCGGGATGAGTTGTGCCTAGGGGTGAAAGGCCAATCAAACTCGGAGATAGCTGGTTCTCTGCGAAATCTATTTAGGTAGAGCGTCATCCGAATACCCCGGGGGGTAGAGCACTGGATGGGTAATGGGGCCCCACAGGCTTACTGATCCTAACCAAACTCCGAATACCCGGGAGTACTAGATGGCAGACACACGGCGGATGCTAACGTCCGTCGTGAAGAGGGAAACAACCCTGACCTACAGCTAAGGCCCCCAATTCATGGCTAAGTGGGAAAGCAGGTGGGACGACCAAAACAACCAGGAGGTTGGCTTAGAAGCAGCCATCCTTTAAAGATAGCGTAACAGCTCACTGGTCTAAATAAGTTGTCCTGCGGCGAAGATGTAACGGGGCTCAAGCCATGAGCCGAAGCTTAGGATGCCGTAAGGCATGGTAGCAGAGCGTAGTGTGACATAGTATCTATCCTCTTTAGCCCCTCTCGGGGGGCCTTGGAGGACAAGATACTTTCTGTGAAGCCGGCCTGTGAGGGATCCGGTGGAGAGATCACTAGTGAGAATGATGACATGAGTAGCGACAAACAGGGTGAGAGACCCTGTCGCCGAAAGTCCAAGGGTTCCTGCTTAAAGCTAATCTGAGCAGGGTAAGCCGACCCCTAAGGCGAGGCCGAAAGGCGTAGTCGATGGGAACCAGGTTAATATTCCTGGGCCAGGAGGATGTGACGGATCGAGACTGTTGTTCACCCTTATCGGATTGGGTGGGCCGCTGATCGGTTCCTGGAAATAGCCCTCCATGAGATCGTACCCTAAACCGACACAGGTGGACTGGTAGAGAATACCAAGGCGCTTGAGAGAACTATGTTGAAGGAACTCGGCAAAATACCTCCGTAAGTTCGCGAGAAGGAGGCCCGGTTTCTAGGCAACTAGAGGCTGGGGGCACAAACCAGGGGGTGGCGACTGTTTACTAAAAACACAGGGCTCTGCGAAGTCGCAAGACGACGTATAGGGTCTGACGCCTGCCCGGTGCCGGAAGGTTAAAAGGAGAGGTGAGAGCTTTGAATTGAAGCCCCGGTAAACGGCGGCCGTAACTATAACGGTCCTAAGGTAGCGAAATTCCTTGTCGGGTAAGTTCCGACCTGCACGAATGGCGTAACGACTTCCCCGCTGTCTCCAACATAGACTCAGCGAAATTGAATTGCCTGTCAAGATGCAGGCTTCCCGCGGTTAGACGGAAAGACCCCGTGCACCTTTACTACAACTTCACACTGGCATCAGGCCAAGCATGTGCAGGATAGGTGGTAGGCTTTGAAGCAGAGACGCCAGTTTCTGTGGAGCCTCCCTTGAGATACCACCCTTGCTTCGCTTGATGTCTAACCGCGGTCCGTTATCCGGATCCGGGACCCTGTGTGGTGGGTAGTTTGACTGGGGCGGTCGCCTCCTAAAGAGTAACGGAGGCGCGCGAAGGTTGGCTCAGAGCGGTCGGAAATCGCTCGTTGAGTGCAATGGCAGAAGCCAGCCTGACTGCGAGACTGACAAGTCGAGCAGAGTCGAAAGACGGCCATAGTGATCCGGTGGTCCCAAGTGGGAGGGCCATCGCTCAACGGATAAAAGGTACGCCGGGGATAACAGGCTGATACTGCCCAAGAGTCCATATCGACGGCAGTGTTTGGCACCTCGATGTCGGCTCATCTCATCCTGGGGCTGGAGCAGGTCCCAAGGGTATGGCTGTTCGCCATTTAAAGAGGTACGTGAGCTGGGTTTAGAACGTCGTGAGACAGTTCGGTCCCTATCTGCCGTGGGTGTAGGATACTTGAGAGGAGTTGCCCCTAGTACGAGAGGACCGGGGTGAACGTTCCACTGGTGGACCAGTTGTCGTGCCAACGGCAGTGCTGGGTAGCTATGAACGGACAGGATAACCGCTGAAGGCATCTAAGCGGGAAGCCCCCCTCAAAACAAGGTATCCCTGAGGGCCGTGGTAGACCACCACGTCGATAGGCCAGAGATGTAAGCGCAGCAATGCGTTCAGTTGACTGGTACTAATTGCCCGATAGGCTTGATTTGATCCAGTAAAAGACAGACTGACAAATCAAAAGCATACACATAATCAGAGTACTGACTTGGACAATCGTTGAGTTCCTTCCTCGGTTTGGTGGTCATAGCACGAGCGAAACACCCGGATCCATTCCGAACCCGGCCGTTAAGCGCCGTCGCGCCAATGGTACTGCGTCTCAAGACGTGGGAGAGTAGGTCACCGCCAAACCTAGAAAGGAACTCAATTCGTATCTCTCTAAACGATACCCAATATAACGCGGGATGGAGCAGCCCGGTAGCTCGTCAGGCTCATAACCTGAAGGTCGTAGGTTCAAATCCTACTCCCGCAACCA
>LXYH01000019.1 GCA_001650895.1 Rhodobacteraceae bacterium EhC02
TGAAGGCTCCTGCGAGGATTATTTCCCGCATCTCTCCTGAGGGTGCGGCCCGCCAAATTCGAACCCGTCTCCGACGCGAGAGCGCAAAGCGCAGGTCAAGCATGACCGCCAGGCGGATGATCTCGGGGCTGGTTTCGAAATACCGAAACGGGCTGCGTTTTGCGATCCGGCGAGGGCATGCGACCGCCCTGCCCCCCGCATGCTGGTTTCTTCTGACAGCAGCCGGGCGGGACAGCCCTGATTGCGGCATCGCTCAATTGCTCAGCTTGCCGGATCCGAGTCCGTTTCCGGTCCCTATGTTGAACGATCCGCCTCCTCGATCAGCTGGCTCAAGTGGCTCCGCGTCTTGGTCATGACTGCGTCGATCGCTTCGAGAGCCTCTGCCAACACATTCTGGTCCTCATCCTCGATCAGGTTCTGGAAATTGCGCAGTTCAGAGGAAAGTGTCCGGGCACCGAGCAAATCGCTGAAACCGGTGAGCTTGTGAACCAATCGGCCAGCCTCGACGCTATCTTGCTTGGCGATCATCTCTGATAGACCAGCCCAGGTCGCCCCGATCTCGGCGGAAAACTGCTTCAGTGTACGGCTGAGCAGGACGCCGCCGTCAATATCGCGCAGCGAGGTCAGATTTTCAGCGTCGAAGTCCTCGAACGAGGTCGGGCCAAGCGGTGGCGGGGGCTGGATATCGCCCCGCACGCAAGCCGCAAGTCGCTGTATATCAAGCGGCTTTGGCAGGCAGGCGTCAAAAGCCAGATCGCTCAACATCACAGCGATTTCAGGGGCCTGATGCGCGGTAATTCCGATGATCCGGGCATTGGCCGAAAGACCATCGCCACGACGGATACGAGATGCGGCCTCGTCCCCATCGAGGCGTGGCATCTGCAGGTCCATCAGGATCAGATCGAATTTTCCTGCGGCGGCCAATTCGACGGCAATCATCCCGTCGGCGGCCTCGGTCGGAAACATGCCGAAGCGCGTCAGGTTCGCGCATGTCAGTTGTCGGATGATGTCGTGATCTTCGGCGACCAGCACCTTGAGGCCGCGAAGAACAGCAGTGAGATCATTTTCCGCCTGGTCAGGAGCGGGAGTTTCGCTGCCGCACTCAGGCAGCGTAAGCCGCAGCCAAAACCGTGATCCCGAACCCAGAGAGCTTTCAACACCCACTTCACCGCCCATCGCCGTTGCGAGCCTGTGGCAAATGGCAAGGCCCAGGCCGGTACCGTCCCGCCCGATAGCATCGCGCTCCAGCATGCCAAAGTCGCGAAACAGTCGCGGGATATCCTCAGGCGCAATGCCACAACCTGTATCCGTGACGGAAAATGTTACCGTATGACCGTCCGAGTCATCAGCTTCGCGCGTGGCGGAAAGGTGGACGCTACCGCCACGCGTGGCCTTCACGGCGTTGGTTGCGAAGTTCAACAGAATCCGCCGCAGTGACATCACATCACCAATCAACATGGGCAAATCATCGACCTGCACCACGACCTCGGTCTTATGGCGATCCGCGGTCGATCGGACAAGATCGCCAATCTGCGAAAGCATATCACTCAGCTTGAAAGGCTCGGGCCTGAGCCGTGCCTCGCCCGCGCCGAGCCTTGCCAATTCCAGCACATCGTCGATAAGTTGAAGCATGCCGTGGCCCTCTGTCTTGAGGCGATGCAGCATTTTGTCATTGGACGGGTTCTCAGTTTTGTTTCGGAACAAATCGAGCGTGCTCAGTATCGCAACCAGTGGCGTGCGCAGATCATGTGCCAGCACAGCTATCAATCGTGCCTTGCGCGCGTCCGCCGCTTGCACTTCCTCCAAGCGCGCGTTCTTGGAGTTCACTGCGTGCTCGGCAGCCTCCTCAATCAACAAAACACGCTGCTTTTCGGCATCAACCAGGGATGTCACGTCCACAAAAGTGATGACAACCCCAGTCGTCTCCCCACCTTCCAGATAAGGCACGATCCGTACAAGATAGTGTGTTGGATAACCGCTTTGTGGTAGCCGACGCTCTACCGTGCAGCCTGTGCTGAACACCTCATGGATGTCTTTTTGCAGAAAGGAATAGACAACAAAGCTGGCAAGTTCTGTCAGCGGGCGACCGATATCTGCCTCGCGCAAATGCAGTAATTTTGAAGCGGCGGGTGTGAAGCTCCGGATCATCATGTCACGATCAAGAAAAACAATGGCAATACCTGTAGCATCTTGCAAATCACGCAAATCAGTATTGGCCTTGCCAAGCTCTTCGACTTTGTCGGTCAAATCAGCATTTACGGTGCTGAGTTCCTCATTCAAAGACTGCATTTCTTCTTTCGAGGCTTGCAGCTCCTCATTTGCTGACTGGGCCTCTTCGTTGACTGAAATCAGCTCCTCATTCGAAGTGCTCAATTCTTCCAGTGCGGTTTCGTATTCCTCTATTGTCGATTGCAGGCGCTCTTGCAGATCATTCAAGTTCCGCTCATAGATGTCTTCATCTTCCTTGCCTTTGGAAGACTCTGTGCTCTTCTCATGACTGACAGCCCCGTCGCCGACGGGCTTGAACACGACGAGAAACATGGGCTCTACATCCTCGCCATTATTGAGCGGCTCAATAACGACGGTAACGTTGAACGCGGCGTCATTCTCCTGCAAAACCATGGTGTGGGAGGCAGGTTTACCTGTTTCAATCGCCTTGCGCAAAATCAGGCGCATTTGATGCCGCAACTCTCGGCGAACTGTCTCAAACAGTTGCCTATTGGGGGCACCTCGGGGCGTTTCGAAATAACGTTGAGTAAGCGCCGAGAAAAAGACAATTTCACCATCGCCACGGATGACCACATGCGCAGGGCTGTGGCGGTCAAATATCTGATGTTCTGCTCGATGACGCACTTGATGTGCAGTCATGTTCCTCGGGCGGTAGTTCTGTTCAAATTGAGCGGGGCTTTTGAAAAGCTCCTTCAGAGGGATCGGCAGACGCGCCCGCTTGTTGTCGAGGTCCAGTCTTCGATAAATCCGATGCTTCTTGTCAATGGCAACGAACATGTTGTCACGCTGACCCAGGCTTTCCGAACCGCCCAGAAACAGGAATCCGCCCGGCTTCAACGCGTAGTGAAACGTCGATATGGCGCGCTCCTGAAGCCGGACATCAAGATAGATCAACAGGTTCCTGCATGACACCAGGTCCATCTGGGAAAACGGAGGATCGTTTATCAAGTTATGGGACGAGAAGATGCACATGTCGCGGATCTCGGGAACGAGCACTTGGGTTGACCCATCCTGGCGGAAAAAGCGCTCCTTGCGCTCCTTTGATACGTTCTTGAGTTCGATGTCGCTGTAGCGTGCGGATCGAGCCACGTTCAACGCAGGTTCATCAATGTCGGTAGCAAAAATGCGAACCTGTGGATGAGTGGAATTTACCGCCATGTTTTCACGTATCAGGATGGCCAAGGAATAAACCTCTTTGCCCGTCGCGCAGCCGGGCACCCAGACCCTGATGGTATCCTGAGAACCCCTATTTGCCATGAGGGATGGCATGACCTGCTCGCCCAAGGCATCGAACGCACTTTTGTCCCTGAAGAAATCCGTGACGCTGATGAGCAGATCGTCAAAAAGCGCCATCACCTCTGCCGGGTCCTCGTTCAACCGCTTGAGATAGGCCTCTGGCGTCGGAGAGTTCACCACCTGCATTCGCCGTGCAACACGTCGGAAGAATGTCTTGCTTTTGTAGCCTGCAAAGTCCTGTCCTGAATAATCCCGCAGCAATTTCGAAATTTCGTCTTGCATGCGCCGTTGTGCCAATTCCGGAGTGCTGACCTCCCCGTGTAGTACCCCGGCTCCAAGCATCGCCGCTGCCTTTTGCAGGTTGCGCAACTTTTCGGGCATCTGCTCGACGGGAAGAGCAAAATCAACCGCTCCACTGGACAATGCGCTCTCTGGCATTTGCGGGTAGTCAAGCCCGTTGCCGGTAGTGACTTGCGCAAACGTCAGCCCCCCATGCGCTTTGATCGCCTGCAAGCCGAGCGTGCCATCATCACCAGACCCTGACAGCACAATACCGACTGCCTTCTCTTCTTGATCCACGGCAAGAGCGCGGAAGAAAAAGTCGATCGGCTTTCGTTGGCTCTTCTTTGGGTCTGACTGCAGCAACCTGAAATGCCCGTCACTGATGGACAGACAGACGTGTTCAGGCATGACATGCACCATCCCGGCCCTTGCTGAAGCACCATGTTCGATGACCTCGACGGGCAGCGTCGTGAAGTGACTGATTACTTCGTGCAAATGACTTTCACGGGTCGGACTGAGATGAGTTACAATGACAAACGCCATGTCAGCAGCATCCTGAACCTGGCTAAAGAAACCTTTCAGCGCCTGAATTCCTCCGGCTGACGCACCAATGCCAACAATGATGGTGTTTTTTTCTGTCATGACTCAAATTCCCAAGTTTCAGCATCAAACATGACGGTTACTCGGAAATTGCGGACCAACCTGTCAGACGTCGACGGGCATTAAAAACCGATGGTTTGTCACTTATGTTTCTTCACACGACATGCGAACTCATGAAGCTAAGCTTTGACCGAACAGCCTGAGCTGGTAGCCTGTGGCACGACATGGGGCAGTTGATTTTTTGCCCCTGCATTGCAGCCTTTGCTTGTGTTTGTAGCACAGTAATTTGACAATGATTTTATCATTTAACGTTTATCAATACCTAAAGATAAAAACAGGTGCCCCCACTGAGGTTCTGCCGCACAAGTCCAGTGGGGTGGGCTCCTCTCTACCGCTCAAATCACGCAAGAAAAACGGGCGACCGAAGACCCTGCCTGAACGGTGGCGCTGCCCTGTGGCGCGCCAAGCCGTCGTGATCCACGGCCCGCCACGGGGAGTGCCGCTGCCATCACTACCGCACAGTTTCATGGCTCATCTTGCGGCTGCACTCATCCAGCAGGTCTGCGACACTGCGAAGTGACAGCGCAAACCGCAGGTGCCGCATCACAGCCTGTGCAGCCGCAGGACTTGAGGGGCGATGCAACCGCCCCCAGATGGCACCGGTTCGGTGCTTGCCGAACTCGCCCCCCCTGCGCCGGCACGGGTCTGATCGGGTTCCTGCAACGCCGGTCAGGGCCAGTCGGCATAGGATCGCGCGCGGCGCGTATCGGCCCCTTTTTCATTGTCGCGCAGGGTACGGCGCCATGCGCCGGGACGCACACCGTAGATGGTTTTGAAAGGTAGTGCCGCTCGCCGTTGATCTTCGCGAAGCCCTCGTCCAGATGCCAGCGCCAGCGGCTGGATTTCATCCCCTCGATACGCCTCTTTTTGATCTCTGCGGCGAACATCGGGCCGAACCTGTGCCACCAGAAACGGACGGTCTCGTGGCTCACATTGACGCCACGCTCATGGAGCAAGTCTTCGACGATCCGCAGCGAAAGCGGGAAGCGCAGGACATGCATCACCGCCGGGCGGATGATCCTGGGACTGATCTTGAAATACCAAATCGGGCTGCGTTTTGTCATCCGGCAAAGCGAGCCACTGCCCTGCCCGTCTCAAGTCGGTTTGCTCTGACAACACCTTTTTCGTTGATGAAGGTCGGCAGAGCGGACGAAGCGGACGTTCGATGCGGCTGCGCCAAGGTCCGCTGTTGAAGCAAAAAGCGCGCTCCATTCTCTTTGCACACCTGTAGAGCTCAATTCAGTAGAGGACAGAATTGTCAAACGAACTCACTGAAAATCTGGTCCAGAATAGGACGTCTTTTCTCAAAAAATACAGTAAGAGCCAGCTTGAAAACACGCTCCAACTCTTTTTGGGTCACGCCTTGCTGTTGGAGTTCCATCGCAGTTGCGATCTGAGCATCAACGTACAGTGCTGCGGTCCGCGTAGGTATCTCGACTGCAAACTGCCCTTTTGATTTCGCCCGGTCTATCCACTGTTCAAGACCCATTAGGGTTTGATCGCTAAATTTATGTGCACTCTCTCGAGTTCGCTTTCCAAGGGTTTGCTTGCTACGACACGTAGTAACCTGCAAGCAGCCAGCAGGCAGTCCGTGGGCCTTGCGATCCAAGAGCACAAAGTCAGTCAATTTCCTCAATGCCTGTTCAAAGGGCAAATCATCGGTCAAAATATCTGCGAGCGGTGCCAAGATAGTCGACTGATACCTTTCCAAGGCGGCCTGTTTTAACCCGTCTTCGTTACCAAACTCCCGATAAACCCCCGGCTTGGAGACTCCTGCTCGGCGGCAAATCTCTTCTATCGAAACACCTGTCAGTCCATCGGTCCAGTAACTTTCCACCGCAATCTTGAGCACATGCTCTCGTTGCAAAGTTCTTGGCCGTCCGCGGGCTGGTTTGTCAGTGTTGTTGCTCATAAATAAGTACCTTACAGTATTTTAAGCTTGCAAGAACATTAAAATACGTAGCAGTATGAAATTATAAGAAAGGCTTGATGACCTTGGGGTATGTGCACCCCATCACGCCACGCAAACGAACCAATCGAGGGAATGAAACCTATGGGACGCGCCTGGCCAATTCTGATCCTGCTTGGATTTTGTCAACTCTGCGCAAGCTGGGGTTCACTTGCCATAATCGCCGTACAGGTCGAAATGCGGTCAGGTTTGGGCATTACTGCCGAGGAAGTCGCGGCACTGGTTTGGGCCTTTTCCTTCTCGCTTGCGGTTGGTGCATTGGTCGCACAGGTTCTGATCGGCCATTGGGATCGCCGCGCGGTGTTGTTCGCCTCGCTGGCCTTGCTGGGGTGTGGCGGCTTGGCACTTGGATTTGCGCAAAACTGGGAACAGGCGATGGCCGCACGTGTTGCCATGGCCTTGGGGGCAGCCTCGGTCATGCCCACGGCCTCGGTGATTGCTGCGTCATTGGTAACAGATGCGCAGCGGCCTGCTGCGATGTCTGTGGTCTTTGGCGGGCTTACGGCGTCGCTGGTTGTGGCGCTGCCGATATCTAGTGCTGTAGCCGAATTTGCGGGTTGGCGTGCGGCTTGGTTCGTTGCAGCAGGAGCGGCATTTGTCGCCGCAGTGGGTGTAGCTGTCGGCGTTCCGGGTGGCGTACGTGGCACGCGGGCTTCATTTTCGGCGATGTTGGCCGTCCTTTCTGATCGCGCCACATCACTGACCATTGCCACCACACTTTTGCTGATCTGTGGCGGTTTCATCACTTACGCGATGATCGCGTTCTGGTTTGTCGAAGTGGGCGGCGCGCCACGCACGGCCCTCACGACGGCCCTGCTGGCAGCAGGTATCGCGTCGGTCATAGGCAATGCTTTCTCCTCACATTTGGTGCGCCTGCTTGGGCGCGATGGGACGATCCTTGGCGGTCTTGTGTTTACAGCCTTCTGTTTCTTGATCTTATGGGTTGCACCGCATTTTTACTGGCTGTCCTACCCGGCGTTCATCTTTTTTGGTGTCGGCTGGGCCCTTTGCCTTGCCCCTTTGCAGGCACGACTGATGGAAACTGCAGGTCCACGCGCGCAACTGGCCCTCGCACTCAACGCTTCTGCGTTTTTTGGCGGACAAGGGTTGGGTGCGGCAGGCGGTGGCGCGGTGTACGAAGCTTTTGGCCCTGTTGCTCTGCCCATAGCGTCAGTTGCTGTGCTTGTGGTGGCGACACTTCTGTTTTTCATCGCCAAAGCAAGCCAACGTCCTTCCTAGCAATGAGAAGCCCTGAACAAGGTCAAAAAGATTAGGGGCTTCTAACAAGGGTGCTGCCAGACTAATTCGAACCAGTCTCTGCTTGGACAGTGACGCTGTCCTTACGCCGCGCAAAGACCGCGCCACTCGGCAAGAGCGGCGGCGCGGTTCAGTTTGAAACTAGGTCGACTTGAGAGACTGCGTTCCTGATTGAAGTGGTTCGAAACAGAGGCGTGGACGGCGGCGAATTTCTGTAGACTTCGCATGCGCCTGAACCGCAACATCGCCCTCTCCCTTCGTCGAAACGGCAAGTGCGAATTTTCAGCCCTATTGTTCGCCCACCGGCCAGTTTCCTGGCGATCTGCTGCACCGATCTCTCTCAGCGCTGCGCCGTACGGTCGAAGCCTGTCCGTGACGATAACCTCCGGGCGACCATGCTAGCGCATTGCTTTACTTATGAATTTCAACGCCGATGTCTTATCACGCGTCTTCGTCACAAAGCTTTCCAGGTCCTCGCCTTCGTGGTCCACAGCCCGCCACAGGTAGTGCCGCTCACCGTTGATCTTCACAAAAACCTCGTCCAGATGCCACCGCCACCGGCTGGATTTCATCCCCTCGATACGCCTCTTTTTGATCTTTGCGGCAAACATTGGGCCGAACCTGTGCCACCAGAAACGGACGGTCTCGTGGCTCACATCGACGCCAGGCTCATGGAGCAAGTCTTCGACGTTCCGAAGCGAAAGCGGGAACCGCACGTACAGCATGACCGCCAGGCGGATGATCTCAGGGCTGGTTTTGAAATACCGAAATGGGCTGCGTTTTATCATCCGGCGAAGTTATGCAACCGCCCTGCCCGTCTCAAGTCGGTTTGCTCTGACAACACCAAGCCAGACATCCTGATCCGTCGCGCTGGTGCCGTGGCTCATGTGATTGACACGAAATGGAAGCGGATTTCCTCACGGATCGACGATCCGAAACAAGGTGTCTCACAAAGCGATGTGTATCAGATGATGGCCTATGCACAGCTTTACCAAGCACCTCGTCTCACGCTTCTTTACCCACATCATCCGGGTTTGGGTGAAAAAGAGCTTGTTCATGCTCGACACCGAATTACTGGCCACGAAACAGTGTTGGAGACCGCAAGCATTGATGTGGCAAATGGTGGAAACATTATTGATCGACTTCGAAGTCTGCTTCTTGGGGATGAGGCTTTAGCATAAATCTCGACTTTAAGGGTCAGCCTGCGTTTTCAATGCCTAAAGAGCAGAGAAGGTTCGACGAAGGGTCCGTTCCCTCCGCCACAAACAATTCGCGAACCCGAGACGAGGCCCCAGCGAGGGCCTTTTTTCTTTTTGTTTCAAATGGGTTTAGCGAGGCCATCCGACTTTCGGAGACTGGGGCTTCGGCCAAAATAGGTCTCTGATCGGCCCGCGTCTCTTTCCATCCGCCCTTCACCGAAATCGAGACGGATTCAAAAAGTCACGCCTTTTCAGTTAGTTGATAAAATGGAACTGCGCCGCAGTTGAAGCGGGTTCATCTGCTCTCGGTGCGAACAGAGACAGCCGAAGGCGGCGTGGTTATGAGTAATGTCGCGCATTTCAGCCGAGTTGAACTTTGGCGACCACGCGTTAGGTGCCCACGCTGAGACTAAGAGATTGGCACCATGACAGACTTAACCCCGACCCGCGCCGCCGGCGAAGAACTCTTGGCGGCTTTTGGGCCCCGAATGGGGCGGCGATACGCTAATGGTCGGAATACGGACCACGGCCCTGGCGCACACAAGGCAGTTTCAATGCTATCACCCTATATCCGGCGTAGGTTGGTGCTGGAGTCGGATGCGGTTTCCGCGGCGTTGTCCGCCCATGGGCCGGAAGATGCGGAAAAGTTCGTGCAAGAGGTGATCTGGCGCGGCTATTTCAAGGGCTGGTTGGAACGCCGACCGCAGGTCTGGGACAGTTATCGCAAAGGGCTGGACGCTGAACTTGCCACGCTTGACCGTGATCGCCGTCTGCGCCGGGATGTCGATCGTGCAATGGCTGGGCAAACGGGGCTGGAGTGCTTCGATGCTTGGGCAGCCGAACTGGTGGATACCGGCTATCTCCACAATCACGCTCGGATGTGGTTCGCCTCAATCTGGATCTTTACGCTAGGGCTGCCATGGCGGTTAGGTGCGGATTTCTTTTTTCGTAACCTGCTTGATGGTGATGCCGCCTCAAACACGCTGGGTTGGCGCTGGGTGGCGGGACTTCATACGCGCGGCAAGCCATATCCAGCCGACGCGCAGAATATAGCGACCTTCACAGCTGGTCGGTTTACTCCGCGCCGCAGTGATCTGGCCGAGGTAACCCAAGGGCTTGAGGCAACCGAGCCTGACGGCCTGCCTTCCGTTTTGCCGCTGCGCTCGGTCATTTCACCGCAACCCGGCCGCTCAACGGCCCTGCTGATCACCGAAGAGGATTGCCGGCTTGAGGATTTCAACCCTTCTGCGTTGGATATTCGAACGGCGGCTACGCTTGTGACGGGTCATCTGCGATCCCCTTTGCCAGTATCTGATCTTGTCCTTCAGTTTGAAGATGGCGCACTGGCAGATGCGGCTGCGCGCGCTGGTGTTGCCTCAGTGGAGATGCAAGCCAACGACCCCGCCGGCTTGGCACGATGGGCGGCGGATGCGGGCGCAACACAGATCGTTACGCCATTTGTTACACGCGGTCCGTTGCGAGATTGGCTGGATGCGGCGACTCCATCTTTGGTCAAGCAGGGCATAACGCTGTGCGAGTGGCAGCGCGATTGGGATAAGGCGATCTGGCCCCATGCCACCGCAGGGTTCTTTAAGGTCAAGCAAAATATCCCACGCATCCTTGAACAGGCGGGTCTGGCATGATCCCTGTCGTTATAATCGGCTCTGGCATTGCAGGTCTGTCTTGTGCCCGGACCCTGGCTGCTGCGGGTCTTGCCCCAGTGGTGTTGGACAAAGGTCGGGGCATTGGCGGTCGCGTGGCGACAAGAAGGGTGGGTGCCATGCAATTCGACCATGGCGCGCAATATGTCACGGCGCAAAACCCAGGTTTCGCCGCCCTGCTGTCGGAACTGCAAACGTCAGGCGCACTGTCTGAGTGGCCAGATGACAGCGGCCGTTCACGCTATGTGGGACAGCCCGGCATGTCAGCACTGGCCAAGGCGCTTGGGGTCGGGTTGGACATCCGTCAAGGCGTGCAAGTCAAAGGCATCACACAAATCCGCGATGGCTGGGCGCTACAGCTAGGTGACGGCGTCCTTAAAACCCCACGCGTGGTCCTAACTGTGCCCGCACCGCAGGTGGTGGGGTTGCTGGGCGCAGAGCACCCGCTGGTCGCTGACTTGGCCCCTGTGCGACTGGCGCCTTGCCTGACGCTGATGGCTGCCGTGACCGCCCCCGTACCCTTTACCAGCCGCCAAGATCGGGACGATCCGCTCACATGGATCGCGCTGGACAATAGCAAGCCCGACCGCCCACAAGGCACAGCGCTGTGGGTCGCGCAGGCGGGCCAAGATTTTTCCGAAAGGCATCTGGAACAAGACGCTCCCACCATCGCCAATGCCATGCTGCCTTTGCTCTGTGACCGGCTGGGGGTGACAGCCGACCGTGTGACACATGCCGCTGCTCACCGCTGGCGCTATGCCCGCGTGACGCAGGCGCTTGATCAGCTGTTCCTGACTAGCGCGGACGGCACGCTGCATCTTGGTGGCGACTGGTGCATTGGCCCAAGGGTAGAGGCCGCCTGGCAAAGCGGCACCGCCATTGCCCACGACATTCTGGCCCGCGCGTGACTCTGTTGGACGATCCCCGTATCGCGCGGCTGATCATACTGATCCGCGCCGCCATGCGACCGCCCAAAGGGGCGGGGCGCATCGCTCTAGCGCTGTGCATTGGTGTCCTGTGCCATGCGACATTCGCGGCGGGGGTGCTGGCGATGATTGTGATGATGTTTTTTGGCCTGAGCAAAAGCCTTGGCACGGTGCCGTGGCCCATGGCGGCTCTGGCCAACGCCGCGCTTATCGCACAATTTCCGCTGGCGCATTCGCTGCTATTGACTGGTCCCGGAGGTCGATTTCTGGCCCGTCTGATCCCCGGCCCTCATGGTCAGACGTTGGCCACCACTACCTATGCTATCATTGCATCAACCCAGCTTCTTGCGCTGTTTACGCTATGGACGCCGTCGGGCATCGTCTGGTGGCAAGCCGAGGGTGCCGTGTTCTGGATCGTAACGGGCGCCTATTCAGCAAGCTGGCTGATCCTGCTGAAAGCTAGCTTTGACGCCGGTGCCGAGGTGCAATCGGGTGCCCTAGGCTGGATGTCGCTGATGGCGCGCATTCGGCCTGTGTTTCCCGATATGCCTACTCAAGGGCTGTTCCGCCTGATACGTCAGCCGATCTATGTGGCCTTTGCGCTGACGTTGTGGACCGTGCCAATCTGGACGCCGGACCAGTTGGCGTTGGCCATTTGCTTTACCAGCTACTGCCTGCTTGCACCGCGCTTGAAGGAACGCCGCTTTGCTCAGCGCTATGGTGAACGTTTTGCACGGTATCGCGCTAATGTGCCTTATGCGTTGCCTCGCTGGCAGCAGGACCGTCCCGATGCACAATGACCTGACCATCTACGACCGTTTCACACAAGCGCTGGGGGTCAGACGACATTCGCTGGACCCGTATATTTAAGAACCCCATTTCCGGGCGGCTGGGATGTTTCGACTGCCAAATCGACTGGGCGGGCAAAGCATCGTTGGATGATGATGGCTCGTCGTGCGTGTTTGGCTAGAGATGAGATGATTATTGGGTTGTTCTTAGCCCATTGAACAGAAAAACGGAGACTGGGATTTGCCATCACTGAGCTTTATCGAACTGAAAGACTTGCAGATTGCCGCGCGGATCGGGACTTACGGCCCAGATGACGTAGTGCCGGATGCCCATATTCTGGATCTGACACTTACTATTTCGACACATCTTGTAATGGTTCCGCGAGACGAGATGGCGCTCGTGTTTGACTATGACCCCCTTATTAGACGCATCGACACGCTGGCGCGCGCTCAACACTATGAGACGCAAGAGCGGCTGATAACCCGTATCGTAGAAGCCTGCGCCCAGTATCCCCAGATTGAGGCGTTGGATATCTGCCTGCGAAAGAGGCCGGTTCTGTCTGGCACAGGAACGCTTGGAGTTCGTTTGATCGTTGATGGCGAAGCGATGACCGTGCTGCGCAACGCCATGTCCTGAAGCGTGCAGCCGCTGCAAAAGCCGTCTTTCAGTCGTTACGAACCTTAGGGTGCAAGCCACGTCCCTGCCCAATCATCGCCACGGTCAAACCGGGCGCGACGATGGTTCAGGCCAAGATGCAAGGCCTCGATCGTTGTCACCGTGAGCCGCAATACGACGAAGGAAGCCGGGTCGGCAACTTTCTTATAATCCAGCGCCTGTGCGATGCGCTGGCCGGGTGCTGGGGTGCTGCCGTAAGACAATCGCGAAGCTGCGGGCGCACTCGCCCAAATTGCAGTCACTTCTGGACCGGTCAAAAGCGTGACGTTAGCTTCCAGCCGCAGTTGCAGATGGGCCGAGGCGTCCCACACATGAACTGCTGCAAAAGGTGTTATGCGCAAATCCCCAACCTTGGCTGAACGCAGATCGGTATGAATGTCCAGCGCGCCCGCCGCCTTGTCGGCCGCGCGTAGGACGACCGTCCGAGCCTGCGGTCTGCCTTCGGGTGTGACAGTCGCCAATGTCGGGTGCCTGGCCGGGGCATGCCGGTCGTGAACACCGCGGGTCAGGCGTGCCCAGACCTCGGCATACAATTGCGACAGGTCGCGGGCCCAGGGATGGGGGTCTGCCTTCATTTGTAGACCTCCCGCCGGTCGGCAAAAGCGCGCACACGTCTGCGCCAAGCGCGGTAGCTGCCAGGCTTCAGGTTTTGTCGCATCAATGCCTTGACCTCGTCGGGCCCCAGCCCGTGCAACGTTCGGATCTGATCGAAGCTCGCATGATCGCTGAGCGCCATCTCGATGATTTCGCCAACGGTCGCGGGGTCAAGGAGTTCGCATTTCATACGATGGGAAGTGTCATTGCCCTGTGACAAGTCAAGCGTCCCTTGAAGTGGTGGCCGTTCAAGCAGCACGAGACAGCAGCCTTGACCCGTGCCGGACTTGCGGAAGGGTGTTGTCAGAGCAAACCGACTTGAGACGGGCAGGGCGGTTGCATAACTTCGCCGGATGATAAAACGCTCCCCATTCCGCTACTTCAAAACGAGCCCTGATGTCATCCGCCTGGCGGTGATGTTGTACATCCGGTTTCCGCTTTCATTAAGAAACGTCGAAGATCTGCTGCACGAACGGGGCATCGACGCGAGCCATGAAGCTGTGCGGTATTGGTGGCATCGGTTCGGCCCGATGTTCGCGGCCGAGATCCGAAAGCGCCGGATTTCCAGAATGAAATCCAGCTGCTGGCGGTGGCATCTGGACGAGGTTTTTGTGAAGATCAACGGTGAGCGGCACTACCTGTGGCGGGCCGTGGACCACGAAGGCGAGGTCCTGGAAAGCTTTGTGACGAAGACGCGTGATAAGAAAGCGGCGTTGAAATTCCTTAAGAAAGCAATGCGTAAGCATGGTCGTCCGGAGGTTATCGTTACGGACAGGCTGCGATCGTATGGCGCAGCGCTGAAGGAGATCGGCGCAGCAGATCGCCAGGAAACCGGTCGGTGGGCGAACAACAGGGCAGAGAATTCGCACTTGCCGTTTCGACGAAGGGAGAGGGCGATGTTGCGGTTCAGGCGAATGCGAAGTTTACAGAAATTCGCCGCCGTCCACGCCTCTGTCTCGAACCACTTCAATCAGGAACGCAGTCTCTCAAGTCGACCCAATTTCAAACTGAACCGCGCCGCCGCTCTCGCCGAGTGGCGGGGTCTCTTCGCGGGATAAGGGGCAGCTCTACTGTCCATTCGGAGACTGGTTCGAATTAGTCTGCCAGCACCCTATCTCTGGACCGGCAACAACGGGAACCGCAAGGCGCGCGCCATATCCATCCTGCGCCGCCTGTCGCGCGGCACATGGTGCTGTCGCTGGTGCGGCAATGACTTGCCCGACTATCTCAGGGCCGACGCACTCTATTGCCGCGAACCCTGTCGCAAGCGTGCTGCGAGGCAACGGCGCAAGGCAACTCGGGCATGATGACCGGCCCAGGGGGGGATTCAAAGTCTGACAGGCGGCGCTTCGGGACCGATGGTGGTATCTGACGCACCATAAACCGTAACAAAAAAGTTTTCTAACGGCGTAATCGTTCCCGCAAATTCCGGGGCAGTCCGCGTCAAGGTGGGGGATATAATGGGGGAAGCGAAAACCACTTTCCCTTAAAAAACAATGATTTAATAGGGTAAAGTGGCGGAGGAGGTGGGATTCGAACCCACGGTACGCTTTCACGCACGCCGGTTTTCAAGACCGGTGCAATCGACCACTCTGCCACTCCTCCGGCCGGGTCCGTCTAACCATCATCACATGATTCTGAAAGCATCAAGAGGCAGAGGTTTCTTGCTCAATTTTGCGCCAGTCTCCGAGAGCCGCTTTTCTTGAAGCCCGCTTGCCGCTAATGTGCGCGCAATGGTTTGGCCGTGGCAGGGTTGACCGGCTGTCCGACCCCGTCGGACCAGCCCCCACCGGCCTGCGGCGGACAGGGTGAAGACAAGACCGGCAAACCGGCAAACATGTTCAGAGGCAGAGGGTTAGGGGCACGTGATGACAGCAGATCCTATCAACACACCAATTCGGCGCAAGGCGGGCACCGCCGTGCTTGTGGCGCTCGGGATGCTCGCGCTGACCGGATGCGATGAAAGCGGGCAGTTCAGCCTGCTGCAAAACAATGGCGCCTCCGGCGGCGATACCTCTGCGAACCGCTCGGTTCGGCTGGTGGAGCGCGATGTCGAAGCGCCCGAGGTGTTCCAGGTCACCGAGGCGGGTCTTTGGGATGGACGCCCCTCGCTTGGCGGCGTCTGGGTCGCCCATCCTGATGTCACCGAACCCGAGCGTGTCATCATCCGCAACACGGCCAACGGGAATTTCGTGATCGGCGCCCTGTTCCGGCGCGAGGTGAACACACCCGGCCCGCGTGTCCAGGTCTCGTCCGATGCGGCGGCCACCCTGGCGATGCTGGCGGGACAACCCGTGCAGTTGAACGTCACCGCCCTGCGCCGCGAAGAGGTCCCGACCGCAGGGGCGGAAGAAGGTACCGACGCAGAGGCCACGGTAGCGGCGCTGCCCGCCCCCGGCGAGATTTCGGAAACGCGGCTGGATCCGATAGCCTCCGCCGCAGCCGCGATCGAGGCCGCGCCCGCGCGCCCGGCCAGTGCCACGGCCAGTGCCACCGCCAGCCCGACGCCGCCGCCCACGCGCCCGGCCACCGCGCCGGCGACACCGGTTCAGACGGCCGCGGCAGCCCCCACTCCGCGCGCATCAAGCCTCGACAAGCCCTATCTGCAGATCGGCATCTTCAGCATCGAAGCCAACGCCAACCGCGCGGCGACCGCCATGCGCAATGCCGGGATGGTTCCCGAGGTCAGGCAGCAGACCAGCCAGGGCAAGACCTTCTGGCGCGTTCTGGTCGGACCCGCCGGCTCGGCAGCAGAGCGCAGCACGCTTCTGGGCAAGATCAAGGAAGAAGGCTTCACCGACGCCTATGCCGTCCGGAACTGAGACAGCGAAGGAGGGGTTTGACCCATGACGACACGAACGGACATCAGCCCGCGCCGATCGAGGGGCTTGCGCTACATCCTTTCGGCCACGCTGACCTGTGCGGTGCTTCTGGCCCCGGCGGCCCAGGCCTTTGACACCCGGGCCACATCGGCCTGGGTGCTGGATCAGACCACAGGCACGGTCCTGTTGTCCAAGAATGCCGAAGTGCCGCTGCCGCCGGCCTCGATGTCCAAGCTGATGACGCTCTACATGCTGTTCGACGCGCTCAAGCGGGGCGCGGTGACGATGGAGACGACGTTCCCCGTTTCGGCCAAGGCCCGGGCGATGGGTGGATCGACCATGTTCCTGAACGAGCAGGATCGCCCCAGCGTGCGCGAACTGATCCTCGGCATCATCGTAAATTCGGGAAATGACGCCTGCGTCGTGGTGGCCGAAGGCCTGTCGCCGACCGGAACCGAAGACGGCTTTGCCGCACTCATGACCCAGCGCGCACGCGAGATGGGGATGAATGACACGACGCTGGCCAACGCCTCGGGCTGGCCCAATCCGCAACATCGCATGTCGATGCACGACCTGGGCATCCTGGCCCAGCGCCTGATCGAGGATTTCCCCGATTACTACGCTTTCTTCAACGAGCGCGAATATGACTACAAAGGCCGCGCACCGGCCAACCGTTTCAACCGCAACCCCCTGTTCCAGCTGGATATCGGGGCGGATGGCCTCAAGACCGGCCACACCCAGGAAGCAGGCTTCGGTCTTGTCGGCTCTGCCGCGCAAGGCGGTCGGCGCGTGATCTTCGTGATCAGCGGCATGGATACCGACCGCATCCGCGCCGAGGAGTCGGCGGCCATCGTCAACTGGGCCTTTCGCCAATTCGCCGAACGCACCGTCGCCCATGCCGGACAGGTGATCAGCCAGGCCGAGGTCTGGCGCGGCGACCAGGCCACCGTGGGCCTTGTGCCGGAACATGACGTGACGGTCCTGCTGCCGATCCTGACCAGCGATACGGTAGAGGCCGAGATCGTGCACAAGGGACCGATCAATGCGCCCGTGGCCAAGGGCGACATTCTGGGCGAGATGATCCTGACGCGCGAAGGTCTTGACCCCTTGCGCGTACCGCTGCTGGCAGATCGCGACGTGCCGCTTGGCGGCTTTGCCACGCGCATCCTGACCACATCCCTGGTCCTGTTCGAGCGCTTCACCCAATCACGGCCCAGCGCGTCCGAGGGCGGGTCTTGACCCCGCGCGGCGGCTTCATCAGCTTCGAAGGGATCGACGGGTCGGGCAAATCAACTCAGGCGCGCCTGCTGGCGGCGCATCTGCAAGCCCAGGGTCATGCGGTCGTTCTGACCCGTGAACCCGGCGGATCGCCCGGCGCCGAGGAGATCCGCAAGCTGGTTCTCGAAGGCCCGCCCGACCGCTGGTCGGCCGAGACCGAGATCCTGCTGTTCACCGCCGCGCGCCGGGATCACCTGGAGCGTACGATCCGCCCGGCCCTTGCCGCGGGCAAGATCGTGATCTGCGACCGCTTCGCCGATTCCACCCGCATGTACCAGGGCCTGCGCGGCGATGACCTGCGGCGCAAGGTGGACGCCCTGCATGATCTGATGATCGGCCAGGAACCGGACCTGACCCTTCTGGTCGACATGGATCCGGCCACGGGCCTTGCACGGGCCCTGGGGCGCAATGGCGGCGAGGAACGGTTCGAATCCTTCGGGCAGCAAATGCAGGAACGCATGCGCGCGGGCTTTCTGGATCTGGCCCGCAGTGCCCCGTCGCGCATCCGTGTGGTCGACGGCGCCCGCTCTCAGGATCTGGTCGCTGCGGATGTTGCCGGGATCGTTGCCACACATCTGGCCGGGACTGATGCCGCATGAGTGACGACGCCCTTCCCGAACCCGATCGCCTTGACGGCGCCCCGCATCCGCGCGACACGGTCAGCCTTTTCGGGCAGGCCACCGCCGAAGCCGGGTTCCTGCAGGCCTTTGCATCGGACCGGCTGCATCATGCCTGGCTGCTGACCGGGCCGCGCGGCGTCGGCAAGGCAACCCTGGCCTGGCGCATCGCGCGCTTTCTTCTGGCGACACCCGCACCGCAGACCGATGGCCTGTTCGGCGCGCCGCCACCGCCCACCAGCCTGGATATCGCCCCCGATCATCCGGTCAGCAACCGCTTGCGCGCCCTGTCCGAACCGGGTCTTTTCCTGCTGCGCCGCGGCCCCACCGACAAGGGCGACCGGCTGTCCAATGACATCCGCGTGGACATGGTTCGCAAACTGGCGAATTTCCTGCAACTCAGCGCCACCGATGGCGGGCGGCGCGTGATCATCGTCGACAGCGCCGACGAGCTGAACCCGCAGGCCGCGAACGCCCTGCTCAAGATGCTCGAGGAGCCACCCGCGCGATGCATCTTCCTGATGATCTCGCACCAGCCCACAGGCCTTCTGCCCACGATCCGTTCGCGCTGCCGCGAATTGCGCCTTGGCCCGCTGGACAGCGATGCGATGGCGCGCGCGCTGGATCAGGCAGGCATCGCGCTGCCCGCCGACACCGCCGCCCTGACGGCCCTGTCGGCCGGGTCCGTGGGCGAGGCGATCCGCCTGATCGCCCAGGACGGGCTTGCGATCTATGCCGAACTTGTCGGCCTGTTCGGGCGTCTGCCGGATCTGGACCGACCCCGCGCCCTGCGCCTGGCCGAGGCCGCCGCCACGCGCGGCGCCACCAATCGGCTGGACCTGCTGCTGGCCCTGACCGATCTCTTTCTGGCGCGACTGGCCCGCACCGGCGCCACGGGTCATCCCCCCGCAATCGAGGCCGCCCCCCGCGAGGCGGCGCTTCTGGCGCGGCTGTCCTCCAGCCCCGCCCGCGCCCGCGCCTGGGCCGATGCGGCGCATCAGATCAGCGCGCGCACCATGCATGGCCGGGCGGTCAATCTTGACCCCGCCTCCCTTGTCCTAGATACGGTCTTCAGGATTCAGAAAACCGCGGGCGGCTGATCAGGCCCGCAAGGTGGACAATGACCGACCAGCTTCACTCCAAGGCCCGGATCACCGACAGCCATTGCCATCTGGACTTTCCCGATTTCGACGGGGAACTGGATGAGGTGATCGCGCGCGCCCATGCGGCGGGTGTGATGCGGATGGTCACGATCTGCACCAAGCCCCGGAACGAACCCACCGTGCGCGCGATCGCCGAGGCGCATGACAGCGTGTTCTATGCCTTCGGCATCCATCCCATGTCCGTCGCCGACAACCCCTTGATCACCCTTGATCAACTGGCCGACATCGCGGCCCATCCCAAATGCGTGGGCATCGGCGAGACCGGACTGGACTACCATTACACCGCCGAAAGCGCAGCATTGCAGCAGGACAGCCTGCGCATTCACATCGCCGCCGCGCGCCTGACGGGGTTGCCGCTGATCATCCACGCCCGCGCCGCCGACGATGACATGGCCCGCATCCTGACCGAAGAGTATCGCAAAGGCCCCTATTCCTGCGTGATGCATTGCTTTTCCTCCAGCGCGGAACTGGCCCGCGCCGCGCTTGATCTGGGGTTCTACCTGTCGATGTCAGGCATCGCGACATTTCCCAAAAGCCAGGATTTGCGCGACATCTTCGCCGCGGTCCCGCTGAACCGGATCCTCGTGGAAACCGATGCGCCCTATCTCGCGCCCAAGCCCTTCCGCGGCAAGCGCAACGAACCGGCCTACAGCATCCACACCGCCGAGGTGGGCGCCGAGGTTTTCGGCCTGTCGCTGCGCGACTTCGCCGCCGCGACCGAAGCCAATTTCGACCGGCTTTTCACCAAGGTCGCAAACTATCGCAGGGCCGCCGCATGACGACCGAGATGCGCTTCACCATCCTGGGCTGCGGATCATCCGGTGGCGTGCCGCGCCTTGGCGGCCATTGGGGCGATTGCGATCCGGCGAACCCCAGGAACAACCGCCGCCGCTGTTCGCTGCTGATTGAACGCGAAAGCCCCGAGGGCATCACCCGCGTGCTGATCGACACCTCCCCCGACCTGCGCGCGCAGCTTCTGGATGCCGGTGTGGGCGAGCTGGACGCCGTGGTCTATACCCACAGCCATGCCGATCATGTACACGGTCTGGACGATCTGCGCATGATCGTTTTCAACATGCGCCGCCGCCTGGCGGTCTGGGCCGATGGCGACACCCAGAACGATCTCTATTCCCGCTTCGGCTATGCTTTCGTGCAGCCCGAGGACAGCCCCTACCCGCCGATCCTCGACATGCATACGATCAACGGCCCCTTCACCATCACGGGCAAGGGCGGCGAGATCGCCCTCACCCCGTTCCGCGCCAATCACGGGTCGATCGACGCGCTGGGTTTCCGCATCCTCGATCTGGCCTACCTGCCCGATGCCGTGCGCCTCTATGACGAGGCGCTACCGCATCTGCGGGGCCTTGACTGCTGGATCGTCGATGCGCTGCGGCGCACACCGCATCCGACCCATGCGCATCTTGACATGACGCTGGACTGGATCGCGCAGATGGCCCCCCGCCGCGCGGTGCTGACCAACATGCATATCGACCTCGATTATCAAACCGTCGCGGACGAGACCCCTGCCCATATCACTCCGGCCCATGACGGCATGGTCATTCGCTACGCACTCTGACGGAAGACGCGCACCCGCTTCTTCTTGCCCCAAATATCCCCGCGCGGAGCGCTCCTGCCCCGCCCCCACAAAGCCAAGGCCCGATCCATGCAAGCCCTTCTGGACGTCATCCTTCCGGTCTTCGGCGTCATCGGGATGGGCTATCTTGCGGTCAGGCTCGGCTATTTCAAGGACAGCTCGGTGGACGGGCTGATGAACTTCACGCAGAATTTCGCGATCCCCTGCCTGCTGTTCAGCGCCATCGCCCGGCTTGATCTGGCCCAAAGCTTCGATCCACGGGTTCTGTTGTCATTCTACACGGGCGCCGCGACCGGTTTTGTCGCGGGGCTTCTGGGCGCGCGGTTCATCTTCGGACGCGACTGGGAAGACAGCGTCGCCATCGGCTTTTGCTGCCTGTTCTCCAACTCGCTGATGCTGGGCCTGCCGATCACCGAACGCGCCTATGGTCCCGACGCGCTCGAGGCGAATTACGCGATCATCGCGATCCATTCCCCCTTCTGCTACGGGCTGGGCATCACCGCGATGGAAATTGTCCGCGCCAGGGGCCAGGGCAAATCGCCCGCGGACCTGGTGCTGACGGTCGGCCGGGCGATGTTCCGCAACGCGCTGATCCTTGGCATCCTGCTGGGTTTCGCGGTCAACCTGGGGGGCATCCCCTTGCCCGCACCGGTCACCGAGACGGTCGACCTGATGGTCCGCGCGGCCTTGCCTGCCGCGCTGTTCGGCCTGGGCGGCGTGCTGGTGCGCTACCGCCCCGAGGGTGACATGAAGGTCATTGCCTATGCCGTGGCCGTGTCGTTGCTGCTGCATCCGGCGACCGTCTGGATGATGGGCCGCGCGACAGAGCTGTCTCAGGCCAGCTTCCGCTCGGCGGTGCTGACCGCGTCGATGGCGCCCGGCGTCAACGCCTATATCTTTGCCAACATGTACGGTCGGGCGCGTCGGGTCGCGGCATCGACGGTGCTGCTGGGCACGGCCCTGTCGTTCATGTCCGCCTGGCTCTGGCTGACGCTGCTGCCCTGACCCTGCAGGCAGGGCAATGACCCCCGCGCTGCAGAAATCCGCCGGTCGCGCCACCCACCTGATGAAGACGTGAGGCAAATCGGGTGGAGGTTTCGCCGCAAGCCCGTTAACCTTCTATCGAAAGGTCTGCGGCACCTGCCTCCGCATGGCCGCAGAACGCCCACGAAAGGACAAGACGTGTCCAGATCCCAATCGCCCTGCGCCCGATCTGCCCGGTCACAGGCCGCCACGCAGTCCGGACATCTGGGTGCGATACTGGTGCTTTCGCTGGCCATCGCAACGCCGGCACCGGCGCTGGACCGCACCGATGTGATTCTCGAAGAGGGTGGGTCCGACCAACTGCGGGATCGTCTGGTCGAAGGCTCTCTTCTGGTGGCGGCCCGCCGCGACCGTGTCACCGATACCCAGGACATCCTGGCCGCGGCCCAGGCCGATTATCGGCGGATGGTCGACCTGCTCTATGCCAGCGGATATTACGGCGGCACCGTCAATATCCGCATCGACGGGCGCGAGGCCGCGACCATCCCGCCGCTCGATCCGCCCGCAACCGTGTCGGCGGCGGAAATCCGGATCGACCCCGGCCCGCGCTTCACCTTCGGCCGGGCCGAGATTGCCCCCCTGGCCCCCGGCCGCCGCCCCGGCGATGACTTCCGGACCGGTGAAATCGCGCGCGCGACCGCGATCACCGATGCGGCCAGAACGGCCCTGACGGATTGGCGCACGGCAGGTCATGCCAAGGCCGGCATTGCCAATCAGCAACTGACGGCGCGGCATCCCGAGGCCCGGCTCGATGCCGCCATCACCCTGGCACCCGGCCCCGCGGTGACCTTCGGCACGCTTGTGGTGCAGGACGGCAGCCGCGTCCGCGCAACCGCGATCCGCCGTATCGCGGGCCTGCCCGAGGGCCAGCGCTACGACCCCGACGACGTGGCCAAGGCCGCGCAGCGCTTGCGGCGTTCGGGGGCTTTCCGCTCTGTCGCCGTGACCGAGGCCGATCTGCTGGGCCCTGGCAACACCCTCGATATCGGGGTGGCCGTCGTCGACGAACGCCCCCGCCGCTTTGGTCTGGGGGCCGAAATCGCCAGCGATACGGGTCTTGGTCTGAACGGGTTCTGGATGCATCGCAATGTCACGGGCCGCGCTGACCGCTTTCGGGTCGAAGGCAGCATCGAAGGCATCGGCGCGAATACCGGCGGTTTGGACTATGGCTTGAGCGCCCGGTACGACCGTCTTGCCGTCTATGGCCCCGATACCGGGTTCTTCGCCATCATCGGCGCCGAGCGTGAAGACGAGGAATTCTTTCTGACGGAACGTATCTACACCGGCCTTGGCGTCACGCGCAGGTTCTCGGATACGCTTGACGCTGAACTGGGTCTGACCCTGGAACGGGCGCGCGTCACAGCAAGCCTGGAGCCGCGCATCCTTGCTGGCCGGCCGCCGGTGCGCGAGTTCAACCTCGTGACCCTGCCCGGCGCCCTGACCTGGGACAGGCGCGACGATCTGCTGGACCCCGCGGAAGGCTTCTATTTCAACGCGCGGGCCACGCCATATCTGGATATCGACAGCCAGGATTTCGGGGGCAAGGTGCAACTGGACGCACGCGCCTACCGCGCGCTGGACGAGGGTGGCCGGTTCGTGCTGGCCGGTCGCGCGCAATTCGGTGCCTTGATCGGCCCCGAACTGCTGGAGACCCCGCCGGAATTCCTGTTCTACTCGGGTGGCGGCGGCACGGTGCGCGGCCAGCCCTACCAATCGCTTTTTGTCGATCTGGGCGGCGGCGGCGGGATCGGCGGACGCAGCTTTCTTGGCTTTTCCGGTGAGGTGCGCGCAAAGGTGACCGACAAGATCAGCCTCGTGGGCTTTGCCGATGCAGGCTATATTGGCGCGGAAAGCATCTATGACGGGACCGGCGCCTGGCATTCGGGCGCGGGTCTGGGCCTGCGCTATGACACCACCGTCGGGCCGCTCCGGCTGGACATCGCGGGCCCCCTTGGCGGCGATACCGGCAACGGGGTGCAGTTCTATATCGGGATTGGGCAGGCATTCTGATGCGCATGGTTCGACAATTCCTCTTGCGGCTCATGGTCCTTCTTCCGCTATGGCTGGTGCATGGCCTGGCCCTGCCTGCCACAGCGCAAACACCCGATCAGGATCGCGGCTATCTGCAAGGGTTGCTGGAAGACAACCTGTCCGGTCTGGGGCGCGATGTGCGGATCACCGGTTTTGAAGGGGCGCTGAGCGCGCGGGCCAGCATTGCGGAACTGACCATCGCCGATGGCGAGGGGGTCTGGTTGCGCCTGTCCGATATCGTGCTGGACTGGAACCGCGCCGCCCTGCTGCGCGGCCGTATCGATGTGAACGAATTGACCGTGGCCCGGATCGACCTGATCCGCCCGCCCGTCCCCGATCCCGGCCTGCCACCCGCCGAGGCGTCATCGGGCTTCAGCCTGCCCGAACTGCCCGTCGCGGTGCAGATCGGCCGGATCGCCGCAGCCCGCGTCAGCCTTGGCGAAGGCTTTATCGGGCAACCTGTCGAGATCAACCTCGAAGGTGCCGCCAACCTTGGCGGGGGGGAGGGCGCGGCGGATCTGCTGATCGCGCGGATCGATGGTCCGCAAGGACAGGTGCGGCTGTCGGGCGCCTATGCGAACGAAAGCCGCCAACTGACGCTGGATCTGGGCGTCGAAGAGGAAGCGGGCGGCATCGCCGCGACCTTGCTGGGGTTGCCCGGCACACCATCGGTGCGGCTGGCCGTGGCGGGCGACGCCCCGATCGACGATTTCGCGGCAGACCTGAGCCTGGCCACCGATGGTCAGGACAGGCTGGCGGGACAGGTGATCCTGCAGACGCTGCGCGAACCGACGCCCCTGCCAGAGGGCGCGCCTGAAACCCGGAGCGACACGCCCCCGGCCGAACTGATCACACGCCGCGTGGTGACAAGGATCGGCGGTGATATCGCCCCCGTCTTTGCCCCCGATTACCGCGCCTTTTTCGGCCCCGACATCCAGCTGATCGTGACCGCGACCCGGACACCCGATGGCCGGATGCTGCTCGAGGGGCTGGACCTGACCGCCGAGGCGATCCGCCTGTCGGGCGAGGCCGCGCTTTCTGCCGACGGCTGGCCCGAGCGGCTGGCGCTGACAGGGCAGATCGTGGCCCCCGACGGTCGAGCCGTCCTTCTGCCGCTGCCCGGCCCGCAGACGCGGGTGGACCGCACCGATCTGGACCTGACCTTCGATGCCGCGACCGGGGACAACTGGACCCTGCGGCTGGACATCGACGGGCTGGATCGTCCCGACCTGACCGCCCCGCGCGCCGCCCTGACCGGCGAAGGCCTGATCCTGCGCGGCGGCACCGAGGACGCCATCGGCCGGGCGACCGGGCAGTTCCGTTTCGATACCGAAGGCCTGACGCTGGCCGATGCCGCCATGGCCGATGCCCTTGGCGGCGATGTGGCGGGGGCGCTGGCCTTCGACTGGTCTGCGCAGGGGCCAGTCATGATCCCGCGCCTGTCGCTGACCCTGGCCGATACCAACCTGCGGGGCAGCGCCGAAATCGACGCAGGCTCGTCCGCCGAACTGGGCGATCTGAACGCCGCCTTCGACCTGCGTCTGGTCACGGCAGACCTGTCGCGCTTTGCGGGGCTGGCAGGCCAGCCGCTGGCTGGCGGCGCCGATCTTGCCCTCAGCGGGCAGGTCCTGCCCCTGACCGGCGGTTTCAACATCGACCTGTTCGGGCAGGCGCAGGATCTGGCCATCGGCCAGCCCCGCGTCGACCCCTTGATCACCGGCGCCAGCCGGATCGCCCTGCGGGCCAGCCGCGATACGGCGGGAACCCGCGTCGATCTGTTCGAGATCGTGACCACAGGCACGGACCTGCGCGGGCGCGCGGCACTGTCCTCCGGCGGCAGCACGGTGGATCTGACCGCGCAGCTTCTGGATGCGGGGCTGATCCTCGAGGGGATAAGCGGCCCGGCCAGCCTTGTGCTGGATGCGCGCCAGCAGGCCGAAACCTGGCAGATCACGCTGGATGCCACCGCACCCGGCGAGACGACCGCAAGGTTGACCGGTTCCGTCACCGGCGACGGGATCGACAGGCTTCTGGCCGAGGGACAGCTCAGCGCCGCCTTCGGCGACCTGCGCCCCTGGGCCCAACTGGCCGGCCGTCCGTTGTCGGGTGCCATGCAGATCAGTCTTGACGCCTCGGGTGACGTGCTGGGGCGCAGCGGCACCGTCAGCGGCCAGGTGAACGGCACGAACCTTGCCATGGGCCAGGCCAATGCCGATGCGATCCTGCGCGGTGCCAGCAGCCTGGCCTTCGATATCCGCCAGACCCCCGAGGGCATGACCATCCTCGACAAGGTCGAGCTGCGCACACCCCAGGGCATGACCGACGTGACCGGACGCGTCTCGGCCAATGATAGCCGGTTGCGCTTTGACGCCTTCATCCGCGACATCGGGCTGATCGCGCCCGAAGTCTCCGGGCAGGCCACGGCACGCGGCACGGTCCAAAGCACGGGCGGCGACTGGCAGATCGACATCTCCGCGACCGGTCCGGGCGGGATCACCACCGCGGCGGCAGGCACCGTGGCCCCCGACGGGCAGCGGATCAACCTGACGCTGCGCGGCAGCGCCCCCCTGTCGCTGGCCAACAACCAGCTCAGGCCCAATTCCGTCTCGGGCCTGCTGTCCTATGACCTGGCGGTCAATGGCCCGCCTGCGCTGTCCTCGGTCTCGGGTGTTCTCGGCACGCAGGGCGCGCGGATCGTGCTGCCCGGCGCAGGGCTGGCCCTGTCCGACCTGGGGGCCACGGTGCGCCTGTCGGCGGGGCGCGCCCAGCTCGATGCCGCCGCAGCGCTGTCATCGGGCGGTCGGATCTCGGTGGCGGGGCCGATCACGCTGAGCGCGCCCTTTCCGGCTGATCTGACGCTGGATCTGAGCCGCGCGGTCTTCAGCCAGCGCAAGCTTTACGAAGCAACGGCCGACGGGCAGATCACCCTGCGGGGCCCCCTGACCGGCGGCGCACAGATCGGCGGGCGCATCGCACTGGACACGGTCGAACTGCGGATCCCGGAGTCCCTGGGACCGAGCTTTGCCAACCTGCCCGAGCTGCAACATCGCGGCGACAGCCCAGCCGTCCGCCAGACACGGATCTGGGCCGGGCTGATCGCCGATCCGGCAGCCGCCAGCGGCCCATCGGTCGCCTTTCCGATCGACATGATCATCGACGCACCCTCGCGGATCTTCGTGCGGGGCCGGGGCCTCGATGCGGAACTGGGCGGACGGCTGCGGCTGACCGGCACGACAGCCGCCCTGGTGCCCCAGGGACAGTTCGAACTGGTGCGCGGACGGCTGAACATCCTGGGCAAGCGCCTGGACCTGACCGAAGGCCTGGTGCGGCTGCAAGGCGCCTTCGATCCCTACCTGCGCTTCATCGCCGAGACAGAGGCGCAGGGCAGCGCGATCCGCATCGGGCTGGAGGGCGTCGCCTCGCAGCCCGAACTGACCCTGACCTCAAGCCCGGAACTGCCGCAGGACGAAATCCTTGCGCTGCTTCTGTTCGGCCGCGGGATCACCGAGATCTCGGCCCTGCAGGCAGTGCAGCTGGCCGGCGCGATCCGCACCCTGTCTGGCAAGAGCAACGGGTTGAGCGAAGGGCTGCGCGGCGCGATCGGCGTGGACGACCTAGACCTGAGCACGACCGAGGACGGCCAGACCGAGGCGCGGGTGGGCAAGTATATCTCGGAGAACATCTATACGGACGTGACGGTGAACACGGCCGGCGAAACCGAGATCAACCTGAACCTGAACGTCAGCCCCTCGATCACCGTCCGGGGCCGCCTGGGATCGGATGGCGGCACCGGCATCGGCGTCTATATCGAGCGCGATTACTGATCGGCGCAGCACGGGCCGCACTGTTGCGATCGGATATTTGAGGCAAGAAGAAACAGGGCCTGCGGATGACCCTCAGGCCGCGCGCCGCCCCGCCGACCAGACCCCGCGCACCACGGCACTGCCCGCGACAGGCCGCAGCCGGACAAGATCGGCGCGCAGCCCCGGCGCGATGCGTCCCCGGTCGCTCAGCCCCGCTGCCTGCGCGGGGGCTGCCGTGACCGTGGCGATCCCGCGCGCCAGATCGCCCCAGATCTCGCCGAGCCTCAGGGCCGAGGTCAGCAGCGAGGCGGGCACGTAGTCGGAGGACACGATATCCAGCAGATCCATCCCCGCCAGCTCGGCCGCGGCCACATTGCCCGAATGCGACCCGCCCCGGATCAGGTTGGGCGCACCCATCATGATCGCGATGCCATGGGCGCGGCAGGCCGCGGCGGCCTCGGGGGTGGTGGGAAATTCCGCCAGCCGGATGCCATGGCCCGCCGACACCGCCACATGGTCGGCCGTGGTGTCGTCATGGCTGGCCAGCACCGCGCCATAGCGGCGCGCCTCGGCCACAGCCGCCGCCTCATGCGCCTCGCCGAACCGGGCGCGCATCTCGCGCAACCGGGCGACATGTTCGACGAATTGCGCCTCGGTGATGTTGTTCTTGCCCATCACATAGGCGCGCAGCTTGTCGATGTCGCGAAACTGCCGCTGGCCCGGCGTGTGATCCATCAGGCTGACGATGCCCACGCGGTCCTCGGGACCGAAGAGGGCCATCTCTTCGATCAGGGTCTCGGAACAGACCTCGGCGCGCAGATGCAGGAAATGGCTGATCCTGAGCGCGCCTTGCGTCCGCAGTTCCAGCAATTCCCGTGACAGCCCCCGCGCATAGGCCTTGTAGCGCCCGATCCCCGAAGGAATGGAGCCGACGCGCATCGCGTCGAACACCGTGGTGATGCCCACGCTGGCCAGTTCCGCATCATGGGCGATGATCGCCGCCGCATGGGGCCAGTCCACGCCGGGGCGCGGCTGGATATGGCGTTCCAGGTTGTCGGTATGCAGCTCGATCAGGCCAGGGATCAGCAGATCGCCTTCGCAATCCTCGCCGCCTTGCACGCGGCCTGCCCCCATGTCGGCGATCAGCCCGTCGCGGATCACCAGGTGTCCCTGCAGCGTGCCGTCGGGCAGCACCAGAACCGCGTTGTTCAGGATGGTTTCAGTCATTTCATGCTCCTGCCGGGTGCTGTATCAGGGCTTGTGTCACCGCATTGTGACAAAACTGGTGCAAGTCCGACCCATGACCCGATTTCAAAGATATGCGATCTACGTGATGCCCGATGGCGCGCTGGCGCGTTTTGGCGCGCAATGGCTGGGCTGGGATGCGCAGGTGGGTCGCACCATCGATCACCCGCAGGTTGCGGGCCTGCCTCGCCCGCTGGACGAGATCACGGCCACCCCCCGCAAATACGGGCTGCATGCCACGATCAAGCCGCCCTTCAGGCTGGCCGAGAGCCGCCCCCCGGCGGGGCTGATGGCCGACCTGGCCGCCTTGTGCGCCCGGCTGGAGCCCGTCACGCTGCAGGGGCTGTCGCTGGCGCGGCTGGGCGGTTTCCTGGCCCTTGTGCCCGAAGGCCCGACCGATGCGCTCAACGCCATGGCGCAGCAGGTGGTGACGGCCCTGGATCAGCACCGCGCGCCTCTGACCGAGGCCGAGCTGGCACGCCGCCGCAAGGCGCGACTGACCCCCGCGCAAGAGACGCTTCTGGCGCGCTGGGGATATCCGTTCGTGCTGGAGGAATTCCGCTTTCACGTCACCCTGACCGGCAACCTGCCCCGCCCCGAGGCAGAGGCGGTCGCCGCCGCCCTGACCGGGCATCTGGATCCGGTATTGCCCCGCCCCTTCGTGATCGGCAGCCTGTGCCTGGTGGGCGAGGATGGCGAAGGCCTGTTTCATCTGATCCATCGCTATCCCCTTGGCGCCGCGGCGACACGGTCAAGCACGGCCACCAGCGCCTGAACCCCCTCTTCGATGGTGCCGCTGTTGTCGACCAGCGCGTGGGGCATGTCCTCGGGCATGGCGAAATCGGCGCGGGCCAGACGGCGGTCCAGATCATCGCCGGTTTCGCGACCGCGCGCGGCCAGACGACTGCGCAAGGCGGCACGGTCCGCGGCGATCAGGATGACGGACAGATCGGGAAAGAGCGCCCGCGCCCGTGGCAGCATCGCGCGCGAGCCGTTGAAAAGCACGGTCTGCCCGGCGGCAATCTGGGCGTGTATCCCTGCAGGTATGCCGTAGGACATCCCGTGTGCCACCCAATGCAACGCAAAGGCGCCGCGCGCCTTGCGGGCTTCGAATTCGACAAGACTCACGCCCTCGAAAGGCTCGCCTCCCGCCTCTTCGGGACGGGTGATGACCCGCCGCACCAGGACCAATCCGGGCCGCCGGGCCAGCGCACCGGCCAGCAGCGTGTCCTTGCCCGCGCCCGAGGGGCCGACCACCGCGATCAGGAGGCCGGGGGTGAGCGGCTGCACCATCATGCCGCCAGACCCGGCGTGAAGCGCGTGACGTCCACGACGCGGGTACAGACACGGTCGCGCGCGGCTTCGTCATGAAAGATGCCCAGGATCGCGGCGCCCCGCGCCTTGGCCTCCTCGATCAGGGTCAGGACCACCTCGCGATTGGCGGCATCAAGACTGGCTGTCGGTTCATCCAGCAGCAAGGCGGGATAGCCATGGGCAAAACCGCGCGCGATGTTCACGCGCTGCTGCTCGCCCCCCGAAAAGGTCGTCGGAGACAACGGCCACAGCCGTTCCGGGATGTTCAGCCGTCCCAGCAGATCGCGGGCCCGCCCCAGCGCATCCTCGCGCGTGACGCCCAGCGCCAGCAGGGGTTCGGCCACCACGTCCAGTGTGGGCACGCGCGGCACAACCCGCAGGAACTGGCTGACATAGCCCAGTGTCGCGCGGCGCAGCGCCAGCACCTCGCGCGGGGCGGCTTGCGCCACATCCACGTCACCAACCCGGATCACCCCGCGATCGGCCAGGTAATTGCCATAGACCATGCGCATCAGCGTGGACTTGCCCGCACCCGAGGCACCGATCAGCCCCACGCATTCGCCGGGCGCCACCGACAGGGCCGCATCGCGCATCACCGGGATCACCGTGCCGCCCTGGTTGTGCAACACGAAATTCTTGGACAGGTTCGAAATCTCGATCATCGCCATTCCCCCGCTCAGGCCTGCAAGACGCTGGAGACCAGCAATTGCGTATAGCCATGCTGCGGATCGTCCAGCACCTGATCGGTCAGACCGGCCTCGACCACATGGCCCGATTTCATCACCATCAGCCGGTGCGCCAGCAGGCGCACCACGGCCAGATCATGCGTGACGATCACCGCGCTCAGCCCCATCTCGCGCACGAGGCCGCGCAGCAGATCCAGCAGCCGTGCCTGAACGCTGACATCCAGCCCGCCCGTCGGTTCATCCATGAACACCAGCCGTGGCCCGGTCACCAGGTTGCGCGCGATCTGCAGGCGTTGCTGCATGCCGCCCGAAAACGCGGTGGGCCGGTCGTCGATCCGGTCGGCCGCGATCTCGACCCGGCCCAGCCAGTCCTGCGCCTGTGCGCGGATATCGCCGTAATGCCGCGCGCCCACGGCCATCAGCCGCTCGCCCACATTGCCGCCCGCACTGACACCCATCCGCAACCCGTCACGCGGGTTCTGATGCACAAAGGCCCAATCGGTGCGTGCCAGCATCCGCCGTTCGGGTTCGGACATGGCGCGCACATCGCGCAGCCCCTCGGCGCGGGTGTCGAACATCACCGCGCCGCTGTCCGCCTCAAGATGGCCTGCCAGACAGTTCAGCAGCGTCGACTTGCCCGAACCGCTTTCGCCCACGATCCCCATCACCTCGCCGGGATAGAGATCGAAACTGACATCCGCGCAGCCGATCCGTGCGCCATAGCGCTTGGTCAGCCCCTTCACCTGCAACAAGGGGGTCATGCCGCATCCTCCTGCCGGGTGGCGGCCAGCCGCCCCAGATGGCCCGCGCCGCGGCGCGTTTCGCAATAATCCGTGTCGGAACAGACGAACATGCGCCCGCCCGCGTCATCCACGATCACCTCATCAAGGTAAGAGGTGCCGGACCCGCACAGATCGCAATCATGATCGGCCTTGCTGGCCTCGAAGGGATGATCCTCGAAATCAAGGCTCACGACCTGGCAATGGGGTGGCAGGGCATGGATGCGCTGCTCGCGGCCCGCGCCGAACAACTGGATCGCTTCACTTTCCAGCTTGGGGTTGTCGAACTTGGGGATCGGCGAGGGATCCATGACATAGCGCCCCTCGACCTTGACCGGATAGGCGTAGGATGTCGCGATCTGTCCGTGGCGCGCGATATCCTCGTAAAGCTTCACATGCACCAGCCCGTATTCCTCGAGCGCGTGCATCTTGCGCGTCTCGGTCTCGCGCGGTTCCAGAAACCGCAGGGGTTCCGGGATCGGCACCTGGTAGACAAGGATCTGGTCACGCGTCAGCGGCTCTTCGGGGATGCGGTGGCGCGTCTGGATCAGCGTCGCCTCTGACGTGCGGCCCGTGGTGGCCACACCTGCGGTCTTTTCGAAAAACCGCCGGATCGACACGGCGTTGGTCGTATCATCCGCCCCCTGATCGATCACCTTCAGCCGGTCCTCGGGCACCAGGCAAGCGGCGCTGACCTGCACACCGCCTGTGCCCCAGCCATAGGGCATCGGCATTTCGCGGCTGGCAAAAGGCACCTGGTGGCCCGGCACGGCCAGCGCCTTGAGAATGGCACGGCGGATCATCCGCTTGGTCTGCTCGTCGAGGTAGGCAAAGTTGTAATCGGTCATTCCGCGGCCTCCTGTGCGGCAGCTTCAGCCTCGGCGCGCAAGCGGCGCACCAGTTCCAGCTCGGACTGGAAATCGACGTAATGGGGCAGCTTGATATGCTCCAGAAACCCGGTCGCCTGGATGTTGTCGGCATGGGACAGCACGAATTCCTCGTCCTGCGCGGGCGCGCCAAGATTGTCCTCGCCCAACTCGCGCCAGCGCAGGGCCCGGTCGACCAGCGCCATGGAAATCGCCTTGCGTTCGGTCTGCCCGAACACCAGCCCATAGCCGCGGGTGAATTGTGCAGGTTCCGTTTTTGATCCCGCGAACTGGTTGACGGTCTCGCATTCGGTCAGTTCGACCTCGCCGATCTCGATGCTGAAACCCAGCTCGGGGATCTCCATCTCGACCGGGACGCGCCCGATGCGCAACTCGCCCACGAACGCATGGTTGCGCGCATAGCCGCGCTGTGTGGAATAGGCCATGCCCAGCACGAAGCCCTCGTCGCCCCGCGTCAGCGATTGCAGCCGCAGCGCGCGGTTCGCCGGAAATTCCAGCGGTTCGCGGGTCAGGTCGGGCGGGGTTGCATCATGACGCTCCTCGGCCTGTATCAACCCGTCACGGTTCAGAAAATCGGTGATATGCGGCACCGGCCCGGATTGCGGCGCCGCTGCCTTCGCCGCAGCAGGCACCTCGCCCTCGGCGGCCAGTTTGAAATCCAGCAAGCGATGCGTGTAGTCGAAGGTCGGCCCCAGTACCTGCCCGCCCGGCGCATCCTTGAACGTGGCCGAGATGCGCCTGTCGCAACGCATGTTCGCTGTCTCGACGGGCACCGAGGCCCCGAGGCGCGGCAATGTGGTGCGATAGGCGCGGATCAGGAAAATCGCCTCGATCAGATCGCCCCGTGCCTGCTTGATCGCCAGCGCCGCCAGATCGGGATCGTAAAGCGATCCCTCGGCCATCACCCGGTTCACGGCCAGCGCCATCTGTTCGCGGATCTGCGCCAGGCTCAGCTCGGGCACGGACGGATCGCCGCGCCGCTCCTCGGCCAGCCAGGCATGTGCATTCTCGATGGCGCGCTCGCCACCCTTGACGGCCACATACATCAGGACACCTCCGCCGGATCGGTGACGCACGTGCTGCGCGGCAAGGCCGCCAACCGGTCGCCACAGGTGAAAAAGAAATCCAGACCCAAGGGAAACAGCGCGCGATTGGCGCGAAAGGCCGCCACATCCGGCAGGTTCAGGCCAGCAACCTCCTTGATGCCCGGACCTGTCAGAACCGCACCCTCGGCGCGCAGGTCATCCATCTCGACAATCAGCGTCGCGGATCGGTCGGGATATTCAGCCGTGCCGATGCGGTAGTCACCGAGCGGCGCAAGGCTGTCCCATCGCCCCAGCGCGAACGCAGCCTCGCCCCGCGCCGCCACAACGGGGGCGCCCGTATGAAAGGCGACCCAGCGGCGCAAGGCATCGCTGTCATGCGATGGCGCCAGCCAGACCGGGGTGTCGGGATCGCACAGCACCAGCAAAAGCACGGCTGCCGCCTCGCTGACCGGTGCGGGTGCCTGGGCACCCTGCACGGCAAGAATATCACCGGGGCGCGCCATGGCGTTCATCGCCGCGCGAAACCCCCATGCCGCCTGGATCGACGGATCGGAAAACCCGCCTGTCATGACAGACTGATCCATCAGTCGTCCCCCCGCACCAATGTGAAGAATTCAACCCGCGTGGCCGCCGCCTTGGCCGCGCGCGCATCCCGCGCCGCCTGCACCTGCACCGCCAGCGGCTCCAGCAGAACCGCCCTGACGCGGGCGGCCAGATCGCCCTGCATCAGGGCATCCACCATCGCGGCCTGTTCCGCCTGCCGCTTGTCGCGCCCCTGGACATAGCCATGCCCCACCGCACCGCCGTCCAGCGCCAGCGCGCAGCGCGTCACCGTCATTTCGCCCAGGTTGAACGCAGCCCCCGTGCCGCCCATCCGGCCGCGCACCATCACGCCACCCACTTCCGGCGGGCGCAGCCAGCGGTATCCGGGCGCAAGATCCAGCTTGCGCCACAACCGATCCAGCGCATCGGCAGGCGCGCGGGCCAATAGCCCCATCCATTCCCTGCGGTACATCACCGCCCCCTTTTTTCCAGCTTGCGTGGCCCGTCAACCGACACCTTGCCAAGTTGTCTAGACCACTATACAACTATACAACTCTTTACCGCCAACCGGCAGGCCACGCAAGCGCGGCTTCATGAAATTTTGGTGACACTGCATGACGACGACCCCGCTCTGGTCCATGATCGCCGACACGCTGCGCGGCGAAATCGCCAGCGGCCAGTACCGGCCTGGTGACAAGCTGCCCACCGAAGCCGCCCTGGCGCGCCGCTTCGGTGTCAACCGGCATACGGTGCGCCATGCGCTGTCCGGGCTGATCGAGGATGGCACCGTCACCACAAGACGCGGTGCGGGGGCTTTCGTTTCGCGCCCACCCACCGAATACCCGCTGGGCCGGCGCGTGCGCTTTCACCAGAACCTCGCCGCAGCGGGCCGCTTGCCGCAACGGGTCTTTCTGCATATCGACACGCGCAACGCGGACCCCGACGAGGCCAAGGCCCTGGCCCTTCCCACCGGCGCCCGCGTCCACCGCGCCGAGGGGGTGTCGCTGGCCGACGGTCTGCCCATCGCCCATTTCATCAGCACGTTTCCAGCCACCAGCCTGCCCGATCTGCCTGATCATCTGCGCCACACCGGGTCGGTCACGCAGGCGCTGGCCGCCTGCGGCCTGCCCGATTACACCCGCGCCGTGACACGGCTTTCGGCGCGCCGCGCCTCGGCCATGCAGGCGCGCCACCTGATGCTGCGTGAAGGCGATCCCGTGCTGCACAGCGTCAGCATCAACCATGATGCGGACGGTCGGCCCGTCGAATTCGGCCGGACCGTCTTTGTCGGCGATCACGTCACCTTGATCATGTCCCCTGACGGCTGAGACCGTCACAGAACAGATACGATTGTCGGTTATCCACAGCTCCAGCCAGTCAGGGAACCGATGATGTCACTCCAATTCCACCCGCCTTTGCGCCTTGTCGGCGCGACCGTCCTGCGCGACGGCATGATGCAGGATCGTTCCGTCGCCATCGAAGGCGGCGTGATCTCGAAGGGCCCCCTGCCCAAGGTGGACCTGACCGGCTACCTTGTGCTGCCCGGTATCATCGATCTGCATGGCGACGCGTTCGAACGGCATATCGCGCCGCGCCCCTCTGCCCCGTTCCCGATCGAGACCGGCTTGCATGCCACTGATCGCGACGCGGCGGCCAATGGCGTGACCACCGCGTGGCTGGCGCAAAGCTGGTCCTGGGAAGGCGGGCATCGCAGCCCCGACATGGCCGAAGACATGATGGAGGCCCTGGCCGCGCTGCGCCCGCAGATGATGACGGACCTGCGCCTGCAACTGCGGGTCGAGACGCATACCGTGGACACGGCGGACCGGCTTCTGGCCGCCGTGCGCCGCTTCGGCGTCGACTACGTGGTGTTCAACAACCATCTGGACGAGGCCGTGAGCCTTGCACAGGCGCGTCCGGTCGAACTGGCGCTCTGGGCCGCAAAATCAGGCCGCACGCCCGAGGCGCAGATGGCCCTGGTCGAGGCGACCCGCAAGCAGTCGTCGCAGGTCCCGCGCTATCTCTGCCGTCTTGCCGAGGCCTTCGATACGCTGGGCGTGCATTACGGCAGCCATGACGATCCCGATGGCGAGACGCGCGAGCGTTTTTCGATGATCGGCGCGCGGATCTGCGAATTTCCGACAGCGCGATCGGCTGCGGCCCTGGCGCGCGCGGTGAACGATCCCGTGTTGATGGGCGCGCCCAACGTGGTGCGTGGCGGGTCCCAATCGGGCAATATCGCGGCGGTCGACCTGATCCGCCGGGGCCTCTGCGATGCGCTGGTCTCGGATTACTACTACCCCGCGCTGTCACGCGCGGCCTTCCGGCTGGTCGATGACGGCGTCATGGACTGGCCGGCGGCCTGGGCCATGATCTCGACCCGCCCGGCGGAAATCATGCATCTTTCGGACCGTGGCGTGATCGATTACGGCAAGCGTGCGGATCTTTGCGTGGTCAATGCCACCACCCGCCAGGTCGAGGCGACGCTTGTCGCGGGACGGCTGACCCATCTGACGGGCGAGGCTGCACGCCGCTTTCTGGGCGGCAAGGCGGGATTGACCCTGGCCGCCGAATAAGGGGGCCTAGCCCTCGTATCGCGCAAGGAAATCCGCAACAGGAAGGGCACGGAAATCGGCCAATACCGCGCGCAGGCGCGCATGGTCCCAATCCCACCAGCCCAGGGCGATCAGCCGCGCGGCCAGATCCTCGGGCAGGCGCATGCGGATCACCCTGGCCGGGACGCCCGCCACGATGGCATAGTCCGGCACATCGCGCGTGACGACCGCGCCCGAGGCAACGACCGCCCCATGCCCGACCGTGACCTCGGGCTTGATCTGGGCGTTATGCCCGATCCAGGTGTCATGCCCGATCACCACCCGCCGCGCACGCCGCTTCTCGAACCACTCCGCATCATCCTGCGCATCCGGCCAGTAAGCAGCGCTGCGATACATGAAATGATGCAAGGAGGCGCGATCAAGCGGATGATCCGTGGCCCCGATCCGCACGAAGCTGGCGATATTGGCGAACTTGCCGATCGTGGCATTGGCGATGTCGCAATAACGGTCGCAATAGCTGTAGTCGCCCATGCTGACATGCGCCATCCGCGTGCCGCGCCCGACCTCGCACCAGCCACCGAAATCAACATCCGTGATCTCGCAATCGGGATGCAGCAGGGGCGCATCGGCTTTCAGTTCCTTCATGACACCTCGCCATTCATCGTTCCGCGAATACGCATCGAACCGACATCAATGCCCGCTGCCATCGCCCTTGATCAGCCGACGCCGCAACGCCCCCGAGACCGTATCCATCACCATGACCATCAGCACGATCAGAACGATGTAATATGTGACCTCTTCCCAATCCTTCTGGGTGATGATCGCCTGCGTCAACAGCAGACCGATGCCGCCTCCGGTGATCGCGCCGATCACGGTGGCACTGCGGGTGTTGCTTTCCAGGTAATACAGAACCTGGCTGGCCAGGATCGGCATGATCTGCGGGATCACCCCGAAGCGGTAGCGCTGCAGCGGCTTCGCACCGGTGGATTGCACGCCCTCGATCTGCTTCTCATCGACGTTTTCCAGCGCCTCCGAGAACATCTTGCCAAAGCCGCCGGTATCCGTGATCAGGATCGCCAGCGCCCCGGTCAGCGGGCCGGGCCCGAAGGCGCGGCTGAGGATGATCGTCCAGATCAGACCGTCCACGCCGCGCACGAAATCGAACAGGCGGCGCAGCGCGAAACGCACCGTGCCCAGCGACATGAAGTTGCGCGCCGCCATGAAGGCCAGCGGCAATGCGACCAGCGCCGCCCCCATCGTACCCAGGAACGCCATCAGGATCGTCTCGAAGATCGCCCAGACCACATCCTTGTGCCGCCACATCTGGTTGTTCCAGACGTCATGCACCATCGCGCCAGCATTCGACCGCTCGGGCACCACCCGCTCGGATGACAGGGCAAGACCGGCCAGCTCGCCCAGCGACTTGCCATGGAAAGGGCTGTCCAGCGTGAACCAGAACAGCTCCCAGCCGAAGGAATAGCGAAACACTTCGGTCCGGGCGCGGGTCATGCTGATGCGCCCCGCATCCGTCGTGATCATCACCCGGTTCGAGGCCGCGTTGATCCATTCCGGCACATCCGGCGTGGGCAGGTCCATATCCACCCCGCGCGCGGTGGGCTGCAACACGATCTCGCCGTAACCCGGCACGATCACGCGCGTCACATCCCCCGCGATCTCGACCCGGTGGTCGCGCGGCAGGGTGATGATCGCGGCATCCTCGCCGGTCAGCCGCACCCAGTCGGGGGCCGTGCCCGGCGCATAGGCGCCCTTGGCCTCGCCCTCGATGGCGATGCTGATGCCGCCATTGCGATTGTCCCGCGTGACATGGGTCTTGTAGCTGTAGCTGTCGGCCACAAGGATCTTGGCATTGTCCATCCGGGCGCGATCCGCGAGGCCGGGAAGGTCGAAGGCAAAGAAGATATAGACGAAATAGGCCAGGATCACCGCAGGCACCGCCATCGCGATCAGCCGTTTGCGCCGGAACAGGGCCAGTGCCGCCGCCTCGCGCGGCATCGTTGCGTCAAGCATCGCCATGGTCAGACCCTTCCCACCAGCTTGTTGCGATAATGTCCCGACAGCTGATCGAAGAAGACGATCGTGCCGAACAGCAGCAGAAAGATCGCCGCCACCTCGTCATAGCGGCCCTGCCCCCAGCTGAAGGCGTTCTTGAGGTCATAGCCGATCCCGCCCGACCCCACGAAACCCAGGATGGCCGAGGCGCGGATATTGATCTCGAAGCGCAGCAGGCCATAACTCAGGTAGTTGGGCGCAACCTGCGGGATCACGCCCAGCACCATGCGCTGCGACCAGCGCGCGCCCACCGATTGCAGCCCTTCGACGGGCTTGAGGCTGGCATTCTCGTTCACTTCGGAAAACAGCTTGCCCAGTGCGCCCGCAGTGTGGATCGCGATCGCGATCATCGCAGGCACCGGGCCTGCCCCCATGATGAAGATCAGCACCAGCGCGATCACGATCTCGGGGATGGCGCGCATCATGTCCATCAGGCGCCGGAACACCGGGATCATCGCGGGCCACAAGGCCAGCCCGCGTGTCGACAGCAGCGACAGCACGATGGCCGCCAAGGCCCCCAGCAGGGTCGAGGCGGCGGCGATGTTGATCGTCTCGATCAGCGAGGGCAGGAATTTCACCATCAGGCCGGGCAGCAGCGCGATCTTCTCGCCCGCCTCGGCCAGAACCTCGGACGGGAACTGGAAGATATTGCCGATGCCGGACCAGAACCCGCCGGCATTGCGGCTGTCGGCCAGCATGAAGCCCGACACCATCAGCGCCACGAACAGCGCCATCACGATGCCGCCATACATCCGCTTGCGGCGCACCATCTGCATGTAGCTGTCCTGGACGCGCTGCGTGGTCATGCCCGTTGCGGTTATCGCATCTGCCATTCGTCTACCCCCGGCAAAAAGAAACCGGGCCCCGTGTCAGGGCCCGGTCGGTCACGTTCGTGCGATCACATCTTGGACTTGCGTGCCTCGATGATCGACAGGTAGGCGTCATGGTTGATCGGCATCATGCCCAGCGCTTCGCCGGCCATGAAGTTGTAGGCGCATTCCTTGTCCATATAGGGCATGGAGGCCATCAGGCCGATCATGTCCAGCTTCACGCGCTCGGGCAGGGCGGTGCGCAGCACGACCGGACCTTCCGGGATCGGCTTGGACTTCCAGATCTGGACCAGGTCGTTCATGTCGACCAGACCCGCATCCGACGCCTTGCGCAGCGCGCCCGAATTGTAGCCGTCTTCCCATGCGCCCAGGCCATCGGCCCAGGTCACGCCGCCGTCCACATCGCCATTGGCCACGGCAACGATGGTCTGCTCGTGACCGCCCACGAAACGGACCTCACCGAAATAGTCGCCCGATTCCATGCTGGCGCCGGTCGCCTCGGGGATTTCGATCGACGGGATCAGGTAACCGCTGGTCGAGTTCGGATCACCGAAGGCAAAGACCTTGCCCTTCAGATCCTCAAGCGAGGTGATGCCGCTGTCGGCGCGGGCGAAACCGATCGAGTGATAGCCGTAAGAGCCGTCCACATTGACCTTGACCAGCACAGGCTCGACTGCTTCGGGATCGGTCAGGTAGGTCTTGGCATAGGCCGAGGCGCCCAGCCACGCCAGGTCGATCGTGCCGCCCAGCAGGCCCTGGATCACACCGTCGTAATCGGCGGGCGTGAACAGCTTGGTGGGAACGCCCAGCAGGGCCTCGGTCTTGGCGCGGAAGCACTCGTTCGAGGTCATGCGGTCCTGTGCGTTCTCGCCGCCCAGGATGCCGATGCGGAATTCGGTGATCTGGTCCTGTGCGATGGCAGGGCTGACCAGGGCGGTGGTGGCCACGATGGCTGCGATGATTTTCTTCATGGGTCTCTCCGGTTTGCAAAAACCCCCACGCGATTGCGACGGGGGCGGGTTTCAGGTTTCGGATGTCAGACGGCGGCCTCGGCCTCGCGAATGGCACGGGCAGCGGCTTCGCTGCGCTCCAGCGCCTCGATGCTGGTGCTGGTGGCCTCTTCGCTGAAGCTGGCGTCGGCGCCATAGATGTCGCGGGCAACGCCCGTCGTCAGTTGCTCGGGCGTGCCGTCGAAAACGACGCGCCCATCGCGCATGCCGATCACACGGTCGCAATAGCGCCGCGCGGTATCCAGCGTGTGCAGGTTGGCGATGACCATGCGGCCGTCTTCCTCGTGGATGCGGCGCAGCGCCTCCATGACGACCTGGGCATTCATCGGGTCAAGGCTGGCGATGGGTTCATCCGCCAGGATGATCTGCGGATCCTGCATGAGGGCGCGGGCAATCGCCACGCGCTGCTGCTGGCCGCCCGACAGGGCCTCGGCGCGCTTGGGCGCATGATCGGCAATGCCCAGACGATCGAGAATGGCAATCGCCTGCTCGATGTCGGAGGACGGATAAAGATTGAACAGGGTCGCCAGGGTCGAGCGGCGGTTCAGCGTGCCGTGCAGGACGTTGCTGACCACATCCATGCGCGGGACAAGATTGAACTGCTGAAAGATCATCGCGCAGTCCGACTGCCAGGCGCGCTTCTGGGCGCCTTTCAGGGTCAGGATGTCGCGATCCTGGTAAAGCACCTCGCCCGACGTCGCATCGGTCAGACGGTTCAGCATGCGCAGCAGCGTGGACTTGCCGGCCCCCGAACGACCGATGATCCCGATCATCTTCGGCTCGGATACCGAAAAGCTCACGTTATCGCAGGCCGTATTCGCGCCGAAACGCTTGGTCAGCTTCTTGACGGCAAACATGTCAGTCCCCCTTGCGGTACGGGGACCCGAATAGGACGGCTGCGCGACCGATTTGTTGCGATCATGTGAAATTTTTGTAAAGGAGGGCGAAGATGCGGCCCGACATGCCGCGCGCCGCGGAAGGGCCGATCCTGCATGCAGACCACCGACATCGCCATCATCGGCGCGGGCCTTGCCGGGCTGACCTGCGCGCATCTGCTGCATGCACAGGGCCTGGACGTCACGGTGATCGAGGCGGCGGATCGCATAGGCGGGCGCATCCGGTCGCTGCGCGACACGGATGGCAAGGCACTGGCCGATCTGGGTCCGACATGGGTCTGGCCCCCGCACCAACCCGTGGTGGCCCGGTGGCTCGACCGGCTGGACCTCGCCACCTTTGCACAGGCCAACGAGGGTGACGCCGTGATCGAAGGCTATCACCCTGCCCCTGTCCGCGCGCCCCTGCCCGGCCAGGACGGCATGGTACGGATCCAGGGTGGACCCGACGCGATGGTACAGGCCATGGCCGCCGCCTTGCCGGGGGCCGCCCTGCATCTGAACCGCCGCATCACCCGGATCGATAGCGCGATCGACGGGCTGATCCTGACCGATGCCAAAGGCAAGCAGATCAGCGCCGGTCGCGTGGTCCTGGCCACACCGCTGCGCATCGCCGCGGCCGATATCGCCATGCCCGATGCCCCCGCCGCCCTGCTGCAGGCCATGCGCGCCACACCAACATGGATGGCCGGGCAAGCCAAGGCCGTCATGCTCTATGATCGCCCGTTCTGGCGGGACATGTACCTGTCAGGCCGGATCGCCAGCCGCATCGGCCCCCTGACCGAGGTGCATGACCACAGCAGCGCCCGGGGGCAGGCCGCGCTCTTCGGCTTCATCGGCCTGCCGCCCGCCGCACGCGATCCCGCCCTGCTGAAGGCCGCAATCCGCGCGCAACTGGCCCGCTGCCTTGGCCCGGAAGCAGGCCAGCCCCGCGACATCACGATCCAGGACTGGGCGCGCGATCCGCTGATCTGCACGCCGGCCGATCACAACGGCGCCCATCCGGACCTGCCCCCCGCGATCCTGCGCCAGCCCCATCTGGACGGTCGCCTGCACCTGGGCGTCTCCGAGACATCCACCCGCAGCCCCGGCCTGATCGAGGGCGCGCTGGATGCCGGCCAGACCACGGCAGAGGCGATCCTGTCCCGGCACTGACGGCTTCGCAATGTCACCGGCGGCACCTCGGCCGCGCCCTGCTTCTTCTTGCTCTAAATATCCATGGCCACGGGATCAGCCCAGCGCATGGATGCGCAACGCGGGACAGACCTGCCGGGCGATGTCGCACAGATGGCGGTGATGGGTCAGGTAGATGACCTGGCCGATACCGGCCATGTCGGCCAGCAAGGAAAACGTCTCGGCCGCACGATCGTCGTCGAAGGTTTCCATGATGTCATCGGCAATGAAGGGCACCGTCGTTCTGGCCCCGGCAATTTCGTGATAGCCCGCCACGCGCAGCGCAAGGTAGAGCTGGAACCGCGTTCCCTTTGACAGATCGCGCGCCAGCTTCGATCCGCCCTCCGCGCCGATCGCCACCAGCACCTCGCGCTCGGCCTCGGGCTGAGCGGCAAGACCGCTGTATTCGCCCCGCGTGATCGTGCGGAACGCCTCCGAGGCGCGGCGCATCATCGCGCTGCGATGCGTGTCGCGGTAGCCCTGCAAGGCGTGATCCACCGCCATCGCGCCAAGCCGCAGCCGAAGAAACCCGCGCGCTGCATCGGCGATCTGCAACAGCAACGTCTGGCGGGCCGCCTGCAAGCGCGCCACGGCATCATCGCCGCCGACGGCATCAAGGCGCGCCTGCGCCTGTGACAGGGTTGCGTACAGCGCCTGCAACGCCTGCGCCTGCTGCGCCTGTGTCGCACTCAGCCCGTCCCGTTCAGCCGCCAGCGCCGGACGCTCCAGACCGTCAAGCGCGGACACCGCCTGCTCAAGCTGATCGGTGCCCATCGTCTCGCAGATGTCGCGCGCCAGGTGGTCTCGCTGCGCCAGCAGGTCGTCGCGCCGCTGCGCTTGCGCCACGGTCTGTTGCAATGCCTCGGCACCGATGCCGCCGAAATGCGCGCACATCTCGTCGAGCCGCGCGACATGCCGGGCCTGTGTCTGCGCCAGGCCATCCGCAAGCTGCGCCGCCTCCTGCAGCCTTTGACGCAGCCTCCCGGCCTGGGCCTGACCCTCCCGCGCGGCCTGAAGCCTCTGGCGCAATACGGGCCAGAGCGTGACCCCGTCATCGGCGGGCAGAGCCAAGGCGCGCGCCAGATCGGCCATGGCCGCATCGAACGCGGCGCAATTGCCTTCCATCTTGGCGATCCTGTCCGTCAGCTGGCGCAACAAGGTCCAGTGCCGGTCAAGCTGCTGCAACAGGTCCAGCGCCTCGCCCATCGCGGCGACGGTCGGCCCCGCATCGCCAAACGCGGTCTGGGCACAGGCGGCAAGCCATTCCGCCTGCCAGGCCTGCATCGCGGCTTCGGCCCGCGCCTCGGCCGCCTGCCGCCGCGCCAGATCGGTGGCCGCATCAGCCCTGGCCGCAGCCTGCGCCGCCTGGTCGCGGGCCCGGTCCAGCAGCAGGCGTGCCCGGAGCGTCAGCAACTCCAAGGGCGTATCCGCCGCGACCCCATGACCGCAGGCGGACAGCGCCGACCCAAGCGTGGCTTGCGCCGTCTGCACCCTGTCCCCTGCCGCCTGTTCGTCCCGCGCGGCGGCCTGCACGGCCTCATGCGCCTCAAGCGCCACCTCGCGGCGGCGCATCCAGTCTTCCAGCGCATCAAGCGTCATCGCGGGGTCCAACCCCTGCGGCACGGCGGCGGACAAGTCGGCGCGCAACTGCGCGTCGGCCCGCAGGGCCTCGTCATGCCGGGCTTGCTGTCGCGCCAGCGTCGCGCCAAGAGAGGCCAGACGGCTTTGGGCCTGGGCGCGCTGCTGCGCATCGGCCGCTGCGCGGGCCTGGGCCGCACCCAGTTGGTCATCCTGCCGCATCGCCGCTTCGAACCGATCCGCACTGTCCGGCGTCAAGGCGGCGCGATGTTCCGACCACAGCCTTTCGCGCAGTGCCCGGACCTCGGCCGCCTGCGCGACCGTCACCTCCCCCGGAACCACGGCGGCGTCCAGGGCGGCCTCGGCCAGGGCGATATCCTCGGTGGTCTGCGCGATGGCGGCGCGGTCACGCTCGATCGCATGGCGGGCCTCGGACAGACCTTGCCGCCAGGCCTGCATCCGAGCCGGCGTCGGCACGGTCAGCGCCACCAGCGCGGCCCCGCCACCCTGCCAGGGCGCAAGCCGCGCCAAAGCCGCGTCGCGCTTGTCGCAGGCGGCGCGATGGGCCGTCATGGCCCGTTCCAACGCAGCCTCGGGATCGCTGCGCGCCAGACCCTGGACGACCTGCTCCAGCAGGGCAAGATCAGGCGTGGACGGCGCGTCGCCCCCGGCATCAGCGGCAAGCGCTGCCTGCCGTTGCGCGGCGGCGCGTGTTTCTTCCCGCGCCGTGTCCAGCGCCGCGGCCACGCCCGAATGACGTTCCATCAAGGCGCGCAGATCAGCCACCAGGGGGGCGGGCAGCAGCAAGGCGGCCGGGTCGCCATCGACATGTCCAAGCTGCCGCAAAAGATGATCGATCTGCACCTGCAGGCTTGCCGCCTCGGCGCGCCGGTTCGGCAGGTCGCGCAGCGCCCCGTCGCGATCGGCCTTCAGCGCCTCGATGGCGGCCATCGCATCGGCCTGCGCCAGAATCGCGGGATCATCGACCGCCGCCGCAAGCTCATCCCGCGTCGCCGCGATCTGCCGCTCCTGTTCCTCGATCCGGACAGCGATCTGGCCATGATCGCGCCACAGGTCCGCCAGTTCATCCGCCCACCCCTCGGGCAGGGGGGCGACAACCGGCAAGTCCGCCAGTTCCGCCTCGAACCGTTTCAGCCGCATCACCAGCGGCAAGGCTGCCAGCAGGCGTTCAACCTCATGCAGCCGTCGCAGCGTCAGCGCCTGCGCGGCATCCGCACCGGACCATGCCTCCTGCGCCCTGTCGCGCTCTTGCGCGAGCGTTGCGTATTCACGCGCACCCATGTCCTTGTCCTGGATCGCCTGGTCCAGCGCGGCCAGTTCCTTTTTCAGATCGGCAAGCCCGCCGCTGCGCCCCGTCGGACGAAAGAAGCCCTGCGCACGGGCGCGCAGATCATCCAGCGCCTGTCCCATTTCGGCCAGCCCGCTGGAGGCTGTGAACAGCATCTGGCCCAGGTCGCCCTGACTGGACAGGATGCTTTCCCCGCCCTTTTCCAGCGTATCGTCATCAAGGCTGAACATCGCTTCGTAGCCCGCGCGGTCGATCCCCCCAAGTATCCCCTGCAGCATCGCCTCGGGGATCGCGTTGCCCGCAGGGTCCGTCAGCGTGCCGGTGCGCCCCTTTGTGCGGATCACCTCGTGCCGATCCCCGCCCGCCTCGATGCAGGCCCCCAGCCGCATCGCGCCGTAAGGATGCAGGAAATCCATCCGGCTTTGCGCAGGAATGCCGTATAGCAGGTCAAGCCAGCCCTGCATCGTCGTTGATTTTCCGGCCTCGTTCGGCCCGTAGATGATATGGAAATCCGGACCCTCAGCGGGCCGCGCCCCGAAATCGATGCTGCGGTCGGTGAATTTGCCGTAGCGGGTCAGATCAAGCCGGCGCAGGCGCATCAGGCACCGTCCTCCAACCCCTGCAGATGCGACAGGACCTCGGCCGCGCCCTCGCGCAAAAGCGCATCGCGCGCCGCGTTCTGCGCCGCGGGATCATCGCCCAGCAGGGACCGCAAATCCTTTGGCAAGGCCTTGAGCAAAGTGTCGATCAGGGCATCCGCCTCGGTCAGGACGGGGCCGGGCAGGCTTGCAGGCGGTGTCGTCATCGCAGCGACCGCACGCCCCAGTTCCGCCAGCGGGCCAGCGGTATCGGCGCGCGGCACATCGGTGCATTCGACAGAAATCCCGTCAATCCAGAGCGTGCCGATCGCCTCGCCGGTCAGCCGCGCCTCTTCCAGCAGCAGCCCCAGATCACGTCTGAGCCGCCACAAAAGCCGGGTCCGCCCCGTCAAAACCGGACGCAGGACCAGATGATCCTCGGCATGGGCGCGGCGCGCCGCGCGCAGCGCAGAGCCAAGCGCCGCAACGATCCCCGGCCAATCCATCGCATCGTCCAGTTCCACATCCAGCCGCGCGAAACGGGCCAGCGCGGTGCTGCGCTCTTCCACGGTCAGACTGCCATCATCCGCCACCGTGACCAGCGTCACGGATTTCGCCCCGGCCTCGCCGATGTCGCGGCCCTGCGGAATGCCCGGCATCACGACATGAACCGCACCTGGGTGATGTGCGCGGGCATGAATATGGCCCAGCGCCCAGTAATCGAACCCGCTGGCCTGAAGATCGGACAGACGGCAGGGCGCATAGGGGTCATGCCCCGGCGACCCATCAAGGCTTGTGTGCATCATCCCGATATTGACCGCGCCCGGCACCGGTGCCTTGAACCGTTCCAGCAGGCTTTCGGGCGCATGGGGCCGCGCAAAGCTGATGCCGTGTATGGCCAGATGCAGACCGCCCTTGTCACGCCGCTCCAGCCCCGCCCTCGCCCCGAAAACGGTGACTGACGGCGGCAGCACCAACTGCCCGGTGATCCGCGCCTCGGCATCATGGTTGCCCCGGATGATGAAGGTCTCGATCCCAGCCTCATCCAGCCGCCTCAATTGCTGCGCCAGAAAACGCGCCGTCTTCATCGAGGTTTGTGCCCCGTCGTAAAGATCGCCCGCGATCAGCAAGGCATCGACCTGTTCGTCAAGGCACAGCGTGATGATCCGCTCGAATACGGCGCGGCTGGCCTGACCGATGACCTCGGCCAGCGCCGGATCGCGCAGCGCCAGAGACTTGAGCGGCGAATCGAGATGGAGGTCAGCCGTGTGAACGAAACGGTAGGGCACGCGCAGGTCCATCTGAAAAGGGGAATGTCGAGACCGCCAGCCTGTCGCCATGACCCAGGGTTGTCAAATCCAAACCGGTGCGGTCCGCGGGGGCGATTCCCCCAATTGCGGCGAAAGCCAAATCGGCGCGCTTCAAATGCTGCCCAATTTGTATTCTTTCAAACGTCTTTAAGCGGAAATTGTATACAATGAGTTGATCCGGAACCATTCACTGACCCCCTGCCCCTCCTCCTCCGTTCCAGCCCGGCCTAGCTGTCCGACACGGAGGAGACCAACCAGAACCCGGACCGCACCATCCAAGCAAGGTGCGGACCAGACAGAGAGGTCACATCATGGAACGTCGCAAATTTCTGACGGCCACCGCCGCTGCCGCCGTCGCAGCCCCGATCGCCGCCCCCCGCGTGGCGCGGGCGCAGGACAGCTTCACCTGGAAGATGACAAACTCCTACGGGCCCGGCTCGCCCTTCTATACCGTGGGCCCCGGCAGCCCCACCGACATCATCGAAAAGATCGCCACCATGTCGGGCGGCCGCCTGACGATCCAGCATTTCGCCGCGGGCGAACTGATCCCCGCCTTCGAGGGCTTCGACGCCGTGCAGCAGGGCGTGATCGAGATGAACGCCTCGAACAGCTATTTCTGGTCGGGCACCACCTTCGCCGCGCAGTATTTCACCACCGTCCCCTTCGGCATGAGCTTTGCCGGCCATATGGCCTGGCTGTATCACGGCGGCGGTCTGGAACTGTGGCACAAGGTCTATGAACCCTTCGGTCTGGTCGCATTCCCGATGAACAACACCGGCGTACAGATGACCGGCTGGTTCCGCGAACCGATCGAGGACATCAGCCAGCTTCAGGGTCTGCGCATGCGTATCCCCGGTCTGGCCGGACAGGTCTATGCCAGCCTTGGCGTCGATGCCCGCGTCCTGCCGGGCGGCGAGATCTTCCCCGCGCTGGAGCGTGGCGTCATTGATGCCGCCGAATTCGTCGGCCCCTATCAGGACCGTCGCCTCGGCCTGCAGAATGCCGCCAAGTTCTATCACACCACCGGCTGGCACGAGCCGTCCACCACGGGCGAGCTGCTGATCTCCAAGGCCGCATGGGACAGCCTGCCCGCCGATCTGCAGCAGATCGTGAAAACCGCCTGCATGGCCGCATGCCTTGAAAGCATGACCTGGTCCGAGGCCGTCAACGGCGAGGCGCTGTCGGATCTGGTGGACAATTTCGGCGTCACGGCCGCCGTCCTGCCCGAAGCCGTTGTCGAGGCGCTGCGCACCGCAACCGCCGACACGCTGGCCACCCGCGCCGCCGCAGACCCATTGGTCAAGGAAGTGCATGACAGCTACATGGCCTTCAAGGCGAACCACGACCGCTGGGCCGGCGTCAGCGAAGGCCCGTGGCACAAGTCGATCCTCAAGGTCTGAGGATGGGCACGCTGTCACGCTTCGTGAACGTGATCGAGGGCGCGGTCCGGCTGTTCGGCTGGATCGCGGCCTGGACCTGCGTGGCACTGGTGCTGATGGTGGCGGGCGATGTATTCGTCCGCTACTTCCTGCGCACCGGGGCCGTCTGGTTGCAGGAACTGCAATGGCACCTGATCTCGCCCATCGCGCTTTTCGGCATGTCCTATGCGCTCTATTGCGGCGAACAGGTCCGCGTCGACGTGCTGTTCGAACGCTTTCCCGCATGGCTGTGCCGTGTGATCGAAGTGGTCGGCGGCCTCGCGCTGATGGCTTTCGCGATCTATGCCGTCTGGCTGTCGCTTCCATGGGTGCAGCAATCATGGCTGCGCGCTGAATCCTCGCCCAATCCGGGCGGCCTGCCCTATCGCTGGGCCCTCAAGTCGCTGATCCCGCTGGGTTTTGCGCTGCTTGCCCTGCAAGGTCTGGCCCATGCGCTGCGTCACGGCTTCGGCCTGCCCAACCCGGCCCGTGACAGCGGGCCTGCGGGACACTGAATTTCAGGAAAGAACCAAGATGTCTCCGAACGATCTTCTGGCGATCGGCATGATCGCCGCCTTCTTCGTGCTGCTGATCGTGGGTATCCCCGTCGGCATCGCCATTGCCGTATCCGGGCTGGTTTTCGGCTATGCGGGTTTTGGCCCGATGCTGTTCAACCTGCTGCCAGCACGCATCTATGGCGTGGTGACGAACTATACCTTCATGGCGATCCCGCTGTTCGTCTTCATGGGCGTGATGCTGGAAAAATCCCGCCTGGCCGAAGAACTGATCGACATCATCGGCCATGTCTTCGGCAAGGTCGCGGGCGGCATGGGCGTGGCGATCATTCTTGTGGGCGTCCTGCTGGGGGCTGCGACGGGGATCGTCGGGGCCACCATCGTGACGCTGGGCCTGCTGACCCTGCCCACGCTGCTGCGCCGGGGCTATCCGAAATCGCTGGCGACCGGCATGATCTGCGCCAGCGGAACGCTGGGGCAGATCATCCCGCCCAGCCTTGTTCTGATCCTGCTGTCCGAGATCCTGGGCGAATCCGTGGGCACGATGTTCGCTGCCGCCATGATCCCCGGCCTGACTCTGGCCGCCGTCTATATCGTGGCGATCCTGGTGCTGGCCGCATGGAAACCCGGCCTGATGCCGCCGATCCCGCAGGCGGAACGCGACGCCATGAGCGGGGCAGAACTGGCCAGGAAGGTGGCCTTGGTCGTGGGCCCGCCGATCGGTCTGGTGATCGCGGTCCTTGGTTCGATCATCGGCGGCCTTGCCGCCCCCACCGAGGCCGCATCGATGGGGGCCATCGGCGCGCTGGTCTTCGTGGCGCTGTCGGGCCGCCTGACATTCGATCTGCTGAAACAGGTGGCGCGCGCGACGCTGCTGATCTCGTCGATGGTCTTCTTCATCCTCATTTGCGCGCAGGTCTTCGGCCTGGCCTTCCGTGGCCTGGGGGGCGAACATCTTGTGCAACTGATGTTCGACTGGGTGCCCGGCGGCGTGAACGGGGCGCTTCTGTTCATGCTGCTGCTGGTCTTCGTGCTGGGCTTCTTCCTGGAATGGATCGAGATCACGTATATCGCCCTGCCGCTGTTCCTGCCCTTCTTCATCGCCAATGGCGTCGATCTGGTCTGGCTGGGCATCCTGATCTGTCTGAACCTGCAGACATCCTTCCTGACCCCGCCCTTCGGCTGGTCGCTGTTCTTCCTCAAGGGCGTGGCCCCGCCCGAGGTAAGCACTCTGGACATTTACAAGGGTGCAGTGCCATTCATCGGTCTGCAGGCGATTGCTCTGGCGCTCGTCTTTCTCTTCCCCGGGCTTGCCCTTTGGCTGCCCCAGGCAATCGGATGGTGACATGCTGACTTCTTCCATGGGCTACAAGGGCGCGATCAGCGCGCCGCATCGCGCTGCTGCGCTGGCCGGACGCGACATCCTGAACGCGGGCGGCACCGCGATCGAGGCGATGGTCGCCGCAGCCGCGGCCATTGCCGTGGCCTACCCCCACATGAACGGGATCGGCGGCGATGGTTTCTGGGTGATCCATCGCCCCGGCCATGCCCCTGTCGGCATCTCGGGTTGCGGTCGTGCGGCGGGCCTTGCCACGCCGGAATGGTATGCCGAACGCGGTGTGACGGGCGCGCTGCCCGCACGCGGCCCGCTGGCAGCGCTGACCGTGCCCGGCACCATCGACGGCTGGGCCAAGGCGCTGGCGCTGGTCCCCGAAGACCGCCGCCTGCCCCTGTCGGACCTGCTGGCCCCGGCCATCGCGCTGGCAAAAGACGGCATCGCCGTCACCGCCAACCAGTCGCTGACAACGGCGGCCAAGCTGGACACGCTGAAAGGCGTGCAAGGCTTCGACGAGACATTCCTTGTCGCGGGCCAGCCCCCCGCCCCCGGCCATCTGCTGCGCCAGACAGCACTTGGCAACACGCTGGCGCGCCTGGCCGAGGTGGGCCTGGACGACTACTACCGCGGTGAGATCGCGGCGACGCATGCGCAGTTCCTGGCCGATGCGGGCAGCCCGCTGCGGCTGGCCGATTTCCATCTTTTCGCCGCCGACCAGGTGACACCCCTGACCGTCAGCACCAGCGCGGGACAGCTTTACAACATGATCGCCCCCACGCAGGGCGTATCATCCCTGATGATCCTGGCGCTGTTCGACCGGCTGGGCGTGGACCGGGGCGAGGGCTTTGCCCATCTGCACGGGCTGATCGAGGCGACCAAGCAGGCCTTCATCCAGCGCAACGCCGAACTGGGCGATCCCGACAGCATGGCGACCCCGGCACAAGACTGGCTGAAGGCCGCGCATCTCGACAGGCTGGCGGCGAAGATCGACATGGAGCGCGCCCTGCCCTGGCCCCATGAGGCCAAGCCGGGCGATACGATCTGGATGGGCGCGGCGGATAGCGACGGCATGGTCGTCAGCTTCATCCAGTCGGTATTCTGGGAATTCGGATCGGGCCTGACCTGCACCGATACGGGCGTCTTCTTCCAGAACCGCGGCGCGGGCTTCTCGCTGGCGGCGGGACCGAACCAGCTTGGCCCGTTCCGCCGGCCCTTCCACACGCTGAACCCGGCGCTGGCGCAGCTCGAGGATGGGCGCGTGATGGCCTATGGCACGATGGGCGGCGAGGGCCAGCCGCAGACACAGGCGGCGGTCTTCACCCGCCATGTCCTTTTCGGGCAGGACCTGCAAGCCGCCGTCACCGCGCCCCGCTGGCTGCTGGGCAAGACATGGGGCGACACGACCACGACCCTGAAACTGGAAGACCGGTTCGATCCGGCCCTCGTCACCGCGCTGAAAGACGCCGGTCACGAGGTCGAGATGATCGCCCCCTATTCCGATACCGCAGGTCATGCGGGTGCCGTCGTGCTGCACCCCGAGGGCCTGATCGAGGCCGCATCCGACCCCCGCGCGGATGGCGCGGCGCTTGCCTTCTGACCAAGGAAATGAACGGATAAAGCTTTGGAAATGCTTACGAATTTGCAAATCACCCTCCTGGTCGGAGGCGTGGTACTGGCCGGTGGCTTGGGCGGGCTTCTTGCAGGCCTGCTGGGCGTGGGCGGCGGTATCGTCATCGTGCCCGTGCTTTTCTGGGTCTTCACCTTCACACGGTTCGACCCTGCGCTTGCCATGCACATGGCCGTGGCCACGTCGCTTGCGACGATCATCGCCACCTCGATCTCATCGGCGCGGGCGCATCACAAGCGCGGTGCGGTCGACATGGCCCTTGTGCGGCGCTGGGGTCCGTGGATGGCGGGCGGCGCACTGGCGGGCGGGGCCTTTGCCGGGCTGGTGAACGCCGCGGCACTGATGCTGGTCTTCGGCATCGTGGGATTGGCGATATCGGCCAATCTTGCAAAACCGAAGTCACTTGTGGTGGCACCGGACCTGCCGACCGGCAAGGCCGGGCAACCCGCGCTGGCCACCGGGATCGGGCTTGTGTCGGCCATGATGGGGATCGGCGGCGGCACCCTTGGCGTACCGACGCTGACGGCGTTTTCCGTGCCAGTGCATCGCGCGGTCGGCACGGCGGCCACCTTCGGTCTGATCATCGCGATCCCGGCGGCCATCGCGCTGGTCGTGGCCGGCCTTGGCGTCGCGGGCCGCCCGCCCCTGTCGGTGGGCTATGTCAACCTTGTCGCGGCAGCGCTGATCCTGCCTGCCTCGATCTTCATGGCCCCGCGCGGCGCCAAGCTGGCCCACGCGCTGGATGCCAAATGGGTCAAGCGCGCCTTCGCCGTCTTCCTGACGATCACCTCGGTCAGGATGCTTTGGACGGCATTGGGGTAGGCTCCACGCGCTGGCGCTTCCATTTATGCAACATGGCTTGCGCCGCACTCAGCAGATGGCGGCGCAGCGCCTTTTCGGCGGCTTGCCCGTCCCGTGCGGCGATCGCCTCGACGATCTGGTCATGTTCTGCCGTGGATCGCGCCATGCGTTCCGCATCGGCCAGCTGGGACCGGCGGAAGGGCGACAGCTTCATCCGCATCGCCTCGGCCATCTCGGCGAAGTCCTCGTTATGGCTTCCCTCATAGATCATCTGGTGAAAGCGGGTATTGGCCGTGTCATAGGCCTGTGCATCACCCGCCGCCGCCATCCGCGCCATGGCCTCGTGCTGGCTCAGAAGGGCCGAGCGTTCTTCCATCGTCATGCGCTGCGCCGCAAACCTGCCGCAGAGCGCCTCGATCTCGCTCATCGCTTCGAATAGCTGGTCGATCCGTTCGGGCGAGATATCGGAAACGACAACACCCTTGTAGGGTTGCCGCAGGGCAAGGGCACGGGCGACCACGATCTGCAACGCCTCGCGCACGGGTGTGCGCGACACGCCGAAACGCCGGGCCAGCGCAACCTCATCCAGACGCGTGCCAGCCGCGACTTGCCCCAGCAGGATCTCGGCTTCCAGTTCGGTTGCGATAGCCTGGCTGAGAACCTGCTTCGGAACGGAAACGTGGTCGGACATGGTCTTGCCTTTCTCCTTGTGCACAAACTATCCCGAATGCCTTGCTTCGCATACAAAAAGTTCGCTCACTATCTGAAGAGCAACGGACCTCGATCCGCCTCTGCCCATTGTTTGCGCAAGCTTTCTGCCTTGGCCCTTGCCATGGGTCAACCTGCAGCGGATAAGCAGGCGCATGACAGACAGCACGCCCTTCGAGATCTTTCTGGCCGTCCCTCCGGGGCTGGAACCCGCGCTGGCCGAAGAGGTCGCGCAGCTTGGGTTTCCGGCACCCGTGATCGTGGCGGGCGGTGTCACCTTTCAGGGCGGCTGGCCCGATGTCTGGCGGGCTAACCTGTGTCTGCGCGGGGCCACCCGCGTGCTGGCGCGGATCGGCAGCTTTCGCGCCATGCATCTGGCACAGCTGGACAAGCGCGCGCGCAAATTCGACTGGGCCGCAGTGTTGCGCCCCGATGTGCCCGTGCGGGTCGAGGCGACATGCAAGGCGTCGAAGATCTATCACGCGGGCGCTGCCAGACAGCGGATCGAAAAAGCCCTGCGCGAGACATTGGGAGTCGAGGTGCTTACCGGACCCGCTGCCGAGGACGCGCCCGAGGACATGTCGGAACTGCGCCTCAAGGTCCGGATCGAGGATGACCTGTGCACCTTCAGCATCGACACCACGGGCATGTCGCTGCACAAGCGCGGCCACAAGCAGGCGATGGCCAAGGCCCCCCTGCGCGAAACCCTTGCGGCCCTTTTCCTGCGCCAATGCGGCTATGACGGCACCGAACCCGTGGTCGATCCGATGTGCGGGTCAGGCACTTTCGTGATCGAGGCGGCGGAAATGGCCCTTGACCTGCTTCCCGGACGGGCAAGAAGCTATGCCTTTGAAAGACTGGCGAATTTTGACGTCCCATCGTGGGACACCCTGAAAAAGGCGGCACCTGCCCGCGAAACACCCCTGCGGTTTTACGGGTCTGACCGGGATGCGGGCGCGATCCGCGCAGCCACCGCCAATGCCGAACGGGCCGGCGTTTCGGGGGTCATCACCTTCCAGTGCCACGCGGTCAGCGATCTTCAGCGGCCCGATGGCCCGCCCGGCCTTGTGATGGTCAATCCGCCCTATGGCGCGCGGATCGGGGATCGCAAGCTGCTTTTCGCCCTTTATGGGGCTTTGGGAAAGACACTGGCGGAACGCTTCCGCGGCTGGCGCGTGGGGATCGTGACCAGCGATCCGTCCCTTGCCAAGGCGACGGCCCTTCCCTTCCTGCCACCCGCCCCGCCCGTGTCGAACGGCGGGTTGAAGGTCACACTTTACCGCACCGCCCCCTTGCCCTGATACTGCCGCCGAACGCACAAAGGACCGACACCGATGCCACACACCCTCGTCACCCAGCAGAACATCGATGATTTCCAGCGTGACGGCGTCGTCCTGATCAAGGGTCTGTTCAAGGATCATGTCGACACGCTGGCCGCCGGGATCGCACGCAACATGGCCGAGCCCGGCCCCTACGCTGCCGAAAACCTGAAAGCGGGCGAAGGCGGGCGGTTCTTCGATGACTATTGCAACTGGCAGCGAATCCCCGAATTCGAAGAGGTGATCCGCAACTCTCCCGCCGCCGAGGTCGCGGCCGACCTGACGGGATCGCAGGCCGTTCAGCTTTTTCACGACCATATCCTTGTCAAGGAGCCGGGCACATCCAAGCCGACGCCATGGCACCAGGACGGCCCCTATTACTTCGTCGAGGGACGGCAGACCGTCAGCTTCTGGTCGCCGCTCGACCCGGTGACCAAGGCCAGCCTGCGCTGCGTCGCAGGCTCGCATCTGTGGCCCCGCCCGGTGCTGCCGACCCGCTGGCTGTCCGAAGAGAATTTCTATCCCGACGCGGATGCCTACATGCCCGTGCCCGATCCGGACGCCGAAGGCATGGAGATCCGCGAATGGTCGATGGAGCCGGGTGATGCGGTCGCCTTTCACTACAGCACGCTGCACGGCGCGCGCGGGAACGAGACCACGCAACGCCGCCGTGCCTTTTCGCTGCGCCTTGTGGGCGATGACGCGCGCTATGTGGAACGACCCGGCCGTACCTCGCCCCCCTTTCCGGGGCATGACATGCAGGCGGGCCAGAAGCTGCGCGAGGACTGGTTCCCGGTGCTGTTCCGCCGCTGAACCTGCCCTCGCGGCAGGGCTTCCCCCGCTGCGCAGAGGGGCCTAGGGTCGGACGATCACGAAACGCGAAAGTTGCCGATGCGATTGCCGGTTCTGTTCATTCTGATCACCGTGGTGATCGACGCCATGGGGATCGGGCTGATCCTGCCGGTCATGCCCGACCTGATCCGCGAAACGACAGGTGGCAGCCTGGCGCAGGCGGCTGTCTGGGGCGGCATCCTGTCCACGGCCTTTGCCGCGATGCAATTCCTGTTCGGCCCCATCCTTGGTGCGCTGTCCGACCGTTTCGGGCGGCGGCCCGTGCTGCTGACCTCGCTGCTGGTCATGGCGGCGGATTACCTGGTGATGGCGCTGGCGGGCTCGATCTGGCTGCTGTTGGCCGGGCGCATCGTGGGCGGGATCACGGCCGCCACGCATTCCACGGCATCGGCCTATATGGCCGACATTTCGCAACCGCATGAAAAGGCGCGCAACTTCGGCCTGATCGGCGCGGCCTTCGGCGTGGGCTTCGTGCTGGGACCGGTGATCGGCGGGTTGCTGGCCGAATGGGGCACGCGCGCACCCTTCATCGCGGCGGCGCTGCTGGCACTGGCCAATGCCGGTTTCGGATGGCTGGTGCTGCGCGAGACGGTCACGGACCGGATCCGCCGCCCCTTCGAGTGGCGCCGCGCCAATCCCTTCGGTGCGATCCGCGCGGTGTCGCGGCTGGCCGGGGTGGGCGCGCTGATCTGGGTCTATTTCCTTTATCATTTCGCCACGGTCGTCTATCCGGCGATCTGGGCCTATTTCACCGCCGAACGCTTCGGCTGGTCGCCGGGGCTGATCGGTGTTTCGCTGGCGGTCTACGGCATCTCCCTGGCGGTGGTGCAGGGCACGCTGATCGGTCCTGCGATCCGCGCCTTCGGCGAGGCGCGTACCGTGCTGCTGGGCCTTGTGATCGAAGTTGTCTCGCTGGTGATCCTTGGTTTCATCTCGTCCGGGTTGCTGTTGTTGCTTCTGATCCCGGTCACGGCGCTGGGGGCAATCGGGCTGCCGGCGCTGCAAGGCATCCTGTCGCGCGCGGTGCCTGACAACGCACAGGGCGAACTGCAGGGCGTGCTGACCAGCCTGACGGCCGTGGCCATGGTGCTGGCACCCTTGGTGATGACCCAGACCTTCGCCAGTTTCACCCGCGCCGAGGCCGCAATCTATCTGCCCGGTGCGCCTTTCCTGCTGTCGGCGCTGATCATGGCGCTGGCCACGGTGATCTATCAGGCACGCGGGCGGCGCATCACCGGTTGAGGGCGCTGAATTCCGACATGCGAAGGGCTGTTTTGCACTTGCACGGCTGATCGGGGGCGGGCAGGTTCGGGCGAACTGACAGGACCAGACCGGAAAGGAACCCACCATGCAGATGATCAAGGCCGCCGTATGCCATGCCTTCGGCACCCCCCTGACCATCGAAGAGGTGCGTCTGCGCGCGCCCGAGATGGGCGAGGTCGAGGTCAGGCTTGACGCCGTGGCGATCTGCCATTCCGACATCTCCTTTGCCGAAGGCGCATGGGGCGGCACACTGCCCGCGGTCTATGGCCACGAGGCGGCGGGCCGCGTGACGGCCCTTGGCGCCGGTGTGGCCGGGCTGGCGGTGGGTGACAGCGTGGCCGTGACGCTGATCCGCGCCTGCGGTGGCTGCACCAATTGCGGATCGGGCAAGCCCACGCTGTGCGAGACGCCCTATAACGGCGACAAGGGCCCGCTGAGCACCGCCGATGGCGGCGTGCTGCATCAGGCCATGGCCTGCGGCGCCTTTGCGGAGTCCGTGGTGGTCGATCAAAGCCAGGTCGTGAAGATCCCCGACGAGCTGGGCAAGGATCTTGCGGCGCTACTGTCCTGTGGCGTGATCACGGGCGTGGGGGCTGTGGTCAATGCTGCCGGTCTGCGCGCCGGGCAGGATGTGGTCGTGATCGGTGCGGGCGGCGTGGGCCTGAACGCGATCCAGGGCGCGCGGATCGCAGGCGCGCGCCGGATCATCGCCGTTGACATGTCTGAGGAGAAACTGGCCATCGCGCGCGAATTCGGCGCAACCGACGGTATCCTGGCGACTGACGCGAAACCCTGGAGCCGCGCCAAGCGGATCCTGGGGCGGGGCGCTGACGCGGTCATCGTGACCGTGGGCGCGATCCCGGCCTATGACACCGCACCGCGCTATCTGGGCTATGGCGGGCGCGTGGTCATGGTGGGAATGCCCCATTCGGGCCAGACCTCCAGCTATGAACCCGTCGTGATGGCCGCCGTGGGCCAGGGGCTGGTCGGGTCCAAGATGGGCGATGTGGTGATCAAGCGCGACATCCCCTGGATGGTGGACCTCTACCAGCAGGGGCGGCTGAAGCTGGACGAGCTGATCTCGGGCCGCTGGACGCTTGATCAGATCAACGAGGCGATCGCCGATACCAAGACAGGTGCCGCGCGGCGCAACGTGATCATCCTGAACGACTGACGACACCTTTCACTGTTCCATGAATACGCACAGGAGCGACGGACGATGAAGCTTGCTGATCTTGACATCATCGTGACCGCGCCCCCCGCGCCGGGCTGGGGCGGGCGGTACTGGATCTTCGTGAAGGTCACGACCGACACCGGCATCACGGGCTGGGGCGAATGCTATGCCTCAAGCGTCGGGCCCGATGCCATGCGCGCGGTGATCGAGGATGTGTTCGCCCGCCACATGCAGGGCGAGAACCCCGAGAATATCGAGAAGATGTTCCGCCGCGTCTATTCGTCCGGCTTTACCCAGCGCCCCGACCTGACGGTGATGGGCGCATTTTCAGGGCTGGAAATCGCGTGCTGGGACATCCTGGGCAAGGATCGCGGACGGCCGGTCTGGGCGCTGCTGGGCGGCAAGATGAACGACCGGCTGCGCGCCTATACCTATCTCTATCCGCTGCCCCATCACGAACATGGGCCCTTCTGGGTCTCGCCCGAGATGGCCGCGGAATCCGCGATCGATGCCGTGGATCGCGGCTATACGGCGGTCAAGTTCGACCCCGCCGGCCCCTATACGATGCGCGGCGGCCATATGCCTGCGATGTCCGATATTTCCCGTTCGGTCGCCTTTTGCCGTGCGATCCGCGAGGCGGTGGGCGATCGTGCCGACCTGCTGTTCGGCACCCATGGGCAGTTCAGCACCGCGGGCGCGATCCGGATGGGCCAGGCGCTGGAGCCCTATAGCCCGCTGTGGTACGAAGAACCGATGCCGCCAGATAATCTGCTGGAATTCCAGAAGGTTGCGCAGGCCGTTCGCATTCCTCTGGCCACGGGCGAGCGGATGACCACCAAGGCGGAATTCGCCACCCTGCTGCGTACCGGCGGGGCCGAGATCTTGCAGCCCGCGCTGGGGCGTGCCGGCGGCATCTGGGAGATGAAGAAAGTGGCCGCCATGGCCGAGGCCTTCAACGCGCAGATGGCCCCGCATCTTTACGCAGGCCCCGTGGAATGGGCCGCGAACATCCATCTGGCCGCCTCGATCCCCAATCTTCTGATGATCGAAACCATCGAGACCCCGTTCCATGACAAGCTGATCAAGGGGATGATCCGGGTCGAGAACGGCCATGTGATCCCGCCCGAAACCCCCGGTCTCGGGATCGAGATCGACGAGGATCTGGCCCGCGCGCACCCCTTCACCGGGACGGGTTTGCACCTGCAAATGCAGGAAGACCCTTGCGATTACCAGAATGAGAACCATTTTGAAGGCGGTGCTCCGGCTGACAAGCAGTAATGTCGCACTTTCCGGAGGGGTGTGATAAGAGAGTTGAGCGACCCCATGCAGGACCTGGCAGAATTGACGACGACAACACAAAGCCCGCCCGCGCCGCCCTCTGAAATGGCGCGTAGCGCCGAGGCGGCTGCGGCCTATCTCAAGACGCTGGCCCATGAGGGGCGGCTGATGATCCTGTGCCATCTCGGCTCGGGCGAGAAATCCGTGGGCGAGTTGGAAAACCTGCTTGAGATCCGGCAGGCCGCCGTCAGCCAGATGCTGGCGCGCCTGCGCGAGGAAGGTCTTGTGACCACACGGCGCGAGGGCAAGACGATCTTCTACAGCCTCGCCGATGAAAACACCTATGAGGTGATCGGCCTTCTGTACCGTCTGTTCTGCAGCCCCGAAGGCAAGGACACGACCCGCACCTCCTGCTGATCACCGGACTTGCGGCCTCAGCCCTGTGACCACCAGTCGGCGATCTGGGCGCGCGCAATCGCGGATTGCGGACCGATGGCGACCAGCCGGGTCCTTGCGACCCTGTCCAGCGCGGGTTTGATCTCGATGCTGCGCCCCACGACCTGAACCTCCCAGCCGGTGCTGTCGGGCGCGGCCACAAGCCCCTTGATCCGGTAAAGCGCCTGCGGCGCCTGCGCCAGTTTAGCGGCCAGCGCCGCGCGGGTCATCGCCTCGTCGCCCTCATGACTCCAGCCGACATAGGCAGGATGACCGCCCCCGTCGCGCTTGCCCTGCAAGGGCGCAAGCCCCCCCAGAAGCAGCGGCGCCACGGCGGCGCAATCGGCGACATCGATCTGCGGCGCGGCGCTGAGCGCGGCCAGCCGCGCGGCCAGGGCGGGCGGCACGCCCCCTTCCGCCTTCGAGATCAGCAGCAGGTCCGCCGCCGCCACCTGGCCCCGGATCTGCGCACCGATCTGCGCGTCATCGGCCAGCGCCCCCCAATGCAGCGCATCCACGACCACGGCGATGCCGCCATAGGCCATGTCTGGTTCTGCCCGTGCCGCCGTGGCGATGCGCGCGGGATCCGCGATGCCTGACGCCTCGATCAACAGATGATCCGGGCGCGGGCGGCGATCCAGCGCATCCCCCATCGCCATGAAAAGATCGGCCCCCATGGTGCAGCAGACGCAGCCATTGGTCAGGGTCATCGTGTCGCCATCCGCCGACACCAGCAGATCGGCGTCGATGTTGATCGCGCCGAAATCATTGACCATGACCAGCACACGCTGGCCATGATCCTCGCGCAGCAAGCGGTTGATCAGCGTGGTCTTGCCCGCGCCAAGATATCCGCCGATCACCGTCAGGGGCAGGCGCGGCAGGCTCATGCCAGGTGCACCCGCCCGTCAAGGACAGTGCCCAGAACCGGCACATCCTTCAGCGCCATGGGATCGACACCCAAAGGATCATCGCCCAGGATCGCGAAATCCGCGCGCTTGCCGGTCTCGATGCTGCCGACCTCGTGATCCATCTTCAGGGTGAAGGCCGCCCCAAGCGTGATCGCATGCAGCGCCTCGGGCACGGTGATGCATTGGGCCGCGCCCAGGGTGCGGCCCGTCATGGTCTGCCGGTTGACGGCGCACCAGGCGGTGAACAAGGGCCCCAGCGGCGTCACGGGCGCGTCGGAATGCAGCGCCACATGCACGCCCGCATCCAGCGCCGCGCGGGCAGCATTCATCCGGCAGGCGCGATCCTCGCCCACGGTCAGGGCGGCGTGCTGATCACCGAAATACCAGATGTGATTGGAAAAGATATTGGTGCAGACGCCCAGTTCCGCACAGCGCAGGAACTGGTCCACCCCCATCAGCTGACAATGCTGCAGGACATGGCGCGCATCCTGCCAGGGATGGCTGCGGGCAGCTTCGGCAATCGCGTCGATGGCAACCGCGCTGGCCTCGTCGCCGTTGACATGGATGTGCATCTGGACGCCGGCCTGCTGCATGGTGGCCACCATGCGCTGGATCTCGGCGGGGGCCATGTTCCAGATCCCGTTGGCCTGTCCGCCGACGTAGCCGGGCCATTTCACCCGCGCGGTCCAGCCCTGGATCGAGCCGTCGGTCATCAGTTTGACCGCCCCCATCCGCAGCTTGTCACGCGACTGCGCCTTGAGGGCCAGTGCGCGCGCCGCCGCCTGCGCGGGATCCGTCCCGGCCACACCCAGCACCGGCACCAGCCGTGCCGGAAAATCCGCATCATCCGTCACGGCGACCAGCGTCGCCAGATCGGCATCCTCCATCTGTGAGTAGAGATCGGTAACAGTGGTCACGCCGGCCCGCATGCAGACCGCGCCATAGCTGCGGATCGCGCCCTCGGTCTGGGAAAGCCCGCGAAAATCCATGCCGACACGCCGCATCACCGGGAACATCGCCGCCATTTCCTGCAACTCGCCGGTGGGATCGCCCTTGGCGTCCTTTACCACGCCCTCGGCATTGGTGGCCCGGTCATAGCCCGCCATCTCCAGCGCCTTCGAGTTCACGCACATCAGGTGGAAATTCGAGAACATGATCGCCACCGGCCGGTCGGTGCTGATCTGGTCCAGATGCTTGCGGCTGAGGCGCTCACCCGAGAAGAAGATCGGATCCAACCCCCAGCCCAGAAGCGGCTGACCGGGTTCAAGCGTCTTTTCATAGTCCGACAGGTCGCGCACCACCGCATCCAGATCGGGCTTGCCCTTCCACCATTTGCCCTGTGGGTCCATGCGGTCGTGATACCCGGCATAGGCGAAATTCCACATCGCGCCTGCCATCATGTGCGCATGACCTTCGACCAGACCCGGCATCAGCACCGCATCCTTGAGGCTGTCATCATGGCGCACAGCGCCCCAGGCATCGGCGCAATCCGCGCCACCCACGGCCAGAATCCGCCCGTCCCGGACAGCGACATGTGTCGCCTCGGGTCGGTTCGGATCCATGGTGATGATCTTGCGGGCGCTGAAGACGGTGATTGTGGACATCGGGTTCCTTTCCTTCTCAAATCATAGCATCGACATGACCGTCAATGACGGTGCCCAACACGGGCAGGTCTTTCAGGCGAACCGGGTCGATGGCAAGCGGGTCTTCGGCCAGAACCACGAAATCGGCACGCTTGCCGGTCTCGATGCTGCCGATCTCGGCCTCCAGCTTCAGCGTGCGGGCCGCCCCCATGGTGATGGCGTAAAGCGCCTCGGGCACCGTGATGCGTTGCGCCGCCCCCAATGTGCGCCCCGACATCGTCAGGCGGTTGACCGCGCACCATGCGGTGAACAGGGGGCCCATCGGCGTGACGGGGGCATCGGAATGGATCGCCATGGTCAGCCCCGCATCCAGCGCCGCGCGGCAGGCATCCATGCGCGCGGCACGATCCGGCCCGATGGTCAGCGCGGCATGCTGGTCGCCGAAATACCAGATGTGATTGGCAAAAAGGTTCACGCAAACACCCAGTTCGGCCGCACGGGCAAAGAGGGCCGGCCCCATCATCTGCGCATGCTGCAGCACATGGCGGGCACCGGGCCAGGGATGGGCGCGGGCCGCCGCCGAGAGCGCATCCAGCACGACGGTGCTGGCCTCGTCGCCATTGGTGTGGATATGCATCTGGATGCCCGCCTGCTGCATCATCGCGCAGGTGGCATGGATCTGCGCGGGCGGCATGTTCCAGATGCCGTTGGGCTGCCCGCCCACGTAACCCGGCCACAGGATGCGCGCGCTGAACCCCTGGATCGAGCCATCAGTCATCAGCTTGACCGCACCAAATCGCAGCTTGTCATGGTTCACCCGGCGCAGGTCGGCCATCTGGGCGCGCACTTCTTCGGGGGTGCTGTGCAGGGTCGACACGGCAGGCACGATCCGCACGGGATATTCGGGGCGCACCGTGGCTTGGGCCAGGGCTTCGGCACCCTCTTGCGTGACCATGGCGAAAAGATCGGTGGCTGTGGTGACACCTGACCGGCGGCAAATCCGCCCGAACGCATCGACATAGGCGCGCTGATGCGAGCGGGTGCGGAAATCCATGCCGATGCGGCGCATCACCGGGAACATCGCCGCCATTTCATGCAGCTCGCCGTTGGGTTCCCCGTCGGGCCGGCGCTGAATGCCCTCGACATTGCTGGCGCGATCATAGCCCACCGCCGCAAGGGCCGCGGAATTCACGCACATCAGGTGGCCCGACGAAAACAGCACCACCACCGGCCGGTCAGCAGTGACACTGTCCAGATGATCGCGAGTCAGACGTGCCGAGGACAGGAAGATCGGGTCAAAACCCCAGGCGATCAACGGCTCGTCCGGACCAAGGCGCACGGCCGCGTCTTTCAGCCGGGCAAGAACGGCACCGATTTCGGTCAGGCCAGGCCATGGCTGGCCGTCCGGGTCGACACGGTCGTGAAACCCCACGTAGGTGTAATCCCAGAAACAGGTTTCCGACATGTGGCTGTGCCCCTCGACAAAGCCGGGCATCAGAACGGTTTCCGCCAGCCGGTTGTCGTGACGCACGCGGCCCCACTGATCGGCGCAGGCCGCGTCACCCACGGCCAGAACATGGCCGTCGCGCACCGCGACATGGGTGGCCGTGGGCCGGTTCGGGTCCATGGTGATGATCTTTGCAGCCTGAAAGACAGTGATCCCGGACATCGCCCCCCCCCTTTTTCCTTCAAGGCGTAAACGAGCTTTGTCCTGTGGGAAAATGGTTTTACTGTCAGGAGAAACTTGATCTGATGGGGGAATGCGATGCATTTCACGCTCAAGCAGCTACGCTACTTCGATGCCGCCGTGCGCAGCGGATCCATTTCGCGCGCTGCCGCCGAAATGCATATCTCGCAATCCTCGATCACCGCCTCGATCGACGCGATCGAAGAAAGCCTGGGGATGGAGCTGTTTCGCCGCGTGCCCGCCAAGGGCGTGCAACCCACTGAGGCCGGACAGATCGTGGCGACCCGCATCGCGGATTTCCTGGAACAGGCGCGGATCTTCGAATCCGATCTGATGTCACTGTCGGGCGATCCGACCGGCACGCTGCATCTGGGCTGCTATGCGCCCACGGCACCCTATGTGCTGCCGCGCGTGCTCAAGCATGTGTCCAAGATCTATCCCGCGATCAGGATCGACCTGAAGGAGGACAACCTCGAGGCGCTGCAGGATCTGTTGCAGACCGGGCGGATCGATCTTGCGCTGACATACCGTCGGCGCGGCACGGAAACCGGGCCGTTCCAGCCCCTGTTCATGGCGCGGCCCTGGGCGCTGCTGCCGCTGGATTCGCCCTTGGCCGACAAGGAAAGCCTGGCCCTGTCCGACCTGTCGGGCTTGCCGATGGTCCTGCTGGATCTGCCCACATCCAAAAGCTACTTCCGGGGGGTTTTCCGTGATCACGGGCTGGAACTGAACGTGGTGCATACCACGAAATCAAGTTCGGTCCTGCGGGGTCTTGTTGCGGCGGGGTTCGGATATTCGATCCTGAACATCTGCTCCAAGGCCGACCGCGACGGATCGAACGGCTATGTTGCCCGCCCCATCGAGGGACAGGTGGACACACCCGAGTTCGGCGTGGCCTATACCCAGGCCTCGCGCCGGTCGACCATCGTGCAGGCCGTGCTCGACATCAGCGCGGATCTGGCGCGACAGGGCATTTTCGACGATCTCATCCTGACACCCGGCAGCAGCGGCAAGGCCGCGGTCCAAACGGTTGTATCCCCCAAAATTTAGGTTTTTCATCCACAGAAAACACTGTTTTCCGAGGATAGGGTCGTCGCTAGCCTTTGCGACAAGGGAAAAAACAAAGACCCACGCCACAACCGGGAGACTGACATGAAAATGATGACACGCCTGATGGGCGCGGCGGTGATTGCCGCATCGGCCCTTTCCACCGCTCCTTTGCAGGCCGAAGGCACGTTGGTGATCGCATCCAGCCAGGTGCCGCGCCACCTGAACGGCGCGGTGCAGTCGGGGATCGCAACCGCGGTGCCTTCGACACAGATCTTCGCCTCGCCCCTGCGCTATGACGAAAACTGGGAACCGCAGCCCTACCTGGCGGAATCCTGGTCGGTCAGCGACGACGGGCTGAGCGTGACGCTGAACCTTGTGCAGAACGCCACATTCCATGACGGCAAGCCGGTCACATCCGAAGATGTCGCCTTCTCGATCATGACGATCAAGGAAAACCATCCCTTCAAGTCGATGTTCGCGCCGGTCGAGGCAATCGAGACGCCCGATGCCCATACCGCCGTCATCAAGCTGAGCGCCCCGCACCCTGCCCTGCTGCTGGCCCTGTCGCCCGCGCTGGCGCCGATCCTGCCCAAGCACATCTATGGCGACGGTCAGGACGTGAAGGCGCATCCCGCGAATTCGGCCCCGATTGGTTCGGGCCCCTTCATGCTGTCGGAATTCACCCCCGGCGAAGCCATCGTGCTGAAGAAGAACCCGAATTTCTTCATCGAAGGCCGCCCGGTGCTGGATGAGATCATCATCCGCATCATCAACGACCCCTCAGCGCTGCTGATCGCGATGGAAAACGGCGAGGCGGATGTCTATCCCTTCATGGCCGGCAGCCAGGAGATCAAGCGCCTGGGCGAAGCCGATCACCTGACCGTCACCAACGAGGGCTATGCCGCCGTGGGTCCGATCAACTGGCTGGCCTTCAACACCAAGTCGCCGAAACTGTCGGATGTCCGGGTGCGTCAGGCGATTTCCTATGCGGTCGACCGCGACTTCATCACCAAGGCCCTGCATCGCGGCGTGTCGACCCCGCAGCGCAGCCCGATCATCGAAAGCTCGCCCTTCTTCGATGCCGCGGCTGTCACCGCCTATGATGTGGATCTGGAAAAGGCCAAGGCCCTGATGGCCGAGGCAGGCTTTGGCGACGGCATGGAACTGACCGTGGATTACATCCCCGGTCCGGCTGAACAGCAGAAAAGCATCGCCGAATACCTCAAGTCGCAGCTGGCCAAGATCGGCATCGACGTGACCGTGCGCGCCGCCCCCGATTTCCCGACATGGGCGGGCCGCGTCGGCGGGCATGACTTCGAGCTGACGATGGACGTGGTCTTCAACTGGGGCGACCCGGTGATCGGCGTGCACCGCACCTATCTGACCGACAACATCCGTCAGGGCGTCATCTGGTCCAACACGCAAAGCTATTCCAACGCCCGCGTGGACGAGATCCTGGCGCAAGCGGCGGTGGAGGGCGATTTCGCCAAGCGCAAGGCCCTCTATTCCGAGTTCCAGGCCCTGGTGACGCAGGATGTGCCGATCTACTTCATCAACGCCACCCCCTATCACACGGCCTACAAGAAGGACCTGGTCAACGCCCCCATGGGCATCTGGGGCACCATGCATCCGATGGACCGCGTCCACTGGTCCAAGTGATCTGAACCGCGACACGGGCCGCCCGCATCGCGCGGCGGCCCGTCTTTTTTCTGGCAATCGGGACATGTCATGACACCCTCCTACCTGCTGAGGCGCCTGTTCTACGGTCTGTTGCTGATGCTGGGCGTGGTGGTGCTGAACTTTCTGCTGATCCGCCTTGCACCGGGCGATCCGGCGGTGGTGATCGCAGGCGAGATGGGCGGTGCGGACGAGGCACTGCTGGCCGCGATCAGGGCCGACTATGGGCTGGACAAGCCGGTGCTGACCCAGCTGGGCATCTATATCGGCAACGTGCTGCAGGGTGATCTGGGGCAATCCTTCTTTTTCAACCAGCCGGTTGCAACCCTGATCGGGGACCGGATCGGTCCCACGATCCTGCTGGTGCTTTGCGCGCAGGTCCTGTCGATCCTTCTGGGGGTCTTCCTGGGCGTCATCGCCGCGCGCAAGCCCAACGGTGTCTTGTCGGGGTTCGTGTCGGTCTTCGCCACCATCGGCTATGCGGTGCCCGTGTTCTGGACCGGGATCATGCTGATCATCCTCTTTGCCAGCGTCTTTCCGATCTTTCCGGTCGAAGGCATGCAATCGGTGCGGCTGCGCGATGCGGGCTTCATGATCCGCGCACTTGATGTGGCCCATCACCTTGTGCTGCCGGCCTTTACGCTCGCGCTGATCTATCTTGCGCAATATGCGCGCCTCAGCCGCGCCTCCATGCTGGAGGTGCTGGGATCGGATTACATCCGCACCGCCCGGGCCAAGGGCGCCTCGGAACGGTCGGTGCTGTTCAAGCATGCGCTGCGCAACGCCTCGCTGCCGATCCTGACGGTGGCGGGCCTGCAGTTCGGCAACCTGATTTCCGGCGCGCTGCTGGTCGAGACCGTGTTCAACTGGCCCGGCATGGGGCGGCTGGCCTTCGATTCCATCCTGCGGCGGGATTATCCCACGATCATGGGCGTGCTGTTCTTCGCCAGCGCCATGGTGGTGGTGGCGAACCTGCTGACCGACCTCAGCTACCGGTTGGCCGATCCGCGCCTGCGGGGCAAGTCATGAGCGGGGCGCTGCGGATGCCGGCGTGGCAGTGGGGGCCAGCCCCCGTCGCTGCCCCCTGGGCAGCGACTCCCCCGGGATACTTGAGGCAAGAAGAAACAGTGGGAAGGAACAGGCCGTGACCGAGGCGACCACCTTCAAGGCCGAAAGCCCTGCCCGCGAGGCCTGGCGCATGTTCCGGCGCAACATCCCCGCCGTGGCGGGCGTGATCATGCTGACCGGGATCGTGCTGGCCACGCTCTGGGGGACGTTCTTCTATGACGGCAACCCCTACGAGATCGTCTGGGCACCACATGAGCCGCCCGGTGTGACGCCGGAATTCCCGCTCGGGACCGACTACCTGGGGCGCGACATCTTTGCCGGGCTGATCGCGGGTGGCGGGCCGACCCTTGCCGTGGGCGCGGCGGCCGCGGCGATCACCATGGTGATCGGCGTCAGCCTGGGCGCGCTGGCGGGTTTCTATGGCGGCTGGGTGGACAACCTGCTGATGCGGATCACCGAGTTCTTCCAGGTCCTGCCGACGCTGCTGTTCGCCATGGTGCTTGTCACCCTGTTTTCGCCTACGCTGTTCACCATCGCCATGGCCATCGGCGTGGTCAGCTGGCCCCAGACCGCGCGTCTGACACGCGCCGAGGTCATGAAGATCAAGGAGCTGGAATATGTCACCGCCGCCCGCGCCATCGGCGCACGGAACCGCCGCATCATCTGGACGGTGATCCTGCCCAATGCCGCGCCGCCCCTGATCGTATCGGCCACCCTGACCATCGGCGTGGCGATCCTGTTCGAGGCGGGGCTGTCCTTTCTGGGACTGGGTGATCCCAACACCATGAGCTGGGGCCTGATGATCGGGTCGAACCGCGCCTATATCCTGGATGCCTGGTGGCCCGTGACCTTTCCGGGCCTTGCGATCTTCTTGACCGTCTTCTCGGTCAGCCTGATCGGTGACGGGCTGAACGATGCCTTCAATCCGAAGCTGAGGGAAAGATGAGCGCGCTGCTGCAGATCGAGGACCTGCGCGTGACCTTCAACACGCGCTACGGGCCGGTGACGGCGCTGGATTCCGTCTCGCTGTCGGTGAACGCGGGCGAGACGCTGGGCGTTGTGGGCGAAAGCGGCTGCGGCAAATCGATCACCGCCCTGTCGGTGATGGGGCTGATCCCCAGCCCGCCGGGCAAGATCGCGGGCGGCGCGATCCGGCTGGCGGGCGAGGACCTGACCCAGGCCAGCGAGGCGCGGATGCGGGCCCTGCGCGGGGCCGAGATGGCGATGATCTTTCAGGAACCGATGACAAGCCTGAACCCGGTGTTCACCGTGGGCGACCAGATCGCCGAGGCGATCATGCTGCACCAGAAGGTCAGCGCCGACCAGGCCTTTCGCGATGCGGTGGCCCTGCTGGACAGGGTCGGCATTCCCAGCCCTGACCGGCGCGCGCGGGATTACCCGCACCAGCTGTCGGGCGGGATGCGCCAGCGGGTGATGATCGCCATGGCCGTCAGTTGCCGCCCCAAGGTGCTGATCGCGGACGAACCGACCACGGCGCTGGACGTGACCGTGCAGGCGCAGATCTTCGACCTGCTGAACGAGATCCAGCGCGATTTCGGCGCGGCGATCATCCTGATCACCCATGACATGGGCGCGATTTCCGAAATGGCCGACCGGGTGGCCGTGATGTATGCGGGCCGCGTGATCGAACAGGGGCGCGCCGATGACGTGCTGGACCTGCCGCAGCATCCCTATACGCGGGGTCTGATCTCGTGCATTCCGGCACTGGGCAAGGGCGAGGACACCTTGCGCGAGATCCCCGGCGTGGTGCCGCCGCTGCACATGCTGGGGGCGGGCTGCGCCTTTGCCGACCGCTGCGCGTATCGCGCCCCCCGCTGCGACAGCGAGAAGCCGCAGTTGCAGGCGCATGGCCATCACCCCGTCGCCTGTCACGCCGTCGAAGAGGGCCGGATATGACCACTCTGCTGGACGTGCGCGACCTGACCGTGCAATTCGCGCTGCCGCGCCAGGGTTTCTTCGGCCCGCGCCCGGTGCTTGAGGCCGTGCGCCAGGTGTCATTCAGCCTTGAGCAGGGCCGCGCCCTCGGGATCGTGGGGGAAAGCGGATCGGGCAAGACCACGACGGCCATGGCAACGATCAGGCTGGTCGAGGCGGCAGGCGGCAAGGTCATGTTCCAGGGCGAAGACCTGCTGCAACTGGATGACGAGGCGATGCGCCAGCGCCGCCGCGACGTGCAACTGATCTTCCAGGATCCCTACAGCAGCCTGAACCCGCGCGCCCGCGTGGCCGATATCGTGCGCGAACCGATGGACCTGATGGAAATCGGCACCCCTGAGGAACGGCGCGCGCGCGTCACCGAACTGTTCCGGCTGGTGGGCCTGCGGCCCGATCAGCTGAACCTCTTTCCGCACCAGTTCTCAGGCGGCCAGCGCCAGCGCATTTCCATTGCCCGTGCCCTGACCACGAACCCGAAACTGCTGGTCTGCGACGAGCCGGTGTCGGCGCTGGACGTGGCGATCCAGGCGCAGATCCTGAACCTTCTGGCCCGGCTCAAGGCGGAACTGGGCCTGAGCTATCTGTTCATCAGCCATGACCTTGGCGTGGTGCGCCATGTCTGCGACGACGTGGCGGTGATGTACCTGGGCAAGATCGTCGAGATGGCGCCCCGCGATGCGCTGTTCGACGCGCCCCAGCATCCCTATACGCAGGCGCTGCTGTCGGCCGCCCCCAGCCTTGCGCGGCGCAAGTCGCGTGGCTATGTGCGGCCCGTCAAGATCAGCGGCGATCCCCCCAGCCCGATCAACCCGCCCAAGGGCTGCGCCTTTGCGGACCGCTGCCCCAAGGCGCAGGAGGTCTGCCGCAAGGTCCAGCCTGTGCTGGAACCGCATGGGCCCAGCCGTGTTGCCTGCCATTTTCCGGGATGATCACGGAACCGACGGGGCCTCGGCCTCGATTTCCGAAGCGATCTGACCGATCAGGCCGCGCAGCCAGCGATGCATCGGCGAATGATGGGTGCGCGCGGTCCAGTAGAGGTCGATGGCGAAAGGCGCGGGAAAGGGGCAATCGACGATCCTGAGGCCTGAACCGAAGGACCGTGCCGTGCGCAACGGCACGGTGGCGATCAGGTCGGTGCCCGGCAGGATCGCCTTGAGCGTGGCCGGGCTGGGCAGTTCCAGCACCATGTTGGGCGCAAGGCCCGCCGCCTCCATCTCGAGCAGGTAGCGCGAACGCCAGTTGCCACCATACGTCACCACGACCTGCGGCGCGGCGGCGAATCCCGTCTGGTCAAGGGGGCTGTCGCCCAGCGGATTGTCAGGCGCCATCACGCAGACATAGTGATCCCCCAGCAGGCGGCGCCCGAAGAAACCCGCGTCGCCGATATGGACCGGTCCGATCAGCAGATCGCTTTCGCCACGGCTGAGCTGTTCGCGCCCACGCACGGTCGAGGTGATCACCTGCACCTTCAGCCCCGGCGCCAGCGCCCGCAGCCGCCGCACCAGAAGCGGCACCAGCGTGGCGCGTTCATAGTAATTGCACGACAGCGTCACGGTTGCCGCGGCCCTTGCGGGATCGAAAGCGCGCGGGGTGGACAGGGCCAGAAACTCGTCCAGCATCCGCGCCGCCTCGCGGACGATCTCTTCGCAGCGATCGGTCGGCACCACACCGGCCCCCTGCCGGACGAACAACGGATCGCCGAAGGCGCGGCGCAGCCGGTCGACCGTATAGCTGACCGAGGACTGGTTGAGGCCAAGCACCTCGGCCGTGCGCGAGAAGGAACCGTAGTCATGCACCAGCCGCAGCACCCGCAGCGCCGCGAAATCCACGCCCATGGGGTCACTGTCCTTGGGTGTCGCCATCTCGCGCCCTCTGATTCCGCAGCTTTGCCAGATCAGTTTATCCGATACCATGTATCGATTCCATCGGATTGTCCCATGCCGACCTATCCGATAGGGTCTTGCCACAGGTTCACGCAGGGGAGGGCAGGACCATGACGCTGGATACACCCGTGGCACCCGAGGCCCCGCTGGATGACCAGATCACCATCCAGCAACTGACCCTTGATCCCTATACGGTCTACAAGCGCCTGCGCGCCGAAGCGCCGGTGCTGCGGGTCAAGGCGGTGGGGCGGACGCTGCTGACCAAGGCCTCGGACACCAAATACGTCAAGGACAACCCCGCGCTGTTCAGCTCGAACGATCCCAACACGCCGATGCAGCGCGCTTTTCGCGCCCACACGCTGATGCGCAAGGATGGGGCGGAACACGCCGCAGAACGTGGCGCGATGGCCCCCGCCTTTACCGCGCGCAACATCAAGCAATGCTGGGAGCCGATCTATACGCAGATCGCCGAGGATTACGTATCCCGCCTGCCGCGTGGCGAGACGGTGGATCTGTTTCCCGCCCTGGCCGGGCCCTTTGCCGCGCGCTGCCTGACGCATCTTCTGGGCATTCCCGAAGCGTCCGACGACGACATGCAGCGCTGGTCGCAGATCCTGATCGACGGGGCGGGGAATTTCGGCTGGGCCGATGCGCTTTTCGCGCAATGCGACGCCGCCAATGACGAGATGGACACCCTGTTCGCCGCCGCATCCGAACGCCTGCGCGCCGATCCCGACCAGAGCGCGCTGTCCGTGATGGTCAATGCCGAGGATCCGATCCCGACAAGCCAGATCTATTCGAACATCAAGATCGCCATCGGCGGCGGCATCAACGAGCCGCGCGATGCGCTGCTGACAATCCTTTACGGGCTGATGATCAACCCCGATCAGTTCGCGGCGGTCAAGCGTGACGCGCTTTGGGCCGATGCCTTCGAGGAAGGCGTGCGCTGGGTCGCGCCGATCCAGGTCTCGTCGCGCCTGGTCACCGAAGACACCGAGATCAGGGGCTTCCATATCCCCAAGGGCGACACGGTCATGACGATCCAGGCCTCGGCCAACCATGACGAAGACATCTATGAGGATGGGCATCTTTACAATGTGTTCCGCCCCAAGCTGCCGCATCAGGCCTTCGGCAACGGGCCACATTTCTGCCAGGGCACCCATGTGGCGCGGCGGATGCTGGCCAATATCATGCTGCCCTTGCTGTGCGACCGCTTCCCGAACATGACACTGCCCGATCCGGCGGCGGTGCAATTCTACGGCTTCGGCTTCCGCGGTCCGCGCAGCCTGCCCGTGACCCTGAACTGACAAGACCCCGGACGGCGTGAAAACTAGCTATGACAGATAATCAATTGCGCCAATCGGCAACCTGACACAAGATGCAACGAAGGGTCGGCCAAACCGGCCCGTTTCTGGGAGGAAACCAATGATTCGACGTAACCTGATGAAGACCGCTGCTGCGGCCGCATTTGCCCTGGCGCTTGCCCCGGCCAGCCTTTCCGCGCAGGAAGTGACGCTGCGGCTGCACCAGTTTCTGCCGCCACCCGCCCCGGTGCCGGCGCATATCCTCAAGCCCTGGGCCACCGCCGTGGAAGAGCGCGCAGGCGGCAAGCTGAAGATCGAACATTATGACGCCATGGCCCTGGGTGGCCGTCCGACCGACCTGATGGACCAGGCAATCGATGGCACCGTGGACATGGTGATGACTGTTGTGGGCTATACCCCCGGCCGTTTCCCCAAGACCGAAGTGTTCGAACTGCCGTTCATGATGACCAACCCGGTCGCCACCTCGAAAGCCTTCATGCAGCTGGTCGACAGCGAATGGCAGGCCGAAGAATACAAGGACGTCAAGGTTCTGGGCGCTTGGGTGCATGGCCCCGGCCTGATCCACTCGAAGGATCCGATCAACAGCCTGGAAGACATGGCCGGCAAGAAGCTGCGCGGGCCGACCCGCGTGATCACCGACATGCTGAACGAACTGGGCGCGACCCCGGTGGGCATGCCCCTGCCCGCGATCCCGGAATCGCTGTCCAAGGGCGTGATCGACGCGACCGTGATCCCGTGGGAAGTGACCACCGCCGTGCGCGTGTCCGAACTGGTCGGCAACCACGTCGAATTTGCCGGGCCCGAGGCGCTTTACACCGCGACGATCGTGCTGGTCATGAACAAGGATCGCTATGAATCGCTGCCCGAGGACATCCGCGCCGCGATCGATGCGGAATCGGGTGAAAAGCTGGCCGCCTTCGCATCGCAGGTGATGTGGGACTATGACGTGCCCGCCCGCAAGATCGCCGTGGATCGCGGCAACAACATCGTCCAGCTGGACGAGGCCGAAGTCGCGCGCTGGAAGGAAAAGGCGCAGCCTGTCATCGACCGCTGGGTGGCCGATATGGAAACCAAGGGGATCGACGGCCGCGCCCTGATCCAGAAGGCCAAGGACCTGATCGCGCAGAACGGCGGCTGATCCGTTTCCTGGCAATGACAAGGAAAGGCCGTCGGATCATCCGGCGGCCTTTTTGCATGACGTGCCGCAGGACGGCGTATTCGGGGCAAGACGAAGGTTCAGGCCCAAGTCATTCGCGGGCAATGCCCTCGGGGGCGTCAAGCACACCATGCACCGCATCCGGTCTGTGGCGGATCACGGCGCGGGCGTTGATCGATCCTTTGTCCGTCACCTCGCCCCGGTCTAGGCTGGGCGGATCCCGCAGGATCAGCATCCGCGCAATCCTGTTGGAACTGCCGGTCGCAAGGCCAAGAAAGGAGGCATGCCGCGCCTCCAGCTGGGCCATGATGCCGGGCCGATCCATGACCCCATCGGCTGCGAACAGCAGCGCCGCCAGTGCCGGGCGATCCTCGCCAAGGATCACCGCATCGCGGATCAGCCCGCCGAAATGATCCACCAGCCGCGCCCGCAAGGCACCCACGGCGACCCATGTGCCGGTCGACAGCTTGAAATTCTCGGCGATGCGCCCGTCGAAGAAGAACCCTTGCGTCAGGTCATCGGGATTGGCGGGGCGCAAGGCATCCCCCAGGCAATAGAACCCTTCGTCATCCAGCATCCTGGCGCTGTTGTCCGGATCCCCAAGGTACCCCGGCGTGATCGAGGGGCTTTTCAGACGCGCCTCGAGCTTGCCCTCGTTCGGGACCAGTTTCAGCGTGATGCCCCGTGCCGGCAGGCCGACATTGCCCGGCGCCGCCTGCTGGCGGGTGCACATCAGCGCGAAAGGCCCGGTTTCCGTGGCGCCCAGCGCCGTGGTCAGCAGAACCTCGCGGCCCGTGACATGCCGGGCCATGTCACGCAGACCATCCCAGAGGTGCTGCGCCATCCCGGCACCGGCATACATCATCATGTCCAGCCGGCTGAAAAAGCGCGCGGCCAGATCCGCATCCGCGCGAAACGCAGCCAGCAGCATCTCGTATCCGGCGGGCACGTTGAAATACCAGGTCGGTGCCACATCGCGCAGGTTGTCCAGCGTGCGACCGATCAGGGCCGGAGTCGGCTTGCCCTCGTCGATGTGATAGGTCCCGCCATGGCAGAGCACCATGTGAAACACCTTGTTGCCGCTGGCCGTATGGCTCCAGGGGGCCCAATCCATCACGACGGGCGGATGATCGGCCAGGAAGCGGAAGCAATCGGCGACCATGTCCTGGTTGCGCGCGATCATGTCATGGGTGTTGATCACCGCCTTGGGGCTGCCGGTGGACCCGCTGGTAAAGAGGTATTTCGCCACCATGTCGCCCTTGAGCCCGGCAAAGGCGGCATCCGCCAAGGCCGGATCGGCGAGGGGCAGATCGTCAAATGCCAGCGCCCCGGCAGGCGGGTTGACGGAACAGGCGATCCGCATCCCGCCGGGCAGTGCTGCAAGTGCGCGGCCATAGCGCGCGCCATCCGCCGCATAGACCAACCCCGGCGTCAACAGTTCCACCGCATCGCGCAGCTTGTCATGGCTGTCCGACAGCAGCGAAAAGGCCGTGGACAGCGCCGCGGTGGGCACACCGGCATATTGGCCAGCCAAGGCCAGAACCGCATGGTCCAACCCGTTTTCCGACAGGATCAGCACCGGCCGGTCCTGGCCAAGGCCAAGCGCCAGCAAACCCGCACCCAGATGCCGCATCCGGTGCCAGAGCACGCCATAGCTGATGCTCTGCCAGCTGCCGTCCGGTCCGCGCTGTGCCAGCGCCGCGCGATCCGGCGCGGTCTGCGCCCAATGCCCGATCCGCGCCGCGATGGTGTCGGCCAGGCGCGGCGCCTGCCCCTCGTGATGCATCAGGATCGTGCCATCGGCGCGCCGGTCGATGTGAAATGCAGGTGTCCAGAAACGTGGTTGCGACATGATACCCCCTCCCCTCGGGCCAGATGCACCGATCCGCTGGACAGGCTCTGGCATGGGTAGTTATGGTTTATAGCTATAGGATCATTCACTCAATCCCGATCCCCCACGGAGAGCCGCATGCCACAGTCCCTGTCCACCCCTGACCTGCGCCATGTCTGCGATCTTTTCGTCTCGCTTGATCCGATCCGCGAGATGGGCGCGGGCCAGGCCGGGCAACGCCGGATCATCCCCATCGTCGGCGGCACCGTGACAGGCCCCGCCATAAATGGCCGCATCCTGAACCTCGGCGCGGACTGGCAGACGATCTGGTCGAACGGCGTGGCCGAACTTGATACGCGCTATGCGATCGAAACCGGGGATGGCGCGACCATCGAGATCCGCAACTACGGCTACCGCCATGGTCCGGGCGATGTGCTGGCCGCGATCTCCAGGGGCGAAGAGGTAGATCCCGCAAGCTATTACATGCGCACGCATGCGCGGCTGGAAAGCGGGGATCCCCGTTATGACTGGGTAAATCGCACCCTGTTCGTCGGCACCGGAGCCCGGAAATCCGGGCAGGTCGTCGTCTCGCTTTTCGCGCTGGAATAATCAGCTGACGGGGCTGGACCCGGCCGCCCCCCTGCCCGACAGTCACGCGATCATGAGCCTGATTCTCGTCTTTCTTGCCTTTGGCCTTGGCGGCATCCTGAAAGGGGCCACCGGCGCCGGTGCACCGATCATCGCGGTGCCGGTGATGACGATCTTCTTCGGTGCCCCCTTCGCCGTGGCAGTCTTTGCGATCCCCAATCTGGTCACCAATGTCTGGCAGGGCTGGAGCTTTCGCCGTCACGCCCTTGCCAGCTCGCTGACCCTGCATTTCGCGGTGGCGGGCGCACTGGGCGCCGGAATCGGCAGCTTCATGCTGGCCTGGCTGCCCTCGGAGGCGCTGAACCTGGCGGTGGCCCTGTCCGTTCTGGCCTATGTCGGCTTTCGCACGTTCCGCCCCGGCTGGACACTGAGCCTGTCGCGGGCCGAGGCACTGGCCGCGCCAGCGGGTATCCTGGGCGGCATCCTGCAGGGGGCGGCAGGACTGTCCGCTCCGATATCGCTGAGCTTTCTGAACGCGCTGAAACTGCAGCGGCCGCAATTCATCTTCACCATCTCGGTGTTTTTCCTGGCCATGGCGCTGGTGCAGATCCCGCTTCTGGCCGGGTTGGGCATTCTGACCGGTGAGCGGTTCATCATCAGTTGGCTGGCCCTGATCCCCCTGGTCGCCACCATGCCGCTGGGGGCCTGGCTGGGCAAACGCCTTTCGGCCAGCACCTTCGACCGGGTGATCCTGGGCCTTCTGGTGATCCTGTCGCTGCGCCTGGTCTGGCAGGCGCTGGCGGTTTGATGCCAGCACGCGGCACGCAGGCTTGAAAGCGGCGCGGGGCCTTGCCATCTAGCAGCGCAAGACAAGGTGACGGGGCAAACCCGGCCCGACAGGCAGGCATCAGAGGACAGGACGATCATGCGCTTTCGTGCGATCATCGCGGGTATGACCATGGCCATTGCCTGGCTGTGCGGCGCCCCGGCCATGGCGGCCCCCACGCAATGCACGACCAAGATCGACGGCCAGAGCGTCACGATTTTCTACGACGATGAAGAACCCACCTATTCCTCGTTCCGAGAGCGTTTTTTCAGCCGCCGCAACACCTGCCCCGGCGCCGTGGTGATCACCTATCTGATGCCGGATCTGACCGCCGAGGAACGCCTGGTCTTCTGCGCCAACTACGATCCCGACACCCAAAGCCATTCGCAGCCCGCGCAGGGCCGACGTGACGCCTTTGGCCGCTGCGCCGAACCCTCGCGCACCTGCAGCCTGGTCAATACGACAAAACAGGAAGCCTTGGCGTTGGTCGGCATTGGCGAGCAGGCAGAGCAAGGCAGCTTGTCGGACCGGCTGTCATCCACCGTATCGGCGGTGACACACAGCTCTGGCGCGATGGTCCTGTCGGGCAATACCGCCAGCCTGTCGAGCCTGCTGTCCTCGGCGGGCACCGCCATCGGCACCGCGCTTGGCACGCCTGCGGTTCTGGCCGGGGCTGCGGCCAGCGTCGTGGTCATCGGCGGCGCCGTATACCTGTGCAGTGACGCAGGCTGACATGGCAGGCGGCGACCCTGCAAGTCCCACCGGCTGCGCCCCAGATCAGGCGATGCTGCGCTTCATGATCTTGCCATTGGCGTTGCGCGGCAGCGGGTCTTCGGTCAGCAGGTAGGTTTCGGGGCATTGGTAGTCGGACAACTGCCCCGCGCAATGGCGACGCAGATCGTCTTCGGCCACCATGCCGGGCTTGATCGTGACGACCGCGTGGACCCTTTCGCCAAGGATGGGACAGGGTCGCGGGACCACTGCCGCCTCGACCACGCCGGGCCATGCCGTCAGCACGCTTTCGACCATGGCGGTGTAGATCTTGTGCCCACCGCGATTGATCATCTCTTTCTTGCGGTCGAAGACATGCACGAAGCCCTCGGCATCCACACTGCCGATATCACCCGATTTCCAGAAACCGGCCACGAATTCGCGGGCGTCCGCCTCGGGGTTGCGCCAGTAACCCGGCACGACCATTGCCCCCCTGATCCACAGCTCGCCCGCCTCGCCGCGGGGAACCTCGCGGCCTGAATCGTCCATGACGCAGATTTCGACACCCGGCGCAGGCAATCCCACCGACAAACGCCGCGCGGCCGTCTGATCGGCAGGCATGATCGTCGCGGGCGATGTCAGTTCCGTGGCCCCATAGACATTCATCAGGCCCAACCCCGGCAAGGCCGCCGCCAGACGCTCGATCGTGGCGGCAGGCATCGGCGCACCGCCATAGCCACCGATCCGCCAGCGGGACAGGTCATAGTCGGACAGATCGGCCTGATGCAGGCACAGGTTATACATGGCAGGCACCATGACCGAGAATGTCATCCCCTCCTGCGCGGCAAGCGCCAGAAACTGCGGTGCCTTGAACGCCCGCTGGGCGATCATCGTGCCCGCCGCGCGCACCATCGTATGGATGCAGGCGACAAGCCCGGTCACATGGTTCATCGGCACGGTGACGATGGTGCTGTCCCGCGGACCAAGCCCCATGACGGTCACGAAACTCGTGGCGGAATGGATGATGCCCAAACCCGTCAGCATCGCACCCTTGGGCACCCCCGTGGTGCCCGAGGTATAAAGGATCGTCGCCACATCCTCTTCATCCGCGGGGGACGGCGCGTCATGGGGGGCGGCACCCCGCAGGCGAGCATAATCGTCAAAGCCTTCCGCGGCACCGATGGCAAAGCGCGCGCGCAGATGTGGTGTCTCGTCAGGCGGGGGCACGATCCCGGCCAGATCCGCCTCGACCACCAGGACGCAGGATTCCGATTGCGTCAGGGCATGACGGATGCCGGGCATCTGGTCCCGGATACTCATCGGAACAAAGATCGCGCCCAGTCGCGCCACGGCGAAACACAGGATCACGAAGGGCGCGCCATTGCCAAGGATGACGGCAACACGGTCCCCTGCCCCCACGTTCCGCGCCGCCAGACCGCCGGCGACGCGCCCCACTTCGGCGTTCAGATCGGCATATGTCAGGCGCAGGGCACCATCGATCAGCGCGATCGTGTCGGGGTGACGGGCCACGGCCTCGGCCAGCATGGCGTCAAGGTTCGCAGGGCGATCCGGATAGCAGTCCACCACCCGCTGATCGAAATGGCGTTCCTTGCGAAGCGGCGGCGTGAAAGTCATCGGTCCGTGGTCTTTCATGTGGTGTTGCGCAGATCAATCCGCGCGGTGTGGCGGCACGAAATGCGCGATGTTGCGTCCCATCGCGGCCTTGGCCCGCTTCAATTCCTCGCGCGCGATGACCTTCAGATGCACCTCGTCCGGTCCGTCCAGAAAACGCATCGCGCGCCCCCATGTCCAGAGATAACTGAGCGGCGTATCCGGCGTGATTCCGGCCGCGCCAAAGACCTGGATGGCCCGGTCGACCACCTGTGTCTGCAGCCGCGCCGCCATCACCTTGATCGCCGAGACATCGACACGCGCCGCGCGCGCGCCGTCGCGGTCCATCTTCCACGCGGTTTGCAGCATCAGCAGGCGCGCCGCATCGATCTCGATCCGCGACTGTGCGATCCAGTCCTGGATATTCGCGTTGTCCGCCAGTGCCTTGCCGAAAGTGCGCCGTTCCAGCCCGCGTTCGCACATCAGCTCCAGCGCCAGTTCGCATTGGCCGATGGTGCGCATGCAATGATGGATGCGCCCCGGCCCCAGCCGCGCCTGCGCCAGCATGAAGCCGTCACCCTCGTTCCCCAGCATGGCATTGACCGGCACGCGCACATCGCGCATCAGGATTTCGCAATGCCCCTCGGGCGCATGATGATGCATGATCGGCACATCTCGCACCACCTGGAAACCGGGCGTATCCATCGGCACGAGGATGAAGGAATGCTTGCGATGCTTGTCCGCGTCGGGCGAGGGATCGGACACGCCGAACACGATGCAGAGCTTGGCGTTCGGGTGCTTGGCCCCGGTGGAAAACCACTTGCGCCCGTTGATGACATATTCATCCCCCTCGCGCCGGATCGTGGTGGCAAGGTTCGTCAGGTCCGATGACGCGGCATCGGGTTCCGTCAGCCCCACGACCGAGCGTATCTCGCCACGCAGCAACGGATCAAGCCAGCGTTCCTTCTGCGCAGCCGTGCCGAACTGCATCAGGATTTCCATGTTGCCGGTGTCCGGCGCATTGCAGTTGAATACTTCCGGGCTCCACGGCACGCGGCCCATCGCCTCGGCCAGGGGTGCATATTCCAGGTTGGTCAGCCGTGTGCCGGGGTGATGTTCCTCAAGCTCGGGCGAAAACATGTTCCACAACCCCGCCTCGAATGCCCTGGCCTTGAGTGGTTCGATCACCTCGGTCGGGTAGGCGCCTGTATGGGCGATCTCGTGAAAGCGGCGGTTGGCTGGCAGCACGTGATCGACCATGAAGGCCTCAAGCTTGCCCAGCAACGCGAGGGTCTTGTCGGAATAGGCGAAATCCATGTTCGGCTCCTTCAGAGGTGAGGGCGGTCCGAGGCAAGCAACCCCTCGGCCAGACCTGCGAAATCGGGGGCGAGCGCCCCCACGGCGCGGGCATTCGCGCTGGTGGCTTGCCCGGCAAGCGCGCGGGCGGTGATCCCTTCGAGAATGACCGCCATGCGAAACATCGCAAAGGCGCGGTGCCAGGGCGTCAGCGGCGCGGCACAGCCGCCCGCCTCCACGTAGGTGTGCAGAAAGGCGGTGCGGTCCGGCAGGCCAAGCGCGGTCTTGTCCAGCCCTGCCAGCCCGCCCATCTGCGCGGGCGTCAGGTCGTAGAACATCGCCCAATGCGCCAGATCGGCCAGCGGATCACCCAGCGTGGACAGTTCCCAATCCAGCACGCCCAGAACATGCGCGGGATTGGTTGCATACATCAGGTTGCCGATCCTGTAGTCGCCATGCACGATCGCCGTCGGGTTCTGCGGCGGGATATTGGCCGTAAAAAACGCCGCCAGCCCGTCCATCACCGGATCATGCCGCGCGTCCAGATCGGCCCACTGCCTGCACCAGCGCCGGACCTGCCGCGCGTAGTAGTCGCCGTCGCGGCCGTAATCGCCAAGCCCCAGCGCGCGCCAGTCCAATGCATGCAGCCGCGCCAGCACACGGGCCGCATCAAGGTGAATCGCGCCCCGATCCTGCGCGGCAAGGCCCGGCAGATCACTGCCGTCCGAGACATGACCATTCAGCCGTTCCATCAGGTAGAAGGGCGTCCCGATCACCGCCGGATCATCGACCATCCGCACCACGCGCGGCACGGGCACGCCGCTGCCTTGCAACGCGGACAGGATGCGGAATTCGCGGTCCACCGCATGGGCACTGTCCAGCGTGGCACCGGCCGGTTTCTTGCGCAGCACAAGGGGCTGCCCCTTGCAGGTCAAGAACCACGTGGGATTGGACTGGCCACCGTTCACGGCCTCCAGATGCACAGGGCCGCCCAGAAAACGCTCCAGTCGCACGGGGTCGAAATCGGGCGCGATGGTCATGCAGCACCTGCGGCCAGTTGCGGGATCGATCGATGCGGGTGACAGATCATCGGCACGGGCGGCCCGCCCTCTCTCCATTTAGTGTCCGACAATAAGGCATAATCAGCGGCCCTGCGCCGGTCAATCCAAATTCTTGCAACGGCCCGCGACGGCCGCAAGGATGCCATGATCACCTTCTGCGGGCGGCGCCGCGCAAAACTGCGATTACCCCATATTTTATTGTATGAATATAAAGGCGGCGGCATTCCGAAGTGATGCAACGCCTTGCCGGACCATGCGCGCACTCAGCCCGGTTCGTGCCCTTACAACAATGTTGACAGAATGGCAGAATCGCGACCATCCTGCATTTGTGTCAGACGCTAAGGGCCAAACATGATCATTTGCATCGCCATCATCATGCAATCGGGCCTGCCCCGCCCTACAGGTCTGTTTGGTGGTGCAACGCGATGAGCCTGACCGCCAAGCCGATCCAGCATCACTACGCCTATCATCAGATCGCCGAGGAAATTCAGGCGCAGATCCTGCGTGGCGATCTGAAACCCGGCGATCAGTTGCCCGGCGAGGCAGAGCTGGGCACGATGTTCGGGGTCACCCGCTCGACCGTGCGCGAAGGCTTGCGGCAACTCGAGGCCGACGGCCTGGTGCATCGCCCCTCGCCGCGCCGGCTTGAGGTGACGGTGCCGCAGGCGGATCAGTTGACCACCCGTGCCGGGCGCGCCATGGCGCTGATGCAGGTCACCTTTCGCGAACTGTGGCAGGTGACGATGGTCACCGAACCGCTTGCTTCAAAGTTGGCAGCCCTGAACGCCACAGCCGACGAGATCGAACAGCTGCAGCAACTGCATGCCGATCTTCTGGCCGCAGAAGGGCAGATGGCGCGCACCATCGAACTGGACGAGCAGTTTCACACCCGCATCGCCGAGATGGGCAAGAACCGTGTGCTGGGGCTGGCACGCGAACCGATTGCGCTGCTGCTGTTTCGCGGCTTCGCCAAGATCGCGCCCTTCGCGCCGCAATTCTACAAACGCCAGATCGAAGCGCATTCGAACATCATCGCGGCGCTGCGCGACGGCGATGGCGAACGTGCCGAAAAATGGGCGCGCATGCATATCGAGGATTTCTGGCGCGGCGCGCAACTGGCCGGCCTCGAGGATTCCATCGCCCTCAGCCCCCGCGCCGTCACCTGACAGGCTCTGCCCGCGAAGACACCGCCACGACAGGATCACATCGATGCCCTTCCAGACAATCACGACGGATATCAAGGACAGCGTCATGACCCTGACGCTGAACCGTCCCGAACGTCTGAATGCCTTCAACCGGCTGATGATGGACGAGATGGTGGTCGCACTGGACATGGCCGATGCCGACGACGCTGTGCGCGCGGTCATTGTGACGGGGGCCGGGCGCGGCTTTTGTGCCGGGGTCGACCTGTCCGAGGATGACGCCTTCACCGCGGCCAAGCTGGACCCGATGACCACCGATGCCGCGACCTGGGACAGGCCTGAAAACCGTGACATGGGCGGGATCGTGGCCCTGCGCCTGTTCAACTGCCTCAAGCCGGTGATCGCGGCGGTGAACGGACCCTCCGTCGGGATCGGCACCACGATGCAATTGCCGATGGATATCCGCATCGCCTCGGACAGCGCGAAATTCGGCTTTGTCTTCGCGCGGCGCGGGATCGTGCCCGAAGCGGCCTCAAGCTGGTTCCTGCCGCGCCTTGTCGGCATGTCGCAGGCGCTGGAATGGTGCTATTCCGGGCGCGTCTTTGGCGCAGATGAAGCGCTGGCGGGCGGGCTGATCCGTTCGGTCCATGCGCCGGGCGACCTGCTGGATGCCGCCCATGCCATCGCGCGCGAGATTGCCGACAATACCGCCCCTGTCTCGATCGCGCTGACACGTCAGATGATGTGGCGCATGGCCGGGGCCGATCACCCGATGCGCGCGCATCAGATCGACAGCAGCGCCATCGCGGCGCGCAGCGTGTCGGGCGATGCCGCCGAAGGGGTGGCCAGTTTTCTGGACAAGCGCGCCCCTGTCTTTCCGGATCGTGTCTCGGACCGGATGCCGGGGTTTTTCCCGTGGTGGGACGAACCGGACTGGAGCATGGGCACACAGACAGGGGCTGCATCATGACCGACAAGATCCTGATCGAACGTGATGGCGCCGTCAGTGTCCTGCGGATCAACGATCCCGACGCGATGAACGCCATGACGCCCGCCATGGCCCAGACCCTGCGCCGCGCCCTTCAGGACGAGGCAGGCAAGGCCCGCGCCATCGTCTTGGCCGGACATCCCCGCGCCTTTTCCGCCGGTGCGAACCTGAACGCGGCCATGCCCGACGATCCCGCCGGCTTTGACGTGGGCCAGACCCTCGAGGAGGATTACAACCCCCTGATGCTGGCGATCCGCGATCTGCCCGTGCCGCTGATCTCGGCGGTCAGCGGGGCCGCGGCAGGGGTGGGCGCTTCGATCGCGCTGGCATGCGACATCATCGTGGCGGGGCGGTCGGCCTATTTCCTCGAGGCATTTGCCCGGATCGGCCTGATCCCCGATGGTGGGGCAACATGGCTTCTGACACGCGCCGTGGGTCGTGTGCGCGCGATGGAAATGATGCTGCTGGCCGAGAAGATCCCCGCGCCGCAAGCGCTGGACTGGGGTCTGATCACCCGGCTGGCCGAGGATGACGCGGTCGAGGAGACCGCTTTGAGCATCGCCCGGAAACTGGCCGCCGGCCCCAGCCACAGCCACAGGCTGATCCGCAAGGCGGCATGGGCGGCGGCGGATGCCGATTTCGCGGCGACCCTCGCGACGGAACGCCGCCTGCAAAAAGAGGCGGGAGAGGCGCCCGATTTCGCCGAGGGCCTCGCCGCGTTCAAGCAAAAACGTCCCGCGCGGTTTCAGGCGTGAGGCGGTTGACGACACATGGCCCCGGCCGCGCGCTGCGCCGTGTGAACCGCAAGCAGGAAGGCATCCCGCTGCAAACGGGGTGAGACAAAGAACAAAGGTGTAAATCAGGGAGGACAAACACCATGAAAAGATCACTGAAGACATTTCTGACCGGCGCCACCATGCTCAGCATGGCCAGCGCCGCCAATGCGGCAGAACTGACCTTCGCGGGCGGCTGGCCGCCGAATTCCAAGCCGACCGCCGTGCTTGAGGATTTCGCCGCGGCCGTGAACGAACAGACCAACGGCGAGGTTTCGGTCCGGGTCTTCCCGCTCTCTCTGCTCAGCTTTGCGGAAGCAAACGCAGGCGTGCGCGACGGGATCGCCGACATGACCGCCAACCTGCTGGCCTATTTCCCGGCCGAGTTCGCGAATTTCAACATGCTGGCAGAGTTCTCGGAACTGGCCGAGCTTGAGGAGTTCGCAGGCGAGCTGAGCTCGACCGCCTTTGCCGGGGCCAACATGGAATACGTGTTCCAGAGCTGCCCCGCCTGCATGGGTGAAATCGACGCGCAGAACCAGGTCTATCTGGGTGCAGCCTCGACCACGACCTATGTGCTGCAATGCGTTGTCCCGATTGCCACCGTGGCCGATCTGCAGGGCAAGCGTATCCGCACGGCCGGCGCTTATTGGGCGCGTTGGGCGGAAGCCGTGGGCGCAACGCCGGTGTCGATGTCGATCAACGAAACCCTCGAAGGTCTCAATCAGGGCGTGGTCGATTGCACGGCCTCGAACACCGCCGACTTCGTGAACTTCGGCTTTATCGACGTGGTGAAATACGTCTACGTCGGCCTGCCGGGCGCACAGTTCAACGCCCCCTTCACCATGAACAAGGACAGCTGGAACGGCCTGTCGGATGAGCAGAAAACCGGCCTGCTGCGGGCGCATGCCAAACTGGCTGCCGACTTGACCTGGGTCTATATCCAGGAAGCACGCGCTGGCCGTGAACGCGCCCCCGGTCTGGGCATCGAATACGGTGACGCCTCGCCCGAGCTGATCGCGCTGAACCAGGACTTCATCGCGAAGGACAAGGACGAAGTCGCCCGCATCTACAACGAGCGGTTCAACATCACGACCGGCAACGACGCCTCCGCAGCGTTGACCGAACTGATGGGCAAATGGACTGCCCTCACGAAAGACGTGACAAGCCCCGAGCAACTTGCCGAGATCTACTGGAACGAGATCTTCTCGAAGATCGACGCGTCCACCTACGGCAAGTAACGCGCAAAGACGCAACGCGCGACAGCCGGGCACCGTGCAGATCGCCGGTGCCCGGCCCCAATGACAGCGAGGGGGTCTTTGATGTACGCAATCGGCAGGTTTCTGGCACTATTATCCAAGGCGGCATCCATGATCGGGGCGCTTTGCATCGTGCTGATGATGCTGCATGTCACCGCGGATGTGGTGGGGCGCTATCTTTTCAACGCGCCTGTGCCCGGCACCATCGTGACGGTGGCCAATTACTACATGGTCATCCTTGTCTTCATCGCCATCGGCGTGGCCGAGGAAAAGCGCGCCCATATCTCGGTTGAATTCCTGACCGACCTGATGCCTGCGGGGCTGCAAAAGACCTTCATGATCCTGTCGGGCGTGCTGACCGTCTGGGTCATCAGCGTGCTGATGATCGGCGGCTATTCCGAGGCGGTGAAGAAGACCAACAGCGGCGCCTCGATGGAACAGGGCTCGCGCTTGATCGAGGTCTGGCAAAGCTACTGGATGGTGCCCATCGGCGCGGGCCTGATGGTGCTGATCGCGGCCTACCGGGTCGTCACCTTGGTGACGGGCTGGCGCAATGGCCTGAACGAAACCGACACAGATGCGAAATTCATAAATGAGTGATGTTGGAATCGGCCTCTCCGGCCTTGCCGCGCTGATCGCGCTGATCGCCGTCCGCGTGCCCATCGGGATCGCGTTGATCGGTGTCTCCTTCACCGGCCTTTGGGTGCTGATGGGGCCGCGCATCGCATGGGGCGCGATCAGCATCGTGCCCTATCAGTTCACCTCAAGCTGGATTCTCAGCTCGATCCCGATGTTCCTGTTCATGGGGTTCATCAGCTATCACACACAGCTGACACGCGGCCTGTTCAATGCCGCGAGGGTCTGGTTGGCGGCACTGCCCGGCGGGCTGGCCATCGCCTCGATCTTTGGCTCGGCCGGTTTTGCCGCCGTGTCCGGCTCCTCCATCGCCTGTTCGGCGGCCATGGGGCGCATCGCGACCCCGAGATGATGAAACACAAGTACCACCCCGAACTGGCCACCGGTACCGTTGCCGTGGCAGGCACCATCGGCGCACTGATCCCGCCCTCGATCATCCTGATCATCTACGGGGTGATTGCGCAGATCTCGATCTCGCAGCTGTTTCTGGGCGGTATCATCGCAGGTCTGATGACAGCGGCGGGCTATATCATCGTGGTCCTGATCCGCGTCTGGCTGAACCCGGCCCTTGCCCCTGAACGCGACCAAAGCGTGACAATGCGCGAAAAAATCATCGCCCTGCGCTCCACCTGGCCGATCCTGGTGATCATGGTTGGCATCTTCGGCGGGCTTTTCGGCGGTGTCTTCACTCCGACCGAGGCTGGCGCCACTGGTGCGTTCATGGCCTGCCTTGTCGCCATCTTCATGGGCGAGATGACGCTGGACCGTTTCCTGCAAGCCGCACGCGAGACCTTGATGACCACCGCTGCGCTCTTGATCATCGCCATCGGCGCCAGCCTGTTGACGCGGTTTCTGGCGCTGTCCGGAGCGGGCGATTTCCTGTCTTCGGGCATCCTCGGCATCGCCTCGGACCCGGTTCTGCTGATGCTGGGCATCGTGCTGGTCTATCTGCTGATGGGAATGTTTCTGGAACCCATCGGCGCCATGCTGCTGACGTTGCCGATCATCCTGCCGGTCGTCGATGCATCGGGCTGGAGCCTGCTGTGGTTCGGGATCGTGCTGACCAAACTGCTGGAAATCGGCATGATCACGCCCCCCATCGGCATGAACGTATTTGTCATCAAAAGCGTAGTCGGTGATCTGGTCAAGACGACAGCGATTTTCCGCGGGGTCTTCTGGTTCATCGTGATGGACCTGATCCTTGTCGCGATCCTGTGCGCCTATCCCGCGCTTGTGCTGACTTTGCCGGAAATGCTCAGATAGGTCCGAGACCGAACAAGAAGGAACGAATGGGATGCAGACCGCAGATCACATCCGCCGCGCGCGCGGGCAACAGTTGGGCGATCTTCTGCGCCGGTCGGCGGCGCGCATGCCGGACAAGACCGCGCTGGTATTCCGCGACCACAGCGACAGCTTTGCCCAGCTGGACCGCGCCGTGAACCGCGCCGCGAATGCGCTGGCCGCGCGCGGGATCACCAAGGGCGACCGGGTGGCACTTTTCACCCATAACAACCGCACCTTCGTGGTGCTGCGCTTCGCGCTAGCGCGCCTGGGGGCGGTCACGACGCCTGTCAACTTCATGCTGAACGCCACCGATGTGGCTTATATCCTTGACCATTCCGGGGCGCGCATGCTGATCGCGGAAGACGCGCTTTGTGCCATAGCCGATGCCGCGCTGAACGAAATGGGCGCGTCCCTGCCGCGCTTTGCCATTCCCCACGCGGGCGGCCCGCTGCCATCGGGCTGGGAATCCGTGACCACCCTTTTGGACCACGCTGACGACACCGAAGTGTGGAACGACATTGCCGCCGACGATCCGATCCAGATGATGTATACCAGCGGCACGGAATCCCGCCCCAAGGGCGCGCTTCTGTCCTCGGCTGCGCTTTACGCACAATATGTCAGCTGCATCGTGGACGGCGAAATGACCGCCGATGCCGTGTCCCTGCACTGCCTGCCGCTTTTTCACTGCGCGCAGCTTGATTGCTTCCTCAGTCCCGATCTTTACCTTGGCGTGACCTCGATCCTGCATGACAAGGCCGATCCCGCCGAAATGCTGGCTGCGGTCGAGGCGCATGGCGTGACAAAGCTGTTCTGCCCGCCCACCATCTGGATCGCCCTGCTGCGCCACCCCGATTTCGACAAGCGCAACCTGAGCAGCCTGAAGGCGGGCTATTACGGCGCGTCGATCATGCCTACGGCGGTCATCGAGGAACTGTCCACCCGCCTGCCCGACATGCGACTGTTCAACTTCTACGGCCAGACCGAGATGGCGCCGCTGGCCACCATCCTCAAGCCACAGGACCAGTTGCGCAAACTTGGATCGGCAGGCCAACCCGCGCTGAATGTCGAAACCCGCGTTGTCGATGACGATGACAACCCGGTTCCTGTCGGCGAAGTGGGCGAGATCGTCCACCGCAGCCCGCATCTGATCAGCGAATATTACAATGACCCCGCCAAGACGGCCGATGCGTTCCGCAATGGTTGGTTCCACAGCGGCGATCTGGGGCGCTTCGACGCAGACGGCTATCTCTATGTGGTGGACCGCAAGAAGGACATGATCAAGACAGGCGGCGAGAATGTCGCCAGCCGCGAAGTCGAGGAGGCGATCTTCCGTCATCCCGAGGTGGCAGAGGTCGCGGTTTTCGGCGTTCCCCATCCCAAATGGATCGAGGCGGTCATGGCCGTCGTCGTGCCCAAGGCGGGTATGCCCCTGACTTCAGAGGCCGTCATGTCCTATTGCCGCGACACGCTTGCCGGTTTCAAGGCCCCCAAACATGTGGTGATCGCGGATGGATTGCCCAAGAACGCAAGCGGCAAGATCCTCAAGCGTGACCTGCGACTGCAATATGCAGACAGTTTCGGCGACGGCTGACCATGGCCCCAAGGCGTCACCGGCGCGAATTGCAGATAAGGCGCAAGAGTGCGCTCTTGTGCAATCTGTACCTTCCGGCAGCACGAAACTTTTGGAATCAGACATGTGCACAACCTCTTCCAGCCCAAAACCCACAAACGCGCGAGCCTGACGCCTAAACCTGTGAAACTTGGGCTGTGCAGGATGAGTAGCAAAAAAAGTAAAGGCCCGCCCCTTGGCGGCGGTTGATCTGGCAACAGGCGGGCGCAAGACATCTGGCAGACAAACCCGTCAAGAATTTCCTTGGGTCTGGGTCTTCCCGATAGAACTCAAGCGTGAACGGCAAGTATGCGGAAGGAATGTTGAACCGCCTCGCGCAGGCCTTGACCACATGTGCAACCTGCTGCGTGTTCGATGGCTTGCGCCTGCAAAGCAGGACAGCTGCAATAAGGACATCGAGCAAGAGACCCCAGCGAGAAGCGCGGCCATGAGAAAATCCACCAAGGAGTTCTGGGGTAACCAGATGCGCTATCTCGACCTGCCTGAGGTGCACCTCATTGAATGGCACGATAATGGACAGCACTGCCAGGTATCTCGGCTTGAAGCACGATGACGCGCTTGCAATTGCAGGGGCCATTGAAATCTGAGGTTCGTGGCCGGTGCAGCCAAGGTCGGATTCGAGCCCAAAGCTGCTGTATTCCGCAATATCAGCTCAGAGCCAGGATCAGTCGCCTGCTGTCCTGACAGAGACAGGTCGGAATTAGACTGACAGCAAACGTCGAGATCAGGCCAGTAATTAAAATTGACATCAGTTTCATTTTTATGTCAGCCTGATGTTCGTTGGCTTCTGTTGCAGAGAGCCGAAGACGTCTGGGCAAAAATCGGCCCAGGCTCTCGGCGGGCGTCGACAGCCCAACCTTTGAGAAGCGATCAGCGCGACATGTATTCGCCTGGAGAAAAGCGAAAGAATGAACAGTCTATCAATTCATCCTGCGGAAAACGCGCGCAGTCAGAATGAGTTTTGCGATTGGCTTGCCGGCGACCGGGAAAGCCTTCGCAAGGGAGAGCGCACACGCAAGGATTTGATGGTGACCTGCGCCGAGCTGCTTGCTTCAGAGCCATTTGATCGCCTCACCGTTTCGGGTCTGTGCAAGGCAGCAGGCGTAGCCCATGGAACTTTCTATGTCTACTTTGATAATCTGAACACGATCCTGGCAGAGGTGCTCGGCCTTTTTGTCGACTATGTTCAAATCCGGATGCGGTCTGCCGCGCGGCAAGGCAAGGACCCCGTCCGTGATACGACGGCAGCCTATTACGCGCTGTTCAAGGCAAATGCTGGTTTGATGAAATGCCTCGTCATGGGCATCGACGCCTTTCCCGAGGCGCGGGCGGCGTTCCAGCATCTCAACAACGAGTGGGCAAACACTGTTGTTCGCTCGCTTCAAAGACAAAACCAGGCCGGACATTCCGAGGCAGACGAAATGATGCGCCGGGCCTATGCGCTTGGTGGCATGGTCGACCAGTATCTGACTGCCCTCTTTGTTTCCGAGGACCCGTGGATTGCCTCGATTTCCCAGGATCCGGAAGCGGTGATCGCCACACTTACCGACATCTGGATGAAAGGCATGAAGAAATGAGCTTGCTTCAGGACGGGCACCTGATGCCCTTGGACGAGATCGCGAAGCACCGGCAGCAGGCCTGGGAACGGCAAAGCGCCTACGTCGCCGAGAACTCGAGCTTTTACCAAAAGCTCTGGGATGGGCAGAAACCGCCCGCACGGCTGGAGAACATTGCCGAATTGCCGTTTTCGGACAAGGCGGGCCTGCGGCTGTCGCAGCCTGCGTCGCCACCTTTTGGTGACTACCTGGCAGCACCTCCTGAAAAGGTCAGCCGGCTGCATCGGACATCGGGAACCACGGGTCAGGCGATGAACCTTGCGATGAGCGCGCTGGATTGCGAAATCACCGAAATCGTCGGTGGTCGGGCGCAATCGCTTGCAGGGCTGAAAGCTGGCACGATGGTGGTTCACTGCTTGAATTACCAAATGTGGATGGGCGGACTGACCGATCACCTGACGCTGGAACGCACCGGCGCAACCGTCGTGCCGTTCGGCGTTGGTTCGACCGAATTGCTGATCAACACGATACTGGAAACCAGGATTGCCGCGATTTCCTGCACACCGTCCTATCCGGCCGTCTTGGAGCGGGTCATCGCAGAGAAATTCCCCCATCTCACCCCCCGCGACCTTGGGCTTAAGCTGGGGCTGTTCGGAGGCGAGCCCGGCATCGATGACCCTGCATTCCGCAAACGCCTGAGCGATACTTGGGGAATGCAACCGCGCAACGCGAATTACGGCGTCTCCGACGTTTTCTGCAATTTCGCATCCGAATGCACACACGACACGGCGCTGCATTTCGTGGCCCATGATGTGCTGCATGTGGAACTGATCGATCCCGACAGCGGGACACCAAAGAAGGTTGAGGCCGGGAACGCAGGCGAGCTGGTACTGACCCACCTGACGCGCGAATGCCAGCCGCTGGTCCGGTTTCGCACGGGCGACATCATCCGGATCGAGAACACGGAAACCTGCGCCTGCGGCTGTGCGGGCTTCCGGTTCCGGGTCATTGGTCGGTCGGACGACATGGTGGTCGTGCGGGGGCTGAACATGTTTCCGAGCATGGTGGCCGCCGTTGTGACAAGCTTTGACGAAATGTCGGGCGATTACCGGATCGTCCTGGACACACCACCACCTTATGACGTGCTGCCCGTGCAGGCAGAGTTGGCTGCAGACGGTCAGGACGACGGCACGCTAAGCCGACGCATGGAAGAGCGGTTCAAACAAAAGCTGGGCGCCACGATCCGCGTGAGAATCGTCCCCCATGGAACATTCCCGCGAACCGAGGGCAAAACGAAACGTGTGATCAGGAGCTATGAATGACAAGCTTTACCTATGAAACCATCCGCTCGGAGATGACGGCAGAAGGTGTCAGGACGATTTCCCTGAACCGGCCGCATGCAATGAACGCGATGAACCGTCGCCTGATCGACGAAATCTCGGTCGCATTCGACGATGCCAATCGTGACCCCGGCACGCGGGCCATCATCTTGACCGGCGAAGGGCGCGCGTTCTGCGCGGGGGATGACCGGCACGAGCATGTGCACCCTGAAACCGAAGAAGAGGCCCGCGCCCTCGTCGACGCGATCCAGCGCGCGACGGTGGCAATCGTCATGGGGGCAAAGCCTGTCGTCGGCGCGATCAACGGCTGGGCCGTCGGCGGCGGTTTCGAATGGGCGATCAATTGCGATTTTCCGATCTGGGCCGAAAGCGCCAAGGGTTTTTTCCCCGAGGTGTCACTCAACCTGTTCGTAACGGGTGCCGTGACCTCGATCTTGCCCGGTATTGTCGGCCCTTTGAAAGCACGTGAAATGCTCTTCTTCGGACAGCGATACTCGGCCGCTGAACTGCAAGAGATCGGTGTCGCCTGGAAGGTGGTGGCGGATGAAAAACTGCTGGCCGAGGCCGAAGCGGTTGCAACGCAATTGGCCGCCTTGCCGACCCTCTCCACCCGGGCAATGAAACGTGTTCTGAATCAGGCAATGGCCGGTGGGCTGCATCAGGCACTGCATTTGGAAACCGAAGCGACTGTTGCAGGGTTCCTCGACCCGGAAACGACCCGCCTTCTGAAGGATTTCTAGGGTTGGCTTGGAAGATGCTGCTATCCCGCGAGATTGCCAAATGGCAGCTTCGCCGCGCTTAGCAGCAGTTCGCCTCAACTGCAGCAACCGCAAACGCGGTGTTTCTTGGCGATCCCAGAAGGACTCGAACCCTCAACCTGCTGATTAGAAGTCAGCTGCTCTATCCAGTTGAGCTATGGGATCGCATAGGCCCTATTTGCCGCCGCACGGCACCAAAGGCAAGCTGTCAATGCGGGTGGGCTGCGTTCTTGCACATATCGCGCCAGGGCTTTGCGGATGGACCCGGACCTCGTGGCACGGTGCCCCTGCCCTGTTCATCGCCCGTGCCAACACTTCCCCGTGGGTCGCGCAAGGGGGTGGGACGAAAGTCCCAAACTGAAAGGGACATAGCGCGAATGCGCAGGCGCTCGGTCTGAGGCATCCATGGTGGCATGCAACTCATGCGGCGGGCGACCCGTCGTGCCGACGGAGGT
>LXYH01000020.1 GCA_001650895.1 Rhodobacteraceae bacterium EhC02
ACTGGGGACATGAGGGGGTGCACCACGGGGGGCAGGGGAAGGGCGCGCGGATCACGCGCCCTTCGCAAGGGGGATCACAGATCCATCAGCAGGCGGCGCGGATCCTCCAGCGCTTCCTTGACGCGCACCAGGAAGGTCACGGCGCCCTTGCCGTCGACGATGCGGTGGTCATAGGACAGCGCCAGGTACATCATCGGGCGGATCACCACCTGACCGTTGATCGCCACGGGGCGGTCCTGGATCTTGTGCATGCCCAGAATGCCCGACTGCGGGGGGTTCAGGATGGGCGAGGACATCAGCGAGCCGTAGACGCCGCCGTTCGAGATGGTGAAGGAACCGCCCTGCATTTCCGCCATGGACAGCTTGCCGTCACGGGCGCGCACACCCAGTTCGGCGATCTTCTTCTCGATCGCGGCAAAGCTCATCTGGTCGGCGTCGCGCACCACCGGCACGACCAGACCCGAGGGTGTGCCCACGGCGACACCCATGTGGACGAAGTTCTTGTAGACCACGTCGGTGCCGTCGATCTCGGCGTTCACCTCGGGCACTTCGCGCAGCGCATGGCAGCAGGCCTTCACGAAGAAGGACATGAAACCCAGTTTCACGCCGTGCTTCTTTTCGAAGATGTCCTTGTATTCCTTGCGCAGGTCCATCGTCGCGGTCATGTCCACCTCGTTGTAGGTGGTCAGCATGGCGGCGGTGTTCTGCGCGTCCTTGAGGCGGCGCGCGATGGTCTGGCGCAGGCGGGTCATCTTGACGCGTTCCTCGCGGGCGGCGTCATCGGCGGATACGGGCGCGCGCGGCGCGCTGGCCATGGGGGCCATGGGGGCGGGCGCAGCCCGGGTACCGGCGGCAATCGCCTTTTGCACGTCTTCCTTCATGATGCGTCCGTCACGTCCTGTTGCTGTTACCGCATCGCGGCTGATCCCGGCCTCTGCCATGGCCTTTTTCGCGGCGGGTGCGTCTTCCACGTCCTTGCCTGATGCTGCGGGCGCGGGGGCGGCTGCGGCTGCGGGCGCATCGGCCTTGGCCGCAGGTGCCGCGCCCGAGGCGGAAATCACCGCCAGTTTCGCGGCTGCATCAACGGTCGTGCCTTCGGGGGCCACGATTTCGGCCAGAACACCAGCGGCGGGGCTGGGCACTTCGACGCTGACCTTGTCGGTTTCCAGCTCGCACAGCATCTCGTCCTGCGCGACGGTGTCGCCCACCTTCTTGAACCAGGTCGAGACCGTCGCCTCGGAGACGGACTCGCCCAGCGAGGGCACCATGACATCGACGGTTTCCGACTTGCCTGCCTTGGCGGGCTTGTCATCCGCCTTGGCGGCTTTCGCGGCGGGCTTGGCGGCGGCTTCGCCTTCGCTGATCGTGGCCAGCAGGGCGTCGACACCCACGGTCGCGCCCTCTGCCGCGATGATCTCGCCCATCACGCCGGCTGCGGGGGCCGGGACTTCGACGGTCACCTTGTCGGTTTCCAGCTCGCACAGCATCTCGTCGGCGGCGACGGCATCACCCGGCTTCTTGAACCAGGTGGCCACTGTGGCCTCGGTCACGGATTCGCCAAGGGTGGGGACGCGGACTTCGGTTGTCATGGGTTATTTCCCTTTGATGGTCAGCGCTTCGTCAACCAGCGCCTGTTGTTGTGCTTTGTGGGTCGAGGCCAGGCCCGTCGCGGGCGACGCGCTGGCGGCACGGCCGGCATAGACGGGCCGCTGGTGCTTGGCGTCGATGCGGCCCAGGACCCATTCGATATTCGGCTCGATGAAGCTCCAGGCGCCCTGGTTCTTGGGCTCTTCCTGGCACCAGACCATCTCGGCATCCTTGAAGCGTTCCAGTTCGCGCACCAGGCTCATGGCCGGGAACGGGTAGAACTGTTCGATCCGGAGCAGGTAGATATCGTCGATCCCGCGCGCATCGCGTTCTTCCAGCAGGTCGTAATAGACCTTGCCAGAACACATGACGACGCGCTTGATCTTGTCATCTGCGGCCAGCTTGGTGTCCGAATGCCCTTTTTCGGCATCGTCCCACAGCACCCGGTGGAAGCTGGACCCGGTGGTGAAATCGGCCGCATCCGAGATCGCCATCTTGTGGCGCAGCAGGGATTTCGGCGTCATCAGCATCAGCGGCTTGCGGAAGGTCCGGTGCAGCTGGCGGCGCAGGATGTGGAAATAGTTGGCCGGGGTCGTGCAGTTGGCGACGATCCAGTTGTCCTGTCCGCACATCTGCAGGAACCGTTCCAGGCGGGCGCTGGAATGTTCCGGGCCCTGGCCTTCATAGCCGTGCGGCATCAGGCAGACGAGGCCCGACATCCGCAGCCATTTGCTTTCGCCCGAGCTGATGAACTGGTCGAACATGATCTGCGCGCCGTTGGCGAAATCGCCGAACTGGGCTTCCCACATCACCAGCGCGTTGGGTTCGGACAGCGAATAGCCGTATTCGAAGCCCAGCACCGCGTATTCCGACAGCATCGAATCGATGACCTCGTAGCGGGCCTGCCCCTCGCGGATGTTGTTCAGCGGATAGTAGCGTTCCTCGGTGTCCTGGTTGATCAGGGCCGAATGGCGCTGGCTGAAGGTGCCGCGTGTGCTGTCCTGCCCCGCCAGACGGACGGGATAGCCTTCCAGCAGAAGCGAGCCGAAGGCCAGCGCCTCGCCGGTGGCCCAGTCAAAGCCCTCGCCGGTGTCGAACATCTTCTTGCGGGTTTCCAGCAGACGTTCGACCGTCTTGTGCATGGGAAAGCCCTCGGGCGCGCGGGTCAGCGCCGTGCCGATCTGTTCCATCGTCTCGGGCTTGATGGCGGTCTTGCCGCGCTGGTATTTCTTCTGGTCGCGCCGATCCAGATGCGACCAGCGCCCGTCCAGCCAGTCGGCCTTGTTGGGCTTGTAATCCTTGCCGGCCTCGAACTCCTCGTTCAGGCGGGCCTGGAACGCGGCCTTCATGTCCTCGATCTCGCCCTCGGGGATCAGGCCGTCCTTGACCAGACGCTCGGTATAAAGGGTCAGCGTGGTCTTCTGCTTCTTGATCTTGTTGTACATCACCGGGTTGGTGAACATCGGCTCGTCGCCTTCGTTGTGACCGAAGCGGCGGTAGCAGATGATGTCCAGCACCACGTCCTTGTGGAACATCTGGCGGAATTCGGTGGCGACCTTGGCGGCATGGACCACGGCTTCGGGATCGTCCCCGTTCACGTGGAAGATGGGCGCCTCGACCACCAGTGCGTTGTCCGTGGGATAGGGGCTGGAGCGGCTGAAATGCGGCGCCGTGGTAAAGCCGATCTGGTTGTTCACCACGATATGCATCGTGCCGCCGGTCTTGTGACCGACAAGGCCCGACAGGGCGAAACATTCCGCCACGACGCCCTGGCCCGCAAAGGCCGCGTCGCCGTGCAGCAGCACCGGCAGAACCTTGCTGCGGTCGGTATCATTCATCTGCGCCTGCTTGGCGCGGACCTTGCCCAGCACGACCGGATTGACCGCCTCGAGGTGCGAGGGGTTGGCCGTCAGCGACAGGTGCACCTCGTTACCGTCGAATTCGCGGTCGCTGGAGGCGCCGAGGTGGTATTTCACGTCGCCCGATCCGTCCACGTCCTCGGGCTTGAAGCTGCCGCCCTGGAATTCGTTGAAGATCGCGCGATAGGGCTTGCCCATCACGTTGGCCAGAACCGACAGGCGACCCCGGTGAGGCATGCCGATGACGATTTCCTTGACGCCAAGGTTGCCGCCGCGCTTGATGATCTGCTCCATCGCGGGGATCAGGCTTTCGCCGCCGTCCAGACCGAAACGCTTGGTGCCCATGTATTTGACATGCAGGAACTTTTCGAAGCCCTCGGCCTCGACCAGCTTGTTCAGGATGGCGCGGCGCCCTTCGCGGGTGAAGGTGATTTCCTTGCCGTAGCCCTCGATCCGCTCCTTCAGCCATGCGGATTGCTCGGGGTCCGAGATATGCATGTACTGCAGCGCGAAGGTGCCGCAATAGGTCCGCTTCACGATGTCCAGGATCTGGCGCATGGACGCGATCTGCAGGCCCAGCACGTTATCGATGAAGATCGGCCGGTCCATGTCGGCCTCGGTGAAGCCGTAGGATTTGGGATCAAGCTCCGGGTGCGGGGTCGGCTCGCGCAGGCCCAGCGGATCCAGATCGGCGGCCAGATGGCCCCGGATCCGGTAGGCGCGGATGATCATCAGTGCGCGCACGGAATCGAGAACCGCGCGCTTGACCTGATCGTCGGTGACCTTCACGCCCACCTCTGCCGCCTTGGCCGCGATCTTCTGGCCAGCGGCACGGGTTTCCACCGGGGCGGGCCATTGGCCGTCCAGCGCGGATGTCAGCTCGTCCGACGGTGCGGGCGGCCAGTCGGCGCGCGCCCAGCTGGGGCCTGCGGCCTCGCGTTTCACATCATGATCGGCGTCGCCCATCGCCCGGAAGAACGCCTGCCATGCCTCGTCGACCGCGTTCGGGTCTGCGGCATAGCGCGCATAAAGCTGTTCCAGGTATTCGGCGTTGTGCCCCTGCATGAAGCTGGAGGCGTGGAAGACGTCGTTGGGGGATTGCTCGGTCATGATGTCACCTGAACGTGGGAAAACCCCGGCAGACAGCTGCCGGGGCCGTTGATTTGCAGCTCAGCCGATGGCCTTCAGCACGGCCTCGCCCAGACCTGCGGGGCTGTCGGCCACGATGATCCCGGCGGATTTCATCGCCTCGATCTTGCTTTCGGCGTCGCCCTTGCCACCGGCCACGATGGCGCCGGCATGGCCCATGCGGCGGCCTTTCGGCGCAGTGCGGCCCGCGATGAAACCGGCGGTGGGCTTCCAGCGGCCGCGCTTCTTCTCGTCCTTGAGGAACTGCGCTGCTTCTTCTTCCGCGGAACCGCCGATTTCGCCGATCATGATGATCGACTGGGTCTCGGGGTCGGCCAGGAACATTTCCAGCACGTCGATATGCTCGGTCCCCTTGATCGGATCGCCACCGATGCCCACGGCCGAGGACTGGCCCAAACCGCTGTCGGATGTCTGCTTGACCGCCTCATAGGTCAGGGTGCCCGAACGGGACACGACACCGACCGAGCCGCGCTTGTGGATATGGCCCGGCATGATGCCGATCTTGCAGGCGCCGGGTGTGATCACACCGGGGCAGTTCGGCCCGATCAGGCGGGATTTCGACCCTTCCAGCGCGCGCTTGACCTTCATCATGTCCAGCACCGGGATGCCTTCGGTGATGCAGACGATCAGCTCCATCTCGGCGTCGATCGCTTCCAGGATCGAATCCGCCGCGAAGGGGGGCGGCACGTAGATCACGGAGGCATTGGCTTCGGTCACGTGCTTGGCCTCGTGGACCGAGTTGAAGACCGGCAGGTTCAGGTGGGTCGTGCCACCCTTGCCCGGCGTCACGCCGCCGACCATCTGCGTGCCATAGGCAATCGCCTGTTCGGAATGGAAGGTCCCCTGCGAGCCGGTGAAGCCCTGACAGATGACCTTGGTGTTTTCGTTGACGAGGACTGCCATGCTCTTATCCCTTCACCGCTTTGACGATCTTTTCCGCGCCATCGCGCAGGTCGTCCGCCGCGATCACATCCAGACCGGAGTTGCGGATGATTTCCTTGCCCTTGTCCACGTTCGTGCCTTCAAGACGCACGACCAGCGGCACTTTCAGGCCGACTTCCTTCACCGCGGCGATCACGCCCTCGGCGATGACGTCGCAGCGCATGATGCCGCCGAAGATGTTGACCAGGATGCCTTTGACATTGGGGTCAGAGGTGATGATCTTGAATGCCTCGGTCACCTTTTCCTTGGTGGCGCCACCGCCCACGTCCAGGAAGTTGGCGGGTTCGGCGCCGTAAAGCTTGATGATGTCCATGGTGGCCATCGCCAGACCCGCGCCGTTGACCATGCACCCGATCTCGCCGTCCAGCGCGATATAGTTCAGGTCGTATTTCGAGGCGGCCAGTTCCTTGGGGTCTTCTTCCGTCTCGTCGCGCAGGGCGGCGACATCGGCATGGCGGTAGACCGCGTTGCCGTCAAAGCTGACCTTGGCGTCCAGCACCTTGAGGTCGCCCTTGTCGGTCACGATCAGCGGGTTGATTTCCAGCATCTCCATGTCCTTCTCGACGAAGGCCTTGTAGAGCAGGCCCATCAGGCCGACGCATTGCTTGACCTGCGCGCCTTCCAGACCCAGCGAGAACGCGATGCGGCGCCCGTGGAAACCCTGGTAGCCGGTGGCCGGATCGACGCTGAAGGACAGGATCTTTTCGGGGGTGGCGGCTGCCACTTCCTCGATGTCCATGCCGCCTTCGGTGGAGCAGACGAACGAGATGCGGCTGGTCTGGCGATCCACCAGCAGCGCCAGGTAAAGCTCGCGCTGGATGCCCGAGCCGTCTTCGATATAGACGCGGTTGACCTGCTTGCCGACGGGGCCGGTCTGATGGGTCACAAGGGTGCGGCCCAGCATCTTCTTGGCTTCTTCGGCGGCTTCCTCGACTGATTTTGCAAGACGGACACCACCCTTTTCGCCGGCGTCTGCTTCCTTGAACTTGCCCTTGCCACGTCCGCCCGCGTGGATCTGGGCTTTCACGACCCAGAGGGGTCCGTCCAGTTCGCCTGCGGCGGTTTTGGCTTCTTCGGCCCGAAGGACGACACGTCCGTCCGAGACCGGGGCGCCGTAGGTGCGAAGGAGGGCCTTCGCCTGATACTCATGAATGTTCATGAAATTGTCCCGTCTTGCTGCGATTGCGCCGGGGTTTGGCACAGGATGGCGCAACAAATAAACGGTTTTTTCCGGTTTCCGGGGTTTTGCGCGTTATTTTGCGTATTTGTGATCACACGTCGAAAATCTGTGATCACAAACAGGGAGTCACGGTGATTGGCGCATCCCTGAAAGAATCAGGGCCGGCGCATGGCCGACCCTGACAGGATATGACAGAGGTTTCGCGCGCGAAACCCTGGGTGGAAATCACGCCAGCGAGGGGTCGATTTCCTTGCAGGCAGCCACCAGGCCTTTGACCGCGTCGACGGATTTGTCGAACATTGCCTGCTCGTCCTTGTTCATCGTGATGTCCACGACCTTTTCGATGCCGCCGGCACCGATCACGGTGGGCACGCCGACGTAGAAGCCTTTCAACCCGTAGGCGCCATCAACATAGGCCGCGCAGGGCAGGACGCGCTTCTGGTCCTTCAGGTAGGCTTCTGCCATTTCGATGGCGGATGTGGCGGGGGCGTAGAAGGCGGAACCCGTCTTCAGCAGGCCCACGATTTCGGCACCGCCGTCGCGGGTGCGCTGCACGATCGCGTCCAGCTTGTCCTGCGTGGTCCAACCCATCTTGACCAGGTCGGGCAGCGGGATGCCGGCCACGGTGGAATAGCGCACCAGCGGCACCATCGTGTCGCCATGGCCGCCCAGCACGAATGCGGTGACGTCGCGCATCGAGACGCCGAATTCCAGGCTCAGGAAGTGGCGGAAACGGGCGCTGTCCAGAACGCCGGCCATGCCGCAGACCTTGTTGTGCGGCAGGCCCGAGAATTCGCGCAGCGCCCAGACCATCGCGTCGAGCGGGTTGGTGATGCAGATGACGAAGGCGTCGGGGGCATGCTTTGCAATGCCTTCGCCCACGGATTTCATGACCTTGAGGTTGATGCCCAGCAGGTCATCGCGGCTCATGCCTGGCTTGCGGGGCACACCGGCGGTGACGATGCAGACATCCGCGCCTGCAATGTCCTCGTAGGACTGGGTGCCGCGCAGCGCCGCGTCGAACCCTTCGGAGGGGCCGGATTCCGCGATGTCGAGCGCCTTGCCTTCGGGGGTACCCTCGGCAATGTCGAACAGGACGATATCGCCCAGCTCTTTCAGCGCGGCGAGGTGGGCAAGCGTGCCCCCGATCTGTCCGGCGCCGATGAGGGCAATCTTGGGTCTGGCCATTGGAACTGTCTCCGCTTGGTTGATTTTGCCGCATGGGGTAGTCCCTTCCGCGCCGTCGCGCAAGTGTGCTGCGCTGCGCTGCGGCGGGAAGGGGGGCTGTTCCCTGCCATGCGATGCGGCTAAATGCGTGACAAGGCGCAATTTTCACAAGCAGGGCCAAGCATGGATCTGGACGCGCAGTTTTTCATGGTAGCGATACCGGCGGTTCTTTTCGCGGGCATCTCGAAGGGCGGGTTCGGATCGGGCGCCGCCTTTGCCGCGGCCTCGATTCTGGCGGTGGCGCTGGAGCCGGGGCAGGCGCTGGGGATCATGCTGCCGCTTCTGATGCTGATGGATGTGGCCAACCTGCGCCCCTACTGGAAGAAATGGAGCGCACCTGACGCCAAGCTTCTGATCCTGGGCGCTTTGCCGGGCGTGGCGCTGGGCGCCTGGCTTTACACGATTGCCGATGCCGATGTGTTCCGGCTTCTGATCGGCGTGATCTCGATCGGGTTCGTGGCCTGGCAGATGGGGCTGAAACTGGGGCTGATCCGCGCGGCGCGTGCCGAATTGCCGCTGTGGGCGGGGGCGCTGGCCGGGGCCACGGCGGGGTTCACCAGTTTCGTCAGCCACGCGGGCGGGCCGCCGGCCGCGGTGTGGCTGCTGTCGCGCAAGCTGGGCAAGACGCCTTATCAGGCGACGACCGTGATCGTCTTCTGGGCGGTCAATATCGCCAAGTTCATTCCTTACGCCTTCCTGGGCATATTCACGGCCGAGACGCTGCTGGCCGATCTGTTCCTGGCGCCCGTGGCGCTGCTGGGGGCATGGCTGGGCGTGAAGGCGCATCACATGGTGCCGGAACGCGCCTTTTTCGCGCTGACCTACATCTTGCTGACGATCACCGGGGTCAAGCTGGTCTGGGACGCGCTGACCTGATCGGGCGGAGGGGCTGTGGTCAGGCCCCCTGTCCCGGTGGTGTCAGCGCATCGGCCATGGCCTCATAGGCCTGCCCGGAGGCGACAAGGCAGGTCAGACCCGAAGGCAGGGTTTGCGTGATCGTCCAGCTGCCACTGTCGTCGCTGGCAAACACCTCGATCAGCACGTTGTTGGCGCCAAGGCCGATCGCGCGGCGCGTTTCGCCATAGGTGCCGGCCAGACGTTCAAGGACCTTGTCGCGCGGGGCGCAGTTGACGCTGCTGCGCGCCTCGGTGGCGGGGGCCAGCGTGGCCATGGCCAGTGTCAGAAGAACCACGCCGGTTGTCAGTATCGTCCGTTCATATGCCATCGGTTTGACCTTTCCATGATCGCATGGATGACAGGCTGCGGCACGAGGATTTAAGTGAGGTTAACAGGCCGCGCCGCGCAGGGTTTTTGCGGGAAGTATGCCATGGCATGCGCTTTTTTCTGCAATGCGGCACGAATAGCCTTGAAGGTTTACACCAAAAAATGCCATCTCTGCGCAAGATTATTACAAGGAAGACTCAGGCCATGGACATCCGCCCCTATCGTTCGGTTCTCTATATTCCCGGCTCGAAGGAGCGTGCGCTGGACAAGGCGCGCGACCTGCCGGTGGATGCGATCATCTTCGATCTGGAAGACGCGGTGACACCTGATGCCAAGGTCGAGGCGCGCAGCACCCTTGCGCAGGCGCTGGCGGTCGGCGGTTATGGCGCCAAGGTGAAGATCATCCGCATCAACGGTCTGGATACGGAATGGGGCGCGGGCGATGTCGAGGCGCTGCGCGAGGCGGGGGCGGATGTGTTCCTGCTGCCCAAGGTCAATTCCGCCGCCGATGTGCAGGCGCTGGCCGACCTTCTGGGCAATGGCACGCCGATCTGGGCGATGATGGAAACGCCGCTGGGCATCCTGAACGCGGCCGGGATCGCCGCGCATCCGCAGCTGACGGGCTTCGTGGCGGGCACCAACGATCTGGCGAAAGAGCTGAATTGCCGCTACCGCGCCGACCGTCTGCCGATGCAGATGGCGTTGCAGACCATCCTGATGGCCGCGCGCGCGCATGGCGTGATCGCGATCGACGGCGTCTACAACCAGTTCAAGGATGACGAGGGTCTGCGCGCCGAATGCGAACAGGGCCGCGACATGGGCTTTGATGGCAAGACCCTGATCCATCCCGCGCAGGTCGATGTGACCAACACCGCCTTTGCCCCCTCCGAGGCCGAGATCGATCTGGCGCGTCGCCAGATCGCCGCCTATGAAGAGGTCGAGGCAAGCGGGCAGGGCGTGGCCGTCGTTGATGGCAAGATCGTCGAAAACCTGCATGTCGAGACCGCCAAGAAGATCCTTGCCATGGCTTCGGCCATTTCATCCCTCTGATCGGAGACTGCCCATGACCCTGCTGACCCTCGGTGTGATCCTCTGGGCCGCGGCCCATTTCTTCAAGCGGCTGGCGCCGGGCGTGCGCGGTCCTATGGGCGACAAGGGCAAGGGGCTGGTGGCCGTGGCCATCGTGATCAGCCTGCTGATGATGATCTTCGGCTATCGCGGCGCCGAGTTCATCCATGTCTGGGCGCCGCCCGCATGGACGGTTCACCTGAACAACCTGATGATGCTGATCGCGGTCTTCGTCTATGGCATGAGCGCGACGAAAGGCCGTCTGCGCGGCAAGATGCGCCATCCGCAGCTGACGGCGGTCAAGATCTGGGCGGTGGCGCATCTGCTGGTGAATGGGGATCTGGCCTCGATCATCCTGTTCGGGGGCATGCTGGCCTGGGCTGTCGTCTCGGTCATCCTGATCAACCGGTCCGAAGTCTGGGTGCGGCCCGCGCCCGGCGAGGCGAAGAAGGACATCCTGCTGGTCGTGATCACGCTGGTGCTGTTCGGGGTGATGACCGGCATCCATGCATGGCTGGGCGTCTCGCCGTTCCCGGGGTGACAGGATGCAGCTTTACCGGTTCCTGACGGCCGATGACACGGACGCCTTTTGCCACAAGGTGACGCGCGCGCTGAACAACGGCTGGGCGCTGCATGGCAGCCCGACCTATGCCTTCGACGCCGCCAATGGCGTGATGCGCTGCGGGCAGGCCGTGACCAAGGAGGTGCCCGGCACCTATTCCCCCGATCTCAAGCTGGGAGAGCAGTGAATGAAAGTCCCGCAGTTCCACGTGGTTCCTATCAAGACCAACGCAGGCCGTTTTTTCGAGGATTACAGCATCGGGCAGGTGATCGACCATGCCGTGCCGCGCACGGTGTCAGGTGGGGAAAGGGCGCTTTATCATGCGCTTTATCCGGCGCGGCATGCGCTGTATTCGTCCGACGAATTCGCGCGGTCCTGCGGTTTGCCGCAAAGCCCGCTGGATGATCTGGCGGCCTTTCACATCGTCTTCGGCAAGACCGTGCCCGATGTGTCGCTGAATGCGATTGCCAACCTGGGCTATGCGCAGGGCCGCTGGCTGAAGCCGGTCTATGCGGGCGATACGATCCGTTCGACATCCGAGGTGATCGGCCTCAAGCAGAATTCCAACGGGCAATCGGGCGTCGTCTATGTGCGTACGCGCGGCCTGAACCAGCGGGACGAGGTGGTTCTGGATTACGTGCGCTGGGTCATGGTGCGCAAGAACGACACCGATGCGCCCGCACCCGAAACGGTCGTGCCCAAGTTGGCGCCGGCGCTGACACCGGATCAGCTGGTGGTGCCCGAGGGGCTGGATTTCAGCGGCTATGATTTCACCCTGTCGGGCGAGCCGCATCGCTGGAGCGACTACGAGATCGGCGAGACCATCGACCATGTGGACGGTGTCACGGTCGAGGAAGCCGAGCACATGATCGCCACGCGGCTGTGGCAGAACACCGCCAAGGTGCATTTCGACGCGACCAACCGCGCCGACGGGCGGCGGCTGATCTATGGTGGGCATGTGATCAGCATGGCGCGGGCGCTGTCGTTCAATGGCCTGGCCAATGCGCAGATGATCGTGGGGCTGAACGCGGGCGCGCATGCGAACCCCTGTTTCAGCGGCGATACGATCCGCGCCTGGTCCGAGGTTCTGGACAAGGCCGAGACATCGACGCCCGGTGTGGGCGCGATCCGCCTGCGCCTTGTGGCGACCAAGGCGGCGGGGGCGTTCCGGCTGAAAAGCGACGATGGCAAGTATCAGCCGCATGTGCTGCTGGACCTCGACTATTGGGCGCTGATGCCGATGTGATCACAAAACCGGGCCGGTATTTCGGGCCTGTCCGAAAGACAGCAAGCACCGAGTCCGAGGCAAAACGGGTGAGTCCGGTCGATTTGCGGCCGCTTGATTCCCGTTTTGGGATTGTCGTCTGGCGGGTTTGTGATCACGGGCAAACCTCTTGTGATCACGAACGCCCGCAATGCGTCACTTCGCGCAGATTTTTATGCATGTCGGGGCTGTGCTGACGTGACAGAGCCGCTAAAAAGAGTATCAAGGCCGCAAAAGGCATCGAAAGGTATACCGTCGTGTGCAGTGATGGCGCCGGTCCTTTCGCAACCCAAGAAGGAAGGGACACATGGCTGACGTGAACCGGGGCAACCGCCCGCTTTCGCCGCACCTGTCAATCTATCGCCCGCAACTGACCTCGATCACCTCGATCCTGACGCGGATCACGGGCAATGCGCTGATCCTGGCCGCGCTTCTGATCGTGTGGTGGTTCCTGGCGGCGGCGACGTCGCCTGCCTATTTCGCCCTGGCCGATGCGGTGCTGACCAGCTGGTTCGGGGACCTTGTGATGTTCCTGTCGCTCTGGGCGCTGTGGTATCACACGCTGGCGGGCGTCCGGCACCTGATCTGGGACAACGCGAAGATGCTGGATATCGAGAGCGCCTACAAGCTGGGCTATGCCGTGATCGGCGGGTCGGTTCTGCTGACCCTGCTGACAGTGGCCGTAATCTGAGAGGGCTGAGAGATGCGTTACCTGACCGACCGCAAGCGCGCGATGGGCATGGGTTCGGCCAAGACGGGCACCGCCCATTTCTGGTCGATGAAAGTGTCCTCGGTGGCACTTCTGATCCTGATCCCGCTGTTCGTCTTCACCTTCGGCCCCATGCTGGGCGCGCCGCATGACGAGGTGCTGGCCTATTTCGCCCATCCTTTCCCGGCCATCGTGGCTGCGCTGACCCTGATCGTGGGGTTCAAGCACTTCAACGAGGGTGCCCAAACCATGATCGAGGACTATGTCCACGGCACGACACAGAAAATCGTGATCATCGCGGTGACCTGCCTGAGCTATGGCGCAGCCGCCACCGGGCTTTTCGCCATCGCGAAGATCGCGCTTTAACTTTCGGAGACTGTTGCAATGGCAGCTTATCAATACGAGACCCATGATTATGACGTCGTGGTGGTCGGGGCCGGCGGCGCCGGTCTGCGCGCGACGCTGGGCATGGCGGAACAGGGCCTGCGCACGGCCTGCGTGACCAAGGTTTTCCCGACGCGTTCGCATACGGTCGCGGCGCAGGGCGGCATTGCCGCCTCGCTGTCGAACATGGGGCCGGATCACTGGCAATGGCACATGTATGACACCGTCAAGGGGTCCGACTGGCTGGGCGATACGGATGCGATGGAATACCTGGCGCGTGAGGCGCCCAAGGCGGTCTATGAGCTGGAACATTACGGCGTGCCGTTCAGCCGCACCGAAGAGGGCAAGATCTATCAGCGTCCCTTTGGCGGGCATACGACCGAATTCGGTGAAGGCCCGCCGGTGCAGCGCACCTGTGCTGCCGCCGACCGGACCGGCCACGCGATCCTGCACACGCTTTATGGCCAGAGCCTGAAGCAGAAGGCAGAATTCTACATCGAATATTTCGCCATCGACCTGATCATGTCCGAGGACGGCGTGTGTCAGGGTGTCGTCTGCTGGAAGCTGGACGATGGCACGATGCATGTGTTCAACGCTAAGATGGTGGTGCTGGCAACAGGCGGCTATGGCCGCGCCTATTTCAGCGCGACAAGTGCGCATACTTGCACCGGCGACGGCAACGGCATGGTGGCGCGTCAGGGTCTGCCGCTGCAGGACATGGAATTCGTGCAGTTCCACCCGACCGGCATCTATGGCGCGGGCTGCCTGATCACCGAAGGCGCGCGCGGCGAGGGCGGATACTTGACCAACTCGGAAGGCGAGCGGTTCATGGAACGCTATGCGCCGACCTACAAGGATCTGGCCAGCCGTGACGTGGTCAGCCGCTGCATGACGATGGAGATCCGCGAAGGCCGCGGCGTCGGCCCGGATGGCGACCATATCCATCTGCACCTGAACCACCTGCCGCCCGAGGCGCTGCATCTGCGCCTGCCCGGCATTTCGGAAAGCGCGCGCATCTTTGCGGGCGTGGACGTCACCAAGGAACCGATCCCGGTTCTGCCGACGGTGCATTACAACATGGGCGGCATTCCGACGAACTACTGGGGCGAGGTCCTGAACCCGACCGCCGATGATCCCGACCGGATCGTGCCGGGCCTGATGGCCGTGGGCGAGGCGGGCTGCGCATCCGTGCACGGGGCGAACCGTCTGGGGTCGAACTCGCTGATCGATCTGGTGGTCTTTGGCCGCGCCGCCGCGATCAAGGCGGGGCAGGTCGTGTCCGCCGGCGCGCCGAACCCGAAGGTGAACAAGGCCTCTGTCGATTTTGCCTTCGACCGTTTCGACGGGCTGCGCCACGCCAATGGCAACGTCGGCACCGCGGAACTGCGTCTTGAGATGCAGAAGACCATGCAGGCCGATGCGGCGGTGTTCCGCACCGACAAGACGCTGGCCGAGGGTGTCACCAAGATGACCGCCGTGGCGGGCAAGATGGATGACATCAAGGTCACCGATCGCAGCCTGATCTGGAACTCGGACCTAATGGAGACGCTAGAGCTGACCAACCTGATGCCCAACGCGCTGGCCACCATCGTCGGCGCCGAGGCGCGCAAGGAATCGCGCGGCGCGCATGCCCACGAGGATTATCCCGACCGGGACGATGCCAACTGGCGCAAGCACACCATCGCGCGGGTCGATGGCAGCAAGGTCGACCTCAGCTATCGCCGGGTCGTGACCGAGCCCTTGACCAAGGAAGCGGAAGGCGGGATCGACCTGAAGAAGATCGCGCCCAAGGCACGGGTCTATTGATCCCTGCCCGCGGCATAGGTGCCCTGCGGGGGCTGGGTCTGGCGGCGCTCTGTGCCGCCACGCTGGCCGCCTGCACGCCTGCCGATCAGGATCGGCTGACCCGCGATGCCGCGCGCGCCGTGATCACGCCGGTTCTGGTGCAGCGCTTCCCCGGCGTCCCGGTGGAGCCGGCGGTGGATTGCATCATCGACAATGCCAGCAGCCGCGAGTTGCTGGCGCTGGCCGCCGACAGCATTACCGGACCCACGGCCAATACCGTGGAGCTTGTGACGAATATCGTGTCCCGGCCGGACACGCTCAATTGCCTGCTGGCCAATGGCCTGCCAGCCCTTCTGTGACGGGAGAGACATCATGGTGCAACTGACACTGCCGAAGAACAGCCGGATGCGGACCGGCAAGACCTGGCCCAAGCCCGAGGGCGCCAAGAACCTGCGGACCTTCAAGATCTACCGCTGGAACCCCGATGACGGGGAAAACCCGCGGGTCGATACCTATTTCGTCGATCTGGATACCTGCGGGCCGATGATCCTGGACGCGCTGATCAAGATCAAATCCGAGATCGATCCCACGCTGACCTTCCGCCGGTCCTGCCGCGAGGGGATCTGCGGATCCTGCGCGATGAACATCGACGGGATCAACACGCTGGCCTGTCTGCATGGCATGGATGACGTGAAGGGCGATGTGAAGATCTATCCGCTGCCGCATATGCCGGTGATCAAGGACCTGATCCCTGATCTGACGCATTTCTATGCCCAGCATGCCTCGATCATGCCCTGGCTCGAGACCAAGACCAACCGTCCCGCCAAGGAATGGCGCCAGTCGGTCGAGGATCGTGAAAAGCTGGACGGGCTTTATGAATGCGTGATGTGCGCCTGCTGTTCGACCTCGTGCCCCAGCTACTGGTGGAATGGTGATCGGTACCTGGGACCGGCCGCCTTGCTGCACGCCTATCGCTGGATCATCGACAGCCGCGACGAGGCCACGGGCGAGCGTCTGGACGAGCTGGAAGATCCGTTCAAGCTGTATCGCTGCCACACGATCATGAACTGCGCCAAGACCTGCCCCAAGGGCCTGAACCCGGCCAAGGCGATTGCCGAGATCAAGAAGATGATGGTCGAACGCACCGTGTGATGCGGGCCGGGCAGGGGGGCTGTCTGCCCCCCGTCCCTGCGGGACTCCCCCCGAGGATACTTGCGGCAAGAAGAAGGGGTGGGCCGGGGGCCTGCCTTTTTTGTTCCGGAGGGTGAGAAACCATGTTGATTCCCCTGGGGTTGATCATCGCCTTCGTGCTGATCGCGATTTTCGCGCGGCGCGGGATGCGATCGTGCCGCTGGCGAATGGACCGGACAGGTGACCAGGGGGGCATGTCCTGTTTCCGCTGTGCGGCCTGTGGTGCGGAGGTGCTTGTGCCGCGAGGCCAGACACCGCAGGATTGCCGTGATCCGCGCCGCGCCAAGAAGGGATGAACGAGAATGCAAGAGCCAGCCGATGCCGCCGCGCGCCGCGCCGTGACACCCGTGATCTGCTATCCGGTCGAGACATTGCCGCAGCCGGACATGGCGCTTTATGCCCGGTTCCGGTCCGGGGCGGTCAAGACCGGCGAGGTCGTCGTGCCGCCGCGCGAGGCGGGGACATTCCGGGTGCCTGCGGGCGGTTTTTTCCGCATCTCGTCGATTGAAGGGCCGCAGGTGGGGGACCTGAACCTGTGGCATGCGGATGATCTGTCCGAACGGTTCTACAGCGGCAAGACCCGCGCGCTGCATGGCACGCATGTGACCACGGGGCAGCGGCTGTGGTCATCCTTTCCCACGCTGCGCCCGATGGCGACGATCGTGGCGGATACGCTGGGATGGTATGGCAAGGACGATTTCGGCGGGTCGGTGCATGACGTGATCGGCACGCGCTGCGATCCCTATACGCATAACCTGCTGTCGGGTGGGCAATACCATCATTGCTGCCATTCCAACCTGACCCGCGCGCTGGCCGATGCCACCGGCATGGGGCTGCACGAGGCGGAAGCGCATGTGCACGACGTGCTGAACGTGTTCATGTGCACGGGCTTCACCCGCGACACGGGGCAGTATTTCATGAAGGCCAGCCCGGTGCGGCCCGGCGACTACCTTGAGTTCTTCGCCGAGGTGCCGCTGCTGGGGGCGCTGTCGGCCTGTCCCGGCGGGGATTGTTCGGCCGAGCATTCATCGGATCAGGCGGCATGCCATCCGCTGCTGGTCGAGGTGTTCGAGACGCCCGCCGACCTGCTGGGGGATTGGGCCAGCCCGCCACCCAACGGCTATGATCGCCGTCACGGGCGCTAGGTCGGCTGCTCAGGCCTCGGGGAAGGCTGCGGCAAGCGCGATCTCGACCATGTCGCCAAAGCTGCCCTGTCGCTGATCGGCAGGCAGGGCCGCGCCCGTCAGCAGATGGTCGGAGACGGTCAGCACCGCCAGCGCGCGCACACCGTGGCGCAGGGCGAGGTTGTAAAGCTCGGCCGCTTCCATCTCGACGCCCAATATGCCGTGGCGGGTCATGATCTCGTTCAGGTCGGGGCGTTCATCATAGAAGACATCCGATGAATAGATGCCGCCCACATGGGTCGGCACGCCGCGCGCCTCGGCCGCGGTGACGGCGGCGCGCAGCAGCGACCAGTCGGCATGGGGAGCGAAGTTCAGCTCGCGGAAGATGCCCGATGAGGGGGTCGCGAGGGTCGTGGCGGTCATGGCGATGATCACGTCGCGGATCGCCACGTGATCCTGCATCGCCCCGCAGGAGCCGATGCGGATCAGCGTCTTTGCGCCGTAGTCGCGGATCAGTTCGTTGGCATAGATCGACAGCGACGCCATGCCCATGCCCGAGCCGTGGATCGTCACGCGCTGACCACGCCAAAGGCCGGTGTAGCCCAGCATGCCGCGCACCTCGTTGATGCAATGGGGATCGGTGAGGAATGTCTCGGCCGCCCATTTCGCGCGCAGGGGGTCGCCCGGCATCAGGACGGTTTCGGCGATGTCACGGGGTTTGGCACCGATATGGATGGTCATGTCTGGTCCTTGGGGTCAGCGGCTGTACTTGATGAAAGGGGTCACATGGGCGATGCGGTCGTAAAGCAGCCGGGCGGTCGTGTTGAAGTCCTGCGTCATCCAGTAGACGGCGGGCGTGCCGCGGCGGTCGGCCTCGGCATAGACGGCCTCGATCAGGGCGCGGCCGATGCCCTGGCCGCGCACATCCGGGTCGGCGTAGAGATCCTGCAGGTAGCAGACATCTTCCACGCGCCAGTTGTGGGCATGCCAGATCGCGTGGACCAGACCCACGGCGCGGCCATCCAGATCGGCGATGAAACAGCAGCGTTCGGGATGGGCCGGGTCAAGCTGACGGGCGAAGGTCGTGGCGAAGATCGCATCGGGCAGGGTGGTGTCGTAGAAGGCCAGGTACGCGGTCCAGAGGCGGCGCCATGCGGGTTCATCGGCGGCGGTCAGGGGGCGGATGGTCAGCGGCATGGGCGGCGTCCTGTTGCAGTGTCCCGGGGATGATGCAGACTGGCGGGGCAGAGTGCAAGCGTGGCCCTGCGCATGCAAAAAGGGGGGCGGATGCCCCCCTTTCGGAAATTCGCCTTGCCGGGTGCTATTCTGCGGCGACAGCCTTGGGATCGGCCAGGGTCACGATATCCATCATGATCGTGTTCAGTTCGAAATCCTTGGGCGTGTAGACGCGGGCGACGCCCATTTCCAACAGGCGTTTCGCGTCATCCTCGGGGATGATGCCGCCCACGACCACGGGGATATGGCCCAGGCCCGCCGCGCGCAGCCGCTCCATCAGGTCGGCCATCAAGGGCATGTGCGAGCCGGACAGGATCGACAGGCCAATCACATGCGCCTCGCCTTCGCTGGCGGATTTGACGATTTCCTCGGGCGTCAGGCGGATGCCTTCGTAATCGATGTCCATCCCGCAGTCGCGGGCGCGGAAGGCGATTTGTTCGGCGCCGTTGGAATGACCGTCCAGACCCGGCTTGCCCACAAGGAACCGCAGGCGGCGGCCCAGCTTGTCGGAGACCGCGTTGACGGCATCGCGGATGTCATCCAGCCCTTCGGTCTTGTTGCTGACCGAGCGGGACACACCCGTGGGACCGCGATATTCGCCAAAGACCGCCCGCATCTGCGCGGCCCATTCGCCCGTGGTCACACCGGCCTTGGCCGCGCGGATCGAGGGCTCCATGATGTTGCGGCCTTCTTTGGCTGCGGCGCGCAGATCGGCCAGCGCCTCGGCCACGGCGGATGCGTCGCGGGTGCTGCGCCAGGTGTTCAGGCGGCCGACCTGTTCGGCCTCGACCGCGGGATCGACGGTCATGATCCCGCCATCCCCGGTCATCAGCGGCGAGGGTTCGCCCTGCTGCCATTTGTTGACGCCCACGACGATGGTTTCGTTCCGTTCGATCCGGTTCAGGCGTTCGGCGTTGCTGTCGACAAGGCGCGACTTCATGTAGTCGATCGCGCTGATCGCGCCGCCCATGCTGTCGAGGTTGGCCAGTTCCGCCCGCGCGCCGTCCTTCAGCGCCTCGACCTTGCGATCCACGGCGGGGTTGCCATCGAAGAGGTCATCGTATTCCAGCAGATCCGTCTCATAGGCCATGATCTGCTGCATGCGCAGCGACCATTGCTGATCCCAGGGGCGGGGCAGGCCAAGCGCCTCGTTCCAGGCGGGCAGCTGCACGGCGCGGGCGCGGGCCTTTTTCGACAGGGTGACGGCCAGCATCTCGATCAGGATGCGATAGACGTTGTTTTCGGGCTGCTGTTCGGTCAGGCCAAGGCTGTTGACCTGCACGCCATAGCGGAAGCGGCGGAATTTCGGATCGGTCACGCCGTAGCGGGTCTCGCAGATTTCATCCCACAGATCGACGAAGGCGCGCATCTTGCACATCTCGGTGACAAAGCGGATGCCTGCGTTCACGAAGAAAGAGATCCGGCCCACAAGCTGGGGGAAATCCGCCTCGGGGACCTTTCCTTTCAGATCGTCCAGCACGGCGGTGGCCGTGGCCAGCGCAAAGGCCAGTTCCTGTTCGGGCGTCGCGCCTGCCTCTTGCAGGTGGTAGGAACACACGTTCATCGGGTTCCATTTCGGCACATTGGTATAGCAATAGGCCGCGACATCGGTGATCAGGTGCAGCGATGGTTTCGGCGGCAGGATATAGGTGCCCCGGCTGAGGTATTCCTTGATGATGTCGTTCTGCACGGTGCCTTGCAGCTTGGCGATATCCGCGCCCTGTTCTTCGGCCACGGCGATATAAAGCGCCAGCAACCACGGCGCAGTGGCGTTGATCGTCATCGAGGTGTTCATCTGCTCCAGCGGGATCGCGTCGAACAGCGTGCGCATGTCGCCCAGGTGGCAGACGGGGACGCCGACCTTGCCGACCTCGCCCTTGGCCAGAATGTGATCGCTGTCATAGCCGGTCTGCGTGGGCAGGTCGAAGGCCACCGAGAGGCCCGTTTGCCCCTTGGCGAGGTTGGAACGATAAAGCGCGTTCGAGGCTTTTGCCGTGGAATGGCCTGCATATGTGCGGAACAGCCAGGGCTTGTCTTTTTGCGTCTCGGTCATGGGGCCTCGCGGGTCATCGTGTGAATCAGTGTCGGCAATTTTATTGCGTTACCGTGTTGATACTTGGAATTTTATGGCGCTGTCAATTCGCTGCGTTGCGGCATGGCCTGTCGCTGCGCAGGGTATCGCATTTGATTTACCTCTGACGGGATTCGCGCCATTGTCGGCGCATGGGTGCAACCGTTGAAATGCCTGTCTGGCTGCTGGTCCTGATCCTGCTTTTCGCGGGCGTGACCTTTGCATCGCATTTCCTGTTTCCATCCGTGCGCTGGTTTTTCCGCAAGCGCGCAGAGCGGGTGATCGCAGAGTTGAACAAGCGGCTGGAGCGGCCGATCCAGCCGTTCAAGCTGGCGCGGCGCTATGACATGATCCAGCGGCTGATCTATGATCCCGAGGTGCTGCGCGCGGTGGCGGCCCATGCGGCGGCCGAGGGGGTGCCGGAAAACGTGGCTTTCGAGCAGGCGCGGCGTTATGCGCGCGAAATCGTGCCGTCCTTCAGTGCCAGCGCCTATTTCGGGGTGGCGACGCGGTTGGCGCGCCTGATCAGCACATCGCTTTACCGGGTGCGGCTGGGCCATTACGCGGGCGATGCGCTGGCGCAGGTGGATCGCGACGCCACGGTGGTCTTCGTGATCAACCATCGCAGCAACATGGATTACGTGCTGGTCACCTATCTGGCCGCCGAACGATCGGCCCTGTCCTATGCGGTGGGGGAATGGGGCAGGGTCTGGCCGCTGAGCGCGCTGATCCGGGCGATGGGGGCCTATTTCATCCGGCGCAAGCGGTTCGGGCCGCTCTACAAGGCGGTGCTGTCGCGCTACGTCCAGCTTGCGACCGAGGCGGGCGTGACCCAGGCGGTGTTCCCGGAAGGCGGGCTGAGCCTGACTGGCGCGATTGCGCCGCCCAAGCGCGGCATCCTCAAGTATATCGTCGAGGGCCGCGATCCCGAGGGGCGGGACGTGGTCTTTGTGCCTGTGGCGGTCAATTACGACAGGGTGCTGGAAGACCGGGTGCTGGTGGCCGCCCATGCGGCAGGCGAGCGGCGCTTTACCGCGCGGCTGGCAACGGTGCTGGCCTTCGTGGGAAAGATGCTGCGCTTGCGCCTGAAGGGGCAGTTCCACCGTTTCGGCTATGCCTCGGTCAGTTTCGGCGAACCCCTGTCGCTCAAGGCATTCGGATCGGATGTGCCGGCGCTGGCGGATGAGTTGATGGCGCGCATCGCCGCCGAGGTGCCGGTTCTGCCCGTGCCGCTGGTGGCGACGGCACTGTTGCAGGCCGAGGAACCCATGAACCGGGCGGAACTGGACCGCGCGGTGCGGGCGCTGCTGGATGACCTGCCCGAGGCGCATCTGCACATGCCGCGCCAGGATGTAGGATACATGGTCGAGGTGGGCCTTCGCATGCTGATACAGCGCCACCTGGTGGACGAGGCCGGTGGCTTCATCCTGATCGAACCCATGGAACGCGTCCTGCTGGAATTCTATGCTTCCTCCATCGCGCATCTCTTTCGCGGTTGCAGCACGTGATGGCCGGGAATGCTGCAGTTGCGGGGTTATAAAATTTCAAAATGAACACAATTGGTGTTGCATTATTGCGTGGCCAACTTTATCCCGAAGGTCAGCGCCGCGATTCTGCATCGCGGCATGACATGGAAACGCTCATTGAACAGTGACCAGCACGGAGGTTGAGATGGCATTGGATACGCACACCGGGATCGCCCCCTATGACGCGCCTGAAAAGGACCTCTACGAGATCGGCGAAATGCCCCCCGTCGGCTATGTCCCCAAGAAGATGTATGCCTGGGCGATCCGGCGCGACCGGCATGGCGAGCCTGAAAAAAGCTTCCAGGTCGAGGTTGTCGACACATGGGAGATCGACAGCAACGAGGTTCTGGTCCTCGTGATGGCGGCTGGCGTCAACTACAATGGCGTCTGGGCGGGCCTGGGTCAGCCGATCAGCCCCTTCGATGGTCACAAGCAGCCCTATCACATCGCGGGTTCCGATGCCTCGGGCATCGTTTGGAAAGTCGGTTCCGCCGTGAAGACCTGGAAGGTCGGGGACGAGGTCGTGGTGCATTGCAACCAGGACGACGGCAATGACGAGGACTGCAACGGTGGCGACCCGATGATGTCGCCGACCCAGCGGATCTGGGGCTATGAGACGCCTGACGGGGCTTTCTCGCAGTTCACCCGCGTGCAGGCCCAGCAGTTGATGCCGCGCCCCAAGCACCTGACATGGGAAGAAAGCGCCTGCTACACGCTGACGCTGGCCACCGCCTACCGGATGCTGTTCGGCCATGCCCCGCATGAGCTGAAGCCCGGCCAGAACGTGCTGGTCTGGGGCGCGTCGGGTGGCCTTGGGTCCTATGCGATCCAGCTGGCCAATACCGCCGGAGCCAATGCGATCGGCGTGATCTCGGAAGAGGACAAGCGCGAATTCGTGATGGCGATGGGCGCGAAGGGCGTGATCAACCGCAAGGATTTCAACTGCTGGGGCCAGATGCCCACGGTCAACACGCCCGAATACAACGAGTGGCTGAAAGAAGCGCGCAAGTTCGGCAAGGCTATCTGGGACATCACCGGCAAGGGTGTGAACGTCGATATGGTGTTCGAACATCCCGGCGAGGCGACGTTCCCGGTTTCGACCCTGATCTGCAAGAAGGGCGGCATGGTCGTGATCTGCGCAGGCACCACCGGGTTCAACTGCACCTTCGACGTGCGCTACATGTGGATGCACCAGAAGCGTCTGCAGGGCAGCCACTTCGCGCATCTCAAGCAGGCGAGTGCGGCCAACAAGCTGATGATCGAGCGGCGGCTTGACCCCTGCATGTCCGAGGTCTTCCCCTGGTCGGAAATCCCCCAGGCGCATACCAAGATGCTGCGCAACCAGCACAAGCCGGGCAACATGGCGGTTCTGGTACAGGCACCGCGCACCGGCCTGCGCACGGTCGAGGATGTGATCGAGGCTGGCCGCAACTGATCCTGACAGTTCAGGACCAAGGTTGACAGTGAAACCCGCGAATCGGTTAACCGTTCGCGGGTTTCTTCTTTACGTTTGAGGAAGTCGCCTGTTTTCAGGTGGTTGGAGTTCCGGGTCCCGCCATTTAAGGGGGGATTGAATTCGTGGGTTTGGGGGGCGCAGGGGCTGTGCCTATATTCGGAAACGGTCGATGGACCGCTTCATCCCGCGCGTCTCCTGGTCGCGTTAATCATTCCTTAACCAGTTTCGGGGCAAGGTCACCATGAAGAACGAATGGCTTCTGGACGTTATCTCGGACCTTAATTCCTTTGCGGTGTCAAATGGCATGACCCTGCTGGCGCGGCAACTTGATTTGACCCGCGACATCGCCCTGATCGAGATGACATCCCATCGCTTGGAGGCGCCAATGGCGTTGCGGATGGATGAAGAGCGGGCTGGAGCGGATACTTGAAACGCTAGAAGGCGCCAAGGCGCCGGCCGACATGCAGAATGCCATCGAGGCGTTGCGGGATTCCTTTGCTGTGCGCCACATGGTCTATCACTGGGTCAGCGCCGCCGGTGAGCAATATGGTTGCGGCACCTATTCCGCTGCATGGGTCGCCCGCTATCTGGAACGCGACTACCTGCGGATCGACCCCGTCGTGCAGGGCTGCATGCAGCATTTCCAACCCGTCGACTGGAAGCGGCTGGACTGGTCCGGCAAGGCGCAGCGCGCCTTTCAGGCCGACGCCATCGCACATGGGGTGGGGCATCAGGGGTTTTCCGTCCCGATCCGCGGCCCCAACGGGCAGTTTGCCCTGTTCACGGTCAGCCATGACGCCGATGATGCGACATGGGCCGCCTTCGAGCGGCGCAACAGCCGCGACCTGATCCTGATCGCGCATTACTTCAACAGCAAGGCGCTGGAGTTTCAGCCGGGGCGCACGCCCGCGCCCGCGCAGGCCCTTTCCCCGCGCGAGGTCGACGCCATGACCCTTCTGGCCATGGGCTACAGCCGCGCGCAGGTGGCCAATTCGCTGTCCATTTCGGAACATACCTTGCGGGCCTATATCGAAAGCGCTCGCCTGAAACTGGGTGCGCTGAACACCACCCACGCCGTCGCACGGGCGATCAGCCGGGGGCTGATCGTCGCCTGAGGGGGCAACGTGCGCTGGTCGCAGCGCTTGTTAACCATTTCTTCCTAAGCCTGACCGCGCATTTTGCGGAAAGGATCAGGGATGCTGCGTTACATGACACAGGACGAACTGGCGCGGCGTCCGGGGCTGCGCGACACGATGTTTCGCGACCGGGCTGCCCAGTTCTCGGACCGGCTTGGCTGGGCGGTCGCGGTGGATGCCGCCGGGCTTGAGCGCGATCAGTATGACGCGCTGGACCCGCTTTATGTTCTCTGGGATGCGGGGGGCGACCGGCATGGCGGCTCGAGGCGTTTTCTGCCGACGACGGGGCGCTGCATGGTCAACGAACACTTTGCCCATCTCAACGGCGGTGCGCCCGTCAGCAGCCCAGTGATCTGGGAATGTACGCGCTTCTGCCTTGCGCCGGGGGCGGGGCCCCATGTGGCCGCGGCCCTGATGCTGGCAGGGGGCGAATTGCTGGAACGGCAGGGGCTGCACCACCTTCTGGGTGTGTTCGATGCCAACATGGAACGGATCTATCGCCGGATCGGCGCCTCTCCGCAGGTGTTGGGTAGCGCGGGCGAGGGGCGGGACCGGATCAGCCTTGGCCTGTGGTCCTTGACGAGGCAGGCGCGCGCGCGGGTGGCGCGGCGTGCCGGGATTTCGCCGGCCCTGTCGCAGCTGTGGTACAGGCGTGCTTTCGGCGCGGAAAACAGCAGCCTGCAACCTGCGTGACCGCAGCCTCTGGCCCTTGGTGATGCCGCGCTGTAGGGTCGCGCCATGACCTTGCCCGCCGTGACATTTTCCGAAGACCAGGCCGAAGCCTGGGACCGCATCGCGGGCGCATTGCGCGGCGTGGGCGTGGATCTGGACGATGGTATCCTGACGCCGCCGGTCGAAGGTGCCGCGCGCGTCATGGCCGTTCTGGGCAAGGCGGGATCGGGCAAGACCTTGCTTCTGGCGCAGCTGACGCAAGCCCTTGAAGCCGCCGGGGTCGAGCTGGTGTCGGGCGATTACGAGGGCAAGCGCCGCAAGGACCGGCGCACCCTGGCGATCCTGGCGCCCACGAACAAGGCCGCATCCGTGCTGCGCAACCGCGGTGTGCCCGCGACCACGATCCACCGCATCCTTTACACGCCTGTCTATGACCCGGAATATGAACGCGTGGCCGAATGGCTGGCCGGCACCGGGGACCGCCCCGAGATCGAAGGCCTGACCGATGTGGCGCTGGAGCGCGCGCATGCCTTCTACCAGATCCACAAGTCGATCCCCGGCGCGCTGGCTGCCGCCGGGTTGCGCGGCTCGGATTTCATCACCGGCTGGAAGCGGCGCGAAGAGCCGCTGGATATCGGCTTTGTCGATGAATCCTCGATGCTGGACGAGCGCCAGTTCACCGACCTCAAGGATATCTTTCCCACGCTCGTGCTGTTTGGCGATCCGGCGCAGCTTGCCCCGATCAACCAGCAGGGCGGCATGGTCTTCGACAGCCTTCCCGCGCCTGCGAAGCTGACGCTGAACCGCATCCACCGGCAGGAGGCGGACAGCCCGATCCTTGATCTCGCCCATGCGCTGGCCGATCCCGACCTGACCTTCGAAGGGTTCGAACGGATGGTCGAACAGGCCGCCGCGCGTGACGACCGCGTGGTCTGGGGGCAGCGGGTCGAGGTGGACCTGATGGCGCGCAGCCCGGTTCTGGTCTGGCGCAATGCCACGCGCATCCGCCTGATCCATGCCTTTCGCGCGGTGCATGGCGCGCCCGAGGATCAGTTGCTGGAGGGCGAGCCGCTGATCTGCGACGGGCTGGAGCTGCCGCTCAAGCACCGCAAGAAGCGCCTCGACCTCGAGGCGCGCGGCCTGATCAAGGGTGCGCAGGTGATCTATCTGGGGGCAGGGCGCAAACCGGGCTTCTCGCGCCTGCATGTGATCGGGGCCGAAGATCCGCAGGTCAATGCAGCCTCGATCGTCAAGATCGAGAAACCGGACGAGGAAGAGCCCTTCATCCCCTATGCCGCCACGATGGGGGCCACCTTCCTGCATGGCGCGGCAGTCACGATCCACAAGGCGCAGGGCTCACAGTGGGAAAACGTGCAGGTCTTCTCCCCCGATCTTTACGCAGCGGCCCGGATGGGCCGGTCCGAGGCGGGCCAGCCCCTGTGGAAACGCTTGGCCTATGTCGCGATCACCCGCGCGCAAGAACGCCTGTACTGGGTGGTGCGCAACCGGCTGTCCAAGCCCTCGGGGCCGCTCAGGGTGGACGATCTGAAGGCGCAGACCGCCCCGGTCCTGAGCCTTGCGATGCAGGAGGAGGAGATACAGCCATGACATCGATCATCATCACCGGCGCCAGTGCCGGCATCGGCGCCGCCTGCGCCCGGGCATTCCTTGATGCGGGCTGGCAGGTGGGCCTGATCGCGCGGCGCGCCGCGGCGCTGGAACAGGTGGCCGATGGACGTGGCAATGCCGTGATTCTTCCCTGTGATGTGACCGATCCGCAGGCTGTTGATGCGGCTTTCGATGCGTTTACGGGGCGCGTGGGCCGGCTTGACGTGCTGTTCAACAACGCAGGCAGCTTCGGCCGCGCCGCCATGATCGACGAACTGGGCTGGGACGAATGGCGTCAGGTTGTGGATGTGAACCTGCATGGCATGTTCCTGTGCGCGCGCGCGGCCTTCGCCCGGATGCGGGCGCAGGACCCGCAGGGGGGGCGGATCATCAACAACGGCTCGATCAGCGCACATGCGCCGCGTCCCGGATCGGTCGCCTATACCACCACGAAACATGCGATCACCGGCCTGACCAAGACCCTCAGCCTTGATGGCCGCCCCTTCGATATCGCCTGCGGGCAGATCGACATCGGCAATGCGCGCACCGAATTGCTGGAAGGGATCATCGCCGCCAATCCCGGTGATGCGCCGCCCACCATGGATGTGGCGGATGTGGCGCGGGCCGTGCTGCAGATGGCCAGCCTGGGACCCGAGGCAAATGTCCAGTTCATGACCATCATGGCGACAAAGATGCCCTTTGTCGGGCGCGGCTGACGGCGCGGCCTCGTTTCTTCTTGCCTTAAATATCCATGATCCGGCGGTCAGCCTTGCGCCCTGCGCCGATGATCATCCCTGCCGCAAGACCACGCGGAAGAAGGCCGATGCGCCCCAACCGGCAGCAATGGCCAGAACAAGGGCCATCAGCCCGTATAGCAGCGGCTGGCGATGCGCCATCGTGTAGAGGTAACGCTCCAGTCCGACCTTGCGCACATCTATGCTGGTTTCGTATTTCGCGATGACCTCGCCGCCGCGGGCCAGGAAGATCCGGGTGCGGTAGGCCCCTTCGGTCAGGTTGGCCGGCAGCCTGATCGAACTGCGGAACAGCGTCTGTTCCTGCAGATCGACGCTGTCGTCCAGCTGCTCGTAAAGACCGTTGGCGCTGTGAATGCGGATCAGCGCCTCGGTGAAGCGCTGGGCGTCCCCGACGGCATCGGGTGCGCCGACGGACCTGATCGCCAGCGGGATCGAGATCCTGTGGCGCAGATCCTCGGTCTGCGAGAGGACCTCGCCCAGTTTGCCGGTCGCGGCGACGGCATAGAACGATGGGGCGGAATCGATCTGCACCGCCTCGGTATTCACCCAGATGCCCAGCCGGCGATCCTTGCGTCGCACGGTCAGCGGGGCCGAGGGGCCAGCCACCGTCACGATCACGTCCAGTTCCTCTTCGGGGATGGCCGTTTCGCGCTTGATCGCCCCGAAGATCAGGATGTCGGAGCCTGCGAAATTCGTTGTGATCGACACGCTGCTCTGGCTCAGGCCCATCACCACCTCTTCCGTGGCGCCTGTGCGGGGCAGGGTCAGGGACAGCGCCAGTGCGATCAGCAGGGTCGCGGCATGCCTGATCATTGGCCGCCCCTCGCGTCGCCGATGGAATAAAGCTCGGACGGCATCAGCAGCAGGTCCAGCGCCAGCTTGCCGCAGACCGCCAGCACCAGAAGCGCCAGCAGGATGCGCAATTGCTCGGCCTTCAGCTTGACGCCGATGCGCGCCCCGATCTGTGCGCCGATCACCCCCCCCAGCAGCAGCAGCACGCCCAGGATCACATCGACCGTCTGGTTGGTGACCGCGTGCAGAAGCATGGTGAAGGCGGTGACGAAGATGATCTGGAACAGCGAGGTGCCGATCACGACCTTGGTGGGCATCCCCAGCAGATAGATCATGGCGGGCACCATGATGAAGCCACCACCCACACCCATGATCGCGGTCAGGATGCCGACCCCGATCCCGATGATCACCGGCGGGATGATCGAGATGTAAAGCCCCGATGTCCGAAACCGCACCTTGATCGGAAGGATATGCACCCAGTTGCGGTGCCGTCGTTTCACCGGCTTGACCGGGCCGCCCGTGCGCCGTGCGCGCCGGATCGCGGTCAGGCTTTCGATGAACATCAGGCTGCCGATCGTGCCCAGGAACACCACGTAGAACAGGGTCACCATCAGGTCGACCTGTCCCAGCGCCTTGAGATAGTTGAACGCCAGCACGCCCAGGCCTGCGCCCACCATGCCGCCGCCCAGAAGGACGCCGCCCATCTTCATGTCCACGGTCTTGCGCCGCAGATGCGCAAGGAACGCCGAGACCGAAGACGCGACGATCTGCGTCGTGCCGGTGGCGACGGCGACGGCCGGCGGAATGCCGATGAAGAACAGAAGCGGTGTCATCAGGAACCCGCCACCAACGCCGAACATGCCCGACAGCAGGCCCACGATTCCGCCCAGCCCCAGCAGCAGGTAGGCGTTGACCGATACCTCGGCTATGGGAAGGTACATCTGCATGACTATCCCTAGCGCGCTGCGGCTTCAAAAGGCAAGCGGCGGCGGGGTGGTTTTCCGGTCAGGCCTGATCCTCGGGGTCCAACTGGACTTATCGCGAATTCAGCGTTCCTTCACATAAGGCTCGCCGCCTGCGCGGGGGGGGACCGCCTTGCCTATGAACCCGGCCAGGATCACCACGGTCAGGATATAGGGCAGCGCGTCCATCGCCTGCACCGGCAGGGTGAAAAACCCGAGGTCAAGGTTCTGGTAGCGCAGGGCGATGGCCTGCAGGAAACCGAAGAGCAGGGTCGCGTAAAGCGCCTGCAAGGGGCGCCATTTGGCAAAGATCAGCGCGGCCAGCGCGATATAGCCGCGCCCGGCGGTCATGTCCTGCACGAAACCCGCCTGCAGCGCGGTGGCAAGATAGGCGCCCGCGATCCCGCACAGAAGGCCGCAGATCAGCACGGCGGCATAGCGCAGCCGTATGACCGAAATCCCGGCCGTGTCCACGGCTTCGGGGTTTTCGCCCACCGCGCGCAGGCGCAGGCCGAACCGGGTCCGGTAAAGGATCCACCAGGTCAGCGGCACGCAGGCGAAGGCCACGTAGACCAGGATCGAATGGCCCGAGATCAGCTCGTAATAGATCGGGCCCAGCACCGGCACCTCGCGCAGCGCCTCGGCCCCCGGCAGGGTGATCGGGCCGAAGCGGCCCCCGCTGAGAAGGGCCGGGGTGCGCCCACCCTGCTGGAACCAGCTTTGCGCGATCAGCACGGTCAGGCCTGCGGCCAGGAAGTTGATCGCCACGCCCGAGATCAGCTGATTGCCCCGGAAGGTGATCGAGGCAAGTCCATGCAGCCCCGACAGCGACAGCGACGCGAGGATGCCCGCGCCCAGACCGATCCAGACCGATCCGGTCACGGCGGCGATGGCCGCGCTGAAGAAGGCCGCGGCCAGCATCTTGCCTTCCAGCCCGATGTCGAAGATGCCCGCCCGTTCGCTGAACATGCCCGCAAGGCAGGCCAGCAGCAGCGGCGTCGCCAGACGCACCGTCGAATCCAGCACCTGCAGAACGGTCAGGAGATCCATCACGCGCGCCTCCGCCGCAGGGCCATGAACAGGCGTTCCAGCGGCATCCGCACCATGTTGTCCAGCGCGCCGGTGAACAGGATCACAAGCGCCTGGATCACGATGATCAATTCGCGCGGGATATTCGTCCAGAGCGCCAGTTCCGCCCCCCCCTGGTAGAGGAACCCGAACAGGATCGCCGCCAGGAAGACGCCGAACGGGTGGCTGCGACCCATCAGGGCCACGGCGATGCCGATGAAGCCCGCGCCTTCGGTCGCGTTCAGAACAAGGCGTTCCGCCTCGCCCATGACGTTGTTGATGGCCATCATGCCGGCCAGCCCGCCCGAGATCAGCATGGTGATCACGGTGATCTTCGTGGGGCTGATGCCCGCATAGCGCGCGGCGGGTTCGGAATGGCCGAAGGCGCGGATTTCATATCCAAGGCGCGTGCGCCAGATCAGGACCCAGACCAGGATGCAGGCCAGGATGCCCACCAGGAAAGAGACATTCGCCGGTGCCGCCTTGGAAAAGCTGATGCCCAGAGGTGCCAGAATCTCGTGCAGGCTTGGCAGATGGACAGCTTCGGGGAAGCGCGCGGTCGAGGGGTCCATCGCCCCGCGCGGTTTCAGCGGGCCGACCAGCAGCCAGTTCAGGAAGGCGGCGGCGATGAAGTTGAACATGATCGTGGTGATCACGATATGGCTGCCGCGTCTGGCTTGCAGGATCGCGGGCAGAAAGGCCCAGGCCGCGCCGAAGAGGGCCGCGCCTACAGAGGCCGCGATCAGCGCCAGCGACCAGTGCGGCCATGGCAGGTAGAGACAGACCAGCGCCACCCCCAGCCCGCCCAGCATTGCCTGCCCCTCGCCGCCGATGTTGAACAGCCGCGCGTGAAAGGCCACGGCCACGGCCAGCCCGGTGAACAGGAAATTCGTGGCGTAATAAAGGGTATAGCCCCAGCCATAGGTCGACCCCAGCGCGCCCTTGACCATCAGGTTCAGCGCATTGATCGGATCCTCGCCGATGGCCAGGATCACAAGGCCCGAAATCACCGCCGCCAGCAGCAGGGATATCAGCGGGATCAGGACAACATCGGCCCATTTCGGCATGCGTTCCATCAGGCGGCCTTTCCGGTGGCGACACCTGCCATCATCAGGCCCAGCTCCTGTGCGGTGGCCTGATCCGCCGGAACCTCGCCCATGATGCGGCCATCGAAGATGACCGCGATACGGTCGGACAGGGCCATGATCTCGTCCAGTTCGACACTGACAAGCAGGATCGCCTTGCCCGCATCGCGCAGGGCGATGATCTGCTGATGAATGAATTCGATGGCGCCGATATCGACGCCGCGTGTCGGCTGCCCGATCAGCAACAGGTCCGGGCCGCGTTCGATCTCGCGCGCCAGGACCACTTTCTGCTGATTGCCGCCCGAGAAATTCTTGGCGGCAAGGCGCGGGTTGGGCGGGCGCACGTCGAACCGCTGCATCTGCTGTTCCGCATGTTCAAGGATGGCTGCGTTCCGCATCAGCGGGCCGCGCCCGATCGCGGGGTCGCGGTGATAGCCGAAGACGCTGTTCTCCCATGCGGCGTAATCCATGATCAGCCCCTTGCGCTGCCGATCCTCGGGCACATGGGCGATACCCGCCGCGCGGCGGCTTTGACCGTCGGCATGGGGACCGCTCAGCGGGATGGGCTGCCCGTTCAGCAGGACCTGCCCGGTGGCGGGCATCATGCCGCCCAGCACCTCCAGCAGTTCCGACTGACCGTTGCCCGCCACGCCTGCCAGTCCCAGAACCTCGCCCGCGCGGATGTTCAGCGACACGCCGCGCAGCCGTTCCACCCCGGCGGCATCCACCACGCGCAGGTTCTCGACCTCCAGCACGGGCTTGCCGGGGGTGGCGGGTGCCTTCTCGACCCGCAGCAGGACCTTGCGGCCGACCATCAGCTCGGCCAGTTGTTCGGGGCTGGTCTCGGCGGTCTTGACCGTCGCCGTCATCTCGCCGCGCCGCATCACGCTGACGGTATCGGTGATCTCCATGATCTCGCGCAGCTTGTGGGTGATCAGGATGATGGTTTTACCTTCGTCGCGCAGGTTGCGCAGGATACGGAACAGGTGATCGGCCTCGGCCGGGGTCAGCACGCCGGTGGGTTCATCCAGGATCAGGATATCCGCCTGCCGATACAGCGCCTTCAGGATCTCGACGCGCTGCTGCTGGCCCACGCCGATATCCTCGATCACCGCATCGGGATCGACGTTCAGCTCGTATTCCTCGGCCAGCGACTTCAGGGCCGCGCGCGCCTTGGCCAGGCTAGGGCGCAACAGCCCGCCGCCTTCGACGCCAAGGATGATGTTTTCAAGGACGGTGAAATTCTCGACCAGCTTGAAATGCTGGAACACCATGCCGATGCCGGCCGCGATGGCGGCCTGGCTGTCGGGGATCAGGGTGGGGCGGCCGCTGATCATGATCTCGCCCGCGTCAGCCTTGTAGAAGCCGTAGAGGATCGACATCAGGGTCGATTTGCCCGCGCCATTCTCGCCGATGATGCCGTGGATCGTGCCGGGCATCACGCGCATGCTGATGTCCTTGTTGGCCTGCACGGGGCCGAATGCCTTGGAGATGCCGCGCAATTCGATGGCGGGCACCTGCGGATCGGGCGCGGCAGTTGCCTGCCGCGCCCCGTTTGCGTTCTGTCCGGTCATCCTCAGAAGGTCAGGACCGGGCAGCTGTCATCCGATGTGTAGTCATGCACGGCCAGTTCGCCCGCGATGATCTTTTCGCGCGCCGCATCGACGGCAGCCTTCATCTCGTCGGACACCAGCGCCGCGTTGTTTTCGTCCAGCGCATAGCCCACGCCTTCGGCCGCAAGATCCAGCACTTCGATACCGGGCTGCAGTTCGGTGCCGGCCATCATCACGTTGTAGACGGCCACATCGACGCGCTTGAGCATCGAGGTCAGCACCTTGCCCGGATGCAGGTGGTTCTGGTTGCTGTCCACGCCGATCGACAGGATGCCCTCGTCCGCGGCGGTCTGCAGCACGCCAACGCCGGTGCCGCCTGCTGCGGCATAGACGACATCCGCGCCCTGACCGATCTGCGACAGGGTCAGTTCCGAGCCTTTCACCGGGTCGTTCCAGGCCGACGGTGTCGTGCCGGTCATGTTGGCGATGATATTGGCATCGGCATTCACCGCCTTGACGCCCTGCGCATAGCCGCAGGCGAATTTGCGGATCAGCGGCACGTCCATCCCGCCGATGAAGCCGACGGTGCCGGATTTCGACGCCATGGCGGCCATCATGCCCACCAGATACGAGCCTTCATGTTCGGTAAAGCCGATCACCTTGACGTTCGGCAGGTCGACCCAGCCGTCGATGGTCACGAACATCGTGTCGGGATAGTCGGGCGCGACCTGGGCGATCGGATCGCTCATGGCAAAGCCGGTGGTCACGATCGGGTTGGCGCCCGCCTCGGCAAAGCGGCGCAGCGCCTGTTCGCGCTGGGCTTCGGATTGCATCACCGTTTCCAGATAGGTGCCGCCGGTTTCCTTGGCCCAGCGTTCCGCGCCGTTGAACGCGGCCTCGTTGAAGCTTTTGTCGAACTTGCCACCCAGATCGAAGATCAGGGCGGGCTCGGCCAGGGCGGCGCCCGCGCTGAGGGCGGTCGCGGCGACAGCGCCAAGGAATTTCTGCATCAGGGTCATGTCGGGTCTCCCGTTGGTTGGCAGCGATGGTGCTGGTTGGGTCCGCACCACGTCAGACGATCGGACTGATCGGATCGAGGGTCAGTTTACGCCGCAGCGCCCGGCAAGGGTCAACAAGAAACTGCGTCTTGACGTGGCGGCAAGGCCGCTTTGCGGCTGCGTTTTCCGGCCGGTGTCAGTCGAGCGCCCGCCGCATCAGCAAAGCGTCCGCCGCCGAGGCATTCTTGCGCGGGTAATAGGCCCGCCGCTGGCCGACCTGTGCATAGCCCGCACCCAGATAAAGCGCGATTGCCGGTGCGTTGTCGGCGGCTACATCCAGAAAGGCAGTCGTGGCCCCGCGCGCCCGTGCCGCGGCGTGAAACTGCGCCAGCAAGGCGCGGGCCAGACCCTTGCGGCGATGGTCGGGATGGGTGGCGATGGTCAGGACTTCGGCCTCGTCCGCGATGATCCGCGTAAGGATGAAGGCGCGTGTGTCGCCCAGGGCAAGCACATGGGGGCTGTCGGTCAGGCCGCGGAATTCGGCGGCGGTCCAGGGGCGGTCCAGCTGATAGGCCGCGGCGTGCACGGTGGCCATCGCGTCGACATCAAGCGCTGTGTCAGGTCCGGTCATCGGGCAGCATCACCGGAGGCGTGTCGCGTGACGGTGCTGCATCCGCCGCACGAACATAGAGAGGGGCCGGTGCCTCCAGCATATCGCCCCGGCGCAGCCGGGCGCGCGCCACGCGCGCCATGGCAACCACAAGATCCGCAGGGGCCGGGGGCAGGGCCAGCGGCAAGCCAAGACCATGGGCGTCATCCATGCTGACAAGACTTGGTTCGGTCCCCGTGGGCGCGATATAGACCTGGGACTGGGGGGCCGGCACGCAGGCCAGATGAGGCAGTGTCGCGGTTTTCGAAATCGCCTCGAAGGTGCTGACGCCGATCGCGGGGATATCCAGCGCAAGGGCAAGCCCGCGTGCGGTCGACACGGCGATGCGGATGCCCGTGAAATTGCCGGGGCCCACGCCCACGGCCAGGGCATCAAGGTCCGACCAGTCAAGATCGGCGCCCTTGATCAGATCATCCAGCATGGGCACCAGTCGTTCGGCCTGTCCCCGGCCCATGTCCTCGGACTGAAGCCCCAGAAGGGATTTGCCCCGCAGCAGGGCTGCGGCGCAGTAGGCCGCCGATGTGTCGAAGGCCAGGATGATCGGCTCGGCCACGGTATTGTCAGGCTGCGGGGTCACTGTGTCATCGCCGTTGTCTTGCCCAGATCCCCGTGATCAGACGGCCACGGGCCGCACTTCGGTCACTTCCGGGATGTAATGGCGCAGCAGGTTCTCGATCCCCATCTTCAGGGTCAGGGTCGATGACGGGCAACCGGCGCAGGCCCCCTGCATGTGCAGATAGACCACGCCACGGTCGAACCCGTGGAAGGTGATGTCGCCGCCATCCTGCGCCACGGCCGGGCGCACGCGGGTATCCAGCAGTTCCTTGATCTGGCCGACCACATCGGCATCCGGGCCATCATGTTCGGCATGGCCCGAAGCCGCCTGCGCGCCAGCGCCCATGACCGGCTGACCGGACTGGAAATGTTCCATGATCGCGCCCAGCAGGGCCGGCTTGATATGGTCCCATTCGACGCCCGCATCCTTGGTCACGGTGACGAAATCGGTGCCGAAGAACACGCCGCTGACGCCGCTGACCGCGAAAAGCCGTGTCGCCAGCGGCGAGACAGCGGCCCCCTCGGCGGTGGGGAAATCGGCGGTGCCCATTTCCAGCACGGTCTGACCGGGCAGGAATTTCAGGGTAGCCGGATTCGGGGTGGATTCAGTCTGGATGAACATCGGATATGTTCCTTTCATGGCTTGCCACAGGATATGCGCTTGATGGCCCTGACTGTCAAGGTTTGGAACGATTCTAAACTGCTCCGCTGCGGTCCTGCGTCGATGCCCCTGGGGGGGTGTCCTTGTCGGTGTCCGACGCTGTTTCCGCGAGCGCGGGGGACAATGTTTCAGACGGTATTTCAGGCTTGGCCGCTTGTTCGGTTTCGGGGGTGACCTCGGGCGTGGACGGCCTGTTTCCGGTATCCGTCCGGTCCTTTGCCATGGCTGGCGGCACCGTCACGCCGACGCTTTCCAGAACCTGCGCGGGATCGAGGCCGCGCCGTCTTGCGCTATCGATCACGGCGGCCTGCATCGGCTGGCTGCGCTTGAGAAGGCGGCGGAACCGCGCCTCGTCCAGCACCAGCAGGCTGGAAGGGGCAATGGCCGTGACCTCGGTCCGGCGGAGTTTCTGCATCAGGATCGCCATCTGTCCGAACATCTCGCCCCGGCCAAGACGCCAGGTCTGGCCTGCGGTCTGCAACTCGACCGCGCCCGAGGCGATGAAATGCACGTTGCGGGCGGGCGTGTCGCGGCGGATGATCTTTTCGCCCGTGTTGACGTAGCGCGTGACCAGCGCGCGACTGAGGCGCTTCAACGTGCGCTCGTCCAGGTCGGCAAACAGTGGAAACTGACGGACAAGGTCGGATTTGCGCACCGCCAGATCCAGCTTGGGACGCTCGTCGGCCTGCTTGCGGCGCGCGGCGACATCCTGGGTCAGGGCGACATGCAGTTCCGCCCCGATCAATCCGTCGGCGCGCATGGTTTCATATTCGCGCTCTTCCAGACGCAGGGCGGTGCGGCGGATGAAGCGGCGTTCCAGTTCCTCGGCATAGCCGGGATATTGCAGACGCATGGCGTCAAGGCCCTGTTCCACCTGTTCCAGGCGGCGATCCAGCAGGTCGTGCAGCAGATCGGCGACCCGGCGGCCATGGATGCGGCGGATGCGGGTGTCGATGAAGCCGTGCAGATCACGCAGGATCAGGCGTTGGGACAGAAGCACCTCGAAGCGGTCGGCGGTCAGCCGCCCCAGCGGGCCGGACAGGCGCAGGCGGTTGTTCAGAAACAGCGCCACGCGAAAGCCGGGCGCGTTTCCGAGGCTGCGCCGGGCGGCGCGCTGGTACCCGGTGCGCCCGCCGCTGCGCGCCGCTTCGATCAGGCGGTCGGCATCGGTCAGGATGCGGTCCGACAGCCGCGAGGAGATCGCGCGCTCGCGAAACCGCGACAGGATCATCTCGCGCTCGGCGCCTGCCAGTGCGATCAGGCCCAGCGTGATGCGGTTCTTGTCCGAGATTTCCTCGCCTTCCTCGGCGGCCTTGACGGCGTCGTCCAGACGCCCGGCAAAGCGCTTGGCCTCGGACCTGACGGTTTCGCGCGTCAACTCGTAGCTGTCGGCCGTTGTCGCCACGTCCTCGCGCACGTTCTGCAGCGCCACGGCGACGACCTGTTTGGACAGTGCCGCATCAAGGGGCGACAGACGGTCCAGACCCAGCTTGCGGATCACCCAGCGCAGGGTCGTCCCCTGCACCAGCAGCGTGAACAGGGTGAACCCGGTGGCGAGGATGCCGACCACGCGCTTGACCTCGACCGGGACGCGGAAGCTTTCGGTCACGGCCAGCGCCAGCGCCAGGGTGACGGCACCGCGCAAGCCGCCCCAGAGGATCGCCACCCGGTAGGGCCGTTCCACCACCGGCGACAGGCGCAGAAGCGACAGCAGCGGCAACAAACCGAAGAGGATGATCATCCGCGCGGCGATCGCGGCCAGGATGACCACGATGACCAACCCGATATCCGACAGGCGCACGGCATCCAGCAGGCGGGGGATCAGCAAGGCTGCCAGGATAAAGATCAAGGCCCCGGCCCAATGCGCCAGAAGGCCCCAGACCTCGCGCAGGTTCGACCATATCGCCGGCGGCAGGCGGCCGGGCCCCAAAAGGTTCAGTGTCAGCCCCACGCTGACCGCCGCGATCACGCCCGAAGCGCCGACAAGCTGTTCGGCCGCCACATAGGACAGGTAAGGCAGCGCGACCGAGATCGAGATCACCGCAAGATCGTGCTGGGCCACAAGCGTCATCAGCCAGAGTGCGGCCCGCGCCATGATCCAGCCGGCCAGCGCGCCGCCCACGATCAGCATGGGAAACTGTTCCAGCGCGCCGCGCAGCGTCGGGTCGGGTACGCCTGACATGACAAAGCCCATGAACAGGCCGAACAGGGCGATGGCGGCGGCGTCGTTCAGCAGGCTTTCGCCCTCGATGATGCGCGACAGCCGCTTCGGTGCCGATATCGAGCGGAAGATGCTGACCACCGCCGAGGGATCGGTGGTCGATACGATGGCCCCGATCAGCAGACAGGCCGCCAGCGGCAGCGTCGAGGTCCAGGATAGCGCATATCCGATCACGACCGTCGCCACGATCACGGCCACGACGGCCAGAACAAGGATCGGCACCCAGTCGTCCACCATCCGGCGCAGGTCCATCACCAGCGTGACCTGGAACAGAAGCGTCGGCAGGAAGACATAGAGAAAGACGTTCGACCGGATCGGCAGACCCAGAATCGCCTCGGCCACCGGATTGAGCGCATCGGTCAGTTCGGTGCGCAGGAAAAAGGCGGCTCCTGTCGCCACAAGAATGCCCAGAAGCGCAAGAATGACGCTGTAGGGCAGGCGCAGGCGTGCCGCCAGGGGCTCGGCGATACCGATCAGCAGGAAAAGTGCCGCAATGATCGTGGTGACGAGGATAATGTCCATGAAGGTCGTATCGCTTCAAAAAATCGGAAAAATGACCAGTTTCGGGGCAGTTCGCGCCGCATTCGGGTACTATGCCCGATCCACGGCTGCGCGGCAAACCGGTCCCGGCAAATATGTCGGTCCACTCAATCTGGCGTTGCGGCCACAGAAACGATGAATCTTTGCGTTGTGGCTGGCAGCCGTCCGGGCAGATCGCGTATGGCTGGTATCACGCGGCTTGAAGAATGAAGGAAATCGCCATGTTTCGTGTCCTGACAGCGATCTGCATTGCCTTGATGGCCTTGCCGCAGGAAACCACGGCGCAGACACGTGACAGGATCGGCTATGGCCGTCTGATCACCAATGATTACATCGGCGATGGCCGCGACCGCTGGCGCAGCGGTTCCGTTGCCTCCAGCCGTGTCTGGGGTCGCGGGTGGTCGGGCGCGCTGCCCTACGACATCGGTGACATCCTCGAACTGCGCCTCGGGGCCCAGATCATCGCGCCCGAGAACCTGGTCAATCCGGCGCCGGGCGACCGGCCTTATTCCGGGGCGCTGTCGCTTGGATTGCACACGCATTTCGAACGCGAGGGGATTGAGCTGGCCCTGGGCAGCGATCTGGTGATGACCGGTCCGCAAACGCGGCTGGATGACCTGCAGGCGTCGTTTCATGATCTTGTGGGCGTCGACAAGGCCTCGTCGCTGACACGGGCGTCACAGGTGGGCAATGACATTCACCCCAGCCTGGTCGGTGAGGCCGGGCGCGAGGTGCCGCTGGGCCCGAATGCGCGCATGCGTCCCTTCATCGAGGCGCGGGCCGGGGTCGAAACCCTGTTGCGCGCGGGCGTCGACGTCACCTTCGGCGCATTGGGGCAGGGCGAGTTGCTGGTCCGCGATCCTGTCACCGGGCAGCGTTACCGCAGCGTCAAGGGCGATGCAGGCGGCTATGCCTTCGTGATGGGCGGCGATATCGCGGCGGTGTCCGACAGCGTGTTCCTGCCCGGATCTTCAGGCGTTCAGGTGCGTGACCGGCGTACGCGGCTGCGGGCTGGCCTGCATTGGCAGGGCGAGCGGACCGCCGTCTTCTATGGCCTGACCTGGCTTGGCAAGGAATTCGAAGGCCAGGACGAAGGGCAGGTCCTGGGTTCGATCCGCCTTGATCTGAATTTCTGAACGAAAACGGTCCGAACGACTGGTGGCGCGCCGCGTGGCGCGTCTGCAACCGTTTTGCCGCTAATGTCCCCTTGGCATCCAAGAGGGATTTGCAGCCATGATCCCGCTCTGCTAGTCTTTCGATACAAAAAAGTACAAAAAGACAAAAAACAATAACTTGAGGCAGATAGAGCAGGTATGGGAACGGGCTTTGAGGGCACGTTCGTCATCTCCTGGTCACAGACGGAAGTGGACGGCCTTGAGGCTGCCCCCTTGGCATCATTGGCGGTCGGGGCTTCATGGTCCTGGCGCGGCGATGCCGTAAGGGTGGACGGTCCCGGTCACGTGCTGCGTCTTGGCCCGGCGGACGGCGAAGCAGAACTGAGAAAACGCGCGGCGCGCATGGTGCGCCGCCTTGTGGGCGCCGCGATCACGCAGACGCGTGATCTGGACAGCGTCGAAATCAGCACGCCGCTGGAAGAAAGCGGTTTTGTCGTCACCGATGGGGCGCAAAGCTTTGCCGTTACGGTGATCGAGGTGGGCACCGGCGCGCCCCCGCTTCTGATGTTCCTCGATCGGTTGCCCCCGCGCGACACCGATCTGTGGATCGTGCATCACTCGATGGACCTGGTGCATGCCGGCAAGGGCGGTCCGGCGGGCACGGGGGTGATCTGCTTTACGCCCGGCACACGCATCGCCACGCCGGACGGCCCGCGTCTGGTCGAAGAACTGCAAGAAGGCGACAGGGTGCAGACCCGCGACAGCGGCCCGCAAGAGGTTCTGTGGATCGGTAGCCGCCGGATGACCGGGGCGCGGCTTTTCGCGATGCCGAAACTGCGCCCGATCCGGTTTCGTGCCGGGGCGCTGGGCGTGGAGCGACCCGATCAGGAACTGGTGGTATCGCCGGAACACCGGATGTTGCTGCGCGGACGGGCAGCGCAGGCCCTTTTCAACACCGATGAGGTGCTTGTCGCCGCGCGGGACCTGGTGAACGGCCAGACCATCGCGGTGGACATGGCCATGAAGCAGGTGACCTATGTGCACCTTCTGCTGCCCTCGCATCACGTTCTGTGGGCCAATGGGGTCGAGACAGAAAGCTTCCACCCGGCTCAGGCGGATCTGTCCAGCCTGGCCGAATCCGACCGGATGCGGCTTCTGGCGATGTTCCCCGCGCTGGAATACGATCCGCATGTCTACGGCACGGCGGCGCGGCGGATGCTCAGCACCTCGGAAGCGGCGATCCTGCGGCACGAGGCGGCCTGACCGCGCGGCTGCGGGACGTCGGCGGTGGCATGGCAGTGACGGGGGCGACCCCTTCACGTGCCCCCGGACAAGTCACGCGTCCTCAGACAAGGGGCACGAAAGGGACGCCGCAACCTGCCAGGGCCAGCAACCCGACACAGAAGAACCATTTACGCATGTCATCCTCCACCACGTGATGTCCGACCCTAGGTGCAGCTTGCCAGCCCCGTCAACGGTTCGACCCCGCGCTTTCGGGGGCATATGGCTGTTGACTCTGCGCGCGGCCGCCGTATAAGCGCGGCTTCATTGGTGTTGGTGGCCCCCGCAAGGGGTGACCTGTCGGGCTTTTGCCAGAGGACAACGCCCTTCATACTCTAAAGAAGGAGATCAGCCGTGACCAAACGCACGTCTGCCAAGTACAAGATCGACCGCCGCATGGGCGAAAACATCTGGGGCCGTCCGAAATCCCCGGTGAACCGCCGCGAATACGGCCCCGGCCAGCACGGCCAGCGCCGCAAGGGCAAACTGTCCGATTTCGGCACCCAGCTGCGTGCCAAGCAGAAGCTCAAGGGCTACTATGGCGACCTGACCGAAAAGCAGTTCCGCCGCATCTATGCAGAGGCAGAGCGCGTCAAGGGCGATACCGGTGAAAACCTGATCGGCCTGCTGGAGCGCCGCTTGGACGCCGTGGTCTATCGTGCGAAATTCGTGCCGACCGTCTTCGCTGCCCGCCAGTTCGTGAACCACGGCCACGTGACCGTGAACGGCAAGCGCGTGAACATCCCCTCCTACCGCGTGAAAGAGGGTGACGTGATCGAGGTTCGCCAGAAGTCCAAGCAGATGGCCGTCATCCTGGAAGCCACCCAGCTGCCCGAGCGTGACGTGCCCGATTACCTGGATGTCGACAACTCCAAGCTGACCGCCACCTTCGTGCGCACCCCCAGCCTGGGCGATGTGCCGTATCCGGTCATCATGGAACCGAACCTCGTGGTCGAATTCTACGCGAAGAACTAAGACTTCGGACCAGATTGCCCCGATTTCGGGGGATCAAGACCCGCCGCAGCTTCTGCGGCGGGTTTTTTCGTGCCACAACTGCCGCGTGGGTATCGGTGCGATGCCGCGTGGTGGAGGGTGAAGGATGTCAGACGGCAAGACTGGTGGCTGGCCGATCCATGGTCGTATCGAAGGCGCAGTGGTCATCATCGGCTATGGTTCGATCGGGCGGGGAACACTGCCGCTGATCCAGCGGCATTTCGATTTCGACGAAAGCCACCTGATGGTGATCGAACCCGATCCCGAGGCAGTGGCCGATCTGGCCGCGCGAGGCATCCCGCATCTGCCCGTCGCGCTGACGCGCAGCAACTACCGCGAGGTGCTGGGCGATCTTTTTGCCGGTGGGCAGGGATTTTGCGTCAACCTGTCGGTCGATACGTCCTCGCTCGACATCATGCGGCTGTGCCGGGACTTGGGCGTTCTCTACATCGATACGGTGGTCGAACCCTGGACAGGTTTCTATTTCGAGACCCCCGACAACGAGGCGCGCACGAATTACGCGCTGCGCCAGAAGGTGCGCGACGAGAAGGCCGCGAACCCCGGCGGGACCACCGCCGTGTCCTGCTGCGGGGCCAATCCCGGCATGGTCAGCTGGTTCGTCAAGGAGGCGCTGTTGCAGCTGGCCGCCGATTGCGGTCATGCAACCGACGTGCCTTCGGACCGGCAGGGCTGGGCGCTGCTGATGCGCGATCTGGGGGTGAAGGGCGTGCATGTGGCCGAACGCGACACGCAGGCGCGCACCCTGCCGCGCCCGCGCGGGGTCTTCGTCAACACCTGGTCGGTCGAGGGGTTCATCGCCGAAGGCTTCCAGCCTGCCGAACTGGGCTGGGGCACGCATGAGACATGGTTTCCCGACAATGCCTATCGCCATGCCGCAGGCTGCCAGTCTGCGATCTGGATCGAAAGGCCCGGTGCGATCACGCGCGTCCACAGCTGGTGCCCGACACCGGGCCCGCAATTCGGTTTCCTGGTGACGCATAACGAGGCGATCTCGATCTCGGACTATTACACGGTGGGCGACCCGGCCGCGCCCGCGTATCGGCCCACCTGTCATTATGCCTATCACCCCTGTGACGATGCGGTGCTGTCGCTGCACGAGATGTTCGGCTCTGGCCGGGTGCAGCACGCGCATCACATCCTGGGACCCGAAGAGATCGTGGAAGGCATCGATGAGCTGGGCGTGCTGCTTTACGGGCATGCGAAAAACGCGCTCTGGTATGGCTCGCGCCTGTCAAATGCCGAGGCGCGCAGCCTTGCCCCGGATCAGAACGCGACGGGCCTGCAGGTGACCAGCGCGGTTCTGGCCGGCATGGTCTGGGCGCTGGAGAACCCCCGCGCCGGCATCGTCGAGACGGACGAGATGGACCATGCGCGTTGCCTGGCCGTGCAGCGGCCCTATCTTGGACCGGTCGAGGCGCATTACACCGACTGGACGCCGCTGCAGGACCGGTGGGAGCTGTTTCCCGAGGATATCGACGAAAGCGATCCCTGGCTGTTCCGCAATGTGCTTGCGACCTGAGGCGCGTGACGGTTTCGGGAGGCGGATCTTGAGCATTTTCGGCAAGATGAAAGGCCGGTCGGCAGCCCTGCGGCATCGGGTGCAACGCCGCTTTCGCGCTTTTCTTGAGCTTGGCGCGCCGCTAAGAGGGGGCGCAAGGAGAGCGTAGTCATGACCCAGATCCAGCCGCAACCCGGCATCATGCAGATCGAGCTGTACCAGGGCGGCGCCGCCCATGTGGAGGGCATGACCGATGTGGTCAAGCTCAGCTCGAACGAGAACCCCTTTGGGCCAAGCGAGGCCGCGATCGAGGCGTTTCGCCGCTCGGGCTACGAGTTGCATCGTTATCCCTCGACCGATCACGCGGGGCTGCGCGGCGCGATTGCCGATGTGCATGGTCTGGACGCCGACCGCATCATCTGCGGCGTGGGCAGCGACGAGATCATCCATTTCCTCTGCCAGGCCTATGTCGGACCCGGTGACGAGGTGATCCATACCGAACACGGCTTTGCCATGTACCGCATCAGCACGCTGGCGGCGGGGGGCACGCCCGTCGAGGTGAAGGAACGCGACCGCGTGACCGATGTGGATGCGATCCTTGCCGCCGTGACGCCTGCGACACGGCTGGTGTTCATCGCCAATCCGAACAACCCCACCGGCACGATGATCGGCGGCAACGAGCTGGCGCGTCTGGCCGAAGGGCTGCCGGATCATGCTCTGCTGGTTCTGGACGGGGCCTATGCCGAATATGTCGATGGCTATGATGGCGGCGCGGCACTGGTCGAGGCGCATGACAACGTGGTCATGACGCGCACCTTTTCCAAGCTTTACGGCCTGGGTGGCCTGCGGGTCGGCTGGGGCTATGGCCCGCGTGCGATCGTGGATGTGCTGAACCGGATCCGGGGGCCGTTCAACCTGTCGAACACGGCCCTCGCCACCGCCGAGGCCGCGGTGCGCGATCAGGCCTATGCCGCGAAATGCCGGGCGGAAAATGCACGGCTGCGCGTCTGGCTGGCGCAGGCGCTGGCCGAACACGGGGTGCAATGCGACACCTCGATGGCGAATTTCGTGCTGGCGCGTTTTGCCGACCAGGCCGAGGCCGAGGCTTGCGATGCTTACCTCAAGTCGCAGGGTCTGATCGTGCGGCGGGTGGCGGGTTACAAACTGCCGCAATGCCTGCGCATCACGGTTGGCGACGAATCCAGTTGCCGCCGCGTCGCCCATGCCGTGGGCCAGTTCAAAGGGGGTGCGCGGTGAGTGTGATCTACAATCGCGTCGCGCTGATCGGCCTGGGGTTGATCGCGTCCTCGATGTTCTGGGCGATGAAACGGGGTGGTCTGGCGCGGGAGGTGACAGGCTATGCCCGCAGCCAGGCCACGCGTGAGACCGCGCGCCGGATCGGCCTGTGCGACCGGGTCTGCGACACGGCCGCCGAGGCGGTCGAGGGCGCCGACCTGGTGGTGCTCTGCGTGCCGGTGGGGGCGATGGGTGCGGTTGCGGCCGAAATCGCGCCGCATCTGGCGCAAGGCGCGACCGTCAGCGATGTGGGATCGGTCAAGCGCGCGGTGATCGAGGCGGTGGGCCCGCATCTTCCGGCGCATGTGCATTTCATCCCCGCGCATCCGCTGGCGGGCACGGAACATTCCGGCCCCGAGTCCGGGTTTGCCAGCCTGTTCGATAATCGCTGGTGCATCCTTGTGCCGGTCGATGGCACCGATCCGGCGGCGCTGGACCGTCTGACCCGCCTCTGGCAGGGGATCGGCGCCAATGTCGACACGATGGAGGCCGATCATCATGATCTGGTGCTTGCCGTCACCAGCCATGCGCCGCACCTGATCGCCTATACGATGGTCGGCGTGGCCGATGACCTGCGCCGCGTGACCGACAGCGAGGTGATCAAGTATTCCGCTGCCGGTTTCCGTGACTTCACCCGGATCGCCGCCAGCGATCCGACCATGTGGCGCGATGTGTTCCTGACCAACAAGGAGGCCACGCTGGAAATCCTTGGCCGCTTCACAGAGGAGTTGTTCGCCTTGCAACGCGCCATCCGCACCGGGGACGGGGATCATCTGCATGCCTATTTCACCCGCACCCGCGCCATCCGGCGCGGGATCATCGAAGCGGGACAGGACACCGATGCGCCCGACTTCGGGCGAGCAAAGGCGGTCCGCTGATGCGCCATTCCGCCCTTGTGCCCCTGGCACTTGTGGCGCTGTTGTTCAGTGCCAGTGCTTGTAGTGTTCGTTACGAAAGACCCGCCGCATCACGCGCGGCGCCATCGACCAGCGGTTACCCGATGGTCTGCAAGGACCCCGCCCTGCGCGGCGAGGTGGTAGGCGAGGTGCCCGGCGGCATCACCGGCTGCGGGATTGCCAACGCGGTCCGCCTGCATGAGGTGAATGGCGTGCGCCTGAGCACCGGTGCGGTTGTGGATTGTCCCACGGCGCGGGCCTTCGGCACCTGGGTTGAAAGGGGCATGATGCCCGCTGTTGGAAACCAGGGCGGCGGGGTGCAATCGATCCGGGTCGCGGCCAGCTATGCCTGCCGCACGCGCAACCATCAGCCCGGCGCGCGCATCTCTGAACATGGGCGGGGCAAGGCCATTGATGTTTCCGGCTACAGCCTGCGCGACGGGACCGAGGTGACGGTGCTGCGTGATTGGGGCGCGGGGCGCAACGGGCGCGCGCTCAGGCAGATGCACAGAGCGGCCTGCGGAACCTTCGGCACCGTGCTGGGGCCGGAATCCGACAGATTCCACCAGGACCATTTCCATTTCGACACGGCGCGCCATCGTGGCGGGCCCTATTGCCGCTGAAGCACCGGCACCGGGCCTAGCGCAGCACGAAAACAGGGCTTTCCATCACCGGAACGGGGCCGATCCAGATCAGGCCACGGCTGAAATCCAGCGGAATGTCGATCCCGTCATTCCGACCGGCCAGAAGCGACAGCGCCCGTTCCAGCGTGTCGGCCACACCTTCGGGCAGTTCGCCCGAGGCGCGGGCCATCGCAAGGATCTCGCGCCAGTTCTGGGCCTTGACGGTCATCCGCCCGGTTGCCTCGCCCGCGGCATCGATCTCAAGCTCGCCCGCCGCCTTCAGCTCAAGCTCGCCCCAGCGCGCCTCGGCCAGGCGCAGCGCGATCTGGCGCGGTTGCGGACGCGCTTCTTCCACTGCGCGGCGATCCCATGGACGGTCAAACCCAAGGGTCACATCCGCGCGCAAGGCATCCAGGGTGCGCGGCAGCCTGTCTGTAGGGTCGACGCGATGCCGCAGGGCCAGATCGGGGGCGAAACCTTCGGCGGACAAGGCGATTCGATAACGCGTCGCGCCTTCATCAGGGGCGGTGGTGGCGGGCTGCCCATCCGGGCCAAGCCGTTCGGCGGCGATGCGCAGGGCGCTCATCGCCGTGCCGGTGCCATCGCTTGCGCTGATCTGCAGGGTATCGGCGACCAGCCGGATCCGGTCGGGCGCAATATCGGTGCTGGGCCACAGCACGACACTGGCCTGCATCGCGGCCTGGGTGATGTCGAACTTGCCGAGGGGCGTTGCGACATGTTGCAGGTCAGGCCAGACGGCGATCACGTGGTTCGGCTTGTAGCTGAGCGCCAGGATCTGGACGAAGGGCGCGGTCCAGGCCCAGCCCGTTTCGGGATCGGCAAGGGCGACCTCGGTCATCGTGACGTCGAAGCGGTTGGGAAAGCCCTGCACCTCAAGCGCCGCATGGTCGGCGACCCAGCCTTCGGCGCGCCTGTCCGCGAACCAGTCCTCGAAGGCGCTGCGCGTGGTCGATGACCCGTAGATCCAGTAGCCGGACCACAGCGCGGCCGAGATGACGATCAGGAACAACAGTCGTTTCACGCGGCAGGCCCCCCTTTTCACTGCGCCTGCCGTGGTGTTTACAGGGGTGCAAATGGAAGGACCAGTAGCGCCATGATGTGGGTGTTCGGATATGGATCACTATTGTGGAATCCCGGCTTCGATGTCAGCCGGTCGGTTCTGGCGCGCCTTTCGGGATATCATCGCAGTTTCTGCATGCGCTCGATCCATCACCGCGGCACGCCTGAGGCGCCCGGACTGGTGCTTGCGCTTGATGCCGCGGCGGATACGGAATGCCACGGGCTGGCGCTGGGCGTGCGTCCCGACCAGGCCGATGACGTTCTGGCCTATCTGCGCGAACGCGAGCTGATCTCTTCTGCCTATGTCGAGCGGATGCTCAGGGTCGATCTTGCCGATGGCACCAGCGTCGAGGCGGTGACCTATGTGATCGATCCCGACCATGTCCAGTATTGCGGTGGCCTGCCGCTGGAGGAGCAGGCACAGATCATCGCGCAGGCCGTGGGTGGGCGTGGTCCGAACACGGAATACCTGCACAACACGGCGGCGCATCTGGCCAGCCTGGGGATTGCGGACCCCGATCTGGCCTGGCTGGACGGCAGAGTGCGCGATCTGACCCAGATTAGGACGCATCAACGGGGATAACCCCTTGGCAGTCTGGGGTTCAGCCCCTAGGATCAAACCCAAGAACAAACAGTGTCAGGAGCCGTCCGCATGGACATGCCGGACCGCGAGGCCGAGCCGCAGTTTTCGCAACCCCTGCGCCAGATCGTGTCGATGTTGCTGGTATTGGGTCTGGCCGCATTCGTGATCGTGCTGGCCCTGCCGCGCGTGCTGCCGGTGTTCGAGGCAAACCCCTACCTGAACGGGTTCATCCTGTTCGTCTTCGTGATCGGTGTGCTGGCCTGTTTCCTGCAGGTGGCGCAGCTGATCACATCGGTCCGCTGGATCGAGGCCTTCGCCAAGGGCCGTGCGGATGGGCGGGTGGCGCCGCGCCTTCTGGCGCCGCTGGCCGCCTTGCTGCGGACGCGCGGCGCGAGGATGCAGATCGGGGCCAGTTCGACCCGCTCGATCCTCGATTCCGTGGCGACGCGGATCGACGAGGCGCGCGAAATCACGCGCTACATCGTCAACCTGCTGATCTTTCTGGGCCTTCTGGGCACGTTCTACGGGCTGGCCACGACCGTGCCCGCGCTGGTCGACACGATCCGCAGCCTTGCCCCGCAGGAAGGCGAGGAAGGCGTTGCCGTGTTCGGACGCCTCATGGACGGGCTGGATGCGCAGTTGTCGGGCATGGGTGTGGCCTTTGGATCCTCGCTTCTGGGTCTTGCCGGATCGCTGGTGGTCGGGCTGCTGGAACTTTTCGCAGGCCATGGGCAGAACCGGTTCTACCGCGAACTGGAAGAATGGCTGAGCACGATCACCCGCGTCGGGTTTTCCTCGGGCGAGGGTGAAGGCGCGCCGGACCAGGGCATGCTGGTGCAGGTGGTCGACGGGATGGTCCAGCAGATGGAAACCGTTCAGGTGCTGCTGGAACAGGCCGAAGCCACCCGCGCGGCAACGGATGCGCGCCTGGAGCGGCTGGGTGTGGTCATCGATGGGCTCAATGAAACATTGGGCGCCGGGGGCGGGCAGCAATCCGAACTGACGGCTGCCTTGCTGCAGCTGGCCGAGGGGCAGGAACGGCTTGCCGCGGCCCTGTCCGTGCAGGAACGTGGCGAGGGGCTGGACGCCGAAAGCCGCATGCGCCTGCGCTCGATGGATGTGCAACTTCTGCGGATCCTCGAAGAGATCAGCGCCGGGCGGCAGGATACAATGTCGGAACTGCGCACCGATCTGGCCGCCCTGACCCGCGCGATCGAACAGTCCCGCCCAAGGCCTGCGACAGCGCGGCCGCTGGGGGGCGTTCTGGGCAACAAGGGCGAAGGGGGCTGATCCATGGCCCTGTCGCGCCGCACCGGGCAAAGGTTCCAGGCCTCGATCTGGCCGGGTTTCGTCGATGCGATGACCGGTCTTCTGCTGGTGCTGATGTTCGTGCTGACCATCTTCATGGTCGTGCAATTCGTGCTGCGCGAGACGATCAGCGGTCAGGAAACCGAGCTTGACGCGCTGGGCGCCGAAGTGGCGGCGCTGGCGCAGGCGCTGGGGCTGGAACAGCGGCGCAGCGCCGATCTGACGACCCGGCTGGGCCAGCTTGACGCGACGCTGGGCGATGCCCGCGACCAGATTGCGCAGCAAGAGGCGCTGATCCTGTCCCTGCGTGGCGAGCGTGACGCCGGTTTGGCCGCGCTTGAGGCTGCGCAGAGCCGGATCACCAGTTTCGAGGCGCAGGTCGCCGCGCTGCTGTCCGAACGCGATGCCGCACTTGGCACGGTGGCCGAACTCGAGGCCGAACAAGGGCGGCTTCTGTCCGAGCAGGAGGCGCTGAACCTTGCCTTGGCGCAGGCGCGTTCGGAAATCGACGCGGGTGTCGAGGCCGCGCGCCTGGCCGCCGCCCGCCGCGAGGCGCTGGAGGCGCTGATCGCGGATCTGCGGGCCGAGCAGGCCGAAACCGCGGCCCAGGCGCAGGCCTTGAGCGGTCAGGTTGATGCGTTGCAGGCGCAATTGTCCGAGGAGGAGGCCGCGCGGCTTGCCGAGGCCGCCGCCGCCGAGGCGTTGCGCGCACGGTTGCAGGATGCGGACACCGAATTGACCGCGATGACGCTGGCGCTGGAAGAACAGCGGCGCCGCGCCGAGGAAACCCTGACCCTGCTGGCCGCAGCGGAAGCCGCACGCGATGACCTGCAGGCGCAGCTTGGCGCGCGGATGACCGAGGCCGAGCGCGAAGCGGCCCTTTTGGCACAGGCGCAGCGGCTGCTGGCCGAGGAACAGGGCAAATCGACCGAGGCGCAGCGCGCCCAGGCCCTTCTGAACCAGCAGGTCGCAGCGCTGCGCAACCAGTTGGGCCAGTTGCAGGCCTTGCTGGATGACAGCCAGGAACGCGAAGCCGCCGCCTCGATCCAGGTGCAATCGCTGGGGTCCGATCTGAACGCGGCGCTGGCGCGCGCGGCTGCCGAAGAACGGCGCCGGCGTCAGCTTGAAGAGGCCGAGCGCCTGAGGCTTGAGGCCGAGGCGCAGGATCTGCAGAAATACCGCTCGGAATTCTTTGGCCGTTTGCGCGATCTGCTGGGCAATCAGCCGGGTGTGCAGGTGGTGGGCGACCGCTTTGTGTTCGCCTCCGAAGTGCTCTTTCCGCCGGGCAGCGCGACATTGTCGGACGCGGGGCAAGGCGAGGTGGCAAAGGTGGCCCAAATCCTCAGCGCCGTGGCCGATGACATTCCCCCGGGCATCGACTGGGTGATCCGCGTCGATGGGCATACCGACAACGTGCCGCTGTCGGGGCAGGGGGAGTTCGCCGACAACTGGGAACTCAGCCAAGCGCGGGCGCTTTCGGTCGTGCGCTACATGTCCGGCAGCCTTGGCATTCCGCCGGATCGCCTCAGCGCGAACGGGTTTGGTGAATACAATCCCGTCAACACCGCCAATACCGAAGAGGCGCGCGCCCAGAATCGCCGGATCGAGCTGAAATTCACCGAAAAGTAAGGGTGTGGGTGGGCGTTGGCGCGATCACTCGACCCGCAGGACAAGGCTGCGTGACCCCAGCGACAGGCCATCCCGCATCAGGCTGACGCTTGCGGCATAATCCCCGGCGGGCCAGCCCTGCGCGGGTGTCTTGCGGCCAGCGGCGCGGAAAAACTGCGCCTGGTTGCGGTCGATCGTTTCGCTGTGATCGGTGATCGTGCCGCCGGGCCCGGTGATGGTCAGCCGCATCACATCGCCTTGCCGTCCTCCGAAGGCATAGCCCCAGACAACCAGCGCAGGTGCGTCGCTGGCCATGGTATCCAGGCCCGCGGTGCCCGCCTTGATGCTGTCATAGGCGGGGATGCCGGTTGCAAAACCCGCGTTCAGCAGCGCGCCGGGCGCATAGGCGATGGGCGCGGACCAGAGGGTTTCGGTATCGGGCGCGCCGCAGGTGATCTGGCCATCGGGATCGAACGGATCGACGACCTGTCCGTTGCGGCGCAGCGCGATATGGACATGGGGAAATTCGGTATTGCCCGACAGGCCGACAAGGCCCAGGGGGGTGCCGGTCTCGACCATCTGCCCCCTCGTTACGGTGACCGAGCCCTGCATCAGGTGGCAATATTGCGTCTCCCAGCCGTCGGCGTGGCGGATCACCACGCCATTGCCGCAATCGCGGCCCTCGATCTGGGCGGCTGTCTCGGGTGTCAGACCCGTGTCGGGCATCCCGTCGCGCAGGGCGGTGACCTGGCCGGGGGCCGCGGCCAGAACTGCAACGCCTGCCCGCATCGCGGCCAGCGACGGCAGGGCGAAATCCGTCCCGGTATGGGTGTCATAGCTTAAGCCGCTGCAGGTGAAATCCCGCGCGGTGGGGCCGGGGTCGTGATCCACGTATTGCTGGATGAAGCAGGTCTGCCCGAGCGTGCAATCAATAGGCAGGCCCAAAGTAAAGGCCCCCGCACCGGCTGGCAGTGCGGAGGCCATGATCAGCAGCAGCAGGGCTGCCCGCATCAGTCGGCGGTCAGAAGCGGTGGCTTGTTGCCCGACAGGCGCGCCTGTTCCGGCCCGGCGATCTGCAGATCGATCTCGCCATTCTTGAGCGCCACGCGCACCACGCCACCCTTGGTCAGCTTGCCGAACAGCAGTTCTTCGGCCAGCGGTTTCTTGATGTATTCCTGGATCACGCGGCCCAGCGGACGCGCGCCCATCTTGTCGTCATAGCCCTTGTCGGCCAGCCATTCGGCGGCGGGCTTGGTCAGTTCGATATGCACGTTGCGATCCATCAGCTGCGCCTCAAGCTGCAGCACGAACTTCTCGACCACCTGCATGATCACCTCTTTCGGCAGTGCACCGAAGCTGATGACCGCGTCCAGACGGTTGCGGAATTCCGGGGTGAAGGTCCGCTCGATCGCGGCGGTGTCTTCGCCCGTGCGCTTGTCCCGGCCGAACCCGATGGCGGCCTTGGCCATGTCGGCAGCACCCGCGTTCGAGGTCATGATCAGGATCACGTTGCGGAAATCCACCTTGCGCCCGTTGTGATCGGTCAGCGTGCCATGGTCCATCACCTGCAACAGGATGTTGAACACATCGGGATGCGCCTTTTCGATCTCGTCCAGCAGCAGCACGCAATGGGGATGCTGGTCGACGCCATCGGTCAGCATGCCGCCCTGGTCAAAGCCGACATAGCCCGGAGGCGCGCCGATCAGGCGGCTGACGGCGTGTTTCTCCATGTATTCGGACATGTCGAAGCGCAGCAGTTCCACGCCCAGCGTATCAGCCAGCTGCTTTGCAACCTCGGTCTTGCCGACCCCGGTGGGACCCGCGAACAGGTAGTTGCCTATGGGCTTTTCCGGCTCGCGCAGGCCCGCGCGGGCCAGTTTGATCGCGCTGGACAGGGCCACGATGGCATCGTCCTGACCGAAGACCACGCGCTTGAGGGTCTTTTCCAGATCCTTGAGCACCTCTGCATCGTCCTTGGACACGTTCTTGGGCGGGATGCGGGCGATCTTGGCCACGACGGCTTCGATCTCCTTCGCGCCGATGGTCTTGCGGCGCTTGGATTCCGCCACCAGATGCTGCGCGGCCCCGGCCTCGTCGATGACGTCGATCGCCTTGTCGGGCAGCTTGCGGTCATTGATGTAACGCGCGCTCAGTTCCACGGCGGACTTGATCGCGTCGGCGGTGTAGCGGACCGAGTGATGTTCTTCGAAATAGGGCTTGAGACCCTGAAGGATCTTGACCGTGTCATCCACGGTCGGTTCGTTCACGTCGATTTTCTGGAACCGGCGCGACAGGGCGCGGTCCTTTTCGAAATGCTGGCGGAATTCCTTGTAGGTGGTCGACCCCATGCAGCGCAGCTTGCCGCCCTGCAGGGCGGGCTTCAGCAGGTTCGAGGCATCCATCGCGCCGCCAGACGTCGCGCCCGCGCCGATCACTGTGTGGATCTCGTCGATGAACAGAACCGCATCGGGATGCGCCTCAAGCTCGTTCACCACGGCTTTCAGGCGTTCCTCGAAATCGCCGCGATAGCGGGTGCCGGCCAGCAGCGCGCCCATGTCGAGGCTGAAGATGGTGGTCTTGGACAGAACCTCGGGGGTTTCGCCCTTGACGATCTTGCGCGCCAGACCTTCGGCGATGGCGGTCTTGCCCACGCCCGGATCACCCACCAGCAGGGGGTTGTTCTTGCGGCGGCGGCACAGGACCTGGATGCAGCGCTCGACCTCGGAGGCGCGGCCGATCAGCGGATCGACATCGCCCTTGAAGGCCTTGGCGTTCAGGTCCACGCAATATTTGCCGAGTGCGGATTCCTTCTGGTCGGTCGCTTCGGTCGAGGAGCCTGTACTGGATTCCTCGGACTCGGTCGCGCCGGTCACCGGACGCGCTTCGCCATAGGCGGGGTCCTTGGCGACGCCATGCGCGATGAAGTTGACCGCGTCATAGCGCGTCATCTCCTGCTCCTGCAGGAAATAGGCGGCATTGCTTTCACGTTCGGCGAAGATCGCGACCAGCACGTTGGCCCCCGTCACCTCGGTCCGGCCGGAGGATTGCACATGGATCGCCGCGCGCTGGATCACGCGCTGGAACGCCGCTGTCGGAACAGCCTCGGAGCCTTCGATATCGGTGACGAGGTTGGACAGGTCGTCATCGATGAATTCCACCAGCGTGTTGCGCAGGTCGTCGGTGTCGACCGAACAGGCCTTCATCACGCGGTTCGCATCGGGTTCGTCGATCAACGCGAGAAGAAGGTGCTCGAGCGTTGCGAATTCATGTTTGCGGGCGTTGGCCAAGGCCAGCGCCGCGTGGATTGCCTGTTCGAGCGTGGTCGAGAATGAAGGCACAGCTGTGCTCCTCTTTGATCTGGGTCTGGCGCGGTTGTTGTCGCGTCAAACATGGCCTCATAGTCTTAAAGTGTGGTCTATATCGGGCGCTCTTCAAGTTTTTTCTTTGGCCCGGTGGTCACATTTTGTTCGACGTGTTCCCGATGCGTGAGGTTTCAGCATCAGAAACTGTCCTTGCGGCGGCGCACCTCGGTGAAAACGGTGACCGGATCGGCCCCGGACAGACCGACATTGGCCTGTATTTCAGGGCTGTCTGACCGCAGAAAGGGGTTTGTGGCGCGTTCTGTCGAAAGCAGGGAAGGGACGGTCGGGCGACCCTGTGCGCGCGCGGTTTCGATCTTTTCGACACGAGAGATAAGTGCGGCATTTCCGGGTTCAATGGTCAGGGCAAATTTCGCGTTCGAGGCCGTGTATTCATGCCCCGAACAGACCAGCGTTTCAGGCGGCAGCGCGGCCAGCTTGGCAAGGCTTGCGTACATCTGCGCGGGTGTGCCCTCGAACAGGCGCCCGCAGCCAAGGGCCATCAGGCTGTCGGCGGTGAACACGACGGACGAGGCGGGGAAATGAAAGGCGACATGTCCCAGCGTGTGACCGGAGACGTCCATCACGGTGCCGGTATCCGATCCGATGGTGATCGTGTCCCCTTCGGCCACGGCGATGTCCAGCGGCGGCAGGCGATGCGCATCGGCGGCTGCACCGATGACCGTGGCAGGATGATCCGCCAGCAAGGCCGCCAGCCCGTCGACGTGATCCCAGTGGTGATGGGTCAGCAGCACATGGCTCAGCGTCCAGCCGCGCTGTTTCAGCGCCGCGATGATCGGGGCCGCTTCGGGTACATCGATAACGGCGGTCTGTCCGGTCGCCTTGTCATGGGCCAGGAAGGCGTAATTGTCCTTGAGGCAGGGGATGGTGACGATCTCAAGGGGCATGGCGTTTCATCTTCCGCTTGTTAAGGTGGCCCTCTAGAGTGGCGGAACCAGAGGCGGACCGCAATGCATCTTGATGTGCAGGATCTTCGCAACTTCTACTACCGCAGCACGCTGGGGCGTGCGGCGCAGAAGGCCGTGCGCGATCAGATGCTGCGCATGTGGCCCGAGGCCAAGGGCCAGACCGTGGTGGGCTTCGGCTTTGCCGTGCCCTTGCTGCGGCCCTACCTGGACGAGGCGCGGCGCGTCACCGGCCTGATGCCGGGGCCGCAAGGGGTGATGCCATGGCCTGCGGGCATGCCCAATGTCTCGGTGCTGTGCGAGGAAACCGCCTGGCCGATCGAGACGGGGCATGTGGACAAGCTGGTGTTGCTGCACGGGCTGGAAACCTCGGAACAGCCTTCCGCGCTTCTCGAGGAGTGTTTTCGCGTCCTGGGACCGGGCGGCAGCGCCCTGTTCATCGTGCCGAACCGGGCGGGGCTATGGTCGCGGTCGGATGCCACGCCTTTCGGCTACGGCCGGCCCTATACGCTCAGCCAGCTCGAGGCGCAGCTCAAGCGGCACTCTTTCCTGCCTGAGCGGCATGCGACAACGCTGTATCAGCCCCCCTCGGACAAGCGGTTCTGGCGCAAGACCGCGAACTTCTGGGAGAACGCGGGCCTGCGGTTTTCGATGGTGCTGGCCGGTGGCGTCCTGATGGTCGAGGCGACCAAGCGCGTGCAGGCCTCCAGCGGGCCGGGCCTGCGCGAGGCGATGCGACGACCGCTGAATGTGCTGGACGGCCTGGGAAGCCCGAAGCCCGAGGTCAAACCCGCCTGAACCGCGCTTTTCGAACTTTCGGCGGGGTGATTCAGCGTGATAACGCTAACGCATGGGGTCGCCGCGACATGGGGTCTGCCGGGTTTTCGGGCACGGAATCGAAAATTCGGCGCGAAAAGATCGAATTTTTTTCGCACAAATAGCGCGCAAAGCGCCGCACCTTCGGTAAGTATCTGATATAAGGCCAAATTCCTTTCGACAGTTTGACTCTATAGCAGGTTGCTAGGTCTGGAAGGCTCTGCTACACCCACGCCGATTTTGATGCTTTGACGCGGGTCAGGGCAGGTTAACTTCCCCGGCGGTCCAGAGGGCCATCAAACGTCCGGGGTCAGAATATCGGAAGGGTGGACGTGTCCGAACCAGCTTCGATTTCCTCAGGCATCGCCGCGCGCTACGCGACGGCCGTGTTTGAACTGGCCAAAGAAAGCAAGAGTGTCGCCAAGATCGAGGCGGATCTCGATGCGCTCGAAGCCGCGCTGGCAGACAGCGCAGACTTCACGGCCTTGATCAGCAGCCCGGTCTACAGCCGCGAAGAGCAGGCTGCGGCCATTGCCGCGATCGCAAAGAAAATGGGCCTGACGCCCACGATGACGAATGTGCTGGGGCTCATGGCCTCGAAGCGTCGCCTGTTCGTCCTGCCGCAACTGGCCGTTGCACTGCGCAACGCCATTGCCGAGGACAAGGGCGAAGTGACCGCCGAAGTCACCAGCGCCAAGGCGCTGACCAAGGCGCAGTCGGACAAGCTGGCCAAGCTTCTGGCTGGCCGCACCGGCAAGACTGTCAAGATCAAAGCGGCCGTCGATGAAAGCCTCATCGGTGGTCTTGTCGTCAAGGTTGGCTCGAAGATGATCGACACTTCGATCGCATCGCGCCTCAACTCCCTCCAGAATGCAATGAAAGAGGTCGGATAAATGGGTATCCAAGCAGCGGAAATTTCTGCGATCCTGAAGGACCAGATCAAGAACTTCGGCCAGGAAGCCGAAGTGGCCGAGGTGGGTCGCGTGCTGTCCGTCGGTGACGGTATCGCCCGCGTCTTCGGTCTGGACAACGTCCAGGCCGGCGAGATGGTCGAATTCCCCGGTGGTATCCGCGGGATGGCGCTGAACCTCGAATCCGACAACGTCGGCGTCGTGATCTTCGGCTCTGACCGGGACATCAAGGAAGGCGACACCGTCAAGCGCACCAAGTCCATCGTGGACGTTCCGGTGGGCGACGAGCTGCTGGGTCGCGTCGTTGACGGCCTGGGCAACCCGCTGGACGGCAAGGGCCCGATCAAGACCGACAAGCGCGGTATCGCTGACGTGAAGGCGCCGGGCATCATCCCGCGCAAATCCGTGCACGAGCCGATGGCAACGGGCCTGAAATCCGTTGACGCCATGATCCCCGTTGGCCGTGGCCAGCGCGAACTGATCATCGGTGACCGTCAGACCGGCAAGACCGCCATCGCGCTGGACACGATCCTGAACCAGAAATCCTACAATGAAGCCGCCGGCGACGACGAAAGCAAGAAGCTTTACTGCGTCTACGTGGCCGTGGGCCAGAAGCGTTCCACTGTGGCGCAGCTGGTGAAGAAGCTGGAAGAGTCCGGTGCGATCGAATACACGATCGTGGTGGCCGCAACCGCATCCGACCCCGCGCCGATGCAGTTCCTGGCACCCTATGCTGCGACCGCCATGGCCGAGCATTTCCGCGACAACGGCCGTCATGCGCTGATCATCTATGATGATCTGTCCAAGCAGGCCGTGTCCTATCGCCAGATGTCGCTGCTGCTGCGTCGCCCGCCGGGCCGCGAAGCCTATCCCGGCGACGTGTTCTATCTTCACTCCCGCCTGCTGGAGCGTTCGGCAAAGCTGAACGAAGACTTCGGTGCAGGTTCGCTGACCGCTCTGCCGATCATCGAAACCCAAGGTGGCGACGTGTCCGCGTTCATTCCGACCAACGTGATCTCGATCACCGACGGTCAGATCTTCCTGGAAACCGAACTGTTCTACCAGGGCATCCGTCCTGCGGTGAACACCGGTCTGTCTGTGTCGCGCGTGGGCTCTTCGGCCCAGACCAACGCGATGAAGTCGGTCGCAGGCCCGGTGAAGCTGGAACTGGCGCAGTACCGCGAAATGGCGGCCTTCGCACAGTTCGGTTCCGACCTTGACGCCGCGACCCAGCAGCTGCTGAACCGTGGCGCGCGCCTGACCGAGCTGATGAAGCAGCCGCAGTATTCGCCGCTGACCAACGCGGAAATCGTCTGCGTGATCTATGCAGGTACCAAGGGTTACCTGGACAAGATCGCCGTCAAGGACGTCGGCCGTTTCGAAGCGGGCCTGCTCAAGCATCTGCGGACCAAGAACGCTGATCTGCTGGATTACATCACCAAGCAGGATCCGAAGATCAAAGGCGAGGCCGAGGACAAGATCAAAGCTGCGCTGGACGCCTTCGCCGCTGACTTCGCATAAGGGGAAGAGGCTATGCCAAACCTCAAGGACCTGAAAAACAGGATCGCGAGCGTCAAGTCGACCCGCAAGATCACTAAGGCCATGCAAATGGTGGCCGCCGCAAAACTGCGGCGGGCACAGGATGCGGCCGAGGCATCGCGCCCCTACACCGAGCGGTTCAACGCCGTGATGGCGGGGCTTGCGGCGTCGGTGGGCGGATCGGACAGCGCGCCGCGCCTTCTGGCGGGGACGGGCGATGACAAGGTGCATCTGCTGGTGGTCATGACCGCCGAGCGTGGCCTGTGCGGCGGGTTCAACTCGAACATCGCCAAGCTGGCCAAGCAGAAGGCGGCAGAGCTGCTGGCCAAGGGCAAGACCGTGAAGATCCTGACCGTCGGCAAGAAGGGCCGCGATCAGATGAAGCGCGACTATGCCAGCCACTTCGTCGGCCATGTCGACCTGACCGAGATCAAGCGCGTGGGCTATGCCGATGCGCAGGAGATCGCGCGCGGTGTTCTGGCGCGGTTCGATGCGGGCGAGTTCGACGTTGCCACGATCTTCTATTCGAAGTTCGTGAACGTGGTCAGCCAGATCCCGACGGCGCAGCAGATCATTCCTGCCAGCTTCGCGGCGTCTGAAGCCGATGCCGCCAGCACGCTTTACGATTACGAGCCGGACGAAGAGGCGATCCTTGCCGATCTTCTGCCGCGCGGTGTGGCGACGCAGATCTTTTCGGCGCTGCTGGAAAACGGGGCGTCCGAACAGGGCGCGCGGATGTCCGCCATGGACAACGCAACCCGCAACGCCGGCGACATGATCGAGAAGCTGACCATCGAATACAACCGCTCGCGTCAGGCCGTCATCACGAACGAGCTTATTGAAATTATCTCGGGCGCAGAGGCGCTCTAAGGAACCGGAGACGAAACATGGCAAACGCAAAAGGCAAAATCACCCAGGTGATCGGCGCCGTTGTGGACGTGCAGTTCGGGGATCACCTGCCGGAGATCCTCAACGCGCTGACCACTGACAACAATGGCAAGAAACTGGTTCTGGAAGTCGCCCAGCACCTGGGCGAGGGCACCGTGCGCGCCATCGCCATGGACGCCACCGAAGGTCTGGTGCGCGGCCAGGAGGTGACCGACACCGCCGGCCCCATCATGGTGCCGGTCGGCAACGCGACCCTGGGCCGCATCCTGAACGTGACCGGCGACCCGGTGGACGAAAAGGGCGACGTGAACGCGGACGAGCATCGCCCGATCCACGCACCCGCCCCCGAATTCGCCGAGCAGTCGACCGAATCCGAAGTGCTGGTGACCGGCATCAAGGTGATCGACCTGCTGGCCCCCTACGCAAAAGGCGGCAAGATCGGCCTGTTCGGCGGCGCCGGCGTGGGCAAGACGGTTCTGATCATGGAACTGATCAACAACATCGCCAAGGTGCACTCGGGCTTCTCGGTGTTCGCCGGTGTGGGTGAACGGACCCGTGAAGGTAACGACCTTTACCACGAGATGATCGAATCCGGCGTTATCGTTCCCGATAACCTGACTGAATCCAAAGTGGCCCTTGTCTACGGTCAGATGAACGAGCCGCCGGGTGCGCGTATGCGCGTGGCGCTGTCGGGTCTGACCCTGGCGGAACAGTTCCGCGACCAGTCGGGTACGGACGTTCTGTTCTTCGTGGACAACATCTTCCGCTTCACGCAGGCCGGTTCCGAGGTGTCCGCACTTCTGGGCCGTATCCCCTCCGCCGTGGGTTACCAGCCGACGCTGGCAACCGACATGGGCGCGCTGCAGGAACGCATCACCTCGACCAAGTCGGGCTCGATCACCTCGGTGCAGGCGATCTACGTGCCTGCGGATGACCTTACCGACCCCGCGCCGGCAACGTCCTTCGCCCACCTCGACGCAACCACCGTTCTGTCGCGCGCGATTTCGGAACTCGGCATCTATCCCGCCGTGGACCCGCTCGACTCGACCTCGCGTCTGCTGGACCCGGCCGTGATCGGGGAAGAGCACTACAAGGTGGCCACCGACGTGCAGCAGGTGCTTCAGCGCTACAAGTCGCTTCAGGACATCATCGCCATCCTCGGGATGGACGAACTGTCGGAAGAGGACAAGCTGACCGTGGCACGTGCGCGCAAGATCCAGCGCTTCCTGTCGCAGCCATTCGACGTGGCCAAGGTGTTCACCGGCTCTGACGGTGTGCAGGTTCCGCTGGAAGACACGATCTCGTCCTTCAAGGCGGTTGTGGCCGGTGAATACGATCACCTGCCCGAAGGTGCCTTCTACATGGTTGGCGGGATCAAGGACGTGATCGCCAAAGCTGAACGCATGGCCGCAGACGCGGCCTAAGGGAGGGCCGAAATGGCTGAGACCATGCAATTCGACCTCGTCAGCCCCGAGCGCCGCCTGGCCTCGATGCAGGTTGCGCAGGTGCAGATCCCGGGGGCCGATGGCGACCTGACAGCGATGCCCGACCACGCACCGCTGATCACGACGCTGCGCCCCGGTGTGCTGCGCGTGAGCGGCCCGCAGGGTGACGCGGCCTATGTCGTGACCGGTGGCTTCGCCGAAATCTCGGGCGAGGGGACTTCGGTTCTGGCGGAAAAGGCGATGCCGGTTGCGGAAGCGACGGCAGCAGATTTCGACGCGCTGATCGGTCTGGCCACCGAGGCCGCTGCCAAGGCAGCAGCCGATGGAAAGGACGCAGCCGACAAGCTGCTGGCCGATCTGCAGGCCCTTCGGGGCGAAGTCGGCGTCTGATCGTCGGACACATTACCTGAATAGGCCCTGTCGCAAGACGGGGCCTTTTTTCTTTGATGGGCCCGCTGTCTGTCGGCATCAGGCGTTCCAGGTCAAACGTTGCTGAGACGTTACATTGGCCTCCTAGGGTCCGCTCCATAATCATGGAGCTTGTGATGACCAAGAAACTCTGCACCACCCTTGCGGTTCTGGCGATTGCTGCAACACCGGCATTGGCCGATTCCGTCGGAAATTTGGCATATGCGCAGACCACGCCCGTTGCCGCAGCGATGACCATCAAGGACGATCTGACCATTGTCGGGACCGAAGACCTGATGACCATGTTGCCGGTCAATGCCGACGGCACGGTCCGCGCCATCGTCGAGATACCGACGGGGACATCCGCCAAATGGGAAGTCAGCAAGGACGATCCCAAGGCGATTTATTGGGAAATGCGCAAAGGCGCACCGCGCGTTGTCAATTATCTGGGCTATCCCGGCAATTATGGCGCCATTCCCGGAACGGCCCTGCCGAAAGAGCTGGGCGGTGACGGTGACCCTCTGGATGTGATTGTTCTGGGGCAGGCCGTGCCGCGGGGTGAGGTTGTGGACGTGCGCCTGATCGGCGTTCTGAAGATGCTGGATGACGGCGAGCAGGACGACAAGCTGATTGCCGTGCTCACGCAGGACTCACCCTTCGCCGAGATCCGGAGCATGGGGCAGCTTGACGCAACCTTTCCGGGGGTGAGCCAGATCATCGCGCTCTGGTTCTCCAATTACAAAGGCCCTGACGGCGGCATGGAAAGCCAGGGTTTCGCCGATGCCGAGGTGGCGTCCGGCGTTCTGGAGGCTGCGATGAAGAACTATCAGGCCGCGCGCTGACATCACGCAGAACATCGCGACGCGACGCTGGGCCCTGCCTGATGGCAGGGCCTTTGTGATCCTGTCGGATCAGTTGCGCGAAAGGCTTCGGTCTTCTTTCACCTGATCGTTGCATTTTTCTGGTCTGCGACCGCCTTGTTCTGGCAATAAGGGCGCATCAGGACCACAGAGGCTTCATGCGGCGTTTCAGGAACAATTCAATTGGTGTCGATCAGGGCGAGATGGTCCTGTTTTCGGATTTCGAACACGATGGGGACATGTGGACCGGCGAGGGGCCGCGCCATATCCGCAGTTTCGTGCTTTTCCGCGAAGCATTCGTCACGCCGCCGGTCGTCCATGTGGCCATGAGCATGTGGGACATGTCCAACACGGCGAATTCGCGGGCCGACGTGCAGGCCGGCGACATCAAGCCCGAAGGTTTCGCGATCATCTTCCGCACTTGGGGCGACAGCAAGGTGGCCCGCGTGCGGGTCAGCTGGATGGCCATCGGCGAGCGTTACGAGCCCGACGACTGGCGCATCGACTGATTGGTGCTGTCGCTTGTCAGAGCTTGAACGTGCCCTCGTAGATCGGGTCCAGCGTCTCTGTCTCGAACAAGGAAGACACGGATGTGCCGTTCCAGATGTTCAGGATCGCCTGCGCGAACATCGGTGCTGTCGGCACGATCCGGATATTCGGCGCGCTCTTCACGGCTTCGGGCGCTTCGATCGAGTCGGTGATCACAAGGGATTTCATGACCGATTTCGTGATGCGTTCGACAGCCGGGCCGGACAGGACACCGTGGGTGATGTAGGAATGGACCTCGTTCGCGCCATTCTCGATCAACACCTCGGCGGCCTTGCACAGGGTGCCGGCGGTGTCGCAGATGTCATCGACGATCAGGCAGGTCTTGCCTGTCACGTCACCGATCACGGTCATTTCCGCCACTTCGCCGGGCTTCTCGCGGCGCTTGTCGACGATGGCGAGCGGGGCATTGATCCGCTTGGCCAGTTCGCGCGCCCGCGCCACGCCGCCCACGTCCGGCGAGATCACCATCAGGTCGTTCATGCGGCCCGCGAAATGCGCCTTGATATCCAGTGCGAAGATCGGCGAGGCATAAAGGTTGTCCACGGGGATATCGAAGAAGCCCTGGATCTGGGCTGCGTGCAGATCAAGGGTCAGCACGCGCTCGATCCCGGCCTCGACCAGCATGTTGGCGACCAGCTTGGCGCTGATCGGGGTGCGCGCCTTGGTGCGGCGGTCCTGCCTTGCATAGCCGAAATAGGGGATCACGGCGGTGATCCGCGCCGCCGACGACCGGCGCAGCGCGTCCGACATGATCAGCAGTTCCATCAGGTTGTCATTGGCCGGATTCGAGGTGGACTGGATGATGAACATGTCTTCGCCGCGCACGTTCTCGAAGACTTCCACGAAGATCTCGCCATCGTTGAACCGTTCGATCCGTGCGTCGACCAGGCCGACGGAAACGCCCCGATGGATCGACATGCGCCTTGCGATCGCCTTGGCAAGCGGCAGGTTGGCGTTGCCCGAAATCAGTTTCGGTTCGGTGATGGATGGCATGGCAGCGGTTCCTCTGCGGGGGGGCATCCGCGCAGGGCGGATGACAGATTCGTGACGTTGACACTGCCTATCATCTCGTTACCGTCGGGCAAAGCGATGCAGGCAAAGGAAACGCGCAAATGGCCCATATCGATTATTTTTTCACGGTTCTTTCCCCTTACGTATATCTGGCAGGAACCCGGCTCGAGGCAATCGCGGCGCGTCACGGCGCCAGCATCACCTATAAACCCGTCGATGCGGGGGCTGTATTCGCCCGGACGGGCGGCGTGGCCCTGGCCGACCGGCATCCGTCGCGCAAGGAATACCGCGCGCAGGAATTGCCGCGCCAGGCGCGGAAACTGGGCATGAATTTCAACCTGCAACCGGCGCATTGGCCGGTGAACCCGGCGCCCGCCTCCTATGCGGTGATTGCGGCACAGGCGGCAGGCGGTGGCGATCTGGGCGCGCTGGTGCACAGCTTCGGCCGCGCTTGCTGGTCCGAACAGCGCGACATCTCGCAGGACGATGTGGTGCGCGACTGCCTGACGGCGGCGGGTTTCGATGCGGGCCTTGCCGACAAGGGCCTTCTGGCCGGGGCTGAAACCTATGCCGCCAACCTCGAGGAAGCGGTGTCGCGCGGTGTCTTTGGCGCGCCCTTCTACCTTGTGGACAGCGGGCAGCGGTTCTGGGGTCAGGATCGGCTTGAGGATCTGGACGCGCATCTGGCAGGCAACCTGTGACATGACGCAGGACGTCAGGGGCGGCGTGCCGACCCATTGGATCAAGACGGGCGGCGGGCCGCGCCAGAGCTTGCTGATACATTGCTCGCTGGGTCATGCGGGGGGCTGGTCACGCATGGTCGCCAAACTGGACGATCTTGTCACGGCCATCGCCTATGACCTGCCCGGCCACGGGCGCAGCGCCGATTGGGACGGGGTCAGCGATATCCAGGGCGTGAGCATGGCCATGGCCATCGACCTGCTGGAAGACCAGGCGAAGGGTCGCCCCGTCGATGTGATCGGCCATTCCTTCGGGGGCACCGTGGCCTTGCGGCTGTCGGTCGAACGCCCCGATCTTGTGCGTTCGCTGGTGCTGATCGAACCCGTTTTCTTTACGGTGGCCATGGTGGACCGGCCCGATCTGAGGGTCGGGCAGGATCCGCACATGATGCAATATCGCAAGGCCCTTGCCGCGGGTGACCGCGATGCGGCGGCACAGGCCTTCACATCGATCTGGGGTGACGGGCGCGGCTGGGAACGGCTGCCCGAAAGCCAGCGCAAGGCCATGGCCGCGCGGATCCACCTGATCGAGGCCGGATCGCCCGCGATCTACGGCGATTGTGCGGGGATGCTGTCAGGTGGCAAGCTGGAGCAGATCGCCTGTCCGGTTCTGCTGATCCGGGGCGGTGACAGCCCCGAGGCGATCGGCGTGATCAACGAAGGATTGGCCCGCCGCATTCCGGGCGCGACCCAGCTTGATATCGAGGGCGCAGGTCACATGGCGCCGATCACCCATCCCGAGGCGGTGGCCGAAGCCATCCGTGCCTTCTGGATGCAGGTGCCGGTGCAGGAACCCGCCTGACGGCGGGTGCGCGCCGCGCGGGGATATTTGCGGCAAGAAGAAGCAGGTGGCCGGATCAGCCCGCCGCGATGCGCAGGAACTGGTCGATCTGGTCATGGCTGATGGACCAGTCGCAGACCAGTCGCGCCGCCAGCGGTTCGGCCGGATCGTCGCCGTCCAGTGAACCGGACCAGATGTAATAGACCGCCCCTGCATCATGCAGGCGCTTGTGCGTGGCGCGTGGCAGGTTGGCGAAGATCATGTTGGCCTGCGGCTCGTGCAGGAAGGACGCGGCGGGGATCGCGCGCAAACCGTCGATCAGCCGCGCGGCATTGGCATTGGCGCGCCGCGCCGATGTCAGCCAAAGCTCGTCAGTCAGAAAGGCCAGCATCTGCGCCGAGAGGTAACGATGCTTGGAGAAAAGATGCGCGCCACGCTTGCGGCGCAGTTCGAACTCCCAGGCCTTGGCGGGATCGAAGAAGATCACCGCCTCGACCCCCGGCAGGCCGTTCTTGGTGCCGCCGAAGCTGACGGCGTCGACGCCTGCCTTCCATGTCATTTCGGCCGCGGTGCAGCCCAGGGCGACCATGGCATTGGCAAAGCGCGCGCCGTCCAGATGCACGGGCAGGCCGAATTCCCTTGCGACACCCGAGAGGGCCGCGATTTCGGCGCAGGTATAGACGCGGCCGCGTTCCGTGACATTGGTGATCGACACCGGACCGCGCTGGGGCCCATGCACGCCGCGGGTTTCTTCCGCCTGAATGGCCGAGCGCAGGGCCGCGGCGGTCATCTTGTCGCTGTCGCCCACCAGGGTCAGCTTGGCGCCGCCCGAATAGAATTCGGGGGCGTTGCATTCATCTTCGTGGATATGGGCCACGGGCGAACAGAAGACCGTCTGCCAGGGCTGGCCCAGCGTGGCCAGCGCCAGCGAATTGGCGGCGGTGCCGGTGGCGACCAGGTAGATCGCGGCCTCCGGCGCCTCGAACACCGCGCGCAGATGTGCGCGCACATCGGCCATGATCGGATCGTTGCCATAGGGCATGGCGAAGCCCTGGTTTGCATCGACCAGCGCCTGCATCACCTGGGGATGGGCGGGGCCCGCATTGTCGGAGGCAAAGAACATCAGGTCGGCTCCTCTATGATATGGTCTTCCCAGTCCTCTTCGGGGACTTCGAATTCGGGGATCGTGAATCCCTGAACGGAGACGCCGGCATCATGCACGGTCTGCGGATCGCCCGAGATCAGCGGGTGCCAGTCAAACAGCGGCTTGCCGGTCCACAGCAGCTTGTAGGCGCAGGTTTCCGGCATCCAGTAAAGGTTCTTGTCCATGTTCCGGGGGCTGAGCACGATGCATTCCGGCACGAACTGGTGGCGGATCGCATATTGGCTGCACTGGCAGGTGCTGTCATCCAGCAGCCGGCAGGCGATGCGGGTCAGGGCCACTTCGCCGGTATCCTCGTCCTCCAGCTTGTTCAGGCAGCATTTGCCGCAGCCGTCGCACAGCGCCTCCCATTCGGGCTGGGTCAGCCGGTCGATCGGGTGTTTTTCCCAGAAGCGGGGGCGCAATCCGTCGCGGTTGATCGGATCGCTCATGGTGCGGCCAAGATGGTGCGGGCGCGGGCGCAATCTGCGTCCATCTGGGTGATCAGCGCTTCGAGACTGTCGAACTTTTCCTCGGGGCGCAGGAATTCGACCAGCCCCACCGACAGGGGCACCCCGTAAAGATCGCCCTTGAAGTCGAACAGGAAAGTTTCGAGATTGGGTTTGTTCACCCCGAACATCGGCCGCACCCCCATGGATGCCGCACCGTGGTAGCTGCCTTTGTGCGGGCCTTCCAGCACATCGACCAGCACCGCATAGACGCCGAAGCGCGGCGGGTGCAGCCCGTCGATGGACATGTTGGCCGTGGGATAGCCCAGTTCGCGCCCGCGCTGATCGCCGGTGATCACGCGGCCTTCGATGCGGTGCCAATGGCCCAGCATGGCGGCGGCCTCGCGCGGGTTGCCATCGGTCAGCGCGTTGCGGATCGCGGTCGATGACACGGCATTGCCGCTGTCGCCCTCCAGCAGGCGCGCGATGGTCACGCCGAAGCCCATCTCGGCGCCGAAATCGACCAGATGCTGCGCGGTGCCCGCGCGCCCCTTGCCAAAGCAGAAATCGGCCCCGATGACGATGTGCTTCAGCCCCAGCCCATCCGCAATGACCCGCTGCGCGAAATCGCGCGGGGTCAGCGCCGACAGGGCGGCGTTGAAGTTCAGCTCGTACAGCTTCTCGACGCCCAGCTTTTCCAGCCGGTGCGCGCGCGCCTCGCGGCTCATCAACCGGAACGGCGGGGCGTCGGGGGCGAAGTATTGGCGCGGGTGGGGCTCGAAGGTCATCACCCCCAAGGGCGCGCCGATGGTTTCGCCGGCCTTGCGGGCCATGTCGATGACGGACCTGTGGCCCAGATGGACCCCGTCGAAATTGCCGATCGCGGCGGAAGCGCCCCGATCTGCCGTGTCAAGATAGGTGTAATCCCGGATGATCCGCATGGCGCAGGGTTAGCGCCCGATGCGGGGCGGTGCAAGTATCAACAGAAGTGCATCACAAAAGGCCCGCGCGCAGACATGGCCTGACAGCCCCGCAAGGCCCCGCCGGATCATTCCACCCCGGCATGCAGGGGGATCACCATGGCAATCGAATGTCCGTCCGGATCAACCTCGAACGGCTGGGTGCGCCAATAGAGGATGTTGTTGTTCACCCAGCCCCGCGCCAGAATCTCGGGGATATCCGGCGGTGCCGCCGTGGGATCGGTGCTGGGGGGCACATAGAGCCCGTAGCCGTCAAAAGTAAGAAGCCCCTCGCGTTCGGTCCCATAGGGCGCTCCGGTGGACATCGCAGCATATATATGGATCCGAAAGGCTGGTAACATCCCTCCGGCATCGGTACGGATATCGTGCCGTTCCAGCACAATGAAACTACCCCCCATTTGATTTCCCAGATAGGTCACATTGTCGGGGACTTGTACGATATTACTTGCCACGGCAACTGCTCCGGTGATGGCCAACCCGATCACAAGGGCGGCTGTTGAAATCGCATTACTCAGATATCTGCCAAACACTTTCACGGAGTCTATCGCCCTCCAGGTTATAGGTGATGTAATTGTTCAACAATCCGCGTTCCATCTCTGCCTTGGGGTTGGAATTCCAGACCGGAATCGGGCCAAACCAACTCCACCCTCCGGCATGGTTGACCTTGTGGGCGAACATCATGCAGCTATTGGTGACAAGATGATATTCGCTGCGAAAACCCTCTGCAAAAACCTTTGCCTTTATCAAGTTGCACAAGGTAAGGCGCGACATCATCGCAATCCGAGCTGTCCTCGTCTGATGCCGTGGCGGGCAATAAAGTCCGATGCGGCAGGCCCGAGCCCTCAAGCATCTGAACAAGGCCGAAAAAGCGGGCGGCATCCAGAACGGCATAGGCCTGACGATCCGACGATGCAGGGAAAAGCACCTCCGCCAGAGGATCAGGAAGGGACGTGCCGTCCCGGTCAAAAAGGCTTGTGAAAGGGCGAACGTCGCAGGATCAAGGACCATGCCACGTGCTGGGTAGGGGCGGTACGGTTGAAACCCGCTCGATGTCACGACAAGGACCACTCGTTACAGAACCAAATACGTCAGCAACACGTGCCTTTGTGGTGGCCCGTGTTGCAGCCGTTTTAGTCGAACTTGCGGCTTGGGGCCAGAACCGTGGCTTCGCCGATCAACACTTTCTTGCCATTGACCATGCAGCGGCAATCCAGTTGGACGCGGCGCTTGGCGTGGTCGATGCCGATCACCTCGACCTCGGCATGGACCATGTCGCCGGGGCGCACGGGGCCCAGGAACTTGAGGCTTTGACCCATGTAGACGGTGCCGTGGCCGGGCAGCTGTTCACCGATCACCGCCGAGATCAGCCCGGCGGTCAGCATCCCATGCGCGATGCGCCCTTCGAAAATCGTGTCGCGGGCATAGTCGTCGTCCAGGTGCACCGGGTTCCGGTCGGTCGATACCTCGGCGAAAAGCTCGATGTCACGGTCGGTCACGACCTTCCGCAGGTGGCGGGTCATGCCCATCTCGATATCTTCGATACAGATCGTGCCGCGAGGCATATTGTCCAACATCCGACCCTCCAGACTGTCCATCAGCATAAAGCCGCAAAGTAATATTCGGACCCTTGGCGGCCCTAAGTTGCAACTTTATTACTTTGCAATTGCAGAAAAGCAAGTGCTAAGTAGGTCAGCGCAGATGACCTATGGTGAAGGTTGGCGCAGATTTTTCCTTGTCCAGATAGGCTGTCAGCGCGGTTTCGTCCGGCTGGCCCCTGGTCTGCGTCTCGCTGCGCGCCAACCCGCCCGAGATGAAGAGGGAATCGATATCCTCGCCCATGGCGCCCTGAATGTCGGTATGGATCCCGTCCCCGATGGCCAGGATGTTGCGGTCGGCCACATCGCGCCCAAGGGCCGACAGGCGGCGGCGCGCAAGGTCATAGATCGGCGGATGCGGCTTGCCGAAATACAGGCTTTCGCCACCCATTTCGGTATAAAGCCGGGCGACAGCGCCGGCGCACCATTCGCGCGCCTCGCCCCGGTCCACGACGATATCGGGATTGGCGCAGAGCAGTTTCATCCCCTTCTGCTTGGCAAAAAGCAGTTGCGGCCGCAGGACCGAAGGGTCGGCCACGGGATCGAAGGGCCCGGTGCAGACGATGCCGGTGGCCTCGTCCAGCGGGGTCAGCGTGATCTCGACCGGGTTTTCGACCACTTGGATCGGGTCGAAGAAGGGCATGTCGCGATCTTCGCCGATGAAGAAGATGCGCTCGCCCACCGCGCCGCGACGCATGGCCGCGCGCGCCGAATCGCCCGAGGTGGCGATGGTGTCCCAGGCGTCGCGCGGCACGCCGAAATGCGCCAGCTGGGTTTCGACGCCCGCGCGCGGCTTGGGCGAGTTGGTGACCAGCACCACGATCCCGCCACCGGCGCGATAGGCCTGAAGGGCCGCGACCGCCTCGGGCAGGGCGCGCACACCGTCATGCACGCAGCCCCAAAGGTCGACGAACAGGGCGTCGTAATTGCTGGCGATCTCGGAAAGGGCGTTGATGATCCGTGTCATGGCATGGTCTCCGTCCTGGAAGGGTCGCGGACTGCATACGCCAGAGCGGCGCGATGATCCATGCGGGTCGGTGGCGAATCCCTGCCGAGTGGCGCGGGCCGTGGTTTATATATTCCGAAAATAATATATTTAAGGGCGTGGAAGCGTCGAGCAAAAGGAAAGCAGATCATGAAGACCAAGACCGCCGCAGGCATCCTGTTTGCGATATGTGCCGTGACGCCCGCCATGGCCGGGCACAACAACCCCTGGGCCACGCAGGACGATACGATCCTGTCGCAGAACCACGACACGAACCTGCTGCAAAGCCTGGATACACCCGGCGAGGACGAGATGCTCGGCGTCATGGTCCGCAATGCGCGCGGCAAGCTGGACGGTCTGTCCGGCGGTCAGCGGGGCAAGGGTGGTGCTGCCGCGCATCGCCAACAAAAAGGCCCGCGCAGCTGATCGCGCGGGCCGTCGGTCACACAAGGGCAGGGGCGGCCGCAATCCGGGCCGTCCCTTCTGTTTCGGCTCAGAGCGTCAGAACCGGGATGATCTGCTTCTTGCGGCTCATCACGCCGGGCAGAACCACGGTGTCGCCGGTCACGGTCACGCCGAATGACTTCTCGGCCAGGGTCTTGACCAGGTCGTTCGGCACCAGAAGCGTTGCTTCCTCGTTCAGGATGTCCACGACGAACAGGATCACCTGATCCGCGCCGTCTTCCTTGGCGACATCGACCATGGACGCCATCAGGCTGTCCTTGCGGTCCAGCACCATCTTGGGCGAGGTGGTTTCCAGCACGGACACACGGAATTCCTTGCCGGCGACGGTATATTCCTTGCTGTCCATGCGCAGAAGTTCCGCGTCCGAGAAGGCAGAGACATCGGATTTCGCCGCGAACAGTTCGGCCGCGTAATCCGCGATCGAGATGCCCAGGTCCTGCGCCAGCTTCTCGGCCACGGCACGGTCGTGATCCGTGGTGGTCGGGCTGCGGAATTCCAGCGTGTCGGACAGGATGCAGGACAGCATGGCGCATTTGATGTTCTCGGGCATCTTGCCCATGTCATCGCCGATCAGGTCATGCATGATGGTGGCGGTGCAGGCCAGCGGGCGGATCGTGATGTCGATCGGACCCTTGGTTTCCAGCCCGCCGACCAGCTTGTGGTGGTCGATGATGCTGATGATGTCGGCGTCATTGATCCCGGCAGGCAGTTCGGCCGGGTTGTTGGTGTCGACGATCACGACGGGTGCGCCCGCGTCCACGCCCGCGATGATCTGCGGCTTGGGCAGGTCCCAGCGCTTGAGCACGAAAGCGGCTTCGGTATTGGGTTCGCCCAGCAGCTTTGCTTCGGCGGGTGTGCCTTTGATTTCGGTCAGATACCAGGCCCAGATGATGGGCGAGCCGGTGGAATCCGTGTCGGGGGATTTGTGTCCGAAAACCTGAATGGTCATTGCAATGGTCCTGTAACGGGTGGATTTGCGCGCCTTATAGGCATGCAGGGCGGCATTGTCACCTGTAGATGCTGCATGGCAGCATGGTGGCCCGTTCGGGCCGGGTTGGACATTTCGCGACCTCTGCGGGATAGTCTGCCCGCATGGCAAGGCAGGATGGGCGACGCGTGCGGGAAAGTGATCTCTATGGTCCGGTCAAGACATTCCTGACCGGGCAGGGCTACGAGGTGAAGGGCGAGGTGGGCGCGCTGGACGTGCTGGCCCTGCGTGGGGACGAGCCGCCGCTTGTGGTGGAGCTGAAGACCGGGTTTTCGCTGACGCTGCTGCATCAGGCCGTGGCCCGGCAGGCGATCACCGATCTGGTCTATGTCGCGGTGCCGCAGCCTTCCGGCAAGGCCGGTGCCAAGGCCCTGCGGGCCAATGTCGGGCTTTGCCGCAGGCTGGGGCTGGGCGTGCTGACGGTGCGCCTGTCCGACGGTTTGGTGTTGGCGCAGGCCGATCCCGGACCGTTCCAGCCGCGCAAGCAGCCCAGGCGCTGGGCGACCTTGCTGCGCGAATTCCAGCGGCTTGCGGGGGACCCGAATCGTGGCGGCTCCACCCGGCAGGGGCTGATGACCGGCTACCGGCAGGATGCGTTGCGCTGCGCTGCCGTTCTGGCAGAGGCCGGTCCCAGCAGGGGGCGCGACGTGGCCGCTGCCACAGGCGTGGCCACGGCCACGCGGATCATGGCCGACAATCACCATGGCTGGTTTCAGCGCGTGGAGACAGGCGTTTACGCGCTGACCGAAGCGGGTCGCGCCGCCCTCGATTGACCCGGCAAGACCGTTCGATTTTTCGCAACTGCCCTGTTGACAGCCCCGGATCACATCCCTAGCTATGCGCCGTTAGCACTCGTGCAGTACGAGTGCTAATACCCCGAACGGGGTTTGGGAGAAACTTTGAGCCAAGGAGCCTCAGAGATGGCATTTACACCGCTTCATGACCGCGTGCTGGTCCGCCGCGTGGAAAGCGACGAAAAGACCAAGGGTGGTCTGATCATCCCCGAAAGCGCGAAAGAGAAACCCGCCGAGGGTATCGTTGTCGCCGTTGGCGCAGGCGCGAAAGACGATGATGGCGACCGCATCGCCATGGACGTCAAGGCAGGCGACAAGGTCCTGTTCGGCAAGTGGTCCGGCACTGAAGTCACCCTCGATGGTGAAGAGCTGCTGATCATGAAAGAATCCGACATCATGGGCATCATCGCCTGATCGTCCTCCCCGACATTCTGAAATTCAGGAGCAATCAACATGGCTGCTAAAGACGTCAAGTTTTCATCCGACGCCCGCAACCGCATGCTGAAAGGCGTCAACACGCTGGCAGATGCCGTCAAGGTCACGCTGGGTCCCAAGGGCCGTAACGTGGTTCTGGACAAATCCTTCGGCGCACCGCGCATCACCAAGGACGGTGTGTCCGTGGCCAAGGAAATCGAACTGGAAGACAAGTTCGAGAACATGGGCGCGCAGATGGTGAAGGAAGTCGCTTCGCGCACCAATGACGAAGCAGGCGACGGCACCACCACCGCCACCGTGCTGGCCCAGGCCATCATCAAGGAAGGCATGAAGGCTGTTGCTGCCGGCATGAACCCGATGGACCTCAAGCGCGGCATCGATCTTGCGACCACCAAGGTCGTGGACGCGATCAAGGCTGCGGCCCGTGACGTGAGCGACAGCGCCGAAGTGGCGCAGGTCGGCACCATCTCGGCCAACGGCGAAGCCGAAATCGGCCGCCAGATCGCAGATGCGATGCAGAAGGTCGGCAACGAGGGTGTCATCACCGTCGAAGAGAACAAGGGCCTGGAAACCGAGACCATCGTGGTCGAAGGGATGCAGTTCGATCGTGGCTACCTCAGCCCCTATTTCGTGACCAACCCCGACAAGATGATCGCGGATCTGGAAGACTGCATGATCCTGCTGCACGAGAAGAAACTCTCGTCGCTGCAGCCGATGGTGCCGCTGCTCGAGTCCGTGATCCAGTCGCAGAAGCCGCTGCTGATCATCGCAGAGGACGTGGAAGGCGAAGCGCTGGCGACCCTGGTCGTCAACAAGCTGCGCGGCGGTCTGAAGATCGCAGCCGTCAAGGCGCCCGGCTTCGGTGATCGCCGCAAGGCGATGCTGCAGGACATCGCGATCCTGACCGGTGGTCAGGTCATCAGCGAAGACCTGGGCATGAAGCTGGAATCCGTGACCATCGACATGCTGGGTTCGGCCAAGAAAATCTCGATCACCAAGGACGAAACCACCATCGTGGACGGCCATGGCGAGAAGGCCGAGATCGAAGCCCGCGTGGCCCAGATCCGTCAGCAGATCGAAGAAACCACCAGCGACTACGACCGTGAGAAGCTGCAGGAACGTGTGGCCAAGCTGGCTGGCGGCGTTGCCGTCATCCGCGTCGGCGGCATGACCGAAACCGAAGTGAAAGAGCGCAAGGACCGCGTCGATGACGCGCTGAACGCAACCCGCGCGGCCGTTCAGGAAGGCATCGTCGTCGGTGGCGGTGTGGCTCTGATCCAGGCTGGCAAGACGCTGGAAGGTCTCAAGGGCGCGAACAGCGACCAGGACGTCGGCATCTCGATCGTGCGCAAGGCCATCGAAGCCCCGCTGCGCCAGATCGCCGAAAACTCGGGCGTGGACGGTTCGGTCGTTGCGGGCAAGATCCGCGAAAGCAGCGACAAGACCTTTGGCTTCAACGCGCAGACCGAAGAATATGGCGACATGTTCAAGTTCGGCGTGATCGACCCGGCCAAGGTTGTGCGTACCGCGCTGCAGGACGCAGCATCGGTTGCCGGTCTGCTGATCACCACCGAGGCGATGGTGGCTGATCGCCCCGCCAAGGAAGGTGCAGGCGCCGGTGGCGGCATGCCCGACATGGGCGGCATGGGCGGCATGATGTAATCTGCCGTTTCAGCGAAACAGGGGAAGGGCTCGCCACTGGCGGGCCCTTTTCCTTTGGCGGGGGCCGTGGGATCAGGGCTTGCGCGTCATCGTCAGGAACTGGCGGAACGCGTTCGCAAAGGCCTCGGGGTTTTCGGCGTGCGATTGCAGGTGATCCGCCCCGGTCAGCAGGCCCACGGTCGTTTCCGCCGTGTCGGATGCCGCGCGCAACCGCAGCAGATGGCGGGATGTCGCAACCGGCACCACACGATCCGCACTGCCATGCGCAAGGAACAGCGGCCCATAGAACCCGGCATAGCGCCCGGTCACGCTGGCTTCGGCCAGGTCGGATGTCTGCGTCACGCGCAGCAGCAGCAGCGTGCTGCGGGCCACGACGCTTGGCAGGGGCAGGCCCATGTTGCGCGCCATGTGTTCCAGAACTGCGCTGAATTCCAGCGCGGGGGAGTCCACCGCGATGGCGCTGACCCGCGACGCCTCGGGGCTGCGGGCCATGAACTGGCCCAGGATCGCCCCGCCCATCGAATCCGCAACGATCATGACCTCGCCATAGCCCCGGTCGCGCAGGGCCAGAACGGCGGCCTCCAGATCGGGCCATTCCGTCAGGCCGAAGCCGAAACGTCCGTCCGGCGATGCGGGGGCGTTGTCGTCATTGCGGTAGCTGATCAGCAGCGCGGGAAGCCCCGCCTCGTGCAGCAACGGCAGGAAACGGTACCCATCCTCGCGCGCGCCGGCGATCCCGTGCACATAGAGGGCTGCCATATGCGGCTGCGGTGCGCCGGGCTTGAAGGGCTCGGGGACAAGCCATGCCTCTGCCGGTCCCAGCGTCGTCTGGATCGCAAGCGTTTCGAATGGCAGCCCAAGGGCGACCTGCGGGTCGCCGCGATAGCCCAGGCTGGCCGGGTCCTGCGCCGGGGCGGCGGCGTTGACACGCTGCGCCAGGGTGCCTGCCGTCAGAAGCTGGCTGGCCGTGCGGTGCAGCCCCATCGAGGCGCTGATGATATAGAGCGCGGCAAGAACGACCAGCGCCATGGCAATGGGCACTCCGTACTTGCGGGTGCGGGAGCGGCGTCGGACGCGGACCAGGGGCATGTGCTTGTCCTTGCTGGAACATTCATTGTGGATTTCAGCCTAGACCGGCCTTTGCTTGCGGATCAAGCACCGCAAGGGTTGTGTCACGACATGTTTCGGTTGCGCGCTTTGCGTCTTCTGTCCGGCGCGTCGATGCGATAGCGATGCGGCATGCGCCTTTTCCTTCTGACTTCCGTGACAATGCTGGCCTTTGCCGCCAATTCCATCGTCAACCGGATGGCGCTTGAGGATGGCACGACGGGCCCCGCCGCTTTCGCGGCGATCCGGCTGGCCGCGGGGGCGTTGTGCCTGTGGCTTCTGGTAGGCGCGCGGCGTGGCGGATGGTGGCCGCGTCTGGACCCTGCGGGCGCGGGCAGTCTTGCGCTTTATGTGCTGGGTTTTTCCTTTGCCTATGTCAGCCTGCCCGCTGGCGTGGGCGCGCTGATCCTGTTCGGTGGCGTGCAGATCACGATGTTCGCGGGTGCCCTGATCCTGCGCGAGGTGGTGCCCGCCCGCCGCTGGGCCGGGGCCGGCCTTGCCATGTGCGGCCTGGGCTGGTTGCTTTGGCCCGCTGGCACCACGGCGCCCGATCCGCTGGGCGCGGCCCTGATGGCAGCGGCGGCGCTGGGCTGGGGCATCTACTCCCTGCTGGGACGGGGGGCGACCGATCCCCTGCGCGCCACGGCAGGCAATTTCATCCTTGCCACGCCCTTGGGCCTGATCCTTTTCGCGCTGCTGCCTGACGGGGCCACGGCCCAGGGGGTGGTGCTGGCGATCCTGTCCGGTGCGGTGACATCGGGCTGCGGCTATGCGTTTTGGTATGCGGTCCTGCCCGCGCTGGGGTCATCCCGCGCGGCGGTGGCGCAGCTTTGCGTGCCGGTCATCGCGGCCCTGGGCGGTCTGGCTCTGCTGGGCGAGGGCCTGAGCCTGCGTTTCATCCTTGCCTCGGCGCTGGTGCTGGGGGGGGTCGCGCTGGCGGCGCTGTCTCCGGCGAAAACGGCGCAGAAGCTAGGCAAGGACGCCTGATTTTCGGGCATCTGATGGCTTTGTTATCGCCTGTGTCTGGCCCTGTGCCCGGCGTGGCTTGTGGCAGGCCCTCGTGATGCCGGATCACCTTGGTCGGGGCGTGGTTCCGCCCCGCGACGGGAGGGGTCTGTCCATGAGCCTGAGATATCTGCTGCCTGAGGATCGCGCCGCGCTGCGCGGCTTGCTGACCGGCTGTTTCGGTGAGCCGGAGCGGGCAGACCTGCTTGCGGGGCTGCGCGATGCCGGGGACCTGCCGCTTGAAATCATCTGGGTCGAAGGGCTGGCGATCCAGGGCTACCTGGGCTTCGCGCGCCATCAAAGCCCCGCGGGCTGGTGGTCGCTGGCGACGCTGGCCGTGCATCCGCGCCGCCGCAAGCGCGGGATCGAGGACGAGTTGATCCGCCAGGGCCTGGACCTTGCCCGGCAGAACAGGGCCAAGGCCGTGACCGTGGTGGGCGATCCTGCCTGGTACCGGCGGTTCGGCTTTTCCGACGTGGCGGCGCAGAACCTTGTCACTCCGACCGAACCGGGGCGCACGTTGTTATACGCGATCCGTCCGGGCATGGCGGGCGTGACCGCCGATCTGACCTATCCCGCAGGTTTGCCGCTGCGCTGAAAGACCGGATCAGCCGGGCAGGATCGGTTCCAGCGGATCATAGCCGAAGCCCCGCGCCCAGGCGACATGCGGCAGGCTGTCGGGCTTGAACCGAAGGCCCTGCATCTCGTCGCGCGTGACGAAACGACGGCGGTTGACGATACCTTCGGGATCGGTCCAGTCCGCGGACAGCCGCCCGGCGGTGATGGTGGCGCGAAAGAACACCTCGACCTGATGAAAGCCGCCTGCGGGATCGTGAAATTCGTTCACCAGGCAGGGCGCGCCCACGCGAATGGTCAGCCCCGTTTCCTCGTGCACCTCGCGGGCCAGGTTGTCGGGCAGGGACTGGCCCCTCTCTGCGCCGCCACCGGGGGCGCACCAGAGGTCCGATCCCGGATCGCGCCATGCATTGACCAGCAAAAGCCGGTTCTCGTGCAGGATCACGGCGCGTGTGGCAAGTCTTGGCTGCGGCATCTGACCTCGGGCGGATTGGGCTTTTGCAATGTGGCAAAGGCGACTATCTGTCTGGCATGAAACGCCATGCACTGAAATATGCCTTCGCGCCTTTTCTTGCCATGCTGATCCTTGCCGGTGGCATGGCGGCGCAGCCCCAAAACAGCGAAGAGGGCGCGCAGGCAGAAGAATGCGTGATCATGCTGCATGGGCTGGCCCGCACCGATGCCTCTTTCCTGCTGATGGAGGAGGTGTTCGAGGCCGAGGGCTACAAGGTGGTCAACCCCGGCTATCCCTCTACCGAAGAGACGATCAGCAATCTGGCCACGCAGGTCTTGCCAAGCGCCATTGCGGCCTGCGGCGACAGGGCCATCCACATCGTCACCCATTCGATGGGGGGGATTCTCACCCGCGTCTGGATGATTGCGAACCGACCCGAACGGCTGGGCCGGGTGGTGATGCTGGCACCGCCGAATTCCGGGTCCGAAATTGTCGATGTTCTTGGCGATCTCGAGGCGTTCGGCTGGTTCAACGGACCTGCCGGCAAGCAGTTGCGTACCGGTGACAAGGGCATGCCCGCGCATTTGCCGCCCGTGGATTTCGACCTGGGCGTGATTGCGGGGGACAGGTCGCTGAACCCGGTCTTTTCGGCCATGATCGACGGGCCGGACGATGGCAAGGTCTCGGTCGAGAGCACCAGGGTCGAGGGTATGGCCGATCATATCGTGCTGCATGTCACGCATACCTTCATGATGAACAACCCGCTGGTGATTGCGCAGACGCTGGCGTTCCTGCGTGATGGCGCCTTCGATCCCGCGATCAAATGGGGGCAGGCCGTGATGGCGCTGCCGGTGCTGGAATGATGGCGCCGCTGGCGCTGACCCTGACCGGGGCCGAGATCTTGCGGCCCCACGGAATGGAGGCCGCACCGCTGTCATTGGCCGAGGGGCGGATCACCGATGCGGCGCAGGCGCGGGTCGTGGACCTCAGCGGTTTTCGCGTGTTGCCCGGTATTGTCGATGTGCACGGCGACGGGTTCGAGCGGCATCTGGCGCCGCGGCGCGGGGCCATGCGTGACCTGGGGCAGGGTCTGGCGGCGGCCGAGGCGGAACTTGCGGCCAACGGCATAACCACCGCCGTTCTGGCCCAGTTCTGGAGCTGGGAAGGCGGGATGCGGGGGCCGGATTTCGCCCTGCGGTTCCTTGAGGCGCTGGCCAATCATCGCGGCCTTGGCACCGACCTGCGCGCGCAACTGCGGATGGAGACGCATCTATTGGCGGATTATCCCGCCATCGCGGATGCGGTCGTGCGTTTCGGGATCGGCTATGTCGTCTTCAACGATCATCTGCCCCATGCCGCGCTGATCGCGGGCAAGCGTCCGCCGCGCCTTACGGGGCAGGCGCTCAAAAGCGGACGCTCCCCCGATGATCATCTGGCCCTGATCCAGCGGCTGCATGATCTGTCTGCACAGGTGCCTGCGGCGCTGGACGGGCTGGCGGCGCGGTTGAAGGCTCTGGGCGTGATCCTGGGCAGTCATGACGATGCCACGGCAGAAGAGCGGGATGACTGGCGCGGGCGCGGGGCTGCCGTGTCGGAATTCCCCGAAACGCGGATCGCTGCTGCGGCGGCGCGGGCGGGCGGTGACCGGATCGTGCTGGGCGCGCCCAATGTGGTGCGTGGCGGGTCGCATTCCGGCAATGTCGCCGCCGCTGATCTGGTCACGGACGGGCTCTGCGATGCGCTGGCCTCGGATTATCACTATCCGGCACCCCGACAGGCGGCGCTGATGCTGGCGGATCGCATTGGCCTGCCAGCAGCCTGGGATCTGGTCGCGGCGGGACCGGCGCGGCTGCTGGGGCTGACGGATCGCGGCAGCCTGATGCCCGGCCTGCGCGCCGATCTGCTGGTCATGGACGACACGGGCCATGTCGGTGCCACCATCGCAGGCGGGCGCGTGACGCATATGACGGGTGCCGTGGCCGCCCGGTTCATCGGCGCGGTCTGAGCGCCCCGAAACAAAAAACGCGCCACCCCCGAGGGAAGGTGGCGCGCCGTGCCGGACAGCCGGTTTACGTCTTGGGATCTCTGGATCAGCTGTCCATCACGAACTGGTAACTGGCGGGGACATAGTGGAAACCCTCGCCGCGTGCTTCGACAAAACCCAGTGCCGGGAAGGGCATGTGGTAGCCGATGAACGGGATCTTGTCGGCGGCCAGCATGCCGAGGATGTTGCGGCGCGTGGCTGCTGCTGCTGCCTTGTCCATGTCGAAACGCACTTCCCAATCGGGATGGGCCAGCGACCAGACATAGTGGTTGGCGAAATCGGCGCCCAGCACCAGTTGCTGACCTTCGCTTTCGATCATGTAGGTCATGTGGCCCGGCGTATGTCCAAACGCCGCCATGCTGGTGATGCCCGAGGCGACAGTGCCTGCATCGCCGATCATTTCCATCTTCTCGGCCATGGGGCGCACGTTGTTGGCAAAGCCCTCATTGTCGGTGCCGTTCCAGTGATCGAACTCGGCCGACCCGGTCACATAGCGCGCATTCGGGAAGGTCGGCGCGCCATCGGTCATCAGGCCGCCGATATGGTCGCCATGCATGTGTGTCAGAACAACGACATCGATCTGGTCGGGCGTGTAGCCCGCCGCCGCCAGTGCCGCCGTGATGCCCGCGCCGTTCAGGCCGGTGTCGAACAGAACCAGCTCGGCCCCGGTGTTCACGACCGTGGGCGTAAAGAAGAACTGCGACTTGTCGGTCGGGATCAGCGCGGCATCGGACGCGGCCGCGAATTCCTCGGGCGTGACGTTGAGGCCGAAGATCGTGTTCGGATCCGGCACCGTGCGGGTGCCCGCCAGAAGCGAGGTAACGTCGAAACCGCCCAGCTTGATGCGGTTGTAGGGCGCGCGGGACGCGCCCATCAGCGGGGCGGCGGCCTTGGCCCCGGTTGCGGCGACGCCTGCCAGCGGCAAGGCTGCGGCACTGGCCAGAACGGAACGGCGGGACATGTTGATCTTGGTCATCGGGGTCCTCCTGATGGTGAATTCCGGTGACAAGATAGCACGTCTGTCTTTCGAGAGTTGTGCGATCGCGATCACGTGATGTGCCTTTCTGCATCAGGGCCCCCGCGCGTGGCGATTTCTGGACAAATGCCGCGGCCTGTGACAGAGGACGAGCCAACAGGAGATGCCCTCATGACCACGACCCGTTTCGCCCCTTCGCCCACAGGCTACATCCACGTGGGCAACCTGCGCACCGCGCTGATGAACTACCTCATCGCCCGCAAGACCGGGGGCACCTTCATCCTGCGGATCGACGACACCGATCAGGAGCGGTCGAAAGAGGAATATGTCGATCAGCTCAAGCGCGATCTGGACTGGCTTGGCCTGCACTGGGACCGGATCGAGCGGCAGTCGCTGCGCCTTGACCGCTATGCCGCCGCCGCCGACCAACTGCGCGCCATGGGCCGGTTCTACGAAGTGTTCGAGACGCCGACCGAGCTGGACCTCAAGCGCAAGAAACAGCTGAACATGGGCAAACCCCCGGTCTATGACCGCGCGCATCTGGGGCTGACCGAGGATCAGAAAGCCGCCTTGCGCGCGGAAGGGCGCGAGGGCTACTGGCGCTTCAAGCTGGACCAGGAACGGATCGAGTGGACCGATGGCATCCTTGGCGATATCTCGATCGACGCGGCATCCGTCTCCGATCCCGTGCTGATCCGTGCCGATGGGCAAGTGCTTTATACGCTGGCCTCGGTCGTGGATGACACGGAAATGGGCGTCACCCATATCGTGCGCGGATCGGACCATGTGACCAATACCGCGACCCAGATCCAGATCATCGAGGCGCTGGGCGGCACGGTGCCAAGCTTTGCGCATCATTCGCTGCTGACCGGCCCGCAGGGTGAGGCGCTGTCGAAGCGCCTGGGCGCGCTGTCGATCAAGGACCTGCGCGCGCAGGGCGTGGAGCCGATGGCCCTGCTGTCGCTGATGGCGCGGCTGGGATCGTCGGACCCGGTCGAGCTGCGCAGCAGCATGGACGAGCTGATCGAGGGTTTCGATATCACCCGCTTCGGTGCGGCCCCCACAAAGTTCGACGAACAGGACCTGTTCCCGCTGACCGCGAAACACCTGCAATCACTGCCGCTGGCGGTGGTGGCCGATGACGTGGCGGCGCTGGGCGTGCCGGCAGACCTGGCCCCCCGGTTCTGGGAGGTCGCGCGCGACAACATCACCACCCGCGCCGATCTGGCCGCATGGTGGGCGCTGTGCCGTGATGGCGCGGACCCCGTGATCGCGGATGAAGACCGCGATTTCGTGGCGCAAGCCCTGACCCTGCTGCCCGAAGGCCCGTTCGACGACCAGACCTGGAGCCAGTGGACCAGCGCCGTCAAGGACGCCACGGGCCGCAAGGGCAAGGGGCTGTTCATGCCGCTGCGCCTGGCGCTGACCGGTCAGGCGCATGGGCCCGACATGGGCGCGCTGATGCCGTTGCTGCAGGTGATCCGCGCACGCGGCTGATCCTTGCGGACCGGGAAGGGGGGCTGTCTGCCCCCCACGTCGAACTTTGTTCGACAAAGTCGAACTGCGTTCGACGATCCCCCCCGAGGATATTTCGGGCAAGAAGAACGGGATGGCTTACAGGCCGGGCGGGCGCGTGGTGATGATCCTTGCGCCCAGGCTGTGCAGATGGGCATCCGTCATGGCGCGTTCGGCCGTGCTCAGCCTTTGATGGCGCGGATAGATGGGGGATGCGCGGTCGTCGAGGATCGGGGCCTCCCATCCGGTCGTGGTGGCGAAGAACCGCGCGACCCCATCCGCGCCGAATTCGCGGGCATAGCCCTGCACCACCACATCGAGATAGCTGAGCAGGACGGGAAAAGCCTCGGTCGGGGCGCGCCGGTTGTGCTGCGGGATCGCATAGACCGACACCGGCGGGCGGGGTGACAGATCATGCTGGACGGTTTCGCAAACCGGGTGGCGGTCATATGCGGCCTCGCGCGCATCGAGGGCGGCCCAGTCCGATCCCGGCACGGCGGCGATCAGCCCCTCGATCGTGGTGGTGGGATCGGGTTCTGCCGTCAGAAAGGCCACGGGCCGCAGGGCCGTATGCCGCCAGGCGCGCCGCCAGCCCGGCAGACTTGCGACGCGCGCCTGCCCGTAGTCATGCGTGGCGCGGTTGACCAGCGAGCCGTAGCCAAAGAAAAACGCATCTTTCATGCAAGAAATCCGCTCCTGTTGATCCATGTCAAACCCCGTGCCGTGGAATGTGGGCATTCTGGGCAGCGCCCACAAAGAGGGATGAGGCTGCCATGCGTATCACGAAAAGAACCAATCTTGCCATCCGTGTGCTGATGTATTGCGCCGCGCATGAGGACCGCCTGGTCACGAAATCCGAGATCGCGCAGTGTTGCAACACTTCCGAGAATCACCTGGCGCAGGTGATCAACCAGCTGGGGCAGATGGGATATCTGCATACGCAACGGGGGCGCAATGGTGGCCTGATGCTGGGTCGGCCCATGGCCGATATCCGGATCGGGGATGTGTTCCGCGCCCTTGAAAGCCAGGTGCCGCTGACCGAGTGCTTTGCCGATGTGGACAATACCTGCCCGCTGGTTGAGGCCTGCCGCCTGCGGATCGCCGTGGCCGATGCGGCCGAGGCGTTTTATGCCCATCTGGACGACATCACGCTGGATGCGCTGGTCTGCGGCAACGAGCGTCTGCTGGAGATCATGCAGCCCGTCACCTGTCGCGTCTGAAACGGCGGTTGCGACATTCTATCGAAAAACGACCACTTGTCGTTGTGATACGACTCGGCTAAGGCTGGGGCGTCAGATCGGGAGAACCGGGAAACCGGTGCCGAAGGAGCAACCGCCCCGGAAACTCTCAGGCCCAAGGACCGGTCGGACATGACGGACTCTGGAGAGTGGCGCCCCGTGCGTCCGCCGACGGGATAACGATCTCAGGCAACAGGACAGAGGGGGCATCAAGACCTGCGGATCGCGCGGGTGACGGATGCCGGATGATCGTTTCAGAACTGTCAGGGCGGCGCATCGAAGGGGATACGATGAGCGAGCTTTTGCATTTGCCGCTTGAGGCGCTGCACACCGAACTGGGTGCGCGGATGGTGCCTTTTGCCGGATATTCCATGCCGGTCCAGTATGGTCTTGGCGTGATGAAGGAACATCAGCACACGCGCGCGGCGGCGGGCCTGTTCGATGTCAGCCACATGGGGCAGGTGATCCTGCGGGGGGCGGATTACGCGGCGGTCGCGCAGGCGATGGAGGCGCTGGTGCCCGTCGATATCGCGGGGCTTGGCCTGAACCGGCAACGCTATGGATTTTTCACCAATGATGCAGGCGGGATCGAGGATGACCTGATGCTGGCCAACCGGGGCGATCACCTGTTCGTGGTGATCAACGCGGCCTGCAAGGATGCCGATATCGCACTGATGCGCGCGGGTCTGCCGGCGGATGTGACGCTTGAGGTCGTCGAGGACCGCGCGTTGCTGGCCCTGCAGGGGCCGCTGGCCGAGGATGTGCTGGCGGGTCTCAACGACCATGTGCGCGCGATGCGTTTCATGGATGTGGCCGACCTGGTGCTGGAAGGCGCGGACTGCTGGGTCTCGCGCTCGGGCTATACCGGCGAGGACGGGTTCGAGATTTCGGTGCCGGTCGACGCCGCCGAAGCTTTGGCGCGTCGCCTGCTGACAGATGCCCGTGTCGAGGCGATCGGCCTTGGCGCGCGCGACTCCCTGCGGCTTGAGGCGGGGCTTTGCCTTTACGGCCATGATATCGACGCTGCCACTTCGCCGGTCGAGGCGGGGCTGTCCTGGGCGATCCAGAAGGTGCGCCGCACCGGCGGCGCGCGCGAGGGTGGTTTTCCCGGCGCGGCGCGCATCCTTGCCGAATTGACCGATGGCGCGCCACGCGCCCGCGTAGGCCTCAGCCCCGAGGGCCGCGCGCCGATGCGCGAAGGTGTTGCGCTTTACGCGGCCGCCGAGGGTGGCGATCCGGTGGGGCATATCACCTCCGGCGGGTTCGGCCCGACGGTGGGCGCGCCCGTTGCCATGGGTATGGTCGCGCGCGACCATGCCGCCCGGGGCACGCAGCTTTACGGGGATGTGCGCGGCAAGCGTCTGCCCGTCGCCGTGGTGGCGCTGCCATTCACGCCCGCGAATTTCAAACGATAACGTCAGCGCCAACCAAGAGGGACCAGAGCGATGAAATATACCGAAGATCATGAATGGCTGCGCGTCGAGGGCGATGTGGTCGTGGTCGGGATCACCGAACATGCCAGCACCCAACTGGGCGACGTGGTCTTCGTCGAACTGCCCGAGGTGGGCACGATGGTCGCCGCCGGTGACGAGATCGTCGTGATCGAAAGCGTCAAGGCTGCCTCGGATATCGCGGCCCCCCTCGATGGCGAGATCGTCGAGATCAACGAGGCCATCGTGGATGAGCCCAGCAAGGTCAACGAGGATCCGCTGGGCGCCGCATGGTTCTTCAAGATGAAGATCGATGACCTGTCCGCGCTGGACCAGTTCATGGACGAGGACGAATACAAGGAACTGGTGGACTGACAGGCGCCACCCGGCCGGCATCCCGCGTGACATGCGCGGTGCCGGCCCAAGCCGGGCGCATCAGCGTCCGGTGATGACATGGTATCGAACAGTAAGGGACCCGGGCGATGAGCTTCAAGCCGACCGACTATCTGCCGTATGATTTTGCCAACCGCCGCCACATCGGACCGTCTCCGGCCGAAATGGCGGATATGCTCAAGGTGGTCGGCGCCGCCGATCTGGGCGCGCTGATCGATGACACCTTGCCGCCGGCGATCCGGCAGAAGCAGCCGCTGGAATTCGAAAAACCCCGGTCCGAACGCGAATTGCTCTATCACATGCGTCAGGTCGGCAAGCGCAACACCGTGCTGACCAGCCTGATCGGCCAAGGGTTCCACGGCACCGTCACGCCCCCCGCGATCCAGCGCAACATCCTGGAAAACCCGGCATGGTACACGGCCTATACGCCCTATCAGCCGGAAATCAGCCAGGGCCGGCTTGAGGCGCTTCTGAACTACCAGACCATGGTCAGCGACCTGACCGGGCTGGAAATCGCGAATGCCTCGCTGCTGGATGAAGCGACCGCCGCCGCCGAGGCGATGACCATGGCGCAGCGCGTGGCCAAGTCCAAGGCCACGGCCTTCTTCGTGGATGAAAACTGCCATCCGCAGAACATTGCCGTGATCCAGACCCGCGCCGCCCCCTTGGGGATCGAGGTGATCGTTGGCGCGCCCGACGACCTGCCCGCCGACCGCGTCTTTGCTGCGATCTTCCAGTATCCGGGCACCTACGGCACCCTGACCGATTTCACCGCGCAGATGGACGCGCTGCATGCCAACAAGGCGATCGGTATCGTGATCGCCGATCCGCTGGCGCTGTGCCTGCTCAAGGAACCGGGCGCGATGGGCGCCGATATCGCCGTGGGCAGCACGCAGCGTTTCGGCGTGCCGCTGGGCTATGGCGGCCCGCACGCCGCCTACATGGCGTGCCGCGACGCCTTCAAGCGCGCCATGCCGGGTCGCCTTGTGGGTGTGTCCATCGACAGCCATGGCAACCGTGCCTACCGGCTGTCCCTGCAAACCCGCGAGCAGCATATCCGCCGCGAAAAGGCCACGTCGAACGTCTGCACAGCGCAGGCGCTGCTGGCCGTCATGGCCTCGTTCTACGCGGTGTTCCATGGCCCCGAAGGACTGAAGGCCATCGCGCAGCGCATTCACCGCAAGACCGTGCGCCTGGCCCGCGGGCTGACCGAGGCGGGCTTTACCGTCGAGCAGACCCATTTCTTCGACACGATCACCGTGGATGTCGGCCCGCTGCAGGCGGCCGTGATGAAATCGGCGGTGGATGAAGGGATCAACCTGCGCGCCGTGGGCCGCACCCGCATCGGCATCACGCTGGACGAAGTCACCCGCCCCGCCACGATCGAGGCTGTGTGGCGCGCCTTCGGCATCACCCGCAAGGACGAAGGCATCAGCCCCGGCTATGCCCTGCCCGACGCGCTGGTGCGGCAGTCGCCCTATCTGACCCATGGCGTGTTCCACATGAACCGCGCCGAGACCGAGATGATGCGCTACATGCGCCGTCTGGCTGACCGCGACCTTGCGCTGGACCGCGCGATGATCCCGCTGGGCAGCTGCACGATGAAGCTGAACTCGGCCGCCGAGATGATGCCGCTCAGCTGGCCGGAATTCTCGGACATGCATCCCTTCGTGCCGCTGGATCAGGCCGCAGGATATACCCATATCGTCAATGACCTGAGCGACAAGCTGTGCCAGGTCACCGGATATGACGGCATGTCGATGCAGCCCAACTCCGGCGCGCAGGGCGAATATGCCGGGCTTCTGACCATCGCCGCCTATCAGCGCGCGAATGGCCAGGGGCACCGCAACATCTGCCTCATTCCGATGAACGCCCATGGCACCAACCCCGCATCCGCGCAGATGGTGGGCTGGACGGTGGTGCCGGTCGAATCCTCGGACAATGGCGACATCGATCTCGATGATTTCCGGGCCAAGGCGGAGTTGCATTCGGCCAATCTGGCGGGCTGCATGATCACCTACCCCTCGACCCATGGGGTGTTCGAGGAAACCGTGATCGAGGTCTGCAAGATCACCCATGATCACGGCGGTCAGGTCTATATCGACGGGGCCAACATGAACGCCATGGTGGGCCTGTCGCGCCCCGGCGATCTGGGTGGCGATGTCAGCCACCTCAACCTGCACAAGACCTTTGCCATCCCGCATGGCGGCGGTGGCCCCGGCATGGGGCCCATCGGCGTCAAGGCGCATCTGGTGCCCTATCTGCCGGGCCATCCGATGACGGGCGGCACTGAGGGCCCGGTGTCGGGCTCGCCCTACGGGTCGGCCTCGATCCTGACGATCAGTTGGGCCTATTGCCTGATGATGGGCGGCGAGGGCCTGACACAGGCCACGCGCGTGGCGATCCTGAACGCCAACTACATCGCCAAGCGGCTCGAAGGGGCCTACAAGATCCTCTACAAGGGGCCGTCGGGTCGGGTTGCGCATGAATGCATCATCGACGTGCGTCCCTTCGCAGACAGCGCCGGGGTCACGGTCGAGGATATTGCAAAGCGCCTGATCGATTGCGGCTTCCACGCACCCACGATGAGCTGGCCGGTGGCCGGCACCCTGATGGTGGAGCCGACCGAGTCCGAGACCAAGGCCGAGCTGGACCGCTTCTGCGATGCGATGCTGGCCATTCGTGACGAGATCCGCGCGATCGAAGAGGGCCGTATCGACGCAGCCAACAACCCGCTCAAGAACGCGCCGCACACGGTCGAGGATCTGGTGGGAGACTGGGATCGTCCCTACACCCGCGAACAGGGCTGCTTCCCTCCGGGTGCGTTCCGCGTGGACAAGTACTGGCCGCCGGTCAACCGCGTGGATAACGCATGGGGCGACCGTCACCTGGTCTGCACCTGCCCGCCGATGAGCGATTACGCCGAAGCGGCGGAATAAGGCGCGAAACCGGGCAAAGCGTTTAGAAGTGGTAAACGCCAGCCTGTAACGCGCTGATATTGCAGGGCCTGCAATATGTCCCATCATGGGACACAGGCCCGGAACGCCGCCAGGGATACCCTTGGCGGCGTTTCACTGTTCCTTGTTCAAAGCTGGTCAAGAGTGATGCGATGCCCCACCAACTGACGCGCCGCCCCTTTCTGGCGGGTCTCGCCGCAAGCCTTGCCCCTGTGTACCCTCGGCGGGCCGATGCCGCGCCTCGCCGCATTGCTGTGATCGGGGCGGGCATCGCCGGTCTTGCCGCCGCGCGGCTGCTGACGGATGCGGGGCATCAGGTCACGCTGATCGAGGCGCGGGGCCGCATTGGCGGACGCATCCATACCTCGCGCCTGTGGCCGGACCTGCCGATGGATCGGGGCGCCAGCTGGATACATGGGCAGCAGGGCAATCCGCTGACCCCGCTGGCCCAGGCTGCCGGGGCCAAGTTGGTCCAGACCAGCTATGATGCCTCAGTCCTCCTCGGACCCGACGGGGCAGAGATCGACCCCGATCTGCGGCAGGCCGAAACGATCCTGACGCGTGCGATCAACGCCGCCGCACGGCTGGACGCCGATATATCGGTCCTGACCGCGCTGCATGCCTCGAGCGGCTGGCAAAGGGCCAACGCCGCCCAACGCCGCCTTGTGATATATCTGCTCAACAGCCGGCTGGAGCAGGAATACGGCGGGCCGGCGCATCAGCTTTCCGCATGGTATGGGCAGGAGAGCACTGAATTCGGCGGGCCTGATGTTCTGTTTCCGCAGGGGTTCGATCAGATCACCACCCATCTGGCGCGCGGTCTGGACATCCGCCTGTCCGCGCCTGTCTCCTCGGTGGAACCGGGTCAGGTGCGTCTGGCGGACGGGCTGCGCATCGCGGCGGATCATGTGATCTGCACGGTCCCGCTGGGCGTGCTGCAATCGGATAAGTTGCGCTTTGCCGAGGCGCTGCATCCCGCGCGGCAAGCGGCGATTGACGGGCTGCAGATGGGGCTTCTGAACAAATGCTGGCTGCGGTTTGACCGCGTGGCATGGCCGGATGACGTGGACTGGATCGGCTGGCTTGGTCCGGAACCGGGGTATTGGGGGGAATGGGTGTCGTTGGCGCGCGGCATTGGCGCTCCGGTTCTGGTGGGCTTCAACGCGGCGGATGCCGCCGCATCACTGGAAGCTCTGGATGATCGGGCCACGGTTGCGGCAGCGCTTGCGGCGCTGCGCGCCATGTTCGGTACGCGCTTTCCCGCGCCTGTCGCGGCGCAGGTGACGCGCTGGGGGCAGGACCCCTTCAGCCTTGGCAGCTACAGTTTCAACGCCGTGGGAACAGGGCCTGCGACCCGGCGGGCCCTGGCGGGGCCGGATTGGGATGCTCGGCTGTGGTTCGCGGGCGAAGCCTGCGCGCCTGCCCATTTCGGAACGGCGCATGGTGCGTTGATGTCGGGGCAGGCTGTCGCGCAAGCGTTGCTGGAGGGCTGAGGCCTATTCCCGCGCGCGCAGCACCTGTGCCGGACGCGCCGCCAGCGGCCGCCACGCGAAGGCAAGGCCGGACAGCAGCGTGGCCAGCACACCGCCCAGCACGATGGCGATGGCCGAGGGCCAGATCACGGTAAAGCCCGTCTGCATCACGTAATGGCTGACGGCCCAGCCACCCGCGATGCCTGCACCGATGGCCACGACACCTGCCGCTGCCCCCAGAAGGGCGGCGCGCAGCGCAAAGCTGCGCAGGATGCGGCCACGGCTCGCGCCGAGGGTCTTGAGCACGGCCGCCTCGTAGGTGCGGGCGCGTTCGCCCGCCGCCGCGGCACCGATCAGGACCAGAAAGCCGGTCAGCAATGTCGCCGCCGCACCATAGGATGTGGCCGCCGCCAGCCCCGCCAGCACGCCCGAGACCTGATCGATGGCGTCGCGCACCCGGATGGCGGTGATGTTCGGGGCCGATCCCGCCACATCGCGCAGGATCTGCGCCTCGGCCTCTTCCTCGGCGTAGACGGTCGAGATGAAGGTATGGGGTGCCCCCGCCAGCGCGCGTTCGTTCATGGTCAGCACGAAGCCCATGCCGCCGGTGGAAAAATCAACCTCGCGCAGGCTGGTGATCGTGCCGGTGATGTCGCGGCCCAGCACGTTCATCGTCAGCGTGTCGCCGAGGCCGATGCCCATCTCGCGGGCTTCTTCTTCGGCAAAGCTGATCTGGGGCGGGCCGTCGTAATCGTCTGGCCACCATTCACCTGCAAGTATCCGGGTGCCTTCGGGCATCGCGCCGGCATAGGTCACGGCGCGGTCGCCGGTGACGACCCAGTGATCGCCTGCCACCTCGCTCGCGGGGCGGTCGTTGATCTGCGTGATCACGCCGCGCAGCATGGGGGCACTGTCGATGCGCGACACGGCGGGATCATTTTCCAGCCGCTCCATGAAGGCGGGCATCTGGTCGCGCTGGATATCCACGAAGAAATAGGAGGGGGCCACGTCCGGCAGATCGCGGGCGATGGCGCCGCGCAGGTTGCCGTCGATCTGGCCAACGGCGGCCAGCACGGACAGGCCAAGCCCCAGGGACAGCACCACGGATGTGGCCTCGTCCCGCTGGCCGCCAATGGCGGCCAGGGCCCAGCGCAGCACCGGGCGACCCCTGGCCACGCCGCGCATGCGCTTGGTCAGGGCGCGCACCGCAAACGCGGTGAGCACCAGCAGCAGCAAGGCGCCCAGAATGCCGCCCGCGGTCCATAGCGTCAGCATCGCCGCGCCGGAAAAGGCCACGGCAGTTCCGATCAGCGCCGCCAGAAGCAGCAAGATCACCGCGAGCATGCGCAGCGGCGGCAGTATCTTGCTGGACGACAGGGCATCGCGGAAAAGGGTGGCGGCGCGCACCTCTTCAGTGCGTGACAGGGGCCAGAGGGTAAAGATCAGCGCCGTCAGTGCGCCATAGATCGCGGCTTCCAGAAGCGGGGCGGGGTGGATCGTGAAGACGGCGGGCACCGGCAGGCGCGCCTCGAGGAATGGCCCCAGCGCAAGCGGGATCGCCGCGCCAAGCGCAAGCCCCATGGCGATGCCCAACAGGCTGAGCGCGCCGATCTGCAGGAAATAGGTCTGAAAGATCGTGGCCCGGTCTGCACCAAGCGTGCGCAGGGTCGCGATCACGCTGGTCTTGCCCGCCAGGTAGGCGCGCACGGCGGCGGATACGCCCACCCCGCCGACGGCAAGGCCAGAGAGGCCCACGAGGATCAGGAACGATCCCAGCCGTTCCACGAAACGCGCCACGCTGGGCGCGCCGTTGCGGCTGTCGCGCCAGCGCGCACCCGCGCCTTCGAAGGCTGCCAAGGCTTGCGCGCGCATCGCGTCAAGGTCGCTGCCCTCGGGCAGAAGCATGCGGTATTCGGTGGAATAGAGCGATCCTGCCGTCAGCAATCCGGCATTGGCGAGGGCTTCGGTTGCGACAATCGTGCGCGGGCCAAGGCCAAAGCCATCGGCCCCGGCATCAGGTTCGCGCGCGATCGCGGCCGTCAGGCGGAATTCCTGCGTGCCAAGGCGGAACGTGTCGCCGATCTGCAGGCCCATGCGGTCGATCAGCAGGGGATGCACCACGGCGCCGGGCAGACCGTCAGACCCGGCAAGGGCCTGCGACAACGGCATATCGGGCGACATTTCGATCTGTCCGATCAGCGGATAGGCGGCATCGACCGATTTGACCTGCGTCAGGCCACGCTCTGCCGTGTCGCCCGCGCCCTTCACAAGCATCGACCGGAAATCCGTCACCTCGGATACCGCCTTGGCGAGGCCGTCGAGAACGGCGCGTTCCTCGGGGGTGGCGAAGCGGTAGGTCAGATCGATCTCGGCATCGCCGCCCAGGATGGCGGCCCCCTCGCGCGCCAACCCTGCCTCGATGCTGGAGCGCACAGAGCCCACGGCGGCAATGGCGGCGACGCCCAGTGTCAGGCAAGCCAAGAAGATGCGAAAACCCTTGAGGCCGCCGCGCAATTCGCGGGCGGCAAAGCGGGCGGCGATGCGCAGGCTCATTCCGCGGCCTCGGCCTTGGTCGTGGTGTCCGTGTCGATGCGCCCGTCGCGCAGGCGAATGACGCGGTCGCACCGCGCGGCCAGTTCGTCGGAATGGGTGACCAGCACCAGCGTCGCGCCGTGCTTGTCGCGCAGGCCGAACAACAGCTCGATGATGGCGGCGCCGTTGCTGCCATCCAGATTGCCCGTGGGTTCATCCGCGAGGAGGATATCGGGGCGCGGGGCCGATGCGCGCGCCAGTGCCACGCGCTGCTGTTCGCCCCCCGACATCTGCGAGGGGTAGTGATCGGCGCGGCTGGCCAGTCCCACGGCCTCAAGCTCGGTGCGGGCGCGGGCAAAGGCATCCTTGTGCCCGGCCAGTTCCAGAGGGGTCGCGACGTTTTCCAGCGCGGTCATCGTGGGAATGAGGTGGAAGGATTGGAACACCACCCCCATATGATCCCTGCGGAAGCGGGCCAACTGATCCTCGGTCATCGTGGTGAGGTCCTGGCCCAGTGCCGTGATCCGGCCACCCGTGGCGCGTTCCAGCCCGCCCATCAGCATGAGGAGAGAGGACTTGCCAGAACCAGACGGCCCCACAAGACCCAGCGTTTCACCCTTCTGGACATCTAGCGAGATGCCGTGGAGGATATCCACGCGGCCCGCGTTCCCATCAAGCGAGAGGGCCGCGTCAGTCAGGGAAATCACCGGAGATGTCATCAGTATGCGCCTGCTTTCAATTGCTTGTCTGACATATGGGGCCTTGCGGGCATGGGGCAAGGGCTGTGCCGCCCTTGTTCTGGCGCTTGGGCTGGTCCTTGCCCAGTCCGCCGACGCGCAGCAGACCCGTACCCTGCCACTGTCGATCGTGGCCTTTGGCGACAGCCTCACGCAGGGCTACGGGCTGATCGAAGAGGAAGGTTTCGTGCCGCAACTGCGCGCCTGGCTTGATGCAAAGGGACAAACGGTGCGGGTGGTCAATGCGGGTGTGTCGGGCGATACGACGGCCGGCGGGTTGTCGCGGGTCGAGTGGACGTTGACGCCGGACATTCACGGCATGATCGTGGCGCTGGGTGGCAATGACGTTCTGCGCGGGCTGGATCCCGCCGTGACGCGCGCAAATGTCGAGGGCATCCTGAAAGCCGCACAAGCGGCTGATGTGCCGGTCCTGCTGGTGGGCATGCAGGCGCCCGGAAACTATGGACCGGAATTCAAGGCGGCGTTCGAGGCGATCTGGCCGGAGTTGGCCGAGACCTATGGCGCGCTTTATTTCGAAAGTTTCTTCGAGGGGCTGGGTGACGGGGACCTGTCTGCGGCGCAGGCCTATTTTCAGGATGACGGGATCCATCCGAATGCCGAAGGCGTGGGGCTGATCGTGGACGCTATGGGGCCGGCCGTGCTGGAATTGATCGCGGCGGCGGCGGAGCGGCGGGCGGCCAAAGGGTGATCACGGAAGGCGCCGCTTGCGCCGGTCACATGACAGCCGGTCACATGACAAAGGGGCCCCGCGACAGGGCCCCTTTTTCGTCTTCAACCGATCCAGTGATCAGGCCAGAGAAATGTTCACAGCGGATTCACGACCATCGCGGCCCGGTTCGATGTCGAACTTGACCTTCTGATTGTCGGCAAGACCGGTCAGACCCGAACGCTCGACCGCCGAAATGTGAACGAAGACATCCTTGCTGCCGCCATCGGGCGCAATGAAGCCGTAGCCTTTGGTTGTGTTGAACCATTTCACGGTGCCAGTGGCCATACCGCATCTCCTTAACAGATCTGCTGCCCGCACTGTGCGGCAGCCCGGCTAGTCAGTGCATAATCGAGGTACTGACCTGTGAAGGAGCAGGCTATTCGATAGTGTTAACGTCGCGCTTTTGATTATGTGTATGGTCAGGAGTCGTTTCAAGAGGGATATTTGGCTGAAATTGCCGGTTTTCGGGGCTTTTTCCGCAGTTTTTTGATGGTGAGAGACTTTTTTGCCGGTTGGGCAATCGTATATATAAAGTCGAATATCAGCATGGAGAAGGCTGTCATGGCTTCCAGAAAACTGACCTGCCTGTCCTGTGGGCAGGTGAACCGTGTTCCCGAGGACAGGCTGACCGCTGGCCCCAAATGCGGAACATGCGGCGCCGGGCTGATTTCGGGCAAGGCGGTCGAGATCGATCTTGCCACGCTGCAGAAGGCCGCGCGCAATGACGAATTGCCGCTGGTGGTCGACTTCTGGGCGCCCTGGTGCGGCCCCTGCCGCATGATGGCGCCCGAGTTTTCCAAGGCGGCCGGTGCGCTGTCGGGTCAGGCACGCCTGGTCAAGCTGAACACCGAGGACAATCCGCAGGCGGGTGCGCTGTACAACATCAGGGGCATCCCGACGATGGCGGCCTTCGCGGGCGGGCGAGAGCGCAAACGCCAGTCAGGGGCAATGCCTGCGGCGGGGATCGTCGACTGGGTGAACGGGGCAGTCTGAAGGGCGCTGCCCAAGACCGCAAGGCCGGTGCCGAGAATGCAAAACGGGCGCGCAGATCCCTGCGCGCCCGTTTCATTCCTGCCCCTTGGGGCGAAATATTATGCCAGCGAAAGGTTGGTCGCGGATTCGCGGCCGTCACGACCTGCTTCGATGTCGAAGGTCACTTTCTGGTTGTCGGCCAGGCCGGTCAGGCCCGAACGCTCGACTGCCGAGATGTGCACGAACACATCTTTGCTGCCGCCATCGGGTGCAATGAAGCCGAAGCCTTTGGTGGTGTTGAACCATTTCACGGTGCCAGTAGCCATATCCGTGTTCTCCTGTCTTGTGTCGCCATCCGCGTCAGTGCGATGGCCCGGCGTTGGTCGGTCTGGATCGAAGGACTGAGCGCCGTTGGACGGAAGACAGTGGTCGAAAAAGAATAACGTAGCAGGGCCGCGTATGGCAGAGACCTGCCCATTAAGCAAGGATATTCGGGACTTCGGCCTGATTGGGCGGAATTTGCCGAATTTGGCTGAAGTTTTCGCGATCCGCCCTCGACAATTCAGGCATTCATCACATTTCGGTCTTACCAAAGAACGTGTGCGGGACTTGAAGGAGAGGCAAGAATGGACGGAGGTATGTATATGTCACGGGAGAACGAAGTCATGCGACAGGCAGCGGTGCGGGAGGCGGCCATGGCCTCGATCCGGCGCAAGGATATGGCGCAGATGGCTGGCGGTCACGCCGTGATGGCGGGCCTGATGGGATTTGGCGAGGCAGCTGAGGGCAAGGGCCTGTTTGCCAAGATCGTGCATGGCGCGAAACTGTTCTGCATCGCCTTCGCCTTTCTGACGCCCAACTATCTTGTCTGGCACGTCCTGCTGTAATCGTATTCAAATACTTGAATGTCATTTCGATCCGGGCTATATCAGGGGTAACGCAGGCGCATGGTGAGTCTGCCCCTGACAAGGAAGAAAGACATGACACTTGATCGTAGCGTGATGATGTTTGCAGGCTTCATGGTTCTGCTGAGCGTGGTGCTGACCGCCCTGGTTTCGCCGCTGTTCATGTGGTTCACCGTGTTCATCGGCGTGAACCTGATCCAATCCTCGATCACCGGGTTCTGCCCGGCGGCCAGCATCTTCAAGAAATTCGGCGTGAAAAGCGGCTGCGCCTTCAAATAAGGTCCGGCCCGGAAACAAGAAAAGGGGGGTGCCATCGGCACCCCCCTTTTTCGATGTCATGCGCAGTGGCGCGGATCAGAGAACCGTCACGACCGTGCCCACCGGCACCCGTTGGTAAAGGTCGATCACATGGTCGTTGATCATGCGGATGCAGCCGTTCGACACCGACCGGCCGATGCTTTGCGGTTCGGTCGTGCCATGAATGCGGAAATAGGTGTCGCGCCCATTCTGGAACAGGTAAAGCGCGCGCGCCCCCAGCGGGTTGCCGGGGCCACCGGGCTGCACATAGTCATTGTCGACGAACTTGGCATAGGCGCGCGGGTCGCGTTCGATCATCTCGTTGGTGGGACGCCAGGTTGGCCATTCTTTCTTGACGCTGATCGTGGCGGTGCCGGTGAATTCCAGCCCGGCCTTGCCGACGCCCACACCGTAGCGGCGGGCGCGGCCGCTCTCGGTCACGAAATACAGGAAATGCGCGCGCGGCAGCACCAGTAGCTGGCCGACACCGTATTGCGCGTCAAAGTTCACATCCTGCGGGGCGAAACGGGGATTGAGCGTGAATGTCTTGGCCTGCGCAAACACGGTCTGCGGCACGGTGGCGGCGGCCATGGTCGAGGCGATGAAAGAGCGGCGCGTGATCATGTCGGGGTCAAAATCCTTGTTACCTATGCAAAAGAGGTGCCATCCCGAGGGGATTCGATCAAGCCGGAGTAAGCCCCCGATGCTGCTTTCGGGCGGATCGTGCCTTTCGGATCAATCCGCCCGGACAGTCGTCAGCGCGTGAACTTCTTGAACTTGATGCGCTTGGGTTCCAGCGCATCAGCGCCAAGGCGGCGTTTCTTGTCTTCTTCGTATTGCTCGAAGTTGCCTTCGAACCATTCGACATGGGCATTGCCTTCGAAAGCCAGGATATGCGTGCAGATCCGGTCAAGGAAGAAGCGGTCGTGCGAGATGACCACGGCGCAGCCCGCGAAATCCACCAGCGCGTCTTCCAGCGCGCGGAGGGTTTCCACGTCAAGGTCGTTGGTCGGTTCGTCAAGCAGCAGCACGTTGCCCCCCGAACGCAGCAGGCGCGCCATGTGGACGCGGTTGCGTTCACCGCCCGACAGAAGCGAGACCTTCTTCTGCTGGTCGCCGCCCTTGAAGTTGAAAGCCGAGCAATAGGCCCGCGCGTTCACCTCGGCGTCGCCCAGCTTGATGATGTCCTGCCCGTCGGCGATAGCCTCCCAGACGTTTTCATTCGGGTTCAGGTCGTCGCGGTTCTGATCCACATAGGACAGCTTGACCGTGTCGCCATATTCGACGGTGCCCTCATCGGCCTGTTCCTGACCCGTCAGGATGCGGAAGAGCGTGGTTTTACCTGCGCCGTTGGGGCCGATCACGCCGACGATGCCGCCGGGCGGCAGCGAAAAGCTCAGGTCTTCGACCAGCAGCTTGTCGCCCATGTGCTTTTTCAGCCCGTTCACCTCGATCACCTTGTTGCCAAGGCGGGGACCGTTGGGGATGACGATCTGGGCATTGGCCAGTTTCTCGCGTTCGGACTGGCTGGCCATTTCGTTATAGGCGTTGATACGGGCCTTGGATTTGGCCTGACGCGCCTTTGCGCCCTGCCGCATCCATTCCAGTTCGCGTTCCAGCGTCTTCTGCTTGGACTTGTCCTCGCGGGCTTCCTGCGCCAGGCGCTTGGCCTTCTGTTCCAGCCAGCTGGAATAATTCCCCTCGTAGGGAATGCCGCGACCGCGATCCAGTTCCAGGATCCAGCCGGTGATGTCATCCAGGAAGTAGCGGTCATGGGTGACGATCAGGATGGTGCCCGGATAGGCGATCAGGTGGTTCTGCAGCCAGGCGATGGTTTCGGCGTCCAGGTGGTTGGTCGGTTCGTCCAGAAGCAGCATGTCGGGCGCTTGCAGCAACAGCTTGCACAGGGCCACGCGGCGTTTTTCACCGCCCGAGAGCAGGGTCACATCGGCATCATCCGGCGGGCAGCGCAGCGCCTCGAGGGAGATGTCGATCTGGCTGTCCAGGTCCCAGAGGTTTTCCGCGTCGATCTGGTCCTGAAGGGCCGCCATCTCATCGGCGGTCTCGTCCGAGTAGTTCATCGCCAGTTCGTTGTAGCGATCAAGGATGGCCTTTTTCTTGGCCACGCCCAGCATCACGTTGCCGCGCACGTCCAGTGACGGGTCCAGCTCGGGTTCCTGAGGCAGGTAGCCCACGGTCGCGCCTTCGGCATGCCAGGCTTCACCCTGAAAATCCTTGTCCATTCCGGCCATGATCTTGAGCAGGGTGGATTTACCCGAGCCGTTGACGCCGACGACACCGATCTTGACGCCGGGCAGGAAGTTCAGGTGGATATTCTCGAAGCATTTCTTGCCGCCGGGGTAGGTCTTGGACACACCCTGCATGTGATAGACGTATTGATAGGCTGCCATTCGGATCGCTCCTTGAGGGGAATGCGTGGGTTTGGCCCGTAGATAACCATCAAGGGGCGCGGGGGCAATGCGCTGCGAAGGGCAGGGCACCGCCTGATTGACAAAGCGGGCGCGGCGTTGACAACTGCGCCGCCGGATGTCGCGGCAGGACGGGGCCCGGAACGGAGACATGATGCGCCACGAGATACCCCATGCACGCCCCGGTCAGGTGATCGGGCTTCTCGGCGGATCGTTTGATCCGGCCCATGCGGGGCACGTGCATATCACCCGCGCGGCGCTGCGGCTGTTCGGGCTGGACCGGGTCTGGTGGCTGGTCAGTCCCGGCAATCCGCTGAAGGCGCGGGGGCCAGCGCCCATGGCGGACCGGATGGCGCGGGCGCGTTCCATTCTTGGCGATCCCCGCGTGATCGTCACCGATTTCGAGGCGCGCGCCGGCACGCGCTACACGGCGGAAACCCTTGCGGCGCTGCAGGCGGCCTATCCGGGCGTGCGCTTTGTGTGGTTGATGGGTGCGGACAACCTTGTGCAGTTCGACAAGTGGCAGGACTGGCGCCAGATCATGGCACGGGTGCCTGTGGGCGTTCTGGCGCGGCCGGGGCAGAACCTGCCCGCGCGGGCCAGCCGCGCGGCACGGATCTATCGTGCGGCGCGGATCAAACCCACCTTCAGCCGGGCGCTGGCCCATGCGGATGCCCCGGCGTGGTGTTTCGTCAATCTGCCGCTGCGGGACATATCGTCTTCGGCGATCCGGGCGCGCGGTGGATGGATGGCGGGGCAGCCGCCTCACGCGGATGTGGGCTTGTCTGGGCAGGGCCCGGACGAGTAGGCTTCAGCCATGAGTGATTTTGTTTCGAGACGTGGTTTTCTTGCCGGTTCGGTCGCGGCGATGGCCCTTACGGGCCTTCCTGCTTGCGCGAATGCGCCGACCCAATCTCTGCGCCCGGCCTTGCGCCCGGTTGGTGGTCTGGCCGGGACAGTGCCTGCGGCCGATGCGCTTGTCAGCAAGGCGCAACTGGGCGGTGAGGTGGTCTATGCCCTCGCGGATGCCGAAACCGGAGTGATGCTCGAGGCACGCCAACCGCAGCGCGGCCTGCCACCTGCCAGCGTGGTCAAGGCGCTGACCGCGATCTACGCGCTGGATGCCCTGGGGCCGGCGCATCGCTTCGAGACCCGGTTGATGGCGACGGGGCCGGTGCAGAACGGCATTCTTGCGGGTGATCTGGTGCTGGCGGGCGGTGGCGATCCGATGCTGGATACCAACGCGCTGGCCGAGATGGCGGCCAAGCTGAAAGCGGCCGGGGTGCGCGAGGTGCGGGGGCGCTTCCTGGTCTGGGGTGGCGCCTTGCCCTATGCAGCGGTCATCGACCCGGATCAGCCCGATCATGTCGGCTATAACCCCGCCGTGTCGGGGCTTTCGCTGAACTTCAACCGGGTGCATTTCGAATGGAAACGCAACGGGCAGGGCTATGGCGTGACGATGGATGCCCGTTCCGATCGCTACCGTCCCGATGTGCGGGTGGCGCGCATGTCCATCGTGGCGCGTGATCTGCCGGTCTATACCTATTCCGATGCGCAGGGCATCGACCAATGGACGGTGGCGCAATCCGCCCTTGGCAAGGGTGGCGCGCGCTGGTTGCCGGTGCGACGCCCCGAGATCTATGCGGGCGAGGTGTTTCGCACCTTCGCGGGGGCCCAGGGAATCCGGTTGCCTGCCGAACAGGTGGCGCGCGGTCTTCCGGCAGGCACCGTGATCGTGCGCCAGCAAAGCCAGCCCTTGCCCGAAATCCTGCGCGACATGCTGCGCTATTCGACCAATCTGACCGCCGAGATGGTGGGTCTGGCGGCGACGCTTGCCAAGGGCGGGCAGCCGGGATCGCTGGCGGCATCGGCGGGTGCGATGAACACATGGGCCAACCGGTCGCTGGGTCTGTCGTCACCGTCGCTTGTGGACCATTCGGGGCTTGGCGACCGGTCGCGCCTGGCGGCGGCAGACATGGTGGCCGCTCTGGTGCGCGCGCGGGGGCAGGGGATGCTGCCCGATCTGCTGCGGGCCTATCCGCTGAAGGATGACAACGGGCGCCAGTCGGACAGCCATCCGGTCAAGGTCAATGCCAAGACCGGTACACTGAATTTCGTCAGCGGCCTTGCGGGTTACATGGCACGCGACAAGGGGCGTCCGCTGGCCTTCGCGATCTTCGCCGCGGATGCCAAGCGGCGTGACGGCATTCCCCGCGCCGAGCGGGAGCGCCCGCAAGGCGCGCAGGGCTGGAACCGCCGGGCCAGATCCCTGCAACAGGACCTGATCGAGCGGTGGGGCACGCTTTACAGCGCATGATGCGACGCGCCTTCGGTCGGGCGCGCCACATCATCCGGGATCGTCAGAACTTGTAGGACACGCCCAGCGTAATGAAGGGCAGTATCTTGATGTCGCTCAGGTCGCTGTTGGCCTGCGCCAGATCGGCGTCGAACTGCGCCCGTTCTGTCGGATTGGTGATGGAATCCTGCCCTGTCGTGGTCAGTTCCAGGCTGGTGAACCGCGCACCGATTTCCGCGACGATACCCCAGTTGTTGCCAAGCGTCCGGGCATAGCCAATCGCCAGAACCGGCGCCACATCGCGTTTCTGTTTCAACTCGGCCGCGAAGTTGCCGGTGTAGGTATTGCCTTCGATCGTGAGGGTCGTGGCCGTGCCCTCAAGCTGGTAGCCCCCCAGTGACAGGCCGCCCGACAGCCTGAGGCCGCTGTTGCCAAGGCTGTAATCCGCCATGATCGCGCCCGAGTTCGATGTCAGCTTGCCGTCGATATCATTGCCGTCGACATCGAAATTGTCGGAAAAAGACCCCAGATAGAGGGCCGCACGCGCGCCCCATGGTCCGGCGATGTCGAGCTTGGGTGCGATATAAAGGCCAAGCGTGGACAGGCCCCCTTCGATCGTCAAGTTTTCGAGGCTTTGCGCCGAGGCGCCGGTTGCCACGCCCGAAGCCAGCAGGACCCCTGCGAAGAATGCATTTTTCAAGACTGGTTACTCCGTCACTCTGAAACACGATTGAACAGGGCAGGCAAAGGCGCCGCCCCAGCACACCGAGGCTAGGCTGACCGGGCAGGCGTTACAACCATAGATGACGCGCTGCCGCACTGCCTGGCAAGGCGTCACCCATCGGCAACAAGCATGTCGGTGGTCAGGTCGCGGCCCCGATGATCGAGACAGCGCAAAGGATCAACAAACCGGTCACAAGCAATACGGGGCGCGACATGGCGGCCCTCCCTTCGGGAAATATGGTTGAATGAACACAAGCTCTAATGACTTGGACTGAATGGGCCCAGTCTGCCGAATTCGCGATCAGGTTCAACCCCTTGAGGGCAGGTTTGTGGCCGAATCCCTGTTCAGGCCTTCATGTGCCGCGCGCGTGCGCCGCGTTCGATGGCGGCAGCGTGCAGCCGGTCGATATTCAGCTCGTACCGGATTTCTTCCAGCAGACGCAGCTCTGTCTCGAGGATCCGGCCGTCGGCGGCGGCCACGTCGCAGGCCAGGGCATAGGCGGTCTCGAACAGGCGCTCGGGCAGGTTGTCGCGCACCAGTCCGAACAGGGCATCCAGCCCGTCTTCCTCGGAAAACAGGTCGAACACGGTCTGCGCGGTCAGGTTCATCCGGTCGATGTCGTAATCGCCGAAGATCGGCAGATGGTTCACCGCCGCCTGGATGCGCACAAGTTCGGACGTGCGGATGCTTTCGTCCGACAGGGACACCGCGATCATCACGGCAACAAGGCAATCCTGCGGGCTGAGGGGGTGGGGCAATTGATCCGTCATGGCAATTCCTGAAATCTGGGCGCAAAAATGCGTGTTGCAGTGCAGAATATTGACTGTCAGGGGGCGTAGCAATAGGAAGCCACGATTGACCTGCGCGCCCTGCGCGGTTCCCTGCCTGATGTCCCGACATGATGGAGACTGACATGACCGATCTGCGCGATGCCGCCCTTGCCTCGAAAGCCTGGCCCTTTGAGGAAGCGCGCAAACTGGTCAAACGGTATGAAAAGGCGCCGCCCGCCAAGGGGCATGTGCTGTTCGAGACCGGCTACGGCCCTTCGGGACTGCCGCATATCGGCACCTTCGGCGAGGTGGCGCGCACCACGATGATCCGGCGCGCGTTCGAGCTGATCTCGGATATCCCGACACGGCTGATCTGTTTTTCGGATGACGTGGACGGGATGCGCAAGGTTCCCGACAACGTGCCCAACCCCGAGATGCTGCGCGAGCATCTGCAGCGCCCGCTGACCTCGGTGCCCGATCCGTTCGGGCAGTACGACAGTTTTGGCCATCACAACAACGCCATGCTGCGCCGGTTCCTGGATACTTTCGGTTTCGAATACGAATTCATCAGCGCGACCGAGTTCTACAAGTCGGGTCAGTTCGACGCGATCCTGCTGCGGGCGGTCGAGCGCTATGATGCGCTGATGGAGGTCATGCTGAAATCGCTGCGCGAGGAAAGGCGGCAGACCTATTCGATCTTTCTGCCGATCCACCCCGAGACGGGTCGCGTCCTTTACGTGCCGATGAAAGAGGTGAACGCCAAGGACGGCACCATTACCTTTGACGACGAAGACGGGCGCGAATGGACGCTTCCGGTCACCGGCGGCAACGTCAAGCTGCAGTGGAAGCCCGACTTCGGCGCGCGCTGGGCGGCGCTGGATGTCGATTTCGAGATGTACGGCAAGGATCACAGCACCAACACGCCGATCTATGACCGCATCTGCGAGATCCTGGGCGGTCGCAAGCCCGAGCATTTCACATACGAGCTGTTCCTGGACGAAAACGGCGAAAAGATCAGCAAATCCAAGGGGAACGGTCTGACCATCGACGAATGGCTGACCTATGCCAGCACGGAATCGCTGTCTTACTTCATGTATCAGAAGCCCAAGACCGCCAAGCGGATGCATTTCGACGTGATCCCGCGCGCGGTGGACGAATACCATCAGCAGCTGCGCGCCTATCCCGATCAGGATGCGGCAGGCAAGGTGAACAACCCGGTCTGGCACATCCATGGTGGCAACCCGCCCGCAAGCCACATGGTGGTGCCGTTCTCGATGTTGCTGAACCTTGCGTCGGTCTCGGCGGCCGAGGACAAGGACAAGCTGTGGGGCTTCATCCAGCGCTACGCGCCCGACGCCAGCCCCGAGACCAACCCGGACATGGATCAGGCCGCCGGTTTCGCGGTGCGCTACTACAACGATTTCGTGAAGCCGCATAAGGTCTACCGCGCGCCCAGCGACCTTGAGCGTGAGGCGTTGGTTGATCTGCGTGACCAGCTGAAGACCTGGGATGGCGGGCTGGATGCCGAGGCCCTGCAGGGCCTGGTGTTCGCCGTGGGGCGCGACCGGTTCGATCCGCTGCGTGACTGGTTCACCGCACTTTACGAGGTGCTGCTGGGGGCCAGCCAGGGGCCGCGCTTCGGCGGGTTCATCGCGCTTTACGGCGTGGATGAAACCGTGGCCCTGATCGACCGTGCACTGGCAGGCGATCTGAGCTGAGGGATTGACGCATCGTCACCCCGGTCTAGCTGATCCTTCATGACATGCGGAGGATCGGCCATGACGCTTGTGCAGGCACTGGGACGGATGATGGCGCTGGTGGTGCTGGCCCTCTGGCTGGGCACAGGGGCGGCCACAGCGCAGGATCGGGGCATAGAGGACACGATCGGCCAGCAGCTCGAGGCGTTCAAGGCCGACGATTTCGGTGCCGCGTTCGATTTTGCCAGCCCGATGATCAAGAATATCTTCCGCACGCCCGAGAATTTCGGCGCGATGGTCCGGCAGGGCTATCCGATGGTCTGGCGACCGGGGGAAGTCACCTACCTGGAACAGCGCGAAATCGCGGGTGCCATCTGGCAGATGGTCCGCATCGTCGATGGCGCCGGGCGGGTGCATATTCTTGATTACCAGATGATCCAGACACCCGAGGGTTGGCAGATCAACGGTGTTCAGCTTCTCGAACAGCCCGAGGTCAGCGCCTGACCCCCACCTGACCCCCGCCGGGGCACCGTCACGGTGCCATCGGGCTTCGTTAATCAGTCGTTGATAGATCCCTGACCAGCCGGGCGCATTGCCGGGCCGTGGTGGAAAGGGATCCCGATGAACAAAGCGATTACCGATGGCGTGGTCTTGATGCCCCCTCCGTTCGAGGCAGGGCTTGATGTGTGGTCCAGCCAGGACGGAACACCGGGTTCCGACACCTACCTGGCGGCGGCCAATGCGGGCTTTGTTCCGGCGGATCAGGATTTTGCCGGTTGCCTTGAAATGCAGAAGACGCAGACCGTGCAGCGCCTGCGCTACATGGGCGAAACCCCGCTGCTGCCGGGCTGCTACCTGCGCATCACGGCGCGCGTGAAGGCGATCAGCGGGGCGCTGCCCACCGTGCGCATCGCCGGATGGGCCGGGGGCGCGGGTGGGGTCAACGTGGCAGGCGTGCCGCAGACGGGTCCGGCCGTTGCCCTGCAAAGCTATGGCCGCGTGACCGAGGTCAGCGCCATCGTGGGGGCGGGCGCGCGGTCCGGCGTGGACATGGTCTGGGGCGGGTTGCCGCTTTATGGTCATTTCGGGTTGGACCTGACCGGGCCGAATGGCGGCATCGTTCGGATCGACGATCTGGTGATCGAGGATATCACCTCGGTCTTTCATCGCGACATGATGAACTGGGTCGATGTGCGCGATTACGGGGCGGTGGGCGACGGTGCCACGGATGATCACGCCGCCTTCGTTGCGGCGGATCAGGCGGCGGCGGGGCGGCGCATCCTTGTCTCGGCCGGGACCTACCTGATCGGGCAGAGCCTGACGATCAACAGCCGCATCCAGTTCGAGGGCACGCTGAGCATGCCCACCGAGGCAATCCTGTCGCTGACCCGCGATTTCGACCTTCCTGCCTATATCGACGCTTTCGGGGACGAGGTGCTGGCCTTCCGCAAGGCGTTCCAGGCGCTGCTGAACAACGTCGATCACGAGTCCCTGGACCTGGGCGGGCGGCGCATCCAGTTGCGCGGTCCCATCGACATGGCCGCAGCCGTGCCGAACCGCACGCAATTCGCGCAGCGCCGCCATATCCGCAATGGACAGTTCTTCGTCGAGGAAAACGCAGCCTGGGCGACAGAGGTATTCACCTCGCAGGCGACCTATGCGCTGGGCGATCCCCTGCGCCTGACCGGCGTGGCCAATGTGGCCAATATCCCCGTAGGCTCGTTGATCGAGGGCAATGGCGTGGGGCGCGAGGTCTATGTCCGCGCCAAGAACGTCGGAACCGGCGAGATCACCCTGTCGATGCCCCTGTTCGACGCGGCAGGCACGCAGACCTATACCTTCCGCCGCTTCAAATACGTTCTGGATTTCAGCGGCTTCTCGCAGCTTTCACGCTTTTCCATGTCGGATATCGAGTTCCTGTGTGGCGGGCGGGCCAGCGGGATCATGCTGGCCCCGACGGGGCTGACCTTTCACGTCAAGGACTGCTTTTTCACCACGCCGCGCGACCGGGGCCTGACCTCGATCGGGATCGGGTGTCAGGGGATGCTGATCGACCGCTGCCAGTTCCTGTCCAACGAGATCCAGACCCGCGCGCAGGACCGCACGTCGATTGCGCTGAACGCCAATGCCAATGACGTCAAGCTGCGCGACAACCGGATCACCCAGTTCCGCCATTTCGCCGTGCTGGGCGGGACCGCCAGCATCATCGCAAGCAACCATTGGTTCCAGGGCGATGACGAGCCGGGTGGCGTCCGCACCGGGGGGCTGATCCTGACCTCCAGCCACAACCGGGCCACCATCACCGGCAACTATATCGACAACTGCTTCATCGAATGGACCAACGAACACGATCCCGAACCCGCCTTCAGCAGCGAGTTCTCGTTCAGTGCGCTGAGTGTCACGGGCAATATCTTCCAGGCGATCGATGTTGCCCCGTGGTTCCGCTTCTTCGTGGTCAAGCCGCATGGGGCCGGGCATTTCATCAGCGGTTTGACGATGACGGGCAACGTGTTCCGCGCGATCCGGGGCGATATCGACCGGGTCGAACATGTCGACACCTCCTTTGCGGATCTCGACTATGGCCGGATGCGGAACATCCTGGTGCAAGGCAACCTGTTCAACTCGGTGGTGCAGGGGATCGTCAATCCGGTCGCGATCCAGCATGTGCAGAACACCGTGGCCGAAACATGGGTGGTCAATGCGGGTGGCCCGCTGCCCTTCGGCGGCTTTGCGCAGCAGGTCGAGGCCGTGGTGGCGAGGGGACCCATCCGCAACGCATCCAACGTGATCCGCTACGACATGCCCCATGCGGTGACCGAACAGGGTGCGGCGCGCAATCTGGTTCACCTTGGCTGGCCGCAGGCGGTGTCAGGTACGGTGTCGGTGATGACGCGGATGGATAACCCGTGACGGATCAGAGGCCAAGATCGTCAGGAGTCAGCACGAAGGCGCGCCCGAAGCCACCGTTCAGGTAGGCGCGCTGCACATCGAACATGGCAAAGGAAAAATCGGCAAAGCCGATGTACAGCCTGGCCTTGGGGTGGTCGCGCAGCCAATGCGCGGCCATCTCGTCATGTCCGGCCTCGCCATGCTGCAGGAAATGGGCTTGCGCTTGCAGTGTCAGGCGCGGATGGGTCAGCGGATCGCCTCGGGTTCCCGGCTCGCCCAGCAGGATCGACGCGGCCGGGTTGGCCTTGAGCGCGCGCGTATGATGCGACAGGTCCGAGACCAGTGTCGCGGGCTGTCCCTGCGGCGTGCGGCCGAAGGCCACGCGCGTGACCATGGGCGCGCCCGTGTCAGGGTCGATCACGCCAAGGGCTGCGTGCCGCGCCTGCAGCATCAGGTCCTGCGCAAGGCTGCGGGCCTCGTCATCCGTCGGCCGGATCGGGTTGGGTTTGTCGGTGCTCATCACCGCAAAATAGGCCGCGCGGTCAGGCAGGACAAGCATGGTGCCGCGTCATGGAAGCGGTTTCAGAAGGTGCTCCAGAGGCCGATCTTCACCCCCCGTTCATCGCTGCCCTGCAAGGCATGGAACAGGCCGAATTCAAGGTGCATCCGGTCGTTCAGGCGATAGGTGACGGATGGGACGATCCGCAGAAAGGCGGGATCCGGCAGGGTCCCTTCGGTCCGGAACAGCAGTACGCTGTTGTGCAGATCGACCAGCCCGGTCTGAAGCTGCAGCATCATGGTCCAGTCGGATGGCGGCGCATCGGCACGGGATGCGGTGAAGCCCAGCGTGACATCCGTTTTCAGATCGATCTCCTGCGCGGCCATGTCGACTTCGAGAAGGGTGTCGACGGCGATCCATCCCGTGCCATTGCGCGTCGTGATGTTGCGCCCGAACGACAGGCCGGGGCGCAGGACCGGCTGTCCTGCGATCTCGCCCAGGCCGATTTCAGCAGCGATCAGCCAGCCGAAAGACTGCCCGAAAGGCGCGCGCAGAAAGGCCACCGTCTTGGTCTGGCCTGACACGCTGCGGCCGGCGTCCAGACCAAGCGTGAGGCGCGGCATGAGGCCGTATTCCGCAAAAAGCGCGGTATAGCTGTCCGTGCCGCCCATCCCTTGCCAGGTGCTGAGGCTGGCAAAGCCCGTGCCCGAGGCGCGCGGCCAGGCGCCGGCATGGGCCTGACCGGCCAACAGGCAGCAGAACAAGACCAGCATCCGTCCCATCGCGGAACCCCCCCATCGGCCAAGGATCGCCCTGCAAGGTAAATCCAAGGTTAACAACAGCGGGTTTGGGCAAGGTGATTGTCATGCTATCATGCCGGCCGGAGGGCGCGGGTAGCCATGCCGCCGCGCCATCCAGACCGTGCAGGCCAGGGAGGACATGACATGCCCCAGATCAAGACGCCCGCCGATTGCCAGACCGTGATCACCACCTTCGAAATGACGCCGGGCACCTGCCAGGATCTGCTTGAGGCGCTGAACGCCGCCTATGCCGAATTCATCTCGAAGCAGCCCGGTTTCATCGCGGCAGGGCTGCATGTGAACGACGCCCAGACCCGCATCGCCAATTACTCGCAATGGCGCAGCCGCGAGGATTTCCAGGCGATGCTGCGCACCCCGGAAATGCGCGAGCGCAACCGGACCCTGGCCGCGCTGTGCAAGACCTTCGAGCCGGTCATGTATGACGTGGTCGCCACCTACTGAGCGGGCGCCGGCGCCAGCCGGATGCGGTGATCTGCCCCCTGTTGCGGCAGATATGACATGGATCAAGGACCGTCAGGGTTGTGTGGTGTCTGCTGATCCGGCCATCACAGGAGGAAAACCCGATGTACAAGAATATCATGGTGCCCATTTCGTTCGATGAGGATCGCAACGCCAAGGGAGCGATCGACGTGGCCAAGGCACTGGCCAGCGACGGCGCGAAAGTCACCCTTCTGCATGTGATGGAACAGATCCCGGGCTATGCGATTTCCTACATGCCGCCCGCCTATATCACCGAAAGCCGCAAGGCGATCCAGACCGAGCTTGAGGCCATGGCCGCCGATGCGCCGGGCGGCGAGGCCGTGCTGGTCGAGGGGCATTCCGGGCGCACGATCTTGGACTGGGCCGACAAGCATGGGGTCGATTGCATCGTCATCGCCTCGCATCGTCCCGGCATGCAGGACCTGCTGCTGGGCTCGACCGCGACCACGGTGGTGCGTCACGCGCGCTGCGCGGTGCATGTCATTCGCTGAGCGGCGTCGTGCCAGGACGCTGGCTGCGGACATGGATATTTGAAGCAAGAAGAAACAGGGGCCGGTTTGCATGGTCCGGCCCTTGCGGGCATGATCGGCCTGCGAAACACGACGGAGGAGAGACAATGCGCGCACGCATCCTGACCCTTGCCATGGCGGTGCTTTTGTCGGCGCTTTTCGGCGCGCCGGGCCGTGCTGAACAGCTGGGGCCCGTCAACATACGCCCCGATGTCCCCGGCGTGACCGTCCAGACCGAGGGCGGTCCGGTCCTGATCGGGCGGATCCAGGACAACGATCACGAGGTCAGCGGGGAATGGGCGCGCACATCGCGTGCCTGCCCGCCCTTCTGCATCCAGCCGATGCATCCCGCCGAGGGGGTGACCACGATCGGAGAACTGGAATTGCTGGACATGCTGACCGATCCGGATGTCACGGTGATCGACAGCCGCACGCCCGACTGGTTCGCCGGCGGCAGCATCCCCGGCGCGGTGAACATGCCCTATGACCGGATGGTCGACCGCTTGGGCGAGTTGGGATGCGAGCCGGATTTCGATGGCTGGGATTGCGAGAACGCGCGCCGCGTGGCGCTGTTCTGCAACGGGCTGTGGTGCGGGCAGTCGCCTTCGGCCATCCGGGCGATGATCGCGGCCGGATATCCGGCCGAGCGGATCAGCTATTACCGCGGCGGCATGCAAAGCTGGCGCGTGCTGGGCCTGAGCGTGACGGGGGATTAAGTCCGACCTAGCGCCGCCGTGGTCGTGCCTTGCCGCCGCGCATGCCGCCGCGGCCGGCGGTGGAGCGGCCTTGCGAGGCGGTCGAGGCTTCGACCGCGGCATCGATGGCGGATTGGCGCGCCAGCGGATCGTCGGCGATGGCCAGATCCACGGCTTCCAGGCGCTTGACCTCGTCGCGCAGGCGGGCGGCCTCTTCGAATTCCAGGTTTTCGGCCGCCTTGCGCATGTCCGCGCGCAAGCCTTCCAGAACCGCCTGCAGATTGGCACCGGCCAGCGGCTTGTCGATCTTGGCGGTCACGCGGTTCATGTCCACATCGCCCTTGTAGAGACCGGCCAGGATGTCCTCGACGTTCTTCTTGACCGTCTGCGGCGTGATCCCGTGTTCGATGTTATAGGCGATCTGCTTTTCGCGGCGGCGGCTGGTTTCACCCATCGCGCGTTCCATGCTGCCGGTGATCCGGTCGGCATACATGATCACCCGGCCGTCTGCGTTGCGCGCAGCGCGGCCGATGGTCTGGATCAGCGATGTCTCGGATCGCAGGAATCCTTCCTTGTCGGCGTCCAGAATGGCCACCAGGCCGCATTCGGGGATGTCCAGACCTTCGCGCAGCAGGTTGATGCCGATCAGCACGTCGAAGGCACCAAGGCGCAGGTCGCGCAGGATCTCGATCCGTTCGATCGTGTCGATGTCGCTATGCATGTAGCGCACGCGGATGCCCTGTTCGTGCATGTATTCGGTCAGGTCCTCGGCCATGCGCTTGGTCAGCGTGGTGCACAGCGTCCGGAAGCCCTTGGCCGCGACCTTGCGCACCTCGTCCAGCAGGTCGTCGACCTGCATTTCGACGGGGCGAATCTCGATCTCGGGGTCGATAAGGCCTGTGGGGCGGATCACCTGTTCGGTGAACACGCCGCCTGCCTGTTCCAGCTCCCACGCCGCGGGGGTCGCGCTGACGAAGACCGATTGCGGGCGCATCGCGTCCCATTCCTCGAACTTCAGGGGGCGGTTGTCCATGCAGGAGGGCAGGCGGAAGCCATGTTCGGCCAGGGTGAACTTGCGCCGGTAGTCGCCTTTGTACATGCCGCCGATCTGCGGCACCGAGACATGGGATTCATCCGCGAAGACAATGGCGTGGTCGGGGATGAATTCGAACAGGGTGGGGGGCGGCTCGCCGGGGGCGCGCCCGGTGAGGTAGCGCGAATAGTTTTCGATGCCGTTGCAGACGCCGGTCGCTTCCAGCATTTCCAGGTCGAAATTCGTGCGCTGCTCCAGCCGCTGCGCCTCGAGCAGCTTGCCCTCGTTCACCAGGATGTCCAGCCGCTGGCGCAGCTCTTTCTTGATGCCGATGACGGCCTGCTGCATCGTGGGTTTGGGGGTCACGTAGTGCGAATTCGCATAGACGCGGATCTGGTCGAAGGTATCGGTCTTCTGGCCGGTCAGCGGATCGAATTCGGTGATGCTTTCCAGATCCTCGCCAAAGAAGGACAACCGCCAGGCGCGGTCTTCAAGGTGGGCGGGAAAGATCTCAAGGCTGTCGCCACGCACCCGGAAGCTGCCGCGCTGGAAGGCCTGATCGTTGCGCTTGTATTGCTGCGCGACAAGGTCGGCGATGACCGCGCGCAGATCATAGCGGCCGCCCACCTTCAGGTCCTGGGTCATCGCGCCATAGGTTTCGACCGAGCCGATACCGTAGATGCACGAGACGGACGCCACGATGATCACATCATCGCGTTCCAGCAGCGCCCGGGTGGCCGAATGGCGCATCCGGTCGATCTGCTCGTTGATCTGGCTTTCCTTCTCGATATAGGTGTCGGACCGGGGCACATAGGCTTCGGGCTGGTAATAGTCGTAGTAGCTGACGAAGTATTCCACGGCGTTGTCGGGAAAGAAGCCCTTGAATTCGCCGTAAAGCTGGGCCGCCAGCGTCTTGTTGGGGGCAAGGATGATGGCGGGGCGCTGGGTTTCCTCGATGATGCGGGCCATGGTGAAGGTCTTGCCGGTGCCGGTGGCGCCCAGCAGCACCTGATCACGTTCCCCCGAAAGGACGCCCGCGGTCAGTTCGGCAATGGCGCGCGGCTGATCGCCTGCGGCCTCGAATTCGGTCTTCATGACGAAGCGGCGCCCGCCCTCGAGCTTGGGGCGGTTCTTCGCGTCTGGTGCGGGGGCATGCAGGACCGGCTGGGCCATGGGCAGAGATTCCTTTTCAGAGCTCAGAGATTGACGCCTTCGCGGCCTGTTTCAACCCCTGTCGGGCGGTTCCCCGCAGGTGCCGGATTGCAAAAATGCCGCAGCCAATAAAATATGTAGTCTATTCATATGTTTAAAATAAAAGCTTACAGTTTTGTGTAAGAAATGTCTGACACATTGTGCGAAATTTCTTGCAGGAATGGATTCGTTTTCCTAGCCTTGAAATTGCAAGTGGAAGACCCTGGCTGCCGGTGCCTGCGCACGACCCACCCCTCGCTCCCCGCGCAAGCATCGGCAACCAGGACTTTTACCTTTTTCCGCGACTTTCGTATCGATCTGCGCTGAAAAACCGCGCCCTGCGGTGGTCTGCGGTCTTGTCCTTGGCGCAGCTTTCTCCGATATAGGGGGCGCAAACCGGAGGAATCCCATGCGCGCGCGTATCTACAAGCCAGCCAAGACCGCGATGTCCTCGGGCATGGCCAAGACCCATGACTGGGTTCTCGAATTCGCTCCGGCCGAAGCGCGGGAAGTGGATCCGCTGATGGGCTGGACATCCTCTGGCGATACGCAGGCGCAGGTCAAGCTGCGTTTCCACAGCAAGGAAGCGGCCGTGGATTATGCCGATGCCCACGGAATCGATGCCGTGGTGGTCGAACCCAAGACCCGCAAGCCCAACATTCGACCGGGCGGCTATGGCGAGAATTTCGCCACCAACCGCCGCGGTGCATGGACCCATTGATCAGGGGATAGGCCCGGTAAATCCAGACCTGCAACCAGTGTAGAGAAACTGCGCCGAAGCCGCGTTGCCGCGGCTCTGGCGGAAGTCAGCCGTCAGGTGTCGATCAGGGCCGTATCGCGGCCGATCACGGCCGCATGGGCCCGGTTTTTCGCCCCAAGCTTCTTGCAGATCGACCGCATGTGCATCTTCACCGTGGTCTCGCTCTGATCAAGGTCATTGGCGATGTGCTTGTTGGTCAGGCCGCTTGCGGCAAGACGCAGAACATAGAGTTCGACGTCGTTCAGCTTTTCATGTTCTGCTGCGCCCTGCTTTTCGTTCAGCGCGCTTGTCGGCACGAACTTCTGCCCGGACTCGATCAGTCGCAGGACGCTGACAAGCGACTGCAGGGGCATCGTCTTGGGGATAAGGCCACGCACACCCAGCTCCATCGCGCGGTTCAGCGTGTGACGATCCGCAGTGGCCGAGAAGAGGACAACCTGTCCCTTGCCCGCGTCATCGACAATCTTGCGCACACTTTCCATCCCGACCATGCCAGGCATCCGCAGATCCAGCATCACGATGTCGAACGCCTCTGAATTCGCCAGGCAATCGACCGCTTCTTCGAAGGTTTCCGCCGTTTCGACATAGAACCTGCCGGTATTGGCCAGCAGCGTTGCAACGGCTTCTCCGATCAGGCGGTGATCATCCGCAAGCAATACCCTTGTCATGGGCTCGTCCTGCAATGGATTGATTGATTTGGCCATTGTATTAATCTCGCTTTGCTTGTCTTGTTCTCGTCTGAAACTGACATCGAGTCAGGTTTTGCGGATTTTGCGAAACACAAGAACACGGCTATCTAATCGCACTTTGGTTGTATCGGCGGATTGCACCGCTCACGTAAGGTCATCCCCAGCATAACTTTACATGTCAAGTAGCTCGGGTCTCAAAGCCATTCTTAAAATCTTAAGATACTATTGTCGGACTGAAAGAGGAAAGGTAACTTTTGCGCTTGGATGAATAAAGGGATCTTGTAGTCATGTTTCGTAGAGATTTGTTGCGCTACGCCGCGTCAGCCGGTGTAGTCTCGTTCGTCGGGCCGGTTGCCCGGGCCGGTTCCGATGTATTGCTGAGCGTGGATAGTCGCGGTGACGGATCGTCCCTGAAACAGTTCAGCGATGCGGATCTGATGGCCGTGCCGCAGGTCGAATTCATGACCTCGACGATCTGGACCGCCGGGGTATCGACCTTTTCTGGTCCGACGCTTTCCTCGGTGCTCGAGGCGGCAGGCGCGGTTGATGGCATGCTGATGATGACGGCGGTCAATGACTACAAGGTCGAAGTTCCTCGGGCGATCGTCGAGCCGAATGTGCCCATTATCGCCAACCGGATCGATGGCCAGCCCTTCAGTATCCGAGACAAGGGCCCCTTGTGGCTGATGTTCCCCTTCGATTCGGACAGCCGCTATCAGAGCGAAGAGGTGTATTCCTTCTCAATCTGGCAGCTGACGCAGATCAAGGTTCAGCAGGGTTGATCCGTTGTTTGCCATTGTAGGCAGCCATGTCCTGCGCAAGGACAGTTCCCGCCGGTTGACGGCGTTTTCGCTGCTGGCACTTCTGGTGCTGTCATGCCTTGCGATGGTCTATAGCGCGCAATCGTTCCGTGATCGGATCGATGCCGTCAGGGCGTCGGATTCGGACAATGCGGGCTGGTTGATTTCGCAGCTGGACGTGGATCACAAGGCTGTGGAGCTGGCGATCGACAGGGTGTTGCTGTCGGATGTCTATCCGGAACTGCTGACTTACGAAAACACCGACCTTTCGGCGGTGCGTCTGCGTTTCGATATTTTCTACAGTCGGGTGGATACCGTGCTTTCCGCGCTTGGACGCGAAGAGTTGCCCCAGCAACTGCAGGATCTGCTGGTCGTGCTGAGCATGACACGCGACGCGCTGGCAACCGAGATCGACGGGATCGCCGACAACGACAGGGATGCGCTGTTGCGCTTTGCAGAAAGGGTATCCGCCTTCAGGCCGGTCGTGCGGGATGTGACCACGATGTCGCTGCAGTACTTCGTTGCGCAATCGGAGCGCGTGCGCGAGATGGAGCAGTCGCTTCTCCACCAGTTCTGGGTGCAAAGCGTGGTCCTGCTGGCGTTGATGGTCATTTCGGCCATGCTGGCGCTGCGTCTCTGGCGTGAACTGGAAGAGCGGACCGTGATGATGCAGCGTGCCCTTGATACTGTGTCCAAGGTCGTCGATGTCTCTATCAGCGCGATCGTGATCACCGATATGAAGGGGCGTATTCAACTGGCGAATCCTGCCGCCTCGCTCATCTTCGGTGTTCCTTCGGACGCGCTTGTGGGACGGCAACTGGACGATGTGATGATCCCGGAGGGGCTTCATGCGCCCAAGGGCGGGTTCAGCAAGGATGCCGCCGGACAACGGCTGATCGCGGGTACTGGACCGATGCGGATGGATGCCAAACGCATGGATGGCTCTCCGTTCAAGGCTGAGGTGTCGGTGGTGGGCGATACCGATCTTGATGGTCGGCCCATCATCATCGGTTTCATTGGCGACATTTCCGAAATGGTGGCCGCCGAAGAGAAATTGCTGGAAGCCAGGGACGAGGCACAGCGGCATGCCGCCGCGAAATCGATGTTCCTGGCGACAATGAGCCACGAGATGCGCACGCCGCTGCATGGTGTGATCGCCTCGCTTGACCTGATCGAGGACAGCGCGCTGGACAGCGAATCGCGCGCCTTGCTGCAGACCGCGCGTGATTGCAGCGATCGCGCCCTGCAGCAGGTCAACGACGTGCTTGAGATCACGCGCCTGGGCGAGAGCCAGTTGGGCGAGGTCCCGTTCAACCCGGCCGACGTGGCCGCCGACATCCTGCGCGAGTTGACGCCGATGGCCCTGGCGCGCGGTATCGGCCTTGATCTCGAGATAAATGGACAGGGCCAGGACCGGGTTTGCCATGGTCTGGCGAATGCCTTTTCCCGCGCGTTGTACAATCTTGCCGGCAATGCCTTGAAGTTCACGGATCAAGGGCGCGTGGTGATCTCACTGGCGTTCCAGCCTGTTGCGCAGGATGCAGTTTGCCTGCGCGTCGATGTCACGGATACGGGGATCGGCATCGATCCGGCAGATCAGGCCCGGATTTTCGCCGAGTTCGAGACGGTGGATGCCGTGGCCAAGGGGCGTGAGGCGGGAACCGGATTGGGGCTGGCCATCGTGCGGCTTGCCGTTGCACGCATGGGGGGCACACTGGAATTGCAAAGCGTGCCGGGCAAGGGCAGCACCTTCAGCTTCGAGATCACGCTGCCACTGGCGGCCGAAGACGGTGACGCGCAGCAGGCGCGGCTTCCCGCGCCGCAAGCGGATCCGCAAGACAGCGAAGAGCTTGACCCGCTTGATGTGCTGGTTGTCGACGACAACGCCGTGAACGTGGTGCTGATGTGCAAGATGGTCCAGAAGATGGGCCACCGTGTCGAACAGGCCCGCAACGGGTTGGAGGCTGTCGAGCTGGCCTCTTCAAGGGCGTTTGACGTGATCCTGATGGATGTCAGCATGCCCCTGATGGACGGCAGTGAAGCGACCATGCTCATTCGTGCTAGCGGCATGTCCAGCGCTGCGGTGATCATCGGTGTCACGGCCTTCAGCGATGATGATCGTCTTCGTGATCTGAAGGCGAAGGGGATGGATGACGTGCTGACCAAGCCGGTCAACACGGCCGAACTGTCGCAGGCCATCGGGGCGCTTTGGGATGTCCGGCTTTCGGATGATCCCGACAGCGGGGAAGACCGCGGCACGATGGATCCCGAACTTCGGACGGCGCTGGACCAATTGGGCGACATGCTGGACCGGCCAAGCGCGCTTCGCTACATGCTGCAGGCTCTGGATGAGCTGGAGGGCGTATTGCCGAAAATGCTGGATGCGGGCCTGCCCCTCGAGGTGATCGCGGACCATGTGCACGGCGTGGCCGGTGCGACCTCGGTGGTGGGTCTGACGCGCCTGTCCGGCCTTCTTGCCAAGGCTGAAACCGCGGCGCGTTGCGGCCAGAGAGAAAAGCTGACCAGCCTGCATGCCGACATGACCGTCCTGCTTGCGGCGACGCGGGCAGGGCTTGACGCCGCCGATACTGCGCTATCCGCGTGACAGGCGGGATCACTGCCATCTGATCGGAAGGAATGCCCCTGGGACCCTGTGCCCGCGGGGTGTCGCAAAAGCAAAAGGCCGCTTCCGCCTTGGCGGAAACGGCCTTGATGCCAGACTGTGTCGCGTCTTAGTTGTTGGGGTTCTGCGTGCCCATGAAGGTGTTGGTCTGAGCCGTCAGGTTGGTCGCGCCAGTCTCGATCGAGGAATAGGCAGCAACGGTCAGGCCCACGACGGCTGCGGTCAGCACGACCCAGTCAACAGTCACGGCGCCGGAGTCATCTTTGCGGAAGTTCTTGAAGAATTTAATCATTTTGTGTCCCTCCATAGGATCGTTTGCTTGGTATCCCGTCCAGTCCGGCAATGGCCTGGGCCGTTTCCCCGCCGTGGCGACCATCGCCTCGGTATGACGCCATATGGCCGTCTGATTGCGGCAACGATTTGTTGTGAATGGGCCCTTGGGCTGTTTTCAGGCACCTCTTTCGACAATTGACACTGTTCCAAAGGGTAGGGCGGCAGAATCATTTGCTTTACGGCCCTTCCGGCAGGCGGCTCCGCTGTGATGGCTTGTCGAAAGGCAAAGCGCCCGGTCATGGATCATGACCGGGCGCTGCGACTTCATCATGCCGGGTTTGACCGGACGTGTCGTGTCGGGATGGGCAGAAGCCTTATCTTTCCTTGAATGCGCGAGCCACCTGATCCGAGAAAGGCTTGACCAGATAGGACAGCGCCGTGCGCTCATCGGTGGTCAGGTAGATTTCCAGCGGCATTCCAGGGCGCAATTCCTTGCCCTCAAGGCGGTCCAGTTCGTAGGCGGGAATGTTTACGCGGATCGCATAGGACAAACCCGGCATGTCGGGATCCGGCGTCGCGGCGACCGAGACATAGTGCACCTTGCCATTCAGTTCCGGCGTTTCATTCTGCGCGAAGGCCGAGAACCGCAGCCGCGCCTTCTTGCCGATGCCGACCTGTTCGATCTGCGCCGCAGGCACGCGCCCCACGAAGACAAGATCGGCATCTTCGGGCATGATGGTGGCAAGGATTTCCGCAGGGGTGATGACCCCACCGACAGAGTTGATGGACAGGTCGTTGATATAGCCGGAAATCGGTGCGCGGATCACGGTGCGCGCCAGTGTGTCCTCGACGACCAGTCGACGCTCCTCGAGTTCGGTCAGACGTGCTTCCAGTTCACGCAGTTCGCGCTGCGCATCGGTTCGGGCCGAATCCTCGATCGACAGGATCTCGAGCTCCAGCTCGCTGATGCGGCTGCGGGCGCGACCCACGGCTGACAGGATCTCTCCGTGCTCGCCCGCCAGACGCACGTTTTCGCGCTGGATGGAAAAGACGGCATTGCGCACGGTCAGCTGCTTGTCGGACAAATCGACGATACGGTCGTTCTCATCCGACACCAGGCGGATTTCGTCCTCTTTTGCGTCCAGACGCGCCTCAAGACCCTGGATTTCGACCCTGATCTGGTGAATGCCAAGCTGCAGTTGTTCCTTGCGGCTGAGATAGGACGCGAGGTTGCCTTCGAAAATGCGCTGTTCACCGGCAAGGATCGCATTCAGCTTGTCCTGACCGATTTCCAGGCTGGCCACGTTGTCCGGCATAAGGAACTGGGCCTGCAGGTCGCGCTCGGCTTCAAGTCGCGCCTTGCGGATCGAAAACTCGGCGATCTTGCCATGGATGATGGCCTTTTCGGTGCGTGCGCTGGTGTCGTCCAGACGCAGCAGAACATCGCCGCGCTGCACCATGTCCCCGGCGCTCACCAGGATTTCGCCGACGATGCCGCCATCACGGTGCTGCACCACGCGCAGGTCGCGTTCGATCGCAACCTCGCCCATGACCACGACGGCACCTTCCAGCTTGGCCCTTGCGGCCCATCCCATGACGCCTGCGACCAGTAGGCCGGCCAGGACCATGCCGCCGATCACCTGACCCCGGATGGAATAGGCCTGTGTCTTTGCGGGTTCTTTCTTCATCTTGGTCATGTCTTGCACTCCGGTGTTCAGACGATCGTGTCTGGGAAAAGGTCTTGGTTGCTGGTGGTCGAGACCACGACGATAAGGTCACTTGTTCCGTTCTGGTCGATATCGATGGCCACTTTGCGCCGCTCGATGTTCAGCCCGACAGGCATGTCGAATTGCAGATGCGTGTTCAGCGCGTCGGCATCCTCGCCCATGCTGCGCGCGATGCGCGCCTCCAGCTCGGATGTCTGGGGGGCGGTCGCCTGAGCGGACGGGTTTTCCGCCCCGTCAAGCGCGGTCCGCAAATGATCCGCCCCCTCGACCCTGTCGCCCTGCACGAAATCCGTGATCTTGAAGAAGGATTGGCCGGTCGCGGCGGTTGCCTGCCCGTGCTGGGTGCGGCCTTGCGCGAAGATATCGTCGAAGGTCAGGGTGACTTCGTCGGACAGGATGAAAAGATCGTCCTGTCCGAAGTTGTCGATTTCGAAGACGACAGGTTGCGTGGCGTCCTGCGCGCTGGCCGACGACAGCAGAACCGTGTCCTGAGCGCCGCCCAGGGCGAAGGCCTCGATCCCGAGAAAACGGTCCTGCGGTCCGTCGTCCAGGCTGACCGTGCCGACGCCAAGATCAAGGACCGACGCCTGCCGCGCCTCGCTCAGGATCAGGGTGTCGTGGCCGGCATCGCCCTGAAACAGGTCTTCGGCATGATCGCGCGAGATCACAAGACGATCATTCCCGTCGCCACCGGACACAAGGTCCTGGCCCGCACCGTCCATGAGGGTGTCATCGCCGGCGCCACCATCAAGGATGTCGTCGCCTTCGCCACCGGCAAGCCGGTCCTGGCCTTCGTTTCCGAACAGGATGTCCCGGCCTGCACCGCCCATGATCATGTCATGCCCGGCCCCGCCTTCGATCACGTCATCGCCGTCCTGGCCGTCGATGATGTCATCGCCGTCAAGTGACTTGATCGCATCGTCGCGCAGGCTGCCGATCAGGATATCGTCGCCCGATGTCCCCCACAGGGCCTGACCTGCGGCGGCGACCGTCGCCACCGGCTGATCGGGGGCAGGTGGTGTTTCGGTTTGTGGGGGCGTGTCGGGCCTGCCAGGACGATCCGGCGTGGAGGGGCCGGTTTCATCGGTATCGGCGGTGTCCGCGCTGTCCGGCGCTGCGCCTGTGCCCGCGCCAGAAGACGCGCCAGAGGTACCCGCACCGCCAGGGATGCTGTCCATCGACGGCATGCGCTGCGACGGCTCGGACGGGGTGGTCCCGACAGGATGGGCCGGCGGCATCGCCACCTCTGCCTTGGCCAGCAGGTTGGATACCGCGCCGGACAAGTTAGGGCCCTGCTCGGGTGCTGCGGATGGCAGCGCAGCGGGCGCGCCTTCTTCGGCCGTGCGCCTTGCGGGCGCTTCGGCTTCAGGTGCCTCTTGCCGGTCGATCCGCCCATCGAAAGGGGCCGCAACCGTGGTGGGCTGATCCGGTTCCTCCGGGGGGCCTTCTTCCTCCCACGAGACCTGGGCCTGACCCATGAAGCTTGAGAAATAGGCCACCACACCCATGACGGCGGTCACGACAAGGCCGATCTTGCGGTTGGAAAACCCGGTCTCGACCTTGGCGATGGCTTGCATCGCGCTCAGGCGTTCGGCGCCCTCGGACTTGGGCTTGTTGCGTCCATGTGCCTCGATCATGAGCCCGTCTCCTTGAATTCCACGGCTGCCGGTGCGGCATGGGTGGGCGCGACAGAAGGCGCCGGTGCGACAGTGGGGGCAGGCTTTACGCGCATGATCTCGGACTTGGGGCCGAACTTGGCCAGCTTGCCGTCCTGAACAACACCCACGAAGTCGACATGCTCAAGCGCGCTGGGCCGGTGGGCGATCACGATGACGATCCCGCCACGCTCCTTGATCGACTTGATTGCAAGGCTCACGGCCCGTTCGCCTTCGGCATCGAGGTTCGAGTTCGGCTCGTCCAGCAGCACCAGGAACGGATCGTTATAGAGTGCGCGGGCCAGGGCAATGCGCTGGCGCTGGCCGCCGGACAGGCTGATCCCGTTGGGACCAAGGCCGGTTTCGTAACCATCGGGCAGGGCGACGATCATTTCATGCACGCCCGCCGCCTTGGCCGCAGCGATCACCTTTTCGGGGTCGGGATCGGACAGACGTGCGATGTTGCGCGCGATGGTGGTGTCGAACAGCGTGCTTTCCTGGGACAGGTATCCAAGGCTGCGCGCGATCGCATCCTCGTCCCACTGGGACAGATCGGCGCCGTCCAGCCGGACCTGGCCGCGCAGCACGGGCCAGACACCTGCCATGGCACGCATGAAAGAGGTCTTGCCGCCGCCGCTGGGGCCGATGATGCCGACGGCCTGACCTGCTTCCAGCATCATGCTGATGTCCGACAGCAGAACCTTGCCGGACCCGGGGGCCACGACGGTGACATTGTCCACGGAAAACAGCCGGGTGGGATCGGGCAGGGCCATGCGGCCCGCGTCATCGGGCAGGGCGCCCACGGTTTCGACGATCTTCTTCCAGGCGGCGCGCGCCATGATCATGGTTTTCCAGTTGGCGATACAGGCGTCGATCGGTGCCAGCGCCCGCGCCGAGGCGACCGAGGCCGCGATGATGGAGCCTGCCGTCATCTCGCCCTTGATGGTCAGGAAGGCACCCAGACCCAGCACGGCGGACTGCAGGATCATGCGCAGCACCTTGGAGATCGCGCCGATGGTGCGCGTCACCCCGGACGAGCTGGCCTGCAGCTTGAGGTGATCCTCGTTGGCGGCCTGGAACTGCTGTAGCGCGGCCTTGCCGAAGCCCATCGCCTTGATCACTTCGGCGTTGCGGACATTGGCCTCGGCCACGTTGTTGCGCTCGATCCCGGCGCGCTGCGCCTCGCGGTTGGCCTTGCGGCTGAGAACTTCGGTCAGGATCGCCAAGGCCGTCAGAACCAGTGCGCCGCCCACCGTCAGGGCCCCCAGGTAGGGATGCAGGACAAAGATGAACACCAGGAAAATCGGCATCCATGGCAGATCGAACAGCGCCGTCAGCCCCGGTCCCGCCACGAAGTTGCGCACCGTATCGACGTGCCTCCCGCGTTCGAGGGATTCGGCCGTGGAGAAGCCATAGCGCGGCATGTCCATCGTCATCTTGTGGATTTCCGGTGCCGCGTCACGGTCAATCCGTGCGCCCAGGTGCTGCAGGATCTGGGTGCGGATCACATCGAACCCGCCTTGGAACATGAAAAGGCCCAGCGCCAGGAAGGAGATCAGGACGAGGGTCGGCACGCTGCCGCTGAGCAGGGCGCGATCGTAGATCTGCATCATGTAGAACGACCCGGTCAGGGCCAGGATGTTGATGATTCCCGAAATGCCCAGCGTATAGAGCGAGGCTGACCGCATTCCTGCTGTCAGACGGGCGATGCGTGCAGTCTTTCTGCTTTGCTTTGTTTGCTTCGTCGACATGGGGTTCTCCATACTGGTTCTGCGCCGGGCGTTCGTTTCACGCCGGTTCGAGAAACCTGTATGCCATTGCCGACGTCCCGACGCGTCAGCGCCAAGTCCAAGCTGTATTGATACTTTGGTCTGAAAGCAGGATGCGCCCCTGGGGCAGGGGCGCGGTGACAGCGTCGACAATCGCGCGGCATGAAGCCTGTGATCGGGCTTTTCCGTCCCTTCGCCCGCATGCGGCGCGGGGCGCGGTACTATCCAAAGAGATAGGTATCAGGCGAATGAACAATGCAGGGTTTCATTTTTTCAAGTTAAAACCGATGGGCTTTACTGCAGAGGCTCTGCGCAAGGGTGACGCCAATTCACGGCGCAGGCTTGGGTGGAATCAGGAGAACGGAAATCAAGCTTGGCATTGCGCCAGGCAGCTAAAAATAAACCTGGAGTTGTTTAGGCGTTTTGCCGGAACTCGGCGCGAGGGATAGCGCGCACCATTCGACCGAAGCTTTCTTTTCTCAATTTGAATCATTGACCCGGGTTACCAGAAGGAACCACGCGTGAAGAAGATTTTCGTTTTATGCAATCAACCCTTCTCTCGGACGGGTATCGAGCACACGTTGGCCGACCTGAGTGATTTCGAGGTTGTCGGTTCGTGTGAATTCTCGGATGCGGCGTTGTCGATGATCGCCGCGAACTGCCCCGATGTCGTGGTCATGGACCTCGTGGGCCTGTCGTCGCCGATCAATGTGATGGGCAAGGTGCGAAAGGCCTGTGAAAACAGCCATATCGTGGTCTTTTGTCAAAGCGGCGTTCTTGATTTCGCGGTCAAGGCGCTTGATGCGGGCGCGGCGGCCATCCTGACGCAGACCAGCGAACCCATGGACCTTTGCGTTGCCATCCGCCGTGCGCTTGCCGGAGACAACTTCGTGCCGCCGGAAATCGCGATGCAGCTTTTCGCGCATCTGCGCGACACCGAAAAGCGCCGCCGCGAGGCTGAACAGCTGCGCCTGACCATGCGGGAAGAGCAGGTGATCAAATGCCTGATGGAAGGGATGACCAACAAGCAGATCGCGGATCGTCTGACGATCAGCGAAAAGACCGTGAAACACTATGTCGGTGCGCTCAAAGGCAAGTTTTCGGCGGCAAATCGTCTGGAAATCGTATTGAGCGCCCAGCGTTTGGAAGTCTGAATTCACCAAGCTGACCGGAATGATGTTCCGAAGGCTATAGGACTTTAGTCTGATACCGCGTCAGCCCTTGTGGCGCTGTCCTTCTGGTTGAGTAAGATACGGTTGCCCGAGGATCGTGAGCTTTCTGATCACGCTCCAGAACCAGAATTCCAAGGCGGATATGAACAGCATGGGCCAGACTGTCGCAAACCTCACGAGACCACCTGCTGCAACCTCCGCGAGGGTGCGGTTCTCAAGGTTGGTTGATCTTGTCCGTCCCGCTTCGCTGAAATGGCAGATCTGCCTGACGATTCTGACGCTGTTGTTCTGTTCGGCTTTCCTGATCCAGATCTGGAACTACAAGAACTTCCTGTCCGGCGAGGTGCAGCGCACCGAAGAAAAGCACCTTGTGATTGCGCAGAACCTGTCGCTGGCGATGTCGCGCTACATCAATGATGTGGCGCAGGTCTTCATCTATCTGCAGGCCGATCTGGCCCAGGACGACATGGTTACCCGCAGCCATGTGATGATGCGCAAATTCGACCTTGATACCATCACGATCGTGCGGGCAGACAATTCCATCGCGCAGACCACCTCGGCTTTCGGCCAAGTGCCGCCGCTGCCAAGTGCAGAGGTGCTGGATGAACTTCGCGAGGGGGTCAGCACCGTGCTTTTCGGTGTTCAGATGTCCGACCTCGAGCGGATTGGCGACAGGAAATACTTCGTCCTTGGCTTGAACCTGCCAGACGGGGCGCTTGCGATCGGCTACCTCAAGACGGATTACATCAAATCACTGCAGGAGAAGATCCTGTTCGGCGACAATGGCCATTCCGCCATTTTCGACGCGTCGGGACGGGCGATCGCGCATCCTTCACGGACCGTCGAAGACAACATGATGGATGCCTCTGGCATTTCGGTGGTCGCACTGATGCTGGAACGCAAGGAAGGTGTGGGGATGTTCTATTCCCCGCCGATGGATCAGGACATGATCGCGGGCTACACCTATGTGCCGGAAACCGGGTGGGCGGTCATGGTGCCGCAACCTCTCAGCGAATTGTCTGCGGCGGTGCATGCCAGCCTCCTGGAATCCTACCTGGTGGCGCTGCTGACGGCCTTGATCCTGGCCTTCATGGGGTGGCGTCTGGCCAATCGCATCGTGCAGCCGATCGAACATTTCACGCGCTCCAGCCAGGAGATCACGCATGGGAATTACAACGTCGAACTGCCCGACCTGGAGCAGTCGTCCAGAGAGATGTCGACGTTGAACGAGTCGCTCAAGAAAATGATCGCGACCGTGCGCCAGTCCGAACACAGGTTGCGTGCGGCGCTGCGCCTGGAAGAACAGGAAAGCCAGCGCAAGAACGAATTCATCGTGATCGCCAGCCACGAGTTGCGCACCCCGCTGAACGGTGTTCTGGGCATGCTGTCGGCCTGTAGCGACAGGTCCCAGGACGCGGAACTGCGCGGCTATCTGGATGTTGCGCATGGATCGGCCAAGCGGTTGAGCCGGATCGTCGACAACATGATTGCCTTTACCGAGGCCAGCGAGGACGAACTGAAGGTCTCGCCCGCGCCCTTTGATGCACGGTCCGCGCTTGAGACCCTGTGCAAGGATTTTGCAAAGCGGGCGGAAGCAAAGGGGCTGACCTTCGACTTTTCGTGGCCGCGCGGCGAGAAGCGGCTGCTTGTGGCAGATCGTGACAAGATCGAGCAGGTCGTTTCGCTTTTGCTGGACAATGCGGTCAAATTCACCGATCGCGGCGGGGTCGTGTTCTCGGTCCAGACGGAAACCGCAATCGACGGGACAGGCTCCACGCTGGTGATTTCGGTCAGGGATACCGGCGCTGGCATGGCCGAGGCCGATCAGGCCGAGATCTTCAAGCCGTTTTCCCACTTGGTCGGCGCGCAGGCCAGCAATCCTTTCGCGCGCCATCACCAGGGGATCGGCATGGGATTGTGCATCGCGAAAACTGTCGCGACCGCGATGGGGGGCAGCCTCTCGTTTGCAAGCCAATTGAACCAGGGATCGACCTTCGTGGCGCGGATCCCGGTGGAAACATCGATCCCGCAGGGATCACGTAACAACGCATGACAAGAATGGGTATGAACATGGACCGCAAGATGCTCGTGGTGGACGATGACCTGACGAACCGCATGGTCGTCCGGCTGCTGATGGAACGCCGTGGCTACCAGACCTATGAGGCATCCAGCGGCCAGGATGCCCTGGACCAGATGATGGAAACGGATTTCGACGTGGTGCTGATGGATCTCAGCATGCCGGTGATGGACGGGTTCGAGGCGACACGCCGCTTGCGCGCCCTGCCATGCAAGTCCGCGAAGGCCCCTGTTGTCGCCCTGACGGCCCATACCACGCAAAAGGATCAGGACGCCTGCGTCGCGGCAGGCATGAACGGGTTCCTGCCCAAGCCCTTCGATGCTAAGCGGGCGGATCAGCTTCTGGTTCTTCTGGGCTTGCACGCCGACGAAACCACCGCCTGACAAACCCGCGCCAGTTGTTGCGCGTATGCGCACTGGCCGACACTGCCCACCTTCACGGTGGGCAGAATGCGTTGAACCGAACGGTCTGCGGCGCCGAAAGGCCGTGACTGCGCCCGCCTGCGGATATGTTATTCGAGGATGGTGTTTGCAGTCCCCTCCGCCCCGGCGAAGACCGCCAGGATGCGCAGGATGTCCTTGCCGGTATTGGTGCCGCGATGACGCGACCGGAAGGCCTCGACGAAGGTATCGCCTGCCGCGAAGGTCCGGATACCGTCAGTGCCATAATCCAGCGTGATTTCACCTTCCAGAATATGCGCGATCAAGGGTGCTTCGTGCAGATGCCACGCGGTTACCTCGCCGGGCTGCATGGTCACGATGGCCACGGTCACTTCGGCAGCTCCGTCAGGATAGCTGAACGGCTGCCCGATCACCGTGGTCTGTGACTGCAGCAAGACATCCAGCGGAGGATAACCATCCTGCGCATGGATCGGACCAGCCGATATCGCAGCTCCAAGTGCAAGGCCGCTCAGAAGGGTGTGCTGTCTGTACCTGCGTCTGTGTGTCATGCCGGGATCCTTTCCGATCGGACGTGTTGCTTTCCCGGCGACGTGCCCACCAGGGCGTCCAGCGTCAGA
>LXYH01000021.1 GCA_001650895.1 Rhodobacteraceae bacterium EhC02
CGCCCCGGCTGCCCCCGCCGCCGCCGCGCCCGCCGCTGCCGCGACGCAGGATCCCGCCACGCTGCCGGGTGCCGTGACCTCACCAATGGTCGGCACTGTCTACATGCAGGCAGAGCCCGGCTCGCCCGCCTTCGTCGCCGTCGGCGCGCAGGTCAAGGAGGGGGACACCCTTCTGATCATCGAGGCGATGAAGACCATGAACCACATTCCGGCGCCGAAATCGGGCACGGTCAAGCGCATCCTGGTCGAAGACGGTGCCGCCGTGGAATATGGCGCGCCCCTGATGATCATCGAATAAGGCCTTGGCAATGTTCGACAAGATCCTGATTGCGAACCGTGGCGAGATTGCCTTGCGCGTGATCCGTGCCGCCCGTGAAATGGGCATCAAATCGGTGGCCGTGCATTCGACCGCCGATGCCGACGCGATGCATGTGCGCATGGCCGACGAGGCCGTCTGCATCGGCCCGCCCCCCTCCACGGACAGCTACCTGTCAATCCCCGCCATCATCTCGGCCTGCGAGATCACGGGCGCACAGGCGATCCATCCCGGCTACGGCTTTCTGTCGGAGAATGCGAATTTCGTGCAGATCGTCGAGGATCACGGCATCACCTTCATCGGCCCCACCGCCGAGCATATCCGCATCATGGGCGACAAGATCACCGCCAAGGACACGATGAAGGCACTCGGCGTGCCTTGCGTGCCCGGGTCCGATGGCGGGGTGCCGACGCTTGCGGATGCCAAGCGCATCGGTGCCGAAATCGGCTATCCGGTGATCGTCAAGGCCACCGCCGGCGGTGGCGGGCGCGGCATGAAAGTGGCCCTGACCGAGGCCGATATGGAAAGCGCCTTCATGACCGCCCGGTCGGAATCCAAGGCCGCCTTCGGCAATGACGAGGTCTATATCGAGAAATACCTGACCACGCCGCGCCATATCGAGATCCAGGTATTCGGTGACGGCAAGGGCCGCGCCGTGCATCTGGGCGAACGCGACTGCTCTCTCCAGCGGCGCCACCAGAAAGTGTTCGAAGAAGCGCCCGGCCCGGTGATCACGCCCGAGGAACGCGCCCGCATCGGCAAGGTCTGCGCGGATGCCGTGGCCGCCATCAACTATATCGGCGCGGGCACGATCGAATTTCTCTACGAGAAGGGCGAGTTCTATTTCATCGAGATGAACACACGTCTGCAGGTGGAACACCCCGTGACCGAGGCGATCTTCGGCGTGGACCTGGTGCGCGAACAGATCCGCGTCGCCGAAGGCCTGCCGATGTCCTTCACGCAAGAGGATCTGGCGATCAACGGGCATGCCATCGAAGTGCGGATCAACGCCGAGAAACTGCCGAATTTCGCGCCCTGCCCCGGACGGATCACCCAGTATCACGCCCCCGGCGGTCTGGGTGTGCGGATCGATTCCGCGCTCTATGACGGCTACCGGATTCCGCCCTATTACGACAGCCTCATCGGCAAGCTGATCGTGCATGGGCGCGACCGCCCCGAGGCTCTGGCGCGCCTCGCCCGCGCCCTGGGAGAGCTGATCGTGGACGGTGTGGATACGACCATTCCGCTCTTTCACGCGCTCTTGCAGGAAGAGGATGTGCAGACCGGCAATTACAACATCCACTGGCTGGAACATTGGCTCAAGACGCATCTTCCCGCCTGAGGGTGATCCCTTGTGACATGCGCCGGGCCCGTGCATGACGGACCCGGTGATCACGCCCGAACTGCTGCTGAATGCCTATGCGGCGGGCATCTTTCCCATGTCCGAGACACGCGACGACCCGGATGTGTTCTGGGTCGATCCACGCCGGCGCGGGATCTTTCCGCTGGACCGGTTTCACGTCTCGCGCAGCCTGGCGCGGCGCATGCGGCGCTGGCCGCATCGCGTGACGGTCGATCGGGCCTTTGCCGATGTGGTCGATGCTTGCGCCGATCGGGACGAAACCTGGATCAACGCCGAAATCCGCCGCCTCTACCTTGACCTGCACGCCATGGGCCATGCCCATTCCCTCGAGGTCTGGGAAGGCGACGCGCTTGTCGGCGGGGTCTACGGCGTGACGCTGGGGGCCGCGTTCTTCGGGGAAAGCATGTTCTCGCGCCGCACGGACGCGTCAAAGATCGCGCTGGCCTACCTGGTGGATCGCTTGCGCCAAGGCGGCTTCAGGCTGTTCGACGCGCAATTCCTGACAGCGCATCTGGCGTCATTGGGCGCGGTCGAAGTGACGCGCGCCGAATATCATCGCCAGTTGGAAAAGGCCCTTGAGGAACAAGGTGATTTCGCAGGGCCTGCCCTGCCCGAAACACCTCAGGACGTGGTGCAGCGGATCACCCAGACGTCATAGCGCGGATGATCCAGCGCGTTCAGCGCCGGGGCCGAGGCGAACATCCATCCCCGGAACAGCGGATCGGCCTGCCCGTCCTGACGCAGTGTGACAAAGGCGATGCCGTCGCCTGCCGGGTTGCCCGCGGGATAGCGGCATTCCCCCAGTTCCACCTGGATCCGCCAGACGGCGCCGCCCCCGCCATTGGGCAGGGTGATGTCCTGCACCTCGCCGTTGATCTTGTCCAGAACACGCAGCACGGCCCCTGTACCGGTCGCTGTCTGGTTGTCCTGCGCCGTGGCGTGACCGGCGGCGGCCAGCGCCATTCCGGCGGCCAGGACCACGAACCGCACGGTCACTGCCCCTCGCCCGAAACGAATTTCATCAGCAGCGACACAAGGCTGACGGCGCCCTGGGTATCGATGATCTCGTCACCGGGGTTCAGGTTGAACGGCGATCCGCCCGGCACCAGCTCCACGAAATTTCCGCCCAGCAAGCCTTCGGACGAAATGATGATGGCACTGTCATCCGGCAGGACGATCCCGTCCAGAACGGTGATCGTGGTATCGGCACGGAATGTCTGAGGGTTCAGGTCGACGGCCGTCACGCTGCCGACCTTGACACCGGCAAGGCGTACATCCGTTCCGACGCCTACCCCCTCAAGCGAGCGGAAAGAGGCAGTCAGCGGATACCCCGCGCTTGGTGCGGACAGGCCCGTGACCTGCCCCGCGTAGATCAGAAAACCGGCCGCAACGGCAAGAACCGCGGCGCCAACGGCCACTTCGGTCTTTGTCTCGGACATGTGTCGCTCCTCAGCCGCGCATCATTCCGGGGTCCAGGCTTCGTAATCCTTGCGCGGTGCAGGTTCCGCGCGACGGATCGAGCCTGCAGGCGCATAGGCCAGCGGGGTGCCCGACAGATTTTCCTGGTGCGGTTTTTCCCAGGGCTTGTGCGCCAGCGGGCTTTCGGTCGGGGCCTGCTTGTAGGTGTGATGCAGCCAGCCGTGCCAGTCGGGGCTGATCCGGCTTGCCTCGACTTCGCCATTGAAGATCACCCAGCGCCGCTTGCCGTCGCGCGTCGTATAAAAGGCGTTGCCCTGCGCATCCTCGCCAACCTTGACGCCTTTGCGCCATGTATGGATCTGCGTGTTCAGGGTCTGGCCGTTCCACCAGGTCACCGCGCGCAAGAGCGTGTTCAGAATGCCCATCGAAGCCTCCGCTATTCGTCGTTTCTGCTATGCCTCATGCGCGCGCCAAGGTCCAGTCACAAGCGCGCCGGATGACAAAGGGCCGCGCCTTTCGGCACGGCCCCTGTTTCTTCTTGCCTCAAATATCCAACCCGCCCTCTCCGCCGCCACACCGGGCTGCGATACCGGGCAGACCGGATCAGCTGGCCGAGGCGCCTTCCTTCTTGGCTTCGGCATAGATCATCAGGGGCTGGGCCGCCGAGATCGCCGCCTCTTCATTGACCAGAACCTCGTCGACATTGGCCATGCCGGGCAGTTCGAACATGGTGTTCAGCAGGATATCCTCGAGGATCGAACGCAGGCCCCGCGCGCCGGTCTTGCGTTCGATGGCGCGCTTGGCGATGGCCGTCAGCGCGTCATCGGTGAAGGTCAGCTTGACATTCTCCAGCTCGAACAGGCGCTGATACTGCTTGACCAGCGCGTTCTTGGGCTGGGTCAGGATCGTCACAAGGGCGTCCTCGTCCAGGTCTTCCAGTGTCGCGATGACCGGCAGACGCCCGACGAATTCCGGGATCAGGCCGAATTTCAACAGATCCTCGGGTTCCAGGTCCTTGAAGGTCTCGCCCACACGGCGGGTATCGGGGTCCTTCACATCCGCGCCAAAGCCCATGGCGCTGCCCTTGCCGCGCTGCGCGATGATCCGGTCCAGCCCGGCAAAGGCACCACCGCAGATGAACAGGATATTGGTCGTGTCGACCTGCAGGAATTCCTGCTGAGGATGCTTGCGGCCACCCTGCGGCGGCACCGATGCAACGGTGCCTTCCATCAGTTTCAGCAGCGCCTGCTGCACCCCCTCGCCCGAGACGTCACGGGTGATCGACGGGTTTTCCGACTTGCGGGTGATCTTGTCGACCTCGTCGATATAGACGATGCCGCGCTGTGCGCGCTCGACATTGTATTCGCTGGACTGCAGCAGCTTGAGGATGATGTTCTCCACATCCTCGCCGACATAGCCGGCTTCGGTCAGCGTGGTCGCATCCGCCATGGTGAAGGGCACATCAAGGATCCGCGCCAGCGTCTGCGCCAGCAGGGTCTTGCCGCAGCCGGTCGGGCCGATCAGCAGGATGTTCGACTTCGACAGTTCGATGTCATTGGTCTTGGAGGCGTGGTTCAGACGCTTGTAGTGGTTGTGCACGGCAACCGACAGCACCCGCTTCGCCTTCATCTGTCCGATGACATAATCATCAAGAACCGCACAGATATCCTTGGGCGTGGGCACGCCATCGGTTGCCTTCAGGCCTGCGCTTTTGGTCTCCTCGCGGATGATGTCCATGCACAGTTCGACACATTCGTCGCAGATGAAGACCGTGGGCCCCGCGATCAGCTTGCGCACCTCGTGCTGGCTTTTTCCGCAAAAGCTGCAGTAGAGGGTGTTCTTGCTGTCGCCGCCGGAATTGCTCGCCATATTGTCCCTTTCAGGCCTTGTACTGTGGTGCAGTCAGCCCGAAAAGTCGCGCCTTGCACAGTTGGGACCAAGCTTAGGCCAGCCCCCCGGCCACCACAATGTCAAAATTGTCCCACCCGGCGACGGGCGGGACAAGTTCATGTTACGCCTTGGTGTCTTCGGCCTTGCCGCGGCTCTCGACGATCTCGTCGATCAGGCCCCATTCCTTGGCATCTTCGGCCGACATGAAATTGTCACGCTCCAGCGCCGCTTCGACCTTCTTGAGGGTCTGGCCGGTGTGCTTGACATAGATCTCGTTCAGCCGGTTCTTGAGCTTCTGGGTCTCGGCGGCGTGGATCATGATATCCGTGGCCTGGCCCTGGTAGCCGCCAGAGGGCTGGTGCACCATCACGCGGCTGTTGGGCAGCGAGAAACGCATCCCCTTCTCGCCCGCGGTCAGCAGAAGCGAGCCCATCGATGCCGCCTGGCCGATCACCAGGGTCGAGACCTTGGGCTTGATGTATTGCATCGTGTCATAGATCGACAGGCCCGAGGTGACCACGCCACCGGGGCTGTTGATGTACATGCTGATCTCTTTCGAGGGGTTTTCGGCCTCGAGATGCAGCAGCTGCGCCACGATCAGGCTGGACATGCCGTCATGCACCGGGCCCGAAAGGAAGATGATCCGTTCCTTCAGCAGGCGCGAAAAGATGTCATAGGCGCGTTCGCCGCGGCTGGTCTGTTCGACCACCATGGGCACGAGGGTATTCATGTAAACGTCAATAGGGTCTTTCATAATCCGCCTGCCTGCTGCTGCTGTTGTTCATCCATAGTCCCGAGGTGTTACCGGAGTCTTAGTCTTGCGCCCATCGGGCTGCAAGGGGCGCGGGGGATTTATCGCCCCGCAACACCCTGAACACGCCCTCAATCCGGGCGTTGAAGCCTGCGTCCGGGGCGCTAGATCGGCGGCTGAAGACCCCGGACAGGCACCATGGGACCACGCATCATGACGCAGAGCATCGCCACCGATTTTCCCGCCACGCGCACCGCCGCGCTGGAACGTCTGTCGCGTTTCGTGCCGCATGCGGGCGCCGATTACGCCCGGATGCGCAACCATGATTTCGGCGCGGGCGGGCATCGGCATGTCTCGACCCTGTCGCCCTATCTGCGGCATCGCCTGTTGACCGAGGCCGAGGTGCTGGAGGCCGTGCTGGGCCGCCATTCGCCACAGGCGGCCGAGAAATTCGTGCAGGAAGTGTACTGGCGCAGCTACTGGAAAGGCTGGCTGGAACAGCGCCCCGCCGTCTGGGAGATGTATCGCAGCGGCCTGACGGCGGCGCTGGACCAGGTGCAGACCCAATCGGGGCTGCGTCGTGCCTGGGCCGATGCCTGCGGCGGCCAGACCGGGATCGACGCCTTCGATCACTGGGCGCAGGAATTGCGGCAGACGGGCTATCTGCACAACCACGCGCGGATGTGGTTCGCCTCGATCTGGATATTCACCCTGCGTCTGCCCTGGGAACTGGGGGCCGATTTCTTCATGCGCCACCTGCTGGATGGCGATCCGGCGTCGAATACGCTGGGTTGGCGCTGGGTGGCCGGATTGCAGACGCGCGGCAAGACCTACCTGGCGCGGCCCGACAATATCGAGACATATACCGGCGGGCGTTTCCGTCCCAAGGGTCTGGCCAGTGTCGCAGTCCCGCTGGACGGGCCCGAGGCGCCGCGCATCGCGCTGCCTGCCGGCGGTCAGGTGGAGCCGGATCTGCCCACGGTCCTGCTGCTGCATGATGACGACCTCAGCCCCGGCTATCTGCTTGACCAGGTCCCCGGCCCGCTGGGCGCGAGTTTTCTGTCCACCGTGACGGACCGCAGCCCCCTGCATGTCGCGCCACATCTGGAAAGCTTCGTGTCGGATGCGATGGTGGACGTCGCCACGCGCTGGAAGGACCGGTTGGGCGAGCTGTCACCGCCAAGACAGCAGATCGAAGAGCTGGCGCTCTGGGCCCGCGAGACCGGGGCGCGACAGGTCGTGACACCCTATGCGCCGGTCGGCCCGAATGCCCGCGCGCTGGATGCGCTGGAGCGGCATCTGACCCATGACGGCATACGCCTGGTCCGCCTGCGCCGCGCCCATGACAGCGCCGCCTGGCCGCATGCAACGCATGGGTTCTTCAAGTTCAAGGACAAGATCCCCGCCCTGCTGGGCGCGCTGAAGGGAATCGGGCCGGTGTGACAACCGCGCCATCGCGCGGGGCCCGCAGGGCGCGGCGCCGGTTCACAACGCGAACCGCCCCACGCTTGCGCGCGGGGCGGTGCTTTATCACGGGCCGATGGGATCAGCCGAACATGTCGGTAGTGATGCCCGCGTACCAGCCCAGGCTTTCCTCGTAGGTCTGCTTGCGCAGGGCCGCATCCTCGCCGGTCTGGCTGACGAAGCTGGATACGCTTGCGATCTTCTCGTCCGTGGGCTCATAGGCCGCGCCGACCTTGACCCCGTCTTCGGGCGCGATCAGCGACCAGCAGGTGTTCGAGTATTTGGCCGGGAACACGGAACTGCCCATCAGCTCGCCCCGGATCGCCATGGCGGCAACCTTGGCCTGGCTGTTGGCCGAATAGCCCGATTTCGGCATGTCGCCCTGCGCCGTCGCATCGCCCAGCACGTAGATGTTGCCATCCACGCGGCTTTGCATGGTGTAGCCGGTGACCGGTGCCCAGTTGCCTTCGGTGATGCCGGCCATCTCGCAGATGCGACCGGCCTTCTGGCCGGGAATGACGTTGCAGGCATCGACCTTTTCCACCGTGCCGTCGATCACGACTTCCATCGCATCGGGGCGCACCTCGACCTTGTCGCCGCCGAAATCGGGGCCGATCCGCTCGATCATGCCGGGGTAATGCCTGGCCCAGCCTTCCTCGAACAGGGCCTGCTTGCTGAACTTTTCCTTCGGATCGACCAGCAGGATCTTGGCGGTCGGGTTTACCTGGGTCAGCAGATGCGCGACCATGCTGATCCGCTCATAGGGTCCCGGCGGGCAACGATAGGGGTTCGGCGGCGCGATCATCGCAAAGCGTCCGCCCTGGGGCATCGCCTCGATCTGCGCCTTCAGCAGTTCGGATTGCGAACCGGCCTTGTAGGCATGGGGCATCTTGTTCTGCGCCGAGACATCCCAGCCGGGAACCGATCCGTCGACAAAATCGATACCGGGGCTGAGGACCAGGCGATCGTAGGGCAGCACCGCGCCGCCCGCCAGCGTGACGGTCTTGGCGTCACGATCCACGCCCACGGCCCAGTCATGCACCACGTTGATCCCGTATTCCGCCGCCAGCTTGCCGTAGGAATGGCCGATGCTGGCGATATCGCGGAAGCCGCCGATATAGAGGTTCGAGAAAAAGCAGGTGTAGTAATGCCGCGTCGGTTCGACCAGGGTGACATCGATCTGCCCCTGGCTGTCCTTGGCCAGGTAGCGCGCCACCGTGGCCCCGCCTGCCCCGCCGCCCACGACGACCACACGCGGCCGCCCCTGTGACCAGACCATCGGCGCCTGCAATGCGGCAGCGGCGGCGACGCCGGTGCCGATGAAAGCTCTTCTGTTCAGTTTCATGTTCAGTTCCTCCCTAGAACCACCTGCGGATTATTCCAGCTCCGCGAAATATGCGGCCAAGGCCGCAATCTCTTCATCAGACAGCCGCCCTGCCATCATCTGCATCACGGGATGCGGGCGGATCTGGCGCTTGTATGCATGCATTGCGATCACGAAATCCTCGACCGGCCAGCCGACGACACCCGGAATGCCCTCGTTCGCGCCGCTGCGCTGGTGACAGGTCAGGCATTCGCTGGACAGGTATTCACCGTAAGCCTTGTCACCCACGATGGCCAAAGTTTCGGGCGGCAGCTCGACCTCGCTGGCGCGGGCGGTGGGCTGGCTTTCCGGGATATTGGCCGGACTTGCGGAAAACCCGCGCAGATAGGCCAGAAGATCGGCGCGATCGGTTTCATCCTTCATGCCGCGATAGGCCATGCGCGTGTCGCTGACCAGGGCCTTGGGGTTCTCGATATAGGCGTTCAGCGTCTCGAAGGTCCAGACAAGGCCATCCGCGCCCATCCGCGTCAGCCCCTTGGAGTAGCGATAATCCTCGCCTGCGCTGGCCGCCTTGCGACCGAAGATATCGTTGAGCTGCGGGCCGACGCGGTTCTTCGCGCCCGCGCCCACCTGATGGCAGGATGCGCAGTCGCGAAATAGCGTCTCGCCACGCGCGGCATCACCCAGAAGTTCCGCCTGGGCAGCACCGGTGCCTCCCAGAAGAAACCCTGTCAGAAGAAGGTTCAACATGCTGCGGATCATCGTCACGTCATCCTGTTCGTTCGCCCTTCAAACAAGCCTGAAAGGGCCATGAAAAACAACCGGAAACACAGCGGGACACATGTATCCAACGCGAGTAGGACCGGATGACACGGATCGGTCGGAAAATCAGGAACGCGTGAGGGAACAGCGGCTTGGAAGTCGAAACGCATGTTCCGACCAGCCTGCCCGAACGCGTGGATCCGTCTCCTCCAAAACCAGGTCCACGTCTTTGCCTTGCTTTGCACCCCGCCCCTCAACGCGGTGCAGGACAGGCCGGATCACCGGCCTGCCCGCTATCGTGGGATTACTGCGAGAACGACTTGAGATACTCGTTGATCGCGGCGATCTCGTCTTCTTTCTTCAGTCCGGCAAAGGACATCTTGGTGCCCTTCACGTAGTCGCGCGGCTTGGTCAGGAACGCGGCCATGGTTTCCTCGTTCCAGACGGTGCCGGCGGCCCCCATCTCGGTCATGGTCTTGGAATAGCCGAAGCCTTCGACGCCACCCAGCGCCCGGCCCATCACCCCGTTGAGCTGCGGACCGGTCTTGTTCTGCGCGCCCTCGCCCACCTGGTGGCAGGCCGCACATTTCTTGAAGACCTTCTCGCCCGCGGCAACCAGTTCCATGTCCAGACCACCAGCCGCCGCCGGCGCGGCAGCTTCCTGCGTGGCGGCAGGCGCTTCGGTGCTGGCAACCTGTTCGGTCGCGGGGGCTGCTTCGGCGGTTTCGGCCGCAGCTTCCGCAGCCTGCTCGGCCTCGAAAGCCACACGCGCGGCAGTCTGGTCAGGCGTCACGTCCAGAACGGTGGCGCGCATCGTGATCTCGACCGTGTCCTTGCAGTTCTCCATGCAGGGTTCCTGCGAGAAGACGGGCAATTCGGTCTGGTCGCGATCATCGATGATGAAGCCGCCCGCGTTGGGCAATTCGATTTCGGTGAAGTTCTCGTTCGACAGAACGAAATCGTCCTCAACCAGGTCGTTGGAATAAAGGATATAGGCCGTGATGGCATAGACCTCGTCCGCCGACAGGCTTTGCGCGTTGCCGAAGGGCATCGAGCGGTGCACATAGTCCCAGACGGTCGACAGGTAGGGCCAGTAGGATCCCACCGTCTTGAGCGGGTCCTCGCGGTCCAGCGTATCGGTGCCACCGGCCAGCTTGGGCCAGTTGTCGACACCTTCGGCAAACACACCATGGCAGACCGCGCAATAATCCTGGAACAGGGTATCGCCATCCTCGACGCTGCCCGAACCGACCGGCAGGCCGGTTCCGTTGGGGCTGACGTCCATATCCCACGCCGCGACCTCTTCGGGCAGGGCCAGGCGGCCAATGCCCATCGGGCCATCGCTGGGCGTGGTGCTGGCCACGGCCGGGCGCACCATGAACCCGATATCGGGGTTGGCGGGCGCCTCGCCCATCACGCGGGATTCGGTCGGCATCGGTGCCACGAAGCGATCGGCAAAGTTGTAGGCCCCGGTCAGAAGTGCCACGGCACCGACGCCAAGACCACCGTAGAGATTAAGAGATTTCGACATTTTCAGCCTCCCCGTTCGGTTTCACCCACCAGGTCTGGATACAGTTGTTGTGATAGACCGAGTTCAGGCCGCGAATGTCGCGCAGCTGCGTCTTGGTCGGCTGGACATAGCCCGTCTCGTCATGGGCGCGGGCCTGCAGAAGCATCTCTTCGCCGTCCCAGTTGTGATCGAAATAGAACCGGGTCAGCGCCTTGGCCTGACCAGGTGCCGCCAGGCGCGCCTGATGCCAGGTTTTGCCGCCATCGGTGGTCACGTCGACACGGGTGATCGCGCCACGGCCCGACCATGCCAGGCCGGTGATGACCAGCGGGCCCTTGCCGTGATGGATCGGTGCCTGCGGGCTGGGGCTGGTGATCACGGATTTCGCATCCATCACCCACGTCCACTTGCGCGAGGTGCCATCGGCCAGCGTGTCGGTGTATTTCGAGGTTTCCTCGCGGCTTTCCACGGGGCCATCCATGACCTCGACGCGGCGCAGCCACTTGACCCACATGTTGCCTTCCCAGCCCGGCACGACCAGGCGCACGGGATAGCCATGTTCCTTGCGCAGCGCCTCGCCATTGGCCTTGAAGGCCACCAGCACGTCGTCCAGCGCCTTTTCCATCGGGATCGAGCGGCCGTTGGACGAGGCATCGGCCCCTTCCACGTAGACCCACTTGTCCGACAGGTCGCCCGCCGCATCCAGACCGGCTTCGGTCAGCAGGGTGCGCAGCGAGACGCCGGTGTATTCCATGTTGTGGATCATGCCGTGGGTGAACTGCGCGCCGTTCAGCTGCGCGCCGGCCCATTCCATGCCCGTGTTGGCGGCGCATTCGCAGAAATACACGTGCTGCTCACGGGGGAAACGCTCGAGATCCTCGTAGGTGAAGATCAGCGGGCGGTCCACCAGCCCGTTGATCATCAGGCGGTATTCCTTTTTCGACAGCTCGATCGCGCCGGAATGGTGCCGCTCGAAGGCGCAGCCCTGCGGCGTGATCGTGCCGTCAAGCGCATGGATCGGGGTGAAGTTGATCGAACTGATCACGTCAGCCGTCAGCCATTCGACATTGCGGCGCACCACGTCGGATTCGAACTTGATCGGCATGCCGTAGGGCGTGGCGTCCACACCGTCGCCCAGGCCGCTGGCCCAGGGCTGGATCTCGGTGATCAGCGGGTCGGGACCCGCCGCCTTGGCTGCAGTGGCCCCTGCCACCGCACCACCTGCGGCCAGCGCGCCCCGAAGGAACGCGCGACGCGAGGATTTCATGTCATTGGAGCTGGCTGTCATTTGTCCTTGCCTCCTTTTCAGATCATCAAATTCGCTTTTGTGAATTTGATAGAGTCAAAATGGGTCCTTGGCAATGGGGGCTCACTCCCCCAAGGCCGCGGCAATGGGGGCTCAGGCCCCCACCACCTGCACGCTTGTGTTCGGGGCAACCTTCACGGTGCCCTGCTTGCGGATGTAGTCTTCGACCACATCCCAGATCTGCGGTCCTTCGGTGCCCTCGTTGACCGAGGCCCAACCGGCCACCACATAGGTTTTCGCAGGATCGATCGCCTCGCCCGTCTTGAGAAGGGTCATGTCGCTGATCCGCTGGCCCATCGGCTTGGACACGTCGATGCGGTAGCCCAGGCCACCCACGCGCACCATGTCGCCGCCCTGCTGGTAGTAGGGATCGGGATTGAACAGGTTGTCGCCCACGTCTTCCAGGATGACGTTCAGGAATTCGCCGGTCATTTCCGTTCGGTAAGCCTGGCCATAGGTCATCGAGGTGACGTTGTGGATATCCTCGCGGGTGATGTCCTGCCCCGGCAGGATCGACGGGCCCCAGCGCACGCCGGGCGACATCGCGATATCGGCCTCGCGCTCGGTGATCAGCGCGTCGCAGATCAGGTCATCCCAGGTGCCGTTGAAGTTGCCGCGACGATAGAGCAGCGTATCGGCCTGGCCGATCACCTCGGACAGCTTGTCCGCGAAGGGTGCACGCTGTTCGTCGATCAGGGCCGCCACCTCGGCGTCGGGGGTGATCACATCCGAGAAGATCGGGATAAGCTTGTGGCGGAAGCCCATCAGGCGGCCTTCGCGCACGTCCAGATCGACGCGGCTGACGAATTTGCCGTTCGACCCGGATGCGATCAGGATCGTCTCGCCGATCAGGACCGGTTCGGGCAGCGCGTCATGGGTATGGCCGGTCAGGATCACGTCGATGCCGGTCACGCGACTGGCCATCTTCTTGTCCACGTCAAAGCCGTTGTGGCTGAGGCAGACAACAAGCTCGGCGCCCTCGGCGCGCACCTCGTCCACGACTTCCTGCATGCGCTGATCGCGGATGCCGAAGCTGTATTCGGGGAACATCCAGCCGGGGTTGGCGATGGGCATATAGGGGAACGCTTGCCCGATCACGGCGATCTTGACGCCGCCGCGTTCGAAGAACTGGTAGGGTTTGAAATCCTCGGACGGCTCGTCCCATTCGGCGTCGAAGATATTCGCGCCAAGGGCGGCGAAAGGCAGCCCCTCGACCAGCTCGCGGACACGTTCGGTGCCAAGCGTGAATTCCCAGTGGAAGGTCATCGCATCGGGCTTGAGCGCGTTCATCACGTTGACCACGTCCTGGCCCTGCGTGTGATAGCAGGTGTAAGAACCGTGCCATGTGTCGCCGCCATCCAGCAGCAGCGCATCCGGGCGCTCGGCGCGGATCGCGTTCACGACCGTGGCGACGCGATCCATGCCGCCCATGCGGCCATAGGTTTTCGCCAGCGCGGTGAAGTCATTGTAGGTCAGCGCATAGGCCGAGGCAGAGCCGTCGTCGATCCCGTAGAGCTTGCGGAAATCGGCGCCCGTGATGTGGGGCACATGGCCCTTGTTGTCACCGACGCCCAGGTTGATCTCGGGCTCGCGGAAAAAGATCGGCTTGAGCTGCGCGTGGATGTCCGTGATGTGGATCAACGAGACGTTGCCGAAGGTGTCGAACTGCAACAGTTGATCCTGCGTCAGGCTCTGCTGCGCGGCAAGGCGCGCCCAGTTGCCGAAACCCGATGCGCCCACAAGCGCGGATGCGGCCATACCGACCTGAAGAAAATCACGGCGAGAGATCATGATCCCGTGCTCCGATAGGTTAGAGTGTTCCCGGACCGCTGCCCGCAAAGGCCAGCGGCTTGGCCTGTTTGGCCCGTCTTTTCAAAAGCTTGCAAAAAAATATCGGGGGCGGGCCTGCCGCCCCCGATGAATGGTTCAGTTCCGAACCGAGGGGCCTTCGACCGACAGGCCGTTACCGCGGCTGGCCACGTAAAGCTCCAGCGCGACGAATTCGGGGCTACCTGCCTCGAATGTGTGGGCGCGGGTGTCGCGGATGCAGCCCTTGAAGCGGGCGTGAACCTGGTTCAGCTTGGCGTTCTTCAGACGATAGGTCGGAAAGCCGTTGATCTGACCCTGGCTCAGGTGATCGGCGCGGATCATGTTGCCATAGTTGTCTTCGTGGCAGTTGGCGCAAGACAGCTCCAGCTGGCCGAAACGGGTGTAGTAGATTTCCTTGCCCGCTTCCCAGGTCGCCTGAACGGGACCGTCGATCACCACGTCCACCGGCATGCCGCGCGACTGCACGGAAATCAGCGCTTCCATGTTGGTCATCTGGCCGCTGGTGTACTTGTAGGGCTCAGCCTTCATGTTCTCCGTGCGGCAGCCATTGATCTGCATCGCCAGAGTGCGCACTTCGCCCGCGGTCTCGTTCCACTTGGGATAAACGGCGCGAACGCCCTTCATGCTTTCCTCGGGCGTGCCGTGGCAGGATGCGCAGGACTTGCCCGCTTCGCCTTCGACCTTGTTCCACTGGTCAAGGCCAAGATCGGCGAAGACCATGCCGGGGTTGTCGAAGTCATCCATCTGCAGGGCCTGGGTCTCATCCTCGCGGAAGCGCCAGCCGGAATAGATGGTGTCCAGCGCATCGGACAGATGCGCGGGTGCTGCGGTCTCGGTGACCATGTCCAGTTCGCCATTGATGGCCAGCGAGTCCTCGTCAGGATCTGCCAGCGTCATTGCCGGAACCGAGAGAAGCAGTGCGGCCACAGCCGTCATTGCCTTGAATTTCATGTAGTGCCCTCCCTTTTGGCTGCCCGAGGCGCGGTCCTTTTGACGCCGCGCCCCGAGATCTCGCTGGACCGTGCGGCTTAGCCGATCGCCACGGATTTGGTGTCCTCGTAGACCGAACCGTCGTCATCGTACCAGGTGAACTTCAGATCGCCTGCTTCGGGGATCACGGCCTCGAACTCGAAATACGGGTTGGTCGAGATCGCCGGCTCCATCTGGATGTCGATCACGGACGTGCCGTTGAATTCGCAGGTGAAGCGGTTGATGATCGAGCGCGGGATCGGGGTGCCGTCCGCGTTCTTGCGCTGTCCCGATTCCATCTGGTGGCTGATCAGGGTCTTCAGAACGACCGCCTCGCCGGCTGCTGCCTTGCTGGGGGCCTTGACGCGGGGTTTTACGCCTTCTGCCATTTTGTCTCTCCTAAATCTCTCTATGCGTTAACGAATGCCGGCCCCTCCGGACCAGCGAGCGATGACGCGGATCAGCCGCCGCAGCCGCCAATGGTGACCTTCACGTTCGAGCTGGCCTTGGCAAAGCTGCCGTCAGCCATCTTCGCGATCGCGATCACGTCCTGGGTGCCTGCCAGACGGATGCGGGTCGACGCGGAATGCGCCCCGGACATCTCGCCGAAGGTGAAGGTTGCCACGCCCGGCGTCGGGTTGCCCGCAGCCAGAACCATGATCGACACGGCGCCCTCGGCCTCGACCGAGATCGGCACGGTGTTGCCGTTTTCTGCGATTTCCGGTGCCGTCAGGGTCACACCGGCATCGGCCATGGCGGCGCCACCGGTGAAGGCGGCAATCGCGTCGTCGGCTGCCGCATTCGCCCGGAAGGGCAGTACGGTCAGAGCGACGGCACCCATGCCCAGCGCCAGAGTATCACGTCTTGTGAAATCCATTCTGTTGTCTCCTTTTATCAAGCGCTTCCCGATCACTCGTCTTTCAGAGTCATCAGGAACGCCACCACATCTTCGATCTGCTGTGCGGTCAGAAGCGGCTCGATCTTTTCGGCTGCCTTGCCCGTGTATGCGTTACCCGGACGGGTGAACCCGTCCACCTTGTAGAAGGCCGGCATGATCGTGCCGTCGTAGACCAACTTGGCATTGGCCACGATCCCGCGCAGTTCTGCCTCGTTCCAGCGGCTGCCGACACCGTCCAGCATCGGCCCCACGTTACCGGGGAAAGCCGCGCCCAGCCCCGTGATCTCGTGGCAGGCGACGCAGTTGCCGATGGACCGGCTCGAGAACGCCTTGACGCCCTCTTCGGCGTTGCCAGGTGTCCCGGACAGCGACGCTTCGATGGCGCCGGCATCGGTGTAGACCACTTCGGCCGGTGCCACGGGCTCCGCCGCGAACGCGCCGGATGCCACGAGCGTTGCCGCCAGTGTCAATGTTGAAAGCCTCATGTTCCCTCCCTTAGCTACCAGGTCTTCTGGCTGACTTAGCTTTGTATACCGTAGTCCACGCGCGGGGTTCCTTGCAACAACAAATTCATAAAAACGAATTTGCTTATCTGAAAACTCCGCGCAGCCCTTTCCGGGCCGTTGCGGGCAGATCGCGCGCCCTGCCCGTCGCAGCTTCCGCGACTATTGCGAAAGCTGTCGTGCCAGGTATTTCTGGAAGGGCTCGTCGGTCTCGTATCCCTTCTCGACAACCCAGCGTAACATCGCAAGAGTAGTACCTTTCTTGAAGGCGCCGGGCATGACGGCAACCGCGGCCTGCGGGGCGGCGACGCCCTCTGGCACCTCTTCGGGGAAGAACATCAGCGTGGGGGTGAACATCAGCCCCCATTTGCGCGCCATCTCCTTTTCCGGCAGCACCGCGCCGTCGAAATCGGTGACCTCGACATCGCCGAACATGTTCATCTGGATCACGAAGTAATTCTCGCGGATGAACGAATCGATCTCCGAATCGGGAAAGACCTCCTCGTGCATCTGCTTGCAGTAGATGCAGCCCCGCTGTTCGAAGATGATCGCCAGACGCTTGCCTTCGGCATTGGCCTCGGCCAGGTCCTCGCGCAGGTCCTTGAACGTGTCGCGCATCCAGGCGGCCTTGTGCAGCCCGTCATCACCCAGTTCCGCCGCCGCCACCGGCATGATGGCCAGCGCCAGAGCCGTGGACGCCGCGGCCAGGGTTGTTCTCAGTCCTCTCATTCCATCCTCCCTCGATTTGCGCCCTACCCGAGCGACATGAACCCCGGAAACCAGCGGATCATCGCATCCGCGATCAGATTGACCGCATTGGTGGCGATCAGGATCGCAAAGACGATCAGCATGACACCCATGATCTTTTCCACATGGCCCAGATAGCGGCGATTGCGCTGCATCCAGCCCAGGAACGGTTTGGCGAAAAGTGCGGCCACCACGAAAGGGGCCGTCATCGCAAGGCCATAGACCAGCAACAGGCTGCCGCCCTGCCAGATGTCGCCCATGCCGCTGGCCACCATCAGGATCGCCGCCAGCGCGGGGCCCACACAGGGCGTCCAGCCAAAGCCGAAGGCCAGCCCCATGACATAGGCGCCGATCACCGTCGTAGGCTCTGCCTTGCTTTCCAGCCGCGCCTCCCGGTACAGCAGCCCGATCCGCAGAATGCCCAGGAAATGCAGGCCGAACAGCAAAAGGATCGCGGCGGCCACATAGGACAGCGGCTGCCGCCATTGCGCGAAGGTCTGGCCCAGCGCCGTGGCCCCCATGCCCAGCATCACGAATATGGTGCTGACGCCCAGGGCGAAAAACACCGCCGAGATCACCAGCCGCTTCTGCGCGCCGGGTACGATGGCCCCGTCATCGCGCAGCTCGGACATGGAAATGCCCGCCATGTAGCATAAATAGAATGGAACCATCGGCAGAATACAGGGCGTAAAGAAAGACAGCAGCCCCGCCAGCGCGGCCCCTGCATAGGAGATGTCCAGCATATGCGGGACTCCTTGAATTATTCACATATTCAGATTATCTTTTGTATACGGTTGTCGTCAATTTTTTCATACGTCAACATATATTCGTCAGCCATCCGTCATGAACAGGGTTGTTCCATGCGTCTTCTCAAGGCCATACGCCGTCCCCTTGCAGCGGTTACCCTTTTTGTCGTGGCCCTGTTGCTGACACCGCAGGCGGCACGCGCCGCGGAACTGGTCATGATCGACCGCGAAGGCTGCGGCTACTGCATCGCGTGGAAAAAGCAGATCGGCCCGGCCTATCCCAACACCGACCTTGGCCGCTTCGCCCCCCTGCGGGTTGTCAATATCCGCGAAGGCGCGCCCGAAGGAATGACCTTCGACCGCCCCGTCCTGTTCACGCCGACCTTCATCCTCGTGGACGAAGGCCGCGAACTGGACCGAATCGAGGGCTATCCCGGCGAAGATTTCTTCTGGGGCTTGCTGGAAAAGATGCTAAAGGAGAAGACGGATTTCATCGGGTCGAGCTGACATCCTTGCTTTGGCGGGGGCCCTGCGCGGCCTCGGGCTCAAGGCGCAACCGGACGATCCGGTCCGGCAGAACAGCACTACGCGTGCCTGCAAAGAACAGGTATGCACGACCGAAAGAAGGCAGGGGACAGGGCAAGTGCCGCTTCCAGTATTCACAGACAGCATCTCGGATGCCGAGATGGACCGCTTCGTCGACAATGCGACGACGGCCAGCAATTTCCTGAAGGCGCTCAGTCATGAGGGCCGCCTGCTGATCCTGTGCCACCTTGTCTCCGGCGAGAAATCCGTGACCGAACTGGAAGAGCTGCTCTCTGCCCGACAGGCCGCCGTCAGCCAGCAATTGTCCCGCTTGCGCCTCGAGGGGCTTGTGGTTCCGCGCCGCGACGGCAAGGCCATCTATTATCGTTTGGCGGATGAGCGCCCGAAACGTATACTCGAACTCGTATACGAACTGTTCTGCGTGGACGAGTCCGGCACACGCATCTGAACACAGCGGATCGGGGAGGATCAGGCGATGTTCGAAGGGATCAGCGACAGCGCCCTTGTGGCGTTGATCGGCATGGCCAGCGGTCTGCTGCTCGGCCTTGCGGCACGCCTTGGCCGCTTCTGCACCATGGGCGCAATCGAGGACTTGCTTTACGGTCAGAACGATACGCGCATGCGGATGTGGGTGCTGGCGATCGGGCTGTCGGTCATGGGCACCTTCGGCCTGATGGCGACGGGCCTGCTGGAGCCTGAGCGCTCGTTTTACCTGTCGATCCGCTGGATGCCTGTCGTGTCGATCATCGGCGGTCTGATGTTCGGATACGGCATGGCACTGGCCGGCAACTGCGGCTTCGGGTCGATCGCGCGGCTGGGCGGGGGAGACATGCGGGCCTTCGTGATCGTTCTGGTCATGGGCCTTTCAGCCTATTTCGTGATGTCGGGCCCGCTGGCGCCGCTGCGCGCCATGCTGATCAACCAGCAGGATGTCGTCCCCGGCGAGATGCCGCCGGGCCTGGCGCATCTTGTGGCCGATCTGTCGGGCGGATCCGTTGCGGTCATCGGGATGGCAATCGGCGCACTGATCGTGGCCGGCACCCTGTCCTCGCGAGGCTTCCTTGCGAATGGCCGCGCGATCTTCTGGTCTGCCGTGGTGGCCCTGGCAATCGTGTCGGGCTGGGCCGGCAGCTACTGGGTGGCGAGCACGGGCTATACCGACATGCCGGTCGTGTCGCACAGCTTTTCCGCCCCCGTGGGCGAAAGCCTGCTTTACGCAATGACCGGCTCGGCGCGTGCGCCCTCCTTCGCCGTGGGATCGGTGGCAGGGGTGATCCTGGGTGCCTTCATCGGCTCGCTGTTCAAGGGCCATTTCCGCTGGGAAGCCTGCGAGGATCCGCGCGAGTTGCGCCGCCAGATCACCGGTGCCGCGCTGATGGGCGTGGGCGCGGTTCTGGCGCTTGGCTGCACCATCGGGCAAGGTGTCTCGGCATTTTCGGTACTGGCCTTCTCGGCGCCCCTCACCTTTTTGGCGATCCTGGCCGGGGCGGCCTTTGGCCTGCGTCAACTGATCGAGGGTTTCCAGCCCGCAGAGTAAGCGGCGCAGCCTGCGCCGTGATCGTTCCAAGAATACGCGGTCCGGCGGCACCCGCCCTCGCGCCATGAAAAAAGGGGGCACCAGCCCCCTTTGATCCCTTGTTGATCCCAGGTGATCCGGGTCTGGTCCCTCAGACCTTTTCCTGCGTGTATTTCTTCAATTCGGCGCGGGCCACCTGGCGGCGATGCACGGCGTCGGGGCCGTCGGCCAGCCGCAGGGTGCGCACATGCGTCCATTTATGGGCCAGCGGCGTGTCCTGGCTGACGCCCTGCCCGCCGAACATCTGCACCGCCTCGTCGATGACCTTGAGGGCCACACGCGGTGCGATCACCTTGATCTGGCTGATCCACGGGGCCGCGGCGCGCTTGTCGCCCTGATCCATGTACCAGGCCGCCTTGAGGCACAGCAGGCGGGCCATCTCGATCTCCATCCGGCATTCGGCGATGATGTCGAAATTCGCCCCGAGCTGTGCCAGTTTCTTGCCGAAGGCCTCACGCGCCAGCGACCGCTTGCACATCAGTTCCAGCGCGGATTCGGCCTGCCCGATGGCACGCATGCAGTGATGGATGCGGCCCGGCCCAAGGCGGCCCTGGCTGATCTCGAAGCCGCGCCCCTCGCCCAGCAGCAGGTTTTCGGCCGGCACGCGCACATCGGTGAAACGGATATGCATATGCCCGTGCGGCGCATCGTCATTGCCGTAGACTTCCATCGGGCGCAGCACCTCGATGCCCTTGGTGGCGGCGGGCACCACGATCATGGAATGGCGTGCATGCTTGGGCGCATCGTCGCCGCCGGTCTTGACCATGACGATATAGACCTTGCAGCGCGGATCGCCCGCACCCGAGGCCCACCATTTCTGACCATTCAGCACATAGTCATCACCATCGCGAACGCAGGACATCGACACATTCGTGGCGTCCGAACTGGCGACATCGGGTTCGGTCATCAGATAGGCCGATCGGATCTGCCCTTCCAGCAGCGGGGCCAGCCACTGCTTCTTCATGGCGGGGGTGCCGTAACGCTCGAACACTTCCATGTTGCCGGTATCGGGGGCCGAGCAGTTGAAGACCTCGGCGCCAAGAGGCGTCTTTCCCATCTCTTCGGCAAAATAGGCATATTCCACCGTGCTCAGGCCAAAGCCCTTCTCGCTGTCGGTCAGCCAGAAGTTCCACAGACCTTCGGCCTTGGCCTTGGCCTTCAGCCCTTCCAGGATCTCGGTCTGGCGCGCGGTAAACTGCCAGCGATCTTCCTTGGCGATCTCGGCGTGATACTCGTCCTCCAGCGGCATGACCTCATCGCGGATCATGGCGGCCACACGGTCCAGCAGGCGCCGATTCTCGGCGCGCATCCCGAAGTTCATATCCATGCCTATTTCCTCCCTGCGAAAATCAATTCCACGCAGATAACATCACGTCCTTTGCTGGATGGAAAGCCGGGAAACGTGCAAAAGACGCCGCGTCGCAGGGGCGGCGGCACATTGAACCGTATCTTTAGGGGAGGCCATCGGCCTGATTGGTGCGGTCGAGAAGACTCGAACTTCCACGGGAGTTACCCCACAGCGACCTCAACGCTGCGCGTCTACCATTCCGCCACGACCGCACGTGATCAGGTGACGAGGGGCCGTATAGACAAAGCCCGCCCCCTTGTGAAGAGCAGAAATGCAGCAGGGGCCTGCATGGCCCCTGCCCCCTTGTTTCGCACCTTGCGGATGGATCAATCCAGCTTGAAGGCCGGCAATGCAGCCTTCTGGGCCTGCGGCAAGGCGGCGCCGCCCAGGCTTGCCGATGCAGCGCGCAGAAGTTCCATCCGTTCGGGCTGTCCGGGCGCAAAGACGGGCGACGCCCCCTGTGCCACGGCATCAACCGCCACGGCGTACCAGTCCTGCGCCCCCTCGTCCGAGCGGTTGACGCCAAAGCCCTGCGACAGGTGATGCCCGACCAGTTCCGCATAGGGTGTCTGACCGATACCCACCAGCAGCAGGGCAGAGCCAAGCGCAACCTCCATCCGGTCACGACGATATCCGGTGTAGAGGCAGATCTCGGCCGTCGCCTGCAACTGTTCGACCGTCATTGCGGCCCCCAGAACGAAGGTCTGCACCTCGGCCCGCACGGTGGCGCTGTCGGCGCTGTCCAGCATCGCCACGAAGGGCGCAAGGACCGGGCCGAAGGCGTCGCATTGCTGGTCGACCTGCGCCTGGGTCAGCCCTTGGACCTTGGCCACCATCTCTTCGCCCTTGCCGATGGCATAAGTGCGGGTGAGGCAGAACTGTTCGCTCAGCGCAAGGTCGGGATCGGTCATCGAGGCCAGCGTCACGAAGCCGCCGTTCGAATTGGTCAGCAGGCTGACCTTGCTGCAGTGGCTGGCCAGGGAAGGCGCCTGCGCCGGTGCCTGCGCCGCGCCGAAGATCGGCAGCGCCGAAAGGCCGCTGGCCGCAGGCGCAGGGGCGGCCGCCATCACCGTGGCCGGGGCCTGCGGTGCGGCGGGTGCGGCGGGCGTCGTCGGCTGCGGCGCGGCGGCCATCACGCCCCCTGCGCCCCCCGCATCGCCCGACATCTGGCAGGCCCCCTGGCGGCAGGTGAACATCGCCGGCACCGCGTTGAAGGCCAGGAAATCGTTGCGCGCATATCCCTGCGGGGTCGAGGCAAAGACCATCACCGAACAGCTGCTGGCCCCGCACCAGAAGGAACTGCCCGTGACCGATGTGTCGATCAGGTAATCGGTGCGCCCGTCCCCGTTCAGATCCGCCAACTGGATGAAACCCGATCGCTGCATCAGCTGTTCGGCGGTGGGTTCTGAACTTGCCGCGATCTCGTCGACGGCGGCAGACACCTCGGGCGGCATGCCGCCATAGCTGGCGCTGCGGGGGCCCGCGGCCCCGCCCATCGCCTCGTTGCGCCAGATGACAAGCAGGCCCTTCACGCCCTGCGGGTTTGTATTCATCTCGCGCATCACCTGCGGCCCGCCGATCTGCGCGCGGCTGTAGGACGAGATCAGGAAATCACGCTCGTATGGCGTCAATTCACCCGTCGCCGGAAAGCCCAGATGCGCCTGGTATTGCGCGGCTGCGGCGCGCGACCGTTGTCCCATCACCCCATCCGCGGTGCCCGCTGGAAAGCCGAAATAGTTCAACGAGGTCTGCACCTGACGGTTCTGTTCGCGCGTGGCGGAACTCATGGTGCTGCGCGGCTGGCTGCTGCGCGTGGTCGTGCGCTGGCGATTCTTGTTCGCCTCGTTCACGATGACGCCGCCCAGGATGCCGCCGACGATGGCAGCCCCCAGGTTGTCGGCTGCGGATTGCGTGGCCGTGACAGAGAAACAGAGCGCGGCAACAAGACCGGCCTTCATGCGATGACTCGTCATTTCAATAATTCCCCCTGATGCTAAAATAATGTCAGAAGGGTACCTCAGGACGTGCGTTTCCCAAAGATGATATGCACCCGATGCATACCATAAAGGGTAAAAGGCGATCTAAAGAGCAGGAAATTCTCTAAATGGTAGAATGGATCACCACCCCGGGTTTCACGGATTACCGCGAAGCCGAACAGCAGATGGAACGGCGCGCCGCCGCCATCGCGGCTGGCACCGCGCCTGAGTCGATCTGGCTGCTGGAACATGCGCCGCTTTACACGGCCGGAACCAGCGCGCGGATCGAGGATCTGACCGACCCGGATCGCTTTCCCGTCCATCCCAGCAAGCGCGGCGGGCAATACACCTATCACGGCCCCGGTCAGCGGGTCATCTACGTGATGCTGGACGTGGGCCGGCGCGGTCATGACGTGCGCCGCTTCGTTCAGCAACTCGAGGCCTGGGTGATCCAGACACTGGCCGCTTTCGGCGTCGAGGGGCATATCCGCGAGGGGCGCGTGGGCGTCTGGGTGGAACGCCCCGACAAGCCGCGCGGCCCGGATGGCGCCTTGGCCGAGGACAAGATCGCGGCCATCGGCATCCGCCTGCGCAAATGGATCAGCTTCCACGGGATATCGATCAACCTTGACCCGGAACTGGAGCATTTTTCCGGCATCGTGCCCTGCGGGATCACGCAGCATGGCGTCACCAGCCTGCGGGATCTGGGGCATGACGTGAGCATGGCCGAACTGGACGCAGCGCTCCAAAAGAGCTTCGGGACAATCTTCGGCGAATAGTCGCAGATGTCCCGCAAAGTTGAAATGACTGTTGCGTGCGTTAATTGTAGGCGTATCACTGGTGGCCGGAAAGACTCGACCACACACCAAACCCAAGAGGTCCGACGATGAAATTCCTGATTACCGCTTCTGCCGCCCTGATGGTTCTGTCCGCACCTGCCTTTGCCGCAGGCGACGCTGCCAAGGGCGAGCGCGAGTTCAACAAGTGCAAGGCATGCCACATGATCCAGGCAGCCGACGGCACTGACATCGTGAAAGGCGGCAAGACCGGCCCGAACCTTTACGGCGTGATCGGCCGCGCCGCCGCCTCACAGGAAGGCTTCCGCTACGGCCCCAGCATTACAGCCGCTGGCGAAGCAGGCCTGGTCTGGGACGAAGAGAACCTGGCCACCTATGTGCAGGACCCCAAGGCATTCCTCGTGGAATTCACCGGCGACGCCAAGGCGCGCTCGGCCATGAGCTTCAAGCTGGCCAAGGGCGCCGAGGATGTGGCCGCCTATCTGGCATCGGTCGCCCCTGCGACCAACTGATCCGCATCGCGCGGACAGCCCGCGACACATTGTCAGGAAAGTCCGGCGCCACGCCGGGCTTTTTTGTTTTTTGTCAACTGCTTGCAACAAGTGTCGCGTCAGGCTGACAGTGCGGCAGGTGCGACAATATACATTGATTCAGATCAAATTCGCGGATTGCCGTTGACGCCAAGCCATTCTAAACAGGTCGAGAACGCCGCGCGGGGAGTCTTCTCCGCGCCAATACACCACTACAGGAGGCAACCGCATGGCCGACGCAGCCATTCACAGCCACGGACACGAGGACCAGCGCGGGTTCTTCACCCGTTGGTTCATGTCCACGAACCACAAGGATATCGGCATCCTTTACCTGATCACATCGGCTCTGGTCGGTCTGATCTCGGTCACCTTCACCATCTACATGCGGATGGAACTGATGGAGCCGGGTGTCCAGTATATGTGCCTTGAAGGCGCACGGTTCATTGCCTCTTCGGCAGAATGCACGCCCAACGGCCACCTCTGGAACGTGATGATCACCTATCACGGCGTCCTGATGATGTTCTTCGTCGTGATTCCCGCCCTCTTCGGCGGTTTCGGCAACTATTTCATGCCGCTGCAGATCGGTGCGCCGGACATGGCGTTCCCGCGCATGAACAACCTGTCCTTCTGGATGTATGTGGCCGGTACGGCACTTGGCGTCGCCTCGCTGCTGGCGCCGGGCGGCAACGACCAGCTGGGTTCGGGCGTGGGCTGGGTGCTTTACCCGCCGCTGTCCACCAACGAAGGCGGCTTCTCGATGGATCTGGCGATCTTCGCTGTCCACGTGTCGGGCGCCTCGTCGATCCTTGGTGCGATCAACATGATCACCACCTTCCTGAACATGCGTGCCCCCGGCATGACCCTGTTCAAGGTGCCGCTGTTCGCCTGGTCGATCTTCGTGACATCCTGGCTGATCCTGCTGTCGCTGCCGGTTCTGGCTGGCGCCATCACGATGCTGCTGACCGACCGCAACTTCGGCACGACCTTCTTCGATCCCGCAGGCGGTGGTGACCCGATTCTCTATCAGCACATCCTGTGGTTCTTCGGCCACCCCGAGGTCTACATCATCATCCTGCCGGGCTTCGGTATCATCAGCCACGTGATCGCCACCTTCTCGCGCAAGCCGGTGTTCGGTTACCTGCCGATGGTCTGGGCGATCATCGCGATCGGCGCACTGGGCTTTGTCGTCTGGGCGCACCACATGTACACCGTGGGCATGTCGCTGACGCAGCAGTCCTACTTCATGATGGCCACCATGGTCATCGCGGTTCCCACCGGCGTGAAGGTGTTCAGCTGGATCGCCACGATGTGGGGCGGTTCGGTCAGCTTCGAAACCCCGATGCTCTGGGCTTTCGGCTTCCTGTTCCTGTTCACCGTTGGCGGCGTGACCGGCGTCGTTCTCAGCCAGGCCGGCGTGGATCGTGCCTACCATGACACCTACTATGTCGTGGCGCACTTCCACTACGTGATGTCGCTGGGTGCGGTCTTTGCGATCTTCGCCGGGGTATACTTCTACTTCGGCAAGATGACGGGCCGTCACTATCCCGAATGGGCCGGCAAGCTGCACTTCTGGATGATGTTCCTGGGTTCGAACCTGACCTTCTTCCCGCAGCACTTCCTTGGCCGTCAGGGCATGCCCCGCCGCTACATCGACTATCCCGAGGCGTTCGCCGTCTGGAACTACTGGTCGTCCATCGGCGCGTTCATCTCCTTCGCATCGTTCCTGTTCTTCTTCGGCATCATCTTCTACTCGCTGTTCCGTGGCGCGCGCGTCACCCAGAACAACTACTGGAACGAATATGCCGATACGCTGGAATGGACCCTGCCCAGCCCGCCGCCCGAGCATACGTTCGAGCAGCTTCCCAAGCGCGAAGACTGGGACAAGGGCCACGCCCACTAAGGCACGGCACGACACGCATGACGAAGGGCTCCCGACTGGGGGCCCTTTTTCCTTGTTGCGCCACAAGGTCAGACAGGCCCAAGCGCGACATCGCGTACCGCGCACCGGGGCTTTACCCCCGGCGGTTTCGCGTTACCTTTGTGCCAACAGAAGCTTAGAACGCCCGGACATGCCCTATACCTGGACCGACCCCCAAGACAGCCACCGCACCCTGACACTCTGGCCACACAGATCCCTGCCCCGGCGCGGGATGGCCGCGTTCATTCTGGCGACCTTCGTCATGATCCTGATGCCGCTCTTTGCCGTGATCGGCACAGCCGTGCTCTGGGGGTTGCTGCCCTTTCTGATGGCGGCGATCGGGGCAGTCTGGTGGGGATTGGAGCGCAGCTATCGCGACGGCAATATCCTTGAGGAATTGACGCTGGATCCGGGCCATATCCACCTGACCCGGATCAACCCCAAGGGCGACCGGCAGGAATGGGATTGCAATTGCTACTGGGCGCGCGCCGAACTGCATCCACAGGGTGGGCCGGTGCCGAATTACGTGACCCTGACGGGAAACGGCCGCACGGTCGAAATCGGCGCGTTCCTGTCCGAGGACGAGCGCAAAGACCTGTTCAATGAACTTTGCGAGGCATTGCGCCTCTACAAGTCAGAGGCGCCGGCCTGACGGGCCTCAGCTCAGCCGTGTCTTGATCATCGGGCCGACGGCCCCGAAATCCATCTGGCCGGTATACTTGCCCTTCAGCTCGCCCATGACCTTTCCCATGTCGCGGATCGAGGTGGCACCGGTCGCGGCAATCGCGTCCGATACAGCTTCCTCGATCTCGGCCGCAGTCAGCTGCCGAGGCAGGAACTCTTCGATCACGGCAATCTCGGCCCGCTCGCGCTCGGCCAGATCGACACGCCCGCCTTCTTCATAGGCGCGCACGCTTTCCATGCGCTGCTTGGACATCTTGCCCAGGATCGCCAGAACTTCGGCATCGCCGACGCCGGTGGAATCGGTATCACCCCGCGCCGCGATATCACGGTCCTTGATGGCGGCATTGATCAGTCGCAGCGTGGACAGACGGTCAGCCGCCTTGTCCTTCATGGCTTGTTTGAGGGCCGCGTTGACCCTGTCGCGCATATCCATTCTGCTCATCCCTGGCATTGTCACAGACGAGACACATAGTATGTCCCGATCAGAGGGGCAACAGCCATGCCCTTTTGCACTGTCCCGTTTTCCTGCTGGCCGCGGATGACTTTGCGGCAGGCCGGGCTTGACCATCACGGGTGCTGCCCGTAAACCTCCGCCAATTTGCCCGTGCCCCGCATGGGCGGGTCGGACGGGGCTGCGGCCCTGCACCCGGTGCCGCCCGATACCGCGCGCATGGTGCAACCGCTGCCCATAGCCGTTTAGCCGAACCGGAGACACCCAGATGCCCCAGACCAACGCCCCCCGCCCCACGGCCTGCCTTGCGCTTGCAGACGGGACGCTGTTCTACGGCCGCGGCTTCGGCGCCACGGGCGAGACGCAAGCGGAACTGTGCTTCAACACCGCGATGACCGGCTACCAGGAAATCATGACCGATCCGTCCTACGCGGGCCAGGTGGTGACCTTCACATTCCCCCATGTCGGCAATGTCGGCGTGAACCCCGACGATGACGAAACCGCCGATCCGGTGGCCGCCGGCATGGTCGTGAAGTGGGATCCGACAGAGCCCAGCAACTGGCGCGCCGCCGAACATCTGACGACATGGCTGGAAAAGCGCGGCCGCATCGCGATCGGTGGCGTGGATACCCGCCGCCTGACCCGCGCGATCCGGCAGCAGGGCGCGCCGCATGTGGCGCTGGCCCATAACCCCGATGGCGTCTTCGACATCGAGGCGCTGGTCGCGCGCGCGCGCGCCTTTCCCGGCCTCAAGGGGCTGGATCTTGCCAAGGACGTGACCTGCGCCCAGTCCTATCGCTGGGACGAGATGCGCTGGGCCTGGCCTGAAGGCTACGCCCGCCTTGCGGACCCGAAATTCAAGGTCGTGGCCGTGGATTACGGCGCCAAGCGCAACATCCTGCGGTGCCTGGCTTCGGTCGGCTGCGATGTGACCGTGCTGCCCGCCACCGCGACCGCGGAAGAGGTCATGGCCCATGATCCCGACGGCGTGTTCCTGTCCAATGGTCCGGGCGATCCGGCCGCGACCGGGGCCTATGCCGTACCGATGATCCAGGGCGTTCTGAAGCATGACGTGCCGGTCTTCGGCATTTGCCTGGGTCATCAGATGCTGGCACTGGCCCTGGGGGCAGAGACCATCAAGATGAACCACGGCCATCACGGCGCGAACCACCCGGTCAAGGACCTTGAGACCGGCAAGGTGGAAATCACCTCGATGAACCACGGTTTCGCGGTGGACAGCCAGACCCTGCCCAAGGGCGTGCTGGAAACACATGTCTCGCTTTTCGACGGATCGAACTGCGGGATCCGCATGGCCGACCGTCCGGTCTTTTCGGTGCAATACCACCCCGAGGCCAGCCCCGGACCGCAGGACAGCTTCTACCTGTTCGAACGTTTTGCGGCCCATATGGCGGAACGTGCGGAAAACAGCGTCGCTTAATCACCTGTTAAGTCAGCATTAACCAATAGTTGCGATCCTTTACCCAGAAACACGGGCCATCGGTGCCCGTGAAACGCTTGGCTTTGGGGAAAGCGCATGTTGTTCTGGACCAGCGGGGGAACGCCACCCACGGCACAGGGGCCTGTGCCGCGCGACGAAATGCTGCGCACGGTCACCAGACCTGCCGGCGCATCCGGCGCGCCGCGCACCCGCGTGCGGCCAGACCTTGCCCGTTATCTTGTCGACCGCAAACTGGTCAGCGTGGGGCAGATGCTTGGCGTCAGGGCGCAGATGCGCCGCGACTGCAGCAGCCTGTCCACCATCGCCCTGAACGAGGGCTGGCTGACGGCCGATGACCTGCTGCGCGCGCGCGCCGATTGCTTCAGCCTCAGGATTGTCGACCTTGCGGATCAACCGCCGGACCCGGCGCTGGCCCGCGCGCTTGATCCGGCGACCTGCCTGCGCCTGGGCCTGATGCCATGGCGCGAGACCGAGGATGGCACGCTGCTGATCGCGACCGCCCGCCCCGAGGATTTCGCCGATCAGGCGCCCGAACTGCCGGCCCCGTTTCACCGTGCCCGTCCGGTTCTGGTCGATCCCGCCGATCTCGAGGGGGCAATCGCGCGCCAATGGCGGGACGAGATGGCGCAAGCCGCCCTGACACGCGTGCCCGCCCATGAAAGCTGTCGCGGCTGGGCGGCGCCCTCGATCTGGCGCAAACTGGCGCTGGCAGGCGGCGCGCTGACCCTGCTGGCGCTGGTCTTGGCCTATCCGGTCGCGGTCTTCGCGGTGCTGGCGGGCTGGGCGGTGGCGACGCTGGGGGTGGCAGCCTTGCACCGGGGCGCGGCCGTCATGGCGTTTCTGTTCGCCCGCCCCCCCGTACAGGCGGCGCAGCATCACCCCGCGCTGCCCGGTCCCGCGATGCAGGCCCGGTCGCTCACGCCGTTCCGCCGCCCGGTCGTCTCGATCCTTGTGCCGCTCTACCGCGAGCCCGAAGTCGCGGACATCCTGATCCAGCGGCTGGAAAAGCTGCGCTATCCAAGGGCCTTGCTGGATGTTCTTCTGATCCTCGAGGAAGATGACACCGTGACATCCTCGGCTTTGGCGCGGGTCACGCTGCCGCCCTGGATGCGCGTCATCCCGGTCCCGGACGGGCGCCCCCGCACGAAACCGCGCGCGATGAATTACGCACTGGATTTCGCGCGCGGTCAGATCATCGGGATCTACGACGCCGAAGATGCGCCCGATCCCGACCAGATCGACCAGGTCGTCGCCCGCTTTGCGACGGCCCCCCCCGATCTGGTCTGTCTGCAGGGGGTGCTTGATTACTACAACCCGCGCCAGAACTGGCTGGCGCGCTGCTTTACCATCGAATACGCGGCCTGGTTCCGGGTGATGATGCCGGGGATGCAGCGTCTGGGCTTTGCGATCCCGCTGGGGGGCACGACCCTGTTTTTTCGGCGCGACGCGCTGCAGGCCCTGGGCGGCTGGGACGCCCATAACGTGACCGAGGACGCGGATCTGGGGTTTCGGCTGGCCCGGCACGGTTTTCGCACCGAAATGATCGCCACCAGCACGGGCGAAGAGGCGAATTGCCACCCCCTGCCCTGGGTCAAGCAACGTTCGCGCTGGCTCAAGGGTTACATGGTCACCTATCTGGTGCATATGCGCGCGCCGCTGCTGTTGCTACGGCAACTGGGGCCCTGGCGATTCCTGGGATACCAGACCCATTTCATCACGGCGCTATCGCAATTCCTGCTGGCGCCGGTACTGTGGTCTTTCTGGCTTGTGCTGATGGGACTGCCGCATCCGCTGGACGGGCTGATCCCCGAGGGGCCGCTGATCGCGATGGCGCGGCTTTTCCTGCTGGTCGAGATCCTGACCATCGCAACCGGGCTTCTGGCGGTGTCAGGTCCGGCGCATCGGCACCTTCTGTTCTGGGTGCCGACGCTGCATTTCTATTTTCCGCTGGGGGTGCTGGCGGTCTACAAGGCGCTCTACGAGCTGATCTTTGCGCCCTTTTTCTGGGACAAGACCGCGCACGGCCATTCCCTGCTGAGCCGTCCCCGGCACGGCCTGCTGGCGCGGGCCTTCACTCGACGCTCTTGAGGGTCCCGCTGTCCAGCTTGAGCCGCGTGACGAATGCCTTGGAGATGTGATCCCTCAGCGCCTGGTAGGCGGCCATTTCATCGCGGTTCTCGATCGCGGTCACGATGGCGCTGTGTTCGGCCAGGGCCACTTCGCCGCGCCCCTCCGCCGCAAGCGAGGTGGTGGCCATCAGGGCCATCGACCGATGCACAAGATCAAGCTGCTGCACAAGGTAGCGGTTATGCGAGGCAAGGTGGATCTGCTTGTGAAACCGCCGGTTCGCGCGGGCCAGCCCCTTGGGATTGCCCAGAAGCGCCTGATCGGCCTCGACCATGTCGCGCAGCACCCGCGCCTCTTCGGCAGTGGCGTGACGGGCGGCAAGGCGCGCGGCCAGCCCCTCCAGTTCGGCGCGCACCACGTAAAGCTCGCTCAGCTGGTTGTGATCCAGTGAGGCCACGATCAGGCTGCGCCCGTCCCGCGTCAGCAGGGACTGCGTCTCCAGACGCTGCAAGGCTTCGCGGATGGGGGTGCGCGAGACGCCGAAGCGTTCGGCCAGTTCGCTTTCCACCAGACGGTCGCCGGGGCGGTAGATACCGGTGTCGATCGCTTCCAGGATCAGGGTATAGGCGTCTTTCTGCACCGGTTTGAGGTCCTTCATCGGTGGCGTCTCCTTGTTCATCGCGTCAGACTATCGCCGCCCCGCCCCATCAGGCAAGGCGCAACTGTTGCAGCCGCCCCGACTGCGCGATAGCGTCGCGCCATGGCAAAGCAGCATTTCACCCATGTGACCGGCTGGGTCTTCGACCTGGACAACACGCTCTACCCACCGCAGGCGCGCCTTTTCGACCAGATCGAGGTGCGCATGACCCAATTCGTGATGGATGCGCTGGGGGTGGACCGCGCCCGCGCCAACCATCTGCGCCGCCACTACTGGCACACCTATGGCACCACGCTGGCCGGGTTGATGCGCGAACATGACGTGGATCCGGGGCCATACCTGACCCATGTGCATGACATCTCGCTGGATCATCTCGAGGTGGATCACGATCTGGCCGCCCATATCCGCGCCCTGCCGGGTCGCAAGATCGTCTATACCAACGGCTGTGGGCCCTATGCGGAACGGGTGATCGCCGCGCGCGGCCTGTCGGGCCTGTTCGATGCGGTCTATGGCGTGGAACATGCCGGTTTCCTGCCCAAGCCCGAGGCGCAGGCCTTCCAGACCGTGTTCGCCGCCGACGGGCTGGACCCAAGGCAGGCCGCGATGTTCGAGGATGATCCGCGCAACCTGGCCGCCCCCCACGCCATGGGCATGCGCACCGTCCACGTGGCTCCCGACCCGCATGAAGGCGATCACATCCACCATCATACCGACGATCTGACCGGTTTTCTGGCCCGACTGATCTGAGGCCTGCGGCACCTCGCCGCGCTGCGGCAATACGCACCTTTGATCCCGCCGCCGCATTCCTATTTGAGCAGGCGCGACCCGCGCGCCTATTCCGCAATGCCCAGAGACAGGACCCCATACATGAGCAAGATCGACCCCACCCTTGTTGCCGATGCCGACATCATCGTGGCGCAGGACACCCATGCCCAGAAGGAAGAGGGCACGAAAAGCCCCGACACCCTCATCCTGGTCATCACGCTTTTCGGTGTCATCCTGTGGGGTCTGTCCGTCGCGGCCTTCGGCATTCCGGGTCTTTACATCCCGGCCCTGGCGGCCGTGCCCGTGATCTGGACGATGTTGATCCTGATCACGCGGGGATGACGGAATGCCGCTTGGACCTTCGCGCCGACCCTTCTAGATAGGATGGCAGGAGGCCAGATCATGCGGCAATTCGATTACGATATCCTGGTATCCGGCGGCGGTGTCGCCGGGCTTGCCGCTGCGGCGGTCTTTGGCAGCGCGGGTTTTTCCGTGCTCTGCGTCGATCCCGCGCCGCCCATCACCGCACGTGATGCGGAAGGGGCGGATCTGCGCACGACCGCCTTCCTGCAACCCGCGCAGGCCTTGCTGGATCGTGCAGGCCTCTGGACGCGGCTTGCGCCCCATGCGACCGACCTGCAGATCATGCGGATCGTGGACGCGGGCGGCCCCGAACCCGAACCGCGCCTGACCCGCGATTTCAACGCCACGGATATTTCCGACAAGCCCTTTGGCTGGAACCTGCCGAACTGGCTGCTGCGCCGCGAAATGGTGGCGCGCCTGGCCGAACTGCCCGGTGTCACCTTCCGCCCCGGCATCGGTGTCGCATCGGTCTTTACCCGCCAGGCAGAGGCCCGCGTGGGGCTGAGCGATGGAACAAGCGTCAGGGTGCGTCTTGTCATCGCGGCCGACGGGCGCCATTCGCCCGTGCGCGAAGCCGTCGGCGTGCCGGTCAAGACCACGCGCTACGGACAAAAGGCGCTGGCCTTCGCGGTGACCCACCCGATTCCGCATGACAATATCTCGACCGAGATCCACCGCTCGGGCGGGCCGTTCACGCTGGTGCCGCTGCCTGATTTCAACGGCATGCCCTCCTCGGCCGTGGTCTGGATGGAACAGGGACCCGAGGTGCAGCGCCTGGCCGCTCTGGAACAGGAGGCCTTCGAGGCCGAGATGAACACCCGCTCGTGCTATCTTTATGGGCCGCTGACGCTTGCCTCGCGCCGCACGGTCTGGCCGATCATCAGCCAGGTTGCGGAACGCATGTATGGCGAACGCGTGGCCCTTGTGGCCGAGGCCGCCCATGTGGTGCCGCCCATCGGGGCACAGGGCCTGAACATGAGCCTGGGCGACATGCGCGTTCTGCTGGACCTGGCCGAGGCCGCCCCCGACCGCCTGGGCGATGCAACCATGCTCGAGACATTTCACAAGCGCCGCCACACCGAGGTGCGCGCCCGCGTTGCCGGGATCGACCTGTTGAACCGCGCCTCGATGATGGCCTCGCAACCCCTGCGCGACCTGCGCGCCACGGGGCTGAACGCGATCTATTCGCTGGCACCGGTACGCCGCACGATGATGCAGATGGGTCTTGGCGCCAAAAGTTGACCCTGACGCCGACCGCCCCGTCGGATGCCTCCGGCGGGGATATTTTCAGAAAGAAGAAACCGGTCGCCTACAGAACCTTGTCGATCACAGCCTTCAGGCGCGCCAGCGTGGCGGGCACATCGTAAAGCTTGTCCAGCCCGAACAACCCGAGGCGGAAGGTGCGGAAGCCTGCAGGCTCGTCGCATTGTAGGGGCACACCCGCCGCGATCTGCATGCCCAAAGCCGCGAATTTCTTGCCGTTCTGGATATCGGGATCGTCGGTATAGCTGACGACGACGCCCGGCGCACCAAACCCGTCGGCAGCGACAGAGACCACGCCCTTGTCGGCCAGCATCTTGCGCACGCCATTGCCCAAGTCCCATTGCGCCTGACACAGCTTCTGGAAACCATAGTCACGGGTTTCCAGCATCGTGTCGCGAAACGCGCGCAGCGCATCGGTGGGCATGGTGGCATGATAGGCATGCCCGCCCCCCTCATAGGTCTGCATGATCGTGTACCATTTCTTGAGGTCCACCGCGAAACTGTCGCTGGCCGTATGCTCCAACCGGTCGATGGCGCGCTGCGACAGCATCACGAGACCCGCGGACGGTGACGCGGACCAGCCCTTTTGCGGGGCCGAGATCAGGAGATCGACGCCGGTCGCCTTCATGTCGACCCAGGCACAACCGCTGGCGATGCAATCCAGCACCATCAGCGCGCCCACCTCATGGGCCGCCGCCGCCAGCGCGGTGATATAGTCATCCGGCAGGATCAGCCCTGCGGATGTTTCCACATGGGGGGCAAAGACCACATCGGGCTTGGCCTCGCGGATGGCGGCCGTCACCTCTGCGATCGGTGCCGGGGCGAAAGGCGCGGTTTCGCCATTGCCGGTCTGGCGCGCCTTGAACACGGTTGTCTGCGCCGTGAACTGCCCCGCGTCGAAAATCTGGCTCCAACGATAGGAGAACCAGCCGTTGCGCACCACCAGCGCATGGGCGTCATGGGCGAACTGGCGCGCCACGGCCTCCATCGCGTAGGTCCCGCCACCGGGCACCAGCGCCACACCGTCGGCGTTGTAGACCTCTTTCAGCATGCCCGAGATGTCGCGCATTACCTGCTGGAAGCTTGCGCTCATGTGATTGAGCGAACGGTCGGTAAAGACGACCGAGAATTCCAGCAACCCGTCCGGGTCCACGGTGTTCAACAGGGCGGTCATATGTCTCTCCTCCTCGGGTTTTCCAAGGGTTAGCGCGGCGCAGCGCCAAAGGCAAAGCCCCTTTCGTCGCCGGGCTACAAAGGACCGGGGCGCCGCACTTCCGACAGCAGCACATTTGCCTCTACATCGCCGACCCCTGGCAGGGTCATGACGCGCCGGCGCAGCACGCGCTCGAAATCGGAAATGTCCCGTGCGACCACCCGCAGGCGATAATCGTAAAGCCCCAGGATATGCTCGACCGTCTGCACCTCGGGGATGGCCGTCACGGCGCGTTCGAAATCCTCGAGGCTGACGCGTCCCTTGGTGGCCAGCTTCACCCCCAGAAAGACCGTGACGCCGAATCCCAGCTTTTCATGATCCAGCACCAGGCGACGCCCCTTGATCGCGCCCGCCTCCTGCAAGCGCTTGATGCGCCGCCATGCAGCCGGCTGCGACAGGCCCAGCCTGCGCCCCAGCGCGCCCGCGCTCAGTGTCGCATCGGCGGCAAGCGCCCGCAGGATGGCGCGGTCAGTCTCGTCCAGATCGGCCAGCAACAGCGCGCTCATACCGGCAGCACCTCATCCGACTTGATCCGCGCCACATGCATCAGGGCCTCGATATCGGCGATATGCGGTAGCGTCAGGATGCGCGTGCGGTAAAGCTGCTGATAATGCGCCATGTCGCGCGCGATCACCGACAGGCGCAGGTCGACGCGGCCCAGAAAGGTCTGGATCTCCAGCACCTCGGGAATATCCCGCGCGCTTGCCAGAAAGTCATCGAAAGCCCGCGTCACCGTCTTGTCCAGCGTGATGCGCAGACTGACCTCGACCGCATAGCCAAGCGCCTGCCAGTCGATCACCGCCTGTTGCCCCTTGAGGATGCCGCGCGCGGCCAGGCGTTCCAGCCGCCGCCAGCAGGTGGCCTGCGTCACCCCTGCCCGTTCGGCCAGTTCAGCCGTGCCCAGTTCCGGATCGGCCTGAAAATGGCGCAGGATGCGGCGGTCAGTGTCATCAAGCATGATTTATGCACCAATTTGATTTATGCGAATGATATTTCACCGTTTATCCAAATACGCAAAAAAAACGAAAACACAATGAGGAAAGGATCGCTATTGTCGCGACCAGAGCAAGACTCGCCCGATCAACATGAAAGGATCTTTCCATGCGCGTTTATTATGACCGCGATTGCGACATCAACCTGATCAAGGACAAGAAAGTGGCCATCCTGGGCTACGGCAGCCAGGGCCATGCCCACGCGCTGAACCTGCGCGATTCCGGCGCCAAGAACCTTGTCGTCGCCCTGCGCGAAGGCTCCCCCTCGGCCAAGAAAGCCGAAGGCGAAGGCCTCAAGGTCATGGGCATCGCCGAAGCGGCCGCATGGGCCGACCTGATCATGTTCACCATGCCCGACGAACTGCAGGCCGCAACCTACAAGCAGTATGTGCATGACAACATCCGCGAAGGTGCAGCGATTGCCTTTGCCCACGGCCTGAACGTGCATTTCGGCCTGATCGAGCCGAAGCCCGGCGTCGACGTGATCATGATGGCCCCCAAGGGCCCCGGCCACACCGTGCGCGGCGAATACACCAAGGGCGGCGGCGTGCCCTGCCTGGTGGCGGTTCACAATGACGCATCGGGCAAGGCGCTGGAAATCGGCCTGTCCTATTGCTCGGCCATCGGTGGCGGCCGCTCCGGCATCATCGAGACCAACTTCCGCGAGGAATGCGAAACCGACCTGTTCGGCGAGCAGGCCGTGCTGTGCGGTGGTCTTGTCGAACTGATCCGCATGGGCTTCGAGACCCTGGTGGAAGCCGGTTATGCGCCCGAGATGGCTTATTTCGAGTGTCTGCACGAGGTCAAGCTGATCGTCGACCTGATCTATGAAGGCGGCATCGCAAACATGAACTACTCGATCTCGAACACCGCCGAATATGGCGAATATGTCAGCGGTCCGCGCATCCTGCCCTATGACGAGACCAAGGCAAAGATGAAGGCGGTTCTGACCGACATCCAGAACGGCAAGTTCGTGCGTGACTTCATGCTGGAAAACGCCGTGGGCCAGCCGTCCTTCAAGGCGACACGCCGCCTGAACGACGAGCACCAGATCGAAAAGGTCGGCGAGCAGCTGCGCGCCATGATGCCCTGGATCTCGGCTGGCAAGATGGTCGACAAGTCCAAGAACTGATCCTCGCGCAGAGAGTCAGTTTCACGGCGCAAGCCGCTGAAATCAGGGGCGTTCCGCTACGGGGCGCCCCTTTTTCATGGGGCTTGTGGACATTGCCCAGCCGGCGTGGTTAGTGCCGCCTCATGGCACAACAACCCACCGCTGCGAACTGGGCTTCGATCGGCCTTCTGGGCCTTGTCTGGGGCGGCACCTTCATGGTGGTCGCCGTCGCCCTGCGCGATTACGGCCCGCTGACGGTCGCCTGCGCGCGCACCACGCTGGGGGCGCTGGCCCTGATGCTGCTGATGCGGGTGATGGGGCGGCGATGGCCGACCGGCGATCTGCGGCTCTGGGGCTATCTTGCGGCGATCGGCGTGCTGTCGACCGCGTTGCCGTTCTTCCTGCTCAGCTGGGGCCAGCAGCATGTCCCATCGGCCTTCGCGGGCATTTCGATGGCGGCACTGCCGCTGTTCGTTCTGCCGCTGGCCCATGTCTTTGCGGATGAGCCGCTGACGCTGCGGCGCACGGCGGGGGTTGTGCTGGGGTTCATCGGCGCGGCCGTGCTGATCGGGCCGGGTGTCTTTGCCATCGGCGGCGACATGGCGGCGCTGGGGCAGGTGGCCTGCGTGGGGGCAGCCCTGTCCTATGCGGTGGCGGCGATCCTGACGCGGCGCTGCCCCCCCATCGACCCGGTGGCCCTGTCCACGATCACGCTGGTCGTGGGGGCGGTGGTGCTGATCCCCGCCATGCTGGCGGTCGAGGGCGTGCCGGGCTGGGCGGGCCAGACAAGCGGGCTGGCGATCCTGTTCCTGGGGCTGATGCCCACGGCGCTGGCGGCGCTGCTGCGGGTGCAGGTGATCCGGTCGGCGGGGCCTGTCTTCATGACGCTGGTCAATTACCAGGTGCCGCTGTGGTCCATGGCCTTTGGCGCGCTGATCCTGTCCGAGGCGCTGCCGCTGCGCTTCTTCGTGGCGCTGGGGCTGATCCTGACGGGTCTGGCGCTCAGCCAGTGGGGCGCGCTGATGCGGCTGTTCGGGCGGGGCTGAGGGGCACCCTAGTACCGGCCCAGCTTGACCGTGACCTTTTCCAGCACCGCCCCATTCTGGCCGATGGCCTTCACATCGGCGCGGTAATCGTTGCCCCGCCCGCCGGAACAGGGAGGCAGATAACCATCCGACGCATATTGCCCGGTGCTGCGCGCTTTCGCGATCAGGCGGATACCGCCCTGAAACCGTTCCGTCATGCCGGGAACAGAAGGCAGGTCAGCCGAACTGCCCTTGACCGGAAAGCCGATGATCCCATGACCACCCTTGCTGGACAGCGGCGCATAACTTTTGTCGTTATATTCGACCACGACCATCGCGGTTCCTGCTGGCAGCCCCGTGATGCGCATCGGCGGGGTCGCGCCCTTGCCGCCCTGCAAACTGCAATGCTGGCCCTTGGGTATGCGCTTGCCATCCCAAGGTGCCCCAAGTGCAATCTGCATCTCGGCCAGAGCAGCGCCACCAGAAAAGGCAAGAACGAGCACGGATGCGATGATTTTTCTCATGAGGCAAACCTTTCAATCATTAAACGGGTACGAACCGTCGAAGCCTAAAGGCGGAAAAACCCGCAAGGCAAGACTTGTCTGGCCTAGATCGCGGCCTTGACCTCGGCCACGATGCCTTCGACCACCTGCACCAGCAGCGCGTCATCCTCGCATTCGGCCATCACGCGTACCAAGGGTTCGGTGCCCGATTTGCGGATCAGAAGGCGTCCCTTGCCGATCAGCGCGGCCTCGGCGGCGGCGATGGCCTTTTGCACGGATGCCGCCTCAAGCGGGGCCTGGCCCTCGGCATAGCGGACATTCTGCAAAAGCTGGGGGACCTTTTCGAAGCTTCCGGTCAGGCTTGAGGCGGGTTGGCCGGTGCGCACCATCTCGGCCAGGAACTGCAGCCCCGCCATCAGCCCGTCACCCGTGGTGGCGTAATCGGTCATCACGATATGGCCCGATTGTTCGCCGCCCAGGTTGAAGCCTCCCGCGCGCATCCGTTCCACCACGTAGCGGTCACCCACGCCCGTCCGTTCCAGACGCAGACCGCGCGCCTGCAGGAAACGCTCCAGTCCGAGGTTCGACATCACCGTCGCCACCAGCGCATTGCCTTTCAGACGTCCCTCATCGGCCCATCGGGCCGCCAGAAGCGCCATGATCTGATCGCCATCCGCCACATGGCCTTTCTCGTCGATCAGGATCACGCGGTCGGCGTCGCCATCCAGGCAGATGCCCAGATCGGCCCCATGGGCCACCACGGTTTCCGCCGCCACGCGCGGCTTGGTCGATCCGCAATCAAGGTTGATGTTGCGCCCGTCAGGGTTCACGCCCACGGGGATCACATCCGCGCCCAATTCCCACAGAACCTCGGGGGCAGCGCGGTAGGCGGCACCGTTGGCGCAATCGATCACCACCTTGATCCCGTCAAGACGCATCCCGGCCGGAAAGGTGGATTTCACCCGTTCGACATAGCGGAAGCGGCCATCGTCGATCCGCTTGGCGCGACCGATGTTCTGCGCCTTCGCCGGTTCGACGCCTGTCTCGATCAGATGCTCGATCTCGGCCTCGACCTCATCGGACAGCTTGAAACCGTCGGGTCCGAAGAACTTGATCCCGTTGTCCGAGGCCGGGTTGTGGCTGGCCGAGATCATCACCCCCAGATCGGCGCGCATGGATGTGGTCAGCAGGCCCACCGCCGGCGTCGGCACCGGCCCAAGCAGCAGCACGTTCATGCCTGTCGATGTCAGGCCCGCGGTCAGCGCGTTCTCGAACATGTAGCCCGACAGACGCGTGTCCTTGCCGATCACCACCCGGTGCACGGTGCTGCCGCCATCGCGGCGGAAGTAGCGGCCCACGGCGGCGCCGATCCGCAGCGCCATTTCGGCGGTCATCGGATGGATATTCGCGGTGCCGCGCACCCCGTCGGTTCCGAACAGCTTACGCATCATCACTGGTTCCTCTTGTTGCAGCCTGCCACAGTGTCAGGGCCGAGCGCGTGGCGAACACATCGTGCACCCTGAGGACTTGCACGCCTTGCGCGGCGGCGGCAAGGGCCACGGCGACCGAGCCATGCACACGGTCCGCCACCGCGGGGGCCTGCCCCAGGGTGGCGATGAATTTCTTGCGCGACGCCCCCAGCAGGATCGGACAGCCCAATGCGTGAAACAGGCCTATGCGGGCCATGAGGGCAAGGTTATGTGCTTGGGTCTTGCCGAAACCGATACCGGGATCGGCGATGATGCGGGCGCGCGGGATGCCCTGCGCCTCAAGCGCCGCGATACGGGTTTCAAGGAAGTCATAGACATCCAGCAGCACATCGTCATAGCGCGGATTGTCCTGCATGGTCTGGGGATCGCCCTGCGCATGCATCACGCAGACAGGCAGGTCTTGCGCCGCGCAATAGCCCGCGAGGTCCTGATCGAAGGTAAAGCCCGACACGTCATTGACCAGATCGGCCCCTGCGTCCACAGCCGCGCGCGCCACGGCGGTCTTGCGCGTGTCGATCGAGATGGGCAGCGCCAGGCCCGCCGCGCGCAGGGCAGCGATGACGGGCGCGGTGCGGTCGATTTCATCTGCGGGGCTGACCGCCAGCGCGCCGGGGCGGGTCGATTCGCCGCCGACGTCGATGATATCGGCCCCCTCTTCCTGCATCGCGCGGGCATGGGCCAGCGCGGCTTCGGGCGCGTTGTGCCGCCCGCCATCGGTAAAACTGTCGGGCGTGACGTTCAGGATGCCCATGATGTTGACGCGCCCCATGTCGAGACCCGCGATGGGCGGGCGCGGCGCGGTCAGCCTGTCCAGCACATCGGCGGGGGCGTCCCGCGCCGGGATCACCCGTGGTGCGGCGTTGCGTGACAGGATTTCGACACGGTCGAACATCAGCGCCCCGCCCGCCAGCGGCAAGGCATCGTGGGGGCGTTCCGGCCCTGTCAGGACAAGGGGGCGAACATGGGTCTTCATGACAGCGTGAATGGGCGATTGCAGGCCCGTTGGCAAGCGCCCTTAAAGGTCGGGTTGATCGGCGCCCAGCGTCCGGATCGGCAGATCCGCGGTTTTTGGCGGCGTATCGCCGATCACCACGATATCTGCGGCCTGCATGTGCCGGGCGAACCACAGCACCAGCGCCAGCGCGTCGCGCGGCTGCGCCGAGGGGCCATCGACGGCATCCAGCACGATCTTGGAGGGTGCCCAGACGCTGATCTGGCCCTGCCGCATGGACCAGTCCAGTTCGGTGCGCGAATTCACCACGACGCAGCGCGGATCGCGCGCGGCCAGTACCCAGGCGTTCTGTTCGATCGCCAGCAGGTCGATGCGGCGTTGCGCCAGCGGATGGTCCGCCTGCGGTGCCTCGGCATCGGGGGCGCCCACGCAGAGGATGGTGGGGCGATGCCCCGCTTCAAGCTGATCGATCCAGCCTTTCAGGTGCGGCGAGGCGATGGCCGCGTTCGACAGAAAGATCACCTCGGGATGGGGGCGGTCATCGACGGGGCGCAGGGGCTGGGTGGTGGCGGTGGCAGGCCGGGCGCGCATGATCTCGACCCCCAGCGCGCCGGGGCCGCGATCCAGTTTTTCGATCCGCACGAAGACACGCCGCGCCTGAGGCTCCAGCAGGATGCGGTCGGCGACGCGTTGCGCAAGGGTTTCCAGCAGGTTCAGACGCTCCGCGCCAAGCTCATGGGCGATGGCTTCGGTCACCTTGTCATAAGACAGGATGCGGTCGACATCATCGTCAAGATGACCCTGGGGCTCGACCTCGACCACGACGTTGAAGCAGATGCGCTGCGTCGTGCCGCGCTCGGCCTGGAAGGCGCCGATTTCGACGGTCACCACATGGTCACGCAGGGAAATACGGTCCAGCATCTCGGGGCCGGCGGTGCCCTCGGCACGTTCGGACGGATGCCCGAAGGCCCATTTGATTTCGCTGCTCATGGTCGTTCCCCCTGCCTTGCGCGCGCACAGTAGCGCGCCATGTCACGGCTGCAAGGCTTCCTGCGGCACAGCAGGGTCCGGAAACGGCGCGATCAGTTCTGCGCGGTTTCCAGCGGGTGACGATAGAAATGGTGCACGCCGATGGTGGCGGTGCGGGGGAATTTGCGCGACCAGTTCGGTCTGACGGCGGTGGTGTGATAATGGGTCGCCCCTTCGGTCAGGGCCCGAGGCGCGCCGCTGGCCATAACGCTGGCCACCTTGGCCGAGATATCGAAGGCCGCCTTTTCGTTGATCACATCCGGGATGCCGTCGCAGGTATAGGTGAACTGGCACTGGTATTTGCGGCCGGTGCCCTGATGGATCACACCGCAGATCGTATCGGGATAGAGCGCGCTGTCGACCCGGTTCAGGATGACTTCGGCCACCGCGAACTGACCGCGCAGGGTTTCGCCGCGCGCCTCGAAATACAGCGCCTCTGACAGGCAGCGCATCTCGGCATCCGCCAGCTTGGGGCGCGGCAACTGGTTCAGCCAGTCGCGGCTATAGCTGAGCTGACCCGGTGCAGGGGTCGACTTTTGCAGGAAACCATCCAGCTGAGAGGCCGAAATCCTGTTCAAACCGCGACGTTCTTCCTTGAGAACGTCGTGAATGGGCGTCTCGCCCACCGCGGGAAGGGCCACGAGAGTGGCCAGCGCAATGGCAGCAAAAAGGCGCATTTTCGTCATCTCCTTGTCAGAATGTGCGGGGAGCAGACCCCATGCCATCCTGCAAAATCAGACGTGTCTGTAGCGAAAAAGTGCCGGGTCGTCCACCCAAGGACGATTCGAGGGGCAAACAGGCGGTATGCCGCTCAAAAGCGCAAGGGCGATTTTTGCATCGGACCCATGCGTTTTTGGCAAATATGGTAGATGGGGCGGTGCCCCCTACCCTTTCTTGTCCTTCACTGCCAATTGCGCCGCGGCCAGTCTTGCGACGGGTACGCGGAAGGGTGAGCACGACACATAGTTGAATCCGGCGTCCCTGCAGAAGGCGATTGATTCGGGGCTGCCGCCATGTTCGCCGCAGATCGACAGGACAAGGTTGGGGCTGCTGGTGCGCCCTCTCTTCGCCGCAATCTGCAACAACTCGCCCACCCCGTCCTGATCCAGCGTGTGGAACGGATCCTCGGGGAAAACGCCCTGCTGCACATAGGTCGACATGAACCGCCCCGCATCGTCGCGCGACAGCCCATAGGTCATCTGCGTCAGGTCGTTGGTCCCGAAGCTGAGGAACGAGGTATATGGCGCGATTTCGCCAGCCCTGAGGGCGGCGCGCGGCGTCTCGACCATGACCCCCAGGCGATAGGTGAAACTCACGCCCGATTCGTTGCGCACGGCGGCGGCCACCGCATCCACGCGGGTCTTGACCAGCTCCACCTCGCGCTTGGCCGAAACCAGCGGGATCATGATCTCGGGGACGACCGGATCGCCGTCACGGCTGGCCAGAATCGTCGCCTCGAAAATGGCGCGGGCCTGCATGTCATAGATCTCGGGCACGGTGATGCCCAGGCGGACACCCCGCATCCCCAGCATGGGGTTGTATTCGGCCAGCGCCTCGCAACGGCGCGTCACATCGGACAGCGGCAGGTCCAGCGCCTCGGCCAGTTCGCGATGGCCCGCACGGTCATGGGGCAGGAATTCGTGCAAGGGCGGATCGAACAGGCGGATGCAGACGGGCTGCCCCTGCATGATGCGGAAAAGTTCTGCAAAATCTGCGCGTTGCATCGGCAGCAGCCGGTCCAGAGCGGCGCGGCGATCCTTGCTGGCATCTGCAAAGATCATCTCGCGCATCACGGTCAGGCGGTCGGCCTCGAAGAACATGTGTTCGGTCCGGCACAGGCCGATCCCCTGCGCCTTGAAGTTGCGGGCCGTCTGGGCATCGGCGGGCGTGTCGGCATTGGCCCGCACCCCGATGTCGCGCACATCGTCGGCCCATTGCATCAGGGTCTGGAAGGCATCGTCCTGCGTCGCCTCCAGCATGGCAGGTTCGCCCGCCAGAACATCACCATGTGTCCCGTCGATCGTCAGGATATCGCCCGCGCGGAATTCGCGCCCGTCCGGTGCGGTCAGGGCGTTCTTGCGCAGGTTGAACTTGATGTCGTTGGCGCCCACCACGCAGGGCAGGCCCAGGCCGCGCCCGATCACGGCGGCATGGCTGGTCATGCCGCCCCTTTCGGTCAGGACGGCGACGGCGGCATGCATGCCGCGAATATCCTCGGGGCTGGTTTCGCGGCGCACGAGGATGCAGGCCTCGCCCCTTGCGGCGCTTGCCTGGGCCTCGGCTGCGGTAAAGACCAGACGCCCGCTGGCGGCACCCGGACTGGCCGCGATCCCGCGTGCAAGGCGGTCGCGCGGCGCGCTGGGGTCGATCTGGCGGTGCAGCAATTCGTTGAGTGCGCGCGGTTCGATCCTGAGCAGCGCCTCTTCGCGCGGGATGATCCCTTCTTCGGCCAGGGCCACCGCGATGCGGACAGCGGCGCGCGCGCTTCGCTGCACACGCACACCGTCAAGGATATGCACGCTGCCATTCTCGATGGTGAATTCGGCCTGCATCTCTTCGCGCAGACGCTGGCGCATCAGCGCGGTATGCGCCTTGAGTTCCTCGAAGGCCCTTGGCGCCAGTTCCTCGAGCGAAGGGCCGCGGCTGTCGCGTTCCAGATAGAGCGCGTTGGTGCCACGCTGCAGCGCATCACGCCCCTGGCTTTGCGACAGGTAGCGCCCGGTGATCTGCTTGTGTCCCGTCTGGGAATTGACCAGCTGGATCACGCCGGAACCGCATTCCCCCATACCCAGACCCAGCGCCATGGCCTGCACGACCAATCCCAAACCCGCATCGGCGGGCGCGCCCTTGGCCTGCCGCAGCAGGCGCGCGGTTGTCCCGCTCCAGGCGCGCGCCATGGAGCGCAGCACTTCGGCCAGTTGCACGGCGGGATCCTGGGGAAAGGCCTCTTCGGTTTCGTCCTCATAGGCGCGCAGCACCTCGGCCAGACCCTCGGGGCCGTCCAGCGTCACATCGTCGAACATGTCCGGGTCCAGCCGGGCCACATGCAATGCATAGGATTGCACGAAGCGCAGATAGATGGCGGCGGCGGCCTCCTCGCCAAGCTCGGCACTGAGATCGGCATAGACCTTGTCGTTCATGCCGATGTTCAGCACCGCGCCGGGACCGCCCCAATCCGGGTCCTCGGACGAGGGGCGAACGCAGAGAAGCGGCGTGTCGCCAAACGCATCCAGCAGGCCGCGCATGTCCGGCATCTCGCCGGCCGCGATCCGCTGCACGGCGCCAAAGCTGAGCGCGACGGTCACGGGAACCGGAAGGTCCAGCCGGGCAAGGCGTTGCAGGCATTTCGCCCGCCCGCCATGGGTGGCGGTGCTGATCGGGGCGATGGGCGTGATCAGGGTAATATCAGGGTCGTTATGCTGCACTGCGGCGCCTTTCGTATTCAGATGCAGAATACGCCCGATGCGCCCCAACGCAAGCGCGGCGTTGGGGAAGTGTCAGAAAAAATTGACAGCACTGTCAATCAGCCGTCCAGCCGTGTCAGGTCGGCCACCGAGATGCAGATCGTGCGGATGCGGGACAGCAGGTTCAGGCGGTTACGCCGGACGACGGCATTGTCGGTATTGACCTGCACGGCCTCGAAGAAGGCATCGATGGGCGCGCGCAACGCGGCCATGGCGGTCATGGCGGCGGCGAAATCCTCGGCCTTCATGGCGGGGGCGATGGTGCCCTCTGCCTGGTCGAGGGCGGCAAAAAGCGCGCGCTCGGCGTCGGTTTCGGCGAATTTCACATCCGCGCCATAGGAATATTCGACGCCGTCCTTCTCCTCGGCCTGGGACAGGATGTTGGCCGCGCGCTTGAAACCTTGCAGCAGGTTTTCCCCGTCATCGGTCTTGAGGAAAGCGGCCAGCGCCTCGGCGCGTTTCACGAGGAGCATCAAGTCATCATTCGCTGGCAGGCCGGCGGATGGCGTGCTGTCTGTTTCGGACAAGCAGGCGTCAATGACGTCGTGGCGGATGCCTTGATCCTTCAGGTAGACCTTGAGGCGGTCATAGAAGAAGCCAAGGAGGTTGGAGATCAAGCTGCCTATTGGTGCAATCTCTCGCGACTGCATCGCCGTTCCGGGGCGATCCCCCTCGATCAGGTCAGCCTCAGCGTTCCTTATCGCGAAACAGGTGGCGTCGAGATTGATCGTATCTTTGGTAGCGATATCCGGGAAAGCGCTGCGGGTATAGGCGCTGACAGATGCAAGGCTTTGTTCACCGGAATGCGACCGCACCGGAAGGAAGAGGACTTCCCCCTCGCCCATGCTTGCGTTCAGTGATCGAATGGTGGGGTCAATCAAGGAATGGGCAAATCTTGATCGCACCTCATTCCCCAGCACCAGACGGATCACACCCAGTGCGGCGCGGCGCAGGGCGTAGGGGTCTTTCGACCCCGTGGGTTTTTCGTCGATGGCCCAGAAACCGGTCAGCGTGTCGATCTTGTCGGCCAGTGCCACGGCAACCGAAACAGGGTGCGTGGGCACTTCGTCCGAGGGGCCCAGCGGCTTGTAATGCATCTCGCAGGCCTCTGGCACGCCATCGTCATGGCCTGCGGCGGCGGCGTAATAGCGGCCCATAAGCCCTTGAAGTTCCGGGAATTCGCCGACCATCTCGGATTGCAGGTCGGCCTTGGCGACGCGCGCGGCCTCGGCCGCCAGGTCGGGTTTGGCACCCAGCAGGGGCGCGATCTCGCGCGCCAGCGCCTCGATCCGGGCGACGCGGTCGGCCTGCGACCCCAGCTTGTTGTGGAAGGTGACCGAGGCAAGGCCCGCGGCCATGCCTTCCAGCCCCACGTTCTTGACGGTGCGCAGGTCGTTTTCCCAGAAGAACCGTGCATCCGACAGGCGGGCCGACAGCACCTTCTGGTTGCCTGCAAGGATCGTCGCGCCGTGGTCGCGGGTTTCGATGTTCGCCACGGTGACGAACCGTTCGATCCGGCCCGTCTTGGGGTTGCGGACGGAAAAGAACTTCTGGTGTTCGCGCATGCTGGTTTGCAGCACCTCGGCCGGCAGGCCCAGAAACGCCTGATCGATCGCCCCCATCAGGACGACGGGCCATTCCACAAGCCCTGCCACCTCGGCCAGCAGGCCCGCATCCTCGACCACTTCAAGCCCGTTGGCGAAAGCCTGGCTTGTCGCTTCGGCCCAGATCGCATCGGCGCGCTCGGCCGGATCAAGGATCACGCGGTTCTGCTTGAGCTTGGCGGCGTAGTCTTCAAACGAGGCAACGGCAAAGCGCCCCTTGCCCATGAAGCGGTGGCCCTCGGTGGTGTTGCCGGCGGTGATGCCCTCCACGGACATCGGCACCACTTCGGCCCCGGCCTCGGTGGTCAGGATGCACAGGATGGATTGCAGCGGACGCACCCAGCGCAGGCTGCCCGTCCCCCAGCGCATCGATTTGGGCCAGGGAAAGTTGCGGACCGCCCCTTCCAGCACCTCGGCCACGATCTCGGACGCCGGGCGACCCGGCTTTTCAATGACGGCAAAGAAGACACGCGCCTTGCCGGCGTCGCGTTCTTCCAACTGGTCGCGGGTCAAGCCAGCACCGCGCAGGAAACCTTCGATCGCCTGTTCGGGCGCATCCACGCGGGGGCCCTTGCGTTCCTCGCGCAGGGTGGGCGAGTTGGCCAGCACCCCTTCGATGGCCAGCGTCAGGCGGCGCGGCGTCGAAAAGGCGGCCGCGCCCGCATAGGTGAGGCCCGCCTCGACCAGGCCGTTGGTCACGAGTTTCTTCAGGTCATCCGCCGCCCGCGCCTGCATGCGCGCCGGGATTTCCTCGGAGAAGAGTTCAATCAGAAGATCGGGCATGAATCGGTTTCCTTGGCGCGGAGATCAGTTTTCCTGCGGGGGCGCGGGACAATCGGCGGGGGCGGGCTGGCCGTCAAAGACCACTTCGCCGCAGCGATTGATCTGTTGCCAGACATAGCCGCGCCCGTCCGTGGTGACCGCCACGATGCGGTCGATGCCGTAGCGGATGTTCTCGGTGCCCATGAAGGCCAGCGCGGTGCCCGCCTCCAGTGCAGCACCAAGCTCGCGGGCGTCGAAGCATTCGAACCACTTGGGCGCCACGAGGGGCACGGCGCCCGCATAGGGCTGATAGGTCGCGGCCATCTGGTCAAGCGACAGGTCGGTGCGGAAGCAGGCGCGGTAGCGGATCGGGCTGCTGTCGGAATCGATCGCCTGAAACGCGGCATGAGGCAGTGCTTCGGACTGGCCCGTGGCCAGGGCCACGATCTGCACGTCATCGGGACCGCTTGCCGTGATCTCCTCGTAAAAGCCGTAGACCTGAAGGTAATACATCGCCGCGCCGCCAACCAGCGCGGCCGAGAGGATAAGAACTGCGAGAAACTTGCCCATTACGCGGCCCACCCGCCGGCGTCGGTCTGCACGAAGGCATCCGCGCATTGCTTGGCCAGCGCACGCACCCGCCCGATATAGGCCTGCCGTTCGGTGACGGAGATCACGCCGCGTGCGTCCAGAAGGTTGAACAGGTGGCTGGCCTTGATGCACTGATCATAGGCCGGATGCGCCATGATGATGCGTTTTCCGGTCTTTGGGTCCTCGGCCGGCAGCGCCAGAAGGCGGGCGCATTCTGCCTCGGCATCCTCGAAGTGGCGCAAGAGCATCTCGGTCGTGGCGGCATCGAAATTGTGGCGGCTGTATTCCTCTTCGGTCTGGCGGAAGACATCGCCATAGCTCAGCCGGATCGGCGCATCGGGGTCGTTATAGGGCATGTCCATCACGTGGTTCACGCCCAGCACATACATCGCAAGACGTTCCAGCCCGTAGGTCAGCTCGCCCGACACCGGATGGCAATCATGCCCGCCGACCTGCTGGAAATAGGTGAACTGGCTGACTTCCATCCCGTCGCACCACACTTCCCAGCCCAGGCCCCAGGCACCCAGGGTCGGGCTTTCCCAGTCATCCTCGACAAAGCGGATGTCATGCAGCGCCATGTCGATGCCGATCGCCTCGAGGCTACCAAGATAGAGCGCCTGCAGATCGGGGGGGCTGGGTTTGATCAGCACCTGGTACTGGTAATAGTGCTGCAAACGGTTCGGGTTCTCGCCATAGCGGCCGTCGGTCGGACGACGCGAGGGCTGCACATAGGCGGCGGCCCAGGCTTTCGTGCCGAGGCTGCGCAATGTCGTGGCGGGGTGAAAGGTGCCCGCCCCCACTTCCATGTCATAAGGCTGCATCACGGCACAGCCCTTGGAGGCCCAATAGGCCTGAAGCCTCAGGATGATTTCCTGGAAACTGCGCGGCGTGCCGCCTGTCCCTGCCATGCTCATGCGTCCAACGCTCCTGATCGGTTGCCCCGGCGCCCTGCCCGTCCGATTTTCAGGCGGCAGATCGCGCGCTCTACCTATTGCCCGCGCCGGATGGGGTCAATTGCGCGATCACGCATTATTCGGATGCATGCCGGTCGGGATTTGTTAAAACGGGGCCGTTGAGACCCGAATGGGACAAATTGATACAGGCAGGGGCGTTGGATTTTCATGTTGAGACAGGTTTTCGCGGTCGTTTTCGTTGTTCTTTCACTGGTGCGCGGTGCCTGGGCGCAGGAAGAGGTGGTCTGGGTCCAGATCGAAGCCCGCCCCACCCTTGCCGAAGCGCAGGAACGGGCGCGCAACTATGCCGCAAGACTGCCTGACGTGAACGGCTTTGTCCTGCCCAGTGGGTGGTATGCCCTCGCGCTGGGGCCCTATTCGCGCGGCGATGCCGACCAGGTGCTGCGCGTCTACCGCGCCGAGGGCACGATCCCGAATGACAGTTTCATCGCCTTCACAAGCAGTTTCCGGCAGCAGTTCTGGCCAGTGGGCGCGAACCTGCTGAGCCTGCCGCAGCCGACCACGCCACCCGAAACCGCGGCAGCGCAGGAGCCGGCGATTCAGCCCGTGGTCACCGATCAGGCCGGCATCCCGCAGCCGCCCCTGCCCGACGAGTCCCCCAACGAGGCACGCGCCAGCGAGGGGCAGTTGTCAGCCGCCGAACGCGAGGCGCTGCAGGTCGCACTGAAATGGGCCGGTTTCTATGACGGCGCGATTGACGGCGCATTCGGGCGCGGCACACGCGCCTCCATGTCCGCATGGCAGGCCGCCAACAATTTCCAGCCTACGGGGGTGCTGACCACGCTGCAGCGCCAGACGCTGCTGGGCCAATACAATGCCGTGCTGGCCGGGCTGGACCTGCAGACCGTGCGCGACGAAACCGCGGGCATCGAGATGGTCCTGCCGCTGGGGGCCGTCAGCTTCGACCGTATCGAGCCGCCTTTCGTGCATTACGAGGCCAGCGGCGATATCGACGCGCGCATTCTGCTGATCAGCCAGGAAGGCGACCGCGCCACGATGTTCGGCCTTTACGACATCATGCAGACGCTGCGGATCGTACCCACCGAGGGACCGCGCGAACGGCGCGAGGACGGGTTCGTCCTGATCGGCCAGGGCGGCGATTTCGTGTCGCACACCGAAGTGACGCTGAGAAACGGCCGGATCAAGGGTTTCACGCTTGTCTGGCCCGCCGGTGACGAGGATCGGCGGCTGCGGCTGCTGGGCGAGATGCAGAAAAGCTTTACCCGGATCGACGGGGTGCTGGATGTCATCGCCGACGCCCCCGGCGCGCAACGCATCGATCTTGTGGCCGGGCTGGAAATCCGCAAGCCGCGCCTGACCCGGTCGGGTTTCTATGTCGATGGGCAGGGCACCGTCGTGACCGCGACCGATGCGGTTGCGGGTTGCGGGCGGATCACGCTGGACAATGACACCGAGGCCAGCGTTCTGGGGCAGGATGACGCCCTGGGGATCGCCGTGCTGCGGCCCGATCTGCCCTTGGCCCCGATGGCGACGGCGGCGTTTCAGACCGTCACGCCACGGCTGCAATCCGAAGTGTCGGTTGCGGGTTTTTCCTACGGCGGCATCCTCAGCGCACCGACACTGACCTTCGGCCGGCTGGCCGATGTGCAGGGGCTGAACGGCGAGGAGAACCTCAAGCGTCTTGAGATGGAATCGCTGCCCGGCGATGTCGGCGGCCCCGTACTGGACGCCAGCGGCGCGGTCGTGGGCATGCTGAGCGCGCCGGTCGTGGCAGGACGGCAATTGCCGCCCAGCGTCAGCTTCAGCGTGGATGCCAGCGCGATCCGCAGCCTGCTGGACAGCCTTGGCGTGGCCTCGTCGCTGTCGGACGCAACCAGTGCGCTGCATCCCGTTGACCTGACGCGTCAGGCAAGTGCGATGACCGTTCTTGTCGGCTGCTGGGACTGATCCGGCCCCTCAGGCGCGCCAGAAACTGACGGTGAAGACCGCGAAGACCACCAGCACCTCGAGCCGGCCGACGAACATCGCAAAGCTCAGGATCCACTTGGCGGTATCATTCAGCCCGGCGAAATTGCCCGCCGGGCCGATCTCGTCGCCCAGACCGGGGCCGATATTGGCCATGGCTGTGGCCGCCCCCGACACCGAGGTTATGAAATCAAGCCCCGTGAGCGACAGTGCCACGGCGACAAGGCCCAGCGTCAGCACGAAAAAACCGAAGAAGGAAATCACCGAATCCATCACGTCATCGGTGATCGGTGCGCCCTCGAAACGGGGAATGAAGATGCCGTTGGGGGATTGCGTCTTGCGGATCTGCGCCCGGATCGACGAGAAAAGGATCTGGTAGCGGAAGATCTTGACCGAACAGGCTGTCGACCCCGCACAGCCGCCGATCAGCCCGATGAAAAAGAACATCCCCACCAGCAGGCTGCCCCAGCCCATGTAATCGACGCTGGCATAGCCCGTGCCCGTCATGATCGAGGTGATGTTGAACAAGGCCTCGCGGAATGCCTGTTCGGGGTGATGGGGAAAAATGGTCGTCAGGATCACGGCGGTTCCCACGGCAAGCCCCATGATGATCCCGATGAACCAGCGCACCTGGCTGTCGCGCCACAACGGGCGTGCAGACCCGTTGAGCAGCTGGACATAACGCACGAAAGGCAGCGCCGCGAGCACCATGAAGACGGATGCGGCATATTCCATATTGCCCGAAAACGCCCCGAAAGAGGCGTCATAGGTGGAAAACCCGCCCGTCGATATGGTCGTGAGGGCATGCACAGTGGCATCGAAGGCATTCATCCCCATCAGCAGATAGGTGAACATGCAGGCCACGGTCAGCCCGACGTAGATGATGGATATCTGCGAGGCGATGGCGCTGGCGCGGGGCAGGATCTTGCCCATCGTCTCGAAGGCTTCGGATTTGAACACCTGCATGCCGCCCACGCGCAATTCGGGCAGAAAGACCATGGCCACGACGATGATGCCGATCCCGCCCAGCCATTGCAGGATGCCGCGCCACAGCAAAAGACCCTTGGGCAGATCGTCAAGCCCGACAAAGACTGTTGATCCGGTCGTGGTCATGCCCGACATCGCCTCGAAGAAGGCATCGACGAAACGCGCCTCTGTCGCGCCCAGCATGAAGGGAAGTGATCCGAACAACGGCAGCACCAGCCAGACGCTGCTGGTCAGGATGAAGGTTTGCTGCAGCGTCAGCCCCTCTTTCGCGCCATTGCTGCAGGCCAGCGAGATCAGGCTGCCGGTCAGAAAGGTCAGCACCGCAGCCTCGAAAAACACGGGCCAGTGTCCCCTGCCCTCGGCAAGGTCCACGGTGAGCGGCGGGATCATGGTCAGCCCGAGGGCCGCAACCAGAAGGCCGATCACATATCCGACGGGGCGCAGGTCCAACATGGCGCAAGGCTTGGCCGCAGCGCGCGACGCTGTCAAGCGTCACGCCGCCACGGCCGCGTTTCCGGTGTGGAACCTTCAGATGTAGAACATGTCGCGGAAGACATGGCGCGGGATGTCGTCGCGCGTGATGCCGATTTTCGCCAGCTCGGCGTCGGACAGGGCATTCAGGGCTTCGATCTGGTCCATGCGGGACTTGCGGTGCATGTAGGCGTTGATGCCCTGGCCCAGGTTTGCAAAGAAAGCGTCGATCCGCGCCATCAGGCGGGCGCGCGTGTCGATTGCGGTATGGTGCAGGTTGGTCGTTTGGGTAGCCATGTTAAACCTCGTTCGCGTTGGTTCGTTGTCTCCCTTGTCCATGAATTTAGGTCAGCACTGATGACTTTACCACCGACAATGCTGCAATGCGGCAATGCGCTGAACGCAAGGCCACGGTTGATCGCGGACCGGAACCGGTCGGACCAAACGCAAAAGGGCTGCCCCATCGGGCAGCCCTTTTCCAGGCAACGAAATGCGTGCAGTCGCGCCTTGCGTCACGACCACCACAAGTCCCGGAACACGTGTTGCACGATCTGGTCCCGGCGAATGCCCTTGGCCGCCAGTTGCGCATCGCTCAGGTTTTGCAGGGCTTCGATCTGGTCAATCCGGCTGCGGCGGCGGGTATAGGCGTCAAAGGCGCGGGCAAACCACGCGCGCAGGCCGATCCGGTCCATGCCATGCAGAAGGGAAATATTCGTGGTGTTGCTGCTCATGTCTCTGATCCTTGTGTCTTCACCCGTGCTCGGGGTCAGGGGTCAGATAGGCAAGGTCGGCCGAGGCGACTACCACCAATTCAGCATTGCCGCCTTGCATTTTCTGCAATGCAGCATTTTCCGGCATCGAACGGCCGCCATGAAAAGGCCGCCGCCGGGTCTTGACCGGGCGGCGGCGACGCGGGCGGGTCTTCGGGCCGGCAGGCGTACCGGCCCGATGCCTCAACCGACGTGAAACAGGGTATTGAACAGCTTTGGATCGACGCTGTCGCTGGCGAAGGTGGCACCTTCGGTCAGGATGCTGACCGCATCGTGGCTGTGCAGGCTTTCCTGATGGCTGGCGATCACACGGAAATCGCCCACACGCTCGTCCTGCTGCAGCTGCGCACAGAACAGGCGCGCCGCATCCTCGACGAAGATCGGGTTCGCCGCGTTCAGTTCGGCAAAGGCCTGTTCATCTTCACGCTTGACCATGACCTGCGTTTCGGTCGGCACCGCGCTGCGGGCCATGTCGATCACATCCTCGAACCACAGGCAGGCGCCATCCAGCACCTCTGCCGAGATGCGCGCGACAGAGCGCTGCGAATGCGGCGTCGCCAGTTGACCGCGCGTCTGGCGGGCATGTTCGCTGAGTTCCAGCGAGCATGGGCAGGTCGAAGAATAGACGTAATCAAGATGAATGATCTTGCGGCGCACGCCCGCCTTTTCGATCAGTTCCAGCGCGATGTCGTAATACTGATAGCCTTCCAGACCCGAACGCAGCGAGGTGATCTTTACCGGATAGGAAAACCGCATCTGGATGCGCGCATCGAAACTGTCCAGATCGGTCATGTAATCCTCAAGCGCGGCCTCGATCACCTCGAAGCTGAAGGTCTTGTCCGAATGCTTGTAGAAGGACCGCATGATCCGGGACATGTTGATGCCCTTCTTGTCGGCCTCAAGGCTGACGGTGCCGGTCACGCTGGTTTCCAGCGTCAGGTCGCCATTGTCGCGGGTATGAAAGCGGATCGGCAGGCGAAAATTCGAGATGCCCACATGCTGGATCTGCTGGCGCGCGCCCCGGATCAGGCTGGAGGGGCCATTCTGCAGGTCAGGCAGGCTGTCCTTGTAATCCGTATCGACCTCGAACCCGTAGGGATAGGCGCGCGACAGCACGGGATAGGCCGCAGGCTCACGCCCCGGCAGAAGACGCGCAAGCGAAGGGTCAAGATCGGCGATCTCGGCCTCGGAGGCGCGGGCGGCCCACTGGCGCAACCGCTCGAGCGCCTCTGCCGCGTCCTCGCGGCTGGGCGTGCGATCCAGATCGGGCGTGTGAATGTTCATGAGGGGCCCCTTCGCGTCATGATGCCATCCTAAAATAGGATGGTTGGTCCTTGATTACCACTTACGAAGATATTTACGTCGGACGCGACAGGTCGGATCATTCGACCCAGCAGAAATCGTGCAAGGCGCGCCGGTTGCGACGCGGCGACATGGATGGACAGGGCTGATCGCCGCGATACTCTGCGCGCATGATGCTTCCCTGGTTCCTTGTTCTGCTGTCCCTCTGCGGTGTTGCCGCATCCCTTTTGGTGCCAGGGGCGTCGGACTGGATCCTGCTGAGCCTGCCAAGCCTGCTGGCCAGCCTGATCCTGCTGATCCGGGCGCGGCTTGCACAGGCCCCGGCGCTGCCCGCGGTGATCGTGGACGGATCCAATGTCATGCACTGGCACGACAACATCGCCCGGGTCGAGACCCTGCAAGAGGTGATCGCGGCGCTGGAGCAGGCGGGCTTTGCGCCCGGCGTCGTCTTTGACGCAAATGCCGGCTACAAGCTGACGGGGCGGTATCTGCATGACGACACATTCAGCAGCGTGCTGGGCCTGCCGCGCAAGCGGGTCATCGTCGTGAACAAGGGCGAACCGGCCGATCCCTTGATCCTGACCGCCGCCCGCGATCACGGCGCGCGGATCGTCACCAATGACCGCTTCCGCGACTGGGTCGGGCAATTTCCCGATGTCACGCAAGCCGACAGCCTGATCAAAGGCGGCTACCGGGACGGCAAGCTCTGGCTGGACATCTGAGGCGGCAGCCTCAGGCCTGGTCCAGCGCGGCCAGGATATCGGCCACCAGATCGCGCGCATCCTCCAGCCCCAGGCTCAGGCGCACCAGACCGGGCGTGATGCCAAGATGCTGTTTCTGCGCGGCCGGCAGGCGCTGATGCGTGGTCGTCGCGGGATGAGTCGCAATGGATTTCGCATCGCCCAGGTTGTTCGAGATGATGACGATCTGCAGCGCGTTCAGGAAGCGGAACGCCGCCTCCTGCCCGCCTTTCAGGTCCAGCGCGATCACCGTGCCGCCGCTGTCCGTCTGCTCCATCGCCAGGGCATGCTGGGCATGGCCGGGCAGACCCGGATAGATCACGCGCGCCAGCTTGGGATGATCCTGCAGCGCCTCGGCCACGGTCAGGGCGGTCTGGGCCTGGGCGCGCACGCGCAGGTCCATGGTTTCCAGACCCTTGAGCATGATCCAGGCGGTGAAGGGGCTCATCGCGCCGCCAGTATGTTTCATGTAGGGTTCGACCGTGCCGCGGATATAGTCGCAGCTGCCCAGGATCACGCCGCCCAGCGCGCGGCCCTGCCCGTCGATATGCTTGGTCGCCGAATAGATCACCACATCGGCGCCCTGCTGCATCGCACGCGAGAACACGGGCGTTGAAAAGACATTATCGACCACGACCGTCGCACCCACCGCATGGGCGATTTCCGCAACCGCCGCGATATCGATCACCTCGAGCGTGGGGTTCGAGATCGATTCGAAGAAGGCCACCCTGGTGCCGGGGCGCATCGCGGCGCGCCACTGGTCCAGATCGGTACCATCGACCAGCGTCACCTCAACCCCGTAGCGGGTCAGGATTTCCTCGAGGATGTAAAGGCAGGAACCGAACAGCGCCCTTGCGGCCACCACGTGATCGCCCGCACGCAGCATCGCGGTCAGCGCGCCCGAAACGGCCGCCATGCCCGATGCCGTGGCAAAGGCATCCTCGGCCCCTTCCATCGCGGCGATCCGATCCTCGAACATGGCCACGGTCGGGTTGCCGTAGCGGGCATAGATGAACTCGTCCGGCCCCGCCTTGAGAAACCGTGCCTCGGCCTGTTCGGCGCTGTCATAGACGAAGCCCTGCGTCAGAAAGATCGCCTCGGATACCTCGTTGTACTGTGACCGGCGGATCCCGCCATGCACCAAGGTGGTCCGCTTGTTCCAGTCCTTGCTCATCCTGCTCTCCATGGGGCCCTCGGGCCCGAATAAAAAAACCCCCGTCGCGGTCAAGCGAAAGGGGGTTCCCTCATCCTGACCTCTTTAGCGGTGTGTTTAACGTGGCCCGCAATCCGGTAACAAATCGCCACAAGCGCCTGATACGCCCGTCACAGCGCATCGTCAACTGGCCGCAACAGGCGTTCGGCTTGCGTTACCCCTCCGTCACGTTGGCTTCATCCGCTGGTCACACCCCCATTCTACCAAGGCAGCACAAGATCTTGTGGGGACGGCGCGATGCCACTGCTGCAAATCAACGCGCCCGGATCGGGCGCCCCGAACAGCCCCATCGACCTGGGCGCCGCGGCAGGGCCGCTGGCAGCGGGCAGCGGGCCGATCGTGATCATGGTGCATGGCTACAGATTCGCCCCCGGCCGGGGCGAGGATTGCCCCCATCGCCATATCCTGTCGCTCGCCCCATCGGTGCGCGATCCCAAGGCGGTCAGCTGGCCGCGCGGTCTTGGCCTTGCACCGGGTCAGCCGATCCGCGCCATCGCCTTCGGCTGGCAGGGGATGGGTCCGGTGCGGCGCGCCTGGGACAATGCCGCAGGGGCCGGTCAGGTGCTGGCGGGGCTGATCGCGGCGCTGCACCGGATCGCCCCGCACCGCCCCGTTCAGGCGATGGCACATTCCATGGGCGCGCGCGTCATCCTGTCAGCACTGGAGACGCTGCGCGGCCCCGGTCTTGCGCGGGCCCTGCTGATGAACCCCGCCGCCTACCAGAGCCAGGCGCGCCGGGCGCTTGCACCGCTCAATGGCGGCAACACCGAGGTGATCAGCGTCACATCCGGCGAAAACGATCTTTTCGACCTCATTCTGGAAAGGCTGGTCCCTGCGCCCTGCCGCGGCGACCGCAGCCTCGGGGCGGGTCTTCCCGGTCAGGACAGGTTCGTGACCCTGCGGCTTGACGATCCGCACGCCCTGGCGGCGCTCGCGCGGCTGGGCCATGACATCGCACCGCCCGCGGCGCGCATCTGTCACTGGTCGCCCTACCTGCGTCCCGGCGTCTTCGGTCTTTATCGCGCCCTGCTGTGGTCGCCGGAGCGGCTGCCGCTGGACCTGCTGCGCAGCAAGCTTCCGCAGGATCAGCCGCCGCGCTGGTCGCGCCTCTGGCCGGTCATGCCGCGCGGCGCGCGCCTGCGCCGCCCCCTGCCCGCCCGCGACACCGGCGGCATCCCCGCCTGATGGCGCCCTCTGCCGTTTCTTCTTGCCTCAAATATCCGCGCCGCAGGCACCCGCCCTCAAGACCCGGCGCGACGCCTGTTCAGCTGTCGCCACCGGCCTCGTCATCGGATTTGGTGCCATAGGTCTCGAACAGCTTTCCTTGCGTGATGAAGAAGGCAAAGATCGCCGCGGTCAGGCCGAAGGTCTTGAAATAGACCCAGGTCTCGGTGGTCATCGTGCGCCAGACAGCCTCGTTCAGCACCGCAAGGCCAAAGAAGAACAGCGCCAGCCGCCGGGTCAGGATCATCCAGCCTTCATGCGCCAGCGGCATCATCTCTTCCATCACGTGCTTGAGGTAGGATTGCCCGCGCAGCAGCCCGAAGCCCAGGATGCCGCCGAAGACCAGGTAGATGATCGTGGGCTTCATCTTGAAGAAGCGGTCATCGTTCAGCCAGACCGACAGCCCGCCAAAGACCACCACCAGCACCAGCGTCATGACCTGCATCTTCGACAGCTTGCCCGTCAGCTTCCACAGCAGGCCCGTGGACAGGATCATCAGCGGAATGAAGCCCGCCGTCACCAGGATGAAGCCACCGTACTCGGTGCCACCGATGGTGAAGATCCGGTCCTTGAGCCAGAGGTACGCCACGAAAAAGGCGATGACCGGGCCCAGTTCCAGCGCGGTCTTGGTCATGGGGTTGATGTCCTTGTCAGCCATCTCCGGGCCTCCTAGCCTCCGAATTGCACGATTACCGCGCCCAGCGCGATCAGGCACATCAGCGCGATGCGCCGCGGGCCCACGGTTTCCTTCAGCACCAGCCAGCCGATCAGCGCGGCAAAGACCGTCGAGGTCTCGCGCAGAACGGCCGCCTCGCCGACCTTGTCCAGTCGCGTCGCCAGCATGATCGACCCGAAGCTGAAAAAGGCGATGATCGCTCCTACCAGCCCGCGTTTCATCAAGGGCGCCACGGGCGGGCGCAGCTGCATCGACATGGCGCGCCAGCGCAGGCTTGCCACGACCGGCATGACCAGCCCGTCGATCATGAAGAACCACATCAGGAAGGTGAAGGGGTCTGCCGTCGCGCGAATGCCGTAGGCGTCATATGTGGTGTAAAGCGCCACGAACAAGCCCGTGACCACCGCAAGCCCCAGCGCCATGTTCAGCGTGTCGCGGTTCAGCGTCACATGGATCAGGTTGTAGACCGCCAGCCCGAAGATGCCCGTCAGCAGCACCAGAACACCCATCCACTGGGTCAGGGTAAAGACCTCGCCGAAAATCAGCCAGGCCCCGATCACCGCGAACAGCGGCCCCGTGCCCCGCACCACCGGATAGACAACCGTATAGGCGCCGCGCGTATAGGCCATGGCCTGCAGCACCTTGTAGGCGGTGTGGATGACGAAGGCGCCCGCAAAGATCGGCCACATGTGCGGTTCGGGAAAGGGCACCACGAAAAAGGCGAAGGGGGCCGCGATCACCGCATAGTTGATGTCGATCGCCCCGCGCATCAGCCATGGATCGTGCCGGCCCTTCTGCATCGCGCCGAAAATGGCGTGCAGGATCGCGGCCAGCAGCGCCAGCAGCATCGCCGCGTGGCTGCCCGCCGGAGTCCCCTCCAGCGAGACAAGCCAGGCGCTCATGCGCGCAGCCGTCCGGGGCTGCGCCCAAGGCTTTCGTCATGCAGTTCGCGGGCGCGGCGCGAGATGTCGATCTCGTCGCCCTCGCGCCCGATCACGATGTCGCCGCCCTCGGCAGCGAAGGCGTATTCGTCGATCAATTCCTGCTCCAGCGTGTCCAGCACGAAACGGTTGCGATGTTCGGGCAGAAGGCACAGATCGAAGATCCGCGGCGCCGCGTCCAGATGCGCGTCCCAGATCAGCCGACCAAAGCCCACGACCTGACCATCGTTCAGAACCACGCATTCGCTCATGACAAGGCGGTCATCGGGCCAATCCTCGACCTCATCGGCGGCGCGCAGGCGCGCGGTGTCGATCACCGTCTCGAGGGCGGTGATATCCGGCTGGAAATCGGTCGTGCGTCGTATCTCAAGCATCAGCGCCAATTCTCAAGCATCCAGACCCGTCAGCGCGCGCGCGAAATCCTGCGGATCGAAGGGGGCCAGATCGTCGATCTGCTCGCCCACGCCGATGGCATGGATCGGCAGGCCGAACTTGTCCGCCAGCGCCACCAGCACGCCGCCCTTGGCGGTCCCGTCCAGCTTGGTCATCACAAGGCCGGACACATCGGCCAGCTTGCGGAAGATCTCGACCTGGCTCAGCGCGTTCTGGCCCGTGGTCGCATCCAGCACCAGCAGCGTGTTATGCGGCGCTGTCGGGTCCTTCTTGCGGATCACGCGCACGATCTTGGAGAGTTCCTCCATCAGGTCGGCGCGGTTCTGCAACCGCCCTGCGGTGTCGATCAGCAGCAGGTCCGCGCCCTCGGCCTCGGCCCTTGTCATGGCATCAAAAGCAAGGCTGGCAGGGTCCGAGCCTTCGGGGGCGGTCAGCACGGGCACGCCCGCGCGGTCACCCCAGACCTGCAGCTGTTCGACGGCGGCGGCGCGGAAAGTGTCGCCAGCCGCGATGATCACCGACTTGCCCGCGGCGCGGAACTGGCTGGCCAGCTTGCCGATGGTCGTGGTCTTGCCCGATCCGTTGACCCCCACCACAAGCACGACCTGCGGGGTCCTGGTATAGATCGGCATGGGACGGGCCACGGGTTCCATGATGCGCGCGATCTCGTCGGCCAGTGCGCGCTTGATGTCGGTGACGGACAGCTTGCGGCCATATCGCCCTTCGGCCAGGTTCGCGGTCACGCGCAGCGCGGTATCCACACCCATGTCCGAGGCGATCAGCAACTCCTCCAGCTGTTCCAGCATGGCATCGTCCAGCACGCGCCTGACGACCGGACCGGCAGGCTGCGCCGGGGCCTTGGCGACGGCTGCCGCCTCGGGCGCCGCAGGGGCCGCGGACCGGCCCAGCAGGCGGCCCAGAAGCCCGATCTTCGCAGTCCCGGCGGTTGCGGCCGCCGTGGCCGAGCCAAGCGGGATTTCAGCGGGATTGCCGACGGGAATTTCCATCGGCGCAGGGTCCGGCAGGCTGTCACCCTGCGGCTGCGGTGCCTCAAGGGGCCAGTCGCGCGGCATTTCCTCGGGCTGATCGCCGGGCAATTCCTCGGGCAGTTCCTCGGGTTCGTCCGGCAGCTCTTCCGGCTCCTCGGGTTCGTCCGGCAGCTCTTCCGGCTCCTCGGGTTCCTGCGGCTCCTCGGGATGCGGCGCGGGCGCGGGTTCCGGCTCGACCGGTTCCTCGGGTGCGGGCTCAGGCGCGGGCTCAGGCTCGGGCGCGGGCTCAGGTTCAGGCTCGGGCGCGGGTTCAGGCTCGGGCGTCTGCGCCTGCAGGCGCGGATCCTCCTCGGTCTCCGGCGCCCCCCCCTGCGCGACGATCTCGTCCAGCCCCTTGTCCAGACGGGACGAGGAAGTGAACAGTCGCTGCTTGAGTTTGCCGAAGAATGACATGCCTGCCTCCGGGGATGTTTGCTTTCACCTAGACCCTCTTGGCGGGTTTTGAAAGCCCCCGGGGGCAAGTTCTGCACCTGCGCAGGACTGTCCTGGCCTGGGGGAATTCCGCTGACGCCCCGATCCGCGACGGTTTGATCACTGGCCAAATCAGGGCGCGGCAGGGCAAACTGTCAGCATGATACGATTGCACATGCCCCGTTTCCTGTTCGGCCTTCTGGCCCTTCTGCTGTCGCTGGCCGCCGCGCCCCTGCGGGCGCAATCCGGCCCGCCGATGACGGGCGCGGAATTCGATGCCTATACGCTGGGGCAGACCTTCACCTATGGCACCGGCCTCGTTCCCTATGGCGCCGAGGAATACATGGACAATCGCCGGGTGCGCTGGTCCTTTCTGGACGGGCGCTGTCAGGAGGGGGAATGGTACGAGGACAATGGCATGATCTGCTTTGTCTATGACGACAATCCCGATCCGCAATGCTGGAGCTTCTATCGCACCCCCGGCGGCATCGTGGCCCGGTTCGAGGATGACCCGACCCAGACCACGCTGTACGAGATCACGCGCAGCCCCGAACCGATGATGTGCCTCGGCCCCGAGGTGGGGACGTGACAGCCTGCGCCGGCATGCTATCTGTCTGTCGCTGATACCCTTCGGATCCCGTGCCATGTTCCTGTTCCAGTTCGCCACGCTTGCCCCGCTTGCCCTGCTGATCGCGGGCAGCCTTGCGGGCGGGTGGTGGATCGCGGGGGCGGTGGCGATGATCACCCTGTTCACCTGGGCCGCCGATCACCTGATGCGCCGGGCCGCAGCTGCGACGCAAAGCGCGGATGAATTTCCCACGGGCGACGCGCTGGCGGTTGCCTTGGCGTTGATCCTGCTGGCGGGGCTGGCGCTGGCGGTGCGGGCCTTCTGGCAGGACGGGTTTTCGACAACCGAACGTGCGGGCCTGCTGATCGGCTGGGGTCTGGCCTTCGGGCAGATCGGGCATCCGGTCGCGCATGAGCTGATCCATCGCCGCCCGGCCTGGATGCGGGGACTGGGGCGCGCGGTCTACTCGGCGGTGCTGATGGGGCATCACGCCTCAAGCCATCTCAGGGTGCATCATGTGCATGTGGGCACGCCGGACGATCCGGCCTCGGCCCCTGTCGGCATGGGGTTCTGGCGCTATGCGGCGCGGGCCTGGGGCGGATCGCTCGTGGCGGGGCTGCGGGCGGAATCAGCGTTGCGGGCAAGAGCGGCGGTGCCTGCTCCGGGCTGGACGCATCCTTATGTGGGGTACACGGCAGGGGCGGTGCTGGCCCTGGGTTTGGCCTTTTCCCTGGCGGGCATCGCCGGGATGGCCGCCCTGATCGGGATCGCGGCCTATGCGCAGTTGCAGATCCTGCTGTCGGATTACATCCAGCATTACGGGTTGCGCCGCAGCCATCTGCCCGGTGGGCGGCTGGAACCCGTGGGCGCGCGGCATTCGTGGAACGCGCCGCAGGCCTGGTCCAGCGCGATGATGCTGAACGCGCCGCGCCATTCGGACCATCACGCGCAGCCGTCCCGCCCCTATCCCGCGCTACGCTTGGACCCGGACATGCCCATGCTGCCGCGCGCGGTGCCGGTCATGGCCGTGGCGGCGCTGATCCCGCCCTTGTGGCGGCGCATGATGGACCGGCGCGCGAAGGCCTGGTCCACGGATTAAAGCAGACTGCCCTGTTCCGGCGGGGTCTGGGGTTTGCTGCCCGGTTTCGGCGAAGGCTTGGCCCCCACGGCCAGCCGCCCGTCGGCGAACTGGATTTCCAGCGCGCGGGCCTTGGCGGCCTGCGCCCTGGTCGTCAGCACCTCGCCCGCCTCGTCGCGCACAACGGCGTAACCGCGCCCCAGCGTGGCCTCGTATCCCAGTGTCAGGCGCAGGCGGTCCAGCTCAAGCGTGCGCTGGCGCCATGTCCTGACCTGCCGCTGCCCGGCATCCGACAGGCGGCGCGACAGGCCGGCAAGGTCGCGATTCTTGCGCTCCAGATCGGCGCGGAAGCGATCGAGGCTCAGGCGGTCCGAGGCCACGGCCAGATTGCGCCGCTCGGTCTGGATCGCGCGGCGCAAAAGCGCGGGTCGCAGCGCGCCCGCATGATCGGACAGCGCCACGCGGCGCAACTGAACCGCGCGGATCAGGGCGGCGGGCAGACGGTCCGACAGCATGTCCAGCCGCTGGCGCGGGCCGTCAAGCAGCGTGTCGGCCCGTGGCAGGGCGCGGGACAGGTCACGCAGGCGTTGCGCGCGCAGGGTTATGCCGGAGGTCAGCGCACGGGTCAGGCGGCCCGACTGGCCATCGACCCAGGCCAGCAGGTCCAGACGCACGGGCACCGCCATTTCCGCCGCCGCCGTGGGCGTGGGCGCGCGTTTGTCGGCGGCAAAATCGATCAGGGTCGTGTCGGTCTCATGCCCCACGGCGGAAATCAGCGGGATACGGGATGCTGCGGCAGCGCGCACCACGATTTCCTCGTTGAAGCCCCAGAGGTCCTCAAGCGAACCGCCACCCCGCGCCACGATGATCAGGTCCGGGCGCGGCATCGCGCCGCCCGGTGTCAGGGCATTGAAACCATGGATGGCCCGCGCCACCTCGGGGGCGCAATTGGCGCCCTGCACTGCCACCGGCCAGATCAGCACCTTGCGCGGGAACCGGTCCCGCAGGCGGTGCAGGATGTCGCGGATCACGGCCCCCGTGGGGGATGTGACGACGCCGATGATCTCGGGCAGATAGGGAATCGGCTGCTTGCGCGCCTCGTCGAACAGACCTTCGGCGGCCAGGGCGCGGCGGCGCTTGTCCAGCATCGCCATCAGGGCACCCGCGCCTGCGGGTTCGATATCCTCGATGATCAGCTGGTATTTCGATTGCCCGCCGAAGGTGGTGATGCGGCCGGTGGCGATCACCTCCATCCCTTCCTCGGGCTGGGTGGTCAGACGGGCGGCGACACCTTTCCAGATCACGGCGGCCAGGACCGATCGGTCATCCTTGAGGTCCAGATAGACATGCCCCGAACGCGGCATGGTCACGCGGCCCAGCTCGCCCCGGATGCGGACATGGGAAAACTCGCCCTCCAGCACGCGCTTCACCGCGCCCGAAATCTCGGAGACGGTATATTCGGGGTTGTTCTGCCCGCCCTGCGGCGCGGGGGCGTCATCGTCAAGAAGATCGGACATGCGGGCGGGCCTTCTGTCTGGCGTGTCACAGTCTTGTTTCTGCGGTTGAGGCACCTTAAAGCGGTCACCGACGAAGGCCAAGCGGGAGAGCGCCATGAATATCCTGATCCTCGGCAGCGGCGGGCGCGAACATGCGCTGGCCTGGGCGGTGATGCAGAACCCCAAATGCGACAAGCTGATCGTGGCACCGGGCAATGCGGGCATCGCGCAGATCGCGGAATGCGCGACGCTTGATGTGCTGAATGGCGCGGCCGTGGTGAATTTCTGCGACGAGAACGCGATTGATTTCATCATCGTGGGGCCCGAGGCCCCCCTGGCCGCAGGCATCAGCGACCGGCTGCGCGAGGCGGGGTTCAACGTCTTCGGCCCGTCGAAGGCCGCCGCACAGCTTGAGGCGTCCAAAGCCTTCACCAAGGAGATCTGCGCCGCCTGCGATGCCCCCACGGCTGGCTATGGCCATTTCACCGATGCGGATGCGGCGCGCGCGCATATCAAGGCCCATGGCGCCCCCATCGTGGTCAAGGCCGATGGTCTGGCGGCCGGCAAGGGCGTGATCGTGGCGATGACCGAGGCCGAGGCCTTGGCCGCCGTTGACGACATGTTCGGCGGCGAGTTCGGGGCCGCAGGCGCCGAGGTAGTGATCGAGGAATTCATGGAGGGCGAGGAGGCCTCGTTCTTCGTGCTTTGCGATGGCAAGGATGTGCTGGCCATCGGCACCGCGCAGGATCACAAGCGCGTGGGCGATGGCGACACCGGGCCCAATACCGGCGGCATGGGTGCCTATTCGCCCGCGCCCGTGCTGTCCGATGCGGTCGCAAGCCTGGCGATGGAGCAGATCGTCAAGCCCTGCATGGATGAAATGGCGCGGCGCGGCATGCCCTATCAGGGCGTGCTCTATGCCGGGTTGATGATCAAGGACGGCCAGCCACGGCTTGTGGAATACAACGTGCGCTTCGGCGATCCCGAATGCCAGGTGCTGATGATGCGGCTGGGCGCACAGGCGCTGGACCTCATGCTGGCCTGCGCCGAGGGGCGGCTGGCGGATGCACAGGTGCATTGGGCCGATGATCATGCGCTGACCGTGGTGATGGCCGCCAATGGCTATCCGGGCGACTACGCCAAGGGCAGCGTGATCGGCGGGCTGGACGCCCTGCCCGAGGACAGTTTCAACATGTGTTTCCACGCAGGCACCGCGCTGCAGGATGGCAAGATCGTGGCCAGCGGTGGCCGCGTGCTGAACGTGACCGCGCGCGGTGCGTCGCTGGCCGAGGCGCAATCCCGCGCCTATGCGATGGTGGACCGGATCGACTGGCCCGGCGGGTTCTGCCGCCGCGACATCGGCTGGCGCGCGCTGTGAGGAAAAACCGCCGCCGCGCCCACAGGGTCAAGCCCGCGCTGATCAAGGCGCCGCTGACCTATGCGCTGGAGGATGGCGTGCTGATCTGCGAGGACGCATCGGGCCGCGCCCTCTGGCGGATCGCGCTGTCCGATGTGCAGTCGGCCCATTGGACGGCATCGCGCGCCGGACAAAGCCTGACCCGCGTCCTGCGCCTGCGTGATGGCACCCAAAGCTGCGCGATCCGGCAGCACCTCTACCGCCGGGCGCTGGTGGGGGGGCCGGATGACATGGCGTTTCGGGCCACCATAGTCGATGTCTTGCGCGCACTGATGGCCGTGCAACCGGAGCTTGAGGTCGACACCGGCCCGTCCGCGACCACGTCCGCGCTGCTGCGTCTGGCCGGTCATGTGCTGCTGGCAGGCGCCTGCGCCGCCCCGGTCTATGCGGTGGCGACGGGCCAGTCACTTATCGCCGTTGCCAACTGGGCCGTGCCCGTGGCGCTGATCGGGTTGCTGGGGCTGGCCCTGCGGCGCACCCATGCGCCCGGCCGCCAGCGTCCGCGTCTGGCGCTGGCCCAACTGATCGCCGAGATGGATCAGGCCTAGGGTCCCCGGATGGCGCGGGACGACAGGGGGGCGCGGGATGCGCCCCGCCAGATCAGATCTGCTTTTCCGGCATCTGCACGACAAGTCCGTCCAGCGCATCGGTGACCTTGATCTGGCAGGTCAGGCGCGAACGGGCGGTGTCGGGCTGATAGGCGAAGTCCAGCATGTCCTCTTCCATGTCATCCTTGGCGGGCAGCTTTTCGACCCAGTCGGGATGGATGTACACATGGCAGGTCGAGCAGGCGCAGGCGCCGCCGCAATCGGCTTCGATGCCGGGGATGTTGTTGTCGCGCGCGCCTTCCATCACGGTCAGGCCGTTGGGCACGTCCACCACATGTTCGGTTCCGTTATGCTCGATATAGGTGATTTTCGCCATGTCTGTGCAGACTCCGGTTGGTATCCAGTTCCCCTCTACCTAGACAAGCATCGCAGGGCGTTCCAGCCCCTTTTGTCCGGTTTTCCGCGCTGCTCTGCGACAGAAAGCGCGGATTGGCGATCCCGGCTTGCGGCAGATCGCAAATGTTCCTATATTGTTCTCATGTCCGCCCCCGCCAATCCCGCCGTGTCGCGCCCCGCGCCCGCCTGCACCCCGGCGGCAATGCTGGGCCGTGTCAGCACCGGCCACCGCGTCACGGTGGCGGGGCTGGTGATCCTGCGCCAACGGCCCGGCACGGCAAAGGGCGTGATCTTCCTGACGCTGGAGGACGAGACAGGCGTGATCAACGTCATCGTCTGGCGCAAGCTTTACGAACAGTTCCGCCGCGCCATCATCGCCGGCCGCCTGCTGCGCGTCACGGGCCGGTTGCAGCATGAGGGCGGCGTGACCCACCTGATCGCCGAACATATCGAGGACATATCCCCGATGCTGGACCTGCTGTTGCAGCAGGAAGGCGCGGGCGGCTGATCCGCGCCAAGGCGCTATGCGCCCTGCCCAAAACCCGCTAGTCTGCGCCCGAACCGGATGACGCCGGAATGACAGCCCGGGCAAAACCCGGGTCCAGCAGGGCAGATGATGCGCACATGACCCGAACCAGAACCGCCCTTTGCATGGCGCTGCCGCTTGTGGCGCTGATGGCGCTTGCCGGATGCACCCCGCCCCAGGCAGAGAACCCCGCCGATGCGCTGTTGGGGTCGATGCTGGACACGCCGCCGGGCGCGCCACCGGGGACCTGCTGGGGCAAGATCGTCAGCCCCGCCCTGATCGAGACCGTCACCGAACAGGTGCTGGTGGAGCCTGCACGGCTGGCCACTGACGGCACCGTGGCCACGCCCGCGATCTTTCGCACCGAAACGCGACAGCGCATCGTCACGGAACGCGAGGTGACATGGTTCGAAACCCCCTGCCCGGCTGACCTGACGCCGGATGTCATCGCCTCGTTGCAGCGCGCACTGAACGTGCGGGGGCTCTATGCGGGGGCGGTGACGGGTCAGATCGACCGGGCCACCAGCGAGGCCGTGCGCCGCTACCAGTCGGCCACGGGGCTGGACAGCCCCGTGTTGTCACTGGCCGCCGCCCGAACACTTGGGCTTGTGGCGACACCGCTGGACCAGCTGGATCAGGACTGACCCGGTATCGCCGCGCCCAAGGGGCGGTGCAGCCCGTCACGCGCCAGCCGCGCAGCCTGCAGCGCATCAAGCCGGGCCAGCGCATCCTGCGGGGCGCGCGATTGCGCAAGCGCCCGCTGCCATGCCCGCAGCGCGGAGCGCGGGCTCCATGGCAAGGCAGCCTCGGCCAGCCATCGGCGCAATTCAGGCGGCAGGCGGTCGAATTCGGCCATCGGATCGCGCGCAGGGCGCGGCTTGCGGCGGCGACGGAGGCTGCTGGCCAGGTTGGCACGCCCCTTTTGCCTTGCACCCTCAGGCCGCATCCGGACGTGTCCAGCGCGGGAAGGGGTCGGACAGGCCTGCCCATTCGGTGCGGATGCCCTGATCATCGCAGCCCATCAGGCAGGCATCAAGGCTGGCGCGGATCGCGGCCTCGTCCATGCCTGCCCCGATGAAGACCAGTTCCTGACGGCGATCGCCCCAAGGGTCGACCCAGTGCCGCGCGGCATAGTCCCGCGCCGCCTGATTGTCGGGCCAGCGCGCCCGTGGCACCGACGCCCACCACGTGCCCAACGGCGTGACCGCGCTGAGCGCCCCGGCAAGACTGAACTCGGCCACCCAATCAGGACGCGAGGCCACCCAGAAATGCCCCTTGGCGCGGATCACGCCGGGCATATCACCGTTCAGCACGCCATGAATGGCCGCCGGATCGAAGGGGCGGCGCGCGCGATAGGTGAAATGCGTCACGCCATATTCGGCGGTTTCCGGCACATGATCGGCGAAACCGTAAAGTTCCTTGGCCCACATCGGGTGATCCTGCGCGGTGGCGAAGTCGAACAGGCCGGTGTCGAAGATCGCGGCCGGATCGACACGCGCGAAATCGGTCTCGATCAGCCGTGCATCGGGGTTGAGCGCGCGAATGATCTTGCGCGCCGCATCATGGCGGTCGGGTCCGGCGTCGGTGATCTTGTTCAGGACGATCACATCTGCGAATTCGATCTGGTCGGTCAGCAGATGCACCAAGGTGCGCGTATCGCCCTCGCCCGCGGATTCCCCACGATCCGCCAGAAAATCATGGCTGGAAAAGTCGCGCAGCAGGTTCACCGCATCCACGACCGTCACCATCGTGTCCAGCCGCGCCACATCGGACAGGCTGTCACCGTTGTCATCACGGAAATCGAAGGTGGTCGCCACCGGCAAGGGTTCCGACACGCCCGTCGATTCGATCAGCAGGTAATCAAAGCGGCCCTGCCCGGCCAGGCGGCGCACCTCTTGCAGAAGATCCTCGCGCAGAGTGCAACAGATGCAGCCGTTCGACATCTCGACCAGCGTTTCCTCGGTCCGGGACAGGCTGCTGCCCGCGCGCACAAGGTCGGCGTCTATGTTCACCTCGGCCATGTCATTGACGATCACCGCCACGCGGCGCCCCTCGCGGTTGTTCAGCACGGCGTTCAAAAGCGTGGTCTTGCCCGCGCCAAGAAAGCCGGACAGGACGGTCACGGGAAGGCGGGTATCGGCAGGTGTCATGGGGACTCTCCAACTGGCACAGTATGTAATGTTATTACATAACATAAGCTATTCGAGGCAAGGCCTGTTCATGAAAAAAGGGGGCGTCCCGCGACGCCCCCTTTTGCTTTCCTTCGATCCTTGCCGGATCAGTCCAGCGACAGCGCCACGAAGCGCGGATCACCGGCACGGCGCACCAGCAGCAGAAGCGACTTGCGCCCGGCCTCGCGCGCCTCGTCGATGCGGCCGGTCAGGTCGCTGACGGCTTCCACCTTCTGCTGGCCCGCTTCGGTGATCAGATCACCGGCGCGCAGGCCCTTTTCGAAGGCTTCGCTGGCCTCATCCACATCGACCACGACAAGACCCGTGGCCCCGGCGGGCAGATCCAGCTCGCTGCGCAGGGTGTCGGTGACGGGGCTGAGGGTCAGGCCCATCATCTCGACCGGCTCGTCCGGTGCAGGGGCGGTCTGTGCCGCGGGCACGGCGCTTTCGGCCTCTTCACGGCGGCCAAGTGTCACCATGAGGGTCTGGGTCTTGCCATCGCGCCAGACCATGACGCGGACAGCCTTGCCCACTTCGGTATTGCCGACCTGGCGCACCAGGCCACGGGTGTCCGCCACATCCCGACCATCGAAGTTCAGGATCACGTCACCCTGCTGGATGCCCGCTTCCTTGCCGGGGCCATCGGGCACATCCGTCACCAGGGCGCCTGCGGTCGCCTCGAGGCCCATCGCCTCGGCCACGTCATCCGTCACGTCCTGGATGCGCACGCCCAGCCAGCCGCGCCGCGTCTCGCCGAATTCGCGCAGCTGGTCCACCACGCGGGTCACCACGTTCGAGGCCATCGAGAAGCCGATTCCGATCGAGCCGCCGTTGGGCGACAGGATCGCGGTGTTCACGCCGATGACCTGGCCGTCCATGTTGAACAGCGGCCCGCCCGAGTTGCCCCGGTTGATCGCGGCATCGGTCTGGATGTAGTCGTCATAGCTGCCCGACAGCGCCCTGTTGCGCGCCGAGACGATGCCCGCGCTGACCGAAAACCCCTGGCCCAGCGGGTTGCCCATGGCCACGACCCAGTCGCCCACGCGGGCGGTGTCGCTATCGCCGAAGCTGACATAGGGCAAGGGCTTGTCCGCCTCGACCTTCAGCAGGGCGATGTCTGTGTTCGGATCGGTGCCGATCACCTTGGCCACCATTTCCTCGCCCGAGAAGAATTCGATCACGATCTCGTCCGCGCTTTCGATCACGTGGTTGTTGGTGACGATATAGCCGTCTTCCGAGATCACGAAACCGGACCCCAGCGCCGAGGACCGGCGCGGCCTGTCACCCGGCGTGCGGTTGCGGTCCTGGAATTCGCGGAAGAAATCCTCGAACGGGCTGCCCTCGGGCACGATCGGATTGGGCCCGGCATTGCCGGCCACGGTCGTCGATGTCGTGATGTTCACGACCGACGGGCTGATCTTTTCGGCCAGATCGGCGAAACTTTCGGGGCGTGCCTGCGACTGCAGCGCCGTCATCAGGATGAACGCCGTCGCAATCAGGCCCATCCAGAACGCGCGGATCAGGCCGGTTTGATGGTCGGGGATGGAAACCGCTTTGTTGCTCACACCCGTAACTCCTTTGTCCTTGATCACTGCGGCAGCGGGGTCGGCATCGCGTCGACGCATGGCGCAGCATGTATATCCTTTACCTAGTGCGCGTCCGACGCAACACCAAGAGAGGTCGCGCTTGCTCAACAGGGTGTGATGAGCCCGCGATCAGGCCCCCAGAATACCGGCCAGCCAGACAAAGGCCAGACCGGCGACGATCGCCAGCAGACCAAGGGTGCGCCGGGCCGGCAGCGGCAGTTCACGCAGGGCCGCCAGCAGGTTCTCCACAAGCGAAGGGGCCAGCGCATAGGCCAGCCCCTCCACGATCAGCACCAGCCCGAGGGCCAGAAATGCCGTTTCGATCATCAGTTCTGGTCCCTCGTCGGACGGTCAGACCGCAGGTAATCGAAGAACTGGCTGTCGGGCGTCATCACCATCGACGAGTTGTTCCCCTGCAGTGCGTTCTCATAGGCCTGCATCGAACGGTAGAAGCTGAAGAACTCGGGGTTTGCACCGAAGGCTTCGGCCAGGATGGCGTTCCGCTCTGCATCGGCCTCACCGCGGGTGACCTGCGCCTCGCGCTCGGCTTCGGACAGGGTTTCGACCACGGTACGATCCGCCAGCGCGCGCACACGCTGCGCAGCTTCGTTACCGCGTGCGATCTCGTCCGCGGCTTCGCGTTCACGCTCGGCCCGCATCCGCGCAAAGGTCGCGTCAAGGTTCTGCGCAGGCAGGTTGGTCTGCTTCAGCCGCACGTCCACCACATCAAGGCCAAGGCTGCGGGCCGAGGCCTGCGCCTGATCACGGATCCGGTTCATCAGGATCCGGCGATCCTGCGACAGGATCGTGTCGGATGTGACCTGATCGGCACCCAGAACCTCACGGATCTGCGCGTTCAGGATCGAAGACAGCCGGTCTTCGGCCGCACGCAGACCGCCCACGCCGACGGCCTGGCGGAACTGCACCACATCGGCGATGCGGTAGCGCGCGAAGGCGTCGACCACCAGACGGCGATCATCGGATGGGGTGACTTCGATGGTTTCGGTATCCAGCGACAGGATCCGGTCGTCATAGCGCACGACTTCCTGGATGAGCGGGATCTTGAACGCAAGGCCCGGTTCCTGCTTGACGGCCTTGATCTGGCCGAATTGCAGCACCAGCGCCTTTTCACGCTCGTCCACCACGAAGATCGAGGACAGGGCGGTCGCGACCACGACGACCAGGATCGGAAGAAGATATGTTGTCTTGCGCATGATCTCAGTTCCCCTGCTCTGCGGGACGCCGCAATTCGTTCAACGGCAGATAGGGCACGACCCCCTGCCCGCCTTCGCCGCCCACGATCGAATTGTCGAGGATGGTCTTGTCGATCTGGCCCAGCACACGCTCCATCGTCTCGATGTAGAGACGGTTGCGGGTCACGTCTTCGGCCTTTTCGTATTCGGCCAGAACCGCCGAGAAGCGGCTGGCCTCACCCAAGGCCTGGTTCACGACCTGCGCGCGATACCCTTCGGCCTGTTCCAGCGTCTGCGCCGCCTCACCGCGGGCTTCGGCCAGAACGCGGTTGGCATAGGCATCGGCCTGACGCTGCAGACGGTCGCGTTCCTGTTCGGCGGCCTGCACCTCACGGAAGCTGTCGATCACCTCGCGCGGGGGGTCCGCCTTGTCGAGGTTGACGCGGACGATGGTGATGCCGCTGTCATATTCGTCCATCGTCGCCTGGATGTTCTCCATCGCGGTATTGGCGATCAGACCCCGGTCACGGTTGAGGATCGGCGACAGGTTCGAGGCCGCGATGATCTCGCGCATGACGGATTCCGACACCGACTGCACGGTCTGGCGCGGATCGCGCAGGTTGAACAGCAGCTTGGCCGGATCATTGATGTTCCAGACGACCTGGAAATCGATGTCGACGATATTGGCATCCGTCGTCAGCATCAGGCCCATGTCCTGGTTGCCGCGCGCCTGTCCGACATCTTCGGTCCGTTCCGAGGTGACATTGACGATTTCCGCCGTGACCAGCGGCCAGGGCGCGAAGTTCAGACCGGGATTGCCGATCTTGTAGAATTCGCCAAGAAACAGCTCGACCGACTGTTCTTCCGGCCGCACGGTGTAAAAGCTGCTGAACGCCCAGAGGCCCAAGGCCGCCAGAACGCCAAGCCCCACGGTGGATTTCGTGAAGAGCGGGCCGCGCGGGCCGCCTTCACCGCCGCCGCCACCCTGACCGCCACGGCCACCACGGCCGCCCATCAGAACGCGCAGCTGTTCCTGGCCTTTCCGCATCAGTTCATCGATTTCCGGGATCTGCGGCCCGTTTTCGTCGCCGGGACGCCGCCCGCCACCGTTGTTGCGGCGATCGTCGTCACCGCCCCTGTTGCCGCCGCCGCCGCCCCATGGGCCGCCCGAATTTCCAGCCATTGACCTGTGTTCCCCTTGTTGTCTTCTTTTGAATGGTTCTGAATACCTGCCCCTAACCTGTGAGGCCGGCGCGAAATTTCAAGCGGTACGGACCGGCGATTTCATCGTCACGATCTCTTCCGACATGGTCGGATGCACAGCGACGGTGCGGTCGAAATCTTCTTTCGTGGCACCCATCTTGATCGCGATGCCCGCAAGCTGGATCATCTCGCCCGCACCGGGTGCTACGATATGACACCCCATGACACGCCGTGTCGCCTTGCTGACAACCAGTTTCATCAGAACGCGGCGCGGATTTCCGGCAAAGGCACTCTGCATCGGCTTGAACGAGGTGCAGTAGATCTCGACCGGCTCGATCTCGCGCGCGGCCTCTTCGGACAGGCCCACGGTGCCCATCTCGGGCTGCGTGAAAATAGCGGTCGGGATCAGGTCGTGATCCACGGGCGTGGGGTTGCCGCCAAACACCGTTTCCACGAAGGCCATCCCCTCGCGGATCGCCACCGGGGTCAGGTTCACCCGGTCGGTGACATCGCCCACGGCATAGATCGAGGGGATGGCCGATTGCGAATACCGGTCCACGATCACCTGGCCATTGCGGCCCAGATGCACGCCCAGCGCCTCGAGGCCCATGCCTTCGGTGTTCGGGGCGCGTCCGGTGGCGAACATCACCTGGTCGAAAAGCTTGTCATCGCCATTGGTGGCCTTGGTGCGGATCCCCGCGCCTTCGCGTTCCAGCGACAGGATATTGGTGCCAAGATGCAGGTCGATCCCGTCCTGGCGCATTTCCTCGGCCACCAGGCCGCGCGCCTCGTCATCGAAGCCGCGCAAGACCTGCGCGCCGCGATAATACTGCGTGACCTCGACCCCCAGACCGTTGAGGATGCAGGCGAATTCGCAGGCGATATAGCCGCCGCCGATGATCAGGATCGATTTCGGCAAGGCGTCCAGATGGAATATCTCGTTCGAGGTGATGGCCAGTTCCGCCCCCGGCATGTCGGGCTTGACCGGTCGGCCACCCATGGCCAGCAGGATGTGTCTGGCGCTCTTGCGGGTGCCGTCGGACAGTTCGACCGTATGCGGATCGACCAGCGTGGCCCGCGCGTCGAAGGTCTCGACCCCGTTCGATTTCAGGATGTTGCGGTAGATGCCTTCCAGCCGGTCCAGTTCGGCATGCAGGTTCTTGCGGAAGGCCGACCAGTCGAAGCCGCCCACTTGCATGTCCCAGCCATAGGCCCGCGCCTCTTCGGCAAGACCGCCGTATTCGCTGGCGAAGACCATCAGCTTCTTGGGCACGCAGCCCCGGATCACGCAGGTGCCGCCGTAACGATCCTCTTCGGCCAAGGCGACCTTGACGCCCCGTTGCGCCGCAACGCGCGCCGCGCGCACCCCGCCCGAGCCGCCACCGATGACAAAGAGATCATAGTCGAAATCGCTCATCCGAACCCCATAGCCTAGTCGGCGACAGGTATTTCACATCGGGAACGGAAGGGCCAGAGAAAGCAGGCGGTCCGATCGCCAGGCGCCCTCTGGTATCCGCCCGCGCGCTTTGCCATGGTCGCGCGCAGGGCGACACGGGCAGACAGCGGGGCCGAGGGTATGATCAGGGACATTACCATGCGCGCGGTAGCGATGGGGCTGCTGGCGGCATTCGTGGGGTATGCCGCGTCCTTTGCCATCGTGCTTGCGGGCCTCTCGGCGATGGGCGCAAGCCCGGCACAAGCGGCGACGGGGCTGTTCTTTGCCACGCTGGGGATGGGGTTCTGCGGGCTGTGGCTGTCGATCACCACGCGCACCCCGGCGGCGGTGGCATGGTCCACGCCCGGCGCGGCCTTTCTGGCGGGCAGTGGCGCCTTGCCCGGCGGCTTTGGCGAAGCGGCGGGCGCGATGATCGCCTGCGCCGTGCTGATCGTGATCACCGGGGTCGTGCCCGCCCTGGGCCGCGCGGTGGCGGCGATCCCCAAGCCCGTGGCCAATGGCTTGCTGGCCGGGGTGCTTCTGAAACTCTGTTTCGCCCCCGCGCTGGCCTTGGGCGAGATCCCGGTACTGGTTCTGCCGGTATTGCTGGCCTGGCTGATGGGGCTGCGCTGGAACCGGCTGGCGGCGATGCCGCTGGCGGTGCTGGCTTTCGGGCTGGTGCTGGTCCTTGGGGTGGACACGGGGCACGCGACAGCCCCGCAGGGCGGGGCGATGCTGCCGCCGCTGGCCCTTGTTGCGCCGGTGTTCACCTGGCAGGCGATGATCTCGGTCGCGCTGCCGCTTTACCTTGTGACCATGGCGGGCCAGAACATCCCCGGCTTCGCCGTACTGGATCTGAACGGCTACGTGGTCGCGCGGCAGCCGATGCTGGTCAAGACAGGGCTGGTCAGCCTGGCCATCGCGCCCTTTGGCGCGGTGCCGGTGAACATGTCCGCGATCACCGCCGCGATCATGGCCGGCGAGGATGCGGGCCCCGATCCGGCCCGCCGCTACTGGGCGGCGATGATCTGCGGTATGGCCTATATGGGACTTGCCTGCATGGCGGGCCTGGTTGCGGCGCTGGCCAGCGTGGCGCCTGCGGCGCTGATCACGGCGGTGGCGGGGCTGGCGCTGATCCCGGCGCTTGTGGGATCGCTGTCGGCGGCCTTCAGCATGCCGGGCCAGCTGGAGGGGCCGGCCCTGACCTTTCTGATCGCGGCCAGCGGGATGACGCTTTGGGGCATCTCGGGCGCGTTCTGGGGCGTTTTGGCAGGCACGGTCGTATGGGTCGTCAAGGCGCGGCCCACCCCGATGTGACGGGATGGGCCGCGCGGTGATGTGATGCCAAAAGGCTGATATCAGGGTTTGGTGGGCCCCGCCGGTGCGGGGGCCGGGGCCGGTGCGGGGGCCGGTGCCGGGGCCGGTGCTGGTGTCGCGCCGGGGATCGACTGGCTGCCGTAGCCCTGGCCGTAGGTTTCCATCTTGATCACCGCCAGCGTGCCGGGATCAAGCTCGACCTCGATCTTGCGGCCTTCGCGGTCGCGGCCCTCGATCTCGTAGCAGCCGTCATCGACCTTGAACTCGCGGATTGTCCAGCCGTTGTCCTGGGCCAGTTTCATCACCGCCTCGCGCGATTGCCACTGTTCGCGCGCCACGAAACAATCGTCATCGCTGGCCAGCGCAGCGCCCGCGGGAATCAGGGCAACAAGGGCAAGGGTCGTCATCAACTTGGTCATCGTCATCGCAGGTCTCCTTTTCTGTCTCTGCTGAAGACACATTCCCCCCTCGGGCTGAGCGTTTCCTGACGGCGGCGACGATTCTGCTTCAGCCAGCCGTCAGCAAAGGGCCTGCATGACAAAAAAAGACCCCGCCAGGATGTGGCGGGGTCAGGTTTCAGGGGCAACGGGGACGCGTACCCCTGCCGGGAAGCCTTGCCGGATCAGGTGATATCGCCAGGGCCGGCGGCGCGCTTGTCGCCCGTGACCATGGCCAGCGGCAGGTTCTCGTGATGGCGGAAAGAGGCCAGGACAACACCGCCGACATGCAGGGCCGCCAGAAGCAGCAGAAGGTTCGCCAGCACCTCATGCACCTCTTCCAGCGCCTCGTTCGCACCCTCGCCGCGCCATGCGGTGACCACGTCATGATCGTCGTGATCTTCATCGGCAAAGGCCGGGGCCACGATCTGCGGCAGGGACGGCAGCATCGCGACGCGATCGGGCTCGGCCATCAGCCAGCCGGTAAAGGCGGTGCCGGACAGGGTCAGCAACAGCGCGACGATCATCGCGGCCCCTGCCGGGTTATGGCCAAGGTAACGCCGCTCGCGGCCAGCGATCATGTCGCCCAGATAGGCCAGCGTGGCCCGCGGCCCCTTGAGGAAGGCGGCAAAGCGCGCATGGCGCGATCCGACCAGCCCCCAGAGCAGGCGGAACGCCACCAGCCCTGCGACCGCATAACCCGCAACCTCGTGGATCTGCTGCACCTCGTCCGCAGTCAGCCAGGCCACCGCGACGGCCAGCACGACACCCCAGTGAAACACCCGCACCAGCGGATCCCAGACGCGCACCCGCGCCGCCTGCGCCCCGTCGCCCGGGCCGTCATGGCCCTGCTCGTCATCTGCCAGAAGATCAATCATCGTCGCTATCCTTTCTGTCACGACCACGGGACTTTTCCCGGTGATCGTCATCGTCATCGAATTCCATCTCGATGACCGCCAGCGTGGCGGGATCGAGGGTCACCTCGATGCGCCGCCCCTGGGCATCGGTGCCGTCAAGCTCGTAGCAGCCGTCATCGATCTTGATCCGGCGCAGGGTCCAGCCCTGTTCCTGCGCCCACTGCACCACGCGGTCGCGCGGCTGCCACTCGGCAAGGGGGGCATAGCAATCGTCATCATCCGCCAAGGCCACACCGGCCGGCACCGTCACAAGCAAAACGAGAATCTTAAGAATGTCCTTCATGGATCACACTCCGTTTCGTGACCGTGGCCCTTCTTGCGCCGCGAAGCTGACGGGAACCTGACGGATCGCACGCGATGTCGTCAGTCTTGCGTCAGGTCCGCGCGCGATGGAAGATCGCAACCGGAAAGGCGGAACCGACCATGCGCATCCTTCTGATCGAAGACGACACCATCCTTGGGCAGGCCGTGCGCGACCAGATCGCAGCCGACGGGCATTCGGTGGATTGGGTCAACCGGCTGGACGCGGCGGGTGATGCCATCCGTGCGACGGCCTTCGATCTGATCCTGCTGGACCTGATGCTGCCCGACGGGCGCGGGATAGGCTTTCTCAAGACCCTGCGCGCAGGCGGCGACGTGACGCCGGTGATCATCCTGACGGCGCTGGACCAGGTGTCGGACCGGATCGAGGGGCTGAATGCGGGGGCCGATGACTACCTGGTCAAGCCTTTCGACCTGTCCGAACTGTCGGCGCGGATCGGCTCGGTCGCGCGGCGCTACAGCGGCAATCCGAATCCGATCATCACCCATGGTCCGCTTCAGGTCGATCTTGCCGCGCGCAGCGTTCTGCTGAACGGGCGGGCGGTCGTGCTGACCGCGCGCGAATGGGCCCTCTTCGAGGCGTTTCTGGCCCGGCCGGGCCAGTTGCTGTCCAAGGCGCAGCTGGAAGAAAAGCTTTATGCCTTCGACACCGAGATCGAAAGCAACACGATCGAGGTGCATGTCAGCCGCCTGCGCAAGAAGCTGGGGGCCGGGATCATCGAAACACAGCGCGGCCTTGGCTACAGGCTGGGGCGCGGATGAGGGCGCCGCGCAGCCTGCAGGGACGGCTGGCGCTCTGGCTGGGGGCGGGGCTGATGGTGCTGTGGATCGCGGCTGCATCGGTGACGGCGCTGCTGGCTCGCCAGCAGATGAACGAGGTGTTCGATTCCGCCCTTGCCGCCACGGCCCAGCGCCTTTTGCCGCTGGTGGTGGTGGACATCATCGGGCGCGAAGAGGAAGGCATCACCCAGCGGCTGGCCGCCATCCCCGAGAATGACGCCTATTTCACCTATCTGGTGCGCGACGATCAGGACCGTATCCTGCTGCAATCCTTTTCCGCCGAGCCTGCCAGTTTTCCCGAGTGGGACGGGCCGGGATTTCGCGAAACGGCCACCCATCGCCTTTATGGGGTGGCGGCGCTGCAAGGCACGATCCGCGTGACCGTGGCCGAACCGCTGGCGCACCGCGCCTCGGTCGCGCGCGAGATCCAGCTGGGTCTCGGCCTGCCCCTGCTGGTCGTGGTGCCGCTGGCGCTGGCGGCGATCATCCTGACCTTGCGCGCGAACCTTGCCCCGCTCAACCGGTTCCGCGACCGGCTGGCCGACCGCACGATGCATGATCTGTCCGCGATCCCGATCACCGATCTGCCGGCGGAACTTGCGCCGGTGGGGGCCACGCTGAACGAACTGCTGGCCCGGCTGGACGCCGCCTTTCAGGCCGAACGCGGCTTTGCCGCCAATGCCGCGCATGAGCTGCGCACGCCCCTTGCCGGGGCCATCGCGCAGGTGCAGCGCCTGCAGGCGGAAACCACCGATCCCGCGACGCGTCAGCGCGCGGCGGAAATCGAGACATCGCTCAAGCGCCTGACCGGCCTGTCGTCCAAGTTGCTGGAACTGTCGCGCGCCGAGGGCGCCCCCCTGCGCAGCGCCCAGACCTACGATCTGCGGCCCGTCTTCGGCATGCTTGTGGATGATCTTGCGCGCCTGCCCGGCGGGGGGCGCATCGCCGCGCACCTGCCCGATCAGGCGGTGCCGACCGATATCGACCCCGATGCCGTTGGCATCGTGCTGCGTAACCTGGTCGAAAACGCCCTACGCCATGGCGCGCCGGATGCGCCCATCGCGGTCGAACTGGGCGAGAATGGCAGCCTGCGCGTGGCCAATGACGGCCCTGCCGTCGCGCCGGACAGCCTGAAGCGCCTGACCGGACGGTTCGAGCGCGGGGCAGCATCATCGACAGGCAGCGGGCTGGGGCTGTCCATCGTCGCGGCCATTGCCGAACGGCTGGGGGCCGCGCTGGTCGTGACATCCCCCCGCAAGGGTGCGGCGTCGGGCTTCGAGGTCACTTTCACCCCGCAACCGCCTGCCGCGTGACTGGCCTGCGGCCGTCGGTTGTCGGTCCTCAGTCTGCCAGTCGTCAGTCTGCCAGATCGGTGAACAGGTTGTCGTTCTCGACGAAATCCAGCCGATCCTGTTCGATCGTGCCCTGGTTGATGTCGCGGGTTTCCACCCGCCCGTCACCATAGCCCACGATCACGATATCGCAGATGTCGATGAAAAGGCCGTTTTCCACCACGCCGGGCACCTGGTTCAGCACCATCGCCAGCTGACGGGCATTGCCGATGCGGTTCAGGTGCAGGTCAAGGATGTGATTGCCCTCATCCGTGATGAAGGGGCGATCGCCATTCATGCGCAGCGTCACGTCGCGGCCCAGAACGTCCATCGAGATCAGCATTTCCTCGACCAGGGCGCGGGTGGTCTGCCAGCCGAAGGGGATCACCTCGATGGGCAGCGGGAAGGCGCCCAGCGTCTCGACCTCCTTGCCGACATCGGCGATCACGATCATCTGGTCGGATGCCGTGGCCACGATCTTTTCCTGCAGCAGCGCGCCGCCGCCGCCCTTGATCAGGTTCAGATCGCCGTCGAATTCATCCGCCCCGTCGATCGTCAGGTCCAGCCATTTCGCCTCGTCCAGGCTGATCACCTCGATGCCCACCTCGCGCGCCAGCGCCGCGGTACGGGTCGATGTGGGCACGCCCTTGATCTTCAGCCCGTCATCGCGCACCAGCTCGCCCAGGCAGCGCACCATCCAGGCCGCGGTCGATCCGGTACCCAAGCCCACGCGCATCCCGTCCTCGACATAATCCACCGCGCGTTTGGCGGCAACGAACTTGGCCTTGTCGATGGGTGACAATTCTCCGGGCATGGCAGCGACTCCGTCTGGTTCTGTGGCGGTTGGGGGCGGTTATAGGAAAGTTGCGCCCCCGGTGCGAGGGGGCAATCGCGACGATTTGCGCGAAAGCTGCGGCAGGCGTCGTTTTCCGGTGGTGCATCCGCGCCGATTTGACGTCAGATTGCGCGCATGACGCATCCCTACCGCCTGCATTACGCCCCTGACAACGCCTCGCTGATCGTGCGGCTGGCGCTGGAGGAGATGCGTCTGCCCTATGAGGCCGTGCTGGTGGATCGGCGCGTCGCGGCGCAGCGATCCGCGCGTTACCTGGCGCTGAACCCCCATGGCCGCATCCCGGTTCTGGAAACACCTGACGGCGCGATTTTCGAAACCGGGGCGATCCTGCTCTGGCTGGCGGATCGCCACCGAACGGAAGCCTGCGCCATGATGCCGCCCTGCGACCATCCCGACCGGACTCATGCCCTGAAATGGCTGTTCTTTCTGTCCAACACGCTGCATGCCGAACTGAGGATGCTGTTCTACCCCGCGCTATACGTGGGCGACGATCCCGCCCATCAGGCCGCGCTGCGTGCGCGCCTGCAAGGGTCGCTGACAACGCATCTGGCGCGGCTGGACACGGCGGCGGCGGCAGGCCACGCCTGGCTTAACGGGGCCGCGCCCAGCATCCTGGACTATTATCTTGCGACCTGCCTGCGCTGGATCGCGCTTTACCCGGTCGATCTGGCCGGCTGGCGGGACCGGACCGCCACACCGCATCTTGAGGCGCTTTGCGCCCGGATCGAGACGCGGGCGGCGACCGCGATCTGCGCGCGGGCCGAAGGTCTGGGCCCCCATCCTTTCACCCAACCTGCCTATCCCACTCCACCCGAAGGAAGTGCCCTGTAATGTTCCTGTCCGTCTTCGAGATGTTCAAGGTCGGCATCGGCCCCTCGTCCTCGCATACCATGGGGCCGATGGTGGCCGCCGCGCGGTTTCTGGACCTGCTGCGCAGCCAGCCCTTCACCGCGCATGGGCTGCGCGCCTCGCTGCATGGCAGCCTGGCCTTCACGGGCGTGGGCCATGCCACCGACCGCGCCACGATCCTGGGCCTGGCCGGGTTGAAGCCCGACACCTATGACCACGAAAAGGCCGAGGCGCTGATGATCAGCATCCGCGACACCAAGACCATCGAGGTCGAGGGGCTGCCGCCGCTGCATTTCGATCCGCTGGCCGATCTGGTCTTTGATTTCGGCCCCGCCCTGCCCGGCCATGCCAACGGGATGAAGCTGATGGCGACCGATGCCCAGGGCGACGTGATCCTGCGCGAGACCTATTATTCCATCGGCGGCGGCTTCGTGATGACCGAGGCCGAACTGGCCGCAGGCAAGGATACGGACGATGGTCCGCCCGTGCCCTATCCGTTCAAATCCGCCGCCGAGATGCTGGAGATGGCAAAGGCTTCGGGCCTGAGCATTGCGCAGATGAAACGCGCCAACGAGGTCTCGCGCCGCCCGCGCGAGGCGCTGGACAAGGGCATCGGCCGCATCTGGCAGGTGATGAACGACTGCATCGAGCGCGGGCTGGAACATGACGGCATCCTGCCCGGCGGCCTGAAGGTGCGCCGCCGCGCGCGGGGCATCCATCAGGCGCTGCTGGCCGAACGCGGGCTGAACCTGACGGCGCCCCATGTCATCAATGACTGGATGAGCACCTATGCCATGGCCGTGAACGAGGAAAACGCCGCAGGCGGCCAGGTGGTGACCGCGCCGACGAATGGCGCGGCAGGCGTGATGCCCGCCGTGATCCGCTACTGGCTGGATCATGTGCCGGGCGCCAATCCCGCGCGGGTGGACGAATTCCTGCTGACCGCCGCCGCCATCGGGGGCCTGGTGAAATACAACGCCTCGATCTCGGGCGCGGAGGCGGGTTGCCAGGCCGAGGTCGGCAGTGCCGCCGCCATGGCCGCCGCCGGGCTTTGCGCCGTGCTGGGCGGTAGCCCCGAGCAGATCGAGAATGCCGCCGAGATCGCGCTGGAGCATCACCTGGGCATGACCTGCGATCCGGTCAAGGGGCTGGTGCAGGTGCCCTGTATCGAACGCAACGGGCTGGGCGCGATCAAGGCGGTGTCGGCCGCATCGCTGGCCATGCGCGGGGACGGGCAGCACCTTGTCTCGCTGGATGTGTGCATCGAGACCATGCGCCAGACGGGTGCGGACATGTCGGAAAAATACAAGGAAACATCGCTGGGCGGGCTGGCGGTGAATGTGCCCAACTGCTGATCTGCGGCGCGGGCGCGGAATTCGGGGCATTTGAAGAACGATGAAAGACGCGTCGCATTTGGAATGGCAGGCGGGCGCAGGCCGCGCTAGAGCCCGGACATGAGCGACGCGCGCACCCCTGCTATGCCCTATCTGAACGACCGCATCGTGTTGGGCGTGGTGCTGATGCTGGGCTTCTGCCTGACAGCGCCGCTGATCGATGTGGCCTCGAAACTGGCGGCCCAGACCATTCCGGTGGGACAGGTGACAACCGCGCGTTTCATCGTGCAGGGCCTGCTGATGCTGCCGCTGTGCCTGCTGCTGGGTCACGGATTGCGGCTGCCGCCGGGCGTCCTGTCGCGGCTGGTGCTGCGCGCGCTGTTTCTGATCCTGTCGACCTATTTCTTCGTGGCGGCCGTCAAGGTGATGCCCATCGCCGATGCGCTGGTGATCGCCTTCGTCGAACCCTTCATCCTGCTGTTGCTTGGCAAATACCTGTTCGCCGAAGAGGTGGGGCCGCGCCGGCTTGGGGCCAGCGTGGTGGGCTTTGCGGGCGCGCTGCTGGTGATCCAGCCAAGTTTCGCGGCCTTCGGGCTGGTGGCGCTGTTTCCGCTGGGCACGGCCTTCTTCTTTGCGTTCTACATGCTGGTGACGCGCAGCCTGTCGCGGCAGATGCATCCGGTGCCGATGCAGTTCCACACCTCGACCGTCGCGGCGGCGATCTGCCTGCCCGTGATGTTTCTGGGAACCGGGATCGAGATCCCGACGATCAGCCCGGTCTGGCCGGAAGGGATCGAATGGACCTGGCTTTTCGCCGTGGGCGCGGCCTCGGCGCTGGCGCATCTGATGATCAGCTATGCGCTGCGCTATGCGCCCTCGGCCACGGTGGCGCCGCTGCATTACCTGGAAATCCTCAGCGCGGTGGCCTTTGGCTGGCTGTTCTTTTCCGACCTTCCCAATGCGATGACCTTCGCGGGCATGGCCGTGATCACGGCGTCGGGGCTTTACATCTTTCACCGCGAACGCGTTGTGGAACGTGAAAAGCGGGGCTGACCCCGGCCTCATGTCCGGCAAGGGCGATTGCCATTCCCGCCGCCCCCTCCTAGCCTGCCGCGCATGAGCGTGATCCATCCCCCCGACCGGCCCATGCTGGGCATCCTGCTGATGCTGGGCTTTTGCGCGGTCGCGCCGCTGGCCGATGCGCTGGCCAAGATCCTGGGCGAGACGGTGCCCCTGCTGATGGCGGTCTTTGCCCGATTCGCGGTGCAGGCGCTTGTGCTGGCGCCGCTGGTGCTGACCACGGGGCGTGTCTGGCGGCTGCGGGGGCGGATGCTGCGGCTGGTGATCCTGCGCACAGCACTGCATATCGCGGGGATCACGCTGATGTTCAGCGCGCTGAAATACCTGGCCCTGGCCGATGCGATCGCCATTGCCTTCGTGATGCCCTTCGTATTGCTGCTGCTGGGCCATACCATCCTGGGCGAGGAGGTCGGCCCCCGCCGCCTGATCGCCTGTATCGTGGGCTTCATCGGCACCTTGCTGGTGATCCAGCCCAGCTTTGCCGAGGTCGGCTGGCCCGCCTTGCTGCCGGTCGGTGTGGCGGTGGTCTTTGCGGCCTTCATCCTGGTCACCCGCCTTGTGGCGCGTGATACAGACCCGATCGGGTTGCAGGCGGTCAGCGGGATCATGGCAAGCTGCGTGCTTTTGCCTGTCCTGCTGATCTTCGGCGGCGTCGATACGGGACCCGCCGCGCTGCGGCTGGTGATACCCTCGGGGCAGGACTGGGCGCTGCTGATCGGGGTCGGTCTGCTGGGCACGGTCGGTCACCTGCTGATGACATGGTCGCTGCGCTTTGCGCCATCGGCAACACTGGCGCCGATGCAATACCTAGAAATCCCGTTCGCCACGCTGATCGGCTGGCTGATCTGGCGCGACCTGCCCGATGGGCTGGCGGCCCTGGGCATCACCGTCACGGTGGCCTCGGGTCTTTACATCGTGTTGCGTGAACGCCAGTTGAGCAGCGCGAGCGCGGCGCGCGCCGTTCAGTCCCAGCCGTAGGGGCGGGCCAGCAAGGTCTCGACAAGATGACCCAAGGTGGCGCGCGGCAGGATCAGCAGCATCTTGGGGGCCGTCACCGCCAGCCAGATCGGTCCCGTGGCCCTGTTCGACGTGCCCACACGGCCGTCCGGCGCAAAACTCAGCCCGCCGACGGGCCAATGCAGCCCCTCGGATTTCGCCTCGACCGCGCCCATGGGAAAGAGTGAGACGACATCGCCGCCCTGCAGGTTCAGCCGCAGGGAGGGTGGCGCCAGCATCACGATCTCTGACGGGCCGATCAGAAGGCAGCGTTGCCGGTAATGCCGCACCAGCGTATTGAACGCCGCCATCTGGTGATCAAGCCGTGGCCCGGTGAAGCCAAGCCCCAGAACCAGCGGCGCCCGGATTGCCATCAGGCATTTCTCGAAATCGGTCGTGTCCTGCTCGCTGATGGGGTGGATGCGCCCCTCGGGCAGGCGGGCCCGGTCGGCGGGATGCAGCGAATCCATATCGCCGATCACGGCGTCCGGCAGATGCCCCGCGGCCATGGCAACCCCGGCGCCGCCGTCGGCGGCCACCAGTTTCGGCCCCAAGGCCAGCGCATCCTGCAGGGATTCTACATCGGACTGGCCCCCACCGATCAGGGTGACAGGCGCGGGGGAATGAACAATGATGTCTTGCATCGCTTGATTATGGTCCAATCAGGAAACAGATCACAATGTAAACACAAAATGATACGTTAAAAATCGAAGAATCGTTCCCGTTTCGACGCCTATCCGATGGTAAACACAATCCAGACGGGCAAAAGAAAGCGAGTGACCAATGGTGAGCACCAGTAAGATTCTCACGGTCTCCTATGGGACATTTTCATGCACTTTGGAAGGTTTCGACGATTCCTTCGAAACCATGAAAGCAATTGCGGAATACTTCCGGGACCTGGCCTCGGAAGATCGCTACTTCGGGGCCGAGCCCCCCGTCCCGGACGCAGAGATGCTGGCCCGGATCGCTGAACGCGAGATCGCCCGCCGGGTCGAAGCCCGCGAAGAGCGCGGCAGTATCGTGCTGCGCGCAGCGCCCTACGGCGCCGTTGCAGCCCCGCTGGCCCCGCAGCCTGCAGCGCCCCAGCCGGCAGCGCCCCAGGCGCAGCCGCAGCCGCAGGCACCTCAGGCTTTTGCCCCCGCCGCACCCGAAGCCCCGGCACCGCAGCCCGC
>LXYH01000022.1:42-48419 GCA_001650895.1 Rhodobacteraceae bacterium EhC02
GCCCATGCCCCCAGCCCCGCCGGCACACCCGACAGGGCCAGCATCCGCGAATACATCTGCGCCGCGATGATCAGGAAGCAGACGGTGGCCGTGACCAGCCCCGTTTCCACCAGCACCCGCCACAGCCCCGCCAGCGTCAGGCGGCGCAGCGCCACCCCGATCAGCAGCGCCCCGATGGAACCGACGGCCCCGGCCTCGACCGGGGTGAAAAGACCACCGTAGATGCCGCCCAGCACCAGCGCGATCAGCAGGCCGATGGGCAATCCCTTGGCCAGCAGGACGCGCGGCGGCAGCGCCTCGGGCGCGCCCTCGGGGCGGCCCACGAAACCGGGCGTGAAGATCGCCATCAGCACGATGCCCCCCGCGAAGAACAGCGCCAGCAGCAGACCCGGCCCGATGCCTGCGATGAACAGGTCCCCGATGCTTTGTTCCGTCAGGATGCCGTAGAGGATCAGCAGCAGCGAGGGCGGGATCATCATGCCCAGCACGCTGGAGCCTGCGACCACCCCCACCGCAAAGCGCGGGGCATATCCGTGGCGGATCATCTGCGGCACGGCGATCTTGGTGAAAACCGCCGCCGAGGCAATGGAAATGCCGGTGATCGCGGCGAAGATCGCATTCGCCCCGACCGTGCCCACGCCCAGCCCGCCCTTCAGGCGGCGGAACATGGCATTGGCTACGTCAAAGGCGTCACGCCCCAATCCCGCCTCGGCCACGATGAAGCCCATCAGCACGAACAGCGGGACCACGCCGAAGAAATAGCTGGAGATCGCGTCATTCGCCGCCAGCGCCATCAGCTTGGACGCCAGAAGCGGCGAGCCCTTGATCGCCCAGACCCCAAGGAAGGAACAAAGCATCAGCGCGATGGGCACGAAAAGCCCCGCCAGCACCGAGACGAACATCGCGACCAGCGCGATCAGGCCGATCTCGAATGGCGTCATCCCGGCGCCTCCGCCTCGGGCGGCAAGGCCCAGCGCCGCAGGATGCGGGCGGCGAATTGCAGGATCAGCATGCTGCCGCCGATCAGAATGGTCAGCTTCACCGGCCAGGTGGGGGCGGTGAAATCGCCCAGCGCGCCGATGAATTCGCCGCGTTCCCAGGCGCGGACAAAAATCGGCCATGTGGTGCTGACGATCACCCAGACCACGGCCATGGACACCAGATCAAAGAGGGTCTCGAGCCATTTCCCGGTCAGGGGGCTGCGCCGTTCCAGCCATGACAGCAGCGCATCGGACCGGGTCAGGCGACCGGCACGAAGCGCCTGGGGGATCTGCAGGAACACGATCGCGACGATGGACAGCGTGACCAGTTCGGGCACGCCTGCCACAGGCGCGCCCGCCAGGTTGCGCCCTGCCACATCGACCCCCACAAGGATCATCAAGAGCAGGATCAACCCCGACCCGATCACGTTCAGCGCCTGCGTCACCCCATCCAGAAGGCGCAACGCAAGGCCAAGCAATGGGCGCATGCCGCGCCTATTCCTTGTCCCAGTCGCGCAGGGGCGTCGCGCCTGCAGCGCGCATCGCATCCATGTAGAGGCCCAGGATCAGGCTGGCAGGCTTGCCCTGCGCATCCAGTTCTGCGGCCCATTTCGCCGCGGCATTGTCCATGCCCTCGGCCCAGGCGGTGCGCATCTCGGGGCTGGCGTCGGTGATGGTGGCGCCCGCTTCGGCCATCTTGGTCAGGGCCACCTGAACAAAGGCCTCGAGATCGTCGTGATACCAGACCTGCGCGGCGTCCGCGGCCGTGACAAGGGCTGTCTGCACCTCGGCTGGCAGACCTGCGAACCATTCGGCATTGGCGCAGATGGAGCCTGCGTATTGCGCGCCAAGCCCCATCTTGGTGATGTAGGGGGCCACCTCGAACAGCTTGCCCGGCAGGGCGGCACTGGCGAAGACCAAAACGCCGTCGTAAACGCCTGCCTTGAGTTCGTTGTAATAAGTGGTCAGGTTGCCCGAGACGCCGACCGCGCCCGTCCCCGACAGCCAGTTGATCGCCGCACCCGGCGCCGCGATCTTGCGGCCCTTCAGATCATCAAGCGATGTGACGGGAAAATTCGTCATCAGCGTATAGTCATCAATGCCGATGGGCGCACCCAGGTAGACGACACCGTTTTCCGCATAGGCCAGGTTCATCTCGGTATGGCTGCGGTGCAGGTCGTTGATCGTATCGGCGATCAGCCGCACATCATCACTGACGAAAGGCGTGTAATAGGTGACGTTCTGCACCGCCAGCTTGGCCGGATCGAACAGCGCCTGGCAGGTGCCCATCTCGGCCAGCCCGGCCTCGACCGCCTCAAGCTCTTCGCCCACGCCGGCCAATGCGCCACCGTATTGTTCCGAGAAGGTCATGCTGTGGCCCGCCGCCTCAAGCTGGGCCTGCGCGGTCGGAATGAAGCTTTCGCTGATCATCCGCACCCAGCGAAACACCGGCGGGTGCCCCGCGACCACGGTCACGTTGTAGCTTTCGGCGAAAGTGGCGGCAGGTGTCAGCACAAGGGCTGCGACCAACCCCAGATGTTTCAATGTCATTCTCGGTCTCCTCCCAAAGACAGAGCCGCACAGCAGCGGCACCGGTAATTGCAGTTGCCGCCCTTGCAGCAACTGCACATTATCTTGAGATGCCTCCCGGTCTTGCCGGGCAGGCGCAGGCCTTTGAAAAATCGCTGTGGCGGCTCCTCCTTCCGCCACAGCGTCCGACGCAGTCCGGGCAGCAGTCCTTTCGGACGCACCTCGAAACCACACGGCTTGACGGAGCGTAACCCGGCCTGCGCGAAGGTCAAGTGCCAAGGTGGCATCCGGGTGGTGCAGCAACTTTTGATGAAAAGGTCTGGAGCGGGCGGCGGGAATCGAACCCGCGTCATCAGCTTGGAAGGCTGAGGTCTTACCATTACACAACGCCCGCATCAGGCCGCGATGTCTTAGCGCGCCAAAGGACCGGAGGCAAGCCGAACCTGCATCGGAAGATCCCGCATTCGCCCGTGCAGTGTGCGCAGGGCCATCACCGCTGCGCGCAACGCGGGCCGGTCGGCCCGGCGCCGCGCCGCAATCGGTGCCGGGTCGCGAATCGGATGGCGGGTTTCGCCCGCCGCTCAGGCCGCGATGACGGCCTGCGCGTTGATCAGCGCCGCGATCCGCGCCTCGTCCAGCCCGATCTCGCGCAGGATCTCGCGGCTGTGCTGGCCCAGGATCGGGGCCGCGCGGGTGATGCTGGCCGGGGTCCGGCTGAACTTGACCGGATGTCCGATGGTGTCGACCTTGCCCGCGCGCGGGTGATCAAGGGTCAGAACCATCTCGCGGGCGCGGGTCTGGGGATCGTCATGCATCTGCAGGATGTCATTGATCGGCCCGGCGGGCAGCTTGGCCTTTTCCATGCGGGCAAGCCAGACCTCGGACGTGTCCTTGCGCAGAAAGCCGTTCAGGATCTCGACCAGTTCCGGCAGGTTGCGCTTGCGCGCCTCGTTCGAGGCGAATTTCGGATCGTCATCCAATTCGGGCGCCCCGATCACCTCGAGGAAGCGCAACCAGTTGCTCTGGTTCGCGGCGCCCACGTTGATCCAGCCATCCTGCGTCTGAAACGCCTGGTAGGGCGCGTTCAGCGGATGCGCCGATCCCAGTGGTTCGGGCTTTTCACCTGTGGCAAAGGCGATGGCCGACTGCCAGTAGGTCTGCACGATTGCCGCCTCGAAAAGCGAGGTGTCGACCTTCTGCCCCTGCCCCGTACGCAGCATGTTGGCATAGGCCGCGCTGACCCCCATGGCGGCCAGTATGCCCGAGTTGATGTCGGATATCGGTGCCGCTACCTTGACGGGCGGGCGCCCCGGCCCTTCGCCGGTGATCGACATCAGCCCGGCCATGCCCTGCGCGATCAGGTCGAAGCCGCCCCGATCCGCATAGGGGCCGGTGCGACCGAAACCCGAAATCTCGCAATAGATCAGGCGCGGGTTGATCTTGACCAGATCGTCATAGCCAAGGCCAAGCCGCTCCATCGTGCCGGTGCGGTAATTCTCGATCACCACATCGGCCTCGGACAGAAGCTTGCGCAGCACATCGACCGCATCGGCATCCTTGAGGTTCAGCGCAATGCCCCGCTTGTTGCGGTTCATCATCATGTAGGCGGCGGCCTCGCCGTTGATGTCGGGCGGCACGAAACGGCGGCTGTCATCGCCGCTTGGTTTTTCGACCTTGATCACATCCGCGCCCATGTCGGCCAGCATCAGGCCACAGACCGGACCCGCCATGATATGCGCAAGTTCGATCACCCGCATGCCCTGCAGCGGGCCGGTGCGTGTCGTCATCGTCCCGTCCATTCCGGTTTCCTCTTGCCCAGGAAGGCTTCCATCCCGATCCGGAAATCATCGCTCATGTAGCACAGGGTGATCAGATCATCGTCCTGTACCTTGCTGGCGGTGCGGTTGCGGCGCATCGCCTCTTTCGTGGCGCGCAGGGTCAGGGGGGCCATCGCGCCCACCAGTGTCGCCAATTCGTCCGCGCGGGTCATCAGCGCGGCCTCGTCGGGCAGCACTTCACCGACCAGCCCGCAGGCCAGCGCCTCATCGGCGCCGATCAGGCGGGCGGTGAAGATCAGTTCGCGCACGCGGCCCGCGCCGATCAGTTCGCTCAACCGCGCAAGGTTGCCGGCGGCCAGGCAATTGCCCAGGGTGCGCGCGATTGGAAAGCCGAACTTGAGGCTGGCCGAGGCGATCCGCAGGTCGCAGGCCGCCGCAATCGACCCGCCCCCCCCGGTGCAAGCGCCATTGATGGCGGCAATCGTCGGCACCGGGCAGCGTTCGAGCGCATCCAGCACCGCATCGATCCGACCTTCGTAATCCAGCGCGTCCTGCGGTGTCTCGAAGGCGCGGAACTGGGTCATGTCGGTGCCGGCGGCAAAGGCCTTGCCGCCCGCGCCCGCAATCACCATCGCGCGCACCGATCCATCCGTCGGCATGGTCGCGCAGATCGCGGCAAGCCGTTCGTACATCGCGAAGGTCAGGGCGTTGCGCGCCTCGGGGCGGTTGAACGTGACCCAGAGGATGCCCTCGCGCAGCTCTTCGATCAGTTCGGGGGTCTGATTGCTCATCTGTAGAAATACTCCACCAGGAACATCGGGACGGAAGGCACGTAGGTGCACAGCATCAGCACCGCCAGCAGGACGCCGACGAACCAGATGTTGACCTTGGACACCTCCCAGATATTGGCGCGCGCCACCGAACAGGCCGTGATCAGCACCGAGGCCACGGGTGGCGTCTGCTGTCCGATGGCAAGGTTCAGCGTCACGACCAGGCCGAAATGCACCGGGTCGATACCGGCCGCCGTGATCAGCGGGATCACGATCGGGATGACAAGAATGATCGCTGCGGCCGAATGCAGGAAGAACCCGACGACCAGGAAGAAGATGTTGAGGATCAGCAGGATCGCCCACTGCTGCGTGGTGATCGACAGGATGCCCTCGGCCAGTTGCTGCGGGATCTGCGCGCGGGTCAGGAACCCGCCCATCAGGACCGATGCGGCCACCAGCAGCATCACGACGGCGGTCTGGATGCCACCGTCCAGCATCGCGCGGCGCAGATGCGCGAAGTTGATGTTGCGATACCAGGCCGACACGACGATGGCCGCCAGAACGGCCAGACCGGCTGCTTCGGTTGCGGTGACGTAGCCGCCGAAGATGCCGCCCAGGATGACGATCGGCAGCACGAAGGCGGGAAGCGCGTCGATGAAGGTTTCCTTGAGACGCGGGATGTTGAACGCTGCCTCGGTCGGGAAGTTGTAACGCTTGGCGAAGATATAGGCGACCAGCATCAGGCCCGCCGCGCCCAGAAGGCCCGGCACCACACCGGCCACGAACAGCTGTTCGACGGACGTATTGGCCGAGGCCGCGTAAAGGATCATCGGGATCGACGGGGGAATGATGATCGCAAGCGAGGCCGAGGATGACGTGACCGCGGCCGAGAATTCCTTGCTATAGCCGCGCTTTTTCATCTGCGGGATCAGGATCGACCCCATGGCCGCCACATCGGCCACCGCCGAGCCCGAGATTTCCGCGAAGAACAGCGACACACCGATGTTCACCATGGCAAGACCACCGCGGATGAAGCCGATGATCGCGGTGACGAAGTTGATCAGGCGGTCGGTGATCCCGCCCGCGTTCATGATCGCGCCCGCCAGCACGAACATCGGGATCGCGATCAGCGAAAACTTCGTCGATCCGTCGTACATGTCCAGCGCGATGGTCACCAGGCTGTCGGCCCCTTCGGTCAGGAACAGGCCGATGACCCCGCACATGGCCAGCGCCACGGCAATCGGAATGTTGATGCAGATCATCAACAGCAGTGCAATGAAGATGGCAGCTATCAGCATCAGACGCGATCCTTGTTCTTTTCGAGTTCGGCTTCGACTTCTTCTTCGATGTCGGCATGTTCCAGCGAGATGCCCGCCGCCGTCAGCTTGAGGTAGGCGGGCAGGCTGAGCATCTGGCAGATCATGAACAGTGCGGCGCCGATGGGGATCACGGACTGGGTGAACTGGACCGGCACCCAGGTCAGGGACACCAGCACATCGCCTTCCAGCACTTCGAGCACCTGCAGCCCGGCGCGCGCCATCAGAAGGAAAAACAGCAGCACGATGGCTTCGCCCGCGACAAGGGCCGCAACGCGCATCCGGAGCGGCATGGCCAGCAGCACGGTGTCAAAACCGATATGGCGCCGGTGCAGCGCCGCCAGGGCGGATCCGTAGTAGGTGATCCAGGCCAGCATGATCGCAGCCACCTCGTCATACCAGGAAAAGCTTTGCCCCATCAGCCGCGCGATCACGGCCAGCGTGACGGTGACTGTCAGCAGCACCATCAGCCCGATCGTCATCCATTCGAGAATGAGACTCAAGACGCGGTTCAGACGTGACAGGGTCGGGTAGGCGGAATGCTCCATGTCGGACCTGACTTTGGAAAGGGTTCAAACGTCCAGCAGCCGCCGGGGACCCGGCAGACATGCGTGAAGATGCAGATGAAAGGGGGCGGGCTTGCGCCGCGCCCCCGTCAGTGACCGGTCAGCCGGATTTGCCCAGGCTAAGGACCAGGTCGATCATGTCCTGACCGCCTTCGACCTCATCCGCGAACTGCTTGTAGATCGGCTTGGAGGCTTCGATGAATGCGGCCTTGTCGGCCTGGTTCACCTCGACGCCCGCATCCTTGATCACCTGCAGCAGGCTGGATTCCAGCTCGGCGGCGCGGGTGTAGGTGAAATCCTGCGTCTTGTTGGCGCAATCCGTCAGCGCGGCCTGCACATCGGCGGGCATCTTGTCGAAATGCTTCTTCGACGCCAGGATATAGGCCGGCGTGTAGACATGTTCCGTCACCGACAGGTATTTCTGCACTTCCTGGAACTTGGCCGAGGCGATCTGCGCATAGGGGTTTTCCTGCCCGTCGATCACACCGGTCTGCAGGGCGGTGAACACGTCCGAGAAGGCCATCGGCGTGGGGTTCGCACCGTATTCCTGGAACATCTTCAGACGCCACACACCGTTGGGCGTGCGCAGCTTGATGCCCTGCAGGTCGGCAGGCACATTGATCGGGCGCACGTTATTGGTGATGTTGCGGAACCCGTTCTCGGCCAGACCCACGATGTGATAGCCGTTGTCCTGCGCGGCCCCCTGGAACGTATCCATCATTTCGCCCTGAACGCGGCGCATGTGGTCGCGATCCGAGATGATGTAGGGCATCTCGAAGATGCCGAACACGGCATCGACGGACGACATGATCGACGAGGGCAGCGCGAAATCGACCTGACCCAGCTTGAGCTTTTGCAGCAGTTCCTTGTCCTTGCCCAGCTGCGAGGATCCGAAGGTCTGCACCTCGACCTTGCCGGCGAGGCTGGTGTTCGCACATTCCGCGAAGTGGTTCACGGATTCCTCAAACAGCGATCCCGGCGCGCCGACATGGCCGAATTTCAGCGTCATGTCCGCCGCCGAAACGGTGGTTGCCATCCCGATCAGCGCGGTTGCGGCTGACAGTTTCACGAGCGTCTTCATCTTGTTCTCCTCCCAGAGCTTCATTTGTCTTTCTTGCCCCTCGCCCGGAAGCGAGGGGGCCTTCTACGCGAGCATCTGCATCGCGACCTGCACCCCACCCTCCTTGTGGGGCACACCGGCCTTCTTGAGGCCCATCTCGACACCCGCCAATGTCGCCACCAGCATCAGGTCGTTGAAATCGCCCAGGTGCCCGATGCGGAACACCTTGTCGGCCACCTTGGACAGGCCGTTACCAAGCGAAATGTCGTAGTGTTCCAGCGTCGTGGCGCGGAACGCGTCGGCGCTATGCCCCTCGGGCATCATAACGGCGGTCAGAACACCGCTTTCCTGTCCCTGCGTGGCGCACAGCACCTCGAGCCCCCAGGCGCGCACCGCCGCACGGGCCGCCGCACCGTGGCGGGCGTGACGGGCAAAGACATTGTCCATCCCCTCTTCATGCAGCATGTCGATGGCCTCGTTCAGGCCATAAAGCAGGTTGGTGCCCGGCGTGTAGGGGAAATACCCCTTCTCGTTCGGGCCGACCATCTCGGCCCAGTCCCAGTAGGACCGCGTGCAGCCCGCCGCCTTGTTGGCCGCCATCGCCTTGGCGCTGACCGCGTTGAACGACAGGCCGGGCGGCAGCATCAGCCCCTTTTGCGACCCTGACACGGTGACATCGACACCCCATTCGTCGTGGCGATAGTCGAGCGAGGCCAGGCCCGAAATGGTGTCCACCATCAGCAGCGCCGGATGGTTGGCGTTGTCGATGGCCCGGCGCACCGCCGCGATGGGCGACACGGACCCAGTCGATGTCTCGTTATGCACGACACAGACAGCCTTGATCTCATGCGTCTTGTCTTCGGCCAGACAAGCCTCGATCCGGTCGGGGTCGGCACCGCCGCGCCAATCGCCTTCGATGAATTCCGCCTTGATGCCCAGCTTGTCGGCCAGTTTCTTCCACAGGGTCGCGAAATGGCCGGTTTCGAACATCAGCACACGGTCGCCGGGCGACAGAGTGTTGACCAGCGCCGCCTCCCATGCGCCTGTCCCTGAAGAGGGGTAGATGAACACATGCGCATCCGTCTTGAAGATCGATTTCATCCCATTCAGCGCCTTGAGGCCGACCTTGGCGAAATCCGGCCCCCGGTGATCGATGGTCTGCTGCGATATGGCGCTCAGGATGCGATCGGGCACGGCACTCGGCCCGGGGATCTGCAAAAAGTGACGACCGGCTTTTCTCATGAATTCTCTTCCCAACCTTTCAACAACCAGCCCTGCGAGCGCCCACTCGCGGCCATTTGTTTTTTCCATTGAAGAACTGTAATTTTGAATTCATAATTTAGTCAACATATAATTCCCAGCGATCCCCGCGGACAAAACGGTCAAAAAATGCAAGAATTACCAAATCTTTCCAGAACGTTAGCTGCCCGCGTCGAGGGTGACGTCCTGTTCGACCGTTTTTCGCGGGGGCGTTACGCGACGGATGCATCCTTCTACCAGATGATGCCGCTGGGGGTTCTGTCGCCAAAGTCCGAGGACGACATTCGCGCAGCGCTGGACCTTGCGGCAGAGCAAGGCATCCCCGTGTTGCCGCGCGGCGGCGGCACGTCGCAATGCGGCCAGACCGTGAACGAGGCGCTGGTGCTGGACAACACACAGTACTTCAACCAGCTGCTGGAACTGGATGTCGAAAACCGGCGCTGCGTGGTGCGTCCGGGCATGGTGCTGGACGAGCTGAACCGAATCCTCAAGCCGCATGGCCTGTGGTTCCCGGTCGATGTCTCGACCGCGTCCCGCGCGACCATCGGCGGCATGACGGGCAACAATTCCTGTGGTGGCAAATCGCTGCGCTACGGGATGATGCGCGACAACGTGCTGTCGATCGAGGCGCTTCTGGCCGATGGCACCAAGCACCATTTCGGCCCGGTCGGGGCGGATCAATCCCCTGCCCTGTCCGTGCTGACAGGCGACCTTCTGGCCCTTGGCGCGCGCGAAGCCGCCGAGATCGACGCCCGGTTTCCCAAGGTCATGCGCCGGGTCGGTGGCTACAACATCGACGCGCTGGTGCCAGGCCGCGCCCCGCAGAACCTGGCGCATCTGCTGGTCGGCTCGGAAGGTACGCTGGCCTATTCCACGGCGATCGAGCTGAAGCTCTGGCCGCTGGTCGGGGAAAAGGTGCTGGGCGTGTGCCATTTCCCCACCTTCTACCAGGCGATGGATGCCGCACAGCATCTGGTCACGCTGACACCGCAGGGGGTCGAACTGGTGGACGCCACGATGATCGGCCTGGGCCGCGACATCCCGATGTTCCGCCAGACCATCGAGGACTTCGTGACCGGACAGCCCGAGGCGCTGCTGCTGGTCGAATTCGCCGAAGACGATCCGCGCCAGAACGCCGTCAAGCTGCAGCAGCTGGACGAGATGATGGGCGATCTGGGCTTTTCATGGACCAGGTCCGGCAAATCCTGGGGCGGCATGACCCCGGTAACGGACAGCAGGCTGCAGAATGGCATCGCAGAGTTCCGCAAGTCCGGGCTGAACATCATGATGTCCATGAAGGAGGACGGCAAACCCGTCTCCTTCGTCGAGGATTGCGCCGTCGAACTGCCCGATCTTGCCGAATATACCGCCGGGCTGACCGATATCTTCGAGAAATACGGCACCAAGGGCACATGGTATGCCCATGCCTCGGTTGGGTGCCTGCATGTGCGTCCTGTGCTGAACCTCAAGCTGGACAAGGACGTCAAGACGATGCGCGCCATCGCCGAGGAATGCTTTGACCTTGTGCGGCACTACAAGGGCTCGCATTCGGGCGAGCATGGCGACGGGCTGGTGCGGTCGGAATTCCATGAAAAGATGTTCGGCGCGCGCATGGTCGACAGTTTCGCAGAGGTCAAGCAGCGCTTTGACCCCAAGGGTCTGTTCAATCCCGGCAAGATCGTGAACGCCCCGAAGATGGATGACCGGCGCCTGTTCCGCTATGGCCCGGATTACGCCGTGCCAAAATTCGAGACGCAGCTGGACTGGTCGGCCTGGACCGGCGGCGGCGGCGGTTTCCAGGGCGCGGTCGAGATGTGCAACAACAACGGCGCCTGCCGCAAGCTGAAGGGCGGGGTAATGTGCCCCTCGTTCCGGGTGACGCGCAAGGAACAGGACCTGACACGCGGGCGCGCCAATACCCTGCGCCTTGCGATTTCGGGGCAATTGGGACCGGATGCGCTGAGCTCGGACGAGATGGCCGAGACGATGAAGCTGTGCGTGTCCTGCAAGGGGTGCAAGCGCGAATGCCCCACGGGCGTCGACATGGCGAAGATGAAGATCGAAGTGCAGGCCGCGCGCGCCAAAAAGCACGGGATCAGCCTGCATGACAGGCTGGTGGGCTACCTGCCCCGCTACGCGCCCTGGGCCTCGCGGTTGTCGTTCCTGGCAAACCTGCGCAACACCCTGCCGGGTCTGGCCAGGCTGACGGAAAGGCTGACCGGCTTCACCGCCACGCGCGATCTGCCGACATGGAGCGCGACACCCTTCAGGGATGCCGAGGTTGCGCCGACCAAGGCCCCCGGCGTCGTCCTGTTCGCGGATTGCTTCAACCGGTATTTCGAGCCCGAGAACCTGCGCGCCACCCTGAACGTGATGGAAGCGGCAGAGGTGCCCGTGCATCTGGCCGCCGCGCCGGCGGGCGAACGGCCGCTTTGCTGCGGGCGCACCTTCCTGTCGGCAGGCCTGGTTGACGAGGCGCGCACCGAGGCGCGCAGGCTGGTCGATGCGCTGCTGCCGCTGGCCGAACAGGGATTGCCCATCGTCGGGTTGGAACCAAGCTGCCTGCTGACGCTGCGCGACGAGATCCCCAGCCTTCTGCCCGGCGCGGATAGTGCGCGTCTGGCCAGCCAGGCCATGATGCTCGAGGAGTATATCGCGGCCCAGGCGGACCGTCCCGGCTTCACCCTGCCGCTGACCTCGCCCGCGCCGAAGGTGCTGTTGCATGGGCATTGCCATCAAAAAGCGATGGGCGTGATGTCCAGCATCGAAAAAACCCTCGCCTTGCTGCCAGACACCGCGATAGAGGTTGTCGAGACCAGCTGCTGCGGCATGGCGGGCGCGTTTGGATACGGGACGGACACCCACGAGATTTCACGCAAGATGGGAGAGGCCGATTTGCTTCCCGCGGTCAGGAAGGCCGACGCGGAGACGCTTATCGTGGCCGATGGCACATCCTGCAGGCACCAGATTTCCGACACGACCGACCGCAAGCCCATGCATATTGCCCGGCTTCTGGAATTGGCCTTGAGAAAGCATTGAGTGACAGGACATGACCGAGAACAGCGCCATACGCACGATCCCACGCAAATCCCTGCACGAGGAACTGGTCGATCGCTTGCAGATGCTGATCATCACCGGCGAATTGCAACCGGGAACCAAGGTGCCGGAAAAGGACCTTTGTGCGCAATTCGGCGTCTCGCGCACACCCATGCGGGAGGCCTTGAAAGTGGTGGCGTCAGACGGGCTGGTCCGGCTGGAACAGAACCGTGGGGCATGGGTGTCACCACTGACCATCAGCGAGGTCGAAGAGGTGTTTCCCATCCTCGGCGTGCTTGAAGCGCTGTCAGGTGAACTGGCCTGCCAGAACATCACCGATGACGAGATCGCGGCCGTGCGCGCCTTGCACGAGCAGATGATCAGCAGTTACGAGGCGCGCGACCTCGAGGCCTATTTCAGCGTCAACCAGAAGATCCACCGCGCCATCCTCAAGGCGGCGCGGAACGATACACTGACGACCTCGTGCCAGGCGTTGTCGTTGCGCATGCAGCGCGCGCGCTACCTTGCGAACATGTCCGATGAACGCTGGGCGGCGGCCGTGCAGGAGCACGAGAAGATCATGGAATACCTGGCCCTGCGCGACGGCAAGCAACTGGCGCGGACCCTGCTGGCGCATATGCGCGGCAAGCAGGCCTCGGTGACCAAATGGCTGCAATCACAAGGCGGGCAGGTCTGAAAGACAGCCCACCCACTGCCGGGTCATGACGGGTTGCCCAGGGGAAGATCGGCCTGCGGCGGCGAAGGTGGCGGCGCGGGCTCGAACGGTATGATCCTGAGCGCGCGCAGCGCATTCAGGATCACCGCCACGTCGATCACTTCCTGAAGCAGCGCGCCCTGCACCGGCGTCAGGTAGCCATAGGCGGCGGCGATCATCCCAAGCACCGACAGCCCGATGCCCGCGACGACACTTTCGACGGCGATGCGGCGGGCGCGGCGGGCAATCTCGATCCCCGGTCCAAGCCGGTCCACCCGATCCACCAACAGCACGACATCTGCCGCCTCGGCCGAGGCGGCGGCCCCCCGTGCGCCCATGGCCACGCCCACATCCGCGGCGGCCAGCGCGGGGGCGTCGTTCACGCCGTCACCCACCATCATCACGGGTCCGTTCTTGCGTTCGGTCAGAACCAGCAGAACCTTCTGATCGGGCGTGAGGCCGGCGCGCACCCCGTCAAGGCCAAGCCCCTCGGTCACGCGTTCGGCGACGGCGGCACGATCCCCGGTGGCCAGAAGGATGCGCGCGATCCCCTCGCGGCGCAGACCCGCAAGCATGGTCGCCGTGCCGTCGCGCAAGGGATCGGCCATTACCAGATGCCCGGCCATGCGACCATCCACCGCCACGGCGACAAGGACCGCGCCCGCCGCAAGACGCAAGCTATCGCCCGGCCCTCCGCCCAGGCGCTGCGCGACGAAATCCTCGCCACCCACGATCACACTGTGACCCGCGACATGGCCGACCACGCCCTCACCGGGGATTTCGGCGACATCGGATGGCACGGGAAGATCCAGCCCCCGTGCCCTTGCCGCCGTCACGACGGCCTGCGCGACCGGGTGCTTGGAGGCCTGATCAAGCGCCGCGGCAAAGCGCAGGATCTCGTCCTCGGCCAATGGCCCACGGCTGTCGATCGACACGATCTGCGGGCGTCCGTCGGTCAGCGTTCCGGTCTTGTCCAGGATCAGCGTGCGGATTCGGGCCATCCGCTCAAGCGGCCCTGCCCCCTTGATCAGCACGCCGAAATGCGCCGCACGCGACAGTCCCGCCACCAGCGCCACCGGAACGGCAAGGATCAGCGGACAGGGTGTCGCCACGACCAGCACCGCGACCGCCCGGATCGGATCACCCGTGAACCACCAGGCCGCGAAGGCGATGACGACGGTCACGACCAGAAACCCGAGTGACCAGCGATCCGCCAACCGCGACATCGGCGCCTTGGATCGCTGCGCTTCCTCGACCAGCCGGACGATGCCGGCATAGGTGCTGTCCCTGGCTTCATGCGTCGCGGTCAGATCAAAGGCTTCGCCCGCATTGGTCGACCCGCTCATGGCCGCCGCCCCCTGCGACAGGCGTACGGGCAGCGACTCGCCGGTCAGGGCCGATGTATCCAGAAAGGCCGTGGCCGAGGTCACCGTTCCGTCCACGGGCACCACGTCACCCTGGCGGATCAGCAAACGGTCGCCCGGCACGACGGCATCAAGGGGCACATCCTCGAGGCTACCGTTCAGATGGCGGGTCGCCATGCGGGGCACGCGGGACAGCAGCGCGTGCATTTCGCGGCGCGCCCGGCCTTCGGCAAAGCTTTCCAGAAAGGTGCCGCCCGAATACATCACCGCCACGACCGCCGCCGCCAGTGTCTCGCCAAAGACAAGTGCTGCCGTCATCGACAGGGCCGCCACGATATCCAGACCGACTTCGCCGCGCCCGATACTGCGCAGGATCTCGACGATCAGCGCGACAAGGGCAGGAAGAACACCGGCGATCCAGACAACGTCCGCCATGTCGGCCAGACCGGCAATCCAGAGCGCAAGGCCCAGCACAAGCCCCGCCAATGCCAGCAGCAGGATCACTGTCTTGAGGCGATCGCCATCGTTGTTTTCCATGCGGACTGATCCCTCCGGACGGGGCATGTGAACGCGGCTTCCGGCAATAACGGCCTGCCGACTCCCCTTCCCCTGCGCTGCCTCCATCATTGCGCAGCCGAAAGGGGGCGTCGACCCCGCGATTGTCAGGCCCCAGGCCTTGCCCGCGCCACAAGATAGGGGTTCTGCGGATAGTCGCCGAAGACGCGCGCAGCCTCGATCTCGAAACCCGCATCGCTCAAGGCCTGACGCAACTGCGCCTCGCCCAGCGCGGTGACAAAGGGAAAAAGACCCACCAACCGCAGGATGGGAAACAGCATGCGTACCCGCAGCCTGAGATCGGCAAAGCACCATGTCTTGCTGATCAGCAGGCCACCGGGCTTGAGATTGGCATGGATACGCGCCAGCGTATCCGGCAGATCCTCGACAAGATGCAGAACGTTGAAGGCGCAGATCACGTCGAAGGGGCCGCCATCGAAGGCAGAGGCCGCATCCGCGACACGAAAGTCCAGATTGCCCTCGAAGGGTTTGGCCCGCGCGATGCGCACCATCTCGGTCGAGAAATCCGTCGCCGTATATTGCGCAACGCCGGGCGCCAGCCTGATCGCGGTGCCGCCCGTGCCGCAGCCGATTTCCAGAACGCGGTCCGAGGGTTTCAGCCGGGCCGCCACATCCTCAAGCATCGCCTCATAGGCCGCGACATTCTTGAGGGGCCGCGCGGCGTAGCGTTCGGCGATCCTGTTCCAGAATTTCCGGTTCCTGTGCTGCGTCATGCCCTTGCCTTCCCCACGCTCAGCCATCTGGCGCGGTCGCGTTCTACTGCGACCTGCGCACCAGCGATTGGGCGGTATAGACAAGGATCGCAAGTCCGATCGCCCCCATGGCCGCCACCCCCAACAGCACGATCACGTCGACCGGCCCGCCGACATCGCGCAGATGCGAATTGGTCATGACCTGCACGAACACAACGGCCGCCACCGCGCCGAGAGGCATGGAGAGCTGCGCCAGAAAGAACTTGCGCATGGACATGGCCCGGTCCCGGATCAGGACATAGAGATAAGCCAGCGTGACGACGACCGCCGCCACGACCATGCCCCAGAAAAGGGCGCGGCCGAATATTTCCTCGAAAACGGCAATCAGGGTTTCAAAGGTCAGTTGTTCCATTGCGTGTCTCCTCAGGCCTTGCCGCGCAACATGGCGTTATAGGTGGCTTTCAGGGCCACTTCCTTCATCAACCAGCTGATCCACAGCTCTTCCAGCGGGGCGATCACACCCGGAAAGGACGGGGTCAGGTTGTTGTGGTAATCGAACTCGATCAGCATCGCCCGACCGACCCGCGTGATCAGCGGGCAGGACGTATAGCCGTCATAGACCTTGCTGCCGTCGCGGCCTTCGATGGCGGCGACCAGATGATCCTCGACCACCGGCACCTGCCATTTGACCGAGGCGGCTGTCTTGCCCTTGGGCACGCCCGCCACATCGCCCAGCGCGAAGATGTCGGGATAGCGCCGGTGGCGCAGGGTCTTCTGATCGACCTCGACCCAGCCCTGGTCCGTCCACTTGTCGGCCCAGCTCAACCCGGACTGGCGGATGACCTCGGGCGCGCGCTGCGGCGGGATCACGTGCAGATAGTCATAGCCCATCTCGACATCGCCCTTGGGCGTGGTGAAGGTCGCGATCTTGCGACCCGGTTCGACCGCCTTGAGGACATGGCTGTAATGCGGGGTGATCCCCCGGTCCTCGAACAGCATCCGCACTTTCTCCGACACGATGGGCACACCGAACAGCGCATCGTTATTCGCGGCATAGTGCATCTCGTGCTTGCCCTGCCCTGCGGAGCGGGTGGCGATATCCTCGATCAGGAAAGTATGCTTGAGCGGCGCTCCCGCGCATTTCATTTCCGTGGCCGGACGGGTGAAGATCCCGACGCCGCCCGCTTGGGTGAAAGCCGACGCCGCCTGCCAGGTTTTCGCGGCATATTCGGGGCCTGCATACAGCGCGCCGATCCCGTTGGTGCCGACCAGATCAAGCGAAAAGCCTTCGATCGCATCGTGATCCAGCACAAGGCCGGGTGCCACGATCAGGAAATCATACGGCACGGTCTGCCCGCCCGAGGTGGCCACGGTCTTGGACACGGGGTCAATGGCGGCGGCGGCTTGCGCGATCAGGGTAATCCCCTGCGGCAACCAGTCCGTTGTCTTGGACCGGGTATAGGACGCAGGCTTCAGCCCGGCGGCCACAAGCGACAGGCCCGGCTGATACAGATGCTCGGCGCTGGGGTCGAGGATAGTGATCTCCGCACCGTCAAGGCGCGTGACAAGTCGGTTGACCAGGGCCGTACCCGCAGCCCCTGCCCCGATCATGACGATGCGGGCCTTGGTCTGCACCTTGGCCGCCGCAGCCGGTCGCACGGCCATGGTCGTGGCAAGGCCGCCCGCGACAAGGCCCAGAAAGGCGCGGCGCGACGCCTTGATCTCATTAAATTCAGTCATGTTCCATTTCCTTCTGCGTGCCTGTGCCAGGCAGATCGTGAGGAGGTTAAAGGCATCCGCACCATCTATCGGCGTCGGGTGCTGCCGGTTTTACCGCTGTTGCCGGGGCGCGGGGCGGGATCGCCCCTGGCGATGGTGCGCTCGTCTTCCTTCAGCTCCAGCCACATCGCGTTCATCACGGCAAAGATGGCGGCCAGCGGAAGGCCAAGCAGCCAGGCGAAATACCACATGGGATGTCCTTTCTTCAGTAAACGGAGTGGGAGTTTTCAGAGACATCGGCCTCGGTGACCTTGCCCCAGAGCACCTTGTAGACCCAGGCGGTGTACATCAGGATCAGCGGCATGAAGATCGCCGTGACCACCAGCATGATGAACAGAGTCAGGTGCGAGGACGAGCTGTTCCAGACCGTCAGCGAGGATTGCGGATCGCTGGAGCTTGGCATGATGAAGGGGAACATGGTCAACCCCACCGAAGAGATCACGCCAAGGATCGCCATCTTGGAAAAGAGCAGCGTCGACACCTCGCGCCCGGCCCGCAGACCAAGGAAGGTCAGCCCGCCGCCAAGGATGCCCATGATCGGCGCGATGACGATCCATGGCCGGTCCAGATAGGCGGTCAGCCAGCTTGCGGTCCGCTCAACCTCGAAATGCAGCGGGTTCGACGGGCCATTGGTGACGTAGTCGCCGACAATGCGGTAGCCTTCGACCCCGACCGCCATCCACAGACCGGCCAGCACGTAAGAACCGACAGCCACCAGTGCCGCGACCGAACCGATGGCGCGGGCACGGCTCTGCACGACGCCTTCGGCCTTCAGCGTCAGCCAGGCAGCGCCATGCATGACCAGCATCGACAGCGATACCACACCGGCAAGCACCGAGAACGGATCAAGCAGGCCGATGAACTTGATGTACCATGCCCCCTCGTAGATCGTGTGAAGATCGTCGGTGAAGTGGAAGGGCACACCCTGGATCACGTTGCCCACGGCCACCCCGAACAGAAGCGCGGGGATCGTGCCGCTGGCGAAAAGCGCCCAGTCCCAGGCATTGCGCCAGCGCGGGTCGTCCCGCTTGGAGCGGTATTTGAACGCCACGGGGCGCACGATGAAAGCCGCAAGGATGACGAACATCGCAAGGTAGAAGCCCGAGAAGCTGACCGCATAGAGCGGTGGCCAGGCCGCGAAGATCGCGCCGCCGCCAAGGATGAACCAGACCTGGTTGCCTTCCCACACGGGGCCGACCGTGTTGATGGCCACCCGGCGTTCGATATCGGTCTTGCCGACGAAGGGCAGCAAGGCCCCCACGCCCATGTCAAAACCGTCCGTCAGGGCAAAGCCGATGAGCAGCACGCCCAGCAGGCCCCACCAGATCACGCGCAATACGTCATAAGCTATCAGTTCATGCAGGATCATGTGTCTCACTCCGCAGGGTGCAGGTCGGGTTGGGCAATGGCATCGGCATTGCGCCGACCGGCCAGGCGATCATTGTGACGTGTGTTCCAGGCCTCGGTTTCCGCGACATCCTGAAACGGACCCTTGCGGATGTATTTCAGCATCAAACCCATCTCGATGATGAAGAGGACCGTGTAGAAGATCACGAAACCGGCCAGCGTCAGGGCCACTTCGGTCATCGACAGGGCGCTGACCGACATGGCGGTGGGCAGCACGCCGTCCACAGTCCATGGCTGGCGTCCGAATTCGGCGACGAACCATCCCAGTTCCGCGGCGATCCACGGCGCCGGGATCATCCAGACCGCCAGATGCAGGGCCGGACGCGGAAAGTGCATCCCCTTGAAGGACGCCCGGTAGAAGAAATAGAGCATCGTCCCAATGAAACCGAAACCAAGCCCCACCATCAGCCGGAAGGCCCAGAACAGCGGCCAGACCGTGGGCACGGTATCATCCGCCGCAGCCTTGATCTGCGCTTCGGTCGCGTCCAGCGGGTTGTCGACGTATTTCTTCAGCAGGAAGGCAAAGCCCAGATCGGCGGAATGCGCCTCGAAAGTGGCCATCACGGCGGGATCGGTCCCTGCCCGGTTCTCGCGCACCTCGAGCAGCGCCTCATAGGCGATCAGGCCGGAACGGATACGGTCCTCTGCTTGCGCCACCAGATCGTTGATGCCGGGAATTTCCGTGGTCAGCGAACGGGTGCCAATCAGGCCCATGGCCCATGGAATTTCGATGGCATAGTGCGTCTCGCGCGCTTCCTGGTCGGGAAAGCCGATCAGGTTGAAGGGCGCGGGCGCCTCGTGGGTTTCCCACATCGCCTCGATCGCGGCCAGTTTCATCTTCTGGCTATGGGTCGCGGAATAGCCGGACTCGTCGCCCAGCAGCACCACCGACAGCGCCGAGGCAAGGCCAAAGGCCGCCCCCACGGTGATCGACCGGCGGGCCAGTTCGATATGGCGGCCCTTCAGCATGTACCAGGCGGAAACCCCGATGACGAAGACCGACGCGGTGACATAGCCCGCCGAGACGGTGTGTACGAATTTCGCCTGCGCCACTTCGTTGAACAGCACCGCGAAAAAGTCCGTCATCTCCATGCGCATGGTCATGGGGTTGAATTCAGCGCCCACCGGGTTTTGCATCCAGCCATTGGCGATCAGGATCCAGAGTGCCGAAAAGTTCGACCCGATGGCGACCAGCCACGCCACGGCCAGATGCGCAACCTTGCTCAGCTTGTCCCATCCGAAGAAGAACAGACCCACGAAGGTGGCTTCCAGGAAGAAGGCCATCAGACCCTCGATCGCTAGCGGCGCGCCGAAGATGTCGCCCACATAGTGGCTGTAGTAGCTCCAGTTCATGCCGAACTGGAATTCCATGGTGATGCCCGTGGCCACGCCGAGAACGAAGTTGATCCCGAACAGCGTGCCCCAGAACTTGGTCATCTGCCGCCAGATGGGGCGGTTCGTCATGACATAGACGGTCTCCATGATCGCGACGAGGATCGACAGGCCCAGCGTCAGCGGCACGAAAAGGAAGTGATACATCGCCGTCATCGCAAATTGCATGCGAGACAGCTCTACGATCCCGAATTCCATAGTCTCGGCTCCAGCTATCGGAGGGCGAGTCCCTCCGAGTTTAAATTCCATTTTTGCGATGTATCTAGGACCTGGAGGGGGCGAGCCTTGATCTGGATCAATAACCTGTATCTTTGATACCGGTTATGTCAGCCGGACGACCCGATCCGCGAATTCCGTCTCGACATGGCGATGTGCCGCGATCAGGATGGCGGCCTCCGGCAATATGCGGCGAAGGCCCGCCAGCACCTGCCTTGCGGTAGCGTCATCCAGACCTTCGGTAGGTTCGTCCAGCAGCAAGACCTTCGGCCTGCGCAGCAGAATGCGGGCCAGCACAAGGCGGCGCGCCTCGCCGCCCGACAGGCCCTCGCCGCGCGGTCCGATCATGGTGTCCAACCCATCGCGCGCGCGCAACATGTCGGCCAGTCTGACAGCCTCGAGCATCTGCCAGAGTGTCGCCTCATCGCTGTCGGGGGCGGCAAGCCGCAGGGCTTGGGCAACGCTTCCCGCCATCAGCACACTGCGTTGCGGAAGCAGGGCCAGGGCATGACGCAGGGCGTTCTCGTCCCAGTCGGCGACCGAGACGCCCCCCAGGCTGATGCGTCCCGCCGCAACGGGATGCAGCCCCGCCACGGCCAGAAGCAGAGTTGACTTGCCCGACCCGCTGGGTCCGGTCAGGGCAACCGTTTCTCCGGGGGTGACATGCAGATCGAAGGCGGCAAGGATCGACGCCTGCGACAGCGGACGATGCAAGCTCAGATCTTGGATCTGCAAGGCCGCCCCCTCCGGCACCAGCGCCTGTCCGGCCGATGGCGCCGCTGCAAGATCCCGCGACACCCGGCGGGCCGCTTCGACCATGCGCCCCAGGTCGCTGGCCGCGCGCCGCAACGGGGCAAGGGTTTCAGCAAGTGCGAGTGCTGCAAACACGCCAAGGGCGGCAAAGGCCGGCTCAAGCCGTTCCGCCTGGACGGATACCACGCCCAACCAGAGCGTTCCCCCCGCAACCAGCGTCGTCAGCATATGGAATGCAGCGCCAGTCAACCGTTCCGCCCTGTCCTGTTCGCGCTGCGACACCAGCCGCCGATCATCGGCTGCCAGAACCGCATCGACCTGCGCCACCAGTTGTCCCTGCACGGCCAGTTCACGCCGCGCGCGGATCAGGTCGATCAGCCGCGACCGGAATGCCTGCGACGCGGCCTCGGCCCGGCGGGACAGACCCACCGTCTTGCGCGCGCTGCGCCAGAAGATCAGTGCCGCGCCCAGCAGATAGCCCGCGCCAATCCACAGGGCCACAGGCAAACCGACCAGAACCCAGATTGCCGCGAAGGACAGCAACAGCGCCAGCAGGCCTGCGGCAAGTGGCAGGATCAACCGCAGGGCAACACCGTCCAGCGCATCGATATCCGCCGTCAGACGGTTCACCGCCTGTGCGCCGCGCAGTCTGACCATCCGCTGGTAAGGCGCCGCGACAAGCCCGCCCAGCAGTCTTACCCGCAGCATTTCGAGGGTGCGCAATGTCGCATCATGCGTCAGAACCCTTTCGCCGTAACGCGCAGCCGCGCGGCCAAGCGCCAGGAAACGCACCATCGCCGACGGCCGGAACACGTCAAAGACCGCGCCCATGCCCGCCAGCCCGGCCGCCGCAGCCGCCGTGATGAACCAACCCGACAGGCCCAACAGCGCGACCCCCATGACCAGCACCGCAAGGCTGAGGGCCCCGCCCCGCAACAAGGCCGCGGGTTGCGTGCGCAGGATCAGCCGGAAGATCCGCCACAGGGCCGTCATGCATCGCCCCCGATCCGGATGATCCTGCCCATCCGTGCCGCGAGATCGCTGTCATGCGTGGCCACGATCAGCGTGGCCCCACGGGCGGCTTGCGCCATCAGGCCATCGACCACGGCCCTGGCCGTCACGGCATCCAGATCGGCTGTCGGCTCGTCCGCGAGGATCAGATCGGGCATGCGATGGATTGCGCGGGCCAGGGTCAGGCGCCTTGCCTCGCCCCCCGACAGACCGCCCCCGGCCTCGCCAATCCGCATCGCAAGACCCTGCGGCAGCGCCGCCACGACATCGGATACGGCGGCCTGCGCGAGGGCACGATCCGGGGATCCGCCCTGCCCGAATGTCAGGTTGTGGCGCAAGCTGGCGTTCAGGAAATGCGGGCTTTGCGACATCCAGCCGATCCGCGCGCGCCATGCATCCGCGTTCCGCGACGCAAGCGGCTGGCCTGCGACCATCACCGCGCCGCTGACAGGGGCAAGCAATCCCGCGATGACCCGCAAGGCCGAGGTTTTTCCCGCCCCGCTCGCCCCGACAAGCGCGATGGTTTCACCGGGGTTGACCTCGATATCCGGCAGCCTCAGCCCACCCGGAAGAACGCAGCCCCGCAGTGACAGGCTGGCCGGGCCGGGCAAGGGACTGGCCGCGCCGCCGCGCCCCGGAAGTGCGGGCGTCCTTGCCGCCTCCCATGCGGCAAGATCCGTCAGGACGGCATCCGCGGTGGCCTTGTCATGCCATGCAGCCGACAGATCGCGCAGCGGCTGGTAGAATTCGGGGGCAAGCAGCAGCAGGAATATTCCCGCCTGCGGCGTCATCGCATCGCCCCATGTGCCGAACTCTAGCGCCCCCAGAAGCGAAAACCCCACATAGACGGCCACCATCGCCACACCGATCGCCGCGAAAAGTTCCAGCACCGTGGACGACAGGAACGCCACACGCAGCACAGCCATTGTCCGCTGCCGCAAATCCGCCGCCTGCCGGGCAAATCCGGCGACCACCGCATCGCCCGCCCCCAGCAGGCGGATATCCACCAAAGCCGACAAGCGTTCGACCAGAAGGTCGTTCATCGTGCCGATCTCGGCCATCTGCCGATGGCTTGCGTCTTTCGCGGCCAATCCGACAAGCGCCATGAAAACCGGGATCAGGGGGCCCGACACCATCAGGATCAGCGCCACCGCCCAAGACTGCCACAAGACCAGCGCCAGGATCACCAAGGGCACAACCATCACACGGGCGCGCGCCGGGGCATAACGGGTCAGGAACGGCGCCAGCAGGTTCAGCTTTTCGCCAGCCAGCGCCGCGATGCTGCCTGCGCCGCCAAAGGGGCTGTCCGCCGCGCGGCTGCCCTCGACGGCGACGATATGCGCGCGCGCACCGCTTACAACGCGGATGGCCGCGGCATCCACCATGGCATCGGCCTTCGCCGCCAGGATCGCGCGCAAGGCCCCCAGGAGGATAAAGCCGATCCCGACCTGAACCGGCGACACCGCCGCACCCGTCAGCAACCCGCCTAGCGCATGGGCAATAACGGCCGCCTGCAAGGGCCAGATCAGGTTCGCCAGAACGGCAAGACCCGCGGCCCGCGCCTGTTGCCCACGCCCGGGCGCAAGCCAGTCGCAAGACGACCCTGCGGGCGCATCGGCACTTCTGGAAAGATCGTGATCGGCCACGCCTACCTCAAAACTTGAATCCTGAATGTGAGATATTGCGATCTGACCCGGAGTGATCTGATCTGGATCAATTACATCACGATCATGGGGCGCCAGATTGCGGTACCTTGTCCAGGATGAAGGCTTCCATGCGTCTGACGACCAGAACCAACCTCGCCTCCCGCATTCTGATGGCCTGTGCCGTCAATGAAGGGGTCACGGTGCGGACCTCGGACATCGCGGCCAAATGCAACGCATCCACCCATCACCTGCTGCAGGTGGTGAACCTTTTGCATGGGAACGGGTTTGTCGAAACCATTCGCGGGCGCAGCGGCGGTCTGCGGCTGGCCCGACCGATGGACCAGATCTCGATCGGGGAGGTGTTTCGCGTCTTCGAAGCCGGCGCCCCCTTTGCCGAATGCTTCGATCCCGACACCAACACCTGCCCGCTGTCGGAAACATGCCGGCTGCGCAGCTTCATCTCGCGCGCGCTCGAGATGTTCTATCATGAACTGGACATGGTCACCTTGGCCGATCTGGTGAAAGGCAACTGCGGGCTGGCAGGCATTCTGGACATGTCCGACAGGCTTGCCCCGTCATGCACGTCTGACACCCGCCCCAAGGCCTGAAGGGGCCATTTCCCGGCCATGCAGGCCCGGGCAACCTTTGGGGCCCAAACCGTTTCAATATCGCAGCTATTGTCGGACCGCGTCAGGTCGTGATGAACGGCGCAGGCACCATGATCTTGTTGATCTGGCTGACAAGGTATCCGGCCTCGGCGCTTTTGGCCAGGTACGCCTGCCAGTCGGGATCCGCCGCCAGTTCCGCACGACGGGCTTCGCGGTCGGCCGCGTCGCGATAGGGCCAGATGTGGACAAATGAATTGACGTCGCCCGTTTCGGTCTGCGCAAACATCACCGGTGTCCCCAGGATGCGCAACTGCGCGGCATAGCCATGCGCGGCATAGAGCGCGAGGTGCTTCTTGATCGTACCGGGACGGCAGACATAAGTACGATGGTCGTAAATCATTTGTATTTCCTTCGGTTCAGCATGTTTTCATTGTCCAACAAGGCCTGAACATGGGAATTCCCGTCAAGCCATGAATGCTGACCGCGCTGGCTGGCGATCTTCCCCACACTCAAACGCGAAGGCAAGCATGGCCGTCACGCAGCCTGCCCCGCCTGGCGCAGCGGTCACACAAGGGGGACCCGAGTTTCTGCCCGTTCCCCCCCTCAGGGCGCGGCGCGTTGCAACAGGACGAACAACCAAGGCTCTGACCTGCAAGGCAAGGGGCCATCCTTCGGCACGGCGCGGCCATGAGCACCTTTCGTGCAAGCGAACGGCCTTGGCTGACGCCAAAGAACACGGTGCCGCGCGCCGCCGAGGTTCCGGTCGCGACCCCCCCATACACCGGCAAGCCGCCCCTCGCGCGATGGCGGGCGGGCCTTGATGTTCGATGCGCAGGGGGCCGCCCTGACCGATGCGGGATCATGGCCACCCGGCGTGCGTCACATCACGGCTGTGCCGTTGACGTCCCGGCCAGGGGGGGCGGTTGCAGCCCGGCCAACGCGCGGGCGTGCACCATCACCGCAATGCCCTCGCCAACCCGGCCCAACCGGCCGGACACCATGCCGATCAGGAACCTCGCGCCCGCCTGTCGCCGGGTATAAACGGGAGAACCCGACCAGCCGCCACTGACCTGACAGGCCAGGTCATAGGCATCGCCGTAACGCGCAAGCACCCTGCATCTGCTATAGCCGCCGCCAGGAGGCTCTATTTCCAGAACCTCGCCGATCCCGGCATCGCGCATCGCGATATCGGTTGCGCGTGGCATCCGAAGTTCCGTGGTCAAAAGCGCAACATCCACCGCGGTCTTTTCGGTCTCGGTCAGATATCTGCCGTCGAAGGCGCCACGCGCGATCAGCCTGGCCTCGCCGGGGGATCCCAGGCCCAGAACCTGAAAACTGTCGCCCTTCCCCGTGCAATGCGCGGCGGTCGCAATGACGTTCCGATCAAAGGCGAAGGCGGCGCATATCGTGCCGTCCTGCCCCTGGATCTCGAAGGTCTGTGCCCCGGCCATTGTGGCCGGGGTCAAGATGGCAAGCCATGCAATCAGGCGCAGCATCACGTCGGCGTGGTCAGATCGAGATTGCCGATCAGCGCCTCGACGCTTTCCACATGGGCGTCGCTGACCGCATCCAGGCGAACCGCCGAGTTGCGCGCCAGTGCCACATCGGTGGCGCCGCTGGCGCGACCGCCGGTGCTGATCGCAGCCTGGCCGCGCGATGTACGGGTCACCTTGCTCACGTCCGGCTTGTAGGTTGCAACGGATTCGCGCGTGCGATTGGCTGCGGCGACATCATTGGCGTTCAGCACACCGACATAGGCGTCATAGGTCCTGCGATTGCCCGCAACAGAGTTCACGACGCGGTTGTCCTGCAGGGTCGCCCGCCGCACCTGGTCCAGCAGCGATTGCGCCTCGCCCCTACTGATCTCGCCCTTGCGGGCGCGCACGCCGATCGCCTCGACCTGGTCCAGACGGCAGGCGTTCATCCGCAGAAGGGTGCTGACCAGTTCGTCGTTCTGCGCAGCTTCCCGCCGCGCGTCGGCATTGGCGAATTTCGCCAGGCTGTTTTCGGTCGCGCCGCGCGACTTGGCATTCTCGGCATAGGCACGCGCAGCCCCTGCCAGACCGCCGACAAGGGCGCCCTTCATTGCATCTTCGGCGTTGCCGCCCAGCGCCGCGACTAGCAGCGCGCCGGCGATCGCCCCGCCAACGACATTCTGGCCGATGATCTTGTCGCGATCCGCGCGGATCTTCTGGAAAGGTGCCCGCAAGGGGGCACAGGTATCATTGAAAGAGGCTTTCGTCGCTGAAACGGTCCCCGACCCGTTCGCGGTATTCGGCAAGGGTTCACATGCCGCCAGGGCCATCGCACATAGCGTCACCAATGTGACAGGACGCAATTTCGCTCTTGTTTTCAATGTCATGGTTATTCCTTTCCTCTCCATGTTTTCTTGACAGTCTTTCTCGTGCCTCAGCGCCCGTATTTCTCGGCGCGTTCCTTGGCAAAAATGTCCAGGCGCTGGGTAAGCTCGGCGGTCAGGTCCGTGCCCGGCAGGGCACGCACCCGTTCAAGCGCGCCGTCGTACAGCGGCCAGGCCCATTCGTCGTAAAGTTCGATCCCGGCCGCCCTGAGCCCCTGGCTGATTTCCCTGCGCGCATTCTCGACAAGCTCGGGATCGGCCTGAGCAAGGACGCGCAGGGTGTTTTGCAGTTCCGAGACCTGCACGCCGATGATCGCGATGCGCCGGTCGACGTTCTCGAAGGCTTTGTCGATGCGCTCTTCCAGTTGGGCCCGGCGGCTGTCGGTGACCTGCTGCACCTGCGCCCGTGCCTTCTCGAGGTCTGCCAGCCAGACCAGCGAAATGGCCGAGATGTTCCTGATCAGAAGGATCCCATCGACGGCAGATCGTACCCGCGCCCTGATTTCGGCGACCCGCGCCTCGTTGATCGCGGCCTCAGACTGTTCCAGCGCGGTCGTGACGCGGCTGACCTGCTCGGCCGAAGCAACCCCGGCATTCGCAGCAGAAAGGTCGGTTTGCAACTGTGACAGCAGGTTGCGGGCCTCATCGCGGAACGATGCGCCAGCCGTGCTTCTGACCGCGACAAGCTCCCGCAGGCTTTCCTCGATCTTTCGCTCCAGTTCCGGGTTGGGAAGATCGGATGCCCGGTTGCCCGAGGGATCATAGCCGCGCGAAATCACCGGCGATGTCAGCACCACACGCATGCCGGCGACCGGTGAACGCCCTTCGCCAGACACATCGAAAGGGGGAACCTCCTGCCGATGCGCGATGCCGATCACCGTGTCCGGGGTCAGCGAATTGCCCCCCCGCAGGACCATCCCGCCGGTCGCACCATGTTCGCGATCCGGGCGCACGAGGCCGAACAGGTCATGCACCAGTTCCGAGGCATTGCCCACCGTGTCGAATATGCCCAGCAGATTAGGCAGATACCCCCCCACGCCGGCCACGGTTTCCCCGCCGCGGGTGCGCCCCAGATTCGCGATCTCCTTGAGTTCGGGGGTACGCGCACGCCCTGAGGCCGGGTCCGTGACGCTGTGCAGCGGTCCAAGCACCGCGATGCCGTTGACCCCGCCGCGCGCGGCGAATTCCCACTCCTCCTCGGTCGGCAGCCGGAAGAAACCCGTCGAACCCTGTTCCCAGGGGATCAAGGGCGCGCCGCCTTGGTCGATCAGGCGATTGCCCTGTGCGATGACATAGGCATTCAGCGCGCGCAGGTTGTTCTGGGCATCGTACCAGGACAGGTTTGTCGCCGGCAGAACGCGCCGATCATCGGCACCCTGAACCAGTTGCTCGGCCTGCTTGCACGCATCCGCGGTATCCTCGCCGCGCGCGGCGGCGTCAAAGGCGCCACTGTCGACCAAAGCCTGTTGCAGGATGGTCCATTCATGGCTGGCCATCCAGTAAGCGCGTCGCTCCATTCCTTCATAGCCCGCGGCAAGCCCTTCCGCGGCAAGGCTGAACGCACCTGAAATCGCGATCTCGCGTGCGCCCTGAACCTGGCGGGTCAGCACGTCGGCATCATCTGGCGCCCCGCCAATCACAACCGGCAGATGGTCCAGCAAGGCTTTCACGGGAATATCGACCCTGACCATGTCCAGATAGCGCCCACAGGGCAGCGGCACGACCAGGCGTTCGGGCAACCGTGCCGGATCCCCCCCGGCGGGGCAGTCCCCGACCTCTCGGGTGCCGGCGGCGCGTGCCTTTTCGCGCAGGTCGCGCCACAGGCCGGGCGCATCAAGGCGACACCAGTCCGGGGGCAGGCCATCCTGCGCCACTGCGGTTCCCGGCACATGCAGCATCGACACCATGACAACGGCCGACAGGGCAAGCGGGACAAGACCGCGGGGGAACGCGTGGTTGCGGGGGCGACGGTTCATCAGGTTCATGGCGTTGAGACTCCCATGTCAATCGGCGCGCAGATCGGCGGACAGATCGAACCGCCGGATGCGCCAGGCCGCGACCGCAGCCGCTGTCAAGGAAAGGGAAAGGACCGCCGCAGCAGCGCTTGCGAGGATCATCGGGTCGACGCCCGCGCTGGCGTCGGCGCTTTGCAGGAAACGATCGGCAAAGGCGTTCGAAAAGCGCAGCATCGGAAACAGGCACATGATCGCCAGCAGAAGAGCCAGCAGGCTCAGCATCAGCCCCTGCAACACGAAGAAGGTGATAAGCCCTGCGCGATCCAGCCCGGCTGCGGCCATCAGGGCAATCTCCCGGCGATGTCGCGCCACGGACAGGACCTGCAACAGCCAGACCGCCACGGACAGCCCGCCCATGCCACCGATCACGCTGATCCGCATCAGACTGCGCAGCCCGTCGGACAGGTTCACCAACAGGGCGACCTGCTCGGATGCGATGCGGGTCTCGAAGCCCTGGCGTGTCAACTCCTGCGCAAGCAGCGGCGCCTGGCGCACTTCGGTTGCGTAGATGCGGAACGACCGCCAGACATCCTCGCCCAGTTCCGCAAGGGCATTCTGGCGGCCAGACCCGGGTTGCAGCCACAAGGCCGCCCCCGCAGCACGCGCAGGGTTCAGGAATGCGACTTCCTCGCTCCAGACCTCTTGCGGCACGATCGCAGCAACCCGCAGAAGGATGGTCAGGTTTTCCTGGGGGCCTTCGCGCGGGCGCCGGCGCAGTGTCATCTGCACCTCGTCCCCCCTGGACACCCCGAGGGCAAGCGCGGCGGCATGTGTCAGGGTGACCTGTTCCGGCGAGGTCGGGGCCGGCGTGTCGCCAAGCAGGGGATCACCCGGCGCCGAGGTGCGCATGTTCATCGCCATGGGGCGGCCCTGCGCCTGCAATCTTACTGTCGAGATGAAGGTGGATGGTTCGGGAACGATGAACCCGGTCAGCGGGAGATCGCTCAGGTCAGCGATCTCTGCATCACTGACCGGCCTTTCGCCGATGATCATAACCTCGCGGTTGCGCGGATCTGCCTGCAGGGCGGCTGCCCAGCTTTCAACGACACCCGCGCGCAGGACTTCCAGGAACAAGGGGGGGCCGATCAGCAGGAACAGCAACAGCACCGACATGACGGAAATCGCAACATCGCGCCGCAGATCGGCCATCGCCCAGTGCGCAACCGTCAGCAGGCGCGCGACAAAGGGCAAGGACCGCATCATCACGTCGCCACCGTCGCAAGGACCGCACCCTGCGCGGTCGGCTCGAGGCGCATGGGGATCATGCCGAATTCGGCCGCGCGCTCGACGTCATGCATGGCAGCGATGCAGATCGTGCCCTCGTCCCGGCAGACCCGCAGGATGCAGTCCACGGCACAGTCCGCCAGCGCGTCATCCAACCCCGCCGTCGGTTCGTCCAGAACCAGCAGGAAACGGGGCAGCGCCATGGCGCGAAGCAGCGAAACACGCTTGCGCTGCCCCCCCGACAATGCGCCACGGTTCTTTGAAAGACAGTCTTCCAGCTGCAGATGCGCCACAAGCCGGTCAAAGCGCTGCTCGATCTCGGGGTCGCCGGCCAGGCCGGACAGGCTGATCGACGCCCTGGCATTGTCCCACCCGTTCAGGAACCCCAGCATCCCCCCCGACTGTGGCCCGTAACCGATCGGTCCGGCCCGCAGCGGGGCGGTATCTAGGTCGGGGCTGGCCAGGTCCATCTCTTCGCCATCCGCGTCATCCAGCCTGAACAGTTCAACCTCGTCGGGGCGCACCACGCCTGCCAGCAGTTCCAGACAGGTGGACTTGCCCAGACCCGATGGACCATGCAGGGCAACCGCATGGCCCTTGCCCAGCGTCAGGGCGGGGATGCGCAACTCGAACCCATCCGGCCCGGTGCCGCGCCTCAGGCACATGTTGCGCACACGCAGTGCCATTACGGCAGATCGTCCAGAGCCAGCGGATAGACGGCCAGCCCGCCATCCCGCCCCGGCAGATCCAGCCATCCCGCCTCGGTTCGGGCGATATCCTCGAACAGGCTGATGCGGTCGCGCACGGTCTTGAGGATTTCCCCCTGCTGCTGCGGCCCCAGGCCAGCCCATTCGTCAAGTTCCATCGACAGGAAATCGGACTTGTAAGGCAGGCGGGCGATATAGTCGGGCATCAAGGCCTGGCCCACCGCCGCGTTGGGATCCAGCGAGGCGCGCGAGGATACGTCGACAATGGTCGAAAACGCATCAAGCGCGCCGGTCTGCTTGGTGTCCAGGCGCGTCACCAGATCGCGCAGCCGCGATGTGAAATCGCTGAGCTGGTCACGCGTGATCAGGACCTTCACATCCATGGAAGCGACCCGCGGGTCGACAAGGTCGCGATCCGCAACCCAGGCGCGGTAGAAATCAGGCGCCTCACCGCCGTCCAGCTCGCCAAGATATTCCTGCTGAAAGCGGAAAAGCTCGGTCACGATCCCATCGGCCAGCGCCTCGCTGCCGCGGTCCTCGCTGATCACCACGGGTGCGCCGTCGATACCTTCCAGCGCCAGGAAGGTATCGCCCTCGAAGATTTTCAGCCTTGGCTCGCTATCGACGACTTCACCTTGCCGCAACCTGTTCAGCGGCTCGGCCAGCTGACGCGCCAATGCCGTCAGGGCTTCGCTGAAGCGCGCAGGTCCATCCCCACGCACCGTGAAATAGGACGGGACACTGCCGCCGCGCGCACGGGTCAATTCCGCATAGGCCGAGGTCGCGGCGCGGTGATCCTGTTTGCCGGCATCCGTCAGGATATGGACGATCGACAGCGAAACGCCCTGCCGCTCGGCAAGCCGCCCGATGGAGCGCGGCCCAAGCGCGGCGTTGCGCGCCAGCGCATCGCCCAGAACGCGCGGCCCGGCATCGGTGACAAGTACGACGTAGCGCGCATCGTATTCGGACCAGTCTGTCTGCGTCAGCGCATCCTCGATCCCGGCCAGCGCATCCTCGCGCCAATCGGTGGTGGATACCGAACTCGGCTTGATCTGCTTGAGCGCCCCCTCGAAGCTGTCATCCTGCACCTGCATCTCAAGCGGCAGGAAGGTCCGGGTGGTATACTCGACACGCTTGTCATTGGCTGTCGTATCCCGGTAACCGATCAGGCCAAAGCCCATGCGATCATCAAAACCCTGCTCGACGGTGGTCTGCCGGAACGAACGCATGAAGTCGCGCACGCCGTCGATATACGGCCCCATGGACAGCGTGGAATCCACCACGAAGATCACGCCCGTGCGAAACTCCTTCAGCGCCTCGGTATTCTGCTTCTCCTCGGCAAGGCGCAGTTCCTCTTCGCTGGTGACCTGCTCGCGTTCCCGGCTCTGAAGGTTGACCATGGCCAGTTCCAGCAGGAATACCTCGGTCCGGTCGATGTCATCGAATTGCGCGGGAACATGCCCGATGATCGGCATGAAATAGGGGCGGGTGTCGGCGGCCACCGGGCGGGCCGGTTCGATCGCCACCACGGCGCTGCCGTCGTAATTGCCTTCGGCGATGTCGACATAGAGTTGCTGCGCCTCCTGCGGACCCGTGAAATGACTGTCCAGGATGTCGCGCAGAGGCTCGGGATCGCTCCAGAACACGGCGGGCCGCCGTTTGCCCAGGGGCGCGAACTGCAACACAAGCATCGAGTTCCACTCTTCCGTCTGGGTTTCGTCGATCCACCCCTCGTGCAGGTCAGCCGTCCGTCCCACCGCCAGATAGGTGCTGCCGTTCATTTCGGTCCGACCCAGAACGTAGAGGATCGAGAAAACCGGAAGTTCACGGTTGCGCCCGTCAGCCTTGAGCGGCCTCACGATGGCGCCGGGCAAGGTCAGCACGCGCCGGTCGCCACCCAGATAGGGGTCTTGCAGCGCTCCGAACCCGGACACGACAGCGGCCCCGCCGCCCGCCGTGGTCCCGGCGGCTTGCGGCGCCTGCGGCGCGGGGTCAGGCAGCGGCGCAGGCTGAACGACGGGATCAACCGGCGCGGCCGTGGTCCGCGGGAAGGCGGGCAACAGGGACTGGATCAGTTTGGCATTGATCGCGTTCGCATCGCTTCGGTTTTTCTGCTCGGCCTCAAGCGCGGACAGGCGCGCCTGTTCCGCCTCGAGGATACGGCGCACAGCGGCTTCGCTACCCTCCACGGGCGGGCGCTGTTCCTGCGCTTCCACGGCCGCGCGGTAGGTGTCGATCAGGCCGCGCAATTCGGCTGCGGCCGTTGCGGCATCCTGCGCGTCCGCGCGCCTGGCTGTGGCAAGACCAAGGCCAACGCCAAGGCCAAGTACGGCGACAACGGAAAGAAAGGACATGGACAGGCGCATCACTCGAACACCTCCACGAACTGTGAAACCACATAGGCAAAGCCGACATCGGCGGTCCAGATCATCATCATCGGACCGTGTTTCGCGATCCGCAGGACAGGTGTCGGACCAACCGAGGATTTCAGCGCGGTGCCCTGCGCTGGATCGGGTGCGCTGTACAGAACGGTGTTATCCGCCAATTGCACCACCCCGGGTTCGATCTTCAGATCCGGGGGCACTCCGGTCGGCAATGCGGGCGGCGCCTGGCGCATCTGCTCCATGAAGAAGGCCAGGGTGCTCTGCTTCCAGGTTTCCAGGGGCAGCGTGGCCTCCAGGGATTCCATACGGGCGCGTACGGCGTCCAGTTCCGCCATTGTCTGGGCGGTAGCCGGTTGCGCAGCAGTTGATACGGCGGCCTCTCTTTGGCGCAGGGTTTCATATTCCTCGCGTAGCGCCGCGATCTCTTCGGGGGTTGGCCCGGCATTGACGGGTGGTTGCGCCACGGCCGCTGGCGCCGCCGCTGGTGCTGCGGACGGTGTCGGTGCAGGTGCAGGTGCGGCTGCCGGTGCCGGTGCCGGCGTGGCTGCCACCGGGGCGGGTGCGGGCGCTGCGGCTGGTGCAGCACCTGCCGTTTGCGCGGCAACAGGAACCGCCCCCATCACGAATATCGCCACGAGCGACGCGCCAAACGTTCTCATGAATTCCCCCAAATCAGAAAAAAGAAAGCCCAGACCGCCAGCAGCCCCAAGGCCATGATCGGACGGCGCCGATCCAGAACCGCCGTTGCCGGAACAACCAGGCAGGACCCAAGACCCCAAGGGCCAAAGCCGCTCAGCGCACCGGCCCCCAGCATCAGACCCAGCCAGGCAAAGCCCGCTGCCGTTGCGCCGCCCAGGAAAACGGCAAAGGCCAGCGCCAGCAGGGCAATGGCGGCCAGCGCAACCCCGGCAATGACGACAACCCCGGCCTCTTCGGCCAGCAGATGCGAGAAGCGCAACACCCCAGCACCTGCAAGAAAGCCGACACACAGGGACAGCAACGTCTCGAGCGACTGGCGCCCAGGTGCGGCGACGATCCACGACAGTGCCCCGACCGCGGCAATGGCCATCACTTCGGCGAAGGACGCGGGCGTGGCGGCAAAGGCCACAAGGGCCGCCCCTGCCATCAGCAACGCCGCCATCTGCAAACCGAAGCGCCCAGACGACGCAGGGGCCAGAAGGCTGGTGCCAAGGGTGGCGCAACTGATCGCGATCAGGACATTCATGCCGGGCACACCATCCCGGCGTCCGTCGCGGGACGCCACAGCCCCAGCGGGACACGTGCAAAGCGATCCTGGTCGGCCCTATTCATAGATACCTTCCAATGCACTGCACAGGCTTTGAACCGCCTCGACCCCTTCAAGAAGCCTTGCTTGCTTTGATTGCAGGAAAGCCGCCTCGGTCGCCTGGCGCGTGGCCACCGCGTCGATGGCGACAATGGTCTTGGAAATGGCCAGAAGCCGTTCGACCATGCGCGCGTTTCCCTCGGATTGCGCCTTGTCCAAATCGATCTGAATGCGGGTGCTGAAGAACTGGGCACAGACAAGATCATCCGCCGCCAGCCGCGTCAGATCCCCGGTGGACAGACCGGCGATGGCGGTCCGGTGCTGGTCCAGCCGCGCGGTGATGTCTTCGGGGCAGGTCTGGGCTGTTTGTGCGACCACTTCGTCATCGCCAAACCGCTTGGCAGCCGTGGCAACGGCCTTGGCAAGCGCCTCAAGCTGCTGGCCGGTTTGCGCGACATCCGCCGAAAGCACGGACAGTTTTCGATCACATGCCAGTGGCTCTGCGCTTGCGGGCAGTGCCACGAAAAGGGCGGCCAGCCACGTTGCTGTGGCGGTCAGGATTTTCATGACTTTCCCTCCATGCTGGCGATCATCCCTTCCAGGGCGCGCCTTATCGCCAGATCGCAGGGCGCGCTGCTGATCTGATCCAGACCGGCTTTCCAGGTTTCCAAGGCCGCGTCCGGCCGATCGGTGGCCCTCTGGATCATGCCGCGCAGCAGACTGCCGCGCCCATTGTCGGCGATCCCGGCAAGCCCCCGCTCCAGCCTTTGAAACTGGCTGTCCAACTGCGCCAGCGCGGCCAGTTGCGTTGCAGAGCGAATGGTGCGGGCCGCATCCGCGTCGCAATCAGCGATATCGCGCCCGGTTCCCGTGGTGGCCAGCAGCGCGAGCCTTTCCTGAGCAGCCCAGAAACCGGGATCGGCGGCGATTGCCTGGTCAAGCAATGCGGCCGCGTCCGCAGGGTCAAGCAGGTCAGCCCGCAAGACCAGTTCATCCGCGCGGCAGGTCATGGGTACGTCCTGTTGCGCGGCCAGGGACAGGAACCTCTCGGCCTCTTGCGCCTGATTGGACCGGACGGCCAGTTCGGCCTGTGCCATCGCGATGCGCCAGGCCGCAGGACCGGACGATGCCTGCGCTGCCAGCTCATCCAGAAGACGCGCCTTCAGCGCCGGATCCGTCGCGAGGGTCGCCGCGGCAAACCCCGCCCGGAAGGCCTGCGGCACGCCAAGAGCCATGCGCTTGTGCCGCATGAAGCAGGGCGATCCCCCACTGACCAAGCCGTCCTGCGCGGCGACTTCCTCGGCTTTGGCATCCGCCTCGCCAGAGGCGATCTGCGCAAGCACCTCTTCGACCTGTTGCAGCGTGTCCTGCCGGATCTCGGCCTCGGGTTCGGGATAAAGCCAGGCGCCCGCCAGCACGAAACAGCACAGCGCCGCGCCAATGCGCCCGAAAGCCTTGTCGGGGGCCAAGCCTACTGCCACTGGCGCGCCCTCCGCTCGAAGTTTTCGGCCCCGCGCGACAGAACAAGCGTCTGCCCCTCCTGCAGGTTGGCCCAGCGGATCGGCACCTGCGCCTCGCGCAGTTTCCAGTAGAGCCCAGAGAAGGCATCGATCGCTTGCGGCGACACCAGATAGGTCGAGGCCGTGTTGCTGTCCTGGAACAGCTGCCCCGCATTCTGCGCTTCGCGCGATGCGCCTTCTTCGTCCAGCGGCACGGCCAGCGCCGCGATCGCGCCCCAGTCCAGTTGCAGCCTCAGGCGATAATCGTTCAGATCCCGATACATCCGGCGATCCGTCACCAGAACGGCCGTACCCTGAGCCGTCGTGGCGGATGCACCACCTGCCGCCAACTCTACTGCAAAGGCATTCAGATCCAGCTCCAGCAACCCTTGCTGCAGCACCACCATGTAGCGGCTATGCGGTGGCAGGGTCCCGTCCAACGGCGCGGGATAGAACAACGACGGCACGGCATCTTCACGCAATTCCCCGCGCAGCAAGGGGGGGGAAGCCACGGAAATGACCAGCATGGTGGCAAGGATCAGAACGGCAAGCGCATTGGCCGACACATCCAGCATGCCAACCTCGCTGTCAGAGGCACGTGTCCCGCCACGCCTGTTGAAACCGGGGATCAGCATCAGCGCTCCTCCGGCGGAGCGCCGAAGCGCTCCAGCAGGTCCGCTTCCCCATCCCTTGCCAGGGGTGCGAATTCGATCAGCAGCAGGCTGCTGGCCGCGTCGGCCTCGCGTTCGGTCAACTGGCGTTCCATGTCGCGCAGCCGGTCCACCAGCACCACGCCATCGCCGGCGTCGATCATGCATTCAGCCGAAAGCCCCACCAGCACACGGCCGCCAGCCTGCAACCGGTCCTGCAAGTCACTGGCGATCTCGCGCGGGCTGAAGGACACCGGATCGGCGGCGCCCGTGTCATACAACCGCAACACCCGGTCGGCGCCGCAGATCAGCACCTTGTCATAAGGCGCGGGAACAAGATCCACCTGTGGGTCAAGTTCCTGCAAGGCGAACACGATGACGAAAATACCGATGGTCGCAAACAGGATATCGACCAGGGCTGTGTATTGACCTGCCTTCTGCATGGCCCTGGGCGAAAGCACTGTCATGTGCCGGACACCGCGTCGTCGTCATAGCGCTGCGACAGGGCCCTGTCGCGCGCCCTGTCATCCAGCAGCGCCAACCAGGTCGACAGCGCCATGACCGGGATCACCAGGACAAGCCCGGCAAAGGTCGTATCGAAGGCAAAGCGCAGTGCGCCCAGAACGGATTCCAGGGCGGCCTGGCGATCGCCATCGGCAAAAACCGTTCCCAGGTCACCGATGGCGTCGGAAATACCGATCACCGTTCCGATGAACCCCAGCAAAGGCAGAACCCAGACCGCATAGGACAGTGGCGCCATCCTGCGTGTCGCAAGAGACTGCCAGCGATCGATGAACAACCCCGCCGACAGGCTTGCATCCGACTGTGGCCCCGCGAACATCTGCCCGCCGCCCTGCCCGGACATCCAGCCGGCCAGTCCGCCCGCGCGCGAGACCATGGAACTCGCCCAAAGCTGGATCACCCCGTAGACCAGCGCCCAGACGCCCACGAAACCGATGGCCAGTACGAAGGGATTGCCGATCAGCCTTTCGATCAGGGTTGCGCTGGCGGCATCCTCGGGCATGGGGATCAGCATCCCAGCGAACCCGATGATCGCGGCGGCAAGGAAGCCCGAGATCACCAGCGGATTGAACAGCCTTGCATCAGGAATCTGCATTGTCATCACTTTCGGTCCGCCTCGGGGCCAATGCTGCTTTCAAGGGTGTCCAGCAGCTTTTTCATCTGGTCCCTCTGGGCCTCGGCTTCGGTCAGGGTAAGGTTCATCCGGTCGATCAGATCGTCCAGTTGCCGTTGCCGCGCGGGGTCGTCCTCTGCGGCATCGCGCTGTGCGTAAAGAGCATCGAGCCTGTCATCCAGGCTCAGAACCATGTCGTCCATGCGCGAGATCTGCACGCGGGTGGCAAGGATCGTGGCCGCGATCTCTTCCAGCTGTTGCGCGGTCATGCCGGACGCAGCCTGCTGCCCCGTATCAACCTGCGCATGGGCCGGAAGGACCTGCGGCCAGTCCAGTGCCGCAAGCAGCATCAATGCAGCGCCCCGGACGGCCATGCCGCTTACTCCTGGGCAACCGATGGCGGCTTGGCGACCACGTTGGCCTGCGCGAGGATCGACGACATGGTCGAGTTCATGGTCCCCAGCTCCTCGGACATGAGGCGCATGGTCTCCAGCGCCTGATCGGCCAGATCCAGATCGTAATAGGCGATGATCACCTCGCGTTGCTCTTCGATCTGCTCGATCAGCGCCTCGGATTCAGCCGCCTGTGCAAGGATCTGCTGGCGCAGCAGCAACCCCTCATCGATGCGGCTCTGCCATCCATCGGCCACGGGCTTCAGCGCCGGGATCGTCTGGGACCGCGCCAGCAGCTCGTCGCGCTTTGCGGCCCAGTTGTCCATCATGCCGTTCATCTCGTCCCAAAGTTCGCTGTCCCGGCCAAGGCTTTCCTGCAACTCGCGCGCCGCTGCCAGCATCTCGTCCAGAGCGCGCGTGCCGGTTTCCGCATCCGAAGATGCGGCAATCTGGTCGCCCAGACTTGCAACACGCGCCTGCAGCCCCTCGGCGATGGCCGTCACATCCTCGACGAGGCTTGCAACATCGCCGCCCGCGCCCTCCTGCGAGCCGCCCGCACCGCCGATGACCACCTTGGTCGAGCTTGACGTGCTCAGCTGCACCGTGCTCTGGGCATGGCCTGCGCCCGCCAACAGAAGTGACGCAACGCAGGACAACAGCAAATTCTTTTTCATATCGCTCTCCATTTCAGTATTATTTGTTAAATATCCGCGACTTGCGTCAGTCCTGCGCGATCACGGCCGTGTCGGAGGTGTCGACGGTGGTCTTTGACACTTCGGCAAGGACGTTGGTCATCGCCTCAAGATCAGCGGTCAGCTTGCCAAGGCTGGCGACGAAGTTCTCGACCGCGACCACCTCTTCGTTCAGCTGGATTTCCCGGCGCAGCAGGGCATGTTCGGACAACAGGCGCGTCATCGTCTTCTCGACACCCTGGATTTCGACATATTGCTGTTCCAGATCCTGCAGTGCGACCGCCAGCCGCGCGATGCGCGCGTCACGCGCGGCGCTTTGCGGCTCGCGCTCATGCTTGCGCAGGATGGTCACGACCTTGGCGCGCGCGTCGTCCAGCGCATCCATGAAGGGCGAGTTCAACTTGACCTTGTCCAGGACAGTGCGCGTTTCCTCTTCGATCGAGTCCAGCAACGTATAGGCCGCGAAAGCCTGCTCACCCTTGTCCATGTTCTCGAGATTGCTCATTGAACTTGCCGTCGCCGACAGGGACTGCCGCACCCGCGCGCCAACATCGCCCAGTTCGCTGCGCAGTTTCTCCAGCTGGTCCTCGCGCACGATCCCCTGGGCATGCGCGACAGAGCCTGTCAGAAGCACCGTCAGAACGAAAATCTTGGTCAGTTTGTGTAGCATTGAAAACTTCCTGAAAATTGCCATGGGCCTGTCACTTGTAGTCGGCACTGAAACTCACGTTTTCAAACGCCTCGCATTGCAGTTCGAACTGGTTGATCCCCGAGACCAGCCGCTGGCGCTTCTGCTCAAGGCTGACCATGCGCTTCACGACATCCGTGGCCGTTTCATCCAGGCTGGCCACCGACCGCATCACGCGGCTCAGGGTCATCCGCCTGTTCTGGTCCTCTCGGCTGGCATCAAGACCAATGGCCTTGATTTGCCCATCAAGCCGTGTGGCCACGGCCTGGGCGCATAGCTGCAGGTTCTCGGCCGGAAGGATATTGTCAGCGACCCTGACCAGCTCGATCTCGTCGAGAAACCCCTTGTAGGCCTCACGCATCTCGTCGGGGCATGAGCCGGCATCAGACATGACCAGGCTCAGGTTCTCCGCATCCATTCCGTCGTAGGCCTTTGACAGCTCGACCATGCGTGTCTCGTATGAGCCGACGAGTTGCAGCATCTCATTCAAGGCCGCTTCGAAGGCCTTGGGATCTGACGGGCAGTTTGACCCATCCGGCACGACGTCCGAAAAGGGCACTGACGGGATATCGACCCTGTCACTTTTTCCGGTTGACGGCGCCGGTGCCAGTCCGGCGGGTTGCCCGGCCGCACTCACAGGTGCGGTGAATGGCGCCGGCCCGGGTGCCGCGCCGAACGGCGCGGGTGCCGGCAGAGGGGGCGATGACAGGCCTGGCCCACCGGCACCTGGCGCCTGCAATATCTGAAACAGGGCCTCGATCTTGGCATGATCAACAGTCTGCGCAGCCGCCCGTGATGTCATGCCGACCGACGCCGTCGCGGCAATCACCGCCAGGACAACAGCCGCACGAGGGCAGCCTGATCGACAAAAGCCACGGAAAAGGCTCAGGAGCGAAGGCCGTGACAATACGTTTTTTTCTTCAAAATGCATTACTGCTATGTTTGACCGCCATGTTCGGACAGACGACGTGTCTTCCGCAAATCTGCCGAAGGACGCGCGCCGCCTTCCGCGTCGGGCAAAGGTTCCACATCAAGCCGGTGATGCGAACCGTTCATCGGATCAAGCGGGCCTATCTTTAGCGCACCCCCCCCTGCTTCGTGATCCCGGCTTTTGTCGGGCACAGGCGCAAGGCTCGGTCCAGGGCGGCAAGCGCGGTGCTGCTGGGGATGTTCATTTGCAAACGCGGGTATCCTCGCGACTGTTGGCGAGGCCCTTGATTTGTTGACGTGAATGATGGGCTGCAGGAGTGAGCTGCGCAGGGTTTGCAAGCCTTCCAGCAGCCGATACCGCTGCGGCGTATGGCCACTTGCGGTTTTCCGGAGGCCTGATATCCAGACGTCGTGATGAAAGCCCTGATGCGAACCCTGCCCTTCAAGGCAATTGCCGTGCTTCTCGCCGTTGCCTTGGCAACGAGCGGATTTGCGCATCGCATCCAGACACCCTCGGATCAGGCCGCGCTGAATATCGTGGCAGCCCTCGGGCTTGATGCATCCGATATCTGTGGCGATCTCGACAGCGATGTTGCCCTGACGGATTGCGAGGCATGCCTTCTGCATGCCGCCATGTCCCTGCCGGAGCCGGCTGTTTCGCTGATCATGGCCGAATTGTCGCTTGATCCCGCCGATTGGGCAACAGAGCCACCAGTCCTGCACGCCATGACCGCCGGTGCGAACCACCCGGCGCGCGCGCCTCCTCTCGTCTGAGTTTCCCGACCCTTTCGTGAAACATGCCCGGCCGGACGCCGGGAAAAGACATCTGGAGAACACCCATGAAAAAGCTCGCATTTTGCGCGGCACTTGCCGCCGCGCCGGCCTTTGCCGAACAGCCCGTCACCATCAACTTTGCCGCCGAAATCGGTGGTCAGCCCTTTGCCTGCGATGCAACCTATGGCGGGCTGGGCGCGACCACGGCCGAGGTCCGCGCCGTGGACTTCCGCCTCTATGTCAGTGGCGTCGAAATGATCGCCGCTGATGGCAGCCGTGTTCCCGTGACACTGAATGAAAGCGATTGGCAACATGCAGGCGTGGCCCTGCTGGATTTCGAAGATGCGACCGCCGCCTGTGCCAACGGAACCGCGCCGGTGAACACAGCAGTCAGCGGCACCGTGGCCGAGGGTGACTATACCGGTGTCGCCTTCAAGGTCGGTGTGCCTTTCGCGATGAACCATGGCGACCCGACCGTCGCGCCGTCGCCCTTGAACCTGACTTCGATGTTCTGGAACTGGCGGGGCGGATACAAGTTCGTGCGCATCGACATGGTCCCCACCGACCGCAGCGCCGATGGTCCAAAGGGCTGGTTCCTGCACCTTGGCTCGACCATGTGCGCGTCTGAAGGCAAGACCGACGCCCCCGCCACGCCTTGCAAGTCGCCGAACCTGATGGACATCGCGTTCGACAACTTCGATCCGTCATCCCAGACCCTGGTGATCGACCCGGCCGCTGTCGTGGCCGATGCCGATCTGCGCATGAACGCGGCCGAAACCTCACCCGGCTGCATGTCTTTCCCCGGCGATGCGGATTGCACGACGGTCATGGCCAAGCTTGGCCTGCCCTATGGCGAGATCGCTGCCGCCGAGCAGCAGCTGATCAAGGCGCGCTGACATGCGCCGCGCCGTGCCTTTCGCGGCGGCGCTGGTGATCCTGTCGGGGGCGGCCTTCGCCCTCGACGACGGCGGCTATGACTGGCCGCTGCCCGACTGGATGCCACGCCCGCCCGTGCCCGATGACAACCCGATGAGCACCGCCAGGGTCGAACTTGGACGGCACCTGTTCTACGACTCCCGCCTGTCGGGGGACGGCACAGTGGCCTGCGCCTCGTGCCACGATCCGGCGCGCGCCTTCACAGACGGGCGCAAGAGGGCCGTGGGCATCCACGGGACGGTGGGAAACCTGAACGCACCCAGCCTTGCCAATGTCGCCTATCTGCCCATCAACGCCTGGGCAAATCCGCACATGACCTCGCTGGAGTTTCAGGCACTGGTGCCGCTGTTCGGAGAGGCCCCGGACGAGATGGGCGCAACCGGACAGGAAGACCGCATCTTTTCGCTGCTGGCCGACGACCCCTACTATGCCGAAGCTTTCCCGCAGGCCTTTCCCGACCGCCAAGCGCCGGATCTGTTCGCCGTGACCCGTGCGCTGGGAGCATTTCAGCGCAGCCTCATGTCATTTCACAGCCCCTATGACCGGTTCAAATACGGCGGCGATCTGGAGGCGCTGTCGGACAGCGCCAAACGCGGTGAACAGCTGTTCTTTGACCATCGGTTCGAATGTTACCACTGCCATCAGGGCGTCCTGTTCACCGATAATTTCCAGCGCGAAGGCAGCCCTTGGGTCGAAACCGGCTTTCACAACACGGGGCTTTATTCCGACTACCCGGCCAACGCGCCGGGCCGGATCGAAATCACCGGCGCGCCGGGCGATGCGGGCCTGTTTCGAACGCCCAGCCTGCGCAATGTCGCCGTGACCGCGCCCTACATGCATGACGGATCAATTCCCGACCTGCGCGGGGTTCTGGCGCATTACGCGAACGGCGGCCGCGAGGGGCATGCAAACCAGGATGGCATGATCGTGGGCTTCGAAGCGACCGAGGCCGAGATCGCCGACATCATGGCCTTTCTCGAAAGCCTGACCGACGAGACTTTCCTGACCAACCCGGACCATGCCGACCCCTGGCCCGAAAATCATCCCGCCCGCATCAACCGGGCCGACCCATAGGAGACTGACATGAAACGCGCGCTTCTGTCCCTGATGCTGCTTGCCGCACCCGCGCTGGCCCATGACCAGATGGCAGGTGATCTGCACATCATCCACCCCTCGATCCCGGCGCCCGCAGCCAATGCCAGGTCGGCGGCGGGCTATGTCACCATCTCGAACGAAGGCGACACACCTGAAGAACTGATCGGCGTGCGCACGCCATTTGCGGCCTCGACCTCGCTGCACACCACGATCTTTGAGGATGGTATCGCAAAGATGCGCCCGCTGATCGGGGTGCCCATCGCACCGGGCGAGGTGATCAACCTTGAACCCGGCAGCATGCATGTCATGTTCATGGGGCTGACTGGTCCCGCAATGGTCGGCGACATGATCCCTGCCACGCTGATCTTCCGGCATGCCGGCGAAGTCGCCGTCGAATTCATGGTCGATCCGGCGGATGGTGTCGATCATTCCACCATGGATCACGGCAAGAACTGATCCTTGCATATTTGGGGCTTCATAACGCGCGCGCTTCTGCTTCTGGCGCTGCTTGGCACGGCAACCGTGCCAAGCGGGATGATGCGCGTGCAAGGCCCCGAAGGCGTGCTGATGGTGTTGTGCACCCCCGAGGGCACGAAAGACGTCTGGCTGACCGATGAAGGCGAGATCTTGCCCCTGGAGGATGGCGAGCCCGTTCACGATGGAAATGACGCGGGGCATTGCGTTCAGGTTTCCGTTGCGGGCACGGAAATCGCACCGAGTCCCGGTCCCCTGATCCGCCTGCCGCCCTGGCCGATGGCGTCGCCGATGATCGCGGCGCAACGTCCCGTTTCCCAAAATCATTTTCACCACAATCGCAGCCGCGCGCCACCTCTTCCCGTCTGATCCTTCAGCCGGGGCGACGCGCCCCTTGTCCCCATTTCCAAGACAAGGAAACCCGCATGACTGCGATGATACACCCATGGCCAGACCATGGCCTGCACCCTGTCGAACCTCGACCCGCTCTGTTTCGCGGGCTGTCCCGCGCCCAGATGCGCCACATCCGTCGGGCTGTTGCGACAGAGCCTTACCGTGCCGGCGAGACCCTGCCACGCAGCGGCCTGGATGCGCCCTTTGTCGGGCTCGTTCTGTCCGGAGCACTGCGCGAGGACCGCGAGCTGCCCAAAGGCGGAAGTCATCTGCTGGCACTGACCTTTCCGGGCGAAGCCTTTGCCCCGCAAGGGTGTGACCGGGCCAAGGGCACCCTGACTGCCATCGGCGACACCGAAGTGCTGACCTGCGATCACACCACGTTCGAGGAACTGGCCATCGCGATTCCGCGCCTGCGGCTGAACCTTCTGCATCTGGTGCAGGATCAGCTGGCGCAGGCGCAATACTGGCAACTTCTGCTGGGGCGGAAAACGGCCAGCGAACGGATCGCATCAATGCTGCGGTGTTTTCACCAGCGGCAAGGCCAGCCCGGCGAAATCCATCTGCCCGTAAGCCGCGCGGAACTGGGGCAGTTGACCGGCCTGACGCTTGAAACCGTCTCGCGCCAGATGCGCGCGCTGGAAAAGGCCGGGCTGATCGCCATGCCGCAACCAACCCGCATTCGTATCCGCGACGTGGATGCGTTGACCAATCTGGCCGGCGACGTGCCTGCACGCCGCGCTGCCTGATCCCATGAACACAAGAGGAGAAACCATGAAACTTGCACTGACCACCTGCCTCGCGACGCTGCTGACAACCGCCGCCTGGGCCGAGATCACCATCACCGATCTACGGGACCGCACCGTGACGCTGGACGCCCCGGCGGAACGCGTGCTTCTGGGCTTTTACTACGAAGATTTTCTTGCCGTGGCGGGCGATGGGGCTGCCGACAGGATCGTCGGGCTGTCACGTGGCCCCTGGGCCGACTGGCGCCCGAAACAGTGGCAGGCCTACACACAGACCTTCCCGCAGCTGGCCGACCTGCCGGATGTGGGTGACACTGAAAGCAGCACCTTCTCGATCGAGGCGGCACTGGCGACGAACCCCGACCTGGTGATCCTTGCCGGTTGGCAATACGACGCCTTGGGAGAGTCCGCACAGCAATTCGACACCGCAGGCGTGCCGGTTCTGGTGCTGGACTACAACGCGCAGACACTTGAGGCGCACCTCGCCTCGACGCGGGCGCTGGGTCAGGCCATGGGCACCGAAGACCGCGCCGAGGCCCTTGCGACGCTTTATGCAGACATGACCGCCGACACCGCAAAGCGTGTCAATGCTTCGACCGAAAACCCCAAGGTCTATGTCGAACTGGCGCAAAAAGGCCCGGACGAGGTCGGCAATTCCTACGCGGGTGGCATGTGGGGTGGCGTGATCGACCGGCTCAAGGGCCAGAACATTGCCAATGGTCAGATCGAGAACTGGGGGCCCTTGTCGCCCGAATACGTTCTGGCCGAGGCACCCGAAGTGATCCTGTTGTCCGGCTCGGAATGGCTGAACCGTCCCGCTGCCGTGCCGATGGGCTTTGGCGCGGACAAGGCTTTGGCCCAGACGCGCATCGACGCCTACAAGGCCCGCGCAGGATGGGCTGATCTGCCAGCGGTGAAAAACGGCAAGGTCTACGGCATCTATCATGGCGGGACGCGCACCCTGTCGGATTTCGCCTATTTCCGCTTCCTCGGCAAAGCCTTGCACCCTGCGGCCTTTGCCGATGTTGACCCGCAGGCCGAGCTGGAACAGTTCTACGCCGACTGGCTGCCGATCAAGCCGGAAGGCACCTTCGTGATGCAGGCGGAATGAGCGTTCCAGCGCATGATCAGAGCGGCTTCGGCCGCTCTGGCCTATCCCGGATGGGGGCGGTTTGCGCCGCCCTCGTCCTTTTGGCGGCTCTGATGGTGGCGGATCTGATGACGGGTCCGGCAGGCTTGCCGCTGTCCGACGTGCTGCAAGGCTTGCGCGACGGGCCTTCAGGCGAAAACCGACGTCTCGCCACCATCCTGTGGCACTTGCGGATGCCGCAGACGCTGATGGCCGCCCTGGTCGGTTATGCACTGGGGATTGCCGGGTTGATGATGCAGACGATCCTGAACAACCCCCTGGCCAGCCCATATACGCTGGGCTTTTCCGCCGCTGCGGGCTTTGGCGCGGCCACGGTGATCCTGTTCGGAACGGCGCTGCCGGTCGCCATGTGGGTCGGCGTGCCTTTGGCCGCCTTTGCCGCCACCCTGACAGCCGCAGCCCTTGTCTACCTTGTCGCGCGCTATCGCGGCGCCTCGCCCGAGATGCTGGTGCTGGCGGGGATCGCCGTGCTGTTCCTGTTCCAATCGCTGCAATCGCTGTTGCAGTTCATGGCCGCGCCCGAGGTGTTGCAGCAGATCGTCTTCTGGCTGTTCGGCAGCCTGCTCAAAGCGACATGGACCAGTGTGCAAGTCCTGGCCGGCATCCTGGCTCTGACCCTGCCGTTGATCGCGCGCGAGGTCTGGAATCTCACCAGCCTGCGCCTTGGCGATGGCAATGCCGCCAGCCTCGGCCTGAATGTCGACGCCCTGCGCCGCCGCGTTCTGGTGCTGGTGGCGCTGCTGACCGCAGGCGCTGTCAGTTTTACCGGGACCATAGGTTTCGTCGGTCTTATCGCACCGCATGTGGGCCGCGCCCTGGTCGGCGAGGATCACCGCTTCGGCTTGCCCATGGCAGGCATCATGGGGGCTGTGGTGCTGGTCGCGGCCTCGGTCACGGGCAAGCTGATCTCGCCCGGCGCGGTTATCCCCGTGGGCATCATCACAGCCATAGCAGGCATTCCGATGCTTTTGGGTGTCATCCTGATGAAAGGGACGAAATGAGCCTTGCCCTGAACAACTTCACTGTCCATGCCGGGCGCCAATGCCTGTTGCAGATCGACAGCCTGACGCTGCCGTCCACAGGTTTGTTCGGCGTGATCGGCCCCAATGGCGCAGGCAAATCGACATTACTGCGCGCCTTGGCGGGCCTTGTCCCGCATGGCGGATCCAAGCGGCTGGACGGCGGCTGGCCGGAGGCCTCCCGGATCGGCTTTCTGCCGCAGAACTTTGCGGTGTCAGCGAGCATGTCCGTTGCCGAATGCGTTCTGCTGGGGCGGCGCGAACGGCTTGGCTGGCGCATCAGCGCCCATGACCGGTCAGAGGTCGCCCGAGTGCTGGCCTTGCTGGACCTGTCGGCACTGGCCACGGCGCGAATGGATCGCCTGTCAGGCGGCCAACAACAGCGGGTGCTTCTCGCCCAACGCCTGTTGCGCGACCCGCGCCTCTTGATCCTGGACGAGCCCACAAGCGCCCTTGACCTGCATCACCAGCTTCAAGTCCTGAGCCACCTTCGGACCCTTGCGCAAGACATTCTGGTGATCGCCGCGTTGCACGATCTGACGCTTGCCGGGCGCTTTGCCGATCATCTTGTTCTGATCGCCAACGGCAGGCTGGGGGCCGCGTCCACCCCGGATCGCGTCCTCCTGCCTTCCTGTCTGGACCCGGTCTATGCCATCCGCAGCGAACTGCTTCCCGATCGCGACAACAGTCCGGTCGTCGTCGCACATCAGGCGGGTTGATCAGGAATAGGCCTGAAAAGGGCGCTGCCAAGAACGCTACAACACCGTTGGCCCTCACGGCCCCTTTGGATACCGACCTCCGACACCTGAAAGTATTGTCCAGATGGACCAGAGGCCGATCATGCAGGACCAATCAACATGGACCACTCGGTGGGTGCGGACCACAAGGCTGACGCACGGCTCCATCACTCGGACGAGGGGTCGCAATACACCACCGGGCAGATTCAGCGCCTGCTGGCCGACAATAGCATCACTTGTTCCATGAGCAGGGCTGGCAACGTCCGGGACAATTCTGCGATGGAGAGCTTCTTTTCTTCGCTGAAAATCGCACGGACCAACCGCAAGGTCTACCTACACCGCGACGAAGCCCGCGCAGACGTGCTCGACTATATCGAGCGCTTCTGCAACCCGCGCAGACGGCATTCGAAACGGGGCTATCTCCGCCTCATGGAGTTCGATGCCCGCGCCATGCTGGCTTAACCCCCTGTCCACGAAACCGGAAGCAGCACAGCATCGCATTGAGATCGCGGGGGCATTGGCGGGCATTCTGGCGTTGGGGGGATGCACAAACGACAAGGCCCGCATCGAGTGCGGGCCTTAGGTCGGAAACGATGGTTGCGGGAGTAGGATTTGAACCTACGACCTTCAGGTTATGA
>LXYH01000023.1 GCA_001650895.1 Rhodobacteraceae bacterium EhC02
ATTAGGACGCTAACCGGGTCAGTTCTCGGTGGAAATCAACACTGTCGGTGGTAAAGAAGCGGTAACGACATCCGTGCAATCTGATCCGAGACAGAAATTTCGGAGAACCGGATGTCCCTTGCGCCGTTGCCCATCAACAGCTCCAGATCGCTGCCCCTGCCTTCGGAGGGGCTGACAGCTGCACGTACAAGCGGTGATCCCGCCCAGGGTTCGGCGCATCTCATCCTGGCGGATCTGCCCGATTTCGCTGAAATGATGACACATATCGGCAAGGGCGTGTCCGCGCCGATGGACCTTGAGGGCAAGGAATGCTGTTCCGGCCCTGACCTGCAGGCGATAGCGGGAAAAAGCACTGCCTCAAAAGAGGATTCGCCGACTGACAGCACCCTTTCGGCAGCCGAGGAACCGCTGATTGCAGCGGCATTTTCCGAAATGCATGGGGCTGCCACGCAAGATGTGCCCAGCGCGGATTCAAGCGACCCCGGTCTCGCTGTTCCGCAGGTGGCTGAGGTTCCTGTCCAACCTGTGAAATCTGCACCATGGCACCCAAATCTGGCCGAAAATGCCGTATCAGAGAAGCATCTGAACCAATCCGGCCGTGCGGAGGCCAGTCGACAGATGCTTGACGGTGATGAAGCTTCGATCGACCCCTTGGCTGTGGCGACGGTGCAGGGTGGTGCAACCAAGGTCAGGGACCGGGTCATATCCTTGCAGGAATTCACCTTTGTCGACGGTGCGGCGCGGAACGGCTTGCCCAGCACGCCGCATGAAGATGCGACGCCGGCGCCATATCCTGTCACTGCCGCCGCACGAACCGAGGTCGATACTTTCCCCCGTGATGATCGCAACGCATCGCCTCGACCCAAAACAGAGACTGACTCGCCCCAGAAGATACAGCTGACAGCTGTCGCCGACCCAACCGGAACCGAGGAGCCTTCTTCACGTTCCCTATCCCGACGCGATTCGACAGTGGGGCAGCAGGAGGTGGCTTTGTCCCTGCAGAAGGGATCAAGCACCTTGCTGCAGCCCTCTGAAACGGGCGAAAGGACCATGGTCAGGCTCGATTCAGCCGCTCTGGCTTCACCGAAAGCGGCCTCATCCTGGCAAGGTGCGGTTTTAACGGTTGTGGGGTCGCAGGGCGCTGAAACCCAGGCGACAGCCAGCAACCGGGGCCGACCGCAAACTGCGCCGGGACCAGCGACATCAATGGTGCCGGTGCAGCCAATACCGCCCGTGGCAATCGATGATCTGGCCCGGGACGCAGGGCGTGCAGAAATCCAGGTGCCGCCGCACCAGTCCGAAAGACCTGAAATGCAAAGGCACAAGCCGACTGTCCCCATTGTGGCGTCAGCACCAAGGATTCAGGATATGGCACCCTTTGGGGCAGTTCTGGCCGGGTACCCCTTGGTGACCGGGGCAGCGGCCGTGGACGGGCACAAGACAGAGGAAACCCCAGAGGGCCTGTTGACAGCAGCCATCGGCCCCGCGGGTGCGGCGCCGCGTCCGGATGTGGCCATGCCGCGAATCGATTTGCCACGACATGTCGCGCAACAGGTTGCAGATGTGGCGACGCGTGCCGCCGATGGGCCGGTTGACCTGCATCTGAACCCTGAGGAATTGGGGAAGGTGCGGATCAGCATGGCCATGGCCGACGGTGGAATAACCGTCACCATTCAGGCGGAACGGCCGGATACGCTCGACCTGATGCGTCGGCACATAGATCAGCTTGCGCAGGAATTCCGCCATCTTGGATACGGGCTGATCAGTTTTTCCTTTGGCCAGCAGAATCAGGGGCAAGACAATCAATCGAATGGCGGCCCCAATCAGGCCGCGTCGGCTGCACCGGAAGATCAGCCCGGGACCATCCTTTTGGATGGCGGGCAAGGCCAGAAAAATGGCCTCGACATGCGGATATAGGGACTGAAAATGACACCCATCGATACCATCGGCACACGCCCCACGGTGCAGGCTGCGCAATCGGCGCCGGCCCCTGTCATCAACTCGGATTTTGAGACTTTCCTGAAGATGCTGACGACGCAGCTCAAGAACCAGGACCCTCTCAACCCTATCGAATCCTCCGATTTCGCAGTGCAGCTCGCGACCTTTTCGTCGGTGGAACAACAGGTCATGACAAATGATCTCTTGACCGGGCTGTCGGGCCAGATGGGTCAGATGGGCATGGCGCAACTGGCCTCCTGGGTCGGGATGGAAGCGCGCGCGCCAATGCCGGCCCGGTTCGATGGCTTTCCCGTCAGCGTCTACCCGACGGTGTCGCGGACGGCTGATGCGGCCCGTATCGTCATTCGCGACGCGCAGGGTTCGGTTGTCGAAAGCCTTCCCCTGTCACCGGATCAGCAGATGTTCGAATGGACGGGCCGCGACGCCGCAGGTCAGTTCTTTCCGTCCGGGCTCTATGCTTTCGAGGTTGAAAACTACAGTGCTGGCGACCTGACCAGCACCACCACCGCAGAGGTTTATCATCGCATCGAAGAGGCGCGGCTTGATGCGGGCCGCACCATCCTTGTCATGGAAGGGGGCGCCAGTATCGACGCGGCACAGGTCAAGGCCTTGCGCAATTGAGATTGCCTTGATCTTTTCTGGGCTTTCGCGGAAGGACAGTCTAGGTCACGACAAGCATATCGACCCGACATATCCCGGACCCGGGGTCGCGATTGTGCGAAGTGATGAAAACCCTGGCGGACTTCGGCGCGCATGCCTGATCATTCACAGTCTCGGAACATGCCGCCGCCCGCACTTGTCACGGAACTGATCCGCACCGGCCAGATCCTGCCGGATCAAGGATGGACTGTCCTGCTTGGCGGTCGAACCAACCAGATATGGAAGGTCGAGGATCCGAGGGGCGCGCGTGTGGTGAAACGCTATGTCAGGGCCGCAGGGACGCCGCTGTTCCGCAATGACCCGTCCGCAGAACTGCGCGTTCTTGCTGCTCTGCGCGCGACCGGTCTGGCGCCCCGGGCGCTGTGTGAGGCCGGAACACCTGCCGACCCGGTTCTTGTCTATGTTCATCAGGCCGGACAGGTTTGGCGCGAAGGTCCCCAAAGGGTGGCAAGAACCCTCAAGGCGCTGCATGAACAACCCGTCACAAAGGATTTGACGGATTTGCCCGCGGCGCCGGACGGATCTGATGCGCTGGCCCAGCAGGCACTGGCGATGCTGGCAGATCTGCCCGTGTCGCAGGCGGCGCGGCTTCCGCAACCTGCGCCGATCCTGCATGTGCCCCCCTCGCGCGTGCGGTGCCTGCTGCATGGTGATCCGGTGCCGGACAATCTTGTCTGTCCCGCCGATGATCCCGCGGCGCCGCCTGTCCTGATCGACTGGCAATGCCCGGCCCTGGGTGACCCCGTTCTTGATCTGGCCATATTCCTGTCGCCGGCGATGCAACAGATCGCGCGCGGTTGGCCATTGTCAGCGGACGAAAGACGTCTTTTCCTGAGGGCATATGACGATCCGGCGACCGAGCAGCGGTTGCATGCCCTGCAACCCGTTCTGCATTGGCGCATGGCGGCCTATTGCCTGTGGAAAATGCATCAGGACAGGCCCGATTTGGCCTATGGTCCCGCCCTTGCGGCAGAATTGGCGGCGCTGCAGGGTCTTGCGAACCAGCCGATCAGGCCAGAAAAACCATAGCGGCGATCGTCCCGCCTGCGCCCGTCACCGCCCCCAGACCAATCCAGAGCAGGGGGGCCCAGCGGTTCGGGCGCGGTTCGGCATCGCCGGCCGTGGCCTGCCGGATCAATGCGGCCTCCACGAGGCCCGGCAACCTTGGACCGAAACGCGCCATCACCTGCGCGGTCTTTCCCAGATCACGCAGCACGGCGCGCGGGCCGATGCTCTGCTTGATGTAGTCCTCGACGATCGGTTTCGCGACCTGCCAGATGTTGATCTGCGGATAAAGGCTGCGGGCCACGCCTTCGACCACCACCATTGTGCGCTGCAGCAGGATCAGTTCTGTCCGCGTTTCCATGCCGAAACGTTCTGTTACATCAAACAGATAGCTCAGCAGCCGCCCCATCGAGATCTGGGTGGCGTCCATCCCGAAGATCGGCTCTCCCACCGCGCGCAGGGCGCGGGCGAATTCATCCACATCACGATTCGCAGGCACATAGCCCGCTTCGAAATGCACTTCGGCCACGCGCTTGTAGTCCTTGCGGATAAAGCCGAACAGGATCTCGGCATAGACGCGGCGGGTATACTCGTCGATATGGCCCATGATCCCGAAGTCATAGGCGATGATATCGCCATTCGCCGCGATCTTCAGGTTCCCCTGGTGCATGTCCGCATGGAAAAACCCGTCGCGCAAAGCGTGGTTGAGAAAGAGTTGCAGCACCCGTTCGCCCAGCACGCGCCGGTCATGCCCGGCCGCATCTATGGCGGCATTGTCGCCCAATGGGACACCTTCGACCCAGGTCATCGTCATCACGCGACGGCCCGAGAACATCCACTGGATTTCAGGCAATCCAAAACCCGCATCCGACGCAGTATTCGCCGCGAATTCCGAGGCTGAAGAGCTTTCAAGCCGCAGGTCAAGCTCTCCAAGGACCACGCCCTCGAAATGGGTGATCACATCGGTGGGGCGCAGACGCCGCGAGGCAGGCGACAGGAATTCGATCATCCCGGCTGCGAAATAGAATGCGTCGATATCCTTGCGGAAGGCGCGTTCGATCCCCGGCCGCAGGACCTTGACGGCCACATCCTCGCCGGTGTCGCGCAAGCGGGCGCGATGCACCTGCGCGATCGAGGCGGCGGCAACGGGTGGCCCGAATTCGGAAAACACCTCGTCCACGGGCAGTTCAAGTTCCGCCTCGACGCTGGCCTTGGCCTGTTCGATCGAAAAGGGCGGCAGCTTGTCCTGCAGCACGCGCAACTGCACGGCCAGTTCGTCGCCCACCACATCCGGGCGTGTCGACAGGACCTGTCCGAACTTGATGTAGGCCGGGCCCAGCGCCGTCAGGGCACGGGTTGCGGGTGGCATGGTGACATCGCCCTTGATGCCCAGCCAGCGGAACGGCCAGACCATGCCGCGCAACACGATCCGCACCAATCGCGGCGCGCTCAAGGCGTCCAGCACAACCTCCATCGCGCCGGTCCGCTCAAGCGTGGCACCGGTGCGGATCAGGCGCCAGATGTTGTGAGGTCCGCGCATCTCAGATCTTCCAGCCGGAATGCAGGGCGGCGATCCCCAGGCTCAGGTTGCGGTATTTGGCCTGCTCGAATCCGGCAGTGCGCACCATGCCAAGAAATGTCTCTTGGTCAGGAAACTTCCGAATGGATTCAACAAGATACTGATAGCTGTCGCGATCGTTCGCAATGATCTTGCCCATCGTCGGGATCACGTTGAAGGAATAGCGGTCATAGGCCCATTGCATGGCCGGATTCGGGATCTGGCTGAATTCCAGCACCATCAGCCGTCCGCCCGGCTTGAGAACGCGGTACGCCTCGTTCAGGGCCTCCTGCGGGCGGGTCACGTTCCGGATGCCAAAGGAAATCGTGTAGACGTCGAAGGTGTTGTCCTCGAAGGGCAGCGCCATCGCATCGCCGACGACCCAATCCAGCATCCCGGCCATCTGCTCGGCCTCGGCGCGCTTGCGACCTTCGATCAGCATCGGTTCGGTCAGGTCCAGCACCGTGGCATGGGCATATCCGGCGCGCTTGAGATAGCGAAAGCTGATGTCGCCCGTACCGCCCGCCACATCCAGCAGCCTAGTGCCGGCGCGCGGGGCCAGCCAATCCATCATCGCATCTTTCCAGATACGGTGGATGCCCATGGACATCACATCGTTCATCACATCGTATTTCGACGCGACAGAGCCGAAAACGCCGCGGACACGCCCGGCCTTTTCCGACTCCGGGACATCCTGAAACCCGAAATGCGTTGTTCTGTTGTCTTGCTCGTCCATCTGGCCTTGCCGTTCCTTGTTCTCATCCTTCTTATAGGGCGCGGGCAGGGGGCTGCAATGCGCCCCTTGTCGCGTTCATCGTCGCAGTCATGCCCATAAGGTCGCCCCATGCCCGAATTGCCCGAGGTTGAAACCGTCCGCCGTGGCCTTGCCCCGGTGATGGAAGGGCAGGTGATCGCAGAGGCGCGTGTGAACCGCCCGGATCTGCGCTGGCCATTCCCCCCCGGCATGGCGGCGCGTCTGACAGGTCGCCGGGTGCTGCGGCTGCGGCGCCGGTCGAAATACATCCTGGCCGATCTTGATAGTGGCGAGACCCTTTTGATCCACCTCGGCATGTCGGGGCGGATGCTGGTCTCGGGCGATCCGCTGGGGCGCTTCGTGCATGATCACCCGGCGGCGGAAAAACACGATCACGTCGTGCTCGACATGGACAATGGCGCGCGCATCACCTTCAACGATCCGCGCCGTTTCGGCGCGATGGACCTGCTTGAGACCGCCACGGCAGAGCAGCACAAACTGCTGGCGCTGATCGGGCCGGAACCCCTGGGCAACGATTTCAGCGAGCCCTACCTGGTCGCGGCCTTCAAGGGGCGCAACACGCCGGTGAAATCCGCGCTTCTGGATCAGCGGATCGTGGCGGGTCTGGGCAACATCTATGTCTGCGAGGCGCTGTTCCGGTCGCGTATCTCGCCGCGTCGCAAGGCAGGGCAGATTGCCGCAACCCGTGTTGCCGCACTGGTTCCGATCATCCGTCAGGTGCTGGCCGAGGCGATCGAGGCGGGCGGCTCCTCCTTGCGTGATTTCCGGCAGGCCGATGGCGAACTGGGCTATTTCCAGCACAGCTTCGATGCCTATGGCCGCGAAGGCGAACCCTGCCGCGCGGCTGGCTGTACGGCGACCATCGCGCGCATCGTGCAATCGGGGCGGTCGACCTTCTATTGTCCCCAATGCCAAAGATAACTTGATCCGCGCGACCAAGCTGATACTCAATCGGGTCTGTCGAAAACAAGCGAAAGCAGAATTCATGGCCTATGAGACGATCATCGTCGAAGTAGAAGACCACGTCGCCCTTATCACGCTCAACCGCCCGCAGGCCCTGAACGCGCTGAACGACCAGCTGCTGCGCGAGCTTGCGGATGCGCTGACCGGGTGCCAGAACAATGACAAGGTGCGCTGCATCGTCATCACCGGTTCGGAAAAGGCCTTTGCCGCCGGGGCCGACATCAAGATGATGGCCGAGAAATCCTTTGTGGATGTCTTTGCGGATGACCTCTTCACGCCTGAAAGCGAACAGATCCTGCGCGTGCGCAAGCCGATCATCGCGGCCGTGTCCGGTTATGCGCTGGGCGGCGGGTGCGAACTGGCGATGATGTGCGATTTCATCATTGCCTCCGACACCGCCAAGTTCGGCCAGCCCGAGATCAACCTGGGCGTCGTTGCGGGCCTTGGCGGCACGCAGCGCCTGACCCGCGCGATCGGCAAGGCCAAGGCGATGGACATGAACCTGACCGGCCGCTTCATGGATGCCGAAGAGGCCGAGCGTTCGGGCCTCGTGTCGCGCGTCGTGCCCGCCAAGAAGCTGATGGAAGAGGCGATGGGCGCGGCCCAGAAGATCGCAGAGAAAAGCATGATCACCGTCATGGTCGTCAAGGAAGCGGTGAACCGCTCGTTCGAGACGACCCTGCGCGAAGGCCTGCTGTTCGAACGCCGCGTGTTCCATTCGCTCTTTGCCAGCGAAGACCAGAAAGAAGGCATGGCCGCCTTCATGGAAAAGCGCACACCGCAGTTCCGCGATCGCTAAGACCTGCCAGAATCGGAAAAAGGGGCGGCTGGACCGCCCCTTTTTTCATGCAACCTGCGGTATTGCCTTGGCTCTTGCGCGCCACTACCTTGAACACAGTTTGGTTTGGTACATGGTGGCAGGGTATGGGCAATCACCTTTATTACGGTGACAACCTCAAGGTATTGCGCGAATCCATCAAGGATTCATCGGTCGATCTGATCTATCTCGATCCGCCCTTCAATTCGAACGCCTCTTACAACGTGTTGTTCAAGGGGCCGCAGGGTAACGACAGCACCGCGCAGATCGAGGCGTTTGACGATACATGGCAATGGGGCGAAGAGGCCGAGACCGCCTTTGCCGAGGTGCTGCGCTCCCCCAACGGTGCCGCCGCCGAGATGCTGCGCGCCATGCGCGCCTTTCTGGGCGAGAATGCGATGATGGCCTATCTGGCCATGATGGCCGTGCGGATGCTGGAACTGCACCGCGTGCTGAAACCCACCGGATCGCTCTACCTGCACTGCGATACTACAGCGAGCCACTACCTCAAGATTCTGCTGGATGCGGTGTTTGGCCCGCAAAACTATGGAAACGAGATATCTTGGGTTAGATCGCAGCCTAAGTCTCACAACAGCAGAAACTTTGCCAAATCCCGCGATATCATTCTCAGATATACAAAAAGCGGAAACGCATTCTTCCGAAAAGTTTTCAAAGCGCATGACCAAGCATACTTGGAGAAATTCTATCGGTTCTCTGAGCCTGATGGTCGACGTTACCAATTGGGTGACTTGACCAATCCAAACAAGAACCGTCCGAACCTAACCTATGAGTTCTTAGGCGTTCATCGGGTTTGGAGATGGACTAAAGAACGAATGCAGGCCGCATATGAAGCGGGCATGATCGTTCAGTCTTCTCCCGGTTCAATTCCAAGAGTTAAGAGATATCTTGATGATCTCGAAGGAACTGCGGTTGATGATAATTGGTCGGATATCGAACATTTGCATGGTTCAAACCGCGAAACCCTCGGCTACCCCACCCAGAAACCTGTCGCCTTGCTGGAACGTATCCTCAACGCCTCCTCCAATCCCGGCGATGTGGTGCTTGATCCCTTCTGCGGCTGCGGCACCACGGTCCATGCGGCGCAGAAACTTGGGCGGCAATGGATCGGGATCGATGTTACCCATCTGGCCATCGGCCTGATCGAAAAACGCCTGCGCGATGCCTTTGAAGATGTCGCCTTCACCACCCACGGTGTGCCCACCGATCTGGGCGGCGCTAGGGCCCTGGCCGAGGCCGACAAGCATGAATTCGAAAAATGGGCCCTGTCCCTGATCGACGCGACCCCCGGCAACATGGGCAAGAAGGGTGCGGATGGCGGTTTTGACGGCAACAAGTATTTCGGCAAATCGAACCGTGCCATCGTATCGGTCAAGGGCGGTAGGAACGTCGGGGTCGGCATGGTGCGCGATCTGGATTCGGTCACAACCCGCCTCAAGGCCGATGTCGGCATCCTGCTGACGCTCGAACCACCCACCAAACCCATGCAGGCCGAAGCCGCCGCCGCCGGCCATTTCGAACTTGATGGCTTCTCTGCCGTCCCCCGCCTTCAGATCGTCACCATCGACGAGGCGCTGAAACTGCGCGACCGCTCCATTCGCCTGCCCGCGATGCGCGCCGACATGTTCCGCAAGGCTGCCCGTGAAGGCGACGGCGGGCGGCAGGCTAGTCTGGACCTCTGATGCCTTGTATTTTTGCGGTTTCCAAGCGGTGCGAAATCCCGTAAGGACGCCGCTACATGCGCGTGAGACCCGCTCTGGTCAGAATCAGCCGGTTGATGAAACCCGGTCCGGGCCTTTTGCGCGATAGATATTCAACTGACCCGGAAAGTGGGAAAACATCATGGCAAATACGCCCCAGTCCAAGAAACGCGCCCGTCAGAACGAAGCCCGTTTCGCCGTCAACAAAGCCCGTCGTTCGCGCATCCGTACCTTCATCCGCAAGGTCGAAGAAGCCATCGCATCCGGTGACAAGACCGCAGCCGCAGCCGCGCTGCAGGCTGCCCAGCCCGAAATGATGCGTGGCGTCACCAAGGGTGTGTTGCACAAAAACACCGTTGCCCGGAAGATCTCTCGCCTGGCTGCACGGGTCAAAGCACTGGGCTGAACCACCTAACTGATTGAGTCAAAAAGCGTCGCCCGCGGTTCCGCCGGGCGGCGCTTTTTTGCGTTTGATGGGCGTCGTCACGGGCCCGAGAGATTCTTTTTCGAAAAGCGTGAGTCAAGGTCATAGTTCGGTTGCTTAGGCTTCTCGGCAATTGGTAATTTCACCCTGCGAGTCACTTCGCCCTGGGGGGACAGGGGTGCTGAGATGCCTTGTTTTCAAGGTGTATCGGCTTCGGCAAACAGAGGAAAAAGCCATGATTGGGCATGGCTTCAAATCTGACTGCCGGACACTGCGGATGCGGTGAACCAGGTCCTTCTGAATGTGCATTGTGTGTGCGAGTGCGTGTTCGTCATCCTATGGGACAGGATGCCGTTTCCGTGCCAGGCGCGATGTGCTGATCGGTCATGAATTTCGGGTCTTGCATCATTGTCACTGCGGCAATGATCACGCCCTTTGTATGTCATGAACCCGGGGTCTTGTGATGTTGCGGGACTTGAACAGGTGGGACTTGGGGTAGAATGACGAAAGAACAATGGGGACAGCTGCAGCGGAAACTTCTCGGCACTGTAGGCAAGAACAACTATGCCAACTGGATTGAGCCGCTGGAGTTTTCCGATATCTCTGAGGGCGTCGCCACGTTTCATGTCCCGACCAACTTTCTGGGCAACTACGTTGCGCAGAATTTCGGTGACCTGATTCTGCATCAGCTGACTGAATCCGGCCAGGTTGTGCGCCGCGTGAATTTCCGCGTTGCGGCCAATTCCGCGCAACGCCCGGCGGTCGAATCGGTGCCTGCCCCCCTGACCGAAGCCGCCCCCGTGGCCGCGCTTTCAACGGACCAGTTGCCCGGCGCACCCCTGGACAGGCGCTTCACCTTCGACAGTTTCGTGGTGGGCAAGCCGAACGAGCTGGCCCATGCCGCCGCGCGCCGCGTGGCCGAAGGCGGGCCGGTCACGTTCAACCCCCTGTTCCTTTACGGGGGCGTCGGTCTTGGCAAGACCCACCTGATGCACGCCATCGCATGGGAACTGCAGACAAAGCGGCCCGACCTGAACGTCGTCTACCTGTCGGCGGAACAGTTCATGTACCGTTTCGTGCAGGCGCTGCGTGACCGCAAGATGATGGATTTCAAGCAGATCTTCCGCGCGGTCGATGTGCTGATGGTGGATGACGTGCAGTTCATCGCCGGCAAGGACAGCACGCAAGAAGAATTCTTCCACACGTTCAACGCGCTTGTGGACGGCAACAAGCAGATCATCATTTCCGCGGATCGCGCCCCCGGCGAGATCAAGGACCTCGAGGACCGGATCAAGTCGCGCCTGCAATGCGGCCTGGTCGTTGACCTGCACCCCACCGATTACGAATTGCGTCTCGGCATCCTGCAATCCAAGGTCGATGCCTACCGCCTGCAATATCCGGGGCTCGAGATTTCCAACCAGGTTCTGGAATTCCTGGCGCATCGGATCAGCACCAATGTGCGTGTTCTCGAAGGCGCGCTGACGCGGCTTTATGCCTTCGCCAGCCTTGTCGGCCGCGAGATCACGATGGAACTGACCCAGGATTGCCTGGCCGATGTCCTGCGCGCCTCCGAGCGCAAGATCACGATCGAGGAAATCCAGCGCCGCGTGTCCGAGCATTACAACATCCGCCTGTCCGACATGATCGGGCCCAAGCGTGTGCGCAGCTATGCGCGTCCGCGCCAGGTGGCGATGTATCTGTGCAAGCAACTGACCAGCCGCTCCCTCCCCGAGATCGGGCGCCGGTTCGGCGGGCGCGATCACACTACGATCATGCACGGCGTGCGCCGGATCGAGGAACTGCGCATTCAGGATGGGCAGATCGCCGAAGATATCGAGATGCTGCGCCGCACACTCGAGGCCTGAGCCTGTTTCATCGCCTTGGCAGACCGACTTGGGGCTTTTTGTATCCAAGCCGGTCTCTCGGCACTTGACGACCCTCATTTTCCACCCGAAAACGCAAGAAAAGCCTTGAGTGGGCAGGTATTTGGGATACCTTGCCCATCCCGGCATCGCTGGGCGACCAGGGCGCAAGGCCGGTAGCGGATAGGAGCGACGGAATGAAACTCAGCATCGAACGCGGAACGCTTCTGAAAGCCGTGTCGCAGGCGCAATCGGTTGTCGAACGGCGCAATACCATTCCGATCCTTGCCAATGTGCTGATCGAAGCCGAAGGAAATACCGTGACCTTCCGCGCCACAGACCTTGACATCGAGGTGCTGGACAAGGCCCCCGCGCAGGTCGAACGCGCCGGATCGACGACCGTGTCGGCCGTCATGCTGCACGAGATCGTTCGCAAGCTGCCGGATGGATCGCTGGTGACCCTGTCCGATGACAGCGCCGCGGGTCGGCTCAGCGTGCAGGCGGGCCGTTCGCATTTCAACCTGGCGACCCTGCCCAAGGAAGATTTCCCGGTCATGGCCTCGTCGGATTACGCCAGCAATTTCAGCGCCCCGGCGGGTGTGCTGCGGCGGCTGTTCGACAAGTCGAAATTCGCCATCTCGACCGAAGAGACCCGGTATTACCTGAACGGCGTCTACATGCATGTGGCCGATGGCGAAGGCGGCAAGGTGCTGCGCTGCGTGGCGACGGATGGGCACCGTCTGGCCCGGATCGACGCGCCGCTGCCGGCCGGCGCCGAGGCGCTGCCCGGCGTGATCGTCCCGCGCAAGACCGTGGGCGAATTGCGCAAGCTGCTGGATGACGATGATACGCAGATCGCGGTATCGGTGTCCGAAACCAAGGTGCGTTTTGCAACGCCGTCGATCACCTTGACCTCCAAGGTGATCGACGGAACCTTCCCCGACTACACCCGCGTGATCCCACAGGGCAACACGCGCCGGCTTGAGGTTGACGCGCGCGACTTCGCGGCCGCCGTCGATCGTGTGGCCACGGTGTCGTCCGAACGGTCGCGCGCCGTGAAACTCTCATTGGACGAGGACCGTCTGGTTCTGTCCGTGAACGCGCCCGACAGCGGTGCCGCCGAGGAAGAGCTTGCCGTCGCCTATGGGGATGAGCGTCTGGAAATCGGGTTCAACGCCAAGTACCTGCTGGAAATCGCCAGCCAGGTGGATCGTGAGAACGCTGTTTTCATGTTCAACTCGGCTGGCGATCCGACATTGATGCGCGAAGGCAATGACATGTCGGCGGTCTATGTCGTCATGCCGATGCGGGTGTGACGGGCGCACTGCGCTGTCCTGAAAAACGAAAGGCCGGGGCGTGTCTGGCCTCTTTCTGACCGAACTGACCCTGTCGCATTTCCGCTCGCATCGCGGCGGTCATCTGGCATTGGACGGGCGCCCCGTCGCGCTTTACGGGCCGAACGGGGCGGGCAAGACCAACATTCTGGAAGCCGTATCGCTGTTTTCGCCCGGTCGCGGCCTGCGCCGGGCCAGTGCGGCGGATATGGCGCGGCGTCCGGAATCGCTGGGCTGGAAGATCACCGGCATCCTGCGCAGCCTGCATCAGGTGCATGAGGTCGCCGTATGGTCCGAAGAAGGGGCTGCACGGCAGGTCACGATCGATGACAAGGCGGCCACGCAACTGGCCCTTGGCCGGATTGCCCGTGTCCTCTGGCTGGTCCCCGCGATGGATCGGCTCTGGATCGAAGGGGCAGAAGGGCGGCGGCGGTTTCTGGATCGCATGACCATGAGCTTCCTGCCCGATCATGCGGATGTCAGCCTGACCTATGAAAAGGCCATGCGCGAGCGCAACCGCCTGCTGAAGGATCAGGTCCGCGATACGCATTGGTATGGCGCGATCGAGGCGCAGATGGCCCGCGCCGGGGCCGCGATCCATGCCAACCGTCTTGCGGTGCTGGACCTGTTGCGCGCAGCGCAGGACAAGGCCGAAACCGCCTTTCCCGCCGCAGAACTTGACCTGCAACAGACCGAAGGCAGCATGCCGGACACCGAATCCGATCTGCTGGATGCACTGCGCGAAAGCCGGTTTCGCGATCTGGCCGCCGGGCGCAGCCTTGTGGGGCCGCACCGCAGCGATCTTTACGCGGTCTATGCCGCCAAGGGTGTGCCCGCGTCGGATTGTTCCACCGGTGAGCAGAAGGCGCTTCTGGTATCCCTGATCCTCGCCAATGCGCGCGGCCTTGCGCGTGACTTCGGCGCGCCACCGCTGCTGCTGCTGGATGAGGTCGCGGCCCATCTGGATGCCAACCGCCGCGCCGCGCTTTACGACGAGATCTGCGCGCTGGGCGCACAAGCCTGGATGACCGGCACCGGGCCCGAGCTTTTCGATACCATCGCCACGCGCGCGCAGATGTACGAGGTGACGGAAGAGGCTGGAACATCGGTGATTTCGGCGCGATAATACGGCACGGTATCCGCCGTGTCTTCCGAAAGCCCCACCATGACCGCTTCGCCCGCCGATCTGCTGCTTTATGCAGGTGCCATCCTGATCCTGTTCCTGACACCCGGTCCCGTCTGGGTGGCGCTCACGGCGCGTGCGCTGTCTGGCGGCTTTGCCTCGGCCTGGCCTCTGGCGGTTGGGGTGGTGCTGGGCGATATCCTGTGGCCGCTGCTGGCAATCCTTGGCGTCGCCTGGATCGTGTCGGTCTTCGAAGGTTTCATGACCGTGATGCGCTATGTCGCGGCGGGGATGTTCCTGTTCATGGGGGCGATGCTGATCCGCCATGCCGGCCATACCATCGGCACCGACAGCCGCCTGACACGTCCGGGCCGCTGGGCCGGTTTCATGGCGGGCGTCGCGGTCATCATCGGCAACCCCAAGGCGGTGCTGTTCTACATGGGCGTTCTGCCCGGTTTCTTCGACCTGACGCAGATCACCTGGGCGGATGTCGCCGCGATCCTTGCCATTTCATGTGCGATCCCCCTGATGGGCAACCTTTTGATGGCGCTTTCGGTGGACCGGGCGCGGCGTCTTCTGACCTCGCCCGCGGCCCTCAGGCGCGTCAATGTCGTGGCCGGAATCCTTCTGTGCCTCGTGGGGCTGATAATCCCCTTCGTCTAGCGCAAAATATGGGGCAATGACGTGACATTCCCCCCAAGGTTTCGTATAAAATCCCGAAATCAAGAAGGATTGGCGGAATGTCCGACAACGAAAAGATCCCCGAGGAATACGGCGCGGATTCTATCAAGGTTCTCAAGGGGTTGGAGGCCGTTCGCAAGCGGCCGGGCATGTATATCGGCGACACCGACGATGGCTCGGGTCTGCACCACATGGTTTACGAGGTCGTGGACAACGGCATTGACGAGGCTTTGGCCGGTCATGCCGACCATGTCCATGTGATCATTCACCCCGATAACAGCGTTTCTGTGCGCGACAACGGGCGCGGCATCCCGGTGGGCATTCACGAGGGCGAAGGCGTTTCGGCGGCTGAAGTCATCATGACCCAGCTGCATGCGGGCGGCAAATTCGACCAGAATTCCTACAAGGTGTCCGGCGGTCTGCACGGCGTGGGCGTCTCGGTGGTGAACGCGCTGTCTGACTGGCTGGAGCTGCGGATCTGGCGCGAGGGCAAAGAGCATTACGCCCGGTTCGAGCGTGGCGATACCGTCGAACATCTGCGCGTCGTGGGTGACGCCAACGGGCAAAAGGGCACCGAGGTGCGTTTCCTGGCCTCGACCACGACCTTCTCGAACCTGGAATATTCCTTCGAGACGCTGGAAAAGCGCCTGCGCGAACTGGCCTTCCTGAACTCGGGCGCGCGCATCATCCTGGAAGACTTGCGCCCGGCGGAGCCCCTCAAGACCGAGTTGTTCTATGAAGGCGGTGTGCGGGAATTCGTGAAATATCTCGACCGTTCGAAATCCTCGATCATGTCCGACCCGATCTACATGACCGGCGAAAAGGATGGGATCGGCGTCGAAGTAGCGATGTGGTGGAACGACAGCTACCATGAAAACGTGCTGCCCTTCACCAACAATATCCCGCAGCGCGATGGCGGCACGCATATGGCGGGTTTCCGTGGCGCGCTGACCCGGACCATCAACAACTATGCCCAGTCCAGCGGGATCGCCAAGCGCGAGAAAGTGGCCTTTACCGGCGATGACGCCCGCGAAGGCCTGACCTGCGTGCTGTCCGTGAAGGTGCCGGACCCGAAATTCTCCAGCCAGACCAAGGACAAGCTTGTGTCCTCCGAGGTGCGTCCCGCGGTCGAGAACCTTGTGAACGAAAAGCTGGCCGAGTGGTTCGAAGAAAACCCGGCGCAGGCCAAGATCATCGTGGGCAAGATCGTCGAGGCGGCATTGGCCCGCGAGGCGGCGCGCAAGGCGCGTGAACTGACCCGGCGCAAGACGGCGATGGATGTGAACTACCTGGCCGGCAAGCTCAAGGATTGCTCGGAAAAGGATCCCTCCAAGACCGAAGTCTTCCTGGTCGAGGGGGACAGCGCCGGCGGTTCCGCCCAGACCGGCCGGGATCGGCGCACCCAGGCGGTGCTTCCCCTGCGCGGCAAGATCCTGAACGTCGAGCGCGCGCGGTTTGACCGGATGCTGGGCAGCCAGGAGATCGGCAACCTTGTGATGGCGCTGGGCACCGGGATCGGACGCGATGAATTCGACATCTCGAAGCTGCGTTACCACAAGATCGTCATCATGACCGACGCCGACGTGGACGGCGCGCATATTCGCACCCTGCTGCTGACCTTCTTCTATCGCCAGATGCCGCAGCTGATCGAAGGCGGATACCTCTATATCGCGCAACCGCCGCTCTACAAGGTGGGTCGCGGCAAGTCCGAGGTCTATCTGAAAGACCAGACCGCGCTTGAGAATTACCTGATCGACCAAGGCACCGAAGGGGCCGTTCTGCGGCTTGGATCCGGCGAGGATATCACCAGTCAGGATCTGGTCCGCATCGTCGAGGAAGCCCGCCAGGTTCGCCGGATTCTGGAAGCCTTTCCAACGCATTACCCGCGTCACATCCTGGAACAGGCCGCGATTGCCGAAGCCTTTGCGCAGGGTCGCGCCGATGCCGATCTGCAAGGCGTGGCCGATGCCGTCGCCAAGCGGCTTGACCTGATCGCGGTGGAATACGAACGCGGCTGGACCGGCCGCATCACACAGGATCACGGTATCCGCCTGTCCCGCGTCCTGCGCGGTGTCGAAGAGGTGCGCACACTGGATGGCCAGGTTCTGCGCTCTGGCGAGGCGCGCAAGCTGGGCCAGATGAGTGCCGCGCTGCGCGAGGTCTACACGCTGCCCGCCAAGCTGATCCGCAAGGACCGCTCGCAGGCCATCCACGGCCCGCTGGACCTGCTCGATGCCATATTGAAAGAGGGCGAAAAGGGTCTGTCCTTGCAGCGCTACAAGGGACTGGGGGAAATGAACCCCGAACAGCTTTGGGAAACCACGCTTGACCCCGAGGCGCGGACCCTTCTGCAGGTCAAGATCGACGACATGGCCGAAGCCGATGATCTGTTTACCAAGCTGATGGGCGACGTGGTGGAACCGCGGCGCGAGTTCATCCAGCAGAACGCGCTGAACGTCGAGAACCTTGATTTCTGACGATCGAAAAGGGGGCGAAAGCCCCCTTTTTCACACCCGCGCAGCCGGGATCACCGCCTCTTTGATCAGGCGCATGATATCCCCGAAATAGCCCTGGCTGCGCGCCGGGCGGGTCGGGTCCGATGTCAGGGCCATCGACAGTTCCAGCCCCGGCACGATGCAGATCACCTGCCCGCCATAGCCGCGCGCCAGCGCATAGTCCTGCCCTCCGGCGCGGCCAAGAAACCAGCCATAGCCGTAATCAAGACCGGAAAACGGCGAGCTTGTCCGCGCCCGCAACGAGGCCGCGACCCAGTCACTGCTCAAGACGCGCGCACCGTCCCAGACACCGCCGGACAGATAGACCTCGCCGAACCGGACCATGTCTGAAAGGGTCAGAGCCATCTCGTTGCCGCCCAGGTAGCGACCTTGCGGATCGCGGGTCCATGCTGGAATCTCGATTCCCAACGGTTTGCCAAGACGGCTTCGGGCCAGTGCCAGCAGACTGGCGCCGCCGACCTCGGCCAGAACCGCACCCAGCACATGAAAGCTTCCCGTGGAATACAGCATCCGGCCACCCGGTTCCGCCACGAAAGGGCGCAACAGCGCGTCCGCGACCCAATCGCGGCTGCTGATCCAGGACCCGTAATTCTGCCCCGATGTGCGTTCCAGCCCGGCCTGCATGGTCACAAGGTTCTCGACCGTCAGCGTCCCGACACGCGGATCGGCCCCTGCCGGAATAAGGCGCGGCGCTACCTCCGAAAGCGACGTGGTCACGTCTGGAATCTCGCCCCGATCCAGCGCTGCCCCGGTCAGCGCGGCAACGATCGTCTTGGACACGGATTTTAAAGGAACGGCCCGATCCAGCCCCGGACCCCGGAATCGCGCGGCCAGAACCTGCGATCCGCGGATGCTGATCATCAGGGCATGGCATTGCTCCAACGCGCGCGCCCGGTCCGTGACGGCCTGCCATGGATCGGCCTGCCCCAATGCGGGACTTGCCAGCAAGGCAGCACTTGCGGTCATCATGCTGCGGCGGGTCATGGGGGCGGAATGTTTGCTCATGTCGACCAACCTATGCCCAAGACCCGCCTGTGCCAGTCAGAAAACCGTGAAGGCGCATCCGCTTGCATCAGGCGGCATTTATGTATCCCTTGAACGGGCAGAACCGATGGAGAAGCGGATGTCACCCCATTTCGCGCAGAGGATGGAAAAGGTCGAACCTTCGGCCATCAAGGAACTTCTGGCGCTGGGGGCTGACCCCGCGATCATTTCCTTCGGGGGTGGGTATCCGGATGCCAGCCTGTTCCCCGCCGCCCAACTCGAGCAGGTGTTTCGCGATGTGATCAGCGCGCCCGGCGGGGCCGCGATGCAATATGCCCCCTCGGACGGCTTGCCGCGCCTGCGCGAACAGATCGCGGACCTGATGCGCGCGGATGGGACCGACTGCCGCCCCGAGGATGTTCTGATCCTGCAAGGATCGCAGCAAGGCCTTGATTTTGCAGCAAAGATGCTGGTCGATCCGGGTGATGTCATCGTGACCGAAGACCCGACTTTCCTGGGCGCGCTGATCGCCTTCAACCCCAGCCAGCCGCGCTATGTCGCGATACCGATGGATGCGGACGGCATGAAGATGGATGCGCTTGACGCGGCTTTGACGGCCAATCCACGTGCGCGCATGATCTATACGGTGCCGGATTTTCAGAACCCGACCGGCGTGACCCTGTCGCTGGAGCGCCGCAAGCGTCTGATCGAACTGGCCAACCGGCATGATGTGATCGTGCTGGAAGACACCCCCTATCGCCACATACGTTTCGCGCGCGAAACCCTGCCCACGCTTAAATCGCTGGATACGCAGGGCCGGGTGATCCATCTGGGCAGCTTTTCCAAGGTCCTTGTGCCGGGTCTGCGGATCGGATGGGCCGTCGCCGCGCCGGAATTACTGGACAAGATGGCGCTGCTAAAGGTGGCGGCGGATACCCAGACCTCGACCTTGAACATGGCGGCGGCCAGCCTTTTTCTGGATCGCTACGATCTGAACGCCCATATCGCGATGCTCCGGCGCAGCTACCGGCAGAAGAAAGAGGTGATGCTGGACGCGATCCGTCAGCACTTCCCGCAGGATGTGACCGTGACGGACCCGGAGGGCGGTCTGTTTACCTGGGCGACTTTTCCCGAAGGATTCGATGCCACCGCCTTCATGCGTGATGTGGCGCTGCCGCAGGCGCGGGTGGCCTATGTGCCGGGTGCCACCTTCTTTCCAGTGCATGAACAGCCCAATCATGCGCGCATCAACTATTCCGCCCAGTCCGAGGACCGGATCCGCGCCGGCATTGCCGCGCTTGGCAAGGCGATCAAGGCCGGGGGTTAGACCTTTTCGCGACAACTGTCCTTGACCTTCCCCTTGGAAGACCTATCTGGCCCGGGTTTCGCGTTTCCAGAAATCTGTTGCGACTCCTTTCGATAATGGTTACCCAAAACTTGTTCTGGTCCGGGCGGGTATCCGTCCGGTTAAAATGGGAATCCGGTGCGTGACCGCAAGGTGACAAATCCGGGACTGCCCCCGCAACTGTAAGCGGTGAGCGACGCCGAAACACGTCACTGGGGAGCGAACCCTGGGAAGACTCGGCCAAGCTTTGACCCGCGAGTCAGGAGACCTGCCAGAATGATCACCCTATCCGGACGCGGGGTGCGTCGTGGATAACGGTTTTTCCGTAGTGGTGGCATGCGCACCGTCTGCGGAGGAGTCTCTCCTTCCAATGACACATACTGGATTTGGTCACGCCTTTCGGGGCGTTTACGGAGAACAAGATGAGATACCCCCTTTCCCTGATGGCAATCCTGCTGGCAGGCACTGCCCCCGTTGTCGCGCAGGATGCGCCGATCATCGAACTGGATGAGATCGTTTTTTCGGGCGGCCTGACGCCTTTCGTGGCGGATGCCTTTGGCCGCACGGTCAGTGTGATCACATCCGATGATATCGAGGAGCGTGGCTTGCGCAGCGTTCAGGATGCCCTGCGTGCCGTTCCGGGCGTGTCGGTGTCCAGCGTCGGCGCGAACTATACCCAGGTTCGTCTGCGTGGCGGTGAAAGCAACAACGTGGTCATCCTTGTGGATGGTGTCGAGCTTGGCGGCGGCGGCGAAGAATACATCCTCTCGGGTCTCGAGACCGCGAATATCGACCGGATCGAGGTTCTGCGCGGACCCCAATCCGTATTCTATGGCTCCAACGCCTCAAGCGGGGTGATCAACATCATCACGCGCAGCCCGCAGCAGGGTGTCGAATATGGCGGCGCGGTCGAGGCTGGAAACGGTTACTCGGCTTCGGGGTATGTCTCGCAGCGGACCGAGCGCATGGGTCTTGGCCTGACCTTCAGCCGGTTTGACGACGAGGGCTTTGATGCCTCGGGCGATGGCGGGGAAAAGGATGGTACGCGCCGCACCACGCTTGGCTTGACCGGCGACTGGAAGGCGACCGACGATCTGACCTTCGGCTTCAACATTCGCCGTTCGGACGAAGATTATGACTACGACGTCAACAGCTTTACCGCGATGACGGCGGATGAATACGTGGTGGACGAGCGCGACGCGCTGAGCGAACGCGAGGAGATCACCGCCCGCGTCTATGCCGAGTACGAGATGCTTGATGGACGTCTTTCGCACAACCTGTCCTATTCGCTGAGCCGGTTTGACCAATCGAGCGAGGATGCGGTGCAAGGGACCTATGACCTTGATGGCGAGACCCGCAGCCTCAAGTACCGGGCAAGCCTTTCGCTGGACGGTCAGCCCGTGGCCGATGCGCGGCAACTGCTGAACCTTCTGGTCGAAGATGTGCGAGAAGAGACATCGACGACTTTCGTGCCCACGACCCGGCGTGAAAGCACATCGATCGCCCTTGAATACCGCGCTTTCCTTGATGGCGGTCTGGATATTCAAGCGGGTGTTCGCCACGACATGAACGATACGTTCAAGGATTTCACCACGTGGAACGTCGGTCTGTCCTGGCGGATACCCGATACCGGCCTGCGGCTGCATGCTTCGGCGGGAACGGGTGTCGTGAACCCGAACTTCTTTGAAAACTTCGGGGGGTCCTTCGGCTACATCTCGAACACCGCGCTCAAGCCCGAGCAGAATCGCGGTTTCGACATCGGCATCGAAGCGGCATTCCTCGAGGGTCGCGGATTGATCGACGTGACCTATTTCAACGAAGAGCTGACGGATGCGATTTCGGACACGGCCGGTGTTGCGGGGCCGGGGGGCACATGTACGCCAAGCGCAGGTGCTGCAACGACATGCTATGTGAACCTTGCGGGCAAAAGCCCGCGCGAAGGCGTGGAGGTCAGCGCCTCGTTGCAGGCGACGGAAGATCTGAGCCTACGTCTTGCCTATACCTATCTTGATGCAAAAACCCCTTCGGGCGCGCCTGCGACCCGTCGCCCGGAACATGAGCTTGGGCTGGGTGCGACCCTGAAAACCTTTGGGGGCAAGGGAAGCGTCACAGCGGATCTGCGCCATGTTTCAGGCAGTTTCGACACGCAGTTCTTCGGCGGTTTCACCACCGAGAGACTGCCGGATTTCACGACTGTCAACCTGTCGGCATCCTATGATCTGACCGAGAACCTGGCGCTGACCGGGCGGGTCGTGAACCTGTTCGACGAGGATTATTCTGAAAGCTGGGGCTACGCCTCGCGCGGCAGAACAATCTATGTCGGCATCCAGGGCAAGTGGTAGGACGTCGTTCATACGCAAGGCCCCTGCGCCGCCCCAATCTGGCGGTGCAGGTGGCTTGCACGCTTCTTTTGATGGCAGGCGCGGCGCAGGCCGATGCGCCTGCCCGTGTCGTGTCGATGAACCTTTGCACCGATCAGCTGGCGATGATGCTGGCGGATGAGGGGCAGCTGATCTCGGTCTCGCATATCGCGCTGGATCCGCTGGCTTCGCCCATGGTTGCGGAGGCCGAAAAATATCCGGTGAACCACGGTCAGGCCGAGCAGATCTTTGCCATGCGCCCCGATCTTGTTCTGGCCGGTGTCTATAGCGATCCCTATACCGTGGGCCTGTTGCGGCGTCTGGGGGTCGAGGTCGTGCAATTCCCGCTGGAACGGGATTTCGACGCGATCCGGTCCAATATCCTCAAGATGGGCGAGGTCCTTGGGCGGGACATCCATGCGCAGGCCATGGTTGCGCAGTTCGACAGCGACCTGGCCCTACTGCAGGCGGACAGCGGGGCGGTGCCCTCGGCTTTGCTGCATTATGCCAACAATTATACCTCGGGCGACAAGTCGCTGGCGCATGAAATCCTGATCGCTGCGGGGTTGAGCAATGTCACGGTGGATGCCGGAATGACCTTTGCGGGATCCGTGCCGCTGGAACGGCTGGTGCTGCTGATGCCGGATCTCGTGGTGTCGGGGCAGGTCTATCCGGGTGCGTCGCGCGCCGAAGAGGTGTTGCACCATCCCGCCTTGCGCAGTTTGCGCGCGCGACAGGACGGTGCGGCGCTGACCGATGCGGAATGGGTCTGCGGCACGCCGCTGGTGCTGCGTGCGGTTGCGCGGCTTGTTTACATACGGAGGCGTATGTAATGCGCCTGCGGACCCCCCTGACCCTTGTCCTGATCTTTCTGTGTCTTGCCCTGTTCGGGATGTCGATCCTGATCGGTCCGGCCGGGTTGAGCATGGCCGACACCTTGCGCGCGGTCTTTCTGGGTCAGGGCGAGGCCGCGACCCTCGTGATGCGCGAGATCCGCCTGCCCCGCGCGATTCTTGCCGTTCTTGTCGGTGCTTCGCTTGGGCTGGCCGGGGCTGCGATGCAGGGATATCTGCGCAACCCGCTGGCCGAGCCGGGATTGATCGGGGTATCCGGCTCTGCTGCGCTGGGGGCCGTGATCGCCTTGCAGACCGGTCTGGTTGCCGCCTGGTGGCTGGCGCTGCCGCTGGCGGCGCTGGCTGGTGCCTTGGCGGCTGTGCTGCTGATCCTGTTGCTGGCCGGCCCGCGTGGATCATCCCTGACGCTGATCCTTGCCGGTATCGCGGTCAGCGCCTTGGCGGGGGCGATGACGACACTGGTTCTGAACCTTTCGCCCAACCCTTTCGCGGCAAGCGAGGTTGTGTTCTGGATGATGGGGTCGTTGTCGGACAGGTCATTCGATCATGTGCTGGTCGCGCTTCCGTTCATGTTGATCGGCTGGGTCCTGATGCTGTCACTTGGGCGCGCGCTGGATGTCCTGACCCTGGGCGAGGATGCGGCGGCCACGATGGGTGTCTCGGGCATACGGACCCGTATGTTTTTGGTCCTCGGCATCGCGTCCAGCGTGGGGGCGGCGACCGCCGTGGCGGGCGCGATCGGGTTTGTCGGTCTGGTCGTGCCGCATGTGTTGCGGCCCTTCGTGGGGGCGCGGCCTTCGGCGCTGCTGTGGGCCTCGGCGCTGGGGGGGGCGGTCATGGTACTGGCTGCCGATCTTGCGGTGCGCCTGATCCTGCCGGATCGCGATCTGAAGCTGGGGGTCCTGATGGCGATCATCGGTGCACCGTTCTTCCTGCACCTGATCTACAAGACGCGGGGCGAGATCCGATGACCCTGCTTGCCATCGAAAAGCTGACTGTGCTGCGTGGCGAATGCCCCGTCGTCGATCACGTCGACCTGTCGGTCGGTGCGGGCGAATGCGTGGGCCTGATCGGGCCGAACGGGGCGGGCAAGACAACCCTGATGCGGGCGGCGCTGGGGCTGGAGCGTTTCAAGGGCACGTCCAGTCTTGCCAGGATGAGCGCGCCCGAACGTGCGCGCGCCGCAGCCTTTCTGCCGCAATCCCGCCAGATCGCCTGGCCGGTCGATGTCGAAACGCTGGTCAGTCTTGGGCGTGTGCCGCATCTGCCACGCGGTGGCACGATCAGTGCCACGGACCGGGATGCGATCGAGCAGGCCTTGCATCGCCTTGGTCTGGACGGGTTCCGGCAGCGCATCGCCACGCATCTGTCGGGTGGTGAACAGGGGCGCGTGCTGATCGCGCGCGCATTGGCGCAACAGACACCGCTTCTTCTGGCGGATGAACCGATTGCTGGCCTTGATCCGGCGCAGCAGATCGCGACCATGCAGGTCTTTGCGGAACTGGCGCGCGAGGGGCGGGCGGTGGTCGTGTCCCTGCATGACCTGGGGCTGGCCGCGCGGCATTGCACGCGGCTGGTTCTGATGCATCAAGGGCGCGTCGTTGCCGATGGTCAACCCGACGAGGTTCTGACGCCTGAACTTGTGGCGCAGGTCTTTAGCGTTTCGATCTGGCGTCAGGACAGCCCGATGGGGCCGGTGTTTCAGCCGATGGATGTGTTGTGATGCAGCTTTGTCTTGATCACCCCTGGCTGACCCTGGACCTTGGCGACACCATGCGCCTGATCAGTTGGGCGCCGCATCGCGGCGGGCTGACGACGGCGCGTCACATCCTGTGGCGCGAGGTGCGCAATGCCGACCTGACGGAAGATTTCGATGTGCTGGCCTGGCTGAAGCAGGAATGCGCGGCGCGCGGCATGGCCGATGCCGTGGCCATGCTGACATCGCGCAAGATCGCGACGTTCAGCCGTGCAGAACGCGTGGTCGGGACGGTGCGCGCACAGGCCGTGGCAACCGTGGGGCTGTCGAATTCCGAACGCGCCGGAGACGACATGTCCCCCAGCGATGCGCCGCGATCCGGTTACGGCACGATCAATATCGCCGTCATGATCGACCTGCCCCTTGATGATGTCGGCCTGATCGAGGCGCAAAGCATTGCAAGCGCGGCAAGGACGGCAGCGGTGCTCGAGTCCGGCGCGATGTCGCTGGATGGTCCTGCCACCGGTACTGGCACGGATTGCATTGTTGTCGCGGCGCCTGCCGGTGAAATGCCGTTTTGCGGGCTTCATACGCCGCAGGGCAAGGCGATTGCCGCAGCGGTTTATGCTGCTGTGCGCGCGGGTGCGGATCAATGGATCGCCGAAACAGGGGGAAAACCCTATGATCTTGGCTGAACGGTGGATCCGCATGTGCGGACATGGGAAAGCGGTGGCAAGATGATGGACCTGGGTCTCATGACCAGTCTTATCGGGCGCGGCGGTGTCGTGATGTGGATCATCGCGGTCCTGTCCGTGCTGACGCTGGCCCTGATCCTGTGGAAGGTCTGGCGGTTGGCGCTTGGCGGCATGTGGCAGCGCGCGCAGGCTGATGATGCCGTTGCCCGGTGGCTATCGGGCGATGCCGGTGCGGCGGTTGCAATGCTGGACAGGCCGCGCGGCGTGCGGTCCCGCGTGCTGGGGCATGCCATGCGTGCCCTGCGTGACAAAGGACTTGATCGTGACGCTGCCCGCGATGACATCCTGCGTGTGGCGCGGCGTGAACTGGCCGAGGCCCGCAGCGGTTTGCGCGCGTTCGAACTGATCTCGACCATCGCGCCCTTGCTGGGCCTGCTGGGAACGGTTCTTGGGATGATCACGGCGTTTCAGGCGCTTCAGACCTCGGGCGCGCAGGCCGATCCGACGATCCTTGCCGGTGGCATATGGGAGGCGCTGCTGACCACGGCGGCGGGCATGGCGGTCGCCATTCCGGCGGGTGTCGCGCTTGTCTGGTTCGAAAGCCTTGCGGACGGGCTGCAAGCCGATCTGGAGGATGCGGTGACCCGATTGCTGATCCGCGATCCATCGCGGCAGGTGGGGTCATGATCTTTACCATCGACAGCCCCCGGCCACGGCGCCAGCCCAGCCTGACCCCGATGATCGACGTGGTCTTTCTGCTGCTGGTGTTCTTCATGCTGGCGTCGCGCTTTGGCCAGGAGGCGCAGGTGCCCCTGATGCTTGGCGGCGCGGGCCAAGCCTATTCCGGGCCGCCCCGCCTGATCGACGTGCTGCCCGAAGGCCAGCGGCTGAACGGTGTCGATCGCAGCATGGACGACCTTTTGGCCGACCTGGCCAGATTGACCACGCAGTCCACGGATACGATCATTCTGCGCGCACGCGACGGGGCCGAATTGCAGCATCTTGTTGCGGTCATCACGGCGCTGCGCGAGGCGGGTTTTACCGCGCTGGCGGTGCTGCCGTGATGCAGGGCCGTTTCCGGATACCAGGCGCGCGCCGACGCCGGGCCCCTGCCGAGGCGCTGGTGCCGATGATCAATGTCGTCTTCCTGCTGCTGATCTTCTTCCTCATGAGCGCGACCATCGCGCCGCCGGATCCGTTCGATGTGACCCTTCCGGGCGCGAGCGCACAGGATAGCGCCGATCCGTCCGGCCCGGTGGTGCTGCATGTCTCTGCGGATGGAGAAATGGCCCATGGCGATCTGCGCGGGGATGCCGCATTCGCGGCCTTGATGTCGGCCGGGGATGATCGCCCGGATACCGTTGTTCTGAGGGCGGATGAAGGGCTGGATGGCGCGGTTTTTGCGGGCATTCTGGCGCGGCTGGCGGCGGCTGGCGTCGGTGACGTTGACCTGACGGTGAACCACAGATGAAGGGGTTGTTCGAATTCACGGGCTTTGCGGGGCTGGCGCTGGCGCTTCACGTGGCGGCGTTCCAGGGCCTTCCCGAAGGCAGCCAGAGCGCCGGTTCCGGGGGTGATGCGCTTGTGACCGTGGTATCCGCCTCGGCCAGCCTGTCGGATATGGTTGCCGTCTGGGATCGCCCGCCCGTGGTGGATCAGCTTGTGCCGGCGGCCTTGCCGCCGGTTGCGCCGCCCATTGCGGATGCACCGCCCATGCCCGTGCCGATGCCTGTGCCGCAGATGCGCCCTGCTGCGCCGCTTCGGCCGGCCCTGGCGTTGCCGCCCGCGCCGGATCGTCCGCTGTCCGACATATCCTCTGCGCAGCCGGACCAGCCGCCTGTTGCGCAAGACGCGCCGGTTGCGACCGTTCGGCCAAAGGCACGACCGGAGCCTGCGCCGCGTGAAAAGGCGAAGGCATCCGCCACGGCGGCTGCACCCTCTCCGCAGCCTGCGCAGGCCAGCCAGCCTGCCAGAACCGCAGCGGGCAGTGGTGCGGCCTCTGCGCGTGGAACAAGCGGGCCATCGGATATGGCCACGCTGACGGCCGGGGCGCGTCAGTCATTGCTGGCGGAATGGGGCGGAAAGATACGCAACCGTATTGATCGGGCCAGGCCACAGGGATCGGGCCGCGGAACCGTCACCGTCCTGATGACGGTTCGGCGCGACGGGGTGATCCAGAATGTCAGTATCGCCAAGTCCTCGGGCCAGCCATCGCTGGATCAGATTGCCCTGCGCACGGTGCAAAAGGCCGGACCGGTCCCGGCGGCGCCTGCGGCCTTGACCGATCCCTCCTACAGTTTCCGCCTGCCGGTGCGCTTCGACTGACGAGGTCAGCGCGCGGCCGCACGGGCGGTGGCGCGCGCCCCGCGTATCATGTCGGCGGCCTTTTCGGCGATCATGATCGTGGGCGCGTTGGTATTGCCGCCAACCAGTGTCGGCATGACCGAGGCATCGACCACGCGCAGCCCGTCCAGCCCGTGTACCCGCAATTCGGGATCGACCACGGCAAGGGGGTCCGTGCCCATTTTGCAGGTGCCGACCGGGTGATAGATCGTGTCGGCCCGGCTGCGGATGTGATCCTCCCATTCCGCGTCCGTCAGGCCGTCCGGCAGAAAGAGTTCCTTGTGCCGATACCTGTCCATGGCGGGGGCCTGCATGATGGCGCGGGTCATCTTTGCGCCCTTGATCATCGTTTCAAGGTCGCGCGGATCGGACAGGTATTGGGGGTCGATGCCGGGTGCCGCCATCGGGTCGGCGGATTGCAGGAACACCGCGCCGCGCGAATGCGGGTGCAGCACGCAGACATGGCAGGAAAACCCATAGCCCAGATGCAGTTTGCGGGCGTGATCGTCCACGATCGAGATGACGAAATGCAACTGGATGTCCGGGCGATCCAGCGCCGCGTCGGTCTTGAGAAAACCTGCCCCTTCCGCGAAGGGGGTTGCAATCATGCCGGTCCCGTCCTTGCGCCATTGCAGCATGTGCCTGAGCAGGTTGACGGTGCCTGTCAGACCGATCCCGAAATTATCCGTATCCTTCGATTTGTAGGCGAGGATGAAATCAAGGTGATCCTGCAGGTTCTGTCCGACGCCCGGCAGTTCGTGCACCATGGCGATGCCGTGCTTCTTGATGTCCTCGGCGCGGCCAACGCCGGACAGCTGCAATAGCTGCGGCGAGTTGAACGCACCGCCGCAAAGGATCACCTCGCGTCGGGCTTCCACCTTCTTGTCCTCGCGGCCCTGCCGATAGCTGACGCCGGTGGCGCGCTTGCCCTGGAACAGGATCCGCGTTGCATGGGTGCCGGTCAGAACGGTCAGGTTCGGCCTGTGCATGACCGGGTGAAGATAGGCCGCCGCCGCCGAACAGCGTTCGCCGTTGCGGGCCGCATCATGATACTGGGTGACCTGGTAGAGGCCCACGCCCTCTGTTTCGCCGGTGTTGAAGTCGTCGCGCAGCCGTTGCTGCATCTGGTTTGCAGCCTCGACAAAGGCATGGGTGATCGGACGGGGGCTTTTCTGATCCGAAACCTGCAGCGGTCCGCTGCCGCCGTGATCCGGATTTGTCCCGCGTTCGTTGTTCTCGGCCCGGCGGAAATAGGGCAGGACCTCTTGCCATGACCAGCCCTTGCAGCCCTGATCGGCCCAGCCATCATAATCCTTGCGATGCCCGCGCACGTAAAGCATGGCATTGATCGCCGAGGATCCACCCAGGCCCTTGCCGCGCGGCTGATACCCCTTGCGCCCCTTCAGGCCGGGTTGCGGCACGGTTTCATAGGCCCAGTTGCCCAGTTTGGGCCGCCCCGGCAGCACGGCAACAACAGCAGCAGGTGCGCGCACCAGCAGGCTTTTGCCCGATCCCCCGGATTCCAGCAGGCAGACGGTGACGTTCGGGTCCTCTGTCAGACGCGATGCAAGGGTTGATCCGGCAGATCCCCCGCCAACGATCACATAATCAAAGCCCATCGTGCCGCCCCTCCCTGACATGGTTCAAGTCAAACAGACAAGCGGTCGGCACGTCCAGCGTTCATTCTGTCCGGCCCTCATGGAGGATGAAATAGTATTGGCGCAAACGGGTATCCGCTGTGCTTGCGTGGGCAATGCGGTCTTGCGGCATCAGAACAGGAAATCATCCGCTGTCAGACGTAACGCATCGAAATCGGCAAGGATCACGAGGTCCGGGCCAGCGGCTGCGGTGCGGATCACGGTGTCCGCGTTGAACTGGGTGATCTGAAGGCCAGAGAATCCTGTGACGCCGGACTGATCCGCGAAGACGATCCTGTCCTGTCCCTGTTCGAAGGCCGCGACCACGTCGCGCCCGAAGCCCGGACGAAAGACGAAGTGATCCGCGCCTGCCCCGCCCGACAGCCAGTCGTTGCCCGCGCCACCCGACAGGGTGTCATTGCCCGGCCCGCCGATCAGGGTGTCATTGCCCGTGCCACCGCGCAGCATGTCATTGCCGCGTTCACCGAAAAGAAAGACGGCATCGGTCAGGGTGCTTGCATCCAGCGTGTCATTGCCGCTGTAGCCATGGACACGTTCGACCCCGCGCCATCCGGCAAGGTTCAGGTCTACGCCTGCGCCCTGGTAGATCTGGGCACGGTCGCTGCCGGTTGTGCCGCTATCCTGCACCCTGTCGAAGGCATCGACCATGTAGAGGTCGGCACCTTCGCCGCCATCCATCGTATCGGCGCCGGTCCAGCCGATCAGCGTATCGTCGCCCGCCCCGCCGGTCAGCCGGTCATCCCCGGCAAGCCCTGTCAGCGTGTCGTTGCCCGCCGCGCCATTCAGCGTGTCAGCGCCATTGCCGCCTGTCAGCCTGTCATTTCCAGCGCCGCCCAACCGGGACATCCCGAGAGGTGGCAGTGGTGGCGGTGCGGGCTGTGTGTCCCCGCCACTGTCGGCCAGCGATCCGACGGGCGCGCGGGTCAGGTTCAGAACCGAGGTCCACAGAACCTCGGTCCGGGACAGTCCCGTGCCCGAGGCGCTGCGCAGTTCGAGGGTTTCGGTGCAAAACCCCAGTTCCGCGCCCCAGCTGCGGGTGTCGATCCGCAACTGATCAGCCGAGGACAACCCGACCCAGGCACTGAGGTCCAGACGGTCCTGGCCGGGCTGAAAGTCGGTGATCACATCAGGCGTGCCATCCGCGGTCAGGATGAACATGTCCGCACCAGGGCCGCCCGTCATGCGGTCGCTGCCCGCGCCATCCATCACGACGTCATGTCCCGCGCCACCGTCGATCGTATCCGCCCCTGCACTGCCTGCAAGGATGTCATCCAGTGTGCCGCCCGTCATGGCCTCGGCAGAGGCCGTGCCGATCTGGGTCAGGCCACGGTTCGGCGTATCGACGGCAAGCCGCGTGATGCCGGGTTCGGTTTCACTTGTCGCAAAGATCCGCAGACCCTGCCCCCTGTCGAACCCGGCGATGCTGGAGACATTGGCAAGAGTTGCGCCGACCGTGTCGGCCATGCTGTCGAGGTGAAGCAGCCGCCCGCCGGGCAGCAGCAGAAAGGCGGACAGACCGTCATCCGCACCGCCCGCAAGGATGAAACTGCGGTCTCCGACGGTGACCGCCTCAAGCGTTGTGACGCGATGGAAGCGGGTCGTCAGGTCGTCCAGAACGTGATCGACCGGGGTCAGCGCGCCGCCTGCGCCAACAGAGAAGACGCTGAGCGAGGAGCTGAGGGTCGAGGCAAGCACGACAAATTGCTCGCCGCCAATCTGCACCGATGCCATGGCTGACGGTGCATCGATGCCAAGGCCCTGCGCGGCGCCGAATTCCGAGACAGTCCGCAGGGCGCCGCCCTGTTCGACCCGGTGGACCGCCACGGCATCCGCCGTTGCATGGCTGGTCACAAGATAGTCCTGGCCCTGCATGGTGATCGCAAGGATGTCGCTGACCCTGTGAGCGGCACCCACCCCTGTTAGGGCAACTGGCTGGGCCGCGAACTGGAGCATGCCTTGCTGGTCCAGCCGCATCAGCCCGGCGCTGGCGAGGCTTGCGAAGACATAGGGAACCTCGCCGAAGCGGGCCTGGGCGAGGCCGGTGATCTGCCCCAGGTTCTGGCCCGCGGCACCGATGGTGGTCATGGTGCCCAGGTCGCCAGAAGGCAGGATCGGAATGGCCGGCAGACCCGTATCGCGCAGGCCCAGCGTGGCCAGAACGGTCTGACCGCCCGCCTGCAGCAGCGCGAGGTCTGGCGCGATCAGTTGCGCCATGTCGGCCGCTGTCCCCTGGGTCCTGATCAGCCCGCCCGATGTTGCGTCGAAAGCGGCAAGCCCGCCGCCCGCCCGTGTGGTCGAGACCAGAACACGGCCAGCGGAACCCGCCAGAATTTCCAGATCCGTGATCCCTGTGACAAATCGCGATGTGCCGCTGCCCAGCACATCGTCGAACGTGATCCGATAAAGACCCATCCCACACTCCCCCGGCCCCCCGGCCGTTTACTCACCACGGTCAAGATGGAAGGGTGGCGGTTAAGGCGGGCTTGCGGGACTGTGGCCAAAGCGGGGCATTTGGACAGGATTTTACCGGATGACCCAGCGGCTGCCCTGCCTGCCGGTGTTGGCGCGGGGCCGTTCCGGCGGCTCAGGCGATTCGCGAGGGATCGATCTTTGTTGCGACATCCTGCGTCTCGCTGCCGCTTTCGGCGCGTTCGACCCAGCGCCTGAGCAGGGCGTTCATGCTGTCCATGTCGCGCGTTTCGATCCCCAGGCGCAGCGACTGCATCAAGGACGCCATTTCGATCTCGGACAGGTGGGATTCCTGCGCGCGCATGATCTTGGGGTGCGGTGTCGTGAGCATGTCCGAGCCGATCAGCAGTTCTTCATGAAGTTTCTCGCCAGGGCGCAGACCGGTCACCACGATTTCGATATCGCCGTTCGGGTTGTCGGCATCCCGTACCGTATGGCCCGAGGCTTCGATCATCTGTCGGGCGACCTTTCGGATCGGAACCGGTGCGCCCATGTCCAGAACAAAGACATCCCCCCCGCGCGAGAATGCCCCGGCGACCAGCACCAGCCGCACAGCCTCGGACAGGGTCATGAAATAGCGCGTCACATCGTCATGGGTCAGGGTCACCGGACCGCCCCGCGCGATCTGTTCCTGAAACAGCGGGATGACGGACCCCGATGATCCCATGACATTTCCAAAACGGACGATCGAGAACTGTGTCGTCGTCGAACGTGTCGCAAGATCCTGCAGGATCAGTTCGGCAAGCCGCTTGGAACAGCCCATCAAGCCCACGGGTCTGACCGCCTTGTCGGTCGAAATCAGCGTGAAGCGTTCCACATGTGCGGCACGCGCCGCATCGGCCAGCACCTTCGTGCCAAGGACGTTATTGCGCAGGCCTTCGATTCCGTTGGCTTGTACCAGCGGCACATGCTTGTAGGCGGCCGCGTGCAGGATCACCTCGACATCATGTGCGGCAAGGGTATGGCGCACCAGGGAAGCCTCGCAGACCGAGCCGAGGACGGGCACGATGTCCACGGGTCCTGAAATCTCGGCCAGTTCCTGCGTGATCCGGTAGAGCGAGAGTTCGCAGTGATCCAGCAGGATCAACCGCGCCGGTCCGGCCTGCAGCAGCTGGCGGCAAAGTTCCGATCCGATGGACCCGCCGGCCCCGGTGATCAGGATATTGCGCCCGGTATAGGTGTCGCGCACGCCGGGCAGTTCATCTTCCATCCGGTTGCGGCCCAGCAGGTCGGACAATCTGACCGGCGGAATCTGGCGGGCCAGTGCGCCCGGGCGCACAAGGTCGGCGAAGGATGGAAGGATGTGCACATCGCAGCCGCTGTTTTTCAGGCGGCTGGCGATTCGGCCCTGTATGGACTGGCTGACCGAGGGCATGGCCAGAACGATGGTGTCGATCGCCTTGCTGCGCAGCAGATGATCCATGTCAGCCGGGGGATAGACCGTCAGCCCGCCGATCCTGAGGCTTTGCAAGGCGGGATTGTCATCGACGAAGGCGACTGTCTGCACTTCGATATCGGTGGCAAGTGCCGCCGCCAGCTGCTGGCCGGTCTGGCCGGCCCCGTAGATCAGCACCCGCTTGCGCATCTTCTGTTGCTTGTAGATCTGCATCAGCACGGCCTTCAGGATCAGCCGCGCCCCGACGGTCATGATCAGGAAAACCATCGACAGCACCGGAAAGACGCCAAAGGGCAGAAGCCCGCCCGCCATCTTGTCGACCAGCATGGCCGCCGCACCCAGCGCCATCCCGATCGAGGACGAATTCAGCAGGCTGGACAGCTGATAGGCGTTCAGCTTCACCCGGTCGAGGCCAAGGTAGACGGTCATGACGCAGGTCAAACCCATCGCCGCGACCACATGCGGCGCAAGACCGCCCGCGCCATAGGGCTGCGACAGCCCGCCCGTCACAAGAAGGATCGCCAGCAAGAGACCAAGCGCCGCAGCCGCTGCATCCAGGCAAAGCAGAATGAACCGCTTCTGCTGCCTGGTCAGCGATATGCAGAATTTCAGGATTTCTTGACGCACTTGCCGATCCAATCAAAACGCGGATCAACGAAGGTGCGGCCGTCTTGTGCGGCAACCGGCCCCGACATGCCGGTTCACAAGGCGGATCTTCCTGATCCAGAACTCATAAAAACCACTGGACTGCCAAACCCGAAAAACGATTGGCCGGCAGTCTTCGTCAGGCCCTCACATCACATCTACCCCACATATTCCATATTAATGTGACATCATATGGTGCCTTCAAGGTAAAAAGAATCTGAAGGCGGTCGCCAATATAAGCCGGAAATCCAGACAGATGCCTCTTTTTTCGGCGTAGATCAGATCCAGCCGCGCCTTTCTGGGAACACAGCGGCGGGTATAGACCTCTTCGGTTTCTTGCGGGGTGGCACAGTTTTTCAGCAACCGTTCTTCGGTCCGGTGATAGACGAGCGTGGCAAGGCCGGTCAGGCCGGGGCGCTGTTTCAGGACCTCGGCATAGAGAGAGGGGAACAGTTCGACATAGCGGCGCAACGGGGGTCTGGGGCCGACAAGGCTGATGTCGCCCCGCATGATATTGACCAGTTGCGGGATCTCGTCCAGCCGGGTCCGGCGCAGGATATGGCCCATGCGCGTGATCCTGTCCGACTTGTCGCCACCTGACACGCCCACATCGCCGGCAACGGGGCGCATGGTGCGGAATTTCCACAGGTGAAAGCTGATGTCAGGCGTCTTCATGCGTTCGGAGACGTGGAACACGGGTCGCCCGTCGACCAGCAGGATCATCAGGGCGATCACCAGCGCCACGGGCCACAGAACCAGCGCCAGAAGCCCCGCGACCAGCAGATCAAAGCCGCGTTTTGCGGGGTTCATCGCGTCACCCCCCAAGCGGGCGACCAGCCTGCCATCAAATCGGGGGCTGCGGCGCTGATGTCGGTCTGCCCGATGCATCGGCGCAGGCGGGATGTGTCCAGTTCAACCAGCGGCACGGCGGTGGCGGGTGCTGGACGCCAGGCCAGATCAAGCCCGGCATGGCGCACAAGGTCGGCCATGTCCGTCGCGCCGGTCGCCGCAAGGTTGATCACGCGGGGCAGCGCGTGCGATGGGCCATCGACAAGCCATGCGATGGATCGCGCCAGGCCTGCCGCGGACAGAAAGCTGCGGCGCGGCCCTGTCCCGTCCGCGAATCGGTCAAGCGTGACCGCGGTGCCGTCTTGGCTGGCCTGCGCCATCGCCCGCGACAGGCTGTCGGCGCCGATCACGTTGCCGATGCGCATGACGATGTTCCACGGCCCCTTCGGATCGCGGTCCTGTTCGGCGGCGATGGCCTGTTCCATGTCCAGTTTGGCCTGTCCATAGGCGTTGATCGGTGCGGGGATATCGGTTTCGGCCAGAGGGTCGGGACCCGGTCGATAGACCGCCGCGCTGGAACAATGCAGAACCCGGTCGGCACCGGTTGCGCGGGCAATTCCGATCGCGCGCAGGGCCAGTTCGGTGTTGTCGCCAAGCGCGTCTGGCCTGTCTGCACGCACCCCCCAGAGCGCCACGACGGCGCGGGTGCGCGGAAGCCTGCGGGTCAGCGCGGACAGATCGTCCCGGGCAGACCAGTCAAGCACCGGGACAGCACCCCGGTGGCGGGCCTGCCAGGTCACATCCTGCCTGTCGCGCCAATGGTGGCGCAGCAGCTTTCCCAATTGTCCGGTGCTGCCCAGCACAAGAACCGGTGCATCGTGTCTTTGATGCGTCATCACCCATACTCAAGGCACACTCGTTACATTAGGCCTGTCTAACATCTGCCCATGGTTATAGAAAGCGGGTTGACGTTCGCCTGTGCCGTTGTGGAGAGTTGTGTGGTGGTTGGTTCCTTGAGGTTGATCGCGGCTGTGCTGGCCTGTTTGTCCATCTCCGGCTGCACGCTGCCCAGGGGGGCGGCCCTGACCGGGGAAATCCTGCGCGAACAGCAAAGCGACACGCCCACGTTCCAGATCGTGCCGGTGACCCGCGCAAACCTGCCGGGGATCGCGGGCTGGCCCGTCACGGGCTGGTCGGGCGGCTATCGCTGGCTGGACGCGACGCGCGGCCCTGACAGCCCGCTGGTGCGTCAGGGGGACAGTATCGACCTGGTGATCTGGGACAGCCAGGAGAATTCGCTTCTGACCTCGCAGGCCGAGAACCGCGTGGTGCTGAACGGGATATCCGTATCGCCAGAGGGCCATATCTTCGTGCCCTATCTGGATGAGATCGGCATTGCCGGGCTGACCCCCGACCAGGCGCGGCGCAAGATCCAGGATGCGCTGATGCCGATCGTGCCGTCGGCGCAGGTGCAGCTGGCGGTGACCGGCGGGCGACAAAGCTCGGTCGATCTGGTCGCGGGGGTGGCGCGACCGGGAACCTATCCCTTGCCTGACCGGAACCACACGATCCTGTCGGTGATCGCCGCGGGTGGCGGTATCAGCCCGGGGTTGCGCAATCCGCTGGTCCGGGTGATCCGCGAGGGCCGCAGCTATGAAATCCGGGCCGATCGCCTGTTTTCCGAAGCGGCCCGCAACGCGGTTCTGCGCGGGGGCGACAAGATCGTGATCGAAGAGGACAGCCGCTATTTCACCTCGCTAGGGGCGACGGGGACCGAACGCCTGATCCATTTCGAGAAGGAGGACATCACCGCGCTTGAGGCCTTGTCGATCATTGGCGGGCTGACGGACAGCCGCGCCAATCCCAAGGGGGTGATCATCCTGCGCGATTTCAAACCGTCCCAGGTGCGAACGGATGGCCGCGGGCCAAGCCAGGCGCAGGTGATCTATACCTTCGATCTGACCACGGCGGACGGACTTTTCGCGGCTAGGGGGTTCCGGGTGAATCCAAGGGACACGGTTCTTGCGACCGAATCCCCCGTCACCTCGGCGCAGACGGTCGTGGGGCTGCTGGGCTCTCTTGTCGGGCTGGCGGGGCGGGTCGGCAGTTTCTGACCGCGCAGACGCGCGGCAACGCCGGCCATGCCTTCGAGCTTGCGGGACAACGTTGTGCGGGAAAGTATCACTGGTCGGGCTGAGAGGATTCGAACCTCCGACCCCCTGCTCCCGAAGCAGGTGCGCTACCAGGCTGCGCTACAGCCCGACCGTGAGACAGGCGCTTAAACCCGTCGCAGTGGATTTGCAAGGGTGGAGTTGCGCCCATGTCCGGGGGATCGCATGCCGGGCAGGGGGGCTTGCCGATGTGCCCTTGTCGTCCCATTCTGGCAGCAGGGGGCGGGAGATGGTGAAACCTCGATGACTGGCGGCCTCATGACGATCCTTGGCGGGATCGGGATGTTCCTGTTCGGCATGAAGATCATGACGGATGCGCTGCGCGAGGCCGCAGGCAGCCGGTTGCGCCACCTTCTGTCGCAGTTCACCACGACACCGCTGGCGGGCGTGCTGACCGGGACGGCGGCTACGGCGGTGGTGCAATCCTCAAGTGCGACGACGGTGATGACCATCGGCTTTGTCGGGGCTGGTCTGCTGAGCTTTCCGCAGGCGCTGGGCGTGATCTACGGGGCCAATATCGGGACCACGGTCACCGGATGGATCGTGACCCTGTTCGGGTTCAAGCTGAAACTGGGCAGCCTGGCCTTGCCGGCGCTGTTCGGGGCCAGCCTTCTGGCCTTGCTGGGGCAAGGCGGCTGGGCGCGGCTGGGGCGGGTTCTGGCCGGGCTGTGCCTGCTGTTCATCGGGCTGGACATGATGCAGGCCGGGGCGGCTGGGTTCGGCGATCGGTTGACGCCCCAGACCCTGCCGCAAGGCGGTTTGCTGGGGGATCTGCAACTGGTGCTGCTGGGGCTGGCGGTGACGGTGGTGATGCAATCGTCCAGCGCCGCGATGGCGGTGGCCCTTGTGCTGCTGGGCAGTGGCGGCATCAGTTTCGAGCAGGCGGCCGCGATGGTAATCGGGATGAACCTTGGCACGACGGTGACGGCGATTCTGGCCAGCGTGGGCGGTTCGGTGACCATGCGGCAGACGGCCCTGGCCAATCTTCTGTTCAACGCAGGAACCGCGCTGCTGGCCTATCCGCTGCTGGTGCTGGGTGGTCCGGTGCTGACCCGGGCCGCCGATGCCGCCGGAGAGACCACGGCGCTGGTGCTGTTTCACACCGGGTTCAACCTCGCCGGTGCGCTGATGTTCCTGCCCTTCACGGCGGCCTTTGCGCGCCGGGTCGAACGGATGGTGCCTGACCGTTCCGCACGGGTCAGGCCCGGCGGGCTTGACCTGGCGCTGGATCCCGCGCTGCTGAAGGATGAAGGTGCCGCCATGGATGCCGTGCAGACCGCTTTGGGCCGTGTGGCGCGGCATGTCTTTGCGGCGCTGGGGCGTGCGCTGGCACCGGTTTCGGACATGCGGGGCCTTGCGACCGTCGAAGATGTTGCCCGCCCTGCGCTGGCCGAGATCGAGGACTATGTCACCCGGATCAACCTGCCGGATGGCAAGCCCGCCGAGCGTGACCGCTATGGTGCGCTGCTGCATCAGGCGGATCACCTGGAGCGATTGATCAAACGGCTGGAACGCCGTTCGGTGGTGCCTGTGCTGCTGTCGGATCCGGCCTTGTCGCGGCTGTCCCGCACCTTGGGGGCGACCTTGCGCCGTGCTGCCGATCCGGCGGTCGATGGGCTGGAAGCCGACCGCCTGCGGCGCCTTGCGCAGCGGATCGAGGGGCGGACCCGGCAACATCGGCGCGCGACATTGCTGCATGAGCATGTCGGGCTGATCAGCGTGGCCGAGATGTTTGACAGGACGGATGCGATGCGCTGGCTGCGCCGGGTCGCCGAACACACAGCGCGCATCGCGCATTACAACGGCTGGATGCCGGGTGTGACGGACAGGCAGGCCCCGGACGCGCCGGGGCCTGCCATGACGTGATCAGAGCGAGGCGTCCAGCGCCGTGACGATGGCATCGCCCATCTGGCCGGTGGACACGGGCGCGCCGCCTTCGGGGCCCATCAGGTCAGCGGTGCGCAGACCATCGGCCAGCACCTTGGCCACGGCGCCCTCGACACGGTCCGCTTCCGCGCCCATGTCGAAGCTGTAGCGCAGCGCCATCGCGAAGCTGAGGATACAGGCGATCGGGTTGGCCTTGCCCTGACCCGCGATATCCGGGGCCGAGCCGTGCACGGGTTCGTACAGGGCCTTGGGCCTGCCGTTTGCCATCGGTGCGCCAAGGCTGGCCGACGGCAGCATGCCCAGCGAGCCGGTCAGCATCGCGGCCAGGTCCGACAGCAGGTCACCGAACAGGTTGTCGGTCACGATCACGTCGAACTGCTTGGGCCAGCGGGTCAGCTGCATCGCGCCCGCATCGGCATACATGTGGCTGAGTTCCACATCGGGATATTCGGTGTCGCCGATGCGCTGCACGACTTCGCGCCACAGCACGCCCGATTCCATCACGTTGGCCTTTTCCATCGAGCACAGCTTGTTGCCACGCTTGCGGGCCAGTTCAAAGGCGGAACGGGCGACGCGCTCGATCTCGGATTCGGTGTAGCGCTGGGTGTTGATGCCCACACGCTCGTTGCCTTCCTTGAAGATGCCGCGCGGCTCGCCGAAATAGACGCCGCTGGTCAGTTCGCGCACGATCATGATGTCGAGGCCCGCGACCACATCCTTTTTCAGAGAGGAGAAATCGGCAAGCGCGTCAAAGCACTGCGCCGGGCGCAGGTTGGCGTAAAGGTCCATTTCCTTGCGCAGGCGCAGCAGGCCGCGTTCGGGCTTCACGCTGAAATCAAGGCTGTCGTATTTCGGCCCACCCACGGCACCCAGCAGAACGGCGTCCACCTCCTGTGCCTTGGCCATGGTATCGTCATGCAGCGGGGTGCCGTGCTTGTCATAGGCGCAGCCGCCCACCAGGTCCTCGGACACGTCGAAGGTCACGCCGCGCTTGGCGCCGTACCAGTCGATGATCTTGCGCACTTCGGCCATGACTTCGGGGCCGATTCCGTCACCGGCGAGGATAAGAAGCGAGGGGTTGGTCATTGCGGTCTGTCCCTTGTGACATTTGTTCGGCACTGGCCTAGCGATTGCGCGACGAAGGGTCAAGAAAGCACGCAGTGCAGATCGGCTCAGTGGGGCGGTCGGCCCTGCACAAGGCGGGGGGCAAGGCCGTCGGCCAGCAAGTCCCAGACGCGGGCGATCCGGGGGGTGTTGCGCATCGCCTGGGGGGCCGCCAGCCAGACCGGCAGATGCGGCAACTCGAGGCCAAGGTCCAGTTCGACCATGTCCGGTATCCCGCCCAGGATGCCGACCTGCGCGAAACCGATGCCGCAGCCTGCCTGGACAAGTGCCATGTAGGTCGTCTGGCTGTCACAGCGGATCACGAACATCTCGCGCGTGGCGGGCCAGCCCATGGCGCGCATGTGGCGCAGGATCAGATCGTTGCGGTCATAGCCGATCAAGTCGTGATCCATCAGATCCGTCGCCTGCTGCGGCCAGCCGTGCCGGTCCAGATAGCCCCGGCTGGCAAAGACGCCCAGCCGCAGGTCGCCCAGATGCCGGGTGATGATGTCAAGCTGCGTGCTGCGATACATGCGCACGGCGATGTCCGCCTCGCGGAACAGCAGGTTGTCGCTGCTGTCGCTTGCGATCAGTTCGATCTGGATCAGCGGTTCGGCCCGCCTGATCTCTGCGATGATCGGCGGCAGGACATAGTGGGCGACGACGGTGCTGGCCGTCAGGCGCACGGTGCCGCGCAGATCCTCGGTCTGGCCGGCTGCGGTCAGCGCGAAGGCGTTCATCGCCTCGGCCATCTGGCGGGCATGGGGCAGAAGCGCCGCGCCGCTGTCGGTCAGTTCCAGACCGCGCGGGCGGCGCAGGAACAGCGGCAGGTCAAGCGATGCCTCGATCTGCCGGATCTGGCGGCCAAGCGTGGGCTGGCTGGTGCCCAGCCTGCGCGCGGCGGCGGACAGGCTGCCGGTATCCGCCACCGCCAGAAAGGCGCGGATCAGGGACCAGTCCAGCCTGTCGATGTTGTTTGCCATTCAATATTGAATACATGATCTGCAGTTTCAGGCAATTTCTATTCGCTTGCGTTTGAATGATCCTGTGATCATCGGACATGCCAAGGAGGTTCCCATGACCCGGACGGTTTTGATTTTGGGCAGCAACGGAAAGATCGGCTATCACAGCGCCAAGGCTTTTGCGGCGGCGGGTTGGGCGGTGCGCATCTATCGACGCGGTACCGACATGACGGCGGCGGCGATGGGGGCGGATGTGATCGTCAACGGGCTGAACCCGCCCGCTTATCACAACTGGGCCAGCCTGATCCCCGCGATCACGGCGCAGGTGATCGCTGCCGCCAAGGCCAGCGGCGCGACCGTGATCCTGCCGGGGAATGTCTATAATTTCGGAGATACGGGCGGGGTATGGTCCGAGACGACGCCGCACCGTCCGGTCAGCCGCAAGGGCCATATCCGCAAGGCGATGGAGGCGCAGTATCGCGACAGCGGGGTGCAGACCATCATCCTGCGGGCAGGAAATTTCATCGACCCGGAGGGCAATGGCGACATCATGCGCCTGTTCCTGTTGCGCGGCATCGCGCAGGGGCGGATTACAAGCGGCGGCGCACCCGATGTGATGCAGGCCTATTGCTTTGTGCCCGACTGGGCGCGGGCCGTCGTTCAGCTGGCCGAGAAACGCGCGGCACTGGCGCGTTTCGAAGACATCCCTTTTCCGGGGCACGCCTTCACCGTGAACGCCCTGCGGGACCGGCTGCAGGCGCAGCTTGGGCGTCCGCTGAAGGTCGTGCGCTTTCCCTGGTGGATGATGCGCCTTGCCGGGCCCTTCTGGGAACTTGCGCGGGAATTGACCGAGATGCGGTATCTCTGGGATACGCCGCACCAGCTTTGCGCTGACAAGTTCACGCGCCTCCTGCCGGATTTCGTGCCCACGCCGCTGGATCAGGTCATGCTGGCGGGCGTGCCTGCGACGGTGACGGGGGCAGGTCTGGCGCCTGCCGTCTGAAGGCTGCTGTCAGGGCCAATCCAGCGTCACGCTGACCAGTCTGTGATGGCTGGCGGCCTGCACCGTGTCGGCAAAAGGGCTGCCCGGTTCGGGCCAGAGCACTGCGGCGGACAGCACCGTCAGGTCTGCGGATGGCAGAACCAGATCGACCCGCAGCCCGGATGGTCCCGGTGCTGGCCAGCTTGCGGTATGCAGGGCGGGATCGCCGCGACCGCCACCGTCGGCCAGCCGCCCACCCGCGCTTTCGGGCTGCGGGTCCTGCAAGCGCGGATCAGCCAGAAGGGCCTTCATCGCATCCGGGCGCCCTTCGCTATCGGCGGGGTCCATGTTGCTGTCACCGATCAGCACGAAACGACCCTGAGGAGGGGGTGCGAGGCGTCCATCCAGATAAAGGCTCCAGAATCGCGCCTCATCATGGTTGCGCCGACCATTGTGGTCTTCGGGGCCGTCAAAGACCGGGGGCGTGGCGTGGAAGGCCAGAAGGTGAAGATCCTGCCCGCCTATGGTGATCGGCACGGTCCAGTGGCCCGTGGTCGACAGGCGTTGCACCGCCATGGCCTGAGGCGTCAACAGGGGCTGGCCATCCGGCAGCGTCAGCAGCGCCCCGGGCAGGTCGCGCCAGAGCAGGGCGCTGTGATCCTGCACCCTGTCGGCCCTTACCGGGTATCTGGACAGGATCGCCATGCCGCCCTGCCCGGCAAACTCTGCATATCCCTGCGCATCGCGGGCGCTGCCCGTGCGCCCGTCACCATCAAGGTCAAGCCCGGTCGACAGGCCACGGTTCGGCGCCAGCGCATGGATATGAGGATAGGGAACACCGGCCCGCGCCACCGCATCGCGCAACGCCGCCAGGGTGATCAGGTCATGGTCGTAATCGACGTCAAGCAGCAGCAGGATATCCGGTGCGGCATGGGCGATCACGGCGACGACCGCTTGCACCTGTGGATCGCGGTTCCCCCGGATGTCGCGCAACAGCAACCCCGGACCCTTGCGCGCAAGGTTGGTGTGAAAGACGGCGATATCAAGCGGTTCGGACCGCACAATGCCTGCTGGAAGCGCTGCTGTCAGGCAGAAGAGCAGAAGCAGAAGAAGGCGCGCGTTGAGGGGGATCGCCGCGCGACCCGCCCCCGGTATTGCCTGCGTCAGATGACCTGCAGGCTTTCGGCTGCGGCATAGGTGCGGCGGCGCTTGTTCTCGATCATGGAGGCGATCCGCCCCATGGCAATGCCGCGCATCATCAGGCTGGCAGGCAGGAAAGCCCATAGGCACATCGTCCAGATCAGGGTTTGAGGCCGTGCAAGCGCCGCGACATTCACATAGTCCGCGGCGGCAACAACCAATGCTGGCAACATGAATGGCAGCAAGAATCCTAAGATCAGGTTAAGGCGTGCATGCCCTCTGAGGCGCGCAACCACGTCCCCGCCCGAGGTTGCATCGAACATGGGCAGGTTGATCCAGACATTGAAGGCGCCATTGCGGGCGGGCCAGCCGTAGACATGCACCATCGTCAGGAAGATGAGGACCATCACCATGGAGAGGGTATAGCAAACCCCGGCGGCCATCCGGAGCGCATTGACCGCCGCATCGGGCATGTCCGCCGGCAGCATCAGCACCGCCAGACGCACCGGCGAATAGGGGAAATCCGATATGTTGCCAAGAATCACGCTGATCGAGGTCATGATATGGGTCAACGTGCCGGGATCGCTTTTTCCGCGAAACAGCATCGCCAGGATCAGGACGGCGGTGAAGATCATGCCAAAGCGCAGACGGTTGTAGGGCGGTGCATGGCGGAAGGCCACGAGGCTTGGGTATTCGGAGTTGTATTCGATCATCACCAGACCGGCCGCGATCAGCGCCAGCAGCATGACGAATTGTGACCCGTCAATGCCGATGCCGGAAATCAGCATCGACGGCATGGCCACCAGCAACGCCATGAAAAGGGCGCGCAACACGGCGCCGGTCAGTTGTCCGATCACTGTTCATCCCTTTCAAACTGGCCGGTCCCGATACGTAGCCGGGCCCTGTTTCCAACTTGAATCCACCAATTCTGGCGGCTTGCCTCAATCTTGCCCAATTTTTGCCTTCTTTCATCAAGGGCCTCAACCCATGGATACATTTCAACTTAAATTTGGGGCGATTTGATGGTCGGACTGGTGCCGAAATGTACCATCAGTGGAAGAAATTTTGGCCTTTTTTCCGACATTTACAACATGTTGTGGCTGTCGCTGCCCGGCACACAAACGAAACAGGCCGCCCATAAGGCGGCCTGTGATCACGGTTCGCGGTATTGCCCGACGCCGGGCCCTTGGTCAGACCCAGGGGCGCTGTGCTGCCATCTTTGACTCGTAGGTTTCGATCGATGCGGCCTTTTCAAGGGTCAGGCCGATGTCGTCGAGGCCGTTCAGCAGGCAATGCTTCTTGAAGGCGTCCACCTCGAACGAGAAGACTTCGCCATCCGACGAGGTGATGGTCTGTGCCTCAAGATCCACTTCGATCCGGGCATTCGCGCCCTTTTCGGCATCCTTCATCAGGATGTCCACCTGCTCTTGCGGCAGCGCGATCGGAAGGATGCCGTTCTTGAAGCAGTTGTTGAAGAAGATGTCGGCGAAGCTGGTCGAGATCACGCAGCGAATGCCGAAATCCAGCAGCGCCCATGGTGCGTGTTCGCGCGACGAGCCGCAGCCGAAGTTGTCGCCCGCGACCAGGATCTGCGCATCGCGATACTGCGGCTTGTTCAGCACGAAATCGGGGATTTCCTTGCCTTCGCCATCATAACGCATCTCGTCGAACAGGTTCACGCCAAGACCGGACCGCTTGATCGTCTTGAGGAACTGCTTGGGAATGATCATGTCGGTGTCGATGTTGACCAGTGGCATCGGTGCGGCAATGCCGCTGAGCTTGGTGAATTTTTCCATTGTCTCTATCCTGTCTCATGTGCCGCGCGTCGGCCCCGTGATCCTTGATCGAAGGTCACGGGACCGGGACGGGGCGTCCAGATCACATCAGTTCGCGCACATCGGTCAGGTGACCGGTGACGGCAGCCGCTGCTGCCATTGCGGGGCTCATCAGGTGCGTGCGTCCGCCGCGGCCCTGGCGACCCTCGAAGTTGCGGTTCGAGGTCGCCGCGCAACGCTCGCCCGGCTGCAGCTGGTCGGGGTTCATCGCCAGACACATCGAGCAGCCGGCCAGACGCCATTCAAAGCCCGCGTCGATGAAGATCTGGGCCAGACCCTCCTCTTCCGCTTGCGCACGGACAAGGCCCGAGCCGGGCACGACCATGGCGCGTTTCACGGCGATCTTCTTGCCCTTTAGGATTTCGGCGGCGGCGCGCAGATCCTCGATCCGGCCATTGGTGCAGGAGCCGATGAAGACCGTGTCGATCTTGATCTGGTTCAGCGGCGTGCCGGGTTCCAGGCCCATGTATTCCAGCGAGCGCTTGGCTGCCTCGACCTTGCCGCCCTTGAAATCCTCGGCGGCTGGGACCTTGCCGGTGATCGGCAGCACGTCCTCGGGGCTGGTGCCCCATGTCACGACCGGCGCGATATCCTCGCCCTTGATGGTCACGACCTTGTCCCAATGGGCGTCCGCGTCGGAATAAAGCGTCTTCCACCAGGCCAGCGCCGCTTCCCACTGTGCGCCCTTGGGGGCGTGCGGGCGACCCATGACATATTCATAGGTCTTTTCGTCCGGCGCGATCAGGCCGGCGCGCGCGCCGCCTTCGATGGCCATGTTGCAGACGGTCATGCGCCCTTCCATGGACAGGTCGCGGATCGCCTCGCCGCAATATTCGATCACGTAGCCGGTGCCGCCGGCGGTGCCGGTGTGGCCGATGACCGACAGGGTGATGTCCTTGGCGGTCACACCGGGGCGCAGCTTGCCGGTGATCTCGACCTTCATGTTCCTGGATTTCTTCTGGATCAGCGTCTGGGTGGCCAGCACGTGTTCCACCTCGGATGTGCCGATACCATGGGCCAGCGCGCCGAAGGCGCCATGGGTCGCGGTGTGGCTGTCGCCGCAAACCACGGTCATGCCGGGCAGGGTCCAGCCCTGTTCCGGGCCGACGATGTGCACGATGCCCTGACGGACATCCGACACCGGGTAGTAATGGATGCCGAAATCGGCCGCGTTCTTGTCCAGCGCCTCGACCTGGATGCGGCTATCTTCGGTCATGGTGGCGGCATTGGCGCGGTCCAGCGTGGTCGGCACGTTGTGATCCGGCACGGCGATGGTCTTGTCCGGGGCGTGAACCTTGCGGCCCGACATGCGCAGACCTTCGAAGGCCTGCGGGCTGGTCACTTCGTGCACGAGGTGGCGGTCGATATAGAGAAGGCAGGTGCCATCGTCGGCTTCGTGGGCGACATGGGCATCCCAGATCTTGTCATAGAGCGTTTTGGGGGACATTGGTCCTCTCCCTTTTGGCTGGTGTTCTGGCTGTAGACGTAGAAAGACGGGGTGCAGCCCTTATAGGCGGGCCAGCACCGTCAGGGATGCCCCGAAGAAGCGTTCGCGCAGCCGCGCGCGGTCATCCATATCGAAAATGCGTCTCATGGCTTGTGGGATACTATGGCTGACCGAGTCTCGCAAGGCCCGCGACAGTGGCGGTTGGCGCGGGACTTGCCGGAGCCACCCTGTCATGCGAGGCTGTCTACATGAAGGATTCAAGATGAACACCGGCGCTTCCGGCGATACCGCGCTGGAGATCGTCCTGGGCCTGGTGGCCCGGATGGAACTGTTCGTGAACGGCCTGATGCGGCCGTGGAACGCCTACCAGATCGGGATCCTGCTTGCGCTTGTCCTGTTGGCGCATCTGGCCGCGCGCCTTCTGACGCCCCGCGTCAGTGACTGGTTGCGCCAGCAGGAGGGCTGGCCGAAGTGGCGCATGCGGCTGGCAGTCACGCTGCGCAACCGACTGCGCCTGATCCTGTTCCTGGCGATGATCTGGCCGCTGGTCTGGATCATGCGTGAAGTGACCTGGCCAAGCCGGTCCTATCTGTTGGTTGTCTTCGGCAAGCTGGCGCTGGCCTGGCTGGTCATCGCGGTGCTGACCCGGTTGATTTCCAACGGTTTCCTGCGCGGGATGGTGCGCTAGGCCGGGTGGGCCTGGGTCACGCTGTCGATCCTCGGGCTGATGGATGACGGCCGGAACCTGCTGGACAGTATCGCGGTCGAGATCGGCACGGCGCGGTTTTCCCTCTGGCTGATGTTGCAGGCGATTGCCCTTCTGGCGCTGCTGTTCGCGCTGGCGCGGTTCATCACCGCGACGTCCACGGCGCGGATCAGGGCGAACACGGATATCAGCCCGTCGATGCAGGTGCTGGCCGTCAAGGTCTTGCAGATCGGGCTTTATGGCGCGGCCTTCTTCATCGGGCTCAAGACCGTGGGGGTGGATCTGACCGGGCTTGCCGTCCTGTCGGGTGCCATCGGCGTGGGGCTTGGCTTTGGCTTGCAAAAGGTGGTGTCGAACCTTGTTTCGGGTGTCATCATCCTGCTGGACAAGTCGATCAAACCGGGTGACGTCATCAGCCTTGGCGATACCTTCGGCTGGATCAATGCGCTGGGTGCGCGCTATGTCTCGGTCGTGACGCGGGACGGGCGGGAATACCTGATTCCGAACGAGGACCTGATCACCGGGCAGGTGGTCAACTGGTCCCATTCCAATGAATTCGTGCGGCTGGATATCCATTTCGGCACGTCCTACGGCGACGATCCCCATCTGGTCAGGCGCGTTGCCATCGAGGCCGCGCAGGGGGTGGAGCGTGTACTGGATTTCAAGCCTGCCGTCTGCCACATCACCGGCTTTGGTGACAGTTCGGTCGATTACATCCTGCGCTTCTGGATCAAGGATCCGACACAGGGGCTGACGAATATCAGGGGCAATGTCTACCTGGCGCTTTGGGATGCATTCCGGGCGCATGGCATCTCGATTCCCTTCCCGCAACGCGAGGTGCGGGTGCTGGGGACCGCCGATGGCAAGGGCCTTGCGCCTGCTGGTGATTGACTCGGGGCCCGTCAGGGTGCACAGGGCGATGCGCCGCTCATTGAGATTTGTCCTCTGCGATGCTATCTTTGCGATGCGCCCAGCGCCGGGGCCCTGTCGGCGTGCCACAAGGAGGACAATGTCCTGTCACTCAACTTTGAAGCGGCTTCTGCCGTTCCCGTCGGTGCAGCAATGACAACGGCACCGGCACAAGTCACAAGCGAAGAGCTTCTGGCGCATATCCTCAACCAGCTTGAAGACGACAAGGCCGAAGACATCGTGCAGATCGACCTGCGCGGCAAGACGGCCATTGGCGATTACATGATCATCTGCTCGGGTCGTTCCTCGCGGCAGGTATCCGCGATCGCGGAAAAGCTGGTTGATGACCTCAAGCAGACCTACGGGCGGCTCAGCCGGATCGAAGGCAAGGAAACCGGCGATTGGGTGCTGATCGACACGGGCGACGTGATCGTCCACGTGTTCCGCCCCGAAGTGCGCGAGTTCTACCAGCTTGAGAAGATGTGGATGCCCGGCGGCGCCACGAAACCCGCGGCCTCCTCGACGGTCTGATGCGGGTGCATGTCTGCGCGGTGGGCCGGTTGCGGACCGGCCCGGAACGCGCATTGTTCGAGGATTACATGACGCGGTTCGACCGGACCGGGCGGGCGCTTGGCCTTGGCCCGGCGCAATTGCACGAGGTCGAGGACAAGAAGGGCGGCGGCATGGCGGCCGAAGCCGCGCTGCTGGAACGGGCGATTCCCAACGGTGCGCTGATCTGCACGCTGGATGAGCGCGGGGCGCTGATGTCCTCGCCCGATTTTGCGGACAAGCTGGCGGGATGGCGCGATGCGGGGCGGGGCGATCTTGCGCTGGTCATTGGCGGTGCCGACGGGATCGCGCCGGAATTGCGGGCACGTGCCGATGCAAGCCTGTCCTTCGGAAAGATGGTCTGGCCGCATATGCTGGTGCGGGTCATGCTGGCCGAGCAGCTTTACCGCGCGGCGTCCATCCTGGCCGGATCACCCTATCACCGGGTCTGAGGTCACTCGCCGTAGGGGACCCAGATCGTCTTGATCTCGGTCGCCTGTTCCAGAAATTCAGTGCCTTCGCTTTTCGTGTCCAACCAGTCGCGGGCGGTGGCGTCATTCACCCATGTGCGCTTGAGGTTGCTGGCGCTGGCTGCCTCGATCTGGCCTGACAGCGGGGTCGAGGAAAAGCACCAGACAGCGTCCACATCCATATGCGCCGCAAGCGTGGGCGCCAGGTCGGCATGGCTGCCTGTCAGGATATTCACCACCCCGCCCGGCACGTCCGATGTGTCGAGGATCTGGTAGAAATCGGTGGCCGCCAATGGAAAGGCCTCGGATGCGACCAGTACCGCCCGGTTGCCCATCGCGATGGCCGGACCCATCAAGGACACAAGGCCCAGCAAGGGGGCGTCATCAGGGCAGATCGCGGCGATCACACCCAGGGGTGCGGGCATGGCCATGGCGACGCCGCGCAGGGGCACGCCCTTGACGCGGCCGTCGTACTTGTCGGCCCATGCCGCATAGGTGAACAGGCGGCGGATGCTGGCCTCGACCTCGGCCTTTCCGCCTTTGCCGCCTTGCATCGCGTCCAGCGTGGCCGCGAATTCCGGCGCGCGAGCGGACAGGTTTTCGGCGATGTAGTACAAGATCTGCGCCCGCAGATGGCCTGTCGTCGCGGACCAGCCTGCCGCACCGCGCGCGGCTTCGACCGCGTTGCGGATGTCCTTGCGGCCAGCGACAGGCACTTGCCCCAGGGCGCGGCCCGATTTGCCATGAATGGTGCGGGAATAGCCGCCATCGGGGCGGGCCTGCTTGCCACCGACATAAAGCTTGGGCGTCCGGTCGATGCCTTCGGGGCCCGTGTCGCCCGCCTTGCCCTCGAATGGCGTGATACGCGCCAGTGCCTTGGGCTTGCCGCGCGCCCTGGTGTAGGCCGATAGCCCTTCCCATCCACCTTCGCGGCCAAAGCCGCTTTCGCGCATGCCGCCGAAAGGGGCGGCGGCGTCGAACATGTTGGTGCCGTTGACCCAGATCACGCCGGCCGCCAATTTTGGGGCCACATCCAAGGCAAGGTTCACATTCTCGGACCACAGGCTTGCGGCCAGCCCGTAGCGGGTGTTGTTGGCCAGCTCCACCGCCTCGGATGGCGTGCGGAAGGTGGTCGAGACAAGGACAGGGCCGAAGATCTCTTCCTGCATCAGGGGCGATGCGGTCGCCAGCCCCGTGATCAGCGTGGGCGGATAGAAGCAGCCGCTGTCGGGCAGGGTGGCGTTGCTGCGGTGCACCAGCCCGCCTTCGCAGCCATCGACCAAGGCTCGGACACGGGCAAGCTGTTCGGGGCTGACCATCGCACCGATGTCGATGCTCTTGTCCAGCGGGTTGCCGATGCGCAGCTTGTCCATGCGCGCGCGCAGCCTGGTGTGGAAACGGTCGGCCACACCTTCCTGCACCAGCAGGCGCGAGCCCGCGCAACAGACCTGGCCCTGGTTGAACCAGATCGCATCCACCAGCCCTTCGATGGCTGAATCCATGTCTGCGTCATCGAACACGATGTAGGGGGATTTCCCCCCCAGTTCCAAGGTCAGCGCCTTGCCGCTGCCTGCCGTGGCCTGCCGTATCCGGCGGCCCACCTCGGTCGAGCCGGTAAAGGCGATCTTGTCGATGCCGGGGTGGGTCACGATCATCTCGCCCACGGCGCCATCGCCCGTGACGATGTTCACCACGCCCCTGGGCAGACCCGCCTGACGGCAGATATCGGCAAACAGCAGGGCCGTCAGCGAGGTCTGTTCCGCCGGTTTCAGCACCACGGTATTGCCTGCGGCCAGGGCGGGGGCCACTTTCCACGCCAGCATGAGCAGCGGGAAATTCCACGGAATGATCTGCCCGCAGACCCCCAGCGCCTGACGGTCGGGCATTTCGCTGTCCATCAACTGTGCAAGCCCAGCGTGGAAATAGAAATGCCGCTGCACGAGCGGTATGTCGATATCGCGGGCCTCGCGGATGGGTTTGCCGTTGTCCAGGGTTTCCAGTACCGCGAACAGCCGGGCATGCTTCTGCACCAGACGTGCCAGCGCATAGAGATGGCGGGCGCGACCGTGGCCGCCCAGTTTCTCCCAGCGGGGCTGTGCGCGGCGGGCAGCGGCAACGGCATCATCCACATCGCCTTGTGTGGCCTGGGTCAGGGTCGCCAGAACCTCGTCCGTGGCGGGGTTGCGGCTGTCGAACCCATGGCCGGGTGCAGTAAAGGCGCCGCCGATGAAATGGCCGAAACGGTCACCCTGATCGACCAGCCAGGCCAATGCATCCGCCGCGGATTCGGGCGCTGTTCCATAGTCCATCGTTTGGAAGATATCCTTGACGGTCATGCCTTCATCGTTCCCCAAATACTCAAATGACATCCATGCCGGATCAGGCCAGCGGGTGCCGCCATGCCGCCGAATAGGCGCCGGTCACGTGATGTTCCAGCTGCCGTTCGATATCGCCCAGAAGACTGGACGCGCCGAAGCGGAACAGATCGGGTTGCATCCAGCGGGTGCCCAGTTCCTCTTTCATCAGGCTCAGGTAGACCAGCGCATCCTTGGCCTTGGAAATGCCGCCCGCGGGCTTGTAGCCGATCCTGATGCCGGTGCGTTCATGGTAATCGCGAATGGCGCGGATCATGACAAGGCTGACAGGCAGGGTCGCGTTGACCACTTCCTTGCCCGTGGATGTCTTGATGAAATCTGCGCCCGCCATCATGCAGACAAGGCTGGCGCGGGCGACGTTGCGCAGGCTGCCCAGCTCGCCCGTGGCTAGGATCGCCTTGACATGGGCATCCCCGCAGGCGGCGCGCATCTGCCGCATCTCGTCATAAAGCGCCTGCCAGTTACCCGTCAGCACGTGCCGTCGCGAGATCACGATGTCGATCTCTTGCGCGCCGGCCGTCACGCTTTCGCCGATCTCGGCCAGCCGCAGATGGAACGGGGACAGTCCCGCCGGAAAGCCCGTGGACACGGCCGCCACGGGTATTCCGCTTCCGGCCAGGGCTTGCACGGCGGCGGGCACCATCTCGTGATAGACGCAGACCGCGCCTACCGTGATGCCGGGCATGCCCAGCGCCGCCAGAAGATCGGGACGCACCGGCTGGCGCGCCTTGGCGCAGAGCCGCCGCACGCGGCCTTCGGTATCGTCGCCCGCCAGCGTCGTCAGATCAATGCAGGTGATCGCCTTGAGAAGCCAGGCCGCCTGATGATCCTTCTTGACCGACCGCCGCGTGCCAAGGCTGGCGGCGCGCCGTTCGATGGCGGACCGGTTGGCCTGCGCCGCACGCACCCAGTCCATATCCAGCTCCATGCCGGGATTGCGCGGCTCTGACGCGGGCAGCGTCTGCGGCAACTGTCTGTTCCGTGTCGGGTTGGGCGTCTGTTGCATCTTTGGCTCGTGGCGTCGGTTGGCGCAGCCTTGCACGTGCCTCAATCCGAGGCAAGCAACAGCCTGATGCCCGATCACGCGCATTTGTTTTGCGAATAATTCGCAATATCATTGACAAAGTTGCGAACCGTTCTCAATATCTTCGACATGTGAGTGAATTCCATCCATCCACGTTGACAAGGTGCCCTGATGATCCTGAACCGACGCCACCTGCTGACTGTTCTTGCTGCAACCTTTGCCATTCCCGGCGCCGTCTCGGCGCAGGGTGCGCCGCTGAATGTCGTTGCCACGACCGGCATGATTGCCGATGCCGCCCGTCAGGTTGGCGGCGACCTTGTGGCGGTCAAGGCGCTGATGGGGCCCGGTGTGGACCCGCATTCCTATCGACAGACCCGCAGCGACATCGTGGCCATGACGCGCGCCGATCTGGTGCTGTGGCACGGACTCTATCTTGAAGCGCAGCTTGAGGGGGTCCTGCTGGATCTTGGCCGGACCCGCACCGTCGTGGCCGCCGGTGAAGCGGTGCCCGAAGCCGAGCGCATCGCGCATCCCGATTACGAGGGTCGCTTTGATCCGCATGTCTGGATGGATCCCGACCTGTGGAAACACGTGGTGCTGGCCGTGCGCGATGCGCTGGTCGCCATCCGCCCCGAAGCCGAAGCGACGTTTGCCGCGAATGCCGAGGCGCATCTGGCCGACCTGACGCGCCTTTCGGATTACGCGGCGCGCAGCCTGTCCTCTGTCCCGGCCGAGGCGCGCATCCTGCTGACGGCGCATGACGCCTTTGGCTATTTCGGTCGGCGTCATGGTTTCGAAGTGCTGGGGATCCAGGGCATCTCGACCGAGTCGGAGGCCGGCCTGAACCGTATCGGAGAACTGGTGGATCTTCTGGTCGCGCGCAAGGTCGGGGCGGTCTTCGTCGAGACCTCGGTGTCCGACCGCAACATCCGGGCGCTGATCGAAGGCGCTGCCGCGCGTGGCCATGATGTGCGCGTCGGCGGAGAGGTCTTTTCCGATGCCATGGGGCCTGATGGCACCTATGAAGGCACGTATCTTGGCATGATCGACCATAACATCACCACCATCGCCGGGGCGCTGGGCGGCGATGTGCCCGCGCGCGGCATGGACGGCCGCCTGAGTGCGGGGCTCTGATGCGAAAGCGGCGATCATGGTAGCCATCAAGGACGTCAACCCGGTGCAGGCTGCCCCTCGCAACGAGGGCGTTCAGGCGCCGCCGCCTGCGCTGTCTGTGGCGGGCCTGACCGTGGCCTATGGTGAAAAGCCGGCTGTCTTTTCGGTCGACATGACGGTGGCACAGGGCACGATGACCGCGATCGTCGGGCCGAATGGCGCGGGGAAATCGACACTGCTCAAGGCGGTTCTGGGGCTGGTCAAGCCGCTGTCCGGCGAGGTGCGGCTGTTCGGCCTTGCCTTGTCGCGGGCCCGGGACCGCATTGCCTATGTGCCGCAACGCGCCAGCGTGGATTGGGACTTTCCCGCCCGGGTGATCGATGTCGTCCTGATGGGGCTGCATCGCGAGCTTGGCCTGCTGCGCCGGGTTCGCCCCGAGCATCTGGACCGTGCCCGCGCCTGTCTGGCCCGTGTCGGGATGCAGGATTTCGCGACGCGCCAGATCGGCCAGTTGTCCGGTGGGCAACAGCAACGCGTCTTCCTGGCCCGTGCGCTTGTGCAGCAGGCCGACCTCTATCTGCTGGATGAACCCTTTGCCGGGGTGGATGCGGCCACCGAAAAGGCGATCATCGGCGTCCTGAAAGAGCTTCAGGCCGAAGGACGCAGCATCGTGGCCGTGCATCATGACCTGTCCACGGTGCGCGCCTATTTCGATCACCTGTTCCTGATCAACACCCGCGCCATTGCCGCAGGGCCCGTGGCCGATGTGTTTACCGGCGAGAACCTGCAACGCGCCTATGGCGGGCGACTGGGCGAGGCGCAGCTGGCCGGCGGGACACTGACAGGATGAGCTTCTCGCGATGATCTGGCAGGCCCTCACGCTGCAACTGGGTTACAACGCCACCCTCGTGGCGCTGGGGGCAACCCTGCTTGGCATCGCGGCGGGGGTGACCGGCAGCTTCCTCTTCCTGCGCAAACGCGCGCTGGTTTCGGATGCGGTGTCCCACGCCACCCTGCCCGGTATCGGGCTGGCCTTCATCGTGATGGTCGCCATGGGTGGCGATGGCCGTTTCCTGCCGGGTCTTCTGCTTGGGGCGGCCTTGTCCTCGGGGCTTGGTCTGCTGCTGATCGCCTGGATGATGCGCCGCACCCGGCTGAGCGAGGATGCGGCCATCGGCGCGGTCCTGTCGGTCTTCTTCGGGGCGGGAATCGTTCTTCTGACGGTGATCCAGTCGATGAATGCCGGGCGCCAGGCCGGGCTTGATACCGTGCTGCTGGGATCGACCGCGGGCATGTTGCAGTCCGATGCGCTGGTGATCGCCGCAGGGGGCGCCGTCGTGCTGCTGCTGGTCCTGCTGCTGCGGCGACCCATGCTGGTCGTGGGGTTCGATCCAGATTATGCGGCGGTCAGCGGCACCAATGTCGGGCGCATCGACCTTGCGATGATGGGGCTTGTGATGGCGGTCACGGTGCTGGGCATCACCACGGTGGGCCTGATCCTGATCGTGGCGCTGCTGATCATCCCGCCCGTGACCGCGCGGCTGTGGACCGATCATGCGCTGCGCATGGTTGCCCTGGCCGGGGTGGTCGGCGGGTTGTCGGCCTATGTGGGTGCGGCCGTGTCGGCCACGGCCCCTGCGCTGCCGACAGGTCCGATCATCGTGCTGGCCAGTTTCGTGCTGTTCGCCCTGTCGATGATCCTTGCCCCCGCGCGTGGTGGGCTTGCGCTGATCCGGCGGCAGATGCGGTTCCGCCGCCGCGTGCACCGTCGCCAGGGTTTGCTGGCGCTGGCCGTTGGCCAGACGATCCATGAACCCTTCACGCTGGCGCTGTTGCGGCGCGAAGGATTGGCCCGTGCCGATGGCGTGCCCACCGATGCGGGTCGTGCCGCTGCCGCCAAGGCCCTGCTGGACGAGGCGCGCTGGGCGGCCCTGCGGGCGGATCCCGCCCATGGTCTCAGCGCCAGCCGCTATGACGCGCTGACCCGGATCGAAACGGTGCTGACCCCGGACCAGATCGCGGAACTGGACCGACATCTGCCACGTCCGAGAGGTGTGTCCTGATGGGTGCCGAATTCGTCGCCTTGTCGCTGCCGCCGCTGCTGATCGGGATCCTGGCTGCCGTTACCTGCGCGCTGCCGGGCAATTTCCTGCTGCTGCGCCGCCAGGCGCTGATCGGGGATGCCATCAGCCATGTGGTGCTGCCCGGTATCGTCATTGCCTTCCTCCTGACGGGGACGATCGCCACCCTGCCGATGCTGCTGGGGGCCGCAGGTGCGGCCCTTCTGGCCGTCGTCCTGATCGAGGGAGTGCGCCGCACGGCCCGCATAGAGGCGGGCGCGGCGATGGGCGTGGTCTTCACCAGTCTTTTCGCGGCCGGGGTGCTGCTGCTGGAACAGTCGGATACCAGCGGCGTCCATCTTGACGTGGAGCACGCGCTTTACGGCAATCTCGAAAGCCTGATCTGGCTGGACGCGACCGGCTGGGCCTCGCTTGTCGATCCCGTCGCCCTGGCGGGGCTGCCGTCCGAATTGCCGCGCATGGCCTTGGCGCTGCTGATCGTGTGTCTGGCGCTGTGGTTGATGTGGCGCCCGCTTGCGATTGCAACATTTGACGAAGGCTTCGCCGCCACGCTTGGCCTGCCGGTGCGTGCCATTGGCTTGGGGCTTGTGATGCTGGCAGCACTTGCGGCCGTCGCGGCCTTCGATGCGGTGGGGTCGATCATCGTAATCGCTATGTTCATCTGCCCGCCCGCCAGTGCGCGGATGATGACGGACCGATTGGGCGCACAGGTCGGATGGAGCGTTGCCTTCGCCATCCTCTCGGCGGTGCTGGGCTATGTTGCGGCAGGGTACGGCCCGCTCTGGCTGGGTTTTGAAAATTCGGTCAGCGCGGCAGGCATGATCGCGACGGTGTCCGGCCTGATCCTGGGTGTCACCATGCTGGCCGGGCCGCGGCGTCACCCCGCAGGCCTCGCAAGAAAGGGTTGAGCCTGTTTCTTCTTGCTGCAAATATCCCCGCGCGGAGCGCATCCGCCCTCTCGGCACGCGCCATGGTCAGCGGGATTGTCCCCGCAACGCAACCAGGCCCGCGCAGGTCGCGTCCTTGGGCGTGACGCGTTCGACGGGTACGCCTTGCGCGCAAAGTGCATCGGGATAAAGGTCGTTCGGCGCCACCACGATCACACGCTGACCCAGCCAGTAGGCCCGCATGGCCGCCAGTTCGGCCCCCAGCAGATGCCCGGCCATCGCTTGCCGATCATCCATCAGCGAAGCGCTGCGCAAATGCAGGGACAGGCGTTCGGGCCGCGACATCGTATCGGCCAGCGCCTCTGCATCGGCCAGGTCTGCCGCCCCCATCGCCCGTGCCAGGCGTGGCGTCAGGGCGGATTGAAAGCTGACAACTTCGTTCGCGCTGATCTGGCACCAATGGGTGGCCTCCTGCCCCGGCAGGCAGATCACACCATCCCAGTTGGGGCGCGTGGACAGGACCCCGGCGATCCGCAGGCGGTCGGTGGCCGGCAAAAGCCCCTGTGGCCGTGCTTGCGCCAGATCCGTCATCGGCATGGCCACGGGTAGGGCCGGGGCCGGAACCGGCTGCACGTCTTGGCCGTCCTGCACGATCATGGGTGGTACGGTTTGCGCCAGCCCGGTCAACACATCCTGCGCGGTTGCTCCGCAAGCGTGGTCAATCGGCTGCGCCCCGTCAAAGCGCCAGCCTTCTGCGCCATGGTCGTCCTGCGCGATGCCGATCCAGAAATCCTGTGTCATGCGCCCCGAGATAGGCGCGTCGCGCCAAGGCGTCAATCCGCGCCCAAGCGGCGCTACACCTGCCCGCGCATGACCTTCGGTGCAAGGGCGACCATCGCATCATATTGCGATAGAAAGACCTGCCCTGTCAGATCATCAAGGAAATGACTGCGCTTCAGCCGGTCCATCACCGGGCCTTTCACCTCGGACAGGTGCAGCTTGATCCCCATGTCGCGCAGGCGGGCGTTGATCGCCTCAAGGCTTTCCAGCGCCGACATGTCGATCTCGTTCACGGCCGAGCACATCAGGATCACATGGCGGATCGGCTGGTCGCAGCTGACCCTTGCGGTCACGTAATCCTCGAGGAAGCGGGCATTGGCGAAATAGAGGCTTTCGTCGATCCTGAGGGTCACCAGCGCGGGATGTGTTTCGACGTCGTGCCGCAGGATATTGCGGAAATGCTGGGTGCCGGGAACCAGGCCCACTTCGGCCACATGCGGGCGTGATGTCTTGTAGAGAAACAGGGCCAGCGACAGGATCACGCCAGCGGACACACCCATTTCGACACCAAGGCCCAAGGTAATGGCGATCGTGGTCGCGACAGCGGCGAAATCGATGCGCGAATAATCCCAGCTGCGTTTCAGGATGCTGAGGTCCACAAGGCTGAGCACGGCCACGATGATCGTCGCCGCCAGCGTGGCCTTGGGCAGGAAATGCAGCAGCGGCGTCAGCATCAGGGCCGCCAGCATGATGCCGATGGCGGTAAAGGCGCCCGCGGCGGGGGTTTCTGCGCCTGCGTCGTAGTTCACCACGGACCGGGCGAAACCCCCGGTCACCGGGTAGCCGCCTGACAGGGCCGAGGCGATATTGGCTGTGCCAAGTCCGACAAGTTCCTGATCCGGGTCGATCCGCTGGCGTTTGCGCGCGGCCAGCGTTTGCGCGACCGAGACGGATTCGACAAACCCGATCACCGAGATCAGCAGCGCCGAGACGAACAGCTGCCCCCAGATATCCATGCCGAAACCGGGCAGGGTGAAGGGTGGAAAGCCGCTCGGGATCGTGCCGACGATGGCAACGCCCCTGTCAGCAAGTCCCAGGGCCCAGGTGGCAAGGGTCGTCACCGCCACTGCGGCCACCGGACCGGCCTTGGCCAACAGATCGGCCGGCCGGGGGCGCAGGCCTGATCGGATCAGCAGGGGCTTCAGCCCCTTGCGGACCCAGAACAGGAAAGCCGTGGTCGTGACGCCGATGACCAGTGTAATCGCGTTCATCTGGTCCAGCTTGCCGGCCAGGTTGTGCAGCAATTCGACCAGCGAATGCCCGCCGCCGCCGATCCCCAGGATGGTGCCGATCTGGCTGGCCGCGATCAGCAGGCCCGAGGCGGTGATGAACCCCGCGATCACCGGATGGGACAGGAAATTCGCCAGAAAGCCCAGGCGGAACAGGCCCATCAGGGTCAGGATCAGCCCCGACATGAAGGCCAGCGTGATGGCCGCCATGGCATATTCGGCCGTCCCCTCCAGCGCCATGTTGCCGACAGCCGCCGCCGTCATCAGCGAGATCACGGCAACCGGGCCGACCGCCAGGGCGCGGCTGGTGCCGAAAATCGCATAGGCCACAAGCGGCAGGATCGAAGCGTACAGCCCCATTTCAGCGGGCAGGCCGGCCAGCAGGGCATAGGCCAGCGATTGCGGGATCAGCATGATCGTCACGATCACGGCGGCCACCGCATCCGATGTCAGGCTGTCCCGGTCATAGCTGCCGGCCCATTGCAGGATGGGAAAGTATCTTGCGACAGGATGGTGGGCCCAGCGTGATTGCGGGCGATGCCGGGTCGGAAATCTTGACATGACAGCGCCATCCCTGCGTTTGATCTGCCCGGATATCGGGCTGTGCAGTCATATATTATGTTCTGAATGTGAATTTCAACCGCCCTTGTGCGTATCCTGCCGTTCATCACGTCCGCTGCGCAGGCCGGATGCCTGCGGGTCCTTTCCGCTGGCTGAAAGCCGGTCAGGCCAAGGAAAAAGTTTTCGCCGGTCTTCGTCGTCAAGGTCGATTGACCTGTGATTTTGGAAAAGCACGGGCGGATAGGCTGTGATTTCCGGGATTACAGGAACTCCACTTATAGGTTGCAAGGGCGCGCTGCGCTAAACTGACGCGGTATCTTTCGATAGATATACCCCGCTGGATCAACAAGCAGGAGGGACAGATGTCTGCAAAACTCATCGTCGGCTACGACGGCAGCGCGGCGTCCGACAGGGCGCTCGACTTTGCCATGGGCCGGGTCAAGCTTCAGGGCGGCACCGTCGTTCTGGTTCACGTGCTGGAGTGGTCGCCCTATTCGTTCCTGACCCCCAGTGAACTGGAGGAGCGGCACAAACGCCGCACAGAAGAGCTGGAGCGCGCCGAGAAAGCCCTCATTGCGCCGGTGCTGGAAAAGGTCCGGGCGCAAGGCATCGAGGCCGAAAGCAAGATCCGTTACGGGCATATCGCCGAGACGATCTGCAACATCGCCACGGAACTGGGGGCGGTGCAGATCGTGATCGGTCGCAATGGTCACACGACCTTGGGCAGCCGGATCTTCGGGTCGGTTGCGGGGCATCTTGCCCAGGCGTCGCCGGTGCCCTGCACCATCGTGCCATGAGCAGCGACAGGAGAAACAGATGACACGGATTTCCCTTTCAACGGCGCAGGCCGTTCTTGCTGCCATGGCAGCCATGTTCCTTTCGTCGGTGCCCGCGCGCGCGCAAACGATCGACGAGACAGTCAACCAGATCTTTGCCGATTCCACCGGCTGGTTTGTCAGTTTCATCTTTGCTTCGATCCCCGGCACATCGATCGCGTGGATCGTGGTCTGGCTGGTGGTGGCGGCAACCGTTTTCACCCTTTATTTCGGGTTCATCCAGTTCCGGGTGATTGGCCATTCGCTGGCCCTTGTCAGCGGCAAATACTCGGACCCCGACGATGCAGGCGAGGTCAGCCATTTCCAGGCGCTTGCCACGGCGCTGTCGGGCACGGTCGGTCTGGGCAATATCGCGGGTGTCGCGGTGGCGGTCAGCATCGGTGGCGCGGGCGCGACCTTCTGGATGATCCTTGCGGGTCTTCTGGGGATGGCGTCCAAGTTCACCGAATGCACATTGGGTGTGAAATACCGCAACGAATACCCAGACGGGCGGGTGTCTGGCGGGCCGATGTACTACCTGACCAAGGGCTTTGCGGAACGCGGCCTGCCGGGGGGCAAGTTCCTTGCGGTGCTGTTTTCCATCTTCTGCGTGCTGGGTGCGCTGGGTGGCGGCAACATGTTCCAGGCGAACCAGGCGCATCAGCAGCTGTCCGGCGTGTTCGGTGAATATCCCGGCTGGATCACGGGGGTCGTCTTTGCGGCGATCGTCTTTGCGGTGATCGTGGGCGGGATCAAGTCGATCGCGCGTGTGACCGAAAAGGTCGTGCCATTCATGGGGGTTCTCTATGTCGGCACCGCCTTGGTCATCATCCTGATGAACGCCGATATGGTCGGTTCCGCCTTCGGCCAGATCTTCAACGGGGCCTTTACCGGCAACGGGATCGTGGGCGGTGTCATCGGCGCGCTGATCCAGGGCTTCCGCCGGGCGGCCTTTTCCAACGAGGCCGGCGTCGGGTCTGCGGCCATCGCCCATTCGGCGGTGCGCACGAAAGAGCCGATCACCGAAGGTTTCGTGTCGCTGCTGGAGCCTTTCATCGACACGGTGGTGATCTGCACCATGACGGCGCTGGTGATCATCATCACGGGCCAGTTGGTGACGGATCCCGAAACCGGGCTTTACGTAATCAACGAGGCCGGACAGGTGACGACGGCAACCGGCGCGACGGGCGTCGGGCTGACCTCGGCGGCGTTCGAATCCGCCTTTTCGTGGTTCCCCTACATCCTTGTGGTCGCGGTGGTGCTGTTCGCCTTCTCGACCATGCTCAGCTGGTCCTACTACGGGCTGAAGGCATGGACCTTCATGTTCGGCGAGGGGCAGGTGCAGGAACTGACCTTCAAGGTGATCTTCTGCGTCTTCATCGTGATCGGCGCGGCGGCCAGCCTTGGACCGGTGATCGACTTTTCGGATGCGGCGATCTTTGCCATGGCCGTGGTCAATATCGCGGGTCTCTACTTCCTGATGCCGATTGTGAAGCGCGAGCTTGAAAGCTACCTGCGGCGCCTTAACTCAGGAGAGATAAGGCGGTTCAAGTGACTGTTCTTTATCGGTTGTTCGGTAACGAGTGCAAAAGGCCAGGGTATGACCCTGGCCTTGTTCGTGTGATCCGCGCCGTTGATCAGGCCGCCGCGAAACCGGCATCCAGGGCGGACAGAATCGTGTTCACCTCGGCTTCGGTGATGGTCAGAGGCGGTGACATCAGGATGTTGTGCATCCCCAACCGTACCATCGCGCCCGCCTGATAAGCCGTCTTGTGAATGCGCTTCATGGTGGGTGTGTCCATCGGCGTTTTCGCGGCCTTGTCGCTGACCAGTTCGATGCCGGTCATCAACCCGCGTCCGCCGCGCACATCGCCGATGATATCGTATTTCTCGGCCAGTTTCAGAACGCCTTCGTAGAGTTGGGTTCCGCGCGGGCCTGCATTGGCGGCGGTGTTCAGGCGCTGTGTCTCGGACAGGCAGGCAATGACGGCGGCGGCACCCACGGGATGGGCCGAATAGGTATAGCCGTGGAAGATGGCGCCTTCGCCGGTCGTATCCTTTTCGAAGACATCCGCGACCTTCTGGTTCACCAGCGTCGCACCGACCGGGAAATAGCCCGAGGTGATGCCTTTGGCAGTGCTCATCATGTCGGGTTGCACACCCCAATGCCGCGCGCCCGATGCATCGCCGGTGCGTCCGAACCCGGTGATCACCTCGTCCGAGATCATCAGGATGCCGTGGCGGTCACAGATGTCGCGCATCAGTTTCATGAAGCTTTTGTGCGGCACGATCACGCCGCCGGCGCCCTGGATCGGTTCCATGATGAAGGCCGCGATGGTGTTGGCCCCCTGGAATGCGATCTCGTCCTCCATCGCGGCGGCGATGTTCTGGGCCAGTTTCGCGCCATCCGACTCGTTGAACGGGTTGCGATAGGTATAGGGGCTGGGCAGGTGGAAGCAGCCCGGCAGCATCGGCTCGTAATTCAGGCGGAAGCGGTTGTTGCCATTCACCGATGCCCCGCCGAAATGGGTGCCGTGGTAGCCTTTCTTGAGGCTGAGAAACTTGGTCCGTGTCGGCTCTCCGCGCAGGCGGTGATACTGACGCGACAACCGCAGGCAGGTTTCCACCGAATCCGACCCACCCGAGGTGAAGAAGGCGCGCACCATGCCGTCGGCTTCGAAGAATTCGCGCACCATGTAGGACGCCTCGATCGCGGTCGGGTTGGTTGTGCCGCCAAAGGCCGAGTAATAGGGCAGATCGTAAAGCTGCCTGGCGATGGCATCCTTGACCGCGTTGTTGGAATAGCCAAGGTTCACGCACCACAGCCCGCCGACGGCATCCACAACCTTGTGGCCGTCGATGTCGACGATATGCACGCCCTCGGCCCCCTTGATGATCGTGGGGGTGTTGTTCTGCAGGTCGCCGGGGTGACCCATCGGATGCCACAGATGGCGGGCATTGTTCTCTTTCAGGAAGTTGTCGTCTTTCATGGGCGCAGCCCTCCGAGTCGCAGCGTGAGAATGATTTGATCAAATCTGGCACCGCCCTGCGCAACTGTCCATAGACAGCAAGGTGACAGCCAGAAGCATCGTTGACAGCTTCAAGACCATGGCACAGGCTTTGCCGCGAAGGATATGGGGAAAGGGCATGCCATGGCGGGATTGATGACATTCGAGGGGCTGAAATCCGCCGTGGCCGGAGGCACTGTGGACACTGTGTTGGCCTGCATCGTCGACATGCAGGGCCGGTTGCAGGGAAAGCGGTTCGTGGCGCAGCATTTCGTGGACAGCGCCTGGCAGGAAACGCATTGCTGCAACTACCTGCTGGCAACGGATCTGGCGATGGCCACACCTGACGGCTATGCCTCGACCAGTTGGCAGGCAGGTTACGGCGACTACATGATGAAGCCGGATCTGGGCACGATCCGCCCGATGCCATGGCTGGAGGGCACGGTGATGGTGATGTGCGACATCATGGATCACCATGGCCATCACGAGATTTCCCATTCGCCCCGCGCCATGCTGAAGCGGCAGATTGCCCGCGTCGAGGCACTGGGCCTGACCCCGATCATGGCGACAGAGCTGGAGTTTTTCCTGTTCGCCCGGTCCTTCAAGCAGATCGCGGCATCGGGCTTCCGTGACCTGGAACCGATCAGCGACTACAACGAGGATTACAGTATCCTTCAGACCAGCCGCGAAGAACATGTGATGCGGCCCCTGCGCAACCATCTTTATGCGGCAGGCATCCCGGTCGAAAACTCCAAGGGCGAGGCCGAGGCGGGGCAGGAAGAGCTGAACATCCGCTATGCGCCCGCGATGGACACGGCCGATCACCACACCATCGCCAAGCATGCCGCCAAGGAGATCGCGGATCAGCAGGGGCACGCGGCCAGCTTTTTGCCGAAATGGCATCAGGACCGCGTGGGAAGTTCATCCCATGTGCATCAGTCGCTATGGAGGGACGGTGAAAATGCGTTCTTCGATCCGGATGCCGAATTCGGCATGTCGGAGCTGATGCGCAAATACATGGCCGGACTGATCCGCTACGCGCCCGACATGACCGTGTTCATGGCCCCCTATATCAACAGCTACAAACGGTTCTCCAAGGCGACATTCGCGCCGACCAAGACGGTCTGGTCGGTGGACAACCGGACCGCAGGCTTCCGCCTGTGCGGCGAGGGCAGCAAGGCAATCCGCGTGGAATGCCGTATCCCCGGTTCGGACATGAATCCCTATGTGGCGATGGCCGCCATGCTGGCCGCAGGTCTGGCCGGTATCGAGGAAGGGCTTGACCTGCAGCGTCCGACCACGGGCGACATCTACCAGGCGGCGCAGGGGGGCGAGATACCCAAGACCCTGCGCGATGCGGTGGACACGCTGCGCCATTCGAAAATGCTGCGGGCCGCGATGGGCGATGATGTGATCGACCACTACACCCGCGCCGCCCTGTGGGAGATCGAAGACTTCGACCGCGTGGTGACCGATTACGAAATCGCCCGTGGCTTTGAGAGGGCCTGACCCCGGATGACCAACATGATCAGATGTATCTCGCCGATCGACGGATCGGTCTATGTCGAACGGCCTGCGCTGTCATTGGATGCTGCACATGCCGCCGCCGCGCGCGCCCGCGCCGCGCAAAAAGCCTGGGCTGCACGCCCCTTGTCAGAGCGGATCGCGCTGGTGCTGAAGGCGGTGGACCATGTGGGTGCGATGAATGACGTGATCGTGCCCGAACTTGCGCATCAGATGGGCCGGCCCGTGCGCTATGGTGGTGAATTTCGCGGCTTCAACGAGCGTGCGCAATACATGGCCGAGATCGCGCAGACCGCCCTTGCCCCGATCGTTCTGGAAGACAGCGCCGCCTTCCGCCGCCACATCGCGCGCGAGGCGCATGGCGTGGTTCTGGTGATCGCGCCGTGGAACTATCCCTACATGACGGCCATCAACACCGTCGCCCCCGCGCTGATCGCGGGCAATACGGTGGTGCTGAAACACGCCAGCCAGACCCTGATGGTGGGCGAGCGGATGGCGCAGGCCTTCCACGCCGCTGGTATCCCCACAGATGTGTTCCAGAACATCGTTCTGGATCACGATACGACATCCGCGCTGATCGCGGGGCGGGCCTTTGACTTCGTGAACTTCACCGGATCGGTGGAAGGCGGTCGCGCCATCGAGCGCGCGGCGGCAGGCACCTTCACAGGGCTGGGGCTGGAACTGGGCGGCAAGGACCCCGGCTATGTGATGGAAGACGCCGATCTGGATGCTGCCGTCGATACGCTGATGGATGCGGCGATGTTCAACTCGGGTCAATGCTGTTGCGGGATCGAACGGATCTATGTGCACGACAGCCTGTTCGACGCATTCGTGGAAAAATCCGTGGCGCTGGTGTCGGGCTACAAGCTGGGTAACCCGCTGGAGGCCGATACAACCCTCGGGCCGATGGCGCAGGTGCGCTTTGCCGATCTGGTGCGCGCCCAGACCGCCGAGGCTGTGGCGGCCGGTGCCAAGGCCCTGATCGACCCCGCGCTTTTTCCGCAGGACGGCGGCGCCTACCTGATGCCGCAGATCCTGATCAACGTGGATCATTCCATGCGCGTGATGCGCGAGGAAAGCTTTGGTCCCGTGGTCGGCATCATGCCCGTCAAGGATGATGCCGAGGCGCTGCGCCTGATGAATGACAGCGACTATGGCCTGACCGCATCCCTCTGGACGGCGGATGTTGACCGCGCCGAACGCTTGGGCGCGCAGATCGAAACCGGCACGGTGTTCCTGAACCGGGCCGATTACCTTGACCCCGGCTTGTGCTGGACAGGCTGCAAGGATACCGGACGCGGCGGCGGGCTGTCGGTGATCGGCTATCACAACCTGACCCGCCCGAAATCATACCACCTGAGGAAACAGCAATGACCCTGCGTGCCAACTGGTCCTATCCGACTGCCATCCGCTTTGGTGCGGGCCGTATCGCCGAACTGGCCGAGGCCTGTGCTGCGGCAGGTATCAAGAAACCCCTGCTTGTGACCGACAAGGGGCTGGCCAGCCTGCCCATTACCGCCGCTGCACTGGACCTGATGGATGCCGCCGGTCTGGGCCGGGCGATGTTTGCGGATGTCGATCCGAACCCGACCGAGATCAACCTGGCCGCCGGTGTTGCCGCCTACAAGGCGGGCGGGCATGACGGGGTCATCGCCTTTGGCGGCGGGTCGGGCCTTGATCTGGGCAAGGCGGTGGCCTTCATGGCCGGACAGACCCGCCCGGTCTGGGATTACGAGGATATCGGCGACTGGTGGACCCGCGCCGATCCCGCCGCCATCGCACCCATCGTGGCCGTGCCGACAACAGCAGGCACCGGGTCCGAGGTGGGCCGCGCCTCGGTCCTGACCAATTCGGTCACGCATGAGAAAAAGATCATCTTTCACCCCAAGATCCTGCCAACGGTCGTGATCTGCGATCCCGAACTGACCGTGGGGATGCCGAAGGCGATCACGGCAGGCACCGGCATGGATGCTTTCGCCCATTGTCTTGAGGCATATTGTTCGCCGCATTTCCATCCGATGAGCGCAGGCATCGCGCTGGAGGGGATGCGTCTGGTCAAGGACTTCCTGCCGCGCGCCTATGCGGATGGCACGGATATCGAGGCGCGGGGCCAGATGATGGCGGCAGCGGCGATGGGTGCAGTCGCCTTTCAGAAGGGGCTTGGTGCGATCCATGCGCTCAGCCATCCGATCGGGGCGGTGCATAATACGCATCACGGCACCACGAATGCGGTGGTGATGCAGCCCGTGCTGCGCTTCAACCGCGCCGCGATCGAGGGGCGGATCGCGCAGGCGGCAGCCTATCTTGGTATCGAGGGTGGGTTCGACGGGTTTTATGCCTTTGTCGGTGAGCTGAACACCACTCTGGGCATTCCCGCCAATCTGACCGCTCTGGGCGTCACGAACCCCGATCTTGACGCGCTGACCGCATCCGCCCTGCAAGACCCCAGCACCGGGGGCAACCCGGTCGAGATGACGGCGGCGAACACCCGCAAGCTGCTTGAGGATTGCCTCTGACCCGTGGGAAAAACGGGGGCGCGTGTTTTGCGCCCCCGGTCACGTTCCTTTATTCGACGTCTTCCGGCAACACGAGGTTGAGGATGATCGACAGGCCCGCCGCAGGCAGAAGGCCCGAGGTCAGCAGGATCTGAAGCGTCTTCGGCAGATGTTGCAGCGCGGTCGGTTCCAGCTGCAGGCCAAGGCCCACGGACAGCGACACGGCGAAGATCACCATGTTGCGGCGGTTCCACGTGACATCCGACAGCATGTTCACGCCTGCCGCGCAGACCATTCCGAACATCACGATCACACCGCCGCCCAGCACGTTGATCGGCACGGTCGCGATGATGGCCCCGAATTTGGGCACAAGGCCGCAAAGGATCAGGAAGATTGCGCCGATGGTCACGACATGGCGGCTCATGACGCCAGTCATGCTGATCAGGCCGACGTTCTGGCTGAAGGATGTGTTGGGCAATCCGCCGAAGATACCCGCCACGGCCGTGCCGATCCCGTCGGCATAGGTCGCGCCCTGGATTTCGGTATCGGTCGCTTCACGCCCGGCGCCGCCCTTGCAGATGCCCGACACGTCGCCCACCGTTTCGATGGCCGAGATCACGGCCATGAAGCACATGCCGATGATGATGGCGGTGTTGAACTCGACCCCCCATTTGAACGGTGTCGGGAATTCGAACATCGAGGCGCGCGCCACGTTTCCGAAATTCACTTGTCCCATCGCATAGGCCACGGCGTAGCCCGCGATCAGGCCTATCAGGACAGCGGCGACCGACATCATCCCGCGCGTGAAGAACTTGAGCGCGAGGGTGACCACGATCACCACAAGTGCGGGTGTCCACATGGCCAGCGAGCCGAATTCGGGCTTGCCCAAGAGCGGCACGCCACCTGCGGCATACTGGATGCCGACCTTGACCAGCGCGAGACCGATCATCAGCACGATCAGGCCGGTGACCAGCGGTGGCAGGGCAAAGCGCAGCCGCCCGATGAAAGTGCCAAGGAAGGTATGGAACAGACCGCCGATGATGATGCCGGTCATCAGACCGGCCAGCCCGGCGGTGCCTTGGCCTGCCACGGCGGGGATCATGACCGGCAGAAAGGCGAAGGATGTGCCCTGCACGATGGGCAGTCGCGCACCCACGGGGCCAAAGCCGATGGTCTGGAACAGCGTGGCGATGCCGGCGAACAGCATCGACATCTGGATCATGTAGATCATGTTCGGAAAATCGGGCGAGTTCGAGCCAAAGCCGAAGCCTGCCGCGCCCGCGACGATGATCGCCGGTGTGACGTTCGACACGAACATCGCCAGCACATGCTGGATACCCAGCGGCACGGCCTTGGCCAGTGCGGGTGTATAGTTGGGGTCGCGCAATTCTTCTGCGGTACCCAGCGAGGTGTCAGCCATCCCTGAAGTCTCCTTTTGGTGTGTAGGTGGATTGGCCCTCTTGGCGGGGCCTTGCTGTTCAGCGCGTGATGGTGCGAGGCACCTCAAGCGGGAATTCCTGTAGGTTCGGCGTGGCGCCGATCCGGTCGATGACGGCGAAAAGGCCGGGGGCGTGCAGCGGGGTCAGCACGCCATGCCATGTGCCGCGATGCAGGTTGATGCCTTGGCCGGGGGCGGCGATGAAGGCGGCGATCCGGCCCGGCTGGCCTGCGTCATCATCCGCCACGATCACCAGCCATTCGGTCATGCTCATCGGGATGAAGGCCTGCGATCCTTCGGGGTGTCGTTCCAGCAGGTCGAAGGTATAAGGCAGGCTGCGGGGTTCTGCCTTGAAGATGCTGATGCCGGGGCGCCCCTCGGGCCCGAAATCCAGCTGTGCGCGGTCATGCCAGCGACCGCAGAAGCCTTGGTTGATGATACGATCGGGCTGACCCTCTGTCTGCAATACGTCACCGTATGGTTCGAAGTCCTGCGCCGTCAGGGGGCGTGCCGTGATCGTGGTCTGCATAGGGGCCTCCTGTGGTGGGCTGACGGGTCTGTCGTGTATTGCGGGAGCGATGAAGTGGCGGTCAGAGCGTCAATGACACGTGGCGGTTCACATCCTTGTAGAGCAGGTAGCGGAAATCCTCGGTTCCGGTGGCGACGCAGGCCTGCGGGCAGAAGGCGCGCAGCCACATGAAGTCGCCGGGGCCGACCTCGACCCAGTCGGTGTTCAGCAGGTAACGCGCAGTGCCTTGCAGCACGTAAAGCCCGTGTTCCATTACATGGGTTTCGGCAAAGGGGATCAGGCCGCCGGGTTTGAAGGTGACGATGTTCATGTGCATGTCATGGCGCAGGTCACTGGGTTCGACGAAACGGGTCGTGCCCCATTTGTCTGTGCCGGGCATCCAGTTGACGGGCGTTCCCTGATCCGACGTCACGAAAGCCGTGGGCCGGTCGATCCCCTCTGCGGGTTCGTACCGTTTGCGGATCCAGTGGAATTGCAGCGGCGCATCACCGGGATTGGTCAACGCCCAGGTGGCGCCTGCGGGGATATAGGCATAGCCGCCCGCTGTCAGGTTATGGGATGTGCCGTCGATGGTCAGGCGCATTTGCCCATTGGCGACAAGGATGGTGGCCTGTGCGCCCTGATCCGGTTCGGGCCTGTCGGTGCCACCGCCCGGTGCCACTTCGACCGCGTATTGGGCGAAGGTTTCGGCAAAGCCCGACAGGGGCCGCGCGATGATCCAGACGCGGGTGCCGGTCCATCCCGGCAGATAGCTGGTGACGATGTCGCGCATCGTATTGGCCGGGATGAAGGCATAGGCCGTGGTAAAGACGGCCTTGCCGTCTGGCATCACATCCTGTCCGGGCAGGCCGCCGGGGGGAAAGGCATAGGTCACAGCATATCCTCGAGTCTCAGGCGCGCGATCCGTTCGACCTGCGCGCAGGCGGTGGCGAATTCGGTGGTGCGGTCGTTGTTCAGCCGTGCCTCGAACGCGGCCAGGATGCTGGCCTTGGTATTGTCGCGCACGGCGATGATGAAGGGAAAGCCGTGCCGCGCCACATAGGCGGTGTTCAGTTCCGTGAAGCGCGCGCGCTCGGCATCCGTCAGGGCATCAAGGCCCGCGCTGGCCTGTTCGGCGGTCGATTCGGCGGTCAGCCGTTTTGCGGCGGCCAGTTTGCCCGCCAGATCCGGGTGTGCGGTCAGCACGCCCAGACGCTCGGCCTCGGAGGCAGAGCGGAACATGCGGGCCAGCGCGTTGTGCAAGCCTGCGGGCGTGTCATGGGCGGGGCCAAGCTCCAGTCCCCAGGCGCGTTCCGCAATCCAGGGGGAATGTTCGAAGATGCCGCCGAAGCGGGCCACGAAATCGGCCTTTTCCATCTGGCTGGGACGGATACGCCGCCGGTGTGGATGGGTGGCGGCCCAGTGATGCGCGATGTCGATGCGACGCGGGCACCAGACGCCATCAAAGCCAGCGATATAGTCGATGAAACGCTTGAGCCCGGCGATCTTGCCCGGCCGTCCGATCAGGCGGCAATGCAGGCCCACGGACATCATCGCGGGGTGGCCATCCGATCCTTCGGCATAGAGCGTGTCGAAGGCATCCTTGAGGTAGTCGAAGAACTGACCGCCGGTGGTATAGCCGGGGGCCGTGGCAAAGCGCATGTCATTGGCTTCGAGCGTGTAGGGGATGATCAACTGGTCGCGATCCCCGACCTCAAGCCAATAAGGCAGATCGTCGTCATAAGTGTCGCTGATCCAGTCGAAACCGCCTTCTTCCGCGACCAGCCGCACGGTATTGGCCGAACAGCGCCCGGTGTACCAGCCACGTGGCCGGGTTCCCACGACTTCGGCATGCAGGCGGATCGCTTCGGCGATGGCGGCGCGTTCCTCGTCCTCGGGCATGTCGCGGTGATCGACCCATTTCAAGCCGTGGCTGGCGATTTCCCAACCGGCGGTTTTCATCGCCTCGACCTGTTCGGGGCTGCGCGCCAGCGCTGAGGCCACGCCGTAAACGGTTACGGGGATCTGCGCGCCCGTGAACAATCTGTGCAGCCGCCAGAACCCGGCCCGCGCGCCGTATTCATAGATGGATTCCATGTTCCAGTGGCGCATGCCCGGCCATGGTGCGGCCCCGGCGATATCGGACAGGAAGGCCTCGGACGCGGCATCGCCATGCAGGATGCAGTTCTCGCCGCCCTCTTCGTAGTTCAGCACGAACTGTACCGCGACCTTGGCGCCACCCGGCCATTGGGCTTGCGGCGGCTGTGCGCCATAACCGATCATGTTGCGTGGGTAACGGTTCATCAAGGTCCTCGCATATTCTGGCAAAACTCTATGACAGTCTTGCGTCGATGATTTTCAAGAAATCCGATAAAGAGTTTCCTGACAATCACTGCGCAGCATTTGCCCCTGTCCTGCGCTATGGCTTTGGCTAGACTGCCCGTGGATGCCGCAGAAAAGGAGCCTTTCATGTCCGAGGGATACCTGACGACCCATGTTCTGGATACCGCAAGCGGTCGCCCGGCCGCGGGGTTGGCCATCGACCTCTATCGGATCGAGGGTGACGCAAGGGTGCATCTGGCCCGTAAGGTCACGAATGACGACGGGCGCACGGATGGGCCGATCCTGCCGAAGGGGCAGTTCGGCACGGGCGTCTATGAACTGGAGTTTCACGCGGGCGCCTACCTGGATCGCACCGGCACCCCGCCGGAAGATCCGCGTTTCCTTGACGTTGTGCCGATCCGGTTCGGGATTTCGGATGCGGGCGCGCATTACCATGTGCCGCTGCTGCTGTCGCCCTTCGGATATTCGACCTACCGCGGAAGCTGAGGGTGCGCGCGCCCGGATGGACAGTTGCCCGCCTGCGGGATATTCAGCGCGCATGGCCCAGAAGAAAGCAGACCCGAATTACAAGGTGATTGCCGAAAATCGCCGCGCGCGCTTCGATTACGCGATCGAGGAGGATATCGAATGCGGTATCATCCTGGTGGGATCCGAGGTCAAATCGCTGCGCGAAAACGGGGCGAATATCGCGGAAAGCTATGCCTCGGTCGAGGATGGAGAGCTTTACCTGATCAACAGTTACATCGCGCCGTTCCAGCAGGCCCGCGTCTGGAAGCACGAGGAACGCCGCCGCCGCAAGCTGCTGGTGTCGCGCAAGGAACTGGCGCGCCTGTGGAACGCCACGCAGCGCAAAGGCATGACGCTGGTGCCGATCGTGATGTATTTCAATGATCGTGGCCTCGTGAAGCTGAAGATCGGCATCGCCAAGGGCAAGAAGAACCATGACAAGCGCGAGACCGAGGCCAAGCGCGATTGGAACCGTCAGAAACAGCGGCTGCTGAAAGAGGGTTGATTGCCCCTGAAAACAGGGCTTTTCCGTCCGAAACGGGGGCCCTTTGACTTGCCAGCCACCACCCCCCGATGTAGGCAGGACGGGACGCATCGACAGGGGGTTTCCCATGGCACTTGATGATCCCAGATTGCTGGTCTCGACCGAATGGCTGGCGGCCCACATGAAAGATCCGGATCTGCGGATTCTGGATGCAACCTATTTCATGCCGGGCGATCCGCGTGACGCCAAGGCGGCCTATGCTGCTGCCCATATTCCCGGCGCGCGCTTTTTCGACATCGACGAGATCAGTGACCACAGGTCGGATCTGCCCCATATGGCGCCGCCGGTCGAGAAATTCATGTCGCGCATGCGGGCCATGGGGATCGGCGATGGGCACCAGGTGGTCGTCTATGACGCCGAGGGCCTGTTTTCCGCAGCCCGCGTCTGGTGGCTGTTCCGCCTGATGGGCCAGATGGACATCGCCGTGCTGGATGGCGGTTTCCCGAAGTGGCTGGCCGAGGGGCGCGAGGTCGAGGATATGGCCCCCATGGTGCGCGACCGGCACATGACGGTGCGCCGCCAGAACCACATGGTCAAGGATGTGACGCAGGTCTCTGCCGCGTCCAAGCTGGGCGATTACGAGATCGTGGATGCCCGCGCCGCTGAACGGTTCGCCGGAGAGGCTGATGAACCCCGTCCGGGTCTGCGCAAGGGGCATATCCCGGGGTCGAAAAGCCTGCCGTTCAAGACCCTGCTGAATCCCGATGGCACATTGCTTGACGTGGATGGATTGCGCGCTGCCTTCGCGGCGGCGCATGTCGATCTGTCAAAGCCGGTGATCACCACCTGCGGGTCGGGCGTGACGGCGGCCATCATCAGCCTGGCGCTGGAACGGATCGGCAAGACAGATCACTCGCTTTATGACGGGTCATGGTGTGAATGGGGGGCTTTCCCCACCCTGCCCGTTGCAACCGGAAAGGCCTGATTTCCAAATGTTTTCGAATCTCAAAGAACATCCCGCGGACAAGATTCTTGCGCTGATGCAGCTCTACAAGGATGACCCGCGCCCGACCAAGATCGACCTGGGCGTCGGTGTCTACAAGAACGCCGAAGGCGTCACCCCGGTGATGCGCGCCGTCAAGGCGGCCGAGCGCAAGCTGGTCGAAGAACAGACCACCAAATCCTATGTCGGGCTGGCGGGCGATCCGGCCTTTTCGGATGTGATGATCGACCTGGTGCTGGGCGGTGATGTGCCGCGTGACAGCATCGCGGCGGCGGCGACGCCCGGCGGCACCGGCGCGGTGCGGCAGGCGTTCGAGCTGATCCGCATGGCGAGTCCGTCCGCGCGGGTCTTTGTGTCCAACCCGACATGGCCGAACCATGTGACCATCCTGAACTACCTGGGGATGGAGGTGGTCGAATACCGCTATTTCGATGCTGACACGCGTGGCGTGGATTTCGACGGCATGATGGCCGATCTGGCCGATGTGCGCGCCGGAGACGTGGTTCTGCTGCATGGATGCTGTCACAACCCGACTGGCGCGAACCTGAACCTGACCGAGTGGAAGGCCGTTGTCGATCTGCTGCTGAAAACCGGTGGCGTGCCGATGATCGACATCGCTTACCAGGGCTTTGGCGATGGCCTGCAAGAAGATGCCCTTGGGGTGCGCCTGGTTGCCTCTTCGGTGCCGGAATGCCTGATCGCGGCAAGCTGCTCCAAGAACTTCGGCATCTACCGTGAACGCACGGGTCTGCTGATGGCCGTGTCGCAGGACAAGGGGCTGCGCGGGCTGACTCAAGGCTCGCTCAATTTCCTGAACCGGCAGAACTTCTCGTTCCCGCCGGATCATGGCGCGCGCGTCGTGACCGAGATCCTGACTGATGCGGCGTTGCGCGCCGATTGGACGGCCGAGCTGGAAGAGGTGCGTCTGTCCATGCTGGACCTGCGCAAGCAGCTGGCGACGGAATTGCAGCGCCTTGCCGGATCTGACCGTTTCGGGTTCATTGCGCAGCATCGTGGGATGTTCTCGCGGCTGGGCGCCTCGCCCGAGATGGTGGCCCGCCTGCGCGAGGAACATGCCATCTACATGGTGGGCGACAGCCGTCTGAACATCGCGGGTCTGAACAAGACGACCGTACCGATCCTGGCCAAGGCCATCGTGGACTGCGGTATCTGACAGGCGACTTGAGACAAGCGACTTGAGACGGGCGGGAGATGATCCCGCCCTTTTCATGTCTGGTGTCTATTCGGCCTCGACCGCGCGGGAACACCAGTAGGATATCAACGCGTTGCGTGACATGCCCCGGCGCAACGCGACCTTGTCGATCTTTGCCAGCAGATCCGCATTGAAACGCAATGCGACCGGGATCTTGACCGCGCGCTGCGGTACCTCGTCCGCCTTCACAGGCTTGCCAGCAGATTTCTTTGATTTCTTTGCCATATTGAAAAACTTTCAAAACGATACTTTCTGTATATCATTTTGATGTCGATAAGGCAGCAAAAAACCCCGGCCTCACGACCGGGGTTTTCGGGCGATCACATAAGATCAGTTGATAAGGCCCGCGTAACGCATCGCGTCATCCATGCGTGCCTTGACCGCATCGGTCAGCCCGACCAGTGGCAAACGCACCTCGTCGCTGCACAGGCCAAGGCGTGACATCCCGTATTTCGCGCCAGCGACACCGGGTTCGGCAAAAATCGCCTCGTGCAGGGGCATCAGCCGGTCCAGAAGAGTCAGCGCGGTTGCGTAATCCCCCTTGAGGGTGGCCGTCTGGAATTCCGCGCAAAGCTTGGGTGCGACATTCGCAGTGACCGAGATGCAGCCGACACCGCCATGCGCGTTGAACCCGAGTGCCGTGGCGTCTTCACCCGAAAGCTGGATGAAATCCGCGCCACAGGTCATGCGCTGCTTGGGCACGCGGCTGAGGTCGCCGGTTGCGTCCTTGACGCCGACGATGCGCGGCAGTTTCGCCAGTTCGCCCATGGTGGCGGGGGACATGTCGACAACCGAGCGGCCGGGGATGTTGTAGATGATGATTGGCAGGTTGCAGCAGTCATGCACCGCCTTGAAATGCGCGATCAGGCCGGCCTGGGTCGGCTTGTTGTAATAGGGGGTCACCACCAGCGCCGCGTCGGCGCCCACGGCCTCGGCGTGCTGGATCAGGCGAATGCCCTCGGCCGTGTTGTTCGACCCGGCACCCGCGATGACGGGGATACGTCCGGCTGCGGCCTTGACCACTTCCTCGATCACGATTTCATGCTCGCGGTGGGTCAGCGTGGGGCTTTCACCCGTGGTGCCGACAGGGACCAGGCCGTGGGACCCTTCGGTCACGTGCCAGTCGACAAGTTTCTTCAGCGTCTCGATATCCAGCGCGCCGTTCTTGAACGGCGTGATGAGGGCGGGAATGGACCCTTTGAACATGACACGCTCCTTTTCGCTGCGTGGCGGCCACTTGCCGCCTGTGGATGGCCCTCGGGGCCCGTCTTGTCACCAACGTGAATTGAAGCCCGAGACTCGAGGGGATAGTCTGGCGCTGTCTATCCTTTGTCCCTCTGGAAAAAGCAAGAGATGTTGCGAAAAGCGATCCTGACGGCCGCGCTTGCGGGCCTTGTAATGACCTCGGATGCGATGGCGCAACAGACTGGGCCGCAACCGCTTGCCTCGGCCCTGGCGGCAGTGCGGTCGGGGAATTGGGACAATGCTGCGGCATTGGCCGAAAGGGCAGGCCCCGAAGCGTTGACACTGGTCGAATGGCACAGGCTGCGCGCAGGTCGCGGCACGCCTGATCAGGTGCTGGCCTTCCTGGAGCGCAACCCGGACTGGCCGGGTCTTGCGCTGCTGCGTCGCCGGTCGGAACAGGCTTTCGTCATGGCGACCGATGCGCAGGTCCTGCAGTTTTTCCGGGATGTGCCACCGCAGACCGGCACCGGCGTCCTGCGCCATGCCGCCGCCCTGAAAGAGGCGGGCCGCGCCGGTGATGCAGAGGCCGGGTTGGTTCTGGCCTGGCGGACGCTTTCCCTGGATCGGCTGGAACATGAAGTTTTCGTCGACATGCATGGCCCGCTGCTGGCCCAGCACCATGCCGCCCGGCTTGACATGACCCTCTGGCGCGGCTTGACCGAGGATGCGGAACGCATGCTGCCCTTGGTCAGTGCGGACCGTCAGGCGCTGGCGCGGGCGCGTCTGGCGCTCAAGGGGCAGGCGGACGGCGTGAACGCGCTGATCGACGCGGTGCCTGCCGCGTTGCAGGGTGATCCGGGTCTTGCGCATGACAGGTTCAACTGGCGCATCCAGAAGGGGCTAACCGACAGCGCGATCACCCTGCTTCTTGAGCGGTCGACCAGTGCGGCGACCCTGGGCGAGCCGCAGCGCTGGGCCGGATGGCGCAGTTACCTTGCCCGCGCCCAGATGCGCGAGGGCAAGACCGATATGGCCTATCGGCTGGCGGCATCGCATCAACTGACCGACGGGTCGGATTACGCTGACCTGGAATGGCTGGCGGGCTATATCGCCCTGACCTACATGAAAGAGACCGATTTGGCGCTGGATCATTTCCAGCGGTTCCGCGCGGCGGTCTCGACACCCATTTCGCTGGGCCGTGCCGGATACTGGATCGGGCGCGCGCAAGAGGCGGCGGGCGATCCCGATGCCGCTGCGCTGGCCTATGCGGATGGCGCGCAACACCAGACCAGTTTCTACGGGTTGCTTGCCGCCGAAAAGGCGGGTGCAGCGTCTGATCCTTCCCTTAAGGGTGCCAATGCCCCGTCAGACTGGCGTCAGGCCGCGTTTACCACCTCATCGGTCTACCGGGCTGGCCTGTTGCTGCTGCGAGCCGGTGAAACGGGCCTGGCCGAGCAGTTCTTCACCCACCTTGCCGAAGGGCAGGACGCGACCGGGCTTGCCCAGCTTGGCGAGATGGCGATCGATATGGGCGAGCCGCATCTGGCCGTGATGATCGGCAAGGAAGCGGCAAACCAGGGCGTGACCCTGCCGCGCCCCTATTACGCGCTGCATCCGATGCGCGAGATGCGCCTGCCCGTGCCGATGGAACTGGCGAAATCCATCGCGCGCCGCGAAAGCGAATTCGATCCCGCGGTGGTCAGCGGTGCAGGCGCACAGGGGCTGATGCAGCTGATGCCCGGCACGGCGGCCGAAGTGGCGCGCGATCTGGGACTGGATCACGAAGCGGGGCGCGTCCTGTCGGACTGGTCCTACAATGCCAGGTTGGGCAGCGGTTACCTGGCCAGGTTGGGCGCTGATTTCGGGGGCAATGTGGTTCTGGTGGCTGCCGCCTATAACGCGGGGCCCAGCCGCCCGATCCGCTGGATGCAGGAACAGGGCGACCCGCGCGGCATGAGCGCGGATCAGGTCGTGGACTGGATCGAGCATATCCCGTTTCGCGAAACCCGGAACTACGTGATGCGGGTGGCAGAGTCACTGCCGATCTACCGCGCCCGGTTGGGGCGCGATCCGCATCCGGTGCCGTTCAGCCGCGAGTTGTCAGGCGCTACGGTTCTGCCGCTCGCGCCATAGGGTGAACAGCCCCGCCGCCACGATCATCGCAGCACCAACAGCCACGTTGGTGCGGATGGTTTCGGAAAAGACCACGATTCCCAGCACCGAGACGAACACCAGTTGCAGATAGGCGAAGGGCTGCACGGCGCTGGCCTCGGCCACCTCGTAGCATCTGATCAGCAGCCAGTGACCCAGTGCGCCGGTAATGCACAAAAGGCCCATCCAGCCCCAATCGGGGCCGGTCATCGGCTCCCAGAACCAGATGCCGATATTGGTCATCGCGATCGACCCCACCGTGCCGGTCCAGAAAAAGCTGGTGGCGGTGCTGTCCTTGCGGGCGGCGTAGCGGGTCAACAGACCATAGAGGGCGAACAGCAATGCCGCGATCAGGGGCACGATCGCTTCGATCCGGAAGACTCCGAACCCCGGCTGCAGGATGATCAGGACCCCGATGAACCCCACGCCGATCGCCGTCCAGCGCCGCCAGCCGACCTTTTCACCCAGAACCGGGCCGGACAGGGCCGCAACAAGCAGCGGATAGCAGGTAAAGACAGCGTGGCTTTCGATCAGGCCGAGGATCGTGAAGGCCAGAACCATCACACAGATTTCGGTCACCAGCAGCACGGCGCGAAACGCCTGCAGGAGTGGTTGCGAGGTCTTTGCCGCGGCCCGCAGACCGCCTGCCTTGCGCGCGGCGACCGACATGACGAAGGCCGCGAAGAACCAGTAGCGGATCATGATGACCATGAAGACGTTGTATTCTCCCGCCAGATGACGCGAGATCCCGTCCTGCATCGCGAAGACGAAGGTCGTCGCGATCATCAGCATGATCCCAAGGCGCGTATTCTGTTCGGTCATGCTCGGGCCTTTCGCGCCACAGTCATATGTCTTTTGCTGCCGTATCCCTGACAGCGCTCGACGTCAAACCCTGCTGCCGCAAGGCCGCGCCGGACGAACCCGGCAGCCGTATAGGTGGCGGCGGTGCCGGCCGGAGCGGTATGATGGCCAACCTCGGCCAGCAGGGCCTCTTCCCACATCTCGGGGTTCTTTGCGGGCGAAAAGCCGTCGAGAAACCAGGCATCCGCCTGTCCCTGCCAAAGCGGAAGCGTATCGCGCGCATCGCCTTGCACCATGGTGAAGGCAAGATCCGGCAGGGTGAAACCCCTTGGACTGCTCTGCCAGAACGGGGCCAGTTCGGCGGCGATCCCAGCCAGCGCGGGAAAGGCCGATTGTGCCCTGCGCATTTCCGCCGCTGTCATCGGATAGGCTTCGAAGGTCGTGAAGCGCAACTGGCCGGTTTGTCCGGTCTCGCGCCATAGATGAAGTGCTGCCAGCAGGTTCAAACCTGTGCCGAACCCCAGTTCGGCGATGTGAAACCCGTCGCGGAACCGTGCGGGCAGATCGTTGCCTTGCAAAAACACGTGGGCCGTTTCCGCCAGGCCACCCTGAAGCGAGAAATAGGGATCGTCGAACCGGGTGGAAACAGGCAGATCGCCGTCGCGCCAGGCGATGTGTGCGGACTGGTCTTGCAAGGGGGCATCCCTTAGAAAGGGCGTTGAAAACAGCGCGACAATGCAAAGGATGTTCAGGAATGGCAATGGCTGATGTGACCGTTCTGGGGGCCGGGATTTTCGGCCTTTCGGTGGCATGGGCCTGCGTTCAGCGCGGGGCGCGGGTACGGGTGATCGACCCGCATGGGCCGGGCGCGGGCAGCAGCGGCGGCATTGTCGGTGCGCTGGCCCCCCATGTGCCCGAGCAGTGGAACGACAAGAAGGCGTTTCAGTTCGACAGCCTGATGATGGCCGGTGATTTCTGGGCGGGCGTCCAGGCCGCGTCGGGTCTGTCCACGGGATATGCGCGGCTGGGTCGATTGCAGCCTGTCGCCGACGGTGCGGCCCTCGAACTGGCCCGTGCGCGCGCCCTGTCGGCCGCCGATTTGTGGCAAGGCCAGGCGGTGTGGGAGGTTCTGCGCGCCGATGATTGCGGCCCCTGGGTCCCCGCCAGCCCCGGTGGCTGGGTGATCCGCGACACGCTGACTGCGCGGCTGCACCCGCGCATGGCCTGTGCGGCACTTGTCGCCGCCTTGCGCGCGCGCGGGGCCGAGGTTGTGGCGGATCATGCACATCAGGGTGCTGTGGTTCATGCCACGGGCGTGGCTGGGCTTGCAGAAATCGGCGCGCAGGTTGGCCGCAGTTTCGGCAACGGGGTCAAGGGGCAGGCCGCTCTTCTGGCGCTGGACATGCGCGAGGCGCCGCAGCTTTTCGTCGATACGGTGCATGTGGTGCCCCATGCGGATGGAACGGTCGCCATCGGATCGACCAGCGAACGCGATTACGACGATCCCGCCAGCACGGATCGGCAACTGGATCAGGTGATCGCCCGTGCCCGCGCGGCCGTGCCTGCGCTGCGGGATGCGGTCATCCTTGAACGTTGGGCGGGCGTGCGCCCCCGGTCGCGCAGTCGCGCCCCTGTGCTGGGCGTGCATCCTGTCTTCAAGGATCAGTTCATCGCCAATGGTGGCTTCAAGATCGGCTTCGGCATGGCGCCCAAGGTGGCGCAGGTCATGGCCGATCTGGTTCTGAACGGGGTTGACAGGATTCCGACGGATTTCCGGCCCGAGGCCAGCCTGTAAAGGTCAGGCTGCCTGCGCCTGCATGCATTGCCGTCCGTCAGGGCCGCGCACCCACATGGTACCGTCGTCGCACCAGCACAGGTCTGCGGCTTCGACATGCATCAGCGGGGCCGTGGCGCGGAAACTGAAATGCCGCAGGGTGCCCAGCCGTTCCTCGGCCAGCAGCATCAGGTGCTGTGCCAGCAGGGGGCCGTGGGTCACAAGGCCCGCGTACCCCTCGACATCGCGGGCGTAATCCAGATCGTAGTGGATGCGGTGCCCGTTGAATGTCAGCGCCGAATAGCGAAACAGAAGCGTGCTGTCGAAATGCACGGTGCGGCACAGATCCTCGTCTGTCCGCGCTTGCGGTGGCACTGGTGCGGGTGCGCCGGGCGCGGGATCCTCGCGGTAGACAAGATCCTGCCATTCGGTGACACAGGCCTTGCCGCCTTGGGTGATCTCATGGCGCAGGGTCACGAAACCCAAAGGCCCGGTGCGTCCATCCTTGCGCGTCACGCTGTCGATCACGGTTGTCTTTTCCGCCGCTGTTCCGGCGACCAGCGGCCCGTGAAAGGCCAGTCGTCCGCCGGCCCACATGCGGCGCGGTAGACCGAGATCGGGGATCAGGCCAATGCCCGTGGCGGGGTGTCCGTCGCGCCCCAGCCGTGCGGGTGGTTGCGGATCCCAGAAATGCAGCTGATGGAAAAACGGCGGCAAGGCGCTGCCAGCCGCGATCGACGGGGCAAGCCCCAGGGCCACCTGAAAGGCTTGCCCGTGCGCGGGGTCCATCATGTCGGTGACGGTTTGACTGTCGGATCGGCTGGCTTCATGTTGCATGGGCGCAGATTAGGCGCGAGCCGGACAAGGAACAATCGCGAAATGACACCCCAGATCAAGGCGCTGGACCATCTTGTCCTGACCGTTGCCGACATGGAGGCCACGGTCGCGTTCTACACCCGTGCCCTGGGGATGCGGGTCGAAAGCTTTTCCCCTGCTGGCGGCACGCCGCGCCTTGCGCTGCGCTTTGGCGTGCAGAAGATCAACCTGCATCAGGCGGGTGCCGAGTTCCGCCCCCACGCGGGCCAGGTACAGCCTGGATCGGCCGATCTGTGCTTTCTCAGCGACACGCCGCTGGATGACTGGCAGGCGCATCTGTCCGGGATTGGCATCCCGGTCGAGGAAGGCCCCGTGCGCCGCACCGGCGCCGAGGGGCCGATCCTGTCGATCTACATGCGCGATCCCGACGGCAACCTGATCGAGGTCTCGAACCGGCTGGCCGATTAGGGTGTTGAGGGTCAGCCGCGTGGCGTGATCCGCCTGACAAGCCCTTCCTGCGCGACATTCGCAACCAGGCGGCCATCGCGTGTAAAGACACGGCCCCGGTTGAAACCGCGCGCGCCCCCGGCCCAGGGGCTGTCCATCGTGTAGAGCAGCCAGTCATCCATGCGGAATTCGTCATGCACCCAGAGCGCATGATCAAGGCTGGCAAACTGCATGTCCGGGTCGGTGAAGGTCTTGCCATGGGGCATCATCGAGGTGCCCAACAGCCCCATGTCCGACGCGAAGGCCAGTGCCGCGCGATGCAGGGCCGGGTCATCGGACATGCCCCCGCGCACCCTGATCCAGATATGCTGCACCGGGTCGCGCGGGCTGCGGTCAAATGGCGGGCGCGGCGTGACCGATCGCATTTCGACCGGGCGCGGTGTTTTCAGCCAGTTGCGAAAGGCCTCGGGCAGGGCATCGCCCATGCGGGCGGCCATCGCCTCTTCGGTCTCAAGAACCTCGGGGCCGGGCACGTCGGGCATGCTGTCCTGATGGGCCAGACCGGGTTCGGGCGTGTGAAAAGAGGCGGCAAGGTTCAGGATGGGCTTGCCATGCTGGATCGCCACCACACGCCGGGTCGCGAAGCTGCCGCCGTCACGATCCCGTTCGACCTGGTAGAGCACGGGTTGGGTCGCATCGCCCGGCCGCATGAAATAGCCGTGCAGCGAATGGTTCGGGCGTGCCGCATCCACCGTCATCGTCGCCGCCATCAAGGCCTGCCCGATCACCTGACCACCGAAACTGCGCCCGCGCCCCTGCGGGGTGGCGATACCGCGATAGAAATCCTCCTCGATCCGTTCCACGGTCAGAACGCTGGCCAGACTGTCGGCCAGTTGCTGATCGGTCGGTCGGGCGGGCGTGTCGGTCATTGCAGCGTTTCCTTCGGGCATGTTCCACCCAAGGGGAGGGGAAAACGCGGGCAAGTGCAAGACCCGGCGCGCGCGATGCGACGGGGCTAGTGGCCAATCAGGGGCGCGTTCCGGCAGGCCTCGTCCGGGCTTTCCAGTTCGATCGTGCTGTGGGTGATCGCAAAGCGGTCATGCAGCAGCGCCTTCATGTCGGCCCGCACCAGGGACGCGGGGCGCGTGTTGTCCAGCACCACATGCGCCTCGAGCGCGCTGTCATGCTCCTGCATCCGCCACAGGTGCAAATGATGCAGATCCGCGATCCCCGGAATGGCGCGCAATGCGTCGATGACCTCTGGCAAACGGGGGCTGTCGGGGCTGCCCAGCATCAGCAGGCGAACCGCTGGCACCATGCCGCGACCGGCATGCCACAGGATATAGCCCGCGATCACGATGGTCAGGACGGGATCGATCAGGCGCCAGTCATAGAGCAGGATCAGCGTGCCGCCCAGGATTACCGCCAGCGATCCCATCGCATCGGCAAGGTTGTGCAGGAAGGCCGCGCGCATGTTCATGCTGTCGCGGCTCAGGCGGAAGATCAGCAGTGCGGTCACAAGGTCGATCACCAGGGCAACGCTGGCCACGATCACGACGATCCAGCCCTGCACGGGTACCGGATCGAACAGCCTGTGCAGACCTTCGGCCAGCAGCCACAGGGCGATCACGATCAGCGTGGTGTAATTGACCAGCGCGGCCACCACCTCGATCCGGCCATAGCCGAAGGTCATCGACTCATCCGCGGGGCGGCGCGCCAGTTTGCGCGCAACCAGCGCGATCATCAGGGACAGGGCATCCGACAGGTTGTGAATGGCATCCGCGATCATGGCGAGGCTGCCCGAGATGACGCCCGCCACGATCTGCACCACCGTAAGCCCCAGGTTCACCGCCACCGCCGCCACCACGCGCCGGTCCCCTTCGGGCAGACGCGCGTGGTGATGGTCGTGATCATGCGGCATGACGAATGGTCTTTCAGGCGGCTTGCGCCAATGGGATCAATGCGCCTCGGCCCAGTTTGCGCCACGCCCGGCGTCCACGATCAGCGGCACATCCAGCTTCAGCACCGGCTCGTAGGCGCCCTGCATGATGTCGCGGGCGGTATCGATCAGGCGGTCCGCCGCGTTTTCATCCACCTCGAAGATCAGTTCGTCATGCACCTGCAAAAGCATTGTCGCCGGTTGACCCTTGATCGCGTCAGGCATGCGGATCATCGCGCGTCTGATGATATCGGCCGCCGTGCCCTGGATGGGCGCGTTGATGGCGGCGCGCTGGGCAAAGCCTGCGGTCGGCCCCTTGGCGTTGATGTCGGGGGTGTGGATCTTGCGCCCGAACAGGGTCTGCACATAGCCATGGTCGCGGGCGAAGGCCTTGGTGGCGTCCATGTAGTCGCGGATACCGGGAAAGCGTTCGAAATAGCGGTCGATGAAACCCTGCGCCTCGGCCCGCGGAATGCGCAGGTTGCGGGCCAGGCCAAAGCCGGAAATGCCGTAGATCACACCGAAGTTGATCGCCTTGGCGCGGCGGCGGATATCGGGCGTCATCTGGTCCATCGGGACGTCGAACATTTCCGAGGCGGTCATGGCATGAATGTCCTGCCCCTCGCGGAAGGCCTGTTTCAGCGCGTCGATCCCGGCGATATGGGCGAGGATGCGCAATTCGATCTGGCTGTAGTCAAGGCTGACAAGCACGCGCCCTTCGGGCGCGACGAAAGCCTCGCGGATGCGGCGGCCTTCCTCGCTGCGCACGGGGATGTTCTGCAGGTTGGGGTCGGTCGAGGACAGGCGGCCGGTGTTCGCGCCCGTCTGCATGTAGGAGGTGTGCACGCGGCCGGTTTCGGGGTTGATATGGTCCTGCAGCGCATCGGTGTAGGTCGATTTCAACTTGGACAGCTGCCGCCAGTCCAGAACACGGGCGGGCAGATCATGCATCGTGGCCAGATCTTCCAGCACATCGGCACCTGTCGCATAGGCGCCGGTCTTGCCCTTCTTGCCGCCTTCAAGCCCCATCTTGTCGAACAGGATCTCGCCCAGCTGCTTGGGGCTGCCGACGTTGAAGCTTTCGCCCGCCAGTTCGTGGATCTCGGCCTCAAGCCCGGCCATCTTCTGCGCAAAGGCATTCGACATCCGGCTGAGCGTGTCACGGTCGACCTTGACGCCAGCCATCTCCATCCGCGCCAGCACGGGAACCAGCGGGCGCTCCAAAGTCTCGTAGACCGTGGTGACACGGGCGCTGGACAGTTGCGGGCGGAACAGCTGCCACAGGCGCAGGGTGATATCGGCATCCTCGGCCGCATAGGTCACGGCCTCGTCGATTGCGACGCGGTCGAAGGTGATCGCGGCCTTTCCGCCGCCCAGCAGCGACTTGATCGGGATGGGCGCATGCCCGAGGTAGCGTTCCGACAGCGTGTCCATGCCATGCCCGTGCAGGCCGGCATTCAGCGCATAGGACATCAGCATCGTGTCATCGATCGGCGCCACAGCGATCCCGTTGCGGGCAAAGATCTTGGCGTCGTATTTCATGTTCTGCCCGATCTTGAGGATGCTCTCGTCCTCCAGCACGGGTTTCAGCGCTGCCAGGACATCGGCCATGGGCAACTGCCCCTCCGCCAGGGCGTCCGATCCGAACAGGTCATCCGCCGCGCCTGCCTTGTGGCCCAGCGGGATATAGCAGGCGCTGCCGGCCTCGACGCAGAGCGAGATGCCCACCAGATCGGCGCGCATCTCGTCCAGGCTGGTGGTTTCCGTATCCACGGCCACATAGCCCAGGTCGCGGATCAGGGTGATCCAGCGGTCCAGTGCCGCCATGTCGGACAGATGCTCGTAGCTCTTGGGAAAGGGCACCTCGGCGGGCGTCGGCGTGCCCTGAGCGCTGCCCTCGCCTGCGGGGGCGGCACCGGCGGGATCGGTGTCGCGGATCACGGGCGCCTCGACGCCCAAGGTGGCCGAAATGCGCTTGGTCAGCGTGCGGAATTCCATCTCGGTCAGGAACGTCATCAGCTTTTCGGGATCTGGATCGCGGATTTCCAGATCGTCGATCGTGAAGTCCAGCGTCATCTCGCAATCCAGTTGCACCAGCCGCTTGGACAGTTCGATCTGCGCGCGATGCTGCTGCAGGACCTCGCGGCGCTTGGGTTGCTTGATCTCGTCCGCCCGGTCCAGCAGCGCCTCGAGCGAGCCGAACTCGTTGATCAGCAGCGCGGCTGTCTTGATCCCGATGCCGGGCGCGCCTGGCACGTTGTCGACCGAATCCCCGGCAAGTGCCTGCACATCGACCACATGTTCGGGACCGACGCCGAATTTCTCGATCACGCCGTCGCGGTCGATACGGCGGTTCTTCATCGGGTCCAGCATCTCGACCCCGTCACCGACCAGCTGCATCAGGTCCTTGTCGGAACTGACGATGGTCACGCGCCCGCCTGCATCGCGGGCCTGGTGCGCCAAGGTGGCGATGATGTCATCGGCCTCGAAGCCCTCAAGTTCCTTGCAGGCGATGTTGAAGGCTTCGGTCGCGGTCCGTGTTAGCGGGATCTGCGGGCGAAGGTCCTCGGGCATCGCCTCGCGATTGGCCTTGTAGAGGTCGTACATGTCATTGCGGAACGTATGGCTGCCCTTGTCGAAGATCACCGCCACATGGGTGGCGGCATCGGGGCCGCTGTTGTTCTCGACATAGCGCTGCAGCATGTTGCAAAAGCCCGACACCGCCCCGATGGGCAGACCGTCGGATTTGCGCGTCAGCGGCGGCAGCGCGTGATAGGCGCGGAAGATGAAGGCCGAGCCGTCGATCAGATGCAGGTGGCAACCCTTGCCGAAAGTCATGCGCGCCCCTTTCGCGGGCCTCGAACCCGCTGCTTCTTCTTGCTCAAAATATCCCCGCCGGAGGCTTCCGCCGGATCAGCAGGCGCCAACGCCCTGCGATCAGACCTTGCCCTCGAAATCGCGGTGCACGAACCTGCAATCGCAATAGGGGCATTCCACCCAGCCGTGTTCATGCGGGATCTGCAGCCAGACGCGGGGATGGCCAAGCGCCCCCTCGCCCCCGTCACAGGCCACGCGGTAGCTGTCGACAAGCTTTGTCTCTGGTGCCTCGATCGTCATCTCGGGACATTCCCTTTTGCGGTCAACTGGATTAGGTCCGTTATGAGCGATGCGACCGGCAGGGGCAAGTAGGGGTAGATCGACCATGAGCGGCAATGCGATCGAAATCAGGGGTCTGGTCAAGACCTATGGCGGATCGAAAGGCCAGCCCGAGAAACAGGCATTGCGCGGGATCGATCTGGATGTGCCCACGGGGTCGGTGTTTGGCCTTCTGGGGCCGAATGGCGCGGGAAAGTCCACGTTGATCAACATCCTGGCGGGGCTTGTGGTCAAGACCGCCGGACAGGTACGCATCTGGGGCTTCGATCAGGATATCAATCCGCGTCAATCGCGCGCAGCGATCGGCGTGATGCCGCAGGAATTGAACCTCGACCCCTTTTTCACGCCGCGCGCCGCACTTGAAATGCAGGCGGGGCTTTACGGCGTCCCCAAATCGCAACGGCGCAGCGACGAGATCCTTGCGCTGGTCGGCCTGTCCGACAAGGCCGAGGCCTATGCGCGCACCCTGTCGGGCGGCATGCGGCGCAGGCTGCTGCTGGGCAAGGCGCTGGTGCATCATCCGCGCATCCTGGTGCTGGATGAACCCACGGCGGGCGTCGACATCGAGCTGCGCCAGATGCTCTGGGAGAATGTGCGCAAGCTGAACAGGCAGGGCATGACCATCATCCTGACCACCCATTACCTCGAAGAGGCCGAGGAGATGTGCGACCAGATCGCGATCATCAACCAGGGGCAGGTGGTGGCGCGCGACAGCACGTCCAACCTTCTGGGCCAGATGGACCGCAAGACGATGGTGATCCATCCTGCCAGCCCGGCCGAACATTTGCCCGAGGGGCCGGGGCTGGAGGTGTCGCGCCGCGACGACGGATCGCTGGCGATCAGCTACCAGACGGGCCAGACCACCGCCGAACAGGTACTGGAAGCGGTGCGTGCCGCCGGCCTGTCGATCCGTGACGTCAAGACCGAACAGGCCGACCTGCAGGATGTCTTTCTGAACCTGACCCGGTCTGCCTGAACCCGGACCGCGCGCCCCTCATAACCTTGGGGATGCGCTCCGCGCGGGGATATTTCAGGCAAGAAGAAACCGGGACCGCGCGCTCAGTCTGCGCGCGGCAGCATCCGGCCCAGAACCCGCCCGCCAAGGATGTGCACATGCAGATGCGGCACTTCCTGCACGCCCGCAGTGCCCGCGTTGGAAATGGCACGGAAGCCGCCGCCACCTTCGCCAGGCTGGACGCCCATGATCCGGCAAACCTCGCCTATGGCGCGGGTGAAATCCACGATCTCGGCATCGGTGGCGTCCTGCGCGAAGTGATCATAGGTGACATAGGGGCCCTTGGGGATCACCAGCACATGCACGGGCGCCTGTTCGGAAATGTCATGGAAGGCCAGGCTGTGTTCGGTTTCCAGCACCTTCCGGCTTGGAATTTCGCCGCGCAGGATCTTCGCGAACACGTTCTGGTCGTCATAGCCATAGGGCATGGGGCACCTCAGTCTGCAAAAAGGTATTCGGTTGCGGCGATTTCATGCGCCTTGTCATGGGAAATGGCAAGGAATTGCGAGAGTTTCGCCGCGTTCTCATCGACCGGGTCCATTTCGCGGATGCGGTGATGATGTTCGAAATCCTGGTCGCGGATGCGGTCGCTTTCGAAGGTCATGTCGTTGCGGATCGTCGGCAGAAGCCGCGCCAGGGTTTCCGCCGGCGTCCGGTCACCGGCAAGGCCCACCCGCTTGGCATGTCCGATCAGGTATTCATCGGAGAACTGGCACTCGATCTCGAGCAGCCTGGTGGTGGACCGATCGCCGCAAAAATCCTGGATCAGGTCCAGGTTGCCGGGGTCCATGCACACGATCAGCCGGTCCGTCTCGTAGTAGTCGAAAAGCATCCGCATCAGGGCCCGGCGGTGTCTTGTGCGTTTGCCAAGGCTGGACTGAATGCCGCCGAGATCCGGCAGGTATGTGCTTTCCTCGTTGAAGAGGTATTCGATCACCGGAACATTGGTCACCTGTCTGATCCTGTGCAGCAGGCGCTTGGCCACGTGCCATTTCTTGCAGATCAGGATCAGCAGCTCGCGTTCGCGGCCAAGTGTGCTTTCGGTTTCCCAGAACCGCGAGGCGAAGCGCCGCCCGATCCGGCCGCGACCTGACAGGAACTGGAAAAGGCTGCGCCCTTCGTTCGAGATGGGAAAGCGCACCCCTTCGGCCGCGTAAAGATCGCCCAGCCGTTCCTTCAGCTGGGTGGCACCCGGGCTGATCTTGCGGGCGAACAGGAAATCCTGGCTGAGCAGCAGATCGTAGTGATCGTTGTAGAAGGTCACCGGCATCCCGTAATCCGAGAACATCAGGAAGGTCAGCGTCCTGCAGCGAATCTCGGATTCGGGGATCAGATGGCGCACAAGGGTCTGGAAAAAAGTCTCGTCCGGGATCCATGTCGTGCTGAAAAAGCGCATCACATCGCGCCGCTTGCGCGCGAAATCGAGGATCCGTTCGATCGTGCGGCGCCGCAGGCACCACCACTGGCTGCCGATCTGAACCTGAAGATCATGCGGGATCGGGCGTTTCAGACCCAGCCGCCGCTGAAGGTCCAGCGACAGGTAGAACAGCCGCTTGTGGGTGCGTTCGTTGAAGAAGTGACGATAGATCAGACGTTCTTCCTTGATCCCCGTCTTGATCCAGTCGCTTTCAAGGAAATCGAAACTTTCGATGTAGTCGACATCGTCGGCATCCAGGAAGTCATGCGCATATTCGGCTGACTTGATCGCCATGCAATCGCCGGACAGCATGTAGAAATGGGTGGCGCGCGGAAACGCCTCGACCGCGGCCTGCACGGCATTCAGCGTGGCCTGCACCAGCGACCAGGCGCCCCAGCCGCATTTGATCCGCCGCTTCGCGAAGGTCACGTTGGGGTTGTCGCGCAGTGCTTCGCGGATCATGCGGTACTGGCTGTCACTGGCGCGCGCATCGAAATGGATGGCCATGTAATCGCCCACCGCCGTCAGGCGCTGCGCCTGAGCGATGATCGCTTCGGGGTCCTTGTGGCACAGAAGAATGAATGCAATTCTCGCCATTCAGGAAACCGAAAGCCTCTGGTTACAGGTATACGCTAAAGTGTTAGCGACCAACGAAAGATGAATAAACAGGGTTTCTTTCGATTTTGCAAAGTTGGTATATGACGTCTCATAAAAAAGACGCAGATTTTGGAGGCGGTTCAGATGGGGTTTCCGGGCACCTGGATGACGGAAAGCGAAAGCGTGGTCTACCGCGTGGTGCCGAAATGCGCCTGCTCGACGATCGGACAGATCCTGTTCTATTCCGATCACGGCGTCTTTTTTGACGGGGATATCCACGATTCCACCAGCGGTCTGCACAAATGGGCGCAGCCTGACAGCCAGACGCTGATCGAGAAGAACGTGAAGGAGCATGGCTCTTACGCCTTTACCTGCGTGCGCAATCCCTACACCCGGATCCTGTCTTCCTTCTTTGACAAGATCTGCGGAATCCAGCGCAACGGGCGGCGCTATCGTGGCAACCTGGTGCCGATGCTGACCCAGAAATACGGGATCGAGGTCGGCGGCGAGGATGGCAAGCAGGAATTCGACCAGATTGCCAGCTTCCGCCGCTTCCTGCTATTTGCGCGCGATACCATCCGTTGGCGGCGCCCGATGGAACCCGATATCCACTGGTCGGCCATGGCGGGGCATGTATCCACCTTCATCGTGAACGGTGGCCGCTATGACAGCATCTTCTGGACCGAAACGTTCAACGCAGGCATGCAACAGGTGCTGGATTCGATCGAGACACCCCACAAGGTCGATCTTGCGGCGATCCCGCGCTTCAACGAATCCGAGGGGCATGGGCCCAAGCGCCTTCACCCGGTCGAGGATTATTTCGACGATCTGTCGATGCACCTGGTCTACGAAATCTACAAACGCGATTTCGAGCTGTTCAAATACGATTTCGAAAACCCCGCCAACAAGATGCCGGTGGGCGAGATCGATCTGGACGAGGTGCATGCCAAGCTGGGCGACTGATTGTGCGGTTATGCACGCATCAGATCGGGCAGGTCGCCGGTCAGGCCTGCCGCTTCGCGGATGAAGCCACGGCGCAGCCCGGGCAGCGCGTTGACCACGCCCATGCCGATGTCACGGCCCAGCCGCAGCAACGGGTTGTCACTGGCGAACAGTCGGTTTGTCAGGTCCGTCGCCAGCGCAAGCGTGGCCGTATCGAAACGGCGCCATTGCTGATAACGCTCCAGCACCAGCTCTGACGCGATATCCTCGCCACGTTGCCGGGCCTCGGACATCACTTGCGCCAGTGCCGCGATGTCGCGCAGCCCGGCGTTCAGACCCTGCCCCGCGATGGGATGCACGCCGTGGGCGGCATCGCCCACAAGCGCCAGGCGCGGCGCGATGAAACTGTTGGCAAGCGTCAGGTTCAGCGGATAGGTATAGCGCGCCCCGGCCAGCCTGATCTCGCCCAGGAAATCGCCAAATCGTGGACGCAGCATGGCCAGATAGTCCTCATCCGGCAAAGCGTTGAAGGACGCGGCATTGTCATGGGTTTCCGACCAGACGATGGAACTGCGGTTGCCCTTGAGCGGCAGGATCGCCAGCGGGCCGGGCGGCATGAAGAACTGATGCGCGATGCCATGATGCGGCAGATCATGTTCGATGGCACAGACCATGGCCGTCTGCCCATAATCCCATCCTGTCCGGGTGATCCCGGCCCGTTCCGCCGTGCCCGAGCGGCGCCCGTCCGCGCCGACAAGGACGCGCCCCGACAGGATCTTGCCAGAGGCAAGGGTCAGGGTCACGCCCTGCGCGTCAATGTCTTGCGCCACAACGGTTTCTGCGTTGCACCGCGTGATCAGCGCATGATCCGCGATCGCCGCAAGCACGGCCTGGCGCAAATGGCGATCCTCGACCATATGGCCCATCGGGCCTTCTTCGATCTCGGCATGGTCGAAATGCAGGTGGAAGGGTGACAGCGGCCCCTCGCCGGCGCGCCCGTCGCTGACCTTGATTTCCAGCATCGGTTGGGCGTCGTCTTCCAGCTTGTCCCAAAGGCCAAGCCGGCGCAGCAGCCGCACCGAAGCGAGCGCCAGCGCGTAGGAACGTCCGTCAAACCCGCTGGCAGCCATCCGTTCCGTCGGCTGGGCGTCGATCACGGTGGATGTCAGGCCGGATCGGGCCAGGGCAAGTGCCAGAAGCGGGCCGTTCAGCCCGCCCCCGACGATCAGGATATCGCTGTCATATGTCATGGCGCAAATATGGGTGTATGGGCGGGATTGTCCATGCGCCTGTCTGCCGCTACCGTCCGTTTCATCATGGCGACAGGGGGGGCATGACATGCAGGATTGGCTGGGCCGCACGGCGGCAGACCAGGGGCGGGCCATCGGCGCGGGCGATCTTGATCCCGTCGATCTGACGCAGGCTTATCTTGATGCCATTGCGGCGCATCCGATGTCTGCCCGCATTTATGCGCGCACCACGCCGGAACGCGCGCTGGCCGAGGCAGGGGCGGCGCGCACACGTGCCAGGGCCGGGCTGCGCCTGTCGTTGCTGGACGGGGTGCCGATCAGCTGGAAGGATCTGTTCGATACCGCAGGCGTCGCGACCGAGGCGGGTACCGCCCTTCTGAAAGGGCGCGTGCCTGCGCGCGACGCAGAGGTTCTGCGCAATGCCACCGGCGCTGGGCTGGTTTGCCTGGGCAAGACCCACACCAGCGAGCTGGCTTTCAGCGGGTTGGGCCTGAACCCGATCACCGCCACGCCGCCCAATGTGAACGATCACGCCGCCGTGCCGGGTGGATCAAGTTCTGGTGCCGCCACATCGGTAGCCTTCGGGCTGGCGGCTTGCGGGATCGGCACGGATACCGGCGGGTCTGTCCGCATTCCGGCGGCCTGGAACGATCTTGTCGGCCTCAAGACGACGGCGGGGCGGGTGTCTTCTGCCGGCGTGGTGCACCTGTGCGAGAAGTTCGACACGGTTGGCCCGCTGTGCCGTTCGGTCGAGGATGCGGCACTGATGCTGGCGGCGCTGGAGGGGGGAACCCCCGCCGATCTGCGCGGCGCCAGCCTTGCCGGACGCCGGTTGGCTGTCCTGAAAACCGTCGTGATGGATGATCTGCGCGATGGACCCGCCAATGCCTTTGCGTCCGCCGTCACCCGGCTTGAAGCCGCAGGCGCGATCATTACCGAGGTCGAGGCGCCGGAGCTGGCAGAGGCGCTGAAACTGGCTCCGATCCTCTTTACCGCCGAGGCCTATGGCATCTGGCGCGATGCGATCGAGGCCGCGCCGCACCTGATGTTCGACCAGATTCTTGAACGTTTCCGCAGCGGCGCCGCCTTTTCGGGTGCCGATTACGTCGCGGCCTGGCGCAGCCTGGAGGCAGGGCGCCGCACATGGCATGCGCGGATGGCGGGGTTCGATGCCGTGATCTGTCCCACCGCGCCGAACCTGCCGCCCAATCTGGAACGTCTGATGGCCGATCACGACTATTACGTCACGGAAAACCTGCTGACCCTGCGCAATACCCGCGCGGGCAACCTGATGGGGCTTTGCGCCACGACCCTGCCGACGGGCACACCCGGATGTGGCCTCATGTTGCTGGGCGCACCCATGGCCGAAGAGAGGCTTTTGCGCCTGTCTGCGGCGGCAGAGGCCGCACTTGGTTGAGCCGCGTCGCGGGCAAGCCGTGCCGGGTCGGGCATAATTGCCGCATGGCTTTTGCGGAAATGCCACAAGAGGCCGGAATGGCGCTGCTTTTTCTGGACGCAAGCCGCGCAGTTGGATAGTTTGACCTCAAACGGGACGATACGATCCCGAAGATTGAGGCAGTTGAAGCATGTTCCCCGAGCGGTTCTCGAACCTACCGGCCTATGCGTTCCCGCGTCTGCGGGAGCTTCTGGACGCGCATGCGCCCGGTGGTCCGGTCGTGCATATGACCATCGGCGAGCCGAAGCACGCCATTCCCGACTGGATCGGGCGTGTCATTGCCGAAAATGTCGCGGATTTCGGACGATACCCGCCCAATGACGGCCTGCCCGAATTGCTGGACACGATCGGTGGCTGGATCGGTCGGCGCTACGGTGTGCAGATCGATGCGCAACGCCAGGTCATGACCCTGAACGGCAGCCGCGAAGGGCTTTACAACGCCTGCATGGCGCTGGTGCCTGAACGCAAGGGAGGGGCAAAGCCTGTGGTGCTGATGCCGAACCCGTTCTACCAGGTCTACATGATCGGTGCGATTTCGGTCGGGGCCGAACCCGTCTTCGTGCCTGCAACCCGTGACGGTGGCTATCTGCCGGATTACACAAGCCTGCCCCCCGAGGTGCTGAACCGGACTGCCGCCGCCTATATCTGTTCGCCCGCCAACCCCCAGGGCGCCGTGGCCAGCCGCGACTACTGGCGCGCGCTGATCGGGCTGGCAGAGCAGTATGATTTCCAGATCTTGGCCGATGAATGCTATTCCGAGATTTATCGCGGCGATGCCCCCGTGGGTGCGATTGAAGTCGCAGCCGAGATGGGCGCCGATCCCGAACGCGTCGTGATCTTTCATTCGCTGTCGAAACGGTCGAACCTGCCGGGACTGCGGTCGGGCTTCATGGCGGGTGGTCCGCAAAGCATCGCCCGTGCCCGCCAGTTGCGCGCCTATTCCGGCACGCCGATCCCCCTGCCGCTGCAGATTGCCTCGCAGACGGTTTGGGCCGACGAGGCGCATGTGATCGAGAACCGCAGGCTTTATGGCGAAAAGTATCTTGCCGCCGATGCGATCTTTTCAGGTGTGAACAGCTACGCCGGCCCCGAGGCCGGATTCTTCCTGTGGCTGCCTGTCGAGGATGGCGAGGCCGCGGCCTTGAAGCTGTGGCAGCAGACCGGGGTCAGGGTTCTGCCCGGCGCCTATCTGAGCCGCGATGTGAACGGGGACAACCCCGGCAAAGGTTATATCAGGGTCGCCATGGTGGCCCCGATCAATGAAATGCAGGCGGGGCTGACGGCCCTGCGCGACTGCATCTATGGGTAAGAGGACGAGGGCAGGCATGGCATATCAGACCCGAGGGCGCGATCCGCTGTTCGACAGTGACGTTCAGGCGGCAATCGAAAAGCGTGGCAAGGAATTGCTGGGGCTGGTCCTGATCGTTCTGGGATGTGCGGCGGCCGCGATGGTCATGTCCTACAATCCCGCCGATCCGTCTTTCCTGTCGGCGACCGATGCGCCCGTGCAGAACTGGATGGGCCGGATGGGCGCCACCATCGCAGCGCCCCTTTTCATGATCGCGGGCTGGGGCAGCTGGGCGATTGCGCTGGTGCTGATGGCGTGGGGCCTGCGCTTTGCGCTGCATATCGGCGAGGAACGCGCGATGGGCCGTCTGATCTTTGCGCCGATCGCCGTGGCGCTGTGCTCGGTCTATGCGGCATCGCTGGTGCCCGGGGCTGTCTGGAAGGATACCCATCATTTCGGTCTGGGCGGTGTCTTTGGCGACATGATCATGGGGATGCTGCTGACGGCCTTGCCGCTTGGCTCGACGGTCGGGATCAAGCTGGCCTCGCTGGTTCTGGCGGTCGGCATGCTGGCGCTTGGTGCATTCGTGCTGGGCTTCACCCGGATCGAACTCAAGCGGATCGGGCGTTTCCTTCTGGTAAGCATGATCCTGTCCTATGCACGGCTGATGCAGATCATGGGGCGCGGTGCCTCGGGTACGGTGCAGATGGCGCAATCCGTTCAGGCGCGCGCCGCCGAACGCCGCCTGATCCGCGCCCGCGAGGCCGAGGAAGCCGCGGCTTGGGCCGAAACGCAGGCTGCCCATGCCGCGCCGCATGACCCCTCGCAGCAAGCGGCCATGCCGCAATCCAGCCGCGCGCCCCTTGTTGCGCGTCGCAACGATCTGCCGCCCGCGCCGGCGGCCCCCGCCCACTGGAGCGAGGATGACACCTGGCAGGATGAGGTTGATCCTTATGACCAGCCTGCCGGTCCCATCGGCAAGATCAAGACGGGCCTGCTGTCGCGCGTGCCCGGTTTTGGCCGCCGCGCCGAGGCGATGCCAGAACCCGAACTGGTGGAAACCCATCACGCCGCATATGACGAGGGGCATGACATCATGCCCGGCGATGACCGCATCCGTGCCAAGATCGCCGATGTGATCAAGTCGCGCGTGCGCCCCGTGGCGCCCTTGGCCCCCGTGCAACATGCGCCGCTGACGCGGGGCCGTGGCCGTGGCCCTGATCCGCTTGTGTTCAACCCGGCGCGGCCTGTAGGCCTCAAGGCAGAGCCACCGCTGACCGCGGCGCACAAAGGTGTGGTCGCCGCCTCGACCGTCGTTGCGGCAGGCACCGCCGCGACGATGCAGGCGCCGGCCGCCTGGTCGCAGGACAGCGATGATTACGAGCCGAACATCTTCGATGATTCCTATGACCCGGCCCGGGATGCGGGTTTCGATCCCATGGATGACGCCGACGATGATATCTGGCAGGTGCAGACCTATCAGGCCGACCCGGTGCCAGCGCCGCAACCGATGCCTATCCCCGTGGCCCAACCCCGGAGCGTGGTGCAACATCCGCCGCGCAAGCCCGTGCAGCCGTCGACCCGCGCCCGTGCCGAGGCGCAGCCCACACTGAAATTCGACGAGGATGACACGGCCTATGAATTGCCGCCGCTATCGCTGCTGTCCAACCCCGCGCTGATCCAGCGCCATCACCTGAGCGACGAGGCGCTGGAGCAGAACGCAAGGATGCTGGAATCCGTGCTGGATGACTACGGCGTCAAAGGCGATATCGTTTCGGTCCGCCCCGGTCCCGTCGTGACCATGTACGAACTGGAACCCGCGCCGGGCCTCAAGGCCAGCCGCGTGATCGGTCTGGCCGATGATATCGCGCGCTCCATGTCCGCCCTTTCTGCACGAGTCTCGACCGTGCCCGGACGCACCGTGATCGGGATCGAACTGCCCAACGAGAATCGCGAAAAGGTGGTCCTGCGCGAGATCCTGTCGGCCCGCGACTATGGCGACAGCAACATGAAGCTGCCGCTGGCGCTGGGCAAGGATATCGGTGGCGATCCCATCGTCGCGAACCTGGCCAAGATGCCCCACCTCTTGATCGCGGGGACCACGGGGTCGGGTAAATCCGTGGCGATCAACACGATGATCCTGTCGCTGCTCTATCGCCTGACACCCGAGGAATGCCGCCTGATCATGATCGACCCCAAGATGCTGGAACTCAGCGTTTATGACGGGATTCCGCATCTTCTTTCGCCTGTCGTGACCGACCCGAAAAAGGCGGTCGTCGCCCTGAAATGGGTCGTGGGCGAGATGGAAGAACGTTATCGCAAGATGTCCAAGATGGGCGTGCGCAACATCGACGGCTACAACAGCCGCGTGGCGGATGCGCTTGCCAAGGGCGAGATGTTCAGCCGCACGGTCCAGACCGGCTTTGACGATGAAACCGGCGAGCCGGTCTTCGAAACCGAAGAGATGATGCCTGAAAAGATGCCCTATATCGTCGTCATCGTCGACGAGATGGCCGACCTGATGATGGTCGCCGGCAAAGAGATCGAAGCCTGCATCCAGCGTCTGGCGCAGATGGCGCGGGCCTCGGGCATTCACCTGATCATGGCGACGCAGCGCCCTTCGGTCGATGTGATCACCGGCACGATCAAGGCGAACTTCCCGACCCGGATTTCGTTCCAGGTCACCAGCAAGATCGACAGCCGCACCATCCTGGGCGAAATGGGCGCCGAGCAGCTTCTGGGGATGGGCGACATGCTTTACATGGCGGGTGGCGCCAAGATCACACGCTGCCACGGTCCCTTTGTCAGTGACGAAGAGGTTGAAGAGGTCGTGAACCACCTCAAGGCTTTCGGGCCGCCGGAATACATGAATTCCGTGCTGGACGGCCCGGACGAGGATCGCGAAGCCGATATTGATGCGGTGCTTGGTCTGGCAAGCGGCGGCAACACCGATCTGGAAGACGCGCTTTACGACACGGCCGTGGCGATCGTGATCAAGGATCGCAAATGCTCGACCTCCTACATCCAGCGCAAGCTGGCCATCGGTTACAACAAGGCGGCGCGCCTGGTCGAACAGATGGAAGAAGAGGGGGTCGTCAGCCCCGCCAACCATGTGGGCAAGCGTGAAGTCCTGGTGCCGGAACGCTGATTGCCGGGTGGCCTGCCGATCACGGCGGCCTCTCGGCGGTGTCTCGTCTTTGTGACGCGGCAGGCCGTGCAGAACAGGGCAAACGGGGTTATATCCAAAGCATGAACATGATGCGTTTTCTTGCGGCCCCTGTCCTTGTGATGGCGATGGCCGTTCCGGCGGCGGCGGAAAAACTTCCGCTGTCGGCCCTGTCCCAATATCTCAACAGCCTGCGTACCGCGACCGGGGCCTTCACCCAGATCAACGGCGATGGCAGCATCTCGACCGGGACGATCTACATCAGTCGGCCGGGCAATATCCGCTTCGAATATGCGCCCCCCGACAGCACGCTTGTGCTTGCCGGGTCTGGCAGCGTGGCGATTTTCGATCCCAAGTCTAACACCGGACCCGAGACCTATCCGCTGTCGCGCACACCCTTGTCGATCATCCTTGCCGACCGTGTGAACCTTGAACAGGCGCGCATGGTACGCGGGCACAGCTATGACGGCACCGCGACGACGGTGACTGCGCAGGATCCCCAGAATCCCGATCTGGGCAATATCCAGCTGGTTTTCACGGATAATCCGATCCAGCTGCGTCAATGGGTCATCAACGATGATGCCGGAAACAGCACCACCGTGGTGCTGGGCGAACTGCGGACAGGCACTTCGCTGGCGGCACGTCTTTTCGATATTCAACGCGAAGCCGATCGCCGCGCGCAGGATCGCTGATCCATGGCGCCGCGTGGCGGTCAGCCGCGCGCGACTTCGGCCCGCAGCGCCTGCATCAGATCCGTGAGGGTCTTGATGTAGATCTCGCCGGTCAGATGCCCGTTCCCGTCGAACTGTTCGGATGTCTGCGCCAGCAGCATCTCGGGGCCCTGCAGGATGCGCGGACGGAATGCCACCATACAATTGCGCAACATCACCTGGGCGCGTTCGCCCCCGGCGCGCCCGGCTGTGGCGGACAGGATTGCCACGGGTTTGCCCGGCCAGGGCGATGGCTTGGTCCGGCTGACCCAATCCAGCGCGTTCTTCAGAACACCTGAAATGCCCTTGTTGTATTCCGGGGTCGAAATCAGCACGGCATCCGCTGCGGCGATCTGGTCGGCAAGCTTTTGCACGGCGGCGGGGATCCCTTCGGCCTCTTCCAGGTCTCCGTCATAGAGCGGCAGGTTCAAATCCGCCTCGATATAGGTGGCATCGCCGTAAAGGCGCGCGGCTTCGGCCAGCAGCTTGCGGTTGAAGGAGTCTGCCCGCAAGGAGCCGGAGATTCCCAGAAGGGTCGAATGGGACATGCAAATCACTCTTGTTCAGTTTCGGATACTGGCCGTCGACCTAAGCCTTTCGGGCAAAGGGACAAGGTGCAGGCGCGCAGATGGCTTGTGATCGCGCGCAAGGTATCATGAACGCGAAACGCCCCGCCGGGCAGGCGGGGCGTTCTATGGTGGGCAAGACTGCCTGACGGTCTTACTGGTTCGGAACGATCACGATTTCCACGCGGCGGTTCTGCGCGCGGCCTTCCGGTGTCAGGTTCGATGCGATCGGCTGATCCTCACCCGCGCCGAAGGTGCGGATACGACCGGCCGAGACGCCGGAACCGATCAATACGCCGGCGACAGCGCCTGCGCGACGCTCGGACAGCGACTGGTTATAGGCGGCGGTCCCGGTGTTGTCGGTATGGCCGACCACCTGGATCGTGGTGTCGGGATAGCTGTTCAGGCTGCTGGCGATCGTCCGCAGATCACCTTGCAGGTCCGGGCGCAGGGTCGCGCTGTCGGTGGCGAAAAGAATGTCCTGGGGCATGGACACGATCAGCCGGTCGCCCGTGTTCGTGATGCGCGCCTGGTTCCCCAGGTCGCGCCGCAGTTCGGCTTCCTGCTTGTCGAGGTTGTTGCCCACGATGGCGCCCGTACCGGCCCCGAGGATGCCGCCGATCACCGCGCCGCGGGCGCGGTTGTCGCTGACGATCGCACCCGTCGCCGCGCCCAGCACGCCGCCGAGGACAGCACCCTGGCGGGTGTTGCGGTTGGGATCGTTCGGATCGCCCAGTCCGGTCGGTTCCGTACAGGCCGTCACGGTCACCAGCGAAAGTCCTGCCAGCAGCAGAAGGGGTTTTTGAGCTCGGATCATTCTATGCCTCTCGATTGAATGCTGCATTTCTGCCTGACAACGTTATAGCCGAAGCTTTCTTTCCACCCAAGCGGCGCCGGGTCCGCATTGGGCGGGAATTCGCCCATGATCAGGCAGAAGTGATCGGGCAAGCCGCAATCCGACGCGATCAGGCGTCCGTGCGCGCCGCCTCATAGGCCAGCATCGAGCGTTTGACGGGAAGGCCCCAGTGATAGCCGCCAAGCCCGCCGGATTTCCGCAAGGCGCGGTGGCAGGGGATCAGCCAGCTGACCGGATTGCGCCCGACTGCCGTGCCCACGGCGCGGACCGCGCGCGGATGGCCCACCGCGCTTGCCAGTTCGGAATAGGTCGTGACATGTCCCGAGGGTATGGCCAGAAGTGCCTCCCAGACCTTGATCTGGAAAGGGGCGCCGATCAGATGCAACGCCGCCTCACCCTGACCGCCGAAGGCGGCAGTGACCCAGGCACGCAGCGGATCGGGATCCGGCACGAAGGTTGCTGCGGGCCAGCGGGCGGTCATGTCATCCATGGCCGCGTCCCGCCCGGTTTCCGCACTGAAGGCCAGACCGCACAGGCCGCGCGTGGTGCCCATGGCCAGCACCTCGCCGAAGGGGCTGTCGAACCAGCCATGCCATATCGTCAGACCCGCGCCGCCCTTGGCGAATTCGCCGGGGCTCATCGCTTCCCAGCGCAGGAACAGATCATGCAGGCGGCTTGATCCGGACAGTCCGGCACCAAGCGCCGCCTCAAGCGTGGTCATTCGTTGCGACAGCAGGAACCGCGCATGATCCAGCGCAAGGTATTGCTGATAGCGCTTGGGCGAGACACCGACCCAAGCGGAAAAGACCCGCTGGAAATGCGGTGCGCTCATCCCCAGCCTGGCCGCCAGTTCATCCAGCGGCAAGGGCGTGTCGGCGCTGTCGATGATGTCGATGGCCCGACGCATCACGTTGTAATGGTAGCTGCCGCTGTCTGTTGGCGCGGGATCGGGAACTGCATGAGCTGTCATGGGGCCTGACTTTCCTGTTCTTCCTCCGTGATCCTAGCCCAAGGCCGCATTCTGTCGCGACCCGAATGTTGCGGTTTCTGCGGCGTGCGCGCAATCGCAGGCCGGGGTCAGGCGGCGAACAGGTCTGTCAGGGACAGGTCGCGCGGCATGCTTTGGCGCAGCAGGCTGGCCTGATGTGACGTAAGGCTTGGACGCACCGTCTGTTGCGGTCTGGCCAGAAGGCTTTGCGCCGCCGCCGGGGGCACGTCCTTGCCCAGCCGCCTGACCATGTCTGGACAGGTGCTTTCCAGCCAGAGACCGCCGGCCATGATCAATTCATGCCGCGGCATGATCAGATGAAAATAGGTCAGCGGTCCCATCGCGGGATCAGGCCGCGGCGCGCGCCGTCGCGTCAGATCGCCCGGCCGCGCCAACGCCTCGTCAAGCCCGAAGGTCTGTTGCACCAGTGACGTCCGCAAGAGCACGCGATGACCGGGGGCCAGGCGCAGCTTTTCCCAGGGTTTGACGGTCGTGACGCAATCGCCGGGGAAAAGGACGACGGGATCGGGAAGTACCGTGCCGCATGCCGTCAGGCCGCGCTGGCGCACGATGGCCAGGACCGGCTGCGCGCCGTTGTCGCGGGTCACCAGCATGTCGCCGACCGACAGCCATTCGACCGGCAGTTCCCCATCGGCTGTCAGAACGATGGCCCCCGGTCCGATCCCGGACTGCCGGCCGTTGTCCAGCGCATCGGTCACGCTGATGTTTGTATCCGCGCGCATCGCATCCTCGCATCCTGTTGATTCCCCGCTATGGACTTTGCCGCAGTCACGTTAATTGACCGTGAAGCCCGCAAGAAAACCTGCATTGCGCCTGCCATGGGCGGTTAAAGCGCAGGTGGCTCTTGTCGGGCAAAGTCAGTCAGGGCATAGACCGGTCATGGTGCAGCAACTTGGTTATCACGCGCTTCGCGACATCTTCACCCGCTTCCAGGCGGCCGATCCCGAACCGAAGGGAGAGCTGGAGCATGTCAACGCCTACACGCTGGTTGTCGCCGTGGCACTCAGCGCGCAGGCCACCGATGTCGGCGTGAACCGCGCCACCCGCGCGCTGTTCCAGATCGCCGACACGCCGCAGAAGATGCTGGACCTGGGCGAAGAAGGCCTGATCGAACATATCAAGACCATCGGGCTTTATCGCAACAAGGCCAAGAACGTCATCAAGCTCAGCCGGATCCTTGTGGATGACTATGGCGGAGAAGTGCCCAATTCCCGTGCCGCGCTGCAATCGCTGCCCGGTGTCGGGCGCAAGACCGCCAATGTCGTGTTGAACATGTGGTGGGGCATGCCTTCGCAGGCTGTGGATACGCATATCTTCCGTGTCGGCAACCGCACCGGCATCTGTCCGGGCAAGGATGTGAACGCGGTCGAGCGCGCGATCGAAGATAATATTCCTGCCGATTTCCAGCACCATGCCCATCACTGGCTGATCCTGCATGGCCGCTATACCTGTGTCGCGCGCAAACCCAAATGCAACGCTTGCCTGATCCGCGATCTGTGCCAGTACGAGGAGAAGACCCCATGAAAACCTACCAGGTTGTCGGTATCGGCAACGCCATCGTCGATGTCATCAGCCAGTCCGATGATGCTTTCCTTGACCGTATGGGCATCCAGAAAGGGATCATGCAACTGGTCGAGCAGGAGCGCGGAGAGCTGCTGTATGACGCGATGCAGAACCGGCGCCAGGCGCCCGGCGGATCGGTTGCCAATACGCTGGCGGGCCTGGGCAACCTGGGTCTGCAGACAGCCTTCATCGGGCGTGTGCATGACGATGCGCTGGGCCGGTTCTATGCCGATGAAATGGCCAGGGGCGGCACGGATTTCGTCAATGATCCCGTGACGGGGGGTGAGCTGCCCACCTCGCGCAGCATGATTTTCGTCTCGCCCGATGGCGAGCGGTCGATGAACACCTACCTTGGCATCTCGGCCGAGTTGGGCCCCGATGACGTGCCCGCCGATGTGGCCGGGAATGCCGCGATCCTGTTCCTTGAGGGCTATCTTTACGACAAGCCCAAGGGCAAGGAGGCGTTCGAGGCTGCCGCCGCCGCCTGCCGGAAGGGTGGCGGAAAGGCTGGCATCGCGCTGTCCGATCCGTTTTGCGTCGATCGCCACCGGGCCGATTTCCGGCGTCTGGTCACATCCCTCGACTACGTGATCGGCAACGAGCACGAATGGAAATCGCTTTACGAGACCGATGACCTTGGCGCGGCGCTGGAACAGGCGGCGGCCGAATCCGGGCTGATCGTCTGCACCCGGTCCGGTCATGATGTCGTGCTGGTCGAGGGTGACCAGATGGTCAGCGTGCCCGTGACCGAGGTGGTGCCGGTCGATGCCACAGGGGCGGGCGATCAGTTTGCTGCCGGTTTCCTGTACGGTCTGGCCACGGGCCAAAGCCTCGAGGTGTCGGGCCGCATGGGTTGCGTCGCGGCAGCCGAGGTGATCGGCCATTTCGGCGCGCGCCCCGAGGCGGACATGCAGGCGCTGTTCCGGCAGGCCGGCCTGATCTGATCCGTCAGAACGGAACCGGCGCGCGGAATGTCATGCCGCGCCCGGTTTCGGGGTGATTGAGGCGCAACTCCTCTGCGTGCAGCATCAGGCGGGCATGATCGCGCGCCGGTCCTGTTGCATAGATCGTATCCCCAAGAATGACATGTCCCAGCGCCAGCATGTGAACACGCAGTTGATGGGTCCGCCCGGTGCGCGGCATCAGGCGCACACGTGTCGTGCCTTCCTCATGCCGCAAGACGCGCCAATCGGTCACGGCCGGGCGGCCTGTGTCATGGCAGACCATTTGGCGGGGCCGGTTTTCCCAATCCACGATCAGCGGCAGGTCCACGGTGCCTTCACGTGGGTCCAGCAGACCATCAAGACGCGCCTGATAGGTCTTCCTGGTGCGCTTTTCCTCGAATTGCATCGACAGGTTGCGCTGGGCATGCGGGGTCAGGGCAAAGACGATCACGCCCGATGTGTCGCGGTCCAGCCTGTGCACCAGCAAGGCCTGGGGGAAGATGCCCTGAAGCCGGGTGATCAGGCAGTCGGCCAGATCCGGCCCGCGTCCGGGCACGGACAGAAGCCCCGCAGGCTTGTCCAGAACGACGATCTCGTGATCCTCATGCAGGATGTGCAGGGGGTCTGTCGGGGGTGAGTATGCGGTGTCCATGCGCCCTCAAGTGGCGTATCCGCCCTGCGGGTTCAACCCCCGCCGGGCGGCGTGGGCGGCGATGACAGACCCAGCAGCACACCGTAGACGACAAAGCAAAGCGCCATGCCGCGCCTGAGCCAGATGTTGAACACCGCCCCCAAGGCGGCGCGCCCCAGCAGGGCGCCAAGCGCGGTATAGGTGCAATAGCTGGCTGCGGTGATCAGCAGGGCGGTGGGAAAGATCGCCCACATCTGCGCGGTGATCGGTACATCGGGTTGCACGAACTGGCTGAAGGCGGCCAAATAGCCCGCCACGCTTTTGGGGTTGATCGTGGCGATCATGAAGGCGCGGGAATAGATCGATCCCGGATGTGGCGTGATCGCCGGTGCCGGTTTGCCTGCATTCATCCAGCCGCGCAGGCCCAGCCAGATCAGCACGGCCGCACCTGCCAGCTTGGCGATGCCGAAGGCCTGGGGCGATGCCGCGATCAGGGCCGTCACACCCAGGGCCGACAGGCAGAGGAACAACGTGGCCTGTGTCAGGATTCCCAACACACCCCAGAGGCTGCGTGCGAAACCATGGGTCATGCCATTGGTGATGCAATTCACGGCATTCGGACCCGGCGTGGTGACGAAGACCACCCAGAACAGGGCAAAGACGGTCCAGCCCTCGAAGCTCATGCGTCACCGGTACGGGCGCCGTCACTCTGCATCGCTGAAGACATCGGCCAGGATGGATTGCAACGCGCTTGCGTCATCTTCGGTGAAGGCGTCGGGTTGGTCGCTGTCGATGTCGAACACGCCCAGCAACTTGCCTGCGGCATTGAACACGGGCAGCACGATTTCCGAACGGGTCGAAGACGAGCATGCGATGTGACCGGGAAAAGCCTCGACATCGGCGACCAGCTGGATCTGGCCCGTCCGCGCCGCAGCACCGCAAACACCGCGTGAAAACGGAATCACCAGGCAGCCGTGGCCGCCCTGATAGGGCCCGATCTTCAGCAGCTCCGGTGCGGTCACCCGGTAGAACCCGGTCCAGTCGAAACGGTCGTCGCTGTGGTGCACCTCGCAGGTGACCGTGGCCATGAGCGAGACCGTATCGGTCTCGCCCTCGGTCAGGGCTTTGATGGTCGTGGCAAGGTCCGTGTAGTTGACAGGCATGGCGTTGCTTTCATGGACAGGAGAAATGGGGGCTTCCGCCCCCGCCGCCCAACTGCGTTGAACGGCTCCCCCGAGGATATTTCGGGCAAGAAGAAACCGGGGTCAGACCCTCTCGATCGCGATGGCCGTGCCTTCGCCGCCGCCGATGCAGATGGCCGCGACACCGCGCTTGAGGCCGCGCGTTTCCAGTGCGTTCAGCAGCGTGACCATGATGCGTGCGCCGGAGGCGCCGATCGGGTGACCCAGCGCGCAGGCGCCGCCGTTCACGTTCAGCTTGTCGCGGGGGATGCCCATTTCCTGCATGAAGGCCATGGGGACGACGGCGAAGGCCTCGTTCACCTCCCAAAGGTCGACGTCATCCACGCTCCAGCCGATGCGCCTGAGCAGCTTTTGTGCCGCGGGCACGGGCGCAGTGGTGAAGAGGCCCGGCGCCTGGGCGTGGCTGGCATGGCCAAGAATCCGCGCGCGGATGTTCATCCCTTGCGCCCTTGCCGCGTCTTCCGAGGCCAGCACGAGGGCCGCGGCACCATCGGAGATGGACGAGGAATTGGCCGCCGTGACGGTGCCATCCTTGCGGAAGGCGGGTTTGAGCTGCGGGATCTTCTCGGGTTTGGCCTTGGCGGGCTGTTCATCGGCCTCGACCGTGATCTGGCCGGTGCGGGTGGCCAGCGCCACGGGGGCGATTTCGCGCGAGAAGGCGCCGGACGCCTGCGCCTCGAGCGCGTTCGACAGGGACGCCAGCGCATAGGCGTCCTGCGCCTCGCGCGTAAACTGGAAGGTTTCGGCGCAATCCTCGGCGAAGGTGCCCATCAGGCGCCCCTTGTCATAGGCATCTTCCAGCCCGTCGAGGAACATGTGATCGATCACCTGGCCATGGCCGATCCTGGCCCCGCCGCGCATCTGGGGCAGCAGGTAGGGCGCGTTCGACATGCTTTCCATGCCGCCCGCGATCATCGTGTTCGCATGTCCCAGCGCGATCTGGTCGAAGGCGATCATCGCGGCCTTCATGCCGGAGCCGCACATCTTGTTGAGCGTGGTGGCGGGCACCTCTTCGCCCAGTCCGCCGACGAATCCGGCCTGGCGAGCCGGTGCCTGGCCCTGGCCTGCGGGCAGGACGCAGCCCATCAGAACCTCGTCCACGGTGCCGGTTCCCGCATCGGACAGGGCTGCCTTGATCGCGGCACCGCCCAGAACGGATGCTTCGATTCCGTTGAACACGCCCTGAAAGCCACCCATCGGGGTTCGTGCGGCCCCTGCGATCACTACGGTTTTCATGGTGGATCTCCCTTTTGTCGTTCCTGCGGTCTGGCCCGCGCTGCGGCTGGTCCCTGCATACCGAATGGTAAGGAATCCCGTCTAGCGTTGCGAGGTCGAAATTGCAGCAGGGCAGACAGGAATGCAGCTTAGTCTACAGGAACAGGGGAATTGGTGCGTTGTCACCGTCGAGGAGCGCCGAATCGATGCAGCGGGCGCCATTTCCTTCAAGGAAGCCATGCGCAACCTGACTGAAGGGCTGAGTGGCCCTGTGATCCTGGACCTGGGGCAGGTGGATTTCGTTGATTCCAGTGGGCTGGGTGCGATCGTCGCGGCCATGAAGACCCTGGGCGGAAAGCGGCGGCTGCATCTTGCGGCCATGACGCCCAATGTCGAAAGGGTGTTCAGCCTGACGCGGATGGACCTTGTCTTTCCGATTCATGCCACCGTGGCGGCGGCGCTTCTGTCCGATGATAGCTGAGCGCGTGCAGGGGTCCGCAATATCCGGCGCGCGCGCCCCTGATGTTCTGGCGATGGATGTGCCTGTCGGACATGATGCTGTCAGGGTGGCCTTGCAGGGCTGGCGCCGCTGGATCGAAGGGGTGAATGCCTGTTCCGATCTTGTGAGCCGGGCAGAGATCGTTCTGGCCGAGGTTCTGAACAATATCACGGAACATGGGTTTGCGGAGCAGGAGGGTGTGCTGCTGCCGATTGCCGTGCACTGCCGGATGTCAGGCCGGGGACTGCATGTGATGGTTGTCGACAAGGGGCGGCCCGTGCCGGCCGACAGGTGCCTTGCCGCGGTGCTGCCGCCCGTATCGCTTGGCACGCAAGACATGGACGGCCTGCCCGAAGGCGGATTTGGCTGGTGCCTGATCCGGGAACTGACCTGCGATCTGAGCCTGGTTTCGGATGGGTCGGGCAACAGGCTTTGCTTCGTGGTGCCGCTTGGCAAACCGGGCAGCCTGGCGGATCCTGCTGCGCCCGCCACTCCGGCCAGGCCTGCCTGATCCTGCGCATGTGGCGTTTCCCCTTCCGTGTCGTGCCGCCATGCGTTTTGCCAAGTCCTGCCGTCAGGGCGGGGTCCACGGTTTTCGGGATCACAGCCGCCCGTGGCGGGCATGCTCGCATGGAGGTATCAGCCCGACCCTGATGGTCGGGCATGATCCGCAAAAACTGCAGCCTTTCGCAGAAATGCCGCAATCCTACCCGAATGGCGCCGGAATCACCGCAGATAAGAAAGTCTGTAGCTGCATGGCTTCTCCCGGCGCCGCGTGAAAATAGCCCCCACCCAGTCGCGGCGTCGGGAACTTACCTCTCCTCTTTCAGACAGTTGGCAAGCGCACAGGACCCTCCTACTGTGCGGGTCGAACAAATGGAGGGTTCCCGAATGCGAGATTTCCAGATGCCAGGCCGATCGACGGTCATGGCGATGAACGGTATGTGCGCCACATCCCATCCCCTGGCGGCCAAGGTTGCGGTCGAAACGCTGGAGCGTGGTGGCTCGGCCATGGATGCGGCGATTGCAGGTGCGGTTCTGCTGGGGATGTGCGAGCCGCACATGTGCGGCATCGGTGGTGATTGCTTTGTCCTGATCTCGAAGCCTGGACAGCCCGATATCGTGGCGCTGAACGGGTCAGGCCGTGCGCCTGCCGCGGCCAGTGCAGCGGCACTTCGCGCACGGGGGCTTGATACCGTGCCCTTGCGCGGGCCCGAGGCCGTGACCATCCCCGGTGCCGTCGATGCATTCTGCACCCTTTCGGAAGATCATGGCCGTTTGGGGATCGATGCCTTGCTCGCGCCCGCGATCCGCTATGCAGAAGAGGGTGTGCCGATGGCCCCACGCGTTGCGCTGGATTGGCCGGGTGCCGCCAAGGCCCTGCAGGGGCACGCGACCAGGCATTATCCGGTCAACCCTGTTCCGATCCTCAGCGCGCCGGCCCAGGCCAAGGCCTTGCGGCTGATCGCGCAGAAGGGCCGCGCCGGATTTTATGAGGGCGAAGTGGCGGAAGATCTGGTGGCCGCCCTGCGCGAGGCTGGCGGCGTTCACGATCTGGCGGATTTTGCGGCGCAGCGCTGCGATTACAACGATCCGGTCAGCGGCCGTTACAAGGGGACGGAACTGGTGGAACACGCGCCCAACGGGCAGGGCGCGACCGCCATCCTGTTGCTGAACATCCTGTCGCATTTCGACATCGCGGGCATGGACCCGCTGAGCGCCACCCGCATTCATATCGAGGCCGAAGCGACAAGGCTGGCCTATGATGCGCGCAACCGGTTCATCGCCGACCCCGATCACACCACGCGGCTGGGGCATATGCTGGCGCCTGAAACCGCGGCGCGGCTGGCGGCGCTGATCGATCCGAAAAAGGCCATGGCCAATGCGCATGAGGTAAGCGAAGCGATCCACAAGGATACGGTCTATATCACCGTGGTTGATCGCGACCGGATGGCGGTATCGCTGATCTATTCGCTGTTTCATGGCTTCGGCTCGGGGATCGGGTCCGAGAAGTTCGGGATCCTGCTGCAGAACCGTGGTGCGGGTTTCACGCTTGAGGAAGGGCACCCCAACGAAATGGCGCCGGGCAAGCGGCCGATGCACACGATCATTCCGGGCATGCTGCGGGTGGATGGAAGTGTGACCATGCCCTTCGGCGTGATGGGCGGTGCCTATCAGTCGACGGGTCATGCCCGGTTCGTGTCGAACATGGTTGATTTCGGCATGAATGCGCAAACTGCGATCGATACACCGCGCGCCTTTGCCGAAGGGGCAATCCTCAAGGTGGAAAGCGGGTATTCGGATGCCGTGCGCGCGGAACTGGTCGAGATGGGCCATGACGTCATGCTGGCCGACAGCCCCATCGGCGGGGCGCAATCGATCCTGATCCGCGAGGATGGCGTTCTGGAAGGCGCATCCGATCCGCGCAAGGACGGCTGCGCATTGGGTTACTGAACGTGCCGGGGGCGGGCCATGGTCCGCCCCGTTCGACATCCGGTCAGTTCAGCTGGAAATGCAGCGGGTAGAGACCATCCTGGAACGGACCGAACAGGTCGGGAATATCGGGATGGTCCACTGGTTCGCCGGAGTAGTCGGCGATCAGGTTCTGTTCCGAGACATAAGCCACGTAGTAGCTTTGATCGTTTTCGGCCAGAAGATGGTAAAACGGCTGTTCTTTAACAGGGCGGCTATCTTCGGGAATGGAATCATACCATTCCTCGGTATTGTTGAATTGCGGGTCAACATCAAACACGACGCCACGAAACGGATGCTTCTTGTGGCGAACGACCTGTCCGAGGTGATATTTTGCGCGTGTCTTCAACATAACAATTCGGCCCCTATGCCCCCTGATTAGACCTTTCAAGGGGTATTTGTCCAACGTTTGCGCGTGAAAGCAGGGAAACAGTGTGTGGTGCTTGCCATAACAGTGCCACAAATTACGGCAGCCCTTGAATAACTTCGCGGCAATCTCGAGGCAGTCCCAGAAACGGCGGCAAAAAGCCTGTGTGCGGCATGCTCCACGGAATTGTCATTTCTTCTTTCCCGTCTTTCCGTTAAGCTGACGCAAAAAGAAAAAAAGATCAGTGAAACGAGAGGCAGATGAGCAGACTTCTTCGCGCCTTCATCCTGTTGATGGTTCTTGCGTCCTGTGGAAGCCGTGAATTCTCGGCGCCACGCAATCTGGATAACGCTTGCGCCATCCTCAGCGAGCGCCCGAATTACGCCCGCGCCCTCCGCGCGACAGAACGCCGCTGGGGTGTGCCCGTGGCCGTGCAGATGGCGACGATCTACCAGGAAAGCAAATTCATCGGGAATGCGCGGACGCCGTTCCAGTACACGCTTGGCGTGATCCCGATGGGGCGGCAGAGTTCGGCCTATGGCTATAGCCAGGCGCTGGATGGCACGTGGCGCGAATACCAGGTGGATCAGCGCCGGATGAGCGCGCGGCGCGACCGCATCGACGATGCAACCGATTTCATGGGCTGGTACATGAACCGTTCACGCGAGCGCAACGGTATCTCGCTGAGCGACGCGCGCAACCAGTACCTTGCCTATCACGAGGGGCATACAGGGTTCTCGCGCGGGTCCTACAATCAGAAAAGCTGGCTGTTGCGGATCGCGGGCACGGTGCAGGATCGTGCCGTCATGTATGATGCGCAGCTTCTGTCCTGTCCGAACCGGCTGCGGTAGACCGTTCATGATCGCGGATGTGTTTGGGCCGTCTGCGATCATCAGAACTGATCGCGCCGGATAAATTTATAAAATTCGACATATCCTTCCTCTCCGGGGTAGCCAGAGTCATGTCCCCGGCGCGGCGTGACGCGCCATGCCACGGCCGCCTGTCGCGGTTCGTCCCCGAAGGAGAGATGATGACCGATACCGCCGCTTCTACCGATTCCCGTGTCACGGGGGAAAATGCGCGGCGCATCCTGCGCCGCGATCCTCATCCGTATCTGTTCCGTCCGATCAGCTTCAGGTCGGTCACGGTCCGCAACCGGATCATGCTGTCGCCCATGTGCCAGTATTCCGCCCAGGAGGGGATGCCGAATGACTGGCATCTCATGCATCTGGGCGCCCGCGCCGCAGGTGGTGCGGGGATCGTCTGCACCGAGGCCGTGCATGTGGCTCCGCGGGGCCGGATCACGCAGTATGATCTTGGGCTGTGGAATGACGCGCAGCGCGACAGCCTGGCGCGGATAGCCGGTTTTGTCGCGGCGCAAGGGGCGGTGCCTGCGATCCAGCTTGGCCATGCGGGGCGCAAGGCCTCGGTCGGGCGCCCCTGGGAAGGGACGCGCCCCGTGCCGCCCTCGGACGGTGGGTGGAGCACGGTTGCCCCCTCGGCCCGGTCCTATGCTGACGGATGGCCAACCCCCGAGGCGCTGTCCCTCGACGGTATCCAGGCCGAACTGGACGCGCTGGCCCAGGCGACCCGCCGCGCGCGCGAGGCGGGTTTCCGGATCATCGAATTGCATGCCGCGCATGGTTACCTGATCCATCAGTTCTACTCGCCGCTCAGCAACACGCGCAGTGATGCCTATGGCGGTGGCTTCGACAATCGGATCCGTTTCCTGATCGAGTCGCTGGTGGCGATGCGCAGCGAATGGCCGGACGATCTGCCGCTGTTCGTGCGCCTGAGCGTGACCGACTGGGTCGATGGTGGCTGGACGATCGAGGATAGCGTCAAGCTTTGCCGGATCCTGAAGGGGCGCGGTGACGTGGATCTGATCGATTGCACGTCAGGTGGAAATGATCCGCGTCAGCAAATCCCGATCCATCCCGGTTACCAGGTGCCCTTTGCCCGCCGCATCAGGGCCGAAACAGGCCTGTCCACCGGTGCGGTCGGCTTGATCAATGCCCCTGATCTGGCGGAATCCATCGTCGCCAACGGCGATGCCGATCTGGTTCTTCTGGGGCGGGGCCTGCTTGCCGATCCGCACTGGCCGCTGAAGGCGGCAGCCGCCCTCAAGGCACAGAATGTCACCTGGCCGGTGCAATACGAGCGGTCAAACATCTTCTGATGTCCGGGAAGGGCGATAAGAAATATTGATCGAAAGCGATGAAAACTTAAAATTCGACTAATTTTTGTCTGTCGGGCTTACTGGCATGGCAGGCTGTCTTGCTGATGGCCTGCTGTGACTCACAAGGACAGAACGATCATGCTGGATACGCCTGCGTCCCCTTCATCCCCGTTCCAGACGGCGGCCGATCTGCGGCAGGCCTGCCGCGAAGGCCGGTTCGCCGCGCCGACCAGTGGGCACGCCAAAGGATACCAGCAGGGGAACGTGGTGATCCTGCCGCGCGACCTTGCCGCCGATTTCCTGCGCTTCTGCGTGGTCAACCCCAAGCCCGCGCCGATCCTCGGCGTGTCCGAACCGGGCGATCCTGCCCTCAAGATGTTGGGCGAGGGGATCGACATCCGCACGGACGTGCCGCGCTACCGGGTGTTTCGCAACGGTGATCCTGCCGAATGCCTGACCGACATCGGTGCGCTGTGGCGCGATGATTTCGTGACCTTCGTGATCGGCTGTTCCTTTTCCTTCGAAACCGCGCTGCTGCAGGCGCGCATCCCGGTCCGGCATATCGAAGCGGGGCGCAATGTGCCGATGTATGTGACCAACCTGCAGACCCATGCCGCCGGACCTTTTGGCGGGCCCATGGTCGTGTCGATGCGTGGATTCTCAACCTCCGATGCGATCCGTGCCATGGTATTGTCGGCGCAGATGCCGCAGGCGCACGGGGCGCCGGTGCATTTCGGCGATCCCACGGCGATCGGGATCAGGGATATCGATGCGCCCGAATTCGGTGATGCGCCCATTCTCGAAGAGGGCGACGTGCCGGTGTTCTGGGCCTGTGGCGTGACCCCGCAATCGGCCATTCGCAAGGCGAAGCCCGAGATCGCCATCATGCATGAACCCGGCCACATGCTTGTGACCGACCTTCCGACCGATGCGTGATCCCTTCCGGGGGTGACCTTGCATCCAATCACAAAGACAAGACTTCAAACGCAACAAGGAGACCATTGATGACACCCGTATTCCGCACCCTTCTGGCCTCGGCCGCATTGCTGCCGATGGCGATGGCCGCTTCGGCGCAGGACTTGCCCGAAACCACCCTGTCGGTGGTTGGCAGCTGGAGCAGCCTGCCGCTCTATCAGAAATTCGAGCGCACCTTCTGGGAAGAAACCGTGCCTGCAGCCTCGGGCGGCAAGATCACGGTCAACATGACCACTTTCAACCAGATGGGCGTGTCCGGCGGTGACGTGTTCCGCATGCTGGGCGATGGCGTCTTCGAAGTGGGCATGACCGTGGGCGACTATACCGTGGCCGACGCCCCCGAGCTGGAAGGTCTGGATGTGCCGCTGCTGGCGACGGATGCCGAGAGCGCGCGCAAGATGGTGGCTGCCGCCAAGCCGATGGTCGCCGATATCATGCGCGACCGTTTCAATGCGCATATGCTGGCGATCGCGCCCTACCCGCCGCAGGTCGTCTTCTGCAATGCCGAGATCGCCAGCCTCGCGGACCTTGGTGGCAAGAAGATCCGTGGTTCCGGCCGCATGACCACACTGTTCCTCGAGGCGCTGGGCGCCGAGGGCATCACCATGGCCTTCTCGGAAGTGCCGGGCGCGCTGGAGCGCGGGGTGATCGATTGCGCGGTGACCGGTGCCGGTTCCGGCTATTCCTCGGGGTGGTTCGAATCCTCGACCCATCTGGTGAACCTGCCGCTGGGTGGCTGGGATCCGGTCATCACTGCCGTGAACCTGGATGCCTGGAACGCGATGGACCCCGCCGTGCAGACCTTCCTGACCGAGCAGGTCAAGACCGGCTTCGAGGATCCGGCATGGGATGATGCCGCCGGTGCCTTGGCGCGCGACATCGCCTGCCTGACCGGATCGGGCGAATGTGCCGCCGGTGCTGCCGCATCGATGACGCTGGTCGAACTCAGCGATGCCGACAAGGCCCGCGCGGTCGAGGTGCTGGAGCAGAAAATCCTGCCTGACTGGGCCGAGCGCGCCGGTGGTGACTGGGCAGAGCGCTGGAACGCAAGTGTCGGTGCGGCGCTGGGCGTCAGCATCGGGAACTGAGGCCGATCATGAAAAGGAGCGGGGCAATATGACAGGTTCGGACAGGCTGGCCACGCGGGTGATGACACTCGTCAATGGTCTGAGAACTGCCAACAGGTGGATTGCCCTGCTCTGCGGCATGGTGCTGGTGGGGGCTGTCGTCCTCATCATCATCGAGGTGCTGGGCCGTCAGTTTCCCGCGCTGCATCTGGGCGGCGCGGACGAGCTTTCGGGTTACATCATGGCCGCGATTGCCACATGGGGCTTTTCCTATGCGCTGGTCGAACGGGCGCATGTGCGCATCGACCTTGTCCATGCGCGGCTTCCCGTCGGGGGGCGCGCGGTGATGGATGTGATTGCCATGGCCTCGGTGCTGCTGGTGGCCGTTCTTGTCGCCTCCTACGCCTATGACGTGCTGGCCAAATCGCTGGCGCGCGGATCGCGGTCGAACACACCGCTGGGCGTGCCCCTGTGGATGCCGCAGATCATCTGGTTCGGCGGATGGGTCTGGCTGACGCTGACCTCGGCCCTGCTGCTGGCGGCGACGGTGATCCTGTCGCTGCTGCGGCGCTGGGACATGGTGCAACAGATCGCCTCGATCCCGGTCGAGACAGGAGAAGTGCAATGATCTGGTATGTCTCGATCGGTCTGGCCGTTCTGCTGGCGCTGTCGGTGCCGGTCGGGGCGGCGCTGTTCATCCTTGGTTTCGGCCTTGATGCGTTCTTCTCGCCCATGCCGCTGATGCGCGGGCTGGGGCAGATGGTCTATTCCTCATCCGACAGCTTCCTGCTGATCGCGATCCCGCTGTTCGTCCTGCTGGGCGAAATCCTGGTGCGCGCGGGTATCGCCGAGCGTACCTATGCCACGCTGGACACCTGGTTTTCCTGGCTGCCGGGCGGGCTGGTGCATGCCAATATCGGCACGGCAACGATGTTTTCGGCCACGTCCGGATCATCGGTCGCGACGGCCGCAACGGTGGCGACCGTGGCCATGCCGCAGGCGCGCAAACAGGGCTATGATCAGCGTCTCTTTGCCGGGGCGATTGCCGCCGGTGGTGCGCTGGGCATCCTGTTGCCACCCTCGATCAACCTGATCGTCTACGGCTTTCTGACACAGACATCGGTGCCGCAACTGTTCATGGCCGGGATCGTGCCCGGCTTGCTCATGGCACTGGGTTTCATGATCATCACGGCGATCCTGTGCACGATCAAGCCCGAATGGGGCGGGCCAAGCCGCAGCTTCACCTGGGCCGAACGCATGGCTGGCCTGCCGCATCTGATCCCCGTGCTGCTGGTCTTCGCCATCATCATCGGGTCGATCTATACCGGCTGGGCCACCCCGACCGAGGCGGCCGCCATCGGCGTCGTCATGGCGTTGGGGATTGCGGCCTTCTATGGCGCTGTCACATGGACCAACATGCGCGCGGCGCTTCTGGGCACGATCCGCACAACATCCATGGTGATGTTCGTGATCGTCGGCGCCTATTTCCTGAACTTCGCGCTGGGCGCAACAGGTCTGAACCGTGCGCTGTCGGGCTTTCTGGAGGGGCTGGGTCTTGGACCTTACGGCATGCTTCTGATGATCGTGCTGATGTATATCCTGTTGGGCTTTTTCATCGAAACGCTGGCCCTGATGATCGCGACCATCCCGATCGTGGTGCCCATCGTGATCGGTCTTGGCTTTGACAAGGTGTGGTTCGGCATCCTGCTGATCGTGCTGATCGAAATGGCGCTGATCACCCCGCCTGTGGGCCTGAACCTTTATGTCGTGCAGGGCGCGCGCAAGGAGGGCCGGCTGAGCGATGTGATGCTGGGGGCCATTCCCTTCGTCTTCGTGATGCTGGTGATGGTGGGCCTCTTGATCGCCTTTCCCTCCATCGCGCTGCTTTTCGCGCCAAGCTGAGGCGCGGCACATCACCACCACTCACGAACGGAGAAGACCAGGACAATGGGCAACCGCGTAACCTTTGAACGGGCAGGCCACGGGCCGGTCGAGATCGATATCAGCCAGGGGGTAATTGCAGGGTGGACCGGGCGCAACGCCGATGCGGTCAACCATCATATCGCCGAACTGGCCGAGATCGGCGTGCCCGCGCCATCGACCGTACCGCTTTACTATCGCGTGTCGGACCTGATGTTCACGACCGCGCCGGTGATCCAGTGCCTTGACGATACGTCCTCGGGCGAGGCTGAACCCATGCTGATCGACGACGGTACGCGGCTTTACCTCGGGTTGGGGTCGGATCATACCGACCGCAAGCTGGAAGCCTATTCCGTCGCTCATTCCAAGCAGATCTGTCCCAAACCGATGGCCCCCGTCCTGTGGGATTTCGACGAGGTTGCGGACCATTTGGACGAGATCCGCATCCGTTCCTTCATCAAGGAAGGGAATGACTGGGTGGCCTACCAGGAGGGGACGCTGGCCTCGATCCGACCGCTGTCCGAACTGCTGGCCGGATCGCCCGCGTCGCAGGGGGGCACCCGTTTGCAGCCGGGAACCGCGATGATGTGCGGCACGTTTGCGGTGTTGTCGGGCGGTGTGCGTCCTGCAAATGCCTTTCGCATGGAAATGATTGATGACAAGCTGGGTAGGCGTATCGAACACGGCTACCATATGGCCAGCCTTCCCGTCATCGCTTGACCATCAGGAGTCCCATGACCCAATCCCCGCTGAAATCCCCTTGTGGGCGGATCACCTACCGCGCTGAAGATCACGCGCGTCACGCCATCGACCGGGCCATGGACATGCCCATGTCGGTCATGTCCCGGATCTACATGCAATACGACGCCGCACGGATCATGCAGGCGGCGCAGGCGCTGGATGCGGATGCCGCCCGCAAGGCGGGTCCGCTGGCGGGCATGCTGATATCCATCAAGGATCTGTTCGACGAGGCGGGTCAGGTGACGGCAGCCGGATCGACCATCCTGCGGGCGGCGGCCCCGGCCAAGGCGGATGCGCCCGTGGTGGCGCGCCTCAAGGCGGCGGGTGCGGTGCCTTGCGGGCGCACGGCGATGTCGGAATTCGCCTATTCGGGCGTGGGTCTGAACCCGCATACCGGCAATCCCGGCAATGCGCGCGACCCTTCGCGCATTTCGGGGGGGTCCAGTTCCGGTGCCGCCGTGTCCGTGGCGCTGGGGTTGGCGGATGTGGCCCTTGGTACCGATACCGGCGGGTCCGTGCGCATCCCTGCCGCGCTCAATGGTTTGGCGGGATTCAAGCCGACCCAGGCGGCGGTGCCGCTGGAAGGGGCCTTTCCGCTGTCCCAGACATTCGACAGCATCGGCCCGCTGGCCCCGCAGATCGCGACATGCGCCGCCGTGCATGCTGTGCTGTCCGGCACCACTGCGCCGCAGACACCCGAACACAGACCCCTGCGTCTTGCCGTTCTGCAGGGTCCGTTGATGGGCGGTCTGGATGCCCAGGTGACGGCCGATTTCGCAGCAGCCCTGACCGTCCTGCGCGCCGCCGGGCACGAGGTGATCGAGGTCGAGTTGCCCGAACTTGACGGCTACGGCGATGTCAATCGCATCGTTGTCGCGACCGAGGCGCATGCCATCCATGCCCATCACCTTGACGGGTTGAAGATCCAGGGCGATCCGCGCGTTCTGCAACGCATCATGTCCGCAACAGGCTTTGGTGAATCTGATTATCCGGACAAGCTGGCGCATCGTGCGCGGGCGATGGCGGCATTCCATACGCTTGCGGATGGTATTGACGCCTTCCTGCTGCCCACGGTACCGACCGTTGCCCCCGCGATCGCCGAGGTCGATGCAGATTTCGACCGCTTGAACGCGCTGATGCTGCGCAATCCGTCACTGGTCAATTTCCTTGACGGCTGCGCCGCAACGGTTCCGATGCAACGTGCGCAACGTCTTGCGACCGGGTTGATGATCTTCGCACCGGGCGGGTGGGACTGGCATGTTCTGGATATCGCCGCGCGCTGCGAGGCGCTGCTGCAATAATGACGGATCCGTGGATCTGGGGCGCGTTCACGGCCCGGATGCTGGGAACGGCCTTTGTCGTGATCGCGATTTCCTGGATCTCGGTTCGGGCGGGGCCGCGCATTGGTGGCGTGATCGTCGGTTTGCCGATCGTGCTGGCGCCGGGCCTCGGTTTCATGTTGCTGGATCAATCCGGGGAATTCGTGGCCGCCGCCGCTGCGGGGGCTCTCTATTCGCTGGCGGCAACGCAGGCCTTTCTGCTGGTCTTCGTGGCTCTTGCGCAAAGGTCCGGCCCCTTTGCGTCCGTGGCGGGTGCCGCGCTTGCCTGGCTCTGCCTGGCCATACCGCTCAGCATGGTTTCGCATCCGCCGCTGCTGGGTGCGCTGTTGTTCGGCGCGATGACGCTTGCCGCGCGCCGCATCGGGCTATTGTGGGTCTCGGGGACCGAGGCGAAGGCCGCCGCCACGAAATGGGGCCTCATGGCCTTACGCGGCATTCTGGCCGGTATGCTGGTGGGCGCGGTCACCTTGGGGGCATCGGTGCTTGGCGCCGGTTTTTCCGGTGCCCTTGTGGCCTATCCGATCGGGTTCACAGTCATCGCGATATCGCTGCATCTGGACCATGGCGGCGCCTTTGCCGCCCAGACCGCCCATGCCGGGCTGACGGGTATGACCAGCCTGGCCATCTTCTGCCTTTGTCTTGCTTTGCTGTTGCGGCATCTGCCGGCGGGGATGGCCTTTGCCCTCGCTCTTGCCGCCTCGGTTCTGGTAACGCTGATCATGACCTTGGTGGCGGGGCGCAAGGCGCGGGGGCGGTCTTGACATGCGTGGTGCCGAAATGGTCGCTGAGAACATTCATTCACTGATCGGACCCTGGCCATGGTAGATTTCAAGGGGCTGGAGACTTTCCTCTGGGTTGCGGCACTGGGCAGTTTCCGGGGTGCGGCGCAAAAGCTGAACACGACACAGCCCGCGATATCCCACAGGATCGCCCAGCTTGAGGCCGAAGTGGGCGCGAAACTGCTGACCCGCGAAAGCCGCAATGTGGCGCCAACGCTGCGTGGGCGGCAATTGCTGGTCTATGCCGAAAAGATCCTTGCCATGCGCGCCGAGATGCTGGCCAGCCTGCGCGATGCCGAGGCCGTGCGCGGCGTGATCCGTCTGGGCGTGGCGGAAACCATCGTTCACACGTGGTTGCCCGATTTCATCAAGGAAGTGCACCGTATCTATCCGAACCTGTCGATCGAGATCGAGGTGGATATCTCGCCTTCGTTGCGCACAAGACTGCTGGCGCAGGAAATCGACATCGCCTTCCTTCTGGGGCCCTTGTCGGCACCGCTGTTGCGCAACCGGTTGCTGTGCGAATACCCCGTGGGCTTCATCGCCAGCCCCTTGCTGCAGGTGCCCAACCCGGCGGATGTGCGCGACCTTGCGCAATTTCCGCTGATCACCTTCGCCCGCAAGACCCAGCCCTATGAACAGGTCAAATCCCTGTTCAACCGGCCTTACCTGCCGCCGATCAACCTGCATGCCAGCGCCTCGATGGCGACGGTGGTGCATCTGGCGACCGAAGGGATCGGGATCGCCGTCATCCCCCACGAACTGGTCGAGGCGGAATTGCGTGACGGTAAACTGGAACGCATCCAGACAGAGGTGACGATGCCGCCCTTGGCCTTCTGCGCCAGTTGGCTGGAAAGCCCCGATACCCTTGCCGTCGAACTGGTGGTCGAGATTGCGGCCCGCATGGCCGGAAGCTGGAACGAACCGTCGCGCCCCGGTTAGTCGGCCCCGATGGTGCGCGCGCTCAGCCGCACCCCGGCTTCGACACGCGAACCGGGATAGGCGACAACGGCCTCACCCTCCGCGATGCCCGCGATGATCTGTACCCAGTCTGCGGTCATGCGGCCAGTCTCGACCCTGCGGATCGCCGCGCGCCCGTCTATTGCGACGAACACCGCCCATTGCCCATCCTCGCGGAACAGGGCCGCGCGCGGCACCTGCAACACATCCTGTCCTTCCCACACCACGATCCGCACATAGACGCGATACCGGTCGCCCAGACCGGCGCGCCCTTCGGGCGGCGATGTGAGATCCAGCAGAAGGCGCACCCGCTGTTCCTCGATCCCCAATGCGGACACGCGGGTGAAGGCCGAAGGGTCGATGCGGCGCACCCGGGCATCTATCACGCCTTCGCCGCCCCACCGTTCGACATGGGCGCGGGTACCCGGCGCGATGCCGATCGTGTCGGCCGACAGCAGATCCACCTCGATCTCCAGATCGTCGAGATCGCCAATGCTCAGAAGCGGCGCACCGGCCTGGACCAGCCGCGCGTTCAGGTCAGTGACCTCAAGAACCGTGCCCGACACAGGCGCCGTCAGGCGGATGCAGCAATCCGACAAGACACCCCCCGCTTCGGGTGTTTCAGGCCCCATCAGTTGCGCGCCTGCCCGCTCCAGCGTGGCGCGTGTCAGTTCCAGTTCAGCCAGGGCGGCCTGCCGCGCGGCGCGGGCCGAGGCCGTGGCCTGTGCGCTGTTTTCCAGCACGGTCACGGAAACCGTGCCGCGGGCGGCCAGTGTCTTGTTGCGCTCCAGCTCTGCCTCGAAATGGCCGAGTTCGACATCGGCACGGTCCAACTGTGCCTCGGCCAGTTTCACCGCAGCTTCGGCCTCGGTCACGGCGGCCTCGGCCAGGCGGCGGGCGCGGGCGTCCAGAAAGGCGGGCTCGGCGGGTTGGATGACGGCCACCACGGTTTCGCCCGCCTCCACCGCGTCCCCCGTTTCCACGGGGGACCGGGTCGTGTTCCCCGTGACCGGGGCAGTGACCTGCCATGGATCACGGATCCGGGTCATGCCTTCGGCTGTTACCGTCACCTCCATCGGGGCGATGCGCGCCGTCACCAGATCGACCGGCACGGGTTGCGGCAGCAGCGCCCACAGAAGGCTGCCGATCACGGCCATCACCGCGACAGCGCCAATGATCAGTCGGAGATAGCGTGTCATGATCATTCCTTCTGCTTGAGGGCTGTCACGATGTCGATCCGGTCCAGCCTGCGCCGGACCATCAGGACCGATACGAAAGCGGTCGCCAGCGCCGTCAACGCCGCCTGCGCATATGTCGCCCGGGAAATGACCATCGGCAGGCTGATGATGTCGGTCGAGAAACCCTGCGTCATCAGGATCGCGAACCAGTAGCCCAGCAGCCAGCCCACCGGCACGGCAACCAGCGTCAGCAGCATCTGTTCAGCGATCAGCACATTACCGACTTCGGCCCGTCGAAAGCCCAGCACGCGCAGGCTTGCCAGTTCATGCGCGCGTTCCGCCAGCTGGATACGGGCGGCGTTGTAGACAACGCCGATGGTGATCAGCATCCCCAGTCCCGAGAAGATGATGGTCATCGTGATCAGGCTTTCGTTCATCGTCGCCTCCATCGAGGCGCGCACATCCGCCCAGAGGGTGAAACCCGCGATGGCCGGTGTCTGCTTGATCCGGGTTTGCAGGGCGGGCAGCGCAGAGGTGTCGACGGCCAGATGCAACATGTTGACCTGTGGCGTTTCGTTCATCAGGTCAAAAAAGGCATCGCGCCGCATCAGGATGTCCTGCCCCATGCTTTGACGAAACACCTGCGTCACTGTCACGGCCCAGGGCTTGCGCGGCGGGGCCAGAAGCTCGACCTCGACCTTGTCACCGGGCATCAGGCCCAGGTAGGTGGCCAGCGATTCAGGCAGGGCCACGCCACTGTCGGGCAGGGGGATCGGTCTGCCTTCGGGGTCCAGAAGACGGGTCAGGTCGGCACCGGGATCACGCGCCATCAGGCTGACCAGCTTGGACCCTGGCCCGTGGCTTATCCGCACCGCTGCGGCATAGACCCCTTCGGCATGCAGCACGCCGGGCAGGGACAGGGCGGCCAGTTCCGCCTGAACCGTGACCGGTTGATGCAGGATCATCGTCGCATGCTGGCGGTTGGTCCGGTCGAATAGATCCTCCATCACCACGTCGATGATGTCGAAGGTCACGAAAGACGCGATCAGCACCGCCACCGATCCGGCCACCCCGAACAGGGTTACGGCCGCGCGACCGGGCCAGCGCGTCAGCGACCGCACGATCATCATCGTGGTCTGGCGCAGGCCAAGCCTGTATCCCAGCGCATCGGCCCAACCGCGCCGGTAGACCGGGGGGGCAGGCGGGGCCATGGCGACGGCAGGCGCCAGGCGGACCGCAGCCGATACCGCGCGCATCGCGCCAAGAATGACCGCGCCCATCGCCGCCGCGCCAGAGATGACCATCGGCGCAGCCCCCGGCCTGTAATCAAGCCAGGGAAAGCGAAAGTATTCGGTGTAAAGCGCGGTCATCTCGTGACCCAGCCACCACCCCATGCCCCAACCGATCAGCGTGCCGGCCAACCCGATCCCGACCGTCATCTTGAGGTAATGGATCACGATGGTCCGTGTCGGATAGCCGATGGCCTTCAGCAGCCCGATCTGTCGCCGTTCCAGTGCGATCAGCCGCCCCAGCACCATGTTGACCAGAAAGGCCGACACCACCAGAAAGATTGGCGGCAACACGCGCGCCATGGCGCCAAGCTGGCTCAACTCACCTTCGATGAAGACATGCGACATCTGCCGGTCGCGGCCATGGGTGCCCGTGCCGCCATATGGGGCCAGCAGGCGGTCCACGGCGGCGATCACCGCTGCCTCATGCGCGCCCCGCGACAGGCTGAGGGTCAGGTCATTGAAGGCACCATCCAGATCGGTTGCGGCGGCGGCAGCGGGTTCACGCATCCAGATCAGCCCGAAATGCCTGTCATCGGGCATCATCGCGGCTGGTCCCAGCGTGTAGATGTATTCGGGCGACAGCAGGTGCCCGGTCACCACCAGTTCGCGCAGGCGCCCGTTCAGCACGGCGCGGAACCTGTTGCCCGGCTGCAGCCCGTTCGCCTGTGCAAAGGGTTCCGACAGTGCCACCTCGTCCGGTTGCAGCGGATCGGGCAGCCGGCCCGTCCGCAACAGCGGCAGGTTCAGCGCAGGCTCTCCTAGCGCGGGCAGGGAAATCACCCGCGCCGACGCAGGTTCGACCATGCCTTCAAGGTCCACCATGGCGGTAAAGACGATCCGCGCCTCGGCCTGGGCCACCCCATCGATGGCGGCGATTTCGGACAGCAGGCTGCGCGGTGCACGGGTCACGCCCGCAAAGACATCGGCAAAGCGATGGCGTTCGTAAAAGGCGTCACGCGTTTCGGTCAGCGAGCGTTGCGTGCCGGTCGACAGCACCATGACCATCACGCCGCAGGCCAGCACCATCGCGATGGCAAGGCACTGGGCCCAGATCCCCCGCAGGTCGCGCAGCACCTTGCGATCCAGCGCGCGCATCACCAGCTGACCTCGGAAGGGGCGATGGGGGTGCTGTTTTCCTCGACCTTCGTGATGCGGCCATCGGCCATGTAGATGACGCGATCGGCGATGCGGCGGATCTCGGCGTTGTGGGTGATCAGGGCGGTCGTGGTGCCAAGGTCACGATTGACGCCGATCAGCGCCTCAAGAACCGTGATGCCGGTCTTGCTGTCCAGCGCGCCGGTCGGTTCGTCGCATAGCAGGATATCGGGGCGCTTGGCGATGGCGCGGGCAATGGCCACGCGCTGTTGTTCCCCGCCCGACAATTCCGAGGGGAAATGATCCATCCGGCCGCTCAGGCCGACGCGGTCCAACGCCTCTTCCGGGGGCATGGGATCGCCTGCGATTTCGGTGACAAGCGCCACGTTTTCGCGCGCGGTCAGGCTGGGAACCAGATTGTAGAACTGAAAGACAAAGCCCACGTGCTTGCGGCGAAACTCGGTGAGCGCGGCGTCCTCCACGGCGCTCAGGTCCTGATCGCGGAACATGACCCGCCCCGATGTGGGCTGATCAAGGCCGCCAAGGATGTTCAGCAAGGTGGACTTGCCCGACCCCGATGCCCCCAGAAGCACCACGACTTCGGCCTCGAACAGTCTGACGGACACCCCGTCAAGCGCGTGCACGGCCACGGGACCGGAGCGATAGACCTTGGTAATCGCCTCGGTGGACAGGACAGGTGTTCGTGCGCGCGCAATCCTTTGCATGCCGTAACCCTAGCATGACCGCAGCGCACCGCGGGTTGATCTGCCGCAAAGCGCAAATCAGTTTCATCAACCTAGGGTGTTCTTCGGGCAGGCGCATGATTTCGCCCAGGATTTCAGGTTCTGAAGGCCACGAATCCTGTCGGGGTCCTACCGAAAATGCAGGTTTTCCGATACCGCAGAGGGCCGCATTGCAAAGGCCTGGATCAGGACCATGGTGCTTCGATGGCTTTGGACACCAGTTCTGTTTTCTCGTGCAATTTCCCCCTCAGGAGATGGGCATATCGCTGTGTCATGGTGACGTTGGAATGACCCAGCAGCCGTTGCACTTCATAGATGCTGACTTCGTTATTGATCAGGATACTGGCATAGGTGTGCCTGAGATCATGAATTCTCACGTCTTCCAGCCCTTCCGCCCGGACGACCTTGTACCAGGCCGCATAGAAGCTGTCGTATTTCGTTCGGGTGCGCGGATTGGTGAAAACATATCCCTCCGGCAAGTCCGATGTGCCCAGGCGGATGGATTTTCGGCGCACTTCCATAAGGGTATCAAGGGATTCCGTGCTCAAGAAGATCTCGCGCGAGCGGCCGCTTTTCGACACGGGGACTGTCCAGATGCGCTTTTGCGCGTCGATGTCCGACCATCTTGCGTTCCTCAACTCTCCAACGCGCGCCCCGGTCAGCAGCAACGCCTTGATCGCAAGATACAAATAGGGATGGGGGCTTTGCTTGCAGCCGGTCAAAAGTCTTCGGATTTCCGTATCCGACAGGAATTTCTGAGTGTAATTGCCAATTGGCAGTTTTCTGACATCAATTTTCACATGAAGCTGATCCTCAAGATAGCCCCAGACATAGGCCAGCTTTATGATGTTCATCAGAAAATCGATATGCTTGTTGATTGTCGAGTTTTTCAGACCTTTCTCGATCTGCTTGTTGCGCCAATCGTTCACTTTTCTGGATGTGATGTCATTGAGGCAAAGTTTTCCGAAAGGACCTGCAATATGTTTTGAATAGGTCAGCCGATCTTCTGATCCTCTTTTCTTGGTGACAAGGGTATTTGGAAGATATTGCTGGAAGAAAAAATCATCCATCGTCACCGCAATGGCAGCATCTTCGGGCTTCTTTCTCCAGAACATGTCCTGCACTCCCTGATCAAGCGTCTTCCGTCAGTCTCGACGCCTACAAGATACACTGTAAACAATACCTTAAGAGGATCAATAAATCATCATAAAATAGAATAAGAAGTTTCAAAATTTGATCGATTTATTGTTTTCATAACACCACTCAATTGAAAAAGGTATTGATAAACCTTTAGGTGTAGCCAACAGCAGGCGCGGGCCGCCCCTTTCCGCAAAGCTATTAGGTGCTTTGCCTGTGAAAGCTTGAAAATTGTGACAAGGATGGCGGTTCGGAGGGAAAATGGTTGCATAATTGCAACAAGCGCAAAAGGCGGGAAAGCAGCGAATCTCTTGGAATGTGGAGAAAGGTGCCGCGCAGAAATAGCTATCCCCGGTCAGGCCGAAAATCACATGGGCCTGGCGCAAAAGAAAAGGGCAGGTCCGAAGACCTGCCCTTCCTTGTTCAACTCTGCGTTCTGGATCAGAACGAGAAGAAGATACCAGCCGAAACCAGGTTGTCGCCTGCTTCAGTCTGGGTCCAGCCACCTTCGATCGAAGCGCCGCCGCCCAGACCGTAGGATGCGCCCAGGCCGAATGCTTCGCCTGCGCTGTTGTTTTCGGTCGAAGCGAAGCCATAGACATACAGAGCGTCGTTCGCCTGGTAGCCACCGCGCAGCGAGAACTTCTCTGCGCTGACGCCACCGAAGGAGGTGTCAGCATAGGACAGTGCTGCGTCGAAGCCGGCAAACTTACCGCCAACCGAAGCGAACAGGATGCTGTTGCCGCCGTCGAACTCTTCGTAGGCCACTGCAACTTTGTAGTCAGACAGGGCATAGTTCGCGCCGACACCGTAGGAACCGTCGGTGCTGTGTGCATGCAGGCCCAGGCCGTTCATGCTGTAGATGACTTCGACGCCATCGGTGGCACCAGCGCCTGCGCTGTCGTAAGCGGTCCAGCCGAAACGGCCGCCGTTCGACACAGTGTTGGTTGCCAGCGAACGGAAACCGTTGCCTTCCAGGCCAACGCCAGCCGATTTGGTCGGCAGGTACAGGTTCGGAGCAGCTTCGATCACGCCCAGGATGTTGCCCATCGCGATGGTCAGGCCACCGGTGGTTGCGTAAAAGCGTGCGCCGTTACCTGCGGCAGAGTTCACACGCACAGTGTCACCGCCAGTGGTGGTCAGAAGGCTGCTGCCGTCGCTGTCCGAGTTCTCTTCAGTCTGGAACCGCTTGCGCACACCCAGGGTCAGGCCGCCATCGGTCTCGGTGGTGGCGTCGAACTGCAGACGCAGACGGCTTGCAGTGCTGATTTCGTCTGCTGCGCCGTCGTTGTACAGTGCGCCGAAGCGTGCGTAGCCGGAGACCTTGACGTCTGCGACAGCAACACCAGCGGTAGCGACCAGCGCGGTAGTTGCGAAAAGAAGGTTGCTGACGCGGCAGCAGTAGAATCCGGTTGTCTGCCCGGAATGTTGCGGAAATGGGACATCCATCTGCTGGCTGCGTCGTGATCGCCTTGGGGCGGGAAAGCGGATTTTCGGCCGATCTGTCCGATGCCGTTTGACCTGTTTTCGTCATCACCTGGCTCATCGGGCCCGGGGGGCGGGCATCTGTCGGATGACGGAAAGTGGCCGCCCGTGCCCGGATCGTCCCGGATGTGTTGTTGTGCGGTTGGTGCGCCCAGATCGCATCGCCCCGATCACGGCCACTTCTGCGTCATTCGCGCAAAAGTTGTGATGCATGTCTTCATGATCCATAGATGAAACTGGTGACCCCGGCAGGATTCGAACCTGCAACCTGCCCCTTAGGAGGGGGCTGCTCTATCCTGTTGAGCCACGGGGCCACGCAAAAGTGCTTTACCCCGGCTTGCGTGCTTGAACAAGGCCGACGCTTGTCGCAAGGTTGCCCCAAGAGGTCATTCAGGAAACGCCAGCTTGAGCCGCAACGATCACCGCCCGCTGACCCTGCGCGACGTGTCCGAGGCGTCCGGGGTTTCTGAAATGACCGTCAGCCGCGTTCTGCGAAATCGCGGCGATGTATCCGATGCGACGCGTGACAAGGTGCTGCGCGCCGCCAAGGCCCTGGGCTACGTGCCCAACAAGATCGCGGGCGCGCTGGCCAGCCAGCGGGTCAACCTTGTGGCCGTGATCATCCCGTCACTGTCCAACATGGTCTTTCCCGAGGTGATGACCGGGATCAGCCGCGTGCTGGAGGGCACCGATCTGCAGCCCGTTGTCGGGGTGACGGATTACCTGCCCGAGAAAGAGGAAAAAGTCCTCTACGAGATGCTGTCATGGCGTCCTTCGGGCGTGATCATCGCCGGACTCGAGCATTCGGACGCATCGCGCGCGATGATGCGGGCCTCGGGCATTCCCGTGGTCGAGATCATGGATACCGATGGCACGCCGGTGGATGCGATGGTGGGCATTTCCCATCGTCGTGCCGGGCGCGAGATGGCCGAGGCGATCCTGGCGGGCGGGTATCGGCGGATCGGGTTTCTGGGCACGCAGATGCCGCTGGATCACCGGGCGCGCAAGCGGTTCGAGGGCTTCACCCAGGCGCTGGCCAAGGGCGGTGTCGAGATGGCGGATCACGAGTTCTATTCGGGCGGATCCGCCCTGGCCAAGGGGCGCGAGATGACGCAAGCGATGTTGACGCGCACGCCTGATCTGGATTTTCTGTATTTTTCCAATGACATGATCGGTGCAGGCGGTCTGCTGTGGCTGCTGGAGCAGGGATATGACATCCCGAACCGGATCGGTCTTGCCGGCTTCAATGGTGTGGAATTGCTGCAAGGTCTGCCGCGCCGCCTTGCCACGATGGATGCCTGCCGCGCCGAGATCGGGCGCCGCGCCGCCGAAATCATCGTGGCACGCACGCGCGACGAGGAGGCCGAAACCTCGGTCGTGCTCAAGCCGCAGATCAGCTACGGTGACACGCTGCGCCGGCCTTGACCCATGGCCACGCCGCGTCTGTCCAATCCCCTCGCAAGGCGTCTTTTTCTGGAACGCCATGCGCTGTCGGCACCTGTGCCCGCGCGTGGCCTTGAAGGCCTGTCAGAGCTTGTCGCGCAGCTGGGGTTCGTTCAGCTGGACAGCATTGCCACGGTGGAACGCGCCCATCACATGATCCTCTTCGCCCGCTGTCCGTCCTACAGGCCCGCAGATCTGGATCGTCTGCTGGGCGCAGAGCGCCGGCTTTTCGAACACTGGACCCATGATGCCGCCGTGATTCCGACCGCGTTCTATCCGCATTGGCACTTGCGCTTTGCCCGCGATGCCGAAGCCTTGCGGGGGCGCTGGGAAAGATGGCACCGCCACGATTTCATCGCGCGCACGGAGGCGGTTCTTGCGCATATCCGCCAGCACGGCCCGGTCTGTTCCGCCGATCTGCGAGGCGATGCGCCACGCAAGACGGCAGGCTGGTGGGACTGGCACCCGGACAAGACCGCGCTGGAATACCTCTGGCGCAGCGGCGACCTTGCGGTCACGGGCCGGACGGGTTTTCAGAAATACTATGACCTGGCCGAACGGGTCATCCCCGCCGACCTGCGGTCTCGGCACCCTGATGCCGCGGAAACCATCGACTGGTGCTGTTCCTCCGCGATGGATCGCCTGGGGTTTGCCACGCCGGGGGAGCTTGCGGCATTCTGGGCCACCGTCACCCCGGCCGAGGCACGGGAATGGTGCCATGATCAGATGCGCGCCGATGCCCTGATCGAGATCGAGGTCGAGTCCATGGATGGCGGCCACCGCCGCGCCTTTGCGCGACCAGACGTGATTGAGGCCGCAACGGCGGCGCCGATGCCCACGGGGCGGTTGCGGGTGCTCAGCCCATTTGACCCGGCCCTGCGTGACCGCAAGCGGGCGGAACGGCTGTTCGGCTTCCACTACAGGATCGAAGTGTTCACCCCGGCCGCGAAACGCATCTATGGGTATTATGTCTTTCCCCTGTTCGAGGCCGATCGTCTTGTTGGCCGGATCGACATGAAGGCCTATCGCCACGAAGGCACCCTGCGCGTGAGGGCCTTGTGGCCCGAGCGAGGCATCGCATGGGGCAAGGGCCGACAGGCGCGGCTTGAAGCCGAATTGCACCGCGTCGCCCGCTTTGCTGGCTGTGACCGCGTGGAATGGCTGGATGGCTGGCGGCGCAAGTCTGTCTGATCCTGCGCTGCGGTACAGAGCGGTTTTTTGGATATTTGAAGCAAGAAGAAACAGGCGGCGGTGACTAGAGAACCTTGATCACGTCCTTGTCCACCGCCAGCATGTAGCCGCGTCGCGCGATGTTCTTGACCAGCAGCTCGCTGACCATCTGGTTGCCCAGCGTGTCGCGCAGTCTTTTGATCCGGGTGGCGCCTGCCGCTTCGTCGCAATCGGCGGCGCTGCGGCCCGAAACGATCGCCTCGATCTCGGCCCCACTCAGCACATCGTCATCCAGCCGCGCCTCGGCCAGAACAGACAGGGTTTCCATTGCCGCATCTGTCAGCTTGAAACCCATGTTGTTCAGATAGACCGTATTCTCCTCGCGGCTGATCAGCAGGGATGAGACCTGGATGCCCGAGCTTTCGATCTGCGCCATACGCCGATTCAAGCCCACGAGCATCGCAAGCAGGGCAAGTGCCGCGATCAGAAGGGCGCTGGCAAAGACCAGCAGGACGAAGATCGCCACCCGGTAGGAGGCCAGCGTTTCCGAGAATGCCGTGCCGCTTTGGGCAAGGATTTCCAGCAGCTTGATCTCGGCTTCGGTGGTCAGGTCGTCATTCGCGACGAACAGGGCCTCGACCTTTCGGTTGAAGGCATCGGCATCCGGCAGGTTGCGAAACAGCAGGACGGCGGTAATGCCGAGAATCGCGACTATCCCGGCAAGGCCGAGGGTGACGATGCGATTGCCCGCGCGCCGGGCCTCAGAAGCGGAGGTAATATTGTCCTGCACTGCGCTTTCTTTCTTCCAGGCCAGAGGCGTCGAACAGGGACAGAACGTTCAGCAATGTCCAGCCATTCCTTTCAAGGCGCGCGGCGATCTCTGTCCGCGCCTGATCCTGTGAACAGGTCCCGGCAATCTGCGCAACACCGTAGTGCAACCGCAGCGGATTGTCGCGCTTGGCCTTGTAGTCGGCATAGCAGTCAGCGGCGCTTGCGCTGGAAGCAAATCCCAGCAGAAGGGCGGCGATCAGGGGAAAGCGTGCGTTTTTCATGCGATGAAGATGCGCCGACATGTCCGGATATTCAATAACGCCGCGCATCGGGACCGCCTGTTATCGGATAACCGGGCGACGATATTGCCTGTCCTTGACCCGGCGGCCCAGTCTTGGCCATGCGATCCGCCAGATAGCCGGAACGCCATCACCTCTCACGATCATCCGCTTGGAGATCACAGAAACGGAAAGGAAGACGCATGGCACGGAAATTCATCGCCTCGGTTCTCACGGCGGCGATCGTCATCACCGGGTTCAATGCCGCGCCGGCGCGGGCCGACGGGCGCGAGCTTGCACAGGCCATTGCCGGGATCGCGGCGGTCGCCATTATCGCAAATGCGCTGAACGACAAGCGCAAGAAGGACGCGCCGCAGGTGGGCAGCCGCGATACGGGCTATGACCATGGCCGGCAACACGGCTACGTCCAGCCGCAACAGGAATGGCATGGTGGTCGTCACCTGGCCCCGCGCCCGCTGCCGGATCGAGTGGCGCGCAAGAGCCTGCCTGCGGTCTGCCTGCAAACGGTCGAGGACCGGCGCGGTCGTGCGGTCAATGTGCTGGGGCAGCGTTGCCTGCAGAACAACTTCCGGGGCGCGCAGTACCTGCCGCAATCCTGCGTCGTCGATTTCCAGTCGCATCGGGGCTGGCGCAGCGGGTATGACGCAAGATGCCTGTCGCGTGCGGGCTATTCCATCGCCCGGCGTTGAACCGGATCATCCCGGCCTTTTGCACAGGTCAGGACAGGGGGCCATCCGGATGGCCCCCTTTTCCATTGCCAATCGGGCCGATCTGCGGTTTCTGACAGGTCATGAACGGACCGGATTTCAGCTTTGAAGATGCGCTGATCGCGCAGGGCCTGACCCGGATCGCCGGTGTCGACGAGGTCGGGCGCGGACCGCTGGCGGGTCCGGTGACGGCGGCGGCCGTGGTCCTGGATCCCGCGGGCCTGCCCGAAGGGCTGAACGATTCCAAGCTATTGACCGCAAGGCGGCGCGAGGCGCTGCGCGAGGCGATCATGACCAGCGCCGAGGTGTCCATCGCCCATGCCAGCGTGGCGGAGATCGACGATCTCAACATCCTGCGCGCCAGCCATCTTGCGATGGAGCGCGCGATTGCCGGATTGGCGCGGCCACCCGATCATGTGCTGATCGACGGCAACCTGATCCCGCGTGGCTTGACCCTTCCCGCGACGGCCATCGTGAAGGGGGATGCCCGCAGCCTGTCCATCGCGGCGGCCTCGATCGTGGCGAAAATCACACGCGATGCGATCATGTGGGATTTGGCGCAACAGTTCCCCGGCTATGGCTGGGAGACGAATGCGGGCTATCCGTCAAAAAGTCACAGATCGGCGCTGCAAGATCTTGGTGTGACCCCTCACCATAGGCGTTCGTTCAAGCCCGTGCACAATATCTTGTATCAACCTAAAAATGTAAGTGACTGATTCAAAAAAGAAATTGACCGCGAATCGCCTTTGACTCATCTTTGACCCAACCACAGAGCGCAAAAAGCGCCGGGGCAGAGGCAGAGAATGACGACAAAGACAGATACCAAGAGCGCAGCAAAGCTGCCGCTCAACACGATCATCGCAGGCGACTGCATCGAGGTAATGAACAGCCTTCCTGAAGGCTCGGTTGATCTGATCTTCGCGGATCCCCCCTATAACCTGCAGCTCAAAGGTGATCTGCACCGCCCGGACAATTCCCGTGTCGATGCCGTGGATGACCACTGGGACCAGTTTGACAGCTTCGCCGCCTATGACCGGTTCACGCAGGACTGGCTGACGGCGGCGCGCCGCCTGCTCAAGCCGAATGGCGCGATCTGGGTGATCGGATCCTATCACAACATCTTCCGCGTCGGTGCGGCGATGCAGAACGCGGGCTTCTGGCTGCTGAACGACGTGGTCTGGCGCAAGTCGAACCCGATGCCGAACTTCCGTGGCAAGCGCTTTACCAATGCCCATGAGACGATGATCTGGGCCAGCAAGTCGGAAGGTGCCAAGTACACCTTCAACTACGAGGCGCTGAAATCGCTGAATGACGGCGTGCAGATGCGCAGTGACTGGGTGCTGCCGATCTGCACCGGACATGAGCGTCTGAAGGATGACAACGGCGACAAGGCCCATCCCACGCAAAAGCCCGAAAGCCTGCTGCACCGGGTGCTGGTCGGGTCGACCAATCCGGGCGATGTGGTGCTGGACCCGTTCTTCGGCACCGGCACGACCGGGGCCGTGGCCAAGATGCTGGGCCGCGAATTCATCGGGATCGAACGCGAAGAGGCCTATCGCCGCGTCGCCGAGAAACGCCTGTCCAATATCCGCAAGTTCGACCGCGAGGCCCTGCAGGTCTCGGCGTCCAAGCGGGCAGAACCGCGCATACCCTTCGGCCAGCTGGTCGAACGCGGCATGCTGCGCCCCGGCGAAGAGCTGTGGTCGATGAATGGCCGCTTCAAGGCCAAGGTGCGCGCCGATGGCACGCTGATCGGCGATGATATCAAGGGATCGATTCACCAGGTTGGCGCCCATCTGGAAGGCGCGCCCAGCTGCAACGGCTGGACCTACTGGTGCTTCCGTCGCGATGGCCAGACCATCCCGATCGACCTTCTGCGCCAGCAGATCCGGGCCGAGATGGAAAACGGCCCCAGCTGATCCTGACAGGACTATGCGAACACCGCCGGTGTTCATGGCCTGACTTCATGAACACCATACTGCTCCGCCATATTACGGCGGAGCTTTTTTATGTGACGGGGCGAGGTTCCCCCGGCTGCCTTCAGCGCGGGTGCGGGTTAAGCGCCTTGTTGTAGGGCTTCCAGTCCGTGATCTCGGGGTAATACATCTCGCGCCAGCGGCGAACGCGCGGATTCATGATGCGGCGCCAGACCGGCGGCACCATCGCCGCCATGGTCATCAGCGGGTAGCCATGGGGCAGTTGCGGCGCCTCGGCATCGGTATAGTTCTGCAGCAAGGGAAAACGCCGGTCGGGTTTGTAATGGTGGTCCGAATGGCGTTGCAGGTTGATCAGCAACCAGTTCGACGCCTTTTGCGCGGCGTTCCAGGAATGCTGCGGTTTGACATGCTCATACTTGCCGTCACCCAGATGCTTGCGGGTCAGGCCATAGTGTTCGATGTAATTGACCAGCTCCAGTTGCCAGATCGCGATCCAGGCCTGCCACAGGAACAGGGCCAGCCCCGCCCAGCCACCCAGCACGACCGCCAGCAGCAGCATCGCACCCTGCAGCGCCCAGTAGCGGAAAAAGGGGTTCGACAGGTCCGTCCAGGGCAGATCGCGCCGCGCCAGCATCTCGCGTTCCGCCTTGAAGGCCGAGGTCAGCGATTGCCGCAGCACGCGCGGAAAGAAGCGATGAAAGCCCTCGTTGTAGCGCGCGGTGACCGGATCGCGCGGCGTGCCGACATAGCGGTGATGCACCAGCAGATGTTCCGACCTGAAATGCGAATAAAGCACCATCGCCAGCAGCAGATCGCCCAGCGTCCGCTCGGCCTTGTTCTTCTGATGCATCAGTTCGTGGCTGTAGTTGATGCCAACGGTCCCGGTGATCACGCCGACACCGAAGAAAAGCACGATCTTTTCCAGGCTCGACAGATGGCCCGTATGGGTCACGTACCAGATCAGGCCGAACAGCGTCACGAACTGTGCCGGTGCCCAGATGAGGGTGATCGCCCGGTACCACGTCAACCTGCCCTCTTCGATCGCGGGATCCGCGTTGTCCGTGTTCAGGCCCAGCAGCGCATCCAGCAATGTGAAGAAATACCATGTCACGATCGGCAGAAGGATGACCGTCCAGCCCCCTTGCGTCGCCCCCAGCCAGGCGATGGGTATCAGCATCATCGACATCCAGAAAGGAAGGGCGCGCGTGATGCGGAGGGCCTGATCGTCAGGGATGAACTGGGGCATGCGTGGCTCGGTCAAATGGTTCACGGGTTACATAACAGTGTCGAAGGCGGGTCTTGCAAGGTCAAAGACCTTACGCATGACCGTGGGCAGATCCGATGGCCGAAAGGCGGCGGTATCAAGGAATTCGCCATGTTCGGGGCGCGCGTCTTGCGGAAGGATCGCGATCCGGATCTCCAGCAGCAGGTGAAAATGGGTGAAGGTATGGCGCGCTTCGGCACCAAGAGGGCGCCAATCCGCCTTTACCGGCGGGGCTTCGGTTGGCGCGCCCTCGATCCAGTCGCTTCCGGGCCAGCCCAGCATGCCGCCCAGAAGCCCGCGATCAGGGCGTCGTTCCAGCAGCCATGCACCGTCATCCCGCCGCGCCACATAAGCGATGCCGCGCCGGACGGGCTGCGCCTTTTTCGGGGTCTTGCGGGGCAGGTCAGCGGCCGTGCCTGCGGCCCGCGCGCGGCAGGGATCGCGCCAGGGACAGATGCCGCAGGCGGGGTTTCGCGGGGTGCAGATGGTGGCGCCCAGGTCCATGACAGCCTGCGCATAGTCGCCGGGCCGTTTGGCTGGCGTCAGCGCGGCGGCTGCGGCGGTCAGTTCGGGCTTGGCACCGGGTAGCGGCGTGTGGATGTCATGCAGCCGGGCCATGACGCGTTCGACATTGCCGTCGACCACGGTTTCCGGCCGGGCGAATGCGATCGCCGCGATGGCCGAAGCGGTATAGGGCCCGATGCCGGGCAGCGTCAGCAGGGCATCGCGGGTGTCGGGAAAGACGGCGCCGTGATCCGCCACCACGGCCCGTGCGCATTTCAGCAGGTTCCGGGCCCGCGCATAATATCCAAGACCCGCCCATTCGCCCATGACCTCGGCATCCTCGGCGGCGGCCAGATCAGCCACAGTGGGCCAGCGGGTGGTGAAGCGGTGGAAGTAGTCCTTGACCGCCGCCACCGTCGTCTGCTGCAGCATCACCTCGGACAGCCAGATCCGGTAGGGATCAGGCCTGACACCCGCGCGGCTGTCCTCGGGCGGGACGCGCCAGGGCAATGCGCGGGCATGGCGGTCGTACCAGTCCAGCAAGCTGGCAGGCAGGGCCTCTGCCCGATCTTTCGGCTGTGACGCGTCACGCAATGTTTATACCTCTTGATCCGCTTATTGGCTGGCATCGGTCCATATGCCCACTAGAATAGGGCCAGATCGAAGGATGCAAGACATGGCCGCACGGCGACCGACTGCACAGCAATTCACACGCGCGGCAACCCTGCTTCAGGGGCAGATCCGCCGTGCCGGTGAATCGCGCGGTTTTGCCGTCACCCGCCTGCTGACCCACTGGCCCGACATCGTGGGCGAGGATATCGCCCGGATCGCCCGGCCTGTCGATGTGTCCTACGGACGGCAGGGAATGGGCGCCACGCTGTCCGTGCTGACCACGGGTGCGCAGGCCCCGATGCTGGAAATGCAGAAGGAGCGGCTGCGGGAAAAGGTGAACGCGGTTTATGGCTACAACGCCATTGCGCGGATCCGGATCACGCAGACCGCCCCCACCGGATTTGCCGAGGGGCAGGCGGACTTCAGCCACGCCCCCAAACCCTTTACCCCCCCGCCGCAGGATCCCGTGGTGGCAAGAACGGCGGCTGCCGTTGCCGAAGGGGTGGGCGACGAAAAACTGCGCGCAGCGATTGAATCCCTCGCGCGGAACGTTCTATCCAAGACGAAACACTGAGGTTGCCGGCATCATGACCCTGCAATCCTCGAAGGAAAGGTGACAGAAATGAATCGTAGAACCGCTCTGATCGGCATTTCCGCATTGGCCATGGCCGCTGGCGGCTGGTCACTGACCCGCACGACCACCGGAGGCATGCCGGACCTTGGCGTCGCCAATGCGCAATCCGCCGATATCGACACCTCCGGCGTTGTCGAGATGGTGATGGGCGCGGAAGATGCACCGATCACACTGGTCGAATACGCCTCGTTCACCTGCCCGCATTGCGCCAGTTTCCACAATGGCCCGCTGAAGCAGCTCAAGGCCGAATACGTGGATACCGGAAAGGTACGCTTCATCTATCGCGACGTCTATTTTGACCGTTTCGGGCTGTGGGCTGCGATGGTGGCGCGTTGCGATGCCTCCAAGTTCTTCGGAATTGCCGACCTGCTTTACGGACAGCAGTCCGAATGGATCGCAGGCGGTGGCGATCCGGCGCTGATCGCGGAAAACCTGCGCCGGATCGGCCGTGTGGCAGGTCTCGAGAATGACCAGCTTGAGGCGTGTCTTGCCGACAACGCGAATGCACAGGCGCTTGTGGCGTGGTATCAGGCCAATGCGCAGGCGGATGACGTGAATTCCACGCCGACCCTGATCATCGATGGCGAAAAGCATTCGAACATGGCCTATGCCGACCTCAAGGCAATCCTGGACGAGAAACTGGGCGAATGACCGAAGCACCGCTTGCCGGCCTGAAGGTCGTTGAACTGGCGCGCATCCTGGCCGGCCCCTGGGCCGGACAGACGCTGGCCGATCTGGGCGCCGAGGTCATCAAGGTCGAGGCGCCCGAGGGTGACGATACCCGGCAGTGGGGGCCCCCTTTCATCGAGCGCGAGGGGGACAAGTCCGCCTCTTATTTCCATTCCTGCAACCGTGGCAAATCCAGCGTCACGGTGGATTTCCGCACGCCCGAGGGGCAGGAGAAGGTGCGCGAACTGGTGCGCGACGCCGACATCCTGATCGAGAACTTCAAGCTTGGCGGCCTTGTCAAATACGGGCTGGATTATGACAGCCTGTCCAAGATCAATCCGGGGCTGATCTATTGCTCGATCACCGGGTTCGGTCAGACCGGGCCCTATGCGCATCGCGCGGGCTATGACTATATCATCCAGGGCATGTCCGGGCTGATGTCGATCACGGGCGAACCTGACGGACAGCCGCAGCGCGTGGGCGTGGCGGTCACGGATATTTTCACGGGCGTCTATTCCGTGGCGGGCATCCTTGCCGCGCTCTACCAGCGCAGCCGCACAGGGCGTGGGCAGCAGATCGACATGGCGCTGATGGATGTGGCCGTGTCGGTCACGGCCAATCAGGCGATGAACTATCTGACCACGGGCACGCCGCCGGGGCGCACGGGGAATTATCACCCCAACCTGACCCCCTACCAGGTGTTCGATTGCGCCGACGGGCATATCATCATCGCCACCGGCAATGACGGGCAATACCAGCGCCTGTGTCAGTTGCTGGGGCTGGACTGGATGACGACCGATCCGAAGTTTCTGAAGAATGCCGACCGGGTCGCGAACCGGCCCGAGATGATCGGGCTGTTGAGCGCCGAGACCGCAAAGCGCAGCAAGGCCGACCTGCTGGCTGGATGCGAGGCAAGCGGCATTCCGGCGGGACCGATCAATGACATGGCCGAGGTCTTTGCCGATCCGCAGGTGATCGCACGAGGCATGAAGATCGCACCGGGCGGCATTCCGGGCGTGCGGGGGCCGATCCGGTTCTCGGATGCCGAGCTGGCGCTGGACCGGCCCGCGCCGAAACTGGGCCAGGACAACCCAAGCTAGGACGAAGGCAGTCTGTCCCATCGCGGGCCATATTTTTAATCCTTTTTAATCAGAGGCTTAAAAATAAGGATTCACCACTTTTTAACGCTTTGTGGCGAGGACAGGCTTCTGCCCAAGGAGCGACGACAGCGGCGCAAGCGGCAATCCTGCGTCGACCACAGAAATGCGGGGCCAGCACTGCATCAGTGCGCAGCCAGGCAGCCTGTCCAAGCGAACAGGAGTTCGAAGCGGCTTTCGGCAGATGCTATCACATTGTCGGGTTTGCCCGGACCAAAGCCGAAGCAGAAGAGATTGTGCGCCAAACGCATGATCAGCAGTCAGGCTCTGGTGCTTATCGTATGGTCGATGGTCGATACGGGGTGTCATACCGCATGTCCGGGCCCAGACTGGTCATGGACAGACACCTGTTTTCAAATGCAGTTTATGGCCCCCGCACCATTCATTGGCATATCGACCGCAGGAAGAACGCCCGCCCCAGCAGCAGCGGTCGGATTACCCGGTCTGACGAGGCCTGTGTCCCGGTCAATCAGGTTGCGGGCAGAACAGACTGGAACTTTGATCACATCACCCAGGCCCGGGTGCGTGAAAACAGAGCCGCGCGAGAGCAGGCCCGCCGCGAGGCTGCCGCACGTCCGCGCGTACCGGTCACTTTCAACCCAAATGCGTCCTGTTTTTCGTCGGATACCTGTTTTCGCGTACTCGAAACAAACGGGAGTTCCGTTCAGGTCATGTGCACGAAAGGTCCGAATGTTGGTGTCCAGAAATGCATCGCGACCCGCGACGGCAAATGGGCTGCTGGTTGTGGTTTGGCGGACACCTTCGCTTATCACTGGAGCAGCATGAGGTCGGCAGGCAACACCGCCTGCGGAGGGTGATGCCTCTTCCCTGAGAGGGCCTTGAAATAGGCCCGAGGTTCGTCCCGACGGCGAGGGCAGTCAGCTGTCCCCGCCGTCTGCGCCCATGATTAGCGCCGGATTTCGAGTATTTTGGGAACGATGAAAGGCGCGTACTTTCTGCAAAGGCGCGGACTTTTTGCGAGGTTCGGTCATTGTCGTGAACAAGCAACCCCGATCGCCGCAGATGATTGCCAAGCCATTCGCAGATCACGCCCGAACAATTTTTCTTGAGTATTTTACAAACGCTCATTAGCCAAGATCTGTAGTCAGTGTTGTTAAGTGGTTGGCCATGGTGCGTTTTTCCGGTTCCCGTAGTGGGTCGTCCTTTGGGCGGTATTTTTTCCGCAAGTCAAAACAAGCATTTACGCTCGTTGTCTGTCTTGCAGTCACCTTCCAGCCGATTCTGGCGCAGGTGGCTTATGCCCAGGAAATCATCATCGATCCCAACGGGAACGTGGGATTCGCACCAACCCTGCAACGCAGCACGCGGCCCCAAGTCGTGGATATCGCCCGGCCCAACGAAGGCGGTGTGTCCCACAACAGGTACGAACGCTTCGACGTGACCTCGCGCGGGGTCGTGCTGAACAACTCGCAGGGCCCTGCCAGCACCAGCGTCGCCGGAAACATCGCCGGGAACCCCAACCTTGCGACCGGCACGGCCACGACCATCGTGAACGAGGTTACCTCGACCCGGACAACGGCCCTCAACGGGTCGGTCGAGGTTGCCGGGGACAGGGCCGGGGTCATCATCGCGAACCCCAATGGCATCAACTGCAACGGCTGCAATTTCATCAATGCGGGGTCGGCCACGCTGACAACGGGTGTGCCTGTCATCTCGGGCGGGAATATCCGTCTGGATGTAACCCGAGGCACCGTCACGATCGGCCGCAATGGCCTGCGGGGCGCGACCGCGCCGGGCGGCGGTCTGCCCGAGGTCAACCTGATCGGCCGCACCGTGGTCATCGATGGCCAAGTGAGTGCGATCGACGGGATCACCGTGCTGGGCGGCGCGCAGCAATATGACCTGACCAACAAGCGGCGCATCGCGAACCTGGCCGGGTCAGGCACCGCGCCAGATCTTGTCATCGACGGAACCGAATTCGGCGCAATGACCGCCGGGCGCATCCAGATCATCGGGAACGAGGCGGGCCTTGGCGTGCGGACGCTGGGCGCGGTGCAATCAACCGTCGGCGATGTGCAGATCACCGCAGAAGGCAACACGACCGTGCGCACGGTTGCCGCGCAGGGGCGCGCCATCGTGCAGTCGAACGCAGGCGACCTGACGCTTGAGCGCGACATCGTGTCAGCGACACGGGATGTTGCGGCTTCGGCCCGCAACAACCTGACCGTGGGCACCGACTCGGGGCTTTTTGGTCAGACTGGCGTTAACCTTAATGCGCGCAACAGGGACTTGCAGTTCGACGGCGTTCTGCAATCCGGCGCGAATGCGACGCTCTACGGGCGCAACAGCCTGAGTTTTGGTGGTTATGGCACGGCGGCGGGCGATTTCTCGGTCGGTGGTCGGGGCACGATCACGCTGCAGGATTCGACGGTTGTTGCCAATCGCATGGTCGTGGTGCCGGGCAGCGGCGCTTTCGCGCTGCGCAACGCGGCGGTCTTCAGTGGCCAGAACTTCAACATCAGCACCCATCATTTCAGCCTGGGCGAGAATGTCTATGTCGAGGGGCGCAATGTCGGCGAAGACAGCACCCTTGCGGTGACGGCTTCGGGCAACTTCACCAACAGCGCCGACCTCGAGGCGGGACAGCTGTCCAACATCAGCTTTGCGGGTCACCTGTTCAACGAGGCGGGCGGGATCATTCGCGATACGCGGCTGAACCTGACCTTCGGGCGGGATCTGCACAATTCGGGTGTGATCTTTGGCACGGAAAGCCTGGCGCTGAACGTGGCGTCGCTGTTCAACAACGCGACCGGCACGATCCTGTCCGACAGTGTCGGCATCACGACGTCAGCCGTGTTGCACAATGCGGGCGCCATCCTTTCCGAAGGGGCGGCCACACTGGTGGCAGGGACGCAGTTCCGCAATGAGGGGCTGCTTCAGGCGATCCGCGCCACGATCACCGCGCCGAGCATTCTCAACACTGGCGCTGCGGCGCTGCGTCTGCGCGACAGCGGCATCCTGACTGTCACGGGCACCCTGACGAATGCCGGCGTGATGACATCGGCTGGCAGTCTGCAGATCAACGCGGGGCAGTTCACGAACAACGGCAACCTTGCTGTCGAGACAAGCCTCGTTGCGCTGACCAGCGACCTGACCAATGCGGGCGTGATCACGGCGGGCGGATCCATGTCGCTGCGGGCGACAAATCTGCTGACAAGCAGCGGCACGATCGCCAGCTATGGCAATGCCGTGCTGCATTCGGACCTGCGTGTCGAGAACCGCGGTCTGCTGCTGGCCGACAACAGCCTGCTGGTGACCTCGCCGCGCTTCGACAATATCGGCGGGGATGCCGTGTTGCGTGCCGTGACCGGCGATATCCGCAGCGCGACCATCGTGAACTCGGGCGAGGTGTACCTGGTCAACTCGTTCCGGCGGCGCGACAATATCGAGTTGTTCGACAACTCGGGCGTTTTCGCCACGCAAGGTTTCATCGAGATCGCGAATACGGGCAGCAGCACCGCACGCGGGCAATTCCATGCGGGCAGTGTCCTGATGGCGGGCCTGCGTCCCGAGGACGAGACCCAGACGCTGGCCACCACCGGCAATGTCGTGCTGCGGTTCCAGAACCTGACCCTGCAGGGAAGCGTGATTGCAGGGGGTGCGGTCACGATTTCGGGGCCAAGCGCGCTGGTCATCAATGGCACCATCCGGGCAGGAACGACCGTCAACCTGACAGGCGGCACCAGTATCGCCGTCGGATCGGCCGGCGTGATCCAGGCCGCGGGAGCGGGCTTTGTCACGGCGGCGGGCAGCTTTACCAATGACGGGCTCGTGTCGCTTGGCGGCTACATGCGCGTCGGCGGCGGGATGCAGAGCTTCACCAACCGCAATGCCATAGCGATCGCGGCGACGGATCGTTTCACGCTGCCGGTCAGTTTCACCAATACCGGCGTGCTTCAGGCCAGCGGCGGAATCTCGATCGCGTCGGGCACGATCAGCAACACCGGTCTTCTGCAATCCGTGACGGCCCTGTCACTGGCCGCGCAGCGCAGCAGCGTGGATCCTGCGACCGGCCAGACGGTGATCATCCGTGGCGGTCTGTCCAACACTGGCATGCTGGTGACCGAGGGTGTGCTGTCACTGACCGCGGGTGCGATGCGGATCCAGACGGGTTCCTATCTGACCGGGACCCAGCTGCGGCTGAACGCGGACAGCGTGCACAACTATGCCAACACGGTGCTGACGGGAACCGCGCGCAACGACTGGACCATCGCGCAGGATTATCGCCAGTACGGCAGCCTTTTCGCCGAGGGCGCGCTGCGCATCACCGCCGGAACTTTCCAGAGCTTCACCGGCAGTCTTCTGGGCAGCAGCGATTCCATCGCGATGACCACAAGCGGAACCACGACACTGGCCGGGTCGATTTCGGCGCGGACCGCCGCGCTGACGGCGTCAGCCATCTCCGGTGCGGCCACCTCGTCGGTTTTCACAACGGGTGATCTGCGTCTGACGGCAGCCAGTGGCCGGGTCGGCCATGTCGGCGAGATCGTGGCGGGCGGCAACCTGACCGTAAGTTCCAGAGAGTTCGACATCCGGGGCAGCCTGTACGGCACCAACGTGGTGCTGAATGCTGCGACCCGTGCCACGACCTTCGGCAATCTTTATGCGGGCGAGCGGTTCACGGTTTCGGTGAGCGAGGCCGCCCTGTCGAATTACGGGCTGATCGAGGCGCGCGATCTTGTGTCGATCACCGCGCGCGGGATCACGGTCTTCAACGGGGGCAGCGTCAATTCGACCGAGATCCTGGCGAATGTGACAGGCGGGATCAGCAATGCCGGCACGCTTTATGGCGCGCGGCAGATCACGCTCTATGCCACTGCCGGGATCAGCAACCAGGGGACGGGTGTGATCAACGGGGCCTCGCTGGGTGTCAGGGGCATCGACTTCAACAACAGCGGCAGCGTCAACGTTTTCGGCCTGTTCGGCACCCTGTCGCGCAACATGCAGAATTTCGGCACGATCAACGCCGAAACCTATGTCGGGATCACCACCGCCAATTTCTACAACCGCGCGAATGCACTTCTGCAATCGGGTGAACACCTGCATGTGCGGTCGACGGGCGTTGTCGCCAACGAGGCGGGCGCACGGCTCTTGGCGGATACGATCGACCTGCGCGGCGGTTCCGTGTCGAACTCCGGGCTGATCCGCGGCCAGACGGTCACCAATATCGCCGATCTGTCCGGGTCGCTTGTCAACGGGGCCAGCGGCCGGATCGAGGGGCAGACGATCGCCCTGCTGATGACGGGGGGCCTGCGCAACGACGGTGTGATCGGCACCGCGCAGGGCACCAACCTTGTAAGCCTGTCGGTCGCGCGCGAAGCAACCAACAATGGCCAGATCGCCGGGCAGAACATCTCGGCGCTGGTGCAGCAACATATCGTCAACCCGGGGTCCATCACGGCAAGCCAGGAACTGGGCCTGAAATCGAACACCAGCTACATCGGCAACTCCGGCGTGCTGCGCGGGCAGGATGTGGTGATCGAAACCGCCGGAGGGTTCGACAACCAGGGCCTTCTGCGGGGGGGCGAGGATATCTCGGTCACGGCGGGCGGCGACATCCGCAACCGCGTGGTGAACGGCTCGGTCCCTGAAATCCTTGCGCCGCGTATCTTGTTGCAGGCAAACGGCGCCGTATCGAACAACGGACGCCTGTTCGGGTACCAGTCGCTTGGCGTGCAGGCCATCAACGGCGCCATCCACAACAACGGGACGATCACCGGGCCGGATATCACCCTGATTGCCCGGAACGACGGCGTCTGGTCGCCTGCGGCCATCGTCGCAGGGGGCAGCCTTGCCATCGAGGCGCGCAGCATCGGCCTGCGTGACCGGATCTCGGTCACCAACGACGTCACCCTGCGAACGACGCATTTCAACATCGAGGTGGATGGGACCATCCAGACGCAGCGGTTGATGATCGAGGCTGCAGGCGACATCGTCGCTGCGGCGGGCGCGCTGCGGGGCAGCGAGCTTGTGCAGCTTGTGGCCAATGACATCCAGCGGCCCGATGGCGTGAACAGCAGCACGACCCGCACCCGTAAACTGGGTGTGATCGGCGGGGCGCTGAACGATGTCTATGTCGAACTGCGCACCGGCAGCATCGGCGCGCTGGGGCCGTCGATCTACGAGGCGACAGGCCATGCCTACGAGGCGTTGAACTGGAACGCCGCGGGGTCTGTGTCGTTGATCACCGGGCAGGGCAACATCCTGCTGACCGGCAATATCAACGCGGCGAATGACCTCTACATTCGCGCCGGCACCAATGCGGTTCTGAACTCGGGCACGCTGCGCGGCGGGAACATCACCCATGTCGAAGGCGCGCGGTTCCTGAAGAATTACGGCGGCGCGGTCGTGACTGCGGGCAACAAGGTGCAACTGTCGCAGACGGCGGGCTGGTTCTATACCGCCGACTGGTTCAGTGGCGATCTGACCCATCACCTGAGCGTTCAGGCCGAGACCATCATCGTCAACAGCAGTCACCGCCTTGTGGGGCGTGACATCTACCTGCTGGCCACCGAGGACATCCGCCAACGCGATCACGTCATTTCGGCCCGCGGCATCACGTACAGCGCCGGGCGCGACATGCTGATCCGGTTCAACCCGTTCAACTGGCGCGCGGCCAATCCGGGTGCGGCCTATACCGGCGACTTCTGGGACATGCAGTCCGCCGGGGTGCGGGGCAATCCGCTGCTGTCGCAGGGCGCGGGCATGGTGCTTTACGCCGGGCGCGACCTGACACTGAAATCCGGCAAGGTCCATTCCGGTGGCAGCCTGGACATCGTGGCGGGCAACACCTTCCTGAGCGAGCCGATCTATATCGAGAACGGCCGCACCAACCGCCCCGGCAACGTCGGCTGGGATTTCGACAGCCGCTATACCGGCGTTGTCAGCGGTCACAACGCGGGCAATGTCATCATCACGGAATTGCGCGCCTACGAGAACCAGATCTCGGCCCGCAATGACCTGAACATCACCGCCGGCGGCATGGTCAACCTGATCGGAACGCGTGTCACCTCGAGCCATGGAAACATCACGCTCGAGGCGCTGAATGCCGGGATCAACATGGTCGCGGCACCCGGCTTCTGGTCCTACAACTATACGCAGACGACGACGCGGAAGAAGCTCTTCGGTCTCTACAAAAGAACGACGCGTTACGAGTATGACGCGGCCGAGGACATCTACAAGCGGTCGGTCCTGAGTGCGGCGAACGGCGACATCACCCTGCGCGCCACGGGCACCAACCTGACCGGACCGGGATCGGTGCCGATTGCGTCGATCCTGTCGGCGGGCACCGAGTTCAACGCCAGGAACATCAGGCTGTTCACCCCCAACGGCAATATCACGGCAGGCACCTATGCCGAGCGGTCGATCACACGGGAAGAAACCCACAGCAGCACGCGCATTTTCTGGTTCATTCCTTTCGGGTCCGACGACACCGAGGAAACCAACAGCATCCTCGTCAACTACGGCAATGACTTCCTGGCCGATGAATTGCTGAGCCTTCGCGCGCCCCAGGGCACGCTGAGCATCACGGGTGGGTCGATCCGCGCGCAGAGCCTGGTCATCCAGGCGGCGCAGCTGCAGATCAACGGCGTGATCAATTCGGCGCGGCAGACCTATTATTCGCGCCGCGACAACATGATCACGATCACCACGATCCAGTCAGGCTTTGAACGTGAAACCGCTGCGATGCCGGAAATCTTCGTGCCGGACATCAGTTTCGACGTCACGGGGCAGGCCCATATCGCGGGCTATCGCGGCACCACGCTGAACAGCCAGATCATCAACCTGATCGGATCACGGCAGTTCTCCAACGAGATGCTTGGCATTGCCCCGCCGGATGATGCGGCAGCGGCACAAAACGCCGCGCAGGCGGTGAACAGCGACTACATGCGCAGCTTCACCCTGCCGGGTGCCACGGATGGCGCACAGTTCGCCTATCTCGACGTGCTGATACAGGACTATGGCGCAACCTATCACGCCTTCGAGCTGCGCGATCATTCCTGGTACGACAAGCAGGTTCAGCTGAACCCGGCGTTCCGCGCGCTACTGCAGGCCGTGGTGGCCTATGCGGTGGGCGGCATCAACTTCGGGATCGAGAACGCCTTTGTCGCCAAGGGCGTCGAGGCGGCGACCACCAACCTTGTGGTGGGCGTGATCGAAGGCGGCATCACCGGCAACATGGACATGGAGGCGATCCTGCGTGGCACGCTTTTGTCGGGTGTGTCCGCCAGCCTGAGCAGCCTTGTGGCCGAGAACATCAACTGGGGCGCAGGCCTCAGCGATCAGAGCCCCTTCCTCAACGACCTGCGCGGCACCTTCGCGCCGGCCAATATCCTGGACCGTTTTGGCGACCAGATCACCAGCCAGATCATCACCAACGTGGTCTATGGCCAGGATCCCTTTGCCGGTTTCGACGCGCTGGGCCGGTCCTTCCTGACCAATGAAATCATGTCGCTGGCGCAGTTCGGCATCGGCGAACTGGGCCATGGCAATGCAAACTGGGAAGGCTCTCCGGGTCATCTGCTGCTGCATGGCGGTCTGGGCTGCGCGCTGATCGAGGTCATGGACGGTGATTGCGTCGCGGGCTTCTTCGCGGGCGTCAGCCAGTCCCTGCTGGCCGGATCGAACCTGAGCGACGAGCAGAAGCTGGAACTGGCCCCCCTGGTGGGCGCGCTGTCGGGCTTCGTCTTCTCGGGCGGAAACGCGATCAACGTCAGCTTCGGCAGCACCATCGCGCAGTCGGGGATCGTCAACAACTACCTGACGCATGTGCAGGTTCTCCAGATGGAATCCGAGATGACGCAGTGCCTGTTGCGGGCTGACTGCGGCGACGCGGAGATGCGCGCTATCGTCGAACGCTATCGTGGGTTGTCTGCTGCCAACCGGGCCGAACTGCAGGCATGCCAGACGGCAGAGTGCTGGGAATTCCATCGCCAGCGGATGATCCGGAGTGAGCAGGAGATCAGGGCAATCCGGGCGCGCACGCCGATGGATATGCTTTCCAGCCTGAACTACGTGATGGGGCAGGTCACTACCTTTGCGCAGGAGGAGCTTAACGAGTCCTTCACCGCAGTGGTCCATCCCGCTCACATGGTTTTTGGCCAGACCTTCGAGCAATGGGGGCAGCAAAACTGCAGCGGCAGGCTGGATTATGCCTGCTTGCAAAGCTTCCAGAGCATGTCGAATGTCCAGAGCCTTGGAAACTCGCTGGTCACCGCACTGGAACTGACAACGCCACTTGGCCTTGTCGTCGAAGGCTATGCCTGCGCCGCCAACATGACCGTAGCGGCCTGCGCCACGGCCGCCGCCTCTGCGATCCCCACGGGGGCTCTCGTGCGACTGGGCGGAAAGGTCTTCATCCGCTCGGGCGACGAGGTTCTGGAAGTCACGGTTGAAGTGTCAGGCGGCACCCGGACCGTTGCGGATATCTCTCCTTCCGTCAGGCCGCTTACAGAAGCTGAAAGAATCGGCATCCTTCGTGAAGCGTCGAATCTACCCTCGGGGAACCGTACGCTTTTGGGAACTGCCACACGCGCTGAAGCGGCTGAGTTGGGTGAGGCATGGGTTGGCCCGGGTTTCAGGGTTGCGAGCGATGGCAGGACGTTGATCAGCGCGGATGGGTTACGGCAATATCGGCCACCAGCCCCGAAGCCAAACAGTCCGTATACACAAACGGGTGTTCAGGCTAACTTTGAACAAAGGCTTGACCCGACCACAAGCTGGACATCCAACGCCCATCTCGACATTTCGGATTAGACGCATGAAGGCAAATCTCCGTCATCTCATTTCACCTGACATAGACGAGCGGGTTTTCTGGCCTGATGAGGAGGATTGTTTCTGTTTTGCCGTTGACGCATTGGTGGGACCCGATGGTGAACCAGGGGAGGAAGCATTTGGTTTTCGGGTCTGTACGCCAAAATGGATTGCGACGCGTATGATCAACCGTGATTTTGGCGATTTCGGAGTTTTCGGAAAAAACCTGATCATCGTGAAAGAATATGATTGGGATGCGATAAGAAAGATGGTCGCGACTCTCTGTGCCAATACGACGGGTAAAGACTGGCAAGAGGTCGCGTCTAAGCTTTCAAGATTTGGTCGTTGGGAATTCGAGGATCACCAGGGTTGACCTGTCGACATCCGCCTTGCCGGGTTACGACTATTTCGTTGGTGGTGTCCGTTGGCTCTGTTGCATAAATCCCGTTGGGGATTCATCTCGTGGATCCAGCATGATAGCTGGGTTGCATGAGCAGACCGACACCAGCGACCTACAAGACCAGGAACTGGCCAGCGTGGCCGTCAGCAGACCTACAGTGATACTGCCATCCAGACGTGTCTGACGGTGAAGGTTCTGTTCGGCATGCCGCTGCGGCAGACGACCGGGTTCGTCGAAAGCCTGTTGCAGCTAGTCGGCCTCGACTGGACGGTGCCAGATTTTAGCACCCTGTCTCGCCGTCAGAAGACGCTGGCTGTCAACATCCCCTACCGGGGGTCGAAAGGCCCGCTGCACTTGCTGATCCCCTCTCGGGCATTGCTGCGCAATACCCTAACGGGCAGCGGACAGCACGGGCATCAAGGTCGAGGGCGAAGGCGCGTGGCACGCCCGCAAGCATGGTGGCCCCAAACGGCGGGTCTGGCGAAAAATCCACCTCGGCATTGACGAGGAAACATTGGAGATACGTGCCTTTGAGATCACGAGGAGCCACATCGGCGATGGTGAGCGGTGCAGCGCCATCGGTTCGAGCGCGCCGCGAACGTGCTACCCGATCTGCTCAGCGGATCCCGGAGAACCAGGAGATTGGCAGCGTCACGCCAGACGGCGCCTACGACACGCGCAAGTGCCATGATGCAATCGCGGGTCGCGGCGCCCATGCCGTCATCCCACCCCGAAAAATGCGAAGCCATGGAAGACCGTCCCGCCGGTGCCGCCCCGCGAAACAAGGCCCTGCGGGCCTCCAAATACCTCGGCCGGGCCCTTTGGCGACGATGGAGCGGATACCACCGCCGGAGCCGCGTCGAAACGAAGATGCATTGTGTCAAACTGCTGGGCCAGATGCTCATGGCGCGGGACTTCGACCGTCAAGTTGCCGAACTCCAGGTCCGTATTGCTGTGCTGAACGGCTACACCGCGCTCCGCATCCCTGTCACAGAGGCCGTGGAATAGGTCCGTCCGGGGAAAGGGGAACACCGACCATCAGCCGATTTGTGCAGCAGAGCCTGTCGTAACATCCCCGGTTGGCGAGTTTGTGACAATCCTTCAGAATGGGATCACCAACGGAAATGTTGTCAGGGCCTTGAATGGTGGATGAATATATTACGGTGCCGTTGATTGGCGTGCATTTGTCCCCTGTCTTCTGTCTATTCTTTGCTGATAGCAACGGCACCATTCACGCGCCGCTTTCAATCATCGTGCCTTCATCGGACAGCAGGCACGTGGCCATGTCAGCCGACGGTTGCGGCAGGATAAGGTTAGACCATGATTTCTTGGCCGCAGTCTATCACGACAAGAGTTTGGGCTATTCCTTCATTGCACCAATTTCGTTGAAGCAGGATTTGGACTTGACTGGTAAAGAGATTGTTCTGGCTGCGTACATTCAACGGTTAGAACATTCTGAAAACCTTGTTCTGGCGCTGGACGATGCCAGGCATCTGACTGTTTCATTCGAGGATGATGAAATGTTTTTTCAATTGCAGTCAGATTAAGGAAGGCGGATGGCGTGACCCGACACAACCTGATTTTTTCCCATGCACGCCAAAGGGCGTAAATCGATTGCCGGCTCCAGTCGCGGCTGGATGAAAGTTCAGTGGCAGGTCATACGAAATACACTTCCAGATGGAACCGTCCGAGTTCAAACTCCAAGGAACGATCCCAGACCAGCTACGCCTGTTGAAATCCCATGAAGTTCCGCGACCCACTGCCCGATTGGACAGAGCCTGAATCGATCAGATCATGGGGGGACCAGGTCTCCCCACAACCGGCACTGCCCTGGCTGGACTATATAAATTACTACGTCCACCCCGATGTGGTTACCGCAGTCGGGCGTTTATTGGTGCCTGCTTTCGTGGAACATGAGGGTGGTGTGTTCCTTCGGGATCGGTTCTCGCTGGCCGGGTATTCACGCTGGCAGGCAGAACTTGGCGAACTCGTGGCCGTCGAAAAGATGATCAATCATCAGCACGTGTATGACTTGTTTGCATCGAATGAAGACATCGCGGAAGCCGCGTTCGAGGGCGTGGCAAACGTGATGGCGCAAACCCTGCGCATGGCTTTGAACAGCAGCTTTCCCGAGCGGCGGTTCAATGTCTACACATCGAACACGGATCAGGATTATGGCCCTGTCGTGGGATTCCATTCCGCCGATCCACTCTCATCTTCCTTCTCTTTCTGATCTCTGCCGGCGACAATGCATCCGAGATATTGCCAAACGGGATTGCACCCACAGCAGTCTACGTTGTCCGAAGGAATTGACCGATGAGCGCCTCGCCCGTGAAGATATCCGTTCTTGCCCTGACGGCTGAGGCGGCGGGGGCCTTGCCGGGGTGGCGCTATATGCCGACCGGGGTGCGCTTCGTGGCGACGCCCTGCACCGGGGTGACGGTGACCTTGCGGCCCCTTCGGACCTTCAAGGGCTGGTACGCGATCACGCAGCCATACGTCACGTTCGAGAGCGCGGCCGTGACCAAGGCTTTCGCTTCGGCCTTGGGGCGGCGTCCTGACAATCCCTTGATCCGGTTTCGGTATCAGGTTGTTTACCGCAACACGGGGCGTGTGACCTATCGACCAACCTTCTGGGAGGACCTGCCCGACAGGCGCGACCCCGATGAACGGCTTGTGGACGATGTTCCCGCCTATATCGCGGAACTGGTCGAGGATTACACCCGTCACATGGCGCCACGGTTCGATTTCACCGATGAGCGGGCCTTTCTGCGGTCACTGCCCGAGACCTATACCTATCATGGCGACCTCGTACAGGATGACCTGTGCTATCTTGTTGTGCGCTGCATGCTGGGTGATCCGGGTGCCATCGACCGGTTCGTGGCGGACACAGCGGTGCCGCAGGGGGTGCGGGACCGCATTGCCGGTGATATCGCCCGCCTCAGGGAACATGTCGAAAGCCTCAGGCTGACCTGAGGGTGGAAGCGCGGCGGTCTGACATGATCGCTGATGCGGCCGCGAATTGCTGAGAAACGCCAATTATCCGGGGTTCTGATATGGCGAAACGGGTAAAGATGGGCGATGTCGTCCAGATCCTGACATCCAGGGGCATCGCCTATGCCCAGATGACCCACACACATCAGGGCTATGGCCCGTTGCTTGCGGTGTTCGAGGGGATACATGACCAGCCGCCCGCGGATTTTGCGGACCTGGTGGCGGCCGATCCGCAATTCCGGGCGTTCTTCCCGCTACAACCTGCTGTCAATCAGGGTTTGCTGTCGATCGTTGCCAATGTGCCCGTCGCCGCAAGCAACAGCGTATTTCCACTGTTCAGGTCATGTGTCTACGACCGGGAGGGAAAGCGCGGCCCCTGGTGGATATGGGATGGTCAGACGGAAACGATGCTGACGCGCGCGCTGACGGATGAGGAGAAGAGATTTTCCTTGCGCGGGATAATATCTGCCCCGCTTCTGGTCGAACGGATTGAAAACAACTATCGCCTGCAGACCCATGATGTCTGAGGTTTTCCGTGAACGCCGCGTGAGGTGGCGCGCGGAAGTGTCGGACAGGTATCAGGCAGTTCAACGGCAGCGGTCTGTTCAAGCGTGATGACACCGGGGATGCATATGCGGCACCTGTCACCAGGTTTTCAGATCGATGCGCAACTGGGCGACAGGATCGCCGATGCGCAGCCTGTCGTTCTGGATCAGCGACACGCCGATGGTCCCCGACAGGGTGAAACGCTGGTGATAATAGGACAGGCCGATGCCCAGGCCTGCGGCCTTTTCGGTCACGTCGCGCGCATGATCATGGGTCATGCCAAGATCGAGGAAGACATGGGTTTGGGTCCGGGCGGCGATTTCAGCGGCATGCCCCTCGGGCAGGGCGTTCCAGATATCCTGAGACAGGTAAAGATCATTGCGGATGTAGAAACCCATGTCGCCGGTCGCGACGGGGTTTTCATAGCCGCGCACCGTTGAAAAGGAGCCAAGGCTCATCTGTTCGGCCCCGTAGAGGGTGTGCGGGCTCCATTGCAGGCGAAGATCGTTGACCATCGTACCCGCCCCGCCAAGCGCACCCTGACGTTGCCAGCCGGCCTCGACTTTTATGAACTGGGCGCGGGGAATGTCACGGCCGGGATCGGGCGGGTCCCGGTCGGCGCCGAAAGCGTCAAGGCCGGCCCGGATCGTGGCGTCATAGGCGTTGCGGGCCTGTGCCCCGAGATGCAGGTGCTTGATCCCCAGATCAAGCGTGACCAGACGCTGCGGCGTGAGGCGCAGATCGTTGATGAACCGTTCGGCATCGCGCAGGCGCAGGCCGCCGATCACTTCGGTATTGCTGTCCTGATCGCGGTGCAGCATGTAGCGCGCCCGCAACCCGGCGGTATTTGTCCTGCCGAAGAGTTCCGCAACGGATGTCAGGGGGGTCAGGTATTCGGAATAGCCAAGGTCGGTCTCGAAGGTCCAGTAGCCATAGGGAACCGAACCGAAGAGGCTGAAGGCGTTGGTATTCTCGGACCCGGCATAGCCAAGCGACCATGCGTCATTGGCGCCCAGCAGGTCATCGAATTCAAGTTCCAGTGACAGCCTGTTGCGCCCTGTCGACCCTGAGCCCTGGTTATCCAGCCTGATATGGGCGCGGTTGCGGTCTTCCTGCAAGCGCTGGACGATGACATAGGAGCCGCCCGGCGTTTCGCCTGGCTGCAGCTTGAGGATCGCATCGACCGAGTCGAGGCGGTTCATCTGGTCCAGCCCCTGTTCGAAATCGCGCAGGTCGAAGAGGTCACCCTTTCTGCCTGGAAAGGCGGTCGCCAATTGGCGCGCGCCCCGGCGGCTTTCGATCTGCCGCTCGGCGTCGATCAGCAGGATATCCTCGACCCGGCCTTCAAGGACCGTCAGCACCAGCCTGCCCGATGTCAGGTTCTGCGGCGGGATGTAGGTTTTCGTCGTGATGTGACCGCGTTCCGCATAAACCGCATCAAGGCTGCGCATCACGGCCTGGATGTCCGCGCCTTGCAGGCAGCGCCCGACGTAAGGCCCGATGATCCTCTCCACCTCTGGCGGGGTCAGCAGCGTCACGCCTTCGATGCTGAGGTCATCGACCTGAAAACAAGGCCCGCCTGCGGCCTGCGCCGGACCGGGCGCGGGGGCGCTGCCGCGTGGCTGCATGGTGCCCAGTTCGTTGGTGCGCGCCTCAAGCTGGCGGCGGCGTTCCTCTTCGAGGATCGGGTCGATGGCATCCTGTGCCTGCACCGGTGCGGCAAGGCCAAGACCGATGCACAGCAGCACGAATGCTGCGACGGATCCAAAGCCTGTGTGCCGCCGGTGTCGATCCTGCCGGATAATGCCCCGCATGGTTCAGCGCCCGAGCAGGGGCAGGTTCGCCAGCAGCCCGATTGTCTGGTCGCTGCCGGCCGCCCGGAAATCGGGTGCGCGCACGATCTCCTGGCCGCTTTCAAGGGCGATCTCCTGACCCGCCGTCAGTGACCCGCCCCAGTTCCGTAGGGGGCGTGGTGAACGGATATCGATCCCTCCGGTTTCGGCGACAAGGCCGCCGAACTGGTCGCGCAGGAACAGCAGCGCACCCTTGGAGGACCAGAAATTGTAGAAACCGGATGGCCGCATCACCAGCAGGGGAACCCGCGCCGCGTGAAGATCGACCTGTGCCGCGCTGATCCCCAGATGACCGATCGCGCGGACTGTTCCAGCCCTGTTGATCACATGATCCTGCGCGTCGATTCGGATGTCGCCCGCCGCGTTGAGTTGCCCGCCAAGGTATCGCACCGTCCCGGCGGCATCAAAGGAACAGACCAGCACACAGACCCGGCGCAGCTGCACCTTGCCATCACCCAGTCCGATCGTTTCGACATGCAGGGCGGTGATGTTCAGATCGCCGCCGTTTGCGTTGATCTCGCCGCCGCTGTTCAGCAGGCCGCCGTCTGCGCGGATCGTGATCGCGCCACTTGCGGTCAGGCTTGCGGGTTGGTCCGGGTGGGAAAGCTGGCCGAAATCATAGGAGACAAGCGTTTCGGTACGGCGCTTCATCCAGAAGGTCCACCACTGGCGTTCGCCTGCGCGGGTCTCGCGCCGGATGTCCGGCGCAGTCGCCAGCGCCGAGGCCTCGACCATGTTCCGCAGGTTCCCCGCCGTGGTCAGGGTGATATCGCCATTCGCAAGGATTCTGCCGCGATTGTTTTCCAGATCACCCATGGTGCGGACCCAGACATCGCCACCTGCCCCGAAGATCACGGCAAGGTCGTCGGTGCTTGTGTTGCGCAGATCGCCCTTGATGTTCAGCGTGACCGCACCGGCGCTGGCGGTCTGATGGCGGTCCGTCAGCCCCGGCGTCACGCTGCCGCCCTGCAGCAATCCCCCCGCATGCAGCAGGTCCCCGGCCGAGGTCTGGCCCAGCGTGGTCATGATCAGGCTGCCCGCTTGCGCCGCAAGGCTGCTGCGCGCCTTGCCGCCCGACAGGTCGATGCTGTCGGCGCTGATCAGCATGTGATTGAAAGCCTCGGCCTGAAGCCCCTGGCCGATCAGGGGGCCGGTCGTGTCGATCTGGATGCTGGCGTCCAGGGACGTCAGGCCGGTATCGACGAAAGACAGCCTGTCGCTGCCCCGGATGATCATGTTGCCGGGTGTCGAGATGCGGGTGTCGGTCGCGTCCAACCCCGCAGCAGAGCCGATCACGATGTCGCCGCCACTGGCGGTGATCGTGCTGGACCCTGTGGTGATTCCGCCCGCCTGAAGGGCAAGGCCGTTCGCGGTCCGGATATCCGCGCCTGTCATGACGATCTGGCCATCCGCACGCAGGCTGAAGCCACGCGATCCGGCATGACCTGATCCGGCCATGCGGACACCCGCGCCACGGTCGTTCACCTCGATCCCGATGCGGTTCGCGCGCAGCGCGCCATGACGGGTGATCTCGATCAGCACCGTTCCGTCAGCAACGGCACCGCTGATCGTGGCCCAGTTCAGCCCGGTGTTGCCGGGCACAACAGTGCTGCTGAATTCTGTCGTGGATTGTCCTGCGGCCAGTCGCAGGCTTGCGCCTTCGTTCAGGCTTTCGTTGACGATGGGGCCGTCGATCCGCAACTGGTGCGCGATCAGGTCGACGGCATCCATCTGTCCGGAAAGGCCGCCGCCTTCGACGGTGATGGTCCCGCCCGTCACGGTCGCGACCACGTTCTGCTGGAAAATGCCGGGTGCGATCTGTGTGGGGCTGGTGTTGATCCGTCCGGTGGTCAGCGCCACGCGTCCGGTGTTCACGAAGCGGCCTTCGTCGATGACGATCCCGTTGGGATTGGCAACGATCACATGGGCGCGCTGGCCCACGACTTCAAGCGGCCCCTCGATCCGCGTGCCCCCTGTGCCGGTGACCTCGTTCACGATGGTGCGGGCCGCGGCACTGCGATTGTCCAGCTGCACCCCCGGTTTCGGGACGTTGAACTGGTCATAGCGGTTCAGGCTGATGCCGTCGGACACGACGGGGGCGATGCCCACGCTGACCGACCCATCGGCGTTGATGGTCACCTGCGTGCTGGTCGTGCCGTCCGCCGTGACCTGCGCCAGGGCGGGGGTGGCCAGCCCGACCAGCAAGGCACAAGCCGCGGCAGCACCGCGAGGCGACGGCCCCATGGGATCAGTTGCCCGATGCGCCGGAGATGAGCGCCTCGGTCGCGGCGATCCATTCGCGCGCGGCTGCCTGACCTTCTGTCACCTGTTCCGTGGTCAGGCCGGCCTCGATCCTGTCGCGCAGCGCCGGCGCCTCGGGATGGGCCCGCGCGGCTGCGATATTCGCGTAAGTATAGGCCTTGACCGGATCGACCCCATCCGCCGGTCCCTCGCCGCTGTCATAGGCCAGTGCCAGTTCGTAAAGGCCCATGGGGTTGCCCTGTTCCGCGGTGCGCGAAAACAGCGCATAGGCGCGGGCGGGATCTGCCGCGACGCCGTCCCCGGTCTTGTAGCTGAGACCCAGGAAATTGGTGGCGGCGATATGGCCTTGTTCGGACGCCTTTTCCCAATAGGAAATGGCCAGCGCGGTATCCTGGGCCACGCCGCGCCCTTCATCATGGGCGGCACCGCAATTGAACTGGGCATTGGCCTCGCCTTTTTCGGCGGCCTTGCAGATCAGTTCCGCGCCCACTGTGAAATCACGGATGACACCCTGGCCATCCAGATACATCAGGCCAAGCCTGTTCATGGCAAGGGCGCTTTCACGCGCGGCAGCCGCCTTGTAGAGCTCCGCGGCCTGGGTGATGTCGGGCTGTGTGCCAAGGCCCAGTTCGAACATGCGGCCCAGGTAGAAGGCGCCGTCGGCCTCGCCGTTTTCGAAACTGGTCTGAAACTGTTGCGCGGCCGCTTCGGCATCGCCCTGTTCGAGCGCAGCGATTCCGGCGGCAATATCCGCACGGGCGGTACCAAGACCAAGCGTTGTGCAGAGCACGCCCAACGCCGTGACGCGAAAGCTGATCATCATTAAATAACCCCAACCATAGGCAACTGATACAACAGTCAAATTACCGGGATGTGTTAACCTTGGCCCCGCAAATAAACAACCTTATTCTTGCAGGCCGCGATACGCGGCGATGCCCTGTGATGCAGTGTCGCCAAGGCCGGATGGCACCGCTGCCAGCCTGCCGGGGGATCATGGCATGATCGCTTGCAGACGCGCGCGCAGCAGATCGGGCTGATCCAGAGTCAGGCGCACAGGCAGGGTGATGACCTTCTGGCGAAAAGCTGCAGGCAGGCGCACGGCGTCCTTCTCGGTGGTGACAAGCTGCGCGCCGCGCAGTTTGGCCTCGTTCTCGAGCCGGGTCATCAGGGCGGTGGTCAGGGGCTGATGATCCTCCAGCGCCTCGGCGCGGACAAGGTTCGCCCCAAGCCCGCGCAGGGTGGCAAAGAACTTTTCCGGGTGACCGATACCCGCGAACGCCAGAAAAGGGGTGTCCGTCCAGGTCATGCCCGTCTGCAGGGGGTCAAGACTGCCGGTCAGGTGCGGGATCGCGATGGCATGGTGCCATTGCCCGGCAAAGGCGGTCTGCGCGGGCGCCGTGCCGATGGACAGCAGCAGATCGGCGCGCGCAAGCCCGGTCTGCACGGGTTCGCGCAGCGGGCCCGCCGGCAGGCAGCGGCCATTGCCGAAACCCTTGGCGGCATCGACCACGACGATCGACAGGTCCTTGTGCAGCGCGGGGTCCTGGAACCCGTCATCCAGCAGGATCACATCCGCCCCCGCCGCCATGGCCGCCCGTGCCCCCGCCACGCGGTCGCGGGCGATCCAAGTATGGGCGAAGGCCGCCAGCAACAGCGGCTCGTCCCCGGTCTGGGCTGCGCTGTGCCGTCTTGGATCCACCTCGATGGGGCCGGTCAGGCTGCCGCCATATCCGCGCGAGACGACATGCGGTTCAAGGAACAATCCGCGCAAGAGTTGCACCAGGGCGATCACGGTGGGTGTTTTCCCGGTACCGCCCGCATTCAGGTTGCCCACGCAAATGACCGGCACGTTCAGCCTGACAGGCGTTCCCTGCGCCAGGCGGCGTGCGGTTCCCCGCGCGTAGATCGCGCCAAGGGGGGCCAGCAATCGTGCGGCCATGCCGGGCCTGTCTGGGGGCGTGAACCAGAAACCGGGCGCGCGCATCAGGACGCCGCCCTGAGATCAAGGGTGTCCTGGATCAGTTCCATCACCCGGTCCGTCACCTCGGCACCGGCGGTTGCCACCTCCCATGCCGTATGGGCCATGGCCGCCGCCTGATCGGGTGCCGTCAGCAAGGTGATGGCCGCGGCCAGCGTGTCCGCATCGCGCACCAGCCGGGCCGCCCCGGCACTGGACAGGCGCGTATAGGCGGCCATGTGGCGGCTGACGTTCGGACCGTAGAGGATCGCGGATCCAAGGCCGGCCGGTTCGAACGGGTCCTGCCCGCCATGTCCGGGTTCCAGCGAGCTTGCCATGAAGCTGATCGGCGCGAGGCGGTACCACAGCCCCATATCCCCACGGGTGTCGGCCACCAGGATCTGCGTGGTCTCTTCGGGGTATTCATCGCGGGACCATTGCGCGATGCGCCAGCCGTCGTTGCGCAGGCTTTGGGTGAAGGCGTCGCCTTCGGCGGGATCGTCGGGGACAAGGATCAACAGGCGACGGTGCGCGCTGCGCAGTGCCGCGCGATGGGCGGCCTGGATCATCTGCACCTCGCCGGGCTGCGCCATCGCGGCCAGCCAGACCGGGCGGCCATCCAGGACACGGGCCATGCGGTCGCGCGCCTTTTCATTGCAAGGCAAGGCCGCGCAGCCCTCCATCAGGGGGCCGGTGATGGTGATCGCCCCGGCGGGCACACCCATTTTCAGCAAACGGTTGGCCGAATTGCCGGTGCTGGCCAGGATCCTGTCGAAATGGCGCAAGCTGCCCCTGGACAGATCCGGCAGCCAGCGCCAGCGGCCCGCATCAAAGCCGCCTTCATCCGCATCGATCAGGAACATGGGAACTTTGCGCCCGGCCGCGGCATCAAGCAGGGCATGCCGCAATTGTCCCCCTGTCCAGAGGCAGAGATCAGGCCGCCACCGGTCCAGAAAGACATCGACCAGTTCGGGGTTTTCCTCTGGCGGGCTGACGGGGATGACGAAATCCCTTGGCTGCTGCGGCAAGGCAAGGTCCGGCGCAAGCGTCAACAGAAGATGCAGGCCGGGGCGCTGCGCGCGCAGACGTGCCGTGATCTGGATCAGGGACGCGGCGCGCGTCTCGCTGGTGGCATGCGCCCAGATCAATTCGCCCTCGGGGCGGCCGACCTGCGGATCGGACAGGCTGGCGGCAGGCCGCGCCGGGCCGCTGCGCCGCCGTGACAGGCTCAGGTATGCGGAAAGGCTGACGGATCGCGCCATGACGCCTCAGCCGATCTCCCGCGTGGGGGAAGATTCCTTGCCTTCGTCCAGCATGCGGTGAAGATGGGTGATGAAGTAACGCATATGCGCATCATCCACGGTGCGCTGCGCCTCGGCCTTCCATGCGCGATAGGCGCTGGCATAGTCCGGGAAAATGCCCACGATATGCAAATTGTCCACGTCGCGAAATTCGGTGCTGCCGGGTGCGTTCAGTTCACCGCCGAAGACAAGGTGCAGGCGCTGGGTCATGAGGCTCTCCCGTCGGGTTTTCAAGGCGTTCGGGGGCAACCTAAGCGCTGGGGCGGTTGGCCGCAAGTTTTCGCAGGCTGTCGCGGTGCCGCATCATCCCGGCCAGGGGGCCAGGCGTTCGACCAGGGCGCTGTGCAACGTGCCGTGTGCGGCCAGCACGCCATTGACCTGCGGATGGGGGTTGTTGAAACGCAAAGGGGCGCCGCTGCGGTCCGTGGTGCGCGCACCCGCCTCCTGCAGGATCAGCGCGCCTGCGGCGATGTCCCATTCCCAACTCGGGCGCAGGGTCAGCATCGCGTCGAATCGCCCTTCCGCGACAAGGGACAGCCGATAGGCCAGCGAGGGGCGGTGGTGCCGTTCCATCACCGGCACCTGCCTGTCCCGCCAGTGCACCGGGTCATAGACCGGACGCGCGGCCAGCATCGTGGCCCCACTGATCCCAACGGGGGCGGAGGCCTTGATCGGCTTGCCGTTCAGAAAGGCGCCTTGTCCTGCGGCCGCTGCATAAAGCTTGTCCTTGAGCGGCAGAAAAACGACCGCTGCGGTGATCTGTCCGTGTTCGGCCACTGCCAGCGAATGCGCCCATGTTGCGCTGCCGTCGATGAAGCTGCGCGTGCCGTCGATCGGATCGACGATGAAGACCCGCGCGCGGTCCAGACGATCGGCAGTGTCGGGCGTTTCTTCGGACAGCCAGCCGTAATCGGGTCTTTCCCCTGTCAGCCTTTCCCGCAGAAGCCGGTCCACGGCCAGGTCCGCCTCGGTCACGGGGCCTGCGCCCGCGTCCTTGTCCCAGCGTTTGGCCGTCGGGCCGCTGAAGCCTGTCGCAACCTGGCCCGCCGCCCGCGCCGCCGCGATCAGCAGGTCAAGATCAGTCGCCGGCAAGGGTCATCCCTTCGACCAGAAGCGAGGGCACCACGCGGCTCAGGTGCTGGCGGGCATCGTTGGCGGGAATGATGCGGCGCAGCATGTCGCGCAGGTTGCCCGCGATGGTGCATTCGTTGACGGGATAGGCAATCTGCCCGTTCTCGACCCACAGGCCCGATGCGCCGCGTGAATAATCCCCGGTATTGGGGTTGATCGTGGACCCGATCATCGAGGTGACCAGCAGGCCGGTTCCCATGTCGCGGATCAGGTCGTCGCGGCTGGCGTTGCCCTGGGTCAGGGCCACGTTCCAGTTCGACGGCGACGGCGGGGCCGATGTTCCGCGCGCCGCGTTGGCGGTGGATTGCATCCCCAGCTTGCGCGCGGTGGCCAGATCCAGCGTCCAGCCGGTCAGGATCCCGTCCTGCACGATGGCCCGGCGCTGCGTCGGCAGCCCCTCGGCGTCGAAGGGGCGCGAGGCGATGGCGCGCGGGCGCAGCGGATCCTCGATCAGTGACAGGTGGTCGGGCAGCACCGGCTGACCCAGCGCCCCCAGCAACCAGGACGAGCCGCGCGCAATGGCGCTGCCGTTGATCGCCGCCAGCAGATGCCCGATCAGCGAGGACGATATGCGTTCATCGAAAAGCACCGGATAGGTCCCGGTCTTCGGCTTGCGCGCGCCCTGACGCTCCACGGCCCGATGGCCCGCGCTTTGACCGATGTCCTCGGGGCTGCGCAGGTCGGCCTGGAAGATGCGCATGTCGCCATCGTAATCGCGTTCCATCCCGGTGCCGCTGCCGCTGATGGCAACGCAGCTGACGGCCCTGTCGGAGCGGGAGTACCCGGCGGAAAAACCGTTGGTCGCGGCCAGATGCACATGGCGCAGCCCGTAGCCCGCGCTGGCCGATTGCACCTGTGTCACGCCCTGCACCGCCAGCGCCGCCGCTTCGGCGCGCGCCGCGTCCTCCTGCAGGGTGGCGGGATCGGGCTCTGGCGCGGGGTCGCACATCTCAAGCGCCGCGATGTCCCAATCGCGCGCAAGCTGCGCGGGATCGGCCAGACCGATATGCGGATCAAGCGGCGCCTCGCGCGCCATGGCGACTGCGCGTTCGGCCATTGCCGTAAGCGTGGCGGGGTTCACATCGGAGGCCGAGACATTCGCCTGCCGCTGTCCCACCATAACGCGCAGGCCCAGGTCGATCCCCTCGGACCGTTCGGCCTGTTCCAGAACGCCGCCGCGCATGTCGATGGCGATGGATGTGCCCTGCACCGCCATAGCATCGGCGGCATCCGCGCCCGCGCGGCGCGCAGCGTCCAGAAGGGCCGATGTCAGGGTGTCCAGCGGTGGAATGGTCATGGGCAGCTTCTCCTTGCACTGGGGCTGAGGTAGGCCGCTGCGGGCAGATGCGCAAGGGCATGGGCGCGCCGCCGCGGGCCGCATCAAGAAACAGGGCCGCGCGGGTGATGTCCGGCGGCCCTGGTTGCGTCGTTGTCGCCGGGATCAGCGCAGGCGCTGACCGTTGGCCAGAAGCTGTCCGTCCGGGGTGATTTCAATCCGCGAGGTCAGGCTGTCCGGTCCCGATCCGGGGCGCGCGAACAGGCCCAGCATCATGCGTGCGCCCATCGCCTGTTCCTCGGGCAGAAGGCCCATCGCCACCAGCGTATCCAGCAAAGAGTTGCCGCCGGTCAGCTGCAGGTCCAGCGCGCCCTGGGGCCTTGGCATGCCGGGAAAGGTGGTCATGTCCGCGTTGTCGAAGGTGAAATCACCGGCGCCGGACAGGCGCGCACCGGCAATGGCCAGTGTCAGCGCGTTCACCGTCAGGGCATGGATTTCGCCGAAGGGCGAACTGGCCGCCATCATCGCCTGTTCGTCCATGATATCCTGCGTAAGCCGCGCCTTGCCCGCAAGGTCGATCTGGATCGTGGCCGGATCGCGCGGCAACTGGCCGGCGGGATCGATCATGCCCCAGATCATGTCCGAGACCGCAACATCCCCAAGGGTCAGGCCAAGGCCGAAATCCGTCGGATCTTCGGTCTGGCCGATGGGCATCAGCATGTTGAACCCGGCCTGCCCCATGGTCAGGGTGATGGGCAGGGGAATATCGGTGCCGGCATAGTTCATCGCCACGCCAGTGGCCTCGCCCGAATAAAGCATGCTGGTACTATCCAGACGCATGGTCAGGTTGCCCGCCTCCGAGCTTGTATTGCCCTCGAAACTCTGGCCCTGGCCGGTGATCGCGAATTCGGATGTGCCGTTTTCATAGGTGTAGCCCCCCGAGACCGCAAATCCCGCCTTCAGGGCCGCAGGCATGTCCGATGTGTCGATATCGGCCGGAAGCGACGCAGTGCCATCGAAGCTGAGGTTTTCGATGCTGCCCGTGACATCGACGACACCTGTCGGATCCTCGGGATTGACGATGTCCAGCACATAGCTCAGTGCGCCCGCGGTCATTGTCTGCACGATCTGGCGCAGCTCGGTGCCGGTCGAGGCGGAATTCCCGGCCAGATCGGTGACGGTCATGCGGGCGTCGCGAATGTCCATCGGCACATCGCCCATCGACAGACTGTTCAGCACAAAGGCCATCTCTGCCGCCGAATAGGTATAGACGAAGTTGTCGGGATCGCCCGACACCACAAGGTCGAACCCTTTCTGCGCGTAATCCATCGTCATCGTGATGTCTTCGCCCTGCCCGTCGGGCGGCGTTGCGGTGATGGCCATGGGGACGCGGTCCGGCATGGTGACACGGACCCGGCCGTCCCCCAGCTCGGTAAAGGTCATGCTGTCCATCGCCAGGCTGGCAGTGCCGCCGTCATCGGGAATGGCCATGGTCATCGTCAGACCGCTGACGGTCAGCCCGTCCGACGCGGTCTGTTCGGTGCCGTTGACCGTATAGCCGAACCCTTCGAGATATCCCTTGAAATCTGTCCAGACCTGTTCGGCGGTAACGTCTGCGCAGGCGACGGAGCCCGACAATACGAGTGCGATGGCGCTGCTGCCCATGCGGAGTGACCGGAGACCCATGTCATATACCTTTCCGAGATTTTCGCCCAGTGTGACCTATGCATGCGGGGCGTCAAGGTGTCTTGCGGCTGGACCCCGCCAATTGAGCGGTTTACCACGGACAAAACACGGTGAGGACAAGATGGACGCAATCAAGGGCAAGACGGTTCTGATCACCGGCGCAAGCCGGGGAATCGGCGAGGCGGCGGCGCGGGCTTTCGCGGCCGCGGGGGCGCAGGTGGTGCTGGCGGCGCGTGACGGCGATGCCGTGGCGCGCATCGCGACCGAGATCGGGGACGCCGCGGCGGGGATTGCCTGCGACGTGACGGACCCGGCACAGGTGCAGGCAGCGGTCGATCTGACCATCAGCCGTTTCGGCGGGCTGGATATCCTGATCGGCAATGCCGGTGTGATCGAGCCGATCGCCCGGCTTGATGCGGCAGATCCGGCGGCATGGTCGCGCGCCATCGACATCAACCTGAAGGGCGTCTTTCATGGCATGCGCGCGGCGCTGCCGGTCATGCAGGCACAAGGGCACGGCACCATCATCACGATCAGTTCGGGGGCGGCGCACAACCCGCTGGAAGGCTGGAGCGGCTATTGCGCCTCAAAGGCGGGTGCCGCCATGCTGACCTCCTGCGCCCATCTGGAAGCGGGGGGCGCGGGCCTGCGGATCATGGGCCTGTCACCGGGCACGGTGGCCACGGACATGCAGCGCGTGATCAAGGCCAGCGGTGTGGGGCCGATCGCGCAGCTGGACTGGGAAGATCACATTCCCGCCGACTGGCCAGCGCGTGCGCTGATGTGGATGTGCAGCCCCGATGCCGATGACTGGCTGGGCCGCGAGGTGTCGCTGCGCGACGAGGGCATTCGCCGCCGGGTGGGTCTGACATGATCGAGCTGGAGAAGGACGCCGGTCTCTGGACCGTGACGATCAACCGGCCCGACAAGGCCAATTCCCTGACAGCCGCGATGCTGGAAGAGCTTTGCGAGATCGCCGAGGCCGCGCAGCAGGCGCAGGTCTTCATCCTGACCGGCAAGGGCCGCGTGTTCAGCGCCGGTGCGGATCTCGAGGCCGCGCGCGCCGGTCTGGCCACCAGCCCGCTGTGGGAACGGCTGTCGGGCGCCATTGCCGCGCTGCCGGGGTTGAGCATTGCTGCGTTGAACGGCACGCTGGCGGGCGGTGCCACGGGCATGGCGCTGGCCTGCGATCTGCGGATCGCTGTCCCCGAAGCGCGGTTCTTCTATCCGGTGATGAAGCTGGGCTTTCTGCCGCAGCCGTCGGATCCGGCGCGGATGCTGGCGCTGATGGGACCTGCGCGCACCAAGCTGATCCTGATGGGCGGGCAGAAGATCACCGCCGACGAGGCGCTGACCTATGGCCTGATCGACCGGATCGTCGAGGATGTGGCCCTGCTGGACGTGGCGCGCGCCATCGCGGCCGACACGCTGGCGGCAAAGCCGGAATTCGTCAGCACGATCAAGGCGATGTGCCGCTGAGGGGCAGCTGTCGGATTGGATATTTGGAGCAAGAAGAAACAGGCCGCCGTTCTGTCGTCTGCGACTTTAGCGCCTGCGCCGGGGGCCGGGGATTTTCGAGATGAATTCCGGCGGGCGTTTCGCGACCCACTGCGCGAAACGTGCAAGGCGCGGATGGCTGCGCAGTGCCTCGGGCGTGTTGAAATGGCGGGCGAGTTCCGCCTCGGTCAGGGCGGCGTGAACCTCGCGGTGGCAGATGTGATGCATCAGAACGGTCGGGCCGCCCTTGCCGCCCTTGAGCTTGGGGATCAGGTGATGCAGCGATTGCGGCGCGTCCGGCGGGATGGGGCGCTGGCAGAGCGGGCATATCGGGGTGTCCTTGGCATCCATGCTGCGCAAGGATGGGACACGTGGGCACAAAGGCAAGGGCGGGCATGAAGCAGGCATTGGTGATCGGGGCAGGACCTGCCGGGCTGATGGCGGCGGATGCGCTGGCGCGGGCCGGGCTGCGGGTCGTGGTGGCGGAGGCCAAGCCGTCGGTCGGGCGCAAGTTCCTGATGGCGGGCAAATCCGGGCTGAACCTGACCAAGGCCGAGGCAAGCGATGCCTTTCTTGCCGCCTATGCCGAGGCGGTCCCCGTTCTGTGCCCCGCGCTGGAGGCTTTCGGGCCCGGTTCGGTGCAGGACTGGGCGCGCGGACTGGGACAGGAGGTATTCACCGGATCGTCGGGCCGGGTGTTTCCGGTTGCGATGAAAGCCTCACCCCTGCTGCGGGCCTGGCTGGCGCGCCTGTCGGGGCTGGGTGTGGACATCCGCACGCGCTGGCGCTGGATCGGTGTTGAGGACGGGTTTCGCTTTGACACGCCCACAGGGGTGCAGATCTTGCGCCCGGATGTGACCGTGCTGGCCTGCGGTGGCGCAAGCTGGGCGCGGCTGGGGTCGGACGGCCGCTGGGCTGATCTGTTGCCCGATGTGGCGCTGGCGCCGTTCCAGCCTGCGAACATGGGGTTTGCCGTGGCCTGGTCCGTGCATATGGCGGGGCACCTGGGAAAGCCGGTCAAGGGAATCGCGCTGCATGCGGGCGATGCGGCGTCGCGCGGGGAGATCGTGCTGTCGGCCAAGGGGATCGAGGGGGGCGGCATCTATGCGGTGTCGCGCGCGCTGCGCGAGGGCGCGCCGCTGCTGCTGGATCTTGCCCCTGACCTGTCGCTATCCGAGGTGGCGGCGCGCATCGCGCGGCCGCGCGGCAAGGCGAGCCTGTCCAACCATCTGCGCAAGGCGCTGCGGATGGATCCGGTCAAGCTGGCGCTGCTGATGGAATGCGGCCAGCCCGTGCCGCGCGATCCCGCTGCGTTGGCGGGTCTGATCAAGGCGCTGCCCGTGCCGCATGCCGGGCCGCTGCCCATGGACGAGGCGATTTCGACCGCCGGGGGTATCCGGCTGGAGGCGCTGGATGCGGGGTTGATGATCCGCGCCATGCCCGGTGTCTTCGCGGCGGGCGAGATGCTGGACTGGGAGGCGCCGACGGGGGGCTACCTGATCACGGCGGCGCTGGCGACGGGCCTTTGGGCGGGGCAACACGCGGCCCTTTGGGCGCAGGATCAGGGGGCCGCAGCCCCCTGAGACGCAGGGATTACCTGGCGGCGGCGCGTTTGAAGGCGTCGCGGCTGCGCATGACCTTGGCATAGGCCAGCAGCTTGGGCTGGTCGATTTCGAACTTGGCGGAATAGGCCCAGTTCAGGCAATGCGCTGCGATGATATCGGCGATCGTCATCTGCTCGCCCATCAGGAAGGGGCCTTCCATGTTGTCCGCCAGCAGTTCGATGTTGCGCGTGAATTCCCACTTGAGGCTGTCCTTGACCTCGGGCACGCGCTTGTCCTCGGGCAGGATGAAACTGTGGCGCGCGGCGGTCCACAGAACCGCGTCCAGCTCGTCCAGCACCATATGGGTCATGCCGTCCTGGCGGGCGCGATCGACCGTGCCGGCGGGATAGGTCAGCTTGCCGTGCTTGTCCGCCAGATAGGTCAGGATCGCGGTTGAATCGACCATGCAGGCGTCGCCATCACGCAGGGCCGGGATCTTGCCCGAGGGGTTGGCGGCCAGCGCCTCGGGGCTGTGGGGCTTGGCGGCGGTGTGCTTATAGGGCTGTTCCAGCTCTTCCAGCATCCACATGACCCGGAATGCGCGGCTTTGGGTGCCGCCGATGACTTCGTACATGATGTTCCTCTCCCTCACGGGCGCGGGCGCGCCGTTTCCGCGGACATGTGATCCTGTTTCGGTCCGGATTTCCAGAGGTGGCGCGCGGGTTTTTCGCACCGCTCCCGTGACCGGCGCCTCAGCGCCGCGCCAGCATCGACAGACGGATCAGGGTGCGTTCCACAAGGGCCATCGCCGGCGCGTGCTGCCCGGCTGAGCGCAGTTGCAGGTCGGTGTCGGTGATCAGGCCGAGGGCCATTTCCAGCCGGGGCACGGGCCAGCCCTGGGCCTGTCGCAAGATCTTGTCGCGGCGCGGGCCGAAAACCGGGGGGCGCAGTTTGCCGATGCCCTGCGCCGGACCGCCGGGATCAGAGGCCGCGGCATAAAGCGTGCGGAAATGGCGCGCCGCCGCGATGCACAAGGTGACGGGCTGCACGCCTTGGGCCAGCAGCTTGCGCATCACGGGGCCGATCATCTCGCCGCGTCCTTCGGCCACGATGTCGAGCACATCGTCCATATCCGCCTCTGAGGTGGCGGGGGCGCAGGCGGCGATATCCTCGGCGGTGACGGGGCTGGTGTCGCCCAGCTTGTAGAGCGACAGCTTTTCCAGGGTCTGGCGAAAATCGCCCGGCTCGATCTCTTGCGCCAAGGCGCCAAGCGCCGACATCGCGGCATTGTCCAGATCCGCCAGCCCGGCGCGGGCCAGTTCGGCGGCGATTTCCTCACGCGTGGGGGGATTGTCGTAAATCCCCGCAGCATAGGCGTTGGGGTGACCCTCGAACAGGGCGCGCAGCTTGGATTTGGCGGCCAGCGCGCCCGCCGTGACGATGATCTGGGCATCGCCCTTCTGCCAATCCGACAGGGCGGCGGCGATCACATCTGTCAGCGTGTCGGTCGCATCCTCGACAAAGGCGACGCGGGGGCCGGGGAAAAAGCTGATCGCCTTGACCGCATCCTGCAGGGCGGCGGGATCCTTGCGCAGGTCGGCGGCAGGCAGGCGGGCAAGCCGCATTTCTTCTTCGCCGGCGGGGCCGATCAGGGCGGCGATCACCTCTTGCCGCTTGAGCGCCACCCGCATCGCGTCGGTGCCATAAATCAGCAGGCCGGTCCGGTCCGGGTCGGGGCGCGCGAAATAGCGCGGTGCGTCGCGAGGGCCGAGTTTCATGGGGCCAGCCTGTCAGCGGCCAGGGCAAGCCGGGTGACCATCTGGTCAGCCAGCAGAACGGCCAGGCGTTCGCGCGCATCGCGCACGGCCGCTTCGGTGGCCGAGGTCGAACCCGTGGTGGAGAAGCCTGTGAAACCATCGACGCTATCGCGGAGCAGCACGGCATCGGTGGCGCGGTCACGCAAAACGAAATCGACGCGACCGACAAGGTTGAAGCGGGTTGTCACGTTTTCTGCGGTCACCGCCATGCGTTGCCCGCTGATCGTATAGGCATAGCCCAGGGCATAGGGCCCGTCGGTACCGCGCCCAAGCCGGGCTTCGAATTGCTGGATCAACAGAAATTCGTCGCGCGCGCGCGGTGCATCGGGCAGGATGCTGTCCTGCAGCCGGCTGGCCTGACCCGATGGGCCATAGACGGGCGTGAAGCCACAGCCCCCCAAGGCAAGACTACCCAGAACAAGCCCGCCCAGGCCCAGAGACCCGAGCCTGCGCAGAACTGCTCTTCGGTCAGATGACGACATTCACGATCCGTCCGGGGACGATGACAAGCTTCTTGGGCGCGGCCCCATCCAGCGCCTTGACCACAGCATCATGGGCCAGGACGATCTTTTCAAGCTCTGCCTTGTCGATCTCGCGCGCCACGCTGATTTCCGCGCGTCGCTTGCCGTTGATCTGGATCGGCAGCACCACCGTGTCGTCGATCAGCATCGATTCGTCGGCCACGGGCCAGTCTGCCGCCGCGATCAGGCCATCACCCCCCAGAAGGGACCAGATTTCCTCGGACAGGTGCGGGGTCATCGGGGCCATCAGTTGCGCCAGCGTGCGGGCTGCGGTGCGGCGCGCCTCGGTACCGGCGGTGGATTTGGCCAGCGTGTTGGTGAAGGCGTAAAGACGGGCGATGGCCGCGTTGAAGCCGAAGGATTCGATGCCGCCCGTCACCTCGTGGATGCATTTGTGCATCGCGCGCAGCAGGTCTTCGTCCGCGGCATTGGGCGCCTCGTCCGAGGCGGCGATATCGGCGGCGATGCGGTGCACGCGGGCCAGATGCTTGAACGTCGCCTCGGCGCCCGAGGCGGTCCATTCCACGTCACGTTCGGGCGGGCTGTCGGACAGAACGAACCAGCGTGCGGTATCCGCGCCATAGGCAGAGATGATGTTGACCGGATCGACCACGTTCTTCTTTGACTTGGACATTTTGGCCGAGGGAATGATTTCGACCGCTTCGCCGGTGGCGATCAGGCGGCCATTCTCGACATCTTCGGGCAGGTGATAGACCGGACGGCCGTTGGCGTCGCGCGTCTGGTAGATTTCATGCGTGACCATGCCCTGGGTAAACAGGGCATCAAAGGGTTCGCGCGCCTTGTCGGGCAGGTGGCCGGTGATGTTCATCGCCCGCGCGAAGAAGCGCGAATAAAGCAGGTGCAGAATCGCATGTTCGATGCCGCCGATATACTGATCGACATTCATCCAGTATTCGGCCTCGGCCATATCCGTGGGGGTTGCGGCATGGGGCGCGGTGAAGCGCGCGTAATACCACGAGCTGTCCACGAACGTGTCCATCGTGTCGGTCTCGCGCCGCGCAGGCGCGCCGCATGTGGGGCAGGTGCAGTCGCGCCATGTCGGGTGACGGTCCAGCGGGTTGCCGGGCACGTCGAAGGTGACGTCGTCGGGCAGGCGGATGGGCAGGTTTTCCTTCGCCTCGGGCACCACGCCGCAGGTGTCGCAATGCACGACCGGAATCGGGCAACCCCAGTAGCGTTGCCGCGACAGGCCCCAGTCGCGCAGGCGGAACTTGGTGACGCCGTGACCGACGCCATTGCTTTCGCAGAAGGTGATGGCGGCTTCGACGGCCTGTTCGCCGGTCTGCCATGCCTCGCCTGCGAACCCTTTGTTGTAGAATACCTTTTCCGACTTGAGCGGCACATAGGCTTCGGTCAATTCGGTCGCGCTGTCTTCGGAGGGCAGGAAGGTCGAGATGATCGGCAGGCCGTATTTCGTGGCAAAGTCGAAGTCGCGCTGATCATGCGCGGGGCAGCCAAAGATCGCGCCCGTGCCGTAATCCATCAGGATGAAGTTGGCGATATAGACCGGCAGTTCCCAGGCGGTGTCGAAGGGATGACGCACGCGCAGGCCAGTGTCGAAGCCCTTCTTTTCAGCTTTTTCAAGCGCTTCCTCGGTCGTGCCACCCTTGCGGCAATAGGCGCAGAAGGCCGCGACCTCGGGGTTGTCACGCTCAAGCTGGCGGGCCAGCGGATGATCGGGCGAGATGCCCACGAAGCTGGCGCCCAGCAGGGTATCGGGGCGAGTGGTATAGACCTCGATCCGGTCGGTGCCATGCGGTCCGTCGATCAGCGAGAAGGCGAATTGCAGGCCGCGCGACTTGCCGATCCAGTTCGACTGCATCAGCCGCACCTTGGCGGGCCAGTTGTCCAGCCCGTCCAGCGCGGTCAGCAGTTCTTCGGAATAGTCGGAAATCTTGAAGAACCACTGCGTCAGCTCGCGCCGTTCGACATCGGCGCCCGATCGCCAGCCCTTGCCGTCGATCACCTGCTCATTGGCAAGAACGGTCATGTCGACCGGGTCCCAGTTCACCACGGCGTTCTTGCGATAGACCAGGCCCTTTTCCAGCATATCGAGGAAAAGCGCCTGCTGCTGGCCGTAGTATTCGGGATCGCAGGTGGCGAACTCGCGGCTCCAGTCGATGGACAGGCCCAGCGGTTTCATCTGCGCGCGCATGTCCGCGATGTTCTGATAGGTCCAGTCCTTGGGGTGGCCGCCAATCGCCATCGCGGCGTTTTCGGCCGGCATGCCGAAAGCGTCCCAGCCCATCGGGTGCAGCACGTTGAAGCCCTTGGTCACCTTGTAGCGCGCGATCACGTCGCCCATCGTGTAGTTGCGCACATGCCCCATGTGGATGCGTCCCGACGGATAGGGGAACATTTCCAGCACGTAATATTTCGGCTTGGTCGTCTGGCTGCCCGGCACGGCGCGGAACAGGCCGGCGCTGTCCCAGGCTGTTTGCCATTTCGCTTCGATCTGGGCGGCATCATAGCGTGACATCGGATGACCTCTTGTTCGGGCTGCGGGGTCCCTTGGACCAGTTCAGAGCGCGTGATAGGCCCGCTTTGGCCCACGGTCTAGGGGCGGCGCGCAAAAATGCGGGTCTGTGCAGGGCAAATTTGCCTTGTATAAGGGGTTGGCGGGACGAGTAGGGAACGGTTTTCCAGAATGCGGGTGCTTTTCATCCACCAGAATTTTCCGGGTCAGTTCAAGCATCTGGCGCCAGCGCTGGTGCAGCGGGGCCATGATTGCCTGGCCCTGACCCTGCGCGTCAAGGAAGCAGCCACCTGGAACGGCGTGCGCGTCTTGCCCTATGCGATCAAGCGCCGGCCGGGTCAGGGCGTGCATCCCTGGCTGGCCGATACCGAAACCAAGGTGATCCGGGGCGAGGCCTGTTACCGCGCGGCCCGCGCCTTGCGACAGCAGGGATATGTGCCCGATCTGATCGTGGCGCATCCCGGCTGGGGCGAGGCGATGTTTCTGCGCGATGTCTGGCCGCAGGCGCGCATCGGTCTCTATTGCGAGCTATACCACCTGTCGGACCCCGATCACCTTGGGTTCGATCCCGAATTCATGCCAAGGGTCGATCAGGTCGAGCGGCTGCGCATCCGCATGAAGAACCTCAACAACCTGATCCATCAACCGCTCTGCGACATGGGAATCAGCCCCACACGGTTTCAGGCCGATACCTTTCCCGCAGCCTATCGCGACCGGATCAGCGTGATCCATGACGGGATCGACACCGATCATCTGACGCCAGATCCCGCCGCGCGTTTTGATCTTGCCGATGGCCGGACGCTGACCCGCGACGACGAGGTGATCACCTTCGTCAATCGCAACCTCGAGCCCTATCGCGGCTACCATGTCTTCATGCGCGCGCTGCCGGACCTGCTTGCGCGACGGCCGCAGGCACAGATCCTTGTCGTTGGCGGAGACCAGGTGTCCTATGGTGCGAAACCACCCAACGGGCAGACATGGAAGCAGATTTTCATCGATGAGGTGCGCGGCCGCATTCCTGATGAAGACTGGTCGCGGGTGCATTTCCTGGGGCGGATTCCCTATGATCGCTTCGTGACGCTGCTGCAGGTGTCACGCGTGCATCTCTACCTGACCTACCCTTTCGTTCTCAGCTGGTCACTGTTCGAAGCGATGAGCGTCGGGGCCGCGATCGTGGCCAGCGACACCGCCCCTGTGCGCGAGGCTGTCCGCGACGGCGAAACCGGATTTCTGGTGGATTTCTTCGATGGCCGCGCGCTGGTGGACCGTGCCTGCGCCTTGCTGGACGATCCCGATCTGCGGCAGCGCTTCGGGCAGGCGGCCCGTTCACATGTGCGGGGCAAATATGAACTCAGCCGCATATGCCTGCCGAAGCAGCTTGAGTGGATCGAGCGTCTGGCCGCGGCAAGCCCCGGCCAGATCAGCGATTAGCGGCGCCCGTCTGCGATGCGCAACTGACGCGCGCGGGACAGGATCGCATCCTCGACGGCGCGCTGGGTTCCGGCGGCAACCGGACCGGAGCGCGTTTGCAATGCCACGCTGAGCGCGCGCGCCTCAAGCGCGGGATCCTTGATATGCACCGTGCCGCGATAGGCCTGACCACCACCCGGCGGGGTGCCATAACCAAAGACGATCACGCCCGTGAAGGGATCGACCGATTCGATGGGCATGAAGTTCAGCACATCCAGCGATGCGTTCCAAAGATAGCGGTTCACCTCGACCGACACGTCTGGCGGATTGCGCCGGAATGCATCGAAGATCGACTGACCCGTATTGAAGGCGTTCGCATCGCGCCCGGCGTCAAAGATGACCGGCGGGCCGTCTGCCTGGGCATCGTCATCGGCGCGATTGCCGCAGGCGGCCAGGGCGAAAACCAGCAATCCCGCAGTGAAAACCCTGAAAGCGTGCTGTTTCATCATTGCCCAGCCCAGTTTGGAAATTCCATTGTCACCGTCCTAGCCAAGCCTGCCCTGCGGGGCAAGCTCTTTGCTGAAACGCGCGCGCACGCGGGCGTGCAGCGGTTGCCGCCTGATGCGGTCCGTCGTCCAATGTGTGACATAGGTGCACCACGTCCCACGGGTTTGCTCCGTTATCTTCTGGATCGCTTGCATCGGGCAGGCAAAAAGAGCGAAACGATTGCCATACCCAAGGCAGACTCGCTGTTTTGGGCAATCTTTGAAAAACCGAGGGCAACGAAATGAAAAACCTTCTTATCGCAACTACCGCGCTGGTCGCTACCGCTGGTGTTGCTGTCGCAGACGTCAAAGTCTCCGGCTACGCACGTTTTGGCGCACTGTACAACGACGGCGTCGCAGCCGGCGCTGACGAAATCAACACCGCAAGCCGCCTGCGCCTGCAGTTCGACGCCACCACCGAAACCGATGGCGGCCTGACCCTGGGTGTGCGTCAGCGCTTCCAGGCCGAAGAGAACTCGGCAAACGCTGGCGGTAACGGCGCTCGCTTCTACGCAACCACCGGTGGCCTGACCATCGCGATGGGCAACATCCTGGGTGTGATCGAAGCTGCTCCGAACCTGTACCTGCCGACCAAATCGGCTGGCGTTGGCCTGGAAGGCAACAGCTTCCGTTCGCTGGCAGCCAACACCATCTCCAACGGCGGCGTGTTCGGCTGGACCGCATACTCCAGCGGTGGCGCAGGCGCGACCGATGGCGTTGAAGTTCTGTACAGCATGAACGGCCTGGGCCTGCACGCACACAGCACCGACACCTCCTACGGTATCGGCGCAAACTACGCCTTCGGTGACTACAAAGTTGCAGTCGCTTACGAAGAGTGGAACGACGGCGCACGTGACGGCGACAGCATCCTGTTCGCTTCGGTTGGCGGCAGCTTCGGCGCGTTCGACGCAGCTCTGTCCTATGCTGACACCGACTACACCGGTGTGACCGCAGAGAAGATCTCGCTGCGCGCTGGCTACAAAGCAAACGACGCTCTGTACGTCTACGGCTTCGCTGCTGACGAAAACAACGGCATCGATGCAACCTTCGGCCTGGGTGCATCCTACGGCCTGGGCGGCGGCGCTTCGGTTGAAGGCGGCTGGACCCAGAACGAAGCAGGCGACAACCTGGTTTCGGCTGGTATCTTCTTCTCGTTCTGATCCAGAACGCAGAGTTGAACAAGGAAGGGCAGGTCTTCGGACCTGCCCTTTTCTTTTGCGCGGACATGGTGTTTTCATGCGCCCAGGCCGAACAACCAGGGTGAATGCCATGTCATTGTCCGAGATCAAGACCCGAATCGCCAAAGCCTGCGCCGCCGCCGGACGGGCCGAGGACAGCGTGACCCTGATCGCGGTGTCGAAGGTGCAGCCGAATGAACGGGTCGCCGCCGTACTGGATCAGGGCCACCGCGTCTTTGGCGAAAACCGTGTGCAGGAGGCGGCCGGCAAGTGGCCCGAATTCCGCAAGACTTATGACGGCATCGCGCTGCATCTGATCGGGCCCTTGCAGACCAACAAGGCGCGGCAGGCCATGGAGCTGTTCCAGGTGATCCATTCCGTGGACCGTCCCAAGGTGGCCCAGACCATCGCGCGGCTGGCGCAAGAGATGGGATATTGTCCCGACATTTTCCTGCAGATCAACACCGGAGAAGAGCCGCAGAAAGCAGGGGTGATGCCGTCAGACGCGGATGCTTTCGTGGCCGAGGCGCGGGCGCTGGATCTGCCTGTGCAGGGGTTGATGTGCATTCCCCCGGTCGATGAGGAGCCAGCGCTGCATTTTGCCCTCCTGGCCAGGATCGCGGAGCGCAACGGGCTGTCCGGCCTGTCGATGGGGATGAGCGGCGATTTCGAAACCGCCATCGCGCTGGGGGCTACGCATATCCGTGTGGGATCGGCCATCTTCGGAGAGCGGGCTTACGACTGACGCGTCGCGCCGTGGATATTTAGAGCAAGAAGAAACCCAGGGTCATGCCACGATCAGGCGACAGCCGTGGCGCAGGTGTGCGGCGATCCATTGCAGGTGATCCCGGCGCAGGGCGATGCAGCCTTCGGTCGGGTATCCCGCGCGGCGGCGCTGGTGGATGAAAATGGCCGAGCCGCGCCCGCGTTCCGCGCGGGGCCAGTTCCAGTCGGTGATCAGGATCAGATCATAAAGCGGGTCGGCGCGGCGCAGCCTTTCGTGGCTGTAGGGGTAGGGTGCGCGGACCATGAGGTTGTAATCCTCGTGCCGGGGATCGTCGGACCACAGGTCGCCGGGGCGGATCGGCAGGGCCCAATCGGCAGGGCGCGCCATGCGGTCGGGGCGATAGAGCATGCCCACGATGCCGTGGATGCCGCGCGGGGTTGCGCCGTCGCCTTCGCGTTTCGTGTCGCTGATACCGCCACGCCCGATGGAGCAGGGGAAGGTACGGCCCGCAAAGCGCAGGCCCATCGGGGTCAGAACCATGTCTGCCGCGCGCGCGGTGGTCACAGCAGATGTCCCGATTTGGCGGACTTGGTGGCAAGATAGGCGCGGTTATGGGCGTTTTCCCCCACTTTCAGCGGCACGCGTTCGGTCACGGTGATCCCCTGCTTTTCCATCATCGCGATCTTGCGCGGATTGTTGGTCAGCAGACGCACCGAGGTGAAGCCCATCGACTTGAGGATCTCGGCGCCAAGGCGGAAATCGCGCTCGTCATCCTCGAAGCCCAGGCGATGGTTCGCCTCGACCGTGTCGAAACCCTGGTCCTGCAGGGAATAGGCGCGCATCTTGTTGGCAAGGCCGATGCCGCGCCCTTCCTGGTTGAGATAGAGCAGCACACCCGCCCCTTCTTCGCCCATCTGCGCCAGGGCGCCATGCAATTGCGGTCCGCAGTCGCATTTCAGGCTGCCCAGCACATCGCCGGTAAAGCAGGCCGAATGAAGCCGCGCCAGAACGGGCTTGTCGCGGGCGGGTTGGCCGATCTCGAAGGCGTAATGTTCTTCGCCACCATCTTCGGGGCGGAAGATATGCAGCCTTCCCGCCTCTGCGGCGGATACCGGCAGGCGCGCGCTGACCACGGGGTGGGGTTCGGGTGCAGCAGCCAGCAGCGGGCGGGCGCGGGGTGCGTCGATCCGGGTCAGGCCGTGGTTGGCGGCGAAACCGGCCGGATCGGCCAGGGGCAGAACCAGCGCAGCCGGCAAGAGCCGTGCTGTCTTGGTCAGGATCACAGCCAGGCGATGCAGATCGGCCGCGCCGTCGCGTTGCGTGACAAGCGGGCCTTTCATCGGCGTTTTCAGGTCATCCGCCGGATCTGCGACACCCAGGACCCAGGCCAGGCTTGATCCGTGGGGCAGGACCACGCGGGCGAGATCACCGTCATAGGTGCGGGCCTTCAGCGTCTCGGCGCGCCGCGCAGTCAGGGCAAGAACGGGTGTGCCACCCAGCGCGTGCAGATCCGCCAGCCTTTGCGCATCCAGCGTCTCGGCGGCCAGTACAAGAACGCCTGTGCCGTTTTCCGTCAGCACAACGGGCACGCCCATGCGCAGATCTGCGCGGGCGCGGGCCAGGATTTCTGTAACATCAGGGCTGAAGCTCATGCCGTTTGTTGCGCCTATGCGTGCTGCGATCTGGGTTTTACGCTTCTATCTGAAACATTTGCACACTGCTTTACACGACAGCGTGAGAGAATGGCACCCTGTCTTGTCGGCATTGTCCCGCAGGCGCATCTTGTCCGCAAGCACAGGAGGGAAACCTATGGCACAATTGAAGAAAATACTGCTGGTGGACGATGACGAGGATCTGCGCGAGGCGCTGAGCGAGCAGCTTGTCATGACCGAGGACTTCGATGTCTTTGAGGCTGGAAACGGGTCAGAGGCGATGAAGCGCGCGAAGGAAGCGCTTTATGATCTGGTCATTCTTGACGTTGGCCTTCCCGATACGGACGGCCGCGAACTGTGCCGGCTGATGCGCAAGCAGGGGGTCAAGTGCCCGATCCTGATGCTGACCGGCCACGACAGTGATGCCGATACGATCCTGGGCCTGGATGCCGGGGCCAATGACTATATCACCAAGCCGTTCAAGTTTCCGGTCCTGCTGGCCCGGATCCGCGCGCAGCTTCGCCAGCATGAGCAGAGCGAGGATGCCGTTTTCACGCTTGGGCCCTACACGTTCAAGCCCGCGATGAAGATGCTGGTCACCGAGGACGACAAGAAGATCCGCCTGACCGAAAAAGAGACGAATATCCTGAAATACCTCTATCGTGCGACCGAAGGCGTGGTGCCGCGTGATGTGCTTTTGCACGAGGTCTGGGGCTATAATGCAGGCGTTACGACCCACACGCTTGAGACACATATCTACCGCCTGCGTCAAAAGATCGAGCCTGATCCTTCGAACGCGCGGCTGCTTGTCACGGAATCGGGTGGGTACCGTCTTGTTGCATAAGGGATGCACTTTCGACATGTCTGCATGGCGCCCACTGTCTTGATGCAGATCAAAGTGGTATCCTGTCATTAGGATTAATTTTTCTACAGCATTTCACGAGACCCCGTCGCATATGCGGGTCATCATATGCACCTCCCTGTTGGACTGCCCCGGCCTGGTGCCGGGGTTTTTTTTGTCCGGGGTCCTGCGATCGTCCGCATTGTATCGCATTGCGAAACAACTGTTTGGCTTTCATGGACATTTGCGGGAAGGTTCCATTCCTTGATCATGGCGATCACGGGTTGCAAAGGAAATTGTCATATCGGCAAGCCTGGATTCCCGGCGGCCGAACCTTTGCGGCCAGGGCCTGCCCACCCGCAAAACCATCCGGTGATTCTTCGGGCGGGTGCCGCGATGCCCGTTCCGGTGGCACGGGCATCGCCGGAACGCCCAACCCCCGGACGCATTTCTTCCAAAAAATAGGCAAATGCTTCGAATCGGTCACTTTGCCCTGTTGATGTCCTAAAAATGCTGCACCTGCGAAGCGGCTTGTTGCAAGCGCAGCATCGTCTGTTCTGAATTGGGACAGCCGTTGTCATGCAGGCGACGCGCCGAGGCCGCGCAGAGGGCCGATCCTGGCAGATACACCCCCTGCGCGACTGCAACACACATGTTGCGGATGGCCAGATGACCCGCCGTGCCACTTGCTGGCCCATGCGGGACAAAAGGCCCATCGCGCAGATAAGCGACTGGGGATATTATTCAATGACACATGGAACGAAATTTACCGCGCTTGCCGTGGCGGCGATCATGGCCGGCGCCGGCGCTGCATCAGCGCAGGATTGCCCGATCAAGGTCGGCGTGCTGCATTCGCTGTCCGGAAGCATGGCCATTTCCGAAACGACGCTGAAGGACGTCATGCTGATGCTGGTCGACCAGCAGAACGCCAAGGGCGGGCTGCTTGGCTGCCAGCTTGAGGCGGTAGTGGTCGATCCGGCCTCTGACTGGCCGCTGTTCGCGGAAAAGGCGCGCGAACTGCTGACCGTGAACGAGGTTGACGTGATCTTCGGCAACTGGACCAGCGTCAGCCGCAAATCCGTGCTGCCGGTGATCGAGGAGTTGAACGGTCTGCTGTTCTACCCCGTGCAGTACGAGGGGGAGGAATCGTCGCGCAACGTCTTCTACACGGGTGCGGCCCCGAACCAGCAGGCCATCCCGGCGACGGACTATTTCCTTGAGGAACTGGGCGTCGAGAAATTCGCCCTTCTGGGCACGGACTATGTCTATCCGCGCACCACGAACAACATCCTTGAAAGCTACCTCATCTCGAAGGGCATCCCGAAAGAGGACATCTTCGTCAACTACACGCCCTTTGGTCATTCCGACTGGGCGACGATCGTGGCCGATGTGGTCGCCCTCGGGGCCGATGGCAAGCAGGTCGGCGTGATCTCGACCATCAATGGTGACGCGAATATCGGCTTCTACAAGGAACTCGCTGCTGCCGGTGTTTCAGCCGAGGATATTCCCGTCGTCGCCTTCTCGGTCGGCGAAGAGGAGTTGTCGGGTCTCGACACATCCGAACTGGTCGGGCACCTCGCGGCCTGGAACTATTTCCAATCCGCCGACACGCCTGCAAACGCGGAATTCATCGCTGCATGGAAAGCCTTTGCCGGTGAGAACCGCGTGACCAACGACCCGATGGAGGCGCATTACATCGGCTTCAACATGTGGGTGAATGCGGCAACCGCGGCAGGCACCACGGATGTGGATGCCGTGCGTACGGCCATGTACGGGCAGGAATTCCCGAACCTGACCGGCGGGACCGCCGTGATGTTGCCGAACCATCACCTGGCCAAGCCGGTGCTGATTGGTGAAATCCGCGCCGATGGTCAGTTCGACATCATCAGCCAGACCCCCGAAGTCGATGGCGATGCCTGGACCGACTACCTGCCGGATTCGGCGGTTCTGACCAGCGACTGGAAGGATCTGGGCTGCGGGATGTACAACACCGTGACCAAGACCTGTGTCCAGCTGACCTCGAACTACTGACCCAAATGCCGGGGGGGCGGTGATCCGCGCCCCCGGCCACCGGCCCTTCGGTCAAGGACTTATCATGATCTTCCGCCTTATCTGCTGCGCCTTGGCGATTGCCCTGGGCCTGACCGCGGCCCGCGCGCAAGACAGCGTTGCGCCCCTTCAGTCGTTGCTTCAGGCCAATGCCGATGCCGTGGCAAACCCGTCGCGCAGCACGGTTGATGGTCTTGTCGCAGCCTTGCTGGACAGCGATCTTCCCGGGGTGCCCGTGTTCCTGGAGCGTTGGCGCGACCGGGGTGTTTACCTGCGGTCCAGCGATGGGCTGTTCTATTATGCCACCAAGGCTGAAGGGGGATATGCCCTGGTCGACGTGGACACGGGGCAGGATGCCGGTCAGGCGGAAAGTGCCGACATGAGCGAACTGCGTCCCAATGCCGGGGTGCGGCGCGTGATCGGATCCGCGCTTGTGGCGTTCCAGTTGCTGGATGATGATCCCGCCCGGCGGCTTGCCGCGCTTGACGCGATTGACCGCAGCCCTTCCGAGGACCAGTTGGAACCGCTGCGCCTGTCCATCGCGGCAGAACCCGATCCTGTCCTTCAAGCCCGCAAGATCCGGCTGGAAAGGCTGCTTTCCGCCCGTTTTGCCGAAACGCCTGCCGAACGGATCGCCGCCATCGAAAGCCTTGAAGGTGATCTGGGTGTGGACGCCCGTGCCGTGCTGAACCTGATCCTGACAAGCGCGCCCGCAGTGTTCGCCGAACTTCCGACGGATCGCAACATTGCCGCAGTGCTGGAGCCCGGAACCGATGCGCTGTCCGAGGTCGAGGCCTATACCCGTCTTGTCGAGGCGGGTTTCGCACCGCCGCTGACGGGTGTCGCGACCATCAAGGATGCGCTGATCGCCGCCATGGATGGCGATGCCGTCGCTGGCATTCCGGTGGCCAGCCTGTCCACGGACGCCGCGCGTGAAGCGGCTTATGACGCCCTGGCCGCCACCGGTGCCGTGCCGCCGCTGGTGACGCTTGACGATCAGGCGATGGCCTTGGCCGCGCATCGCTTTGTGCTGCTCTATGCCGAACCCGATCCCGCGATTACCGCTGCGGCCGCGGCCACGCTGGAGGCGATCGAGTTCAAGGTCGGATTGAACCAGGCGGCGGATCTGGCGCTGGACGGCTTGTCGCTGGCCTCAATCTATTTTCTGGCCGCCATCGGCCTGGCCATCACCTTCGGCGTGATGGGGGTAATCAACATGGCGCATGGCGAATTCATCATGATGGGCGCCTATACCGGCTATGTGGTGCAGCTTTTCATCCCGGATTACACGCTGTCGCTGCTGCTGGCCTTGCCACTGGCTTTTGCCGTCACCTTCGCCGCAGGTGTGGCCATGGAGCGGCTTGTGATCCGCTGGCTCTATCACCGACCACTGGAAACGCTGCTGGCCACATTCGGCATTTCCATCGCGCTGCAGCAGTTGGCCAAGAACATCTTCGGCACCCAGGCGCGGCCGCTCACCTCGCCCGATTGGCTCAGCGGCACGCTGACCTTCAACGAGGTGGTGTCGATCAGCATGATCCGCGTCGCGATCTTCGTGCTGGCGCTGATGTTCCTCGGGTTGCTGATCTACATCCTCAAACGCACGCGCCTGGGGCTGGAGGTTCGCGCCGTGACCCAGAACCCCGGCATGGCGGCATCGATGGGGATCAACCCTGACCGGATCAACATGCTGACCTTCGGCCTTGGGTCCGGTATCGCGGGGATCGCGGGCGTGGCCATCGGACTTTACGCCAAGGTCACATCGGAAATGGGCGCCGATTACATCGTGCAAAGCTTCATGACCGTTGTCGTGGGCGGTGTCGGCAATGTCTGGGGCACACTGGCCGGGGCCACGCTGATCGGCTTTCTGCAGAAGGGGATCGAGTTCCTGAACCCCAGCAATACGCTGGCGGCGCAGACCTACATGATCCTGTTCATCATCCTGTTCATCCAGTTCCGGCCCAAGGGCATCATCGCCCTCAAGGGCCGTGCGGCGGGGGATTGACGCCATGTCACATGCAAGTACCGCTTCTGTTTCTTCTTGCCCCAAATATCCCGGGGGGTGCGGGGGGTTGACCCCCCGCCGCGACGGAGGCCGCGCATGAACCGTTCCTTCATTGCACGCAACCCTTCGGTCCTGTGGTTCCTGCTGGCGCTGTCGGTCTTTACCGTCGCGGTCACGCTGATGTCCGAGGTGACGGGGGTCGGGCTGATCTCGACCTCTTTCGTCAAGACGCTGGGCAAGACCCTGTGCCTGTGCCTGATCGCCATCGCGATGGATGTCGTCTGGGGCTATTGCGGGATCCTGTCGCTGGGGCATTTCGCGTTTTTCGGGTTGGGCGGCTATGCCATCGGGATGTGGCTGATGTATGCCCGGACCGAGCTGATCGTGGTGGAATCGCTGGCCAACGCGCCGCTGCCGCCCACCGAGACCGAGGTCACGGATGCTATTGCCACGCAGATATTCGGCGTGGTGGGCTCGTCCGAGTTCCCGCTGATCTGGGCGTTTTCGCATTCCCTGACGCTGCAACTGCTGATGGTCGTTCTTGTGCCGGGCCTGCTGGCGCTGGTCTTTGGCTGGCTGGCGTTCCGCAGCCGGGTGACGGGTGTTTATCTGTCGATCCTGACGCAGGCGATGACACTGGCGCTGTCGCTTTACCTGTTCCAGAACGACAGCGGATTGCGCGGCAATAACGGGCTGTCGGGATTGCAGAATATCCCCGGCCTCGATGCGGTGCCGCAATCGGTGATCTCGATCGCGTTCTTCTGGGCCTCGGCGCTGGCGCTGGGGTTGGGCTATGTCCTTTTCGCCTGGATCGTGTCCGGCAAGATGGGCAGCGTGATCCGCGCCATCCGCGACAACGAAAGCCGCGTGCGGTTCCTGGGCTATCATGTCGAAAGCTACAAGCTGTTCGTCTTCACCCTGACCGCCATCGTCGCGGCCATTGCGGGGGCGCTTTACTATCCGCAGGCGGGCATCATCAACCCGGCCGAAATCGCGCCCATCGCCTCGATCTACCTTGCGGTATGGGTCGCCATCGGCGGGCGCGGGCGGCTTTATGGCGCGGTGATCGGCGCGGCTTTCGTGTCGCTGCTGTCGTCTTGGTTCACGGGCGGATCGGCCCCGGCTGTCAACCTCGGCTTCTACACGATCAACTGGACAGATTGGTGGCTGGTGCTGCTGGGCCTGTCATTCGTGGCGGTCACGCTGTTCTTTCCCAAGGGGATCGGCGGGCTGTTCGACCTGATCGTGTTGAAACCCGTGGCGGACCGGCAGGGCGATTACGGCCCCGACAAGGGCGCCTGGCGCCGTGAGGAGGGCGAGCCATGAGCACGCTTCTGGAAGTGTCCGGCGTCAGCGTCACATTCGACGGGTTCCGCGCCATCAACAACCTGTCGATCAGCATCGGCCAGGCCGAGTTGCGCGCGGTGATCGGGCCGAATGGTGCGGGCAAGACCACCTTCATGGACATCATCACCGGCAAGACCAAACCGGACGAGGGGCGGGTGATCTGGGGTCCGCGCAGCATATCCCTGCTGGACCTGTCCGAAAGCCAGATCGCGCGGCAGGGGATCGGGCGCAAGTTCCAGAAACCCACGGTGTTCGAGGCGCAGACGGTACGGGAAAACCTGGCCATGGCGCTCAAGAACCCGCGCGGGCCGTTTGATGTGTTGTTCTACCGCAAAAGCCGCGCGACCGCCGCGCGGATCGACGAGATTGCGGAAGAGATCGGCCTGACCGAAGACCTGCCGCGCCGGGCGGGCGAGTTGAGCCATGGGCAAAAGCAATGGCTGGAGATCGGGATGCTGCTGGCGCAGGATCCGCAGTTGTTGCTGGTGGATGAGCCGGCGGCGGGCATGACCCCTGCGGAGCGGGAGCATACGACCGCACTGCTGGTGCGCGCCGCGCAGACCCGCGCGGTCGTGGTGGTCGAACATGACATGGAATTCGTGCGGCGACTGAACTGCAAGGTGACGGTGCTGCATGAAGGTTCGGTGCTGGCCGAAGGCAGTCTGGACCATGTCACGAAAAATCAGGACGTCATCGACGTCTACCTGGGGCGCTGAGATGCTGGAAATTGCCGACCTGACCCTGAAATACGGGCAAAGCCAGATCCTGAACGGGATTTCCATGACCGCCAAGCCGGGGCAGGTGACGGCCGTCATGGGCACGAACGGCGTGGGCAAGACCAGCCTGCTCAAGGCGATCGCCGGGCGGCATCCCTATTCCGGCGGCACGATCATGCTGGATGGCAAGCCGCTGGATCATCCGACCGCCTTTCAGGCCGCGCGCGCGGGCATCGCCTATGTGCCGCAGGGGCGCGAGGTCTTTCCCCTGCTGAGTGTGACCGAGAACCTGACGACGGGTTTTGCCTGCTTGCCACGTGGCGACAAGGCCATCCCGCCCCGGATTTACGAGCTGTTCCCGGTCCTGGCCGAGATGAAGGACCGGCGCGGCGGTGATTTGTCGGGCGGGCAGCAACAACAATTGGCGATTGCGCGGGCGCTGATCACCAAACCGCGTGTGCTGCTGCTGGACGAGCCGACCGAGGGCATTCAGCCCAACATCATCAAGCAGATCGGCCGGGTGATCGAGGCCCTGCGCGACGAGGGCGAGATCGCCATCGTCCTGGTCGAGCAGTATTTCGACTTTGCCTATCAGCTTGCCGATGAGTTCGTGGCGCTGAACCGCGGGTCTGTCGTGCTGCGTGATCCCAAGGCGCGCGTAGACCGCGCGACCTTGCTGTCGCGTGTGTCGATCTGAAGCGCGATCAGGGTGACACCCCCCTCCCGCTTGGCTGTCCCATGTGCTAGGCCTGCCTCCGAACCATTGGAACGGAGCAGACTATGACCTTTACCCTTGCCACCTGGAACATCAACTCGGTCAGGCTGCGCGAAGGGCTTGTGTGCAAGCTTCTGTCCGAGGAAGCCCCCGATGTGCTGTGCCTGCAGGAATGCAAAAGCCCGGTGGACAAGATCCCGCTGGAGGGGTTCCAGGCGCTGGGTTACCACCACATGGTCGCACGTGGGCAAAAGGGCTATAACGGGGTGGCGATCCTGTCCAAGCTGCCGCTCGAGGATATGGGCGAGATGGATTTCGCCAGCCTTGGCCATGCGCGTCATGTGGCGGCGCGGCTGCCCAATGGCGTGGTGATCCACAACTGCTATGTTCCCGCAGGCGGCGATGTGCCGGATCGCACGGTGAACGACAAGTTCGGCCAGAAGCTGGATTACCTGACCGAGATGCGCGACTGGTTCCATGGCGACCGGCCCGAACGGTCGATCCTTGTCGGCGATCTGAACATCGCCCCGCGCGAAGATGACGTGTGGAACCACAAGCAGCTTCTCAAGATTGTCAGCCACACGCCCGTCGAGGTGGACCACCTGGGACAGGTGCAGGAGTCCGGCGCCTGGGTCGATGTGACCCGTGCCGACATACCCGAGGGGCAGCTTTACAGCTGGTGGTCCTATCGCGCGGCCGATTGGGATGCCGCCGACAAGGGGCGCCGGCTGGATCATGTCTGGGCCACGAAGGATATCGCACAGGCAGGACACTCCAGCCGCGTGTTGCGCGCGGCGCGCGGCTGGGAGCAGCCCAGCGATCACGCGCCTGTCTTTGCAACCTTTGACCTTTGATTTCACGAATATGTCACCCCATATAGGATGATGAATGCACCCCGATCGGGTGCCACGCAGATTTGCAGACAAGGATGACGGAAGATGCTGGAACTGGGACAAAAGCAGCCCGCCGCCGACAAGGCAGTGATCATGGATGTGTCCGAGGCGGATTTCATGGCCGAGGTTGTCGATGCCTCGATGACGGTGCCGGTGCTCGTGGATTTCTGGGCGCCCTGGTGCGGCCCCTGCAAGACGCTTGGTCCGCAACTTGAGGCCGCTGTCGAGGCGGCCAAAGGCGCGGTGAAGATGGTCAAGGTCAACGTGGACCAGAACCAGCGCATCGCGGTGCAGTTGCGGGTGCAGTCGATCCCCACCGTCTATGCCTTCTGGCAGGGTCAGCCGGTCGATGCTTTCCAGGGGGCGGTGCCCGCTTCCGAGGCGCAGGCCTTCGTCAAGCGCCTGGCCGAACTGGCCGGTGACGGTGGTCTGGCCGAGGCGATCGATGCCGCAGAGGCGATGCTGGCCGAAGGTGCGATCGACGATGCGGCGCAAACCTTTGCCGCCATCCTCGAAGAAGATCCCGCCAATGTCGCGGCCTATGCCGGGCTTGTGCAATGTCACATCGCCAAGGGCGATCTGGACGAGGCCGAGGCCGTGCTGAACGGCGCACCCGCCGAGATCGCGAAGGCCGCGCCGCTGGAAGCGGCCCATGCCCAGCTTGAACTGGCGCGGCAGGCCGCAGGGGCCGGTCCGGTTGCCGAACTGCAGGCCGCGGTCGATGCCAATCCGGCCGACCTTCAAGCGCGGTTCGATCTGGCGCTGGCGTTGCAGGCCAACAACCGGATGGAGGAGGCGGTGGATGCGCTTCTGGAAATCTTCCGTCGTGACCGGGAATGGAACGACGGTGCCGCCAAGCAGCAGCTTTTCACCATTTTTGACGCGTTGAAAGCCAATGACCCCGTCGTTTTGAACGGTCGGCGCAAGCTGTCTTCAATGATATTTGCCTGATGGGTTTGTTGGGCTAGGTCGCATGGTATGGGCAAGACATTTGACATGCCGGACGTGATCGCGGTGTTTCCGCTGCCCGGGGCGCTTTTGCTGCCCCGGTCGCGGTTGCCATTGCACATCTTCGAGCCGCGCTACCTCGCCATGCTGGAGGATGCGCTGAAAACGCCGGAACGCCTGATCGGCATGGTGCAACCGAATGCCGTCCCCGGACGCGATGGAAACGGATTGCACCAGATCGGTTGCGCGGGCCGGGTCACGCAATTCTCTGAAACCGAGGATGGGCGCTATCTGATCACGCTGTCGGGCATGTCCCGCTTCCGCGTGCTGCGGGAAGTGACGGGTTTCACCCCCTATCGCCGGTGCGAGGTGTCATGGACCGGGTTCGAGAGGGATCTGGGCCGGGACGAAACCGATAGCGGTTTCGACCGCGAAGCCTTCATGAACCTGCTGTCGCGCTATTTCACCGCGCGCGAATTGCAGACCGATTGGGAAAGCCTGCAGGATGCCGATGACGAGTTGCTGATCAACTCGCTTTCGATGCTTCTGGATTTCGATCCCGAAGACAAGCAGGCCCTGCTTGAGGCCCCTTGCCTGTCCACGCGGCGCGAAACGTTGGTCACCCTGATCGAGTATTCCCTGCGCGGCGGCAACACCGAGGAGATCATGCAGTGATGGACGGACCGCTTTTCGACCGCCGGATGCTAGAGGCGCTGGTATGTCCGCGCACCGGGGGGCGTCTTGACTACGATGCCGAGCGTCAGGAACTGATCAGCAAATCGGCCGGGTTGGCCTATCCTATCCGCAACGGCATTCCCGTGATGCTGGTCGACGAGGCCCGCAAGCTGGATTGAGGCCCACAAGCCCCCGGACAAGACAAAACCGCCGCCCGGCATCCCGGACGGCGGTTTTTTTATTGCTATGCCAATGGCTTATTCAGCAGCCCAGCCTGCGACCGACTTCACCTCGAGGAAATCCTCGATGCCCCAGACACCGCCTTCGCGGCCATTTCCGGATTGCTTCATGCCGCCGAAGGGCGCACCGGCGCCGCGCGACTGGCCGTTGATCTCGACCATGCCGGACCGCAGTTGCAGCGCGATCCGGTTGGATTTGTCGCCGTCCTGGGTCTGGATGTAGTTGGTCAGACCATAGACCGTGTCATTGGCGATACGGATCGCTTCTTCTTCGGTCTCGAAGGGGATGATCGCCAGCACCGGGCCAAAGATTTCCTCACGCGCGATGGTCATTTCGTTGGTGACATCGGCAAAGACCGTCGGCTTGACGAAGAAGCCACGGTTGAACCCTTCGGGGCGGCCCGTCCCACCGGCCACAAGGCGTGCGCCTTCGTCGATGCCTTTCTGGATCAGGCCCTGGATCTTGTTGAACTGCGCCTCGTTCACCACCGGACCGATGTGGCGACCGGCTTCGTGCGCGTTGCCCACGGTGACGGAATTTGCCACTTCTGCCGCCGTTTCCACGGCTTTCTCATAGACGCCCTTCTGGACCAGCATCCGGCTGGGTGCATTGCAGGACTGGCCCGAGTTGTTCATCATGTGCAACACGCCGCGCTTGACGGCCTTGTCATCGGCATCGGCGAAAATGATGTTCGCACCCTTGCCACCCAGTTCCAGGTGCACGCGCTTGAGGGTTTCCGCAGCCGCCTTGGAAATGGCGATACCCGCGCGGGTCGAGCCGGTGAAGCTGACCATGTCCACATCCGGGTGCGAGGACAGTTGCGATCCGACGCCCACGCCGTCACCGTTCACCAGGTTGAACACGCCTGCGGGGAAACCGGCCTCGTGCATGATCTCGGCAAAGACGATGGCGTTCAGCGGGCTTTCCTCGGAGGGTTTCAGCACCATGGTGCAGCCCGCGATGGCGGCCGCCACGACCTTGAGCGTGACCTGGTTCATCGGCCAGTTCCAGGGTGTGATCATCGCGCAGACGCCGATCGGCTCGTAGACGATGCGATCGTTCGGGGCGTGATCGCCCAGCGGGCGGATGAACTTGAAATTCTTGGCCGCCTTGATGAAGTTCGTGGTGTGCCATGTGCCCGCACCCACCTGCGAGACGCGCGACATGTCGATGGGCGCGCCCATTTCCATGGTCATGGCCTGTGCCAGATCCTCGGTCCGGGACTTGTAGATCTCGAGCATCTTTTCGACCAGCGCGATGCGCTCTTCGACCGGGGTGTTCATCCATGCGGGAAACGCAGCCTTGGCCGCGGCGACGGCGGCATCCGTGTCGGCCTTGCCACCCAGCGAGATGATCGCGCAGGGTTCTTCGGTCGAGGGGTCGATGACGGGATGATCGCGCCCCTCAATCGGGTCAACCCATGCACCGTTGATGTAGAACTGACGTTTCTCGATCATGTCGATCTCCTTCGTTATTGCGTCGTGATATGGGGCCTGATCCACTGGATCAAAGGTCGGCTCACTGGATTCGCGACACTCTGTCACTCTGCCTGATTGGCTGCAAGGGAGGGGGTGCAAATCCGTGATGCAGCAAATATATGAAATTTGGAATACAATTGCGACCATGACAGGAAAGGAAACCCCAATGGGCCTGCGCATCAACGATATCGTGCCGAATTTCACGGCGGACACCGATCAGGGAAAGATCACCTTTCATGACTGGATCGGTGACAGCTGGGCCATCCTGTTCAGCCACCCCAAGGATTTCACCCCTGTCTGCACGACCGAATTCGGCGCCGTGGCGCAATTGGCGGATGAATGGGCCAAGCGCGGCACCAAGGTGATCGGCCTGTCGGTGGACGGCGTTGACGAACATGTGAAATGGAAAGCGGACATCGAAGGTTTCTCGGGCGCGAAAGCTGGGTTCCCGATCATCGCGGACAAGGATCTGGCCGTGTCCAAGGCCTTCGACATGCTGCCCGCCGAGGCCTATCTGCCCGACGGGCGCACCGCTGCGGATTCCGCCAGCGTGCGGTCGGTCTTCATCATCAGCCCGGACAAGAAGGTTCAGCTGATCATGACCTACCCGATGTCGGTGGGCCGCAACTTCGCCGAGGTGCTGCGCGCGCTGGACGCCCTGCAGGCCAGCTTTGGCGTGCCGGTGGCGATGCCCGCGAACTGGGTGCCGGGGCAGGACGTGATCGTCGCGCTCAGCCTCAGCGATGATCAGGCGCGGGCGCGTTTTGGCGATATCGATGTGAAACTGCCCTATCTGCGGACGACCAAGCTCTGATCGGTGTCGCGAAAGACAGATGCAAGATGGCCCTGCGGACAACCTCCGCAGGGTTTTTTCATTCCATTGTCACCGTGGTCATGGACAAAGACCGGGCACAGGATTACGCGGCGCGCCGGGGGATGCGCGGGCGACGTCTGACTGGTAGACTTTGCGCAAGCATTCGACAGGATCACCATATGCCGGAGAGAACAGGCGCCATGGGCAAGACCACGTCCGGCAAGGTCAAGCTGCCGCCGATGCTGATCGGCTGGCGCGAGCGTATCGCCTTGCCGGAACTGGGCATTGACCTGATGCAGGCCAAGATCGATACGGGCGCGCGGACCTCGGCGCTGCATGCCACCAAGGCGGTGCGGTTCCAGCGTGACGGTGCGGAGTGGGTGCGGTTTCATATTCCGCATGCCAGTGGCCTGGCTGCCCGGGATTGCGAGGCGCCCCTGATCGACCGGCGCGAGATCAAGAATACCTCGGGTCTTGGCGAGGATCGGCTTGTGATCGAAACCCTGCTGCTTCTGGGGGGGCGGCGCTGGCGGATCGAGGTGTCGTTGGCCGATCGCTCGGCCATGGCGATGCCGATCATCCTGGGTCGCACCGCGATCCGCAAACGCGGCATCCTCGTGGATGCCGGCAAATCCTACCTGGCGGGACTGCCCCGCCCGACCGGCGGTCAAGGCAAGCCCTGACAGGCCGGCCCCGCCCCTACCCATTCGTTTCCCGTAAAGGACCCTTTCCATGAAGATCGCCATGATGACGCGCAACCCGGCTCTTTATTCGCATCAGCGCCTGAAAGAGGCGGCCGAGGCACGTGGGCATGAGCTGGATTTCGTCAATACCCTGCGCTGCAGCATGAACATCGCCTCGCGCAGGCCCGAGATCTATTACGACGGCCAGAAACTGCCGCGCTACGACGCGGTGATCCCGCGGATCGGGGCCTCGGTCACGTTCTACGGGCTTGCCGTGCTCAGGCAGTTCGAAATGCAGGGCGTCTACCCTCTGAACGAAAGCGTGGCCATCGGGCGCAGCCGTGACAAGCTGCGGTCCATGCAGCTTCTGGCGCGGGACGGGATCGGTCTGCCGGTCACGACCTTCGCCCATGATCCCAAGCAGACCGAAGAGGTCGTGAAACTGGCCGGTGGCGCGCCCTTGGTGATCAAGCTTCTGGAAGGCACGCAAGGTATCGGGGTGGTTCTGGCCGATACGGACCGATCCGCGAAATCGGTGATCGAGGCGTTTCGCGGGGCAGGCGTGAACATCCTTGTGCAGGAATTCATCAAGGAAGCCGGTGGAACCGACATTCGCGCCATCGTGGTGGGCGGCAAGGTGGTCGCCGCCATGCAGCGGACGGGCGCGGAAGGCGAGTTCCGGTCGAACCTGCATCGCGGTGGATCGGCCAAGGCGATCAAGATTTCACCAGAGGAACGGTCCACGGCCATCCGCGCGGCGAAATCCATGGGGCTGAACGTGTGCGGTGTGGATATGCTGCGGTCGAATCATGGCCCTGTGGTGATGGAGGTGAACTCCAGCCCCGGTCTGGAAGGGGTAGAGAAAGCCACAGGCAAGGATATCGCGGGCATGATCATCGAATTCATCGAGAAGAACGCCAAGGACGGTCAGACCAAGACCAAGGGCAAGGGATGACGGGGACAAGGGCATGACGGGCGGTGTGATGTTCGAACTTGGCGGGGTGCGGGTGCCTGCCGGTACGCGCCGCACCATCGATCTGCCGGTATCGTCGCTGTCGGATCACACGCCGGTGTCGATGGCGGTGCATGTGGTCAACGGGCGCAAGCCGGGGCCGGTGATGTTCGTGTCCGCCGCAATCCACGGCGACGAGGTGATCGGGGTCGAGATCGTGCGCCGCCTGCTGCGCGCGCCCAATCTGGACCGGATGGCCGGGACGCTGCTGGCGGTGCCCATCGTCAACACCTTCGGCTTCCTGAACCATTCGCGCTATCTGCCGGACCGGCGTGATCTGAACCGCTGTTTTCCGGGATCGGCGGAAGGGTCCTTGGGCGCGCGTCTGGCGCATATCTTCCTGAGCCAGATTGTCAGCCGTTCGGATTTCGGGATCGACCTGCATTCAGCCGCCGTGCAGCGGTCGAACCTGCCGCAGATCCGCCTGACGCCGGGAAATGCGCGGCTTGAGGCATTGGCGCAGGCTTTCGGTGCGCCGGTGATGCTGCATTCCAAGCTGCGCGACGGGTCACTGCGCATGGCGGCCGAAGCGGCGGGTGTGGATGTGCTGCTGTATGAGGCAGGCGAGGGGCTGCGGTTCGATGAACTTGCCGCGCGCGCCGGGCTGTCGGGGATCCTGCGGGTCATGCAGAGCCTTGGCATGATCGGTCCCAAGGGCGTGCCACGCCTGCGGGCGCGTCCCGTGACCTGCACGCGGTCAAGCTGGTACCGCGCGCCTGCGGGCGGTCTGCTGCGCACCTATCGCGGGATCGGTGATCTGGTCGAGCCGGGCATGCTGCTGGGTGCTGTGTCGGACCCGTTCGGCGTGGCCGAGGTCGAGATTACGGCGCAGTCGAACGGGATCATCGTGGGCCGCAGCAACATGCCCGTGGTGAACGAGGGCGACGCGTTGTTCCACGTGGCCGAGACCCCCAAGATATCGCACGCAGAGGCTGCCATGGAAGGTGTTGCCGCCCAGATGGATGCGGCTCCGCTGTTCGACGAGGACGAGATCATCTGACCGGCCACGATCAACTGTCGTAGGGCATCCGCGTGGTGTCGTCCAAATCCTCGGGCAGGAATTTCTGAAAGAAACACGCGTCGTCGAAAAAGTCCTTGTGGTCCTTGCTGTTGGTCAGTCGGCCCGAGGCTGTCACTTTTGTTGCGCGGTCAAATCCGTTGCGCTGGTCGACCTCGCAGATGAACTGAAAGTTCGGGTTGCGTGATCTGTAGCCTTTCAGGTCCGACGGCGGGACGTAGGGGGCCATCGCCATGTCGTCCCGTGGCAGATGTTTTTCGAAGGGCTGAACCGCGATCAGCAGAAGGTTGATGTCCCATGTGATCAGGCAAATCGCCTCGAATTCTATGGCGGTGCCGTCGAAGCGGACCCGTGGCATGAAACGCCTTGGGTCTTCCGGGCTGGGTTCCAGCATCGTTTCAGCCTTTCAGCACGTCCCCGACGAACATCGACAGGGCCGGCTCGATGTCCGGCAGGTTCTGCACCGCCCCATGCGGATCAAGCGGCAATTGCGGCCCAACCCGCATTGACAGCCAGTGTACCGGTCGACCGAAGCCAAGGCCGACACCCGTGGCCGAGTTTATGTCCACAACACCGTCATGAAGCTGTGGCGAAGGGTTGGCATGGCTGAACCCGATTGCGGTGACATTGCTGCGAAAGGCCGCTTCGGTGGCGTTCTTGTTCAGTTTGCCCAGATCCTGGCTGACGGGCATCATCGACATGGCGCCGTGGTTGATCGGCGGCACATGCAGCATGGTGCCCAGATGCGGCGTGCAATAGGTGAAAAGGCGTCTGGGCTTCAGCCCGTTGGCGATCATCTGGCGCGCGACCAGTCCACCCATCGAGTAGGCAAAGATCGACAGGTTGTTGGTCGGAACGCTGTTGTTCTTGAGGTATGCCGCGATTTCCTGCGCGCCATAGACAAACGATTGATGGGTGTTGTAGCGCCCGAAAATGACCTGATAGCCCTGCTTTTCCAACTTGAAGTGGAGCCAGTCGACGGCGACAAGCAAGGCCTGCCCCGGTTGATGGTTCTTCATCAGGTCAAAGCCATGCAGAACCAGCGCCACGCCCTTGGGTGCGGCCATCGTTCCCATCTCGGGGGTCATGTCCGTACTCAGACGGACGCCATCATAAACTTCAGCTGCGGGGATTATTTCTGGGCTCTCGGTCGTCATCTCTACACGCTCACTCGTTAACCAAAAAACGGAACCACCTGTGAACCATGATCAGTGGTGCGCAGGCTGTCAATTCATCCCGTCATGCCAGACAAAAAAAGGCCCCGATGCTGCCATCGGGGCCTTGTCCGTTCCAAGGGGAAAGGGGGCTTATTCGCCCGCTTCCGCTTCTTCCTTGGTGATCTCTTCGCCGGTTTCCTGGTTCACCGATTTCATCGCCAGGCGCACCTTGCCGCGATCATCGAAGCCCAGCAGCTTGACCCAGACTTCCTGACCTTCCTTGAGAACATCCGACGGATGGTTCAGGCGGCGGTTCTCGATCTGGGACACGTGCACCAGGCCGTCGCGCTTGCCGAAGAAGTTCACGAAAGCGCCGAAATCGACCAGTTTGACCACGGTGCCCTTGTAGACCTTGCCTTCTTCCGGCTCGGCCACGATGGACCAGATCATGTCATAGGCCTTCTTGATCGAGTCGCCGTTCGGCGATGCGATCTTGATGATGCCGTCATCGTTGATGTCGACCTTGGCACCCGAGACTTCCACGATCTCGCGGATGACCTTGCCGCCCGAGCCGATCACTTCACGGATCTTGTCGGTCGGGATCTGCATCGTCTCGATACGCGGCGCGTGGATCGAGAATTCGGCAGCGCCCGTCAGGGCCTTGGCCATCTCGCCGAGGATGTGGATACGGCCATCCTTGGCTTGCGCCAGGGCTTTCTCCATGATCTCGGGGGTGATGCCTGCAACCTTGATGTCCATCTGGAGGCTGGTGATCCCGTTTTCGGTGCCAGCCACCTTGAAGTCCATGTCGCCCAGGTGATCTTCGTCACCCAGGATGTCGGTCAGCACGGCATAGGAGCCATCGTCTTCCAGGATCAGGCCCATGGCCACACCCGCGACAGGCGCCTTCAGCGGCACACCTGCATCCATCATCGACAGCGAACCGCCGCAGACCGATGCCATCGAGGAGGAGCCGTTCGATTCCGTGATCTCGGACACGATGCGGATCGTGTAGGGGAAATCGGTGGCGGCGGGCAGCACGGCCTGAAGGGCGCGCCATGCCAGCTTGCCATGGCCGATTTCACGACGGCCGGGCGATCCCACGCGGCCAACCTCGCCCACCGAATAGGGGGGGAAGTTGTAATGCAGCATGAAGTTGGACTTGAAGTTGCCGTGAAGCGCGTCGATGAACTGCTCGTCATCGCCGGTGCCCAGCGTGGTCACGACCAGGCCCTGGGTTTCGCCACGGGTGAACAGGGCCGAACCATGCGTGCGCGGCAGAAGGCCGGTTTCGCAGACGATGGGGCGCACGGTGGTCGTGTCACGTCCGTCGATCCGCTTGCCGGTTTTCACGACATCGCCGCGCAGAACGCTGGCTTCCAGTTTCTTCAGCGCGGTGCCCAGGTTCGCATCGGCCAGCTGTTCCTCGGTCAGGGCTGCCTTGATGGCGGCCTTGGCGTCAGACACGGCGGTGGTGCGCGCCTGCTTGTCGGTGATCGCATAGGCGGCGCGGATCTTGTCTTCGCCTGCCGCTTTCACGGCCGCGTAGATCTCGCTGTAATCGGCGGGCTGGAAATCGAAGGGCTCTTTCGCGGCGGCTTCGGCCAGGTCGATGATCAGGTCGATCACCGGCTGGATCTGCTGATGCGCGAAGACGACAGCGCCCAGCATCTCGGCCTCGGTCAGCTCGTAGGCTTCCGATTCCACCATCATCACGGCGTCCTTGGTGCCGGCGACAACCAGGTCCAGACGCTGCTCGGGGTTGGTGCGCAGGTTCTGCATGTCGTCAACCGAGGGGTTGAGGACATATTCACCATCCACGAAGCCGACGCGGCAGCCTGCGATCGGGCCCATGAAGGGCGCGCCCGACAGGGTCAGCGCGGCAGAGGCGGCGATCATCGCCACCACATCGGGGTCGTTCACAAGGTCATGCGACAGCACGGTGCACATCACCAGGACTTCGTTCTTGAAGCCTTCGACGAACAGCGGGCGGATCGGACGGTCGATCAGGCGCGCGGTCAGCGTTTCCTTTTCGGTCGGACGTGCTTCGCGCTTGAAGAAGCCACCCGGCACCTTGCCGGCGGCATAGTATTTTTCCTGGTAATGGACGGTCAGCGGAAAGAAATCCTGACCCGGCTTGGGTTCCTTGGCGAAGGTGACGTTTGCCATCACCGAGGTTTCGCCCAGGGTCGCAATGACGGTGCCATCTGCCTGGCGGGCAATCTTGCCCGTTTCCAGCGTCAGCGTCTCGTCGCCCCACTGCATCGTTTTGGTCGTTACGTTAAACATCTCGTATCCTATCTTGGCCTCCGGGGCCCATCCCCTTTGGCCGTTTCATCTGGGGCCGCATTGCCCCCCGGCTTCTGCTTCGTTCATCCTGCCATCGCCGCAAAGCCCGACGGGACGGCAATCGGATCATGTCAAAACCGCGCCCTTTTGGGGCGCGGTTCTTTGTCTTGTCTCAGCGACGGATGCCCAGGCGCTTGATGAGGTCCTGGTAACGGCCCTCGTCTTTTGCCTTCAGGTAATCCAGCAGCTTACGGCGCTGGGCCACCATCATCAGAAGGCCACGGCGACCGTGGTTGTCCTTCTTGTGGGTCTTGAAATGCTCGGTCAGCGTTGAGATGCGCGAGGTGAGGATGGCAACCTGAACTTCAGGCGAACCGGTGTCGCCTTCCTTGGTTGCGAATTCCTTGATCACACGTGCTTTTTCTTCGACAGTAATCGACATCGGGGTCTCCTTTGAATGAAAGGTGAAGGGCGCAAGCCGGGATGTCGTCCAGCAGGGTCCGTGGAGGTATCAGGCCGGGAATCCGGCACGGATTGCGCGCATATAGGGGAAATCCCCCCATTTGGAAAGGGAAAACCGCAATCGGACAGGGCGCTGCCGGGCCCTTTTCGGTCAGGTTTCGCGGATCGGCGCGATCACAGCTGCGACTGTCCCATGATCACGATATCCGACAGCATCAGCCCGCTTGCCCCCGACAGCGAGGCGACATGCGCCCCGTCCAGGTAAAGGTTGATCCGGTCCGACCCGTCTTCATCGGCGCGCAGTTCGATCAGGGGATCGGCGCTGCCGGTATCGTCGACGACCACGAGCAGGGTGTCTTCGGCCAGATCGAAATCCACGACCTCGGTCGGGTCGGTGATCCAGTGCCCCAGCTGGAACAGATCCGCACCGCGCCCACCCGTCAGGATGTCGCCACTTCCTGCAAGGATCGTGTCCTCGCCATCCCCGCCATTGAGGTAATCCGCATCTGGGTCCTCCGGGTCTTCGGGGCGGTGACCCAGCAGCAGATCGTTGCCTGCGCCCCCGAACAGCGTGTCATTGCCTGGCCCGCCGGTCAGGTTGTCGTCTCCCAGGCCGCCATGCAGCGCGTCATGACCCGCATCCCCGAACAGTTGATCCCTACCATCGCCACCATGCAGACTGTCCATGCCTGCGCCACCCTGCAGGATGTCGTCCCCGTTCTGGCCAAAGAGCAGGTCATCGCCGTCACCGCCGGACAGATTGTCGTCGCCGGTGCCGCCGTAAAGCTGGTCGTTCCCCTGATCCCCCATCACAAGATCATCGCCTTCGGCGCCATGCAGGTCATCCCGACCGTCTGCGCCAAGCAGCGTGTCGTTGCCGTCGCGCCCGCCGATCTGGTCGTCACCGGCACCGCCCGCGATCAGGTCGGGGCCAGCCTGCCCCGCAAGGATCAGGTCTGTTTCATGGCCTTCTTCCGATGCGTCAGGCCCGGTCGCGATATCCAGAAGGTCGACAAGGCCTGAGGTTGCATTGGCGGTCGCCGCATCACCCGCAGGGGCGTCCGGCCCGCTGTCTTGCGGATCCTCGGCGTCCGGGTCATCCGCGCCATCCGAGGCGCTTGACAGCCCGACAAATGCAGCACCGGCGAGCATCAGACCAAAGATGCCTGTCAAGATCAGCATGAAAACCCTCACACCACACGGAAAAGAACACCCCCCCCTAACAGCCACAAGGACCGGGCTTGGGTCAAATCCGTTCTGATTGCGTGGTTAATTCTGACCGCTGCCGTCCAGACCCCGGCTGAGGTCGATCTCTTTCGCAAGTTCCGAGGCCCATTCACCGATGATGGGCAGGAATTCGAACTGCGATACCCACCAGGCCAGGGCAGAGACAAGGATCGAGGCCCCGAGGACCGACCCGAGGCCGAAGGCCAGGCCCCGCAGGAACTGGAACCCCACCAGCCGCCAGATCGAGTTGTGAACCTTGATGAAACGGTGGGCATTCAGGCGCTCGATCTCGCGGGCAAGGGCGCGCATCGCCTCGGCCTGATCGTCAGAGGGTTGTTGCCGGGTGCTGTCTGTCATCGGCTGTCCTTTCCGCGGTTCAGGGATGGGCGTGCCAGAGGATCGGTTTCTGATCGTAGGAAATATAGAGCGGGTGCTTGGGATGTCCGTCCTTGGTCAGGCCAAGGTGGTGCAGGGGCCTTGGCTGGGCGCGCAGCAGGCGCTCGACGGCCGCGCCGCGCTCCATGTGCGCGCCATGGGTGCCCCATGCGGCGATGATCCTGTCCTCTTGTCCCTTGGCCCAGTCGCAGCTGTCCGCGATGGCCGCGTCATTGGCGGGGCCGACCGGATCGTGCGCGGCGCGCATGGCGCGCGGATCGGTGTCGCGCCAGGCAAAGATGTTGGTTACCCGAAAGCTGCCGAAACCCAGCGCGCGGGCACGGCGTTCACACCGCTCCACCGTGGGGTCGTTCTGCGCCTCGGTCGCGGTCGAGGGATTGAGCATCACGAACAGGGCGCGCGGTCCCGACGCGTCCCAGGTGCGTGTCAGCAGATATCGGTAGCGTTCGCAGTCGGAATAGACCGCCGTCGACTGCGCATCGCCTTTCAGGAAATCGCGTGTGATCATGCCCCGGTTGTGCCTTGCCCGCCCGTGCTTTGCAAGGCGGCGGCGCCTCAGCCCTGGTTGAAGACGCGGCTGGGGTGCAGTTCGCCCGCCTTGTAGATGCCGACCGCCACGGCGCGCCCGTCAAGGCTGGCCCAGGCTTCATCGCCATATTCAACGTCAGAGGCCAGCACCATGCCGGGGTTTCCGTTGCGCAGGCGTGCAGCACCTTCCGGCGTGCAGCGCAACTCGGGCAGATCGGCCAGCCCGGTCTCCAGCGGCAGCACATGGGCGTCCAGATCCGGGGTGCGCGCCATCGCGTCGATCTGGTCCAGCGTCAGGCCATCCGTGGCCTCGAAAGGGCCGGACCAGACGCGGCGCAGGGTCACCACATGGGCATGGCAGCCCAGTTTCTCGCCCAGGTCACGCGCGATGGAGCGGACATAGCCGCCCTTGCCGCAGGTCATTTCCAGAACGACATGATCGGTATCGGGCCGGTCCGTCATCACCAGTTCCTCGACCCAGAGGGGGCGGGCGGCGATCTCGAATTCCTCGTCATCGCGGGCCAGCTTGTACGCGCGTTCCCCGTCGATCTTGACGGCGGAAAAGCGCGGCGGCACCTGCATCACGTCACCGACAAAGCTGTGCAGCGCCTCCTTGATGGTGGCGTCGTCGGGGCGGATGTCCGACGTGGCGATGACTTCGCCTTCGGCATCGTCGGTATTGGTCGTCTGTCCCAGCCTGATCGTGAAGCGATAGGCCTTCAGCGCATCGGTGATGTAGGGCACGGTCTTGGTGGCCTCGCCAAGGGCCACGGCCAGAACGCCTGTCGCCTCGGGGTCAAGGGTGCCGGCATGGCCCGCCTTGTTGGCATCAAGCGCCCAGCGCACCTTGTTGACCACGGCGGTCGAGGTCAGGCCCGCGGGCTTGTCCACCACCAGCCAGCCCGAAATGTCACGACCCTTGCGCTTGCGTCCCATGGTTCCGTCCCGTTCCTGTCAGAGCGCGGGGCCTAGCCCAAGGGCGACTGTCTGTCAAACGCTGGCGTTGCGGCTGCGGCCCGCGGTGGGTTTTGCGTATTTGCGGAATGACGAGGCGGGATCAGCCGCCCTTGGGCACGGGCAGCCCGATGATCGGACCCATGCGGAAGCCGCTGTCCGAGCGTCCCAACTGCGGCGCGTGCAGACGCGAGATGTTGCCGTCGAAATACAGCGCCTGCCGCAGGCCCAGCGCGTCACGGAAGAAGCGGGCAAACTGGTGAAAGGTCACCGGGTTGCGCGAGATGACGAAGACGGCGCGGTCCCCGGCGTCCGTCGTGCCCACGCCGTTGCGGATATAGCGCGAGGTGCTGTCGGGCAGGAAGCGCGGATGCAGTGCACCGTCTATCACCAGCATCGGCCCCGATTGGGTCGCGGCGCGACAGTCCGGCGCGGTGTCGCGATAGCGCAGCGTCTCGATCACTTTCGCGCCGGTTTCGGTCAGGCACAGCAGCCCGTTGGGCAGCAGGCCGAAATTGCCGAAGCTTTCGCGCGTCTGCAGCGGCGCGAGGGTTTCGCCATTCTCGATGTAAAGGCCCACGGGCCGCCGATCCTGATGATACATGCCGGCGTTCATGCCGAAGGCGAGGGTCTGTCCCGAACCGGACAGCGCGTCGTCGATCGCGCTGAAATGACCATAGGGCCGGCCTGCCGGATCGTTCAGGAACAGCTCGAGCCGTTCGGTCGCGGTATCGACCTCGCACAGCGCGTAGACGACATCGTCATGGGTGGTTTCGCGGCAGTCCAGTGCCACGACCGGTGACGCCACAAGGGCCATCAGGCTGGCCGTCAGCGCAACAAGCGCGCGCATCAGTCGTCAAGATCGCGCCGGACGGCGTCCTGCGCGAAGAGGCGGCGGGTTTCGTCCATCCGGTCAAAGGTCTCGTCCAGCTGGAAGCGCAGTTCGGGCGCGAACTTGAGCGCGACCTTCTTGCCAATGATGCGGCGCAGCTCGCCCTTGTTGCGGGCCAGAAGCTTGATGACCTCGTCCTTGCCCTCGCCGCCCAGCGGCAGGACATAGATCGTGGCGACGCGCAGATCGGTGGTCACGCGCACTTCGCCCACGGTGATGGACATGCGGTTGAGATCGGGGTCATGGATGTCGCCGCGCAACAGCACCTCGGAGAGGGTGCGGCGGATGAGTTCGCCGACACGCAGCTGGCGTTGGCCCGGACCTGAGGAAGATGTGCTTTTTACCATGCCGCCCATCTAAGGCTTCCCGCAGGCTTTGCCAAGCGGCGGTTGCTTGGATAAGAGGGGCGCAAGGGACAACTTCTGCCAGACGGGATCGACAGTATGACGGACAAGCCGGGAATCGTGGTAACGGGCGCATCGGGACGGATGGGCCAGATGCTGGTGCGGACCATCCGGGACAGCGATCAGGCGCGGCTTGTCGGCGCGGTCGAACGCGCAGGCCACGCCTGGGTCGGGCAGGACCTGGGCACCGCCATGGGGGAGGCCGCGCTGGGTGTGACCGTCACCGATGACCCGCTTGAAGCATTCGCACGCGCGCAGGCGGTGATCGATTTCACAAGCCCGGCGGCCACGGTGGAATTTGCCGCCCTGGCCGCGCAGGCGCGCGCGGTGCATGTGATCGGCACGACCGGCCTGTCAGAGGAAGACCTGGCCGCCATCAAGGCCGCCGCGCGCCATGCCGTCGTTGTGCGCGCAGGCAACATGTCGCTGGGCGTCAACCTGCTGGTGCAGCTGACAAAGCGGGTCGCTGCCGCCCTTGACGAGGACTTCGACATCGAGGTGATCGAGGCGCATCACAACCGCAAGGTCGACGCGCCCTCGGGCACCGCGCTGATGCTGGGCGAGGCCGCAGCCATCGGGCGTGGCGTCAGGCTTGAGGATGTGCGCGACGCGGCCCGCGAAGGGATCACCGGTGCGCGCGAACGTGGCCATATCGGTTTTTCCGCCATTCGCGGCGGTGACATCGTGGGCGAGCATGACGTCATGTTCGCCGCCACCGGCGAGCGGATCATCCTGCGCCATATCGCGACGGATCGCGCGGTCTTTGCGCGCGGCGCGCTGAAGGCGGCGCTTTGGGGACAGGGGCGGCATCCGGGCGAATACGACATGGTGGATGTGCTGGGTCTTGCCACGCATTGACGGCGGGCACCGGACGTCCCTGATGGATCGGCAGGAAGCTGCCGAGCCTCGCGCGGATGTGAGCGCGTGAATGATCCATAAAGGTGATTCTGCCGTATACTGTGGGAAATCGTCGATAACCCTCAGAGGTGGATCATGAGAACCGCTGCCCTTGTCCTCAGCCTTGGGGTGACCCTGTCCGAAGCAGGGTCCGCCCGCGCCGAACAATTCATGCCGATCCCGGACAAGAACGCCTTCTTGTCCACGGTGGCCGGCAAGGACCTGCGGCTGAAAGGCTATGGTCCCATTGTCGTGCGTCTGATCGTGCAGCCGGATGGCGAGATCACGGGCAGGGGCCTGGGGTGGGATGTCACCGGTGCATGGCGCTGGCAGGATGGCTATTTCTGCCGCGACCTGAACTGGGGTGGCAGCGATCTGGGCCAGAATTGCCAGGCTGTGCTGGTGCAGGGCCAGACGATCCGTTTCGTGTCCGATCAGGGCACTGGCGATCACGCTGACTTCGCGCTGCAGTAACCTGGACTGATATCAGGGGCGCGCCATCAGAAATCGATGGCGATCCCCTTCTTTTCCCAATCACCGTAGCGGACAGGATCGGGGCCATTGCGCCCGCCAAGCTCCTTGGGCAGATCAAGCGCCTTGGCGCGGTTGCGGCGATCTTCGGCTTCGGCCAGGGCGCGCAGGGCGGCTGGGGGCAGATCGCGCTTTTCGGGGCTTTGGGTGTCGTCGGTCACGGCTGTCTTCCTTCTGGCATCGGCACTTGATATACGGCGCAACCGCCTGCAAGCAAGGATGACGCCATGGCCGCCCCTCAGACTTCCCCCCGCCGCGTGGCGCATCACCTGCTTGACCGGATCACCGGCGAGGGGCGGCTGATGTCCGAACTGCTGGCGATGGGTGCGCTGGACCGGCTGGAGCCGGCCGACCGTGCGCGCGCGCAGCGGCTGGCGCTGGACACGCTGCGCGGTCTGGAGCGGGCGGACAGGCTGCTGGAACGTCACCTGCGCAAGAACCCGCCCCTGACCGTGCGCAACATGCTGCGGCTTGCCACGGTCGAGATCTGCATGGGTGGCGACGCCCATGGCGTGGTGAACGAGGCGGTGGCCATCGTGGGGCAGGACAAGCGGACCGGTGCGCTGAAGGGCCTGGTCAATGCGGTCTTGCGCAAGATCGCGGCGGAAGGGCCTGCGGCATGGGCGAAGTTGCGTGTGCCGCGCCTGCCGAAATGGCTGCGCGATCCGTTGGTCGACGCCTATGGCGCCGCGGTGGTCGCGGATATGGAAGCCGTGCAGTTTGCCGCGCCCCCGCTGGACCTGACGGCACGGCTTGACCTGGTCGCGCTTGCCACGGATGTCGGGGGACTGCTTCTGCCCACGGGATCGGTGCGGCTGGGGGCTGCGGGTCAGGTCACCGCGTTGCCCGGTTACGACAGCGGCGTCTGGTGGGTGCAGGATGCCGCCGCCGCCATCCCCGCGCGGGTGCTTGCGGCGCAACCGGGCGAGACGGTGCTGGACATGTGCGCGGCGCCCGGCGGCAAGACGATGCAGCTTGCAGCGGCGGGGGCCGAGGTGACCGCGATCGATCTGTCCGAGGGGCGGATGGCGCGTGTCGCGGCCAACCTGGAACGGACGGGCCTGCAGGCGAAGCTGGTGGTGGGCGATGCGCTTGAGCATGAAGGGCAGTACGATGCGATCCTGCTGGACGCGCCCTGTTCGGCCACCGGTACGATCCGGCGCCATCCCGATCTGCCCCATGCCAAGGACGGATCCGATTTCGGCGCGCTGATCGATGTGCAGGCGCGGATGCTGGATCATGCGCTGGGTCTGTTGAAGCCGGGTGGGCGGCTGGTCTTTTGCACCTGTTCGCTGTTGCCGGACGAGGGAGAGGTGCAGGTGGACGAGGCGCTGGAACGTCACCCTGGCCTGCGGGTTGACCGGGATGCGCTGGATCTGCCGGGCATCGACAAAAGCTGGATCACAGCCGAGGGCGGGCTGCGCCTGCGTCCGGATGTCTGGGCGGCTCAGGGCGGGATGGACGGCTTCTACATCGCCTGCCTGCGCGTCTGAGGACAGGGCGGGCGGGGGGCTGTCTGCCCCCCGATGCCCCTGCGGGCCATTCCCCCCGAGGATATTTCCGGCAAGAAGAAGCCGGGGCGGGGAATTCGGCGGTGACTTGCGCAGATCGCCGGGCTATGCTGCGCCAAAGACGCGTCAACCCGCGCTAGAGGCAGAGCAATGTCCCGACCAGAGAGCTTTTCGGCGCGTCGCAAGCGCTGGATGCACCGCTTTCACGCGCGGCTGAGCACCCTGTCGCGCCCGGCTACCGGTTTTGTCAGCCAGCCCGAACCCCGTACCATCGGCAGTTTCGCCAGGGGGCGCCAATTGCTGGCGGGCAATTACCTGTTCGCGGGTCACCTGATTGTTGCGGAAGGGCGCACCCCCTGGCAGGTCGATGCGCCGGATGACCTGTTCGAGGACGAATTGCAGGGCTTCGGATGGCTTGATGATCTGGCCGCCGTCGGCGATGCCGCGACCCGCGCCCTGGCGCAGGAGTGGCTTTGGGCGTGGATCGCGCGCTATGGTCGCGGGAAGGGGCCAGGCTGGACGCCGGACCTGACCGGACGCAGGGTAATCCGCTGGATCCATCACGCGCTGTTCGTGTTGCGCGGGCGTGACAAGGCGCAGACCGAGGCTTTCTACAGGTCCCTTGCGCAGCAGGCGATCTTTCTGGGGCGGCGCTGGCGCGCGGCCTCGCCCGGACTGCCGCGGATCGAGGCGCTGACGGGCATGATCTATGCGGGACTTTCCCTGCAGGGGATGGAACGGTTGGTCGAGCCGGCGATGCGGGCGCTGGCCCGCGATTGCCGGGCGCAGGTCGATGCCCAGGGCGGCATTCCCACGCGCAATCCCGAGGAGTTGCTGGAAGTCTTCACCCTTTTGACATGGGCCGCGGCCGCGCTGGGCGAGGCGGGGCGGACGGTGCCGTCCGACCTGCTGGCAGCCATCGACCGGATCGCGCCCAGCCTGCGCACCTTGCGCCATTCCGACGGCGGTCTTGCAAGGTTTCATGGTGGTGGGCGTGGTCTTGAGGGGCGGCTGGATGCGGCGCTTGCCGCATCGGATGTCAAGAACCGGATGCCCGAAGGCCTGTCGATGGGATTTGCCCGGCTGGGTGCGGGGCGGACCAGCGTGATCGTGGATTCCGCGCCGCCCCCTTCCGGTGTGGCTTCGGTGAATGCCCATGCTTCGACCCTGGCGTTCGAACTGACATCGGGGCGGCGTCCGGTTGTGGTCAATTGCGGATCGGGTGCCGCCTTCGGCGTGGAATGGCGCCGCGCCGGGCGCGCCACGCCCAGCCATTCCACCCTGACCCTGGCGGGATATTCCAGCGCCCGGCTTGGCAAGGCCAAGGGGGCGATGTCGGGACGGGCCGAATGGCTGATGGATGCGCCGAAGGATGTGCCGGTCGAAATCTCGCAGATGCAGGACGGGCTGCGGCTGCAGGGCGGGCATGACGGCTATGTGCGTACCCATGGCCTCACTCATGCGCGGACGCTCGAGCTGACTTTCGATGGCAGTGGCCTTGCGGGCGAGGATTTGCTGATCGCGCTGAACGGGGCCTCGCAGAAGACCTTTGACAGGCAGATGGATGCCGTTCGCCTGCAGGGTATTCCCTTCGCGATCCGGTTTCATCTGCATCCCGAGGTGGAGGCCGAACTTGACATGGGCGGAACTGCGGTGTCGCTGGCGCTGAAAAGCGGGGAGTTGTGGGTGTTCCGCCATGACAGCCGCGCCGAGATGACGCTGGAGCCCAGCGTTTACCTGGAAAAAGGCCGCCTTGCCCCACGTGCGACCAAACAAATCGTTTTATCCGGCCGCGCGATGGACTATGCGACGCGCACCCGGTGGTCTTTGACCAAGGCGCAGGATACGCCGATCAGTATCCGCGACCTGAACCGGGACGAGATGGATGTGACACTTTAGGCCCCTGTCTGCGGGGGCGAACGACCTCGGGGGCCAAGAACCATGACGATCGACCTGCACCCAGTGCGCCGCGCGCTGATTTCCGTATCCGACAAGACCGGGCTTCTGGACCTGGGCCATGCGCTGGCGGCGCGGGGGATCGAACTGCTGTCCACGGGCGGTTCCGCCGCCGCGCTGCGCGCGGCCGGTCTGCAGGTCAAGGATGTGGCCGAGGTGACCGGTTTTCCGGAAATGATGGATGGCCGCGTCAAGACGCTGCATCCGGCGGTGCATGGCGGCCTGCTGGCGCTGCGCGACAATGCCGATCACCTGGCCGCGATGGAGACACATGGGATCGGGGCGATCGACCTGCTGGTGGTCAACCTCTACCCGTTCGAGGAAACCGTGGCGAAAGGCGCGGATTACGAGACCTGCATCGAGAATATCGATATCGGTGGACCGGCGATGATCCGCGCGGCTGCCAAGAACCACGGGTTCGTCAATGTCGTGGTCGATGTCGAGGATTACGCCCCGCTGCTGGCCGAGCTGGAAGCGCATGGCGGTGCCACGTCGCTGGCATTCCGGCAGCGTCTGGCGCAGATCGCCTATGCGCGCACGGGGGCCTATGATGCGGCCGTGTCCACCTGGATGGCATCGGCCATCGGTGAGGCCAGCCCGCGCCGCCGCGTGGTGGCGGGCAAGCTGGCGCAGAGCCTGCGCTATGGCGAGAACCCGCATCAATCCGCATCCTTCTACCTCGATGGCAGCGCGCGGCCCGGCGTCGCGACAGCGCAGCAGTTGCAGGGCAAGGAGCTGTCCTACAACAACATCAACGATACCGATGCGGCCTTCGAGCTGGTCAGCGAGTTCACCCCGGCGGATGGCCCGGCCTGTGCGATCATCAAGCACGCCAACCCCTGCGGTGTGGCGCGTGGCACGAGCCTCAAGGATGCCTATGCGCGGGCTTTCGATTGTGACCGCACCAGTGCTTTCGGGGGGATCATCGCGCTGAACAGCCCGCTGGATGCCGCCACCGCCGAGGAGATCGCGCAGATCTTCACGGAAGTGGTGATCGCGCCGGGGGCCGATCAGGACGCGCGCGACATCTTCGCGGCCAAGAAGAACCTGCGCCTGCTGATTACCCCTGGCCTTGCCGATCCGGCCGAGGCGGCACTGACCTGGCGGCAGGTGTCGGGCGGCTATCTTGTGCAGGACAAGGACAATGGCCATATCGGTCTGGATGATCTGAAGGTGGTGACGAAACGCGCGCCCAGCGATGCCGAGCTGGCCGATCTGCTTTTCGCGTGGAAAGTGGCCAAGCACGTCAAATCCAATGCCATCGTCTATGTGAAGGACGGGGCGACCGTGGGTGTGGGGGCCGGGCAGATGAGCCGTGTGGACAGCTGCCGGATCGCCGCGCGCAAGGCGCAGGACATGGCAGAGGCGCTGGGGCTTGCCGCGCCGCTGACGCAGGGGTCGGTCGTGGCCTCGGACGCGTTCTTTCCCTTCGCCGACGGTCTGCTGACCGCCGCCGAGGCGGGCGCCACGGCCGTCATCCAGCCGGGCGGTTCGATGCGCGATGCCGAGGTGATCGCGGCGGCGGACGCGGCGGGTCTGGCGATGGTCTTTACGGGCATGCGGCATTTCCGGCACTGAGCCGGAGATGTCGTGGCCAGCCGGAGCGTGGATGCCTCCGGCGGGGATATTTGAGGCAAGAAGAAGCCGCGTGCATCGCAGGGATGACACGCGGGCCGACGAGGAGAGCGCATGAGACTGATTTTCTGGGTCGCGGCCGTGATCTTTGTGGCTGATCAAGCCGTGAAATACCTTGTGGTCCATGTGATGAACCTTGCCGTGGTGGGGGCGATCGATGTGTTTCCGCCCTACCTGAACCTGCGGATGGCCTGGAACTACGGGATCAACTTCGGGCTTTTCTCGCAGGCTGCCGACAGCGCGCGATGGGTCCTGATCGTGGTGGCGCTGGTCATCTCGGGCGGGGTGCTGTGGTGGGTGCGCAAGGAACCGCCGGGGCGGCTTGGGCTGGTCGCGGCGGGCTTGCTTGTGGGGGGGGCGCTGGGCAACGTGGTGGACAGGGTCCTCTACGGTGCCGTTGCGGATTTCCTCAATATGTCGTGCTGTGGCGTGCGCAATCCCTATGCGTTCAACATCGCCGATATCTCGATCTTCGCGGGGGCGCTGGGGCTGGTTCTTTTCACCGGCGAGAAAAAGGCCCCGTGACGATCGGTGCGTGATCGGCTAATGCTGGGGGCGGAAACGTCAGGAGGGTGGCAATGCGTCTGACGCATGGGATGATCTTGGTGGCCGTTCTGGCCCTTTCGGCCTGTTCGCGACCGCAGGGGGATTTGCAGCTGCGCGATCTGCGCAACTTTGGCGCCGGGCCTGATGAATTCTCGGTTCTGCCTGCAAAGCCGCTCGAGATGCCTGCGGATCTGGCAAGCCTGCCGACGCCGACACCCGGCGAGACGAACCTGACCGATCAGAACCCCCGGGCGGATGCGGTCGCGGCGTTGGGCGGACGGCCTGCGGCGCTGGCGGCGCCGGGGGTCGCGGCGTCGGATTCGGCGCTTGTGCAGCATGTGGCCCGCAATGGCGTGTCCAGCGACATACGGATGACGCTGGCCGCAGAGGATGACGCGTTCCAGCGCAACAGGTCCCGGTTCACCAAATTCCGGCTGTTTCGCGATGTCGACCGTTATCACGAGGTCTACAGCAGCGAGATGACAGATCCCTATGCCGAATTGCGGCGATTCCGGCGCCTGGGTGTCGCCACGCCCTCGGCCCCGCCGCCGGAACGGCGCTGATCCGTCACATCTGCGTCAGTCCGGGTTGCAGTCGGGCGATCACTTACTAATCTAGGTGAAACCCAACCCCAGGAGGAATCCCGTGCTGCGTTTGTCTGCTGTTGCGTTCAGCCTTGCCATTGTGCTGTCGCATGCCATGGTCCGACCTGCCGTTGCCGATGATCAGGTGACATCCTTCACATTGCAGAACGGCATGGATGTCGTGGTGGTCGAAGACCATCGTGCGCCCGTCGTCATGCATATGGTCTGGTATCGCGCGGGGTCGGCCGACGAACCTGCGGGCGCCTCGGGGATCGCGCATTTCCTGGAACACCTGATGTTCAAGCGCACCGAAAAGATGGACTCGGGCGAGTTTTCGCGCACCGTTGCGCGCAACGGTGGCCGGGACAACGCCTTTACCAGCTATGATTACACCGCCTATTTCCAGCGCGTCGCCTCGGATCGGCTTGGCCTGATGATGCAGATGGAGGCGGACCGCATGGTCAACCTGCGTCTGGACGATTCCGAGATCGCCACCGAACGCGAGGTCATCATCGAAGAGCGCAACCAGCGGGTCGAGAACAGCCCCGCCGCCCTGTTCCGCGAACAGAAGGACGCGGTGCAATACCTCAACCATCGCTATGGCGTGCCGATCATCGGCTGGCGTCACGAGATGGTTGCCCTTGACCGCGATGATGCGCTGGCCTTCTACGAGCGCTATTACGCGCCGAACAACGCGATCCTGATCGTGGCCGGTGACGTGACCCCCGACGAGGTGCGCGCGCTGGCCGAACAGCACTATGGCGCGATCCCGGCCAACCCGGACCTGCCGGAGCGCCTGCGCCCGTCAGAGCCGCCACAAACCGCCGAGCGGCGCCTGATCTATCGCGATGCGCGCGTGGCCCAGCCCTATGTCAGCCGGTCCTACCTGGCACCAGAGCGTGACAGCGGCGCGCAGGAAACGGCCGCGGCCCTGACCGTGCTGGCCGAAGTGCTGGGATCCGGCACGACATCGGTGATGGCCGAAGCGCTTCAGTTCGACACCCAGGTCGCCACGTTCACCGGGGCTTTCTACGGCGGCACCTCGCTGGATCGGACCACCTTCGATGTGGTTGTCGTGCCCTCGGAAGGGGTGAGCCTTGAAGAGGCGGAAGCCGCGATGGACCGTGTTCTGGCCGATTTCCTGAACACGGGTGTCGACGCAGAGCAACTGGAGCGGATCAAGATGCAGATGCGTGCGGCGCAGATCTATGCCCGCGACGATGTGGAATCGATTGCCAACCGCTATGGCCGCGCTCTGACCCAGGGCCTGACGGTCGAAGATGTGCAGGCCTGGCCTGACCTGCTGCAGGCGGTCACGGGCGATGATGTTCTGGCCGCGGCACGGATGGTGCTGGATCGCAGGCAGGCCGTGACAGGCTGGCTGATGGCCGAGGAGGTGACCCAGTGATGATGCGTTTCATTCTGCCCGTCATGCTGGTGCTGGCGGCCTTGCCCGCACGCGCCGCAATCGAGATCAAGGAAGTGGTCAGCCCCGGTGGGATCACCGCCTGGCTGGTCGAGGATCATGCGATCCCCTTCACGGCACTGGAAATCCGGTTCCGCGGCGGCGCCTCGGTCGAGGCGGCCGAAAAACGTGGCGCCATCAACCTGATGACAGCGCTGCTGGAGGAAGGGGCCGGCGAGATGGATGCGCGCGCCTTTGCCCGCGCGCGTGACGGGCTTGCGGCCTCGTTCCGTTATGCCGTGTCGGACGACGCCTTGTCGGTCTCGGCGCAGTTTCTGACCGAGAATCGCGATGCCGCCATCGACCTGCTGCGCCAGTCGCTGATCGCGCCGCGTTTTGATGCGGAGGCCATCGAAAGGGTGCGGGCGCAGGTCCTGTCCGGCCTGCGATCGGATGAGAAGAACCCGCAGAGCATCGCCTCGCGGCGCTTCGATGCGCTTGTCTATGGAGATCATCCCTACGGGTCCTCTCTGGATGGCACGATCGACACGGTCACCGCCCTGACCCGCGACGATCTGGTCGCGGCCCATGCCGGTGCGCTGGCGCGTGACCGCATTCACGTCTCGGCTGTGGGCGACATCACGGCGGAGGAGCTGGGCGCCTTGCTGGACAGCCTGCTGGGCGATCTGCCTGCCACCGGTGCCGCCTTGCCCGGCCCCGCCGATCCCGCGTTCCCCGGCGGTGTCGAGGTCGTGGATTTCCCCACGCCGCAATCCGTCGTGCTGTTCGGGCAGCCCGGCATCGGGCAGGAGGATCCTGATTTCTTCGCGGCCTTCATCCTGGATCACATCCTGGGCGGCGGCGGTTTCGAGAGCCGCCTGATGACCGAGGTGCGCGAAAAGCGCGGCCTGACCTATGGCATCTATACCTATCTGGCGGATCGCGAACTGGCGCAGGTCTGGGGCGGGTCGGTCGCGTCGGCCAATGACAGGGTTGCCGAGGCGGTGGAGGTGATCCGCGCGGAATGGCAACGGATGCAGCAGGATGGCGTGAGCCAGGACGATCTGGACAACGCCAAGACCTATCTGACCGGGGCCTATCCGCTGCGGTTCGACGGGAACGGAACGATTGCCAATATCATCGTCGGCATGCAGATGCGTGGCCTGCCGATCGACTATGCCGCCACCCGGAACGATCAGGTCAATGCCGTGACGCTGGAGGATGTGAACCGCGTGGCGCGCAGCCTGCTTGATCCCGCGCAGCTCAGCTTTGTGGTCGTCGGGCAGCCGGAAGGGTTGACGGGGACGTCGAACTGACCGGACGCTGTCCTGCCGCGTGGGCGCGATCCCGTCGCTGCATGGGGTCGCAGTCGCGCGAAAGCGGTTCACCCTCGGACCGCAAAGGGTTAAGAGGCATCGTATCAAGCAGGAGACTTGGACGATGACGACCCCGAAACCCGTTGTGCTGTGCATTCTGGACGGATGGGGCCACCGGGAAGAGCGGACGGCGAACGCCCCGGCACTGGCCAATACGCCGACATTCGACCGGATCATGGCGACCTGCCCGCACAACCTGCTGATCACGCATGGTCCTGATGTGGGGCTGCCGACAGGGCAGATGGGCAATTCCGAAGTGGGCCATACAAATATCGGCGCGGGCCGTGTCGTGGCGATGGACCTGGGCCAGATCGATCTTGCGATCGAGGATGGCAGCTTTTTCACCAATGCCGCCTTGCTGGATTTCATCGAAACGCTCAAGGCGACCGGCGGCGTCGCGCATCTTCTGGGGCTGGTGTCGGATGGCGGGGTGCATGGCCATATCAGCCATATTCTTGCGGCGACCCGGGCAATCACCGAGGCCGGGGTACCCGTGGTCCTGCATGCGGTGACCGACGGGCGCGATGTGGCCCCGAAATCGGCCTATGGCTACCTTGAAGAATTGCAGGCTGCATTGCCCGCCGATGCGCGGATCGGCACCTTGACCGGGCGCTACTTTACCATGGACCGCGACAACCGCTGGGAACGTGTGGCCGAAGCCCATGACGCGATGGTGCATGGCAAGGGGCTGCATGCGGCAACCGCCCATGCGGCCGTCACGGCGGGATACAACCGTTCCGAGACAGATGAATTCATCACCGCGACCGTGATCGGCGACTATGCCGGCGCGCAGGACGGCGACGGTCTGTTCTGCCTGAACTTCCGCGCCGACCGCGCCCGCGAGATCCTTGCGGCCATGGCCGAGCCGGGCTTTGCCGCCTTCAATACGGGCGTGCGCCCCGCCTGGGCGGCCTGCCTGGGAATGGTGGAATATTCCGAGGCGCATAACGCCTACATGCGCACCGTTTTCCCCGCGCGCGAGATCGTGAACACGCTGGGCGAATGGGTGGCCAAGCATGGCAAGCGTCAGTTTCGCCTGGCAGAGACCGAGAAATACCCCCATGTCACTTTCTTCCTGAACGGGGGCGAAGAGCAGCCCGAGACCGGCGAAGATCGCTACATGGCGCCCTCGCCCAAGGTGGCGACCTACGATCTGCAACCCCAGATGTCCTGCGAGGAAGTGACGGATCACTTCGTGCAGGCGATCCATGACGATTACGATCTGATCGTCGTGAACTATGCCAACCCCGACATGGTGGGGCATACCGGCGATCTGAAGGCGGCCATCGCTGCCTGCGAAGCCGTGGACCAGGGGCTTGCCCGTGTCGTTGCAGCCCTGCAAGAGGTGGGGGGCGCGATGATCGTGACCGCCGATCACGGCAATTGCGAAGTGATGGTCGATCCGGAAACCGGCGGGCCGCATACCGCGCATACGCTCAACCCGGTGCCTGTCGCCTTGATCGGGGGGCCTGCGGGGATCTCGCTGAAACACGGCAGGCTTGCCGATCTGGCGCCCACGCTGCTGCAGCTGATGAACCTGCCCAAGCCACCCGAGATGACAGGGGAAAGCCTGATCGCATGATCCGCCATCTTGCCCTTGCGCTGCTGATTTCCGCGCTGTCCTTTGGCGCAGCCCCCCTTCGGGCGCAAGCCGGCGGCGATGCCGAGGCGGCGCAGGCGGCAAGGGCGGCGGCTGAACGTCTGGATCAGGCCACGCGGCAGCTGGATGCGGCGCAATCGGCGCGCGACCGGGTGCGCGCCCTGACCGAAACCGTGGCCGCATTCGAGGACGGGCTCGAGGCGATGCGCGACGGGTTGCGCCGCGCCAGTCTGCGCGAGGCCCGCCTGACCCGCGAGCTACAGACGCGCGAGGACGAGATCGCGCAGCTTCTGGGCGTGCTGCAAAGCATGGGAAGCCGGCCCTCGCCCGTAATGCTGCTGCATCCCGAGGGGCCGATGGGCACGGCGCGGGCGGGCATGATCCTGGCCGATGTGACGCCCGCGCTGAACCTGCGCGCCGATGACCTGCGCCGCAAGCTGCAGGAGATCTCGACCCTGCGGCTGTTGCAACAGAACGCGGTCGAGACCCTGCAGACAGGCCTCAACGGTGTGCAGGAGGCGCGCACGGCCCTGTCGCAGGCGGTGGCGGATCGCACCGATCTGCCCCGCCGCTTCACCGCCGATCCGGTGCGGACCGCCATTCTGATCGCCTCGGCCGAAACGCTGGAAGGCTTTGCCAGTGGCCTGTCGGAAATCACGACGGACGAGGATCGCAGCGACCTGCCGGACATCTCGGATCTGCGTGGGAACCTTGCCTTGCCCGTACAGGGCCAGATCCTGCGCCGCGCGGGCGAGGCCGATGCCGCAGGCATCACCCGGCCCGGTCTGTTGCTGGCGACCCGGCCGCGCGCCCTTGTGTCCGCGCCGACTGCGGCCACGATACGCTATCGCGGACCGCTTCTGGACTACGGAAACGTGATGATTCTGGAACCGCAAGCCGGCACTCTTTTCGTGCTTGCCGGATTGGATGTGGTCTATGGTGGCATCGGAGAGGTGATCCCTGCCGGCAGTCCCGTGGGGCTGATGGGTGGGCAGGATGCAGAAATTGGCGATATTCTTGCCAATTCGGGCAATGGGACTGGAACGGGGCGCTCGGAAACGCTCTATATCGAAGTCAGGCAGGATGATGCGCCGGTCGACCCGGAAGCATGGTTCGCAACGCGAGAGGAAGATTAAGCATGAACAAGTTCGTGATGGCTGCGATCGGCGGGACGATGATCGGGGTCCTGGCCACGACGCAGCTGGCAGCACCGCTTCTGGCGCAGGAGTCATCGAAAAACACCAGCGTCTACGAGCAGCTTGACCTGTTCGGCGATATTTTTGAACGGATCCGCGCGCAATACGTGGAAGAGGTGGATACGAACGAACTGATCGAGGCGGCGATCAACGGCATGCTGACATCGCTTGATCCGCATTCCAGCTACATGTCGCCCGAAGATGCCGCCGACATGCGGGTGCAGACCCGTGGTGAATTCGGCGGATTGGGGATCGAGGTCACGCAGGAAGAGGGCTTCGTCAAGGTTGTCTCGCCGATCGATGGCACCCCGGCCGATGCCGCCGGGATCGAGGCGGGCGATTTCATCACCCATGTGGATGGTCAAAGCCTGCTGGGCCTGACGCTGGATCAGGCTGTCGACATGATGCGTGGCCCCGTCGGCAGCGAGATCGTGATTACCGTTTTGCGCGAAGGCACTGCCGAACCCTTCGATGTGTCGATCATCCGCGACACGATCAAGCTGACGGCGGTCCGTACCCGCACCGAAGGGCAGGCCGTGGTGTTGCGCGTCACGACCTTCAACGACCAGACCTACAGCAATCTTGAATCCGGCCTTTCCGACGCGATCAAGGAAGCGGGCGGTATCGACGGGATCAGTGGGATCATCCTCGATCTGCGCAATAACCCCGGCGGCCTTCTGACCCAGGCAATCCGCGTCTCGGACGCCTTCCTCGAAAAGGGCGAGATCGTCTCGACCCGCGGCCGCAACCCCGAGGATGGAGAGCGTTACAACGCGACGCCGGGCGATCTGGCGCAGGGCAAGCCGGTCGTCGTTCTGATCAACGGCGGTTCTGCCTCGGCCTCGGAAATCGTGGCGGGTGCCTTGCAGGATCACCGCCGCGCCGTGGTGATCGGCACCAAGAGCTTCGGCAAGGGGTCTGTGCAGACCGTCATGCCGCTGCGTGGCGATGGCGCGATGCGTCTGACCACGGCGCGCTATTACACGCCGTCGGGCCGCTCGATCCAGGCCCTGGGCGTGTCCCCCGACATCCTCGTGGAACAGCCGCGCCGTCAGCCCGCCTCGCCCGAGGAAGAGGAAAGCGCTGCCCCCAGCCGGTCCGAGGCCGATCTGCGCGGCTCGCTGAACAATGACAGCCTGACCGAGGATCAGATCCGCCAGATCGAGGAAGATCGTGCCAAGGCAGAACTTTCGGCCAAGCTGCGCGAAGACGATTACCAGCTGGCCTATGCGCTGGATATCCTCAAGGGCCTCTCGGCGCTTGGGCCTGCGCGCTGATCAGACAAGAAGCCCCGCATCCTTCGGGCTGCGGGGCCACAGGAACGACCGGAACCGCATATCATGGCAACGACCCCCGAAGAGATCGAACGCCTGCCCTATCGCCCCTGCGTGGGCGTGATGCTGGCCAATACGCATGGCCAGGTCTTCGTGGGCCAGCGCCTGGATAACGACGCCCCGGCCTGGCAGATGCCCCAGGGCGGCATCGAGCAGGACGAAGAACCGCGCGAGGCCGCCTTGCGCGAACTCTGGGAAGAAACCGGCGTGACGCCTGACCTTGTCGAGGTCCTGGCCGAAACCGCCGACTGGATTCCCTATGACCTGCCACACGAGATCGTGCCGCGAATCTGGCAGGGTCGCTTCCGGGGGCAGCGCCAGAAATGGTTCCTGTTGCGGTTCCATGGCAGCGATGATCAGGTCGACATCCTGACCAGCCACCCCGAGTTTTCCGAATGGCGCTGGCTTGATCCTTCCGATCTTGTGGATCACATCGTGCCCTTCAAGCGCGACGTCTATGCCCGTGTTCTGGGCGAATTCGAACCCTTGATCTGATCACGCCACGGGTCCTGCGCAATCGCGCGGGCCCTGCCGAAACATGCTTCCCAGAGGGCCAGGTTTGGGCTAACTGCGACCCATGGGACAGGACAAGATCAATACGCAGGCCATCGGCCTCGATGTCGGGCTGGCGTTCACCAAATGGCTGACCGGCGCCGAGAACCTTCATTACGGGCTCTGGGACGGGCTGGATGCCAGCGCCGCCAACCTGCGTGCCGCGCAAGAGGCCTATACGGACCGTCTGTTCGCGATGCTGCCGGATCGGCCTTGCCGCATCCTTGATATCGGTGGCGGTGCCGGCGAGACCGCGAAAAAACTGCTCGCCCTTGGTCATTCCGTCGATATCGTGGTGCCCAGCCCCTTCCTGGCGGGCCGCTGCCGCGCCAATGCGCCCGCCGCACGCGTGCATGAATGCATGTTCGAGGATTTTCAGGCCGCGCCGGGCAGCTTTGACATCTGCCTGTTCTCGGAAAGCTTTCAGTATATCCCGCTGGACCAGGGCCTGCCCAAATGCCTGACCCTGCTGGCACCCGGGGGCGAGATCATCGTCGCGGATTGCTTCCGCAGCCCGGAATACACCGGCGACCGGATGCTGGCCCCGGTGGGTGGCGGGCACCGCATCGCTGCCTTCCGCGACACGCTGGCCGCCCTCCCGCTCGAGGTGATCAGCGAGGAGGACGTGACCCTGTCCGCCGCCCCCTCGGTCGAGATCGAGCAGGGCCTGTTCAACGTCTTCGGCTATGGCCTGACCCGTGTCGACCAGGACCTGGCCCGCCACAAGCCCCGCCTGCGCTGGGTGCTGCATCGGGTGATCCGCAGCCTGATCAGCGAACGCAAGCGTGCCCGGCTGGATCAGCGCCTGAACCAGCAGGTCCGCAACCGCGAGAATTTTGCCCGTTTCAACATCTACCTTCTGATGCGCCTGCGCCCGACATCCTGATCCGGCTGCCGGTTTCTTCTTGCCTCAAATATCCATCCGCGGGCCAGGTGCCGCAGGCGATACGTCTGAATTGGGACTCGAAAAAGAACAAAACGTGAATATACTCTGCCATGACATGTTTGCAGAGCTGTGCATCACCTCGAATTTTACCTTTCTCACCGGGGCCTCGCACCCCGAGGAGTACATGCAGCGTGCCGCCAGTCTGGGAATCGCGGCGATCGCCATTGCCGATGTCGATTCCGTGGCTGGGATCGTGCGCGCCCATGCCACGGCGCGTGAGATTGCGCGGCAGGTGGCCGAACGACAGGCGCATCAGGCGGCTCATGGTGTGATCGGCCCTCCCGATCCCGCGCGCGCGCCGGATGATCAGGGACCACGCTTCACCTGCCCGCGCCTGATCCCGGCTGCCACGCTGCATCTGGCTGAGGGGCTGGTGCTGACCGCACTGCCGGAAAACCGGACCGGCTGGGCGCATCTTTGCCGGTTGCTGACGCTGGGCCGCCGCCGCGCGCCCAAGGGGGGGTGCGATCTGCGCCTTGCCGATCTCAAGGGGCAGACCGGGGGGCTGCATTTCCTGCTGCACCCGCCACACAAGATCACGGCTGACGGCGGCGCGGTCGACTGGTTGCCGCTGGCGCGCGCCCTGACGCGCCGCTTGGCCAGCCAGATGCACCTGGTGATGTCTCCCCGCTATGACGGGCAGGATCGCGCGCGGTTTGACCATCTGGCAAGGGTGGCCGCCGATCTGGGCGTTCCCGTGATGGCCTCGGCCATGCCCCTGATGCACGAGGGGCGCCGCCGCCAGATGGCCGATGTGCTGACCGCGATCCGCACCGGCACCACGGTGGACCGTCTGGGCCGCGCCGCGCTGGCCAATGGCGAACAGCGCCTGCGCGGGGAACCCGAGATGCGCCGCCTTTTCGGCCCGCATGCCGATGCGGTGGACCGGGCCGGCGCGCTGGCGCAGCGCCTGGCCTTCTCGCTGGACGAATTGCGCTATGAATATCCGTCCGAGGTGACGGGCAATGAGACTGCCGCCGCGCGCTTGCGCCGCTTGGCCCTGGCCGGTCTGGACTGGCGCTATCCCGAAGGCGCGCCGGATCGCGTGCGCGGGATGCTGGAACATGAACTGACCCTGATCACCAAGCTGAAGTACGAGCCCTATTTCCTGACCGTGCATGATATCGTCGATTTCGCGCGCGGGCGCGGCATCCTGTGCCAGGGGCGTGGATCTGCGGCCAATTCCGTGGTCTGTTACTGCCTTGGCGTCACCTCGGTTTCCCCCGAGATCGGCACGATGGTGTTCGAGCGTTTCGTGTCCGAGGCGCGGGACGAGCCGCCAGACATTGACGTCGATTTCGAACATGAACGGCGCGAGGAGGTGATCCAGCACATCTATGATCGCTACGGCCGCCACCGTGCCGGGCTTTGCGCCACCGTGATCCATTATCGCGGCAAGCGCGCCATCCGCGAGGTGGGCGCGGCCATGGGCCTGTCGCAGGATACGGTCGCGGCCCTCAGCTCGCAGCTTTGGGGGTTCTACGGCATGTCGGGAACCGAGGAGGCCCGCCTGCGCGAGATCGGCCTTGATCCGACCGAACCGCGTCTGGCCCGCACCATGGCCCTGATCCACGAGATCGTGGGCTTTCCCCGCCACCTCAGCCAGCATGTCGGCGGCTTCATCATCACCGAAGGCCGGCTGGACGAACTTGTGCCCATCGAGAATGCCGCGATGGAAGGGCGCACGGTGATCTGCTGGGACAAGGACGATATCGACACGCTGGGCATCCTCAAGGTCGATATCCTCAGCCTTGGCATGCTGACCTGTATCCGCAAGGCCTTTGACCTGATCGCGCAGCATCATGGCACGCGACACCGGCTGGCGACCCTGCCGCCCGAGGATCCGCGCGTCTATGACATGCTCTGCCGCGCCGATTCCGTGGGCGTGTTCCAGGTGGAAAGTCGCGCGCAGATGAACTTTCTGCCGCGGATGAAACCGCGCTGCTTCTACGACCTGGTGATCGAGGTGGCGATCGTGCGCCCCGGTCCGATCCAGGGCGACATGGTGCATCCCTACCTGCGTCGCCGCAATGGCGAGGAGAGGATGGAGTTTCCGTCAGACGCTTTGGGCGATGTGCTGGCCAAGACGCTGGGCGTGCCGCTGTTTCAGGAACAGGCGATGCAGATCGCCATCATCGGTGCGGGTTTCACCCCCGATGAGGCGGATCGGCTGCGCCGGTCGCTGGCCACTTTCAAGAAGCATGGCAATGTGTCGGAATTCCGTACGCGGTTTCTGCGCGGCATGGCGCGCAACGGCTATGACATGGACTTCGCCGAACGCTGCTTCAGCCAGATCGAAGGTTTCGGCAGCTACGGCTTTCCCGAAAGCCACGCGGCCAGTTTCGCGCTTCTGGTCTATGCCTCGGCCTGGCTCAAGTACCACCATCCCGGCATCTTCGCCTGTGCACTTCTGAACGCGCAGCCCATGGGCTTTTATGCGCCTGCGCAGATCATCCGTGATGCGCGTGAACATGGTGTGCAGGTGCGCCCGGTCTGCGTGAACAACAGCTATTGGGACAACGTGATGGAACCCGACGGTCTGGGCGGGCTGGCCCTGCGTCTGGGCTTCCGCCAGATCAAGGGCCTGCGCGAGGATGATGCCGCATGGCTTTGTGCCGCGCGCGGCAATGGCTATCTGTCGGTCGCCGATGTCTGGCGCCGGGCGGGGCTGGCGCCAGCGGTGGTGGCCCGCCTGGCCGAGGCCGATGCCTTCGCCGGGCTGGGGCTGACCCGCCGTCAGGCGCTGTGGGAGGCCAAGGCCCTGACCGCCGATGCGCCCCTGCCGCTGTTCGCGTTGGACATGGACGGCGAAGGCATCGTGGAGCCCGCCGCCCATCTGCCGCAGATGACTCTGGGCGAGGAGGTGGTCGAGGATTACGTCGCCATGCGCCTGTCGCTCAGGGCGCATCCGCTTGCGTTGCTGCGTCCGCTGCTGACCCCTGCACCCGCGCCGCGCGGCGGGCCAGCTTTGCCGCCAGGTTAAGGCCCACACCCGGCCGCGACCAGGGGCAGACGGCGATGCAGATCGCGCAACCGTTGGTCTGGTTGAAGAAGGGCAGGCAGCGGTCGAAATCCACGTACCATTTGCGCGCGGCGCGCACGGTCTGCTTTTCGGACGCGATGGCCATGGGGGGGCAGGCATCCTCGCAGATGCGGCAACTGGCGCAGAAATCGTCGATGCCATGGCTTTCCGGCGGGGTCGGGGCAAAGGGCGCGTCGGTCAGCACTGCCGACAGCCGGAAGGACGATCCCATTTCGGCGTCGATGATCGACCCGTGCTTGCCCAGTTCGCCGAAGCCGCAGGCCAGCGCGGGCGGGATCAGCAACAGCTTGCCCGCCATCGGCCCCGTCACCGGCTCTGCCGCCCATCCCTGCTGACGCAGCCAGCCCGCCACTGCCTTGGCGGCCCCCGCCGCGCGTCCATATTGGCGGATCACCTCGCCGCCTGCCACGGCATCGGGGGCGGTGCTGATCGCGTCGAAATCATGCTGCACGCCAAGCACGATCACCCGTGATTGCGCAATGCTCTGGCCCTCATAGACCCAGGCCTGGTCCATCACGGCCACGCCGGTTTTCTCGCAGATACCTTCCACGACGAACCGCGTCAGGGCCGCGGTCCATTCCTCGGGCGGGCGCTCTACCGGCGGGCCTGCCAGATCGGCCAACGGCGCGTTCAGGATTACCTGCCGCTCGGCCCGCGCCGCCGCGATGGGGGCGGCATCCGGATCGACGGTATAGAACCAGCGCTGCATCGCCCCATGGGGAATGTCGTCAGGGTTCGGCGCCCAATAGACGACACGGGCAGGCCGCGCCGCTGTCTCGCCCAGCCCGTTGATCGCATTGCCCGACACAGAGGGCGCCAGCGCCATCTGGACGGGATCGGGTGTGAAGGGGCGATGTGGGTTCTGGCGTGGCATGACACCAAGCTACACCGGCACCCGCACCACCGTGCAAGGGGTTTCGCGCCTGTTTCCTCACCGTTCCGACAATACGCAAGACCCAACCGCCGCCACCATGGGCGAGGGGCGATCAGCGCTTCAGCAAGGCCAGCACGTCCTGGCTGGGAAAGCCGTCAGGTTGCACGCCGATCGATCGCTGGAAGGCGCGGATCGCCTCGGTCGTGTTGGGGCCGATGATTCCGTCGATCTTCTCGATCCCGAAACCGCGCGCCTGCAACCGCTGCTGCATCTCCATCCGTTCGTCGAAGGACAAGGGCGCATAGCCCCGCGGCCAGGGTGTCCGGATCTCGGGTCCGCCCTTGATCCGGTCCGACAGATGGCCCACCCCGATCACATAGGCATCCGCCTTGTTGTATCGCTCGATCACCGCGAAATTGTCGAAGATCATGAAGGCCGCGCCCGCCGTGCCGGCCGGCAGCAGGATCGAGGCTGCGCCATGGTTGGGCACCGCGCGACCGTTCATGTCGGTCACACCCATCGCCGCCCAGTCAGACGGCGCGCGCTTGATGTCACGCTTGGCCAGCCCTGCGTTGAACCCGGCGGGAAGGCGCACTTCGACGCCCCATGGCTGCCCCTTGGTCCAGCCGAACCGCTTGAGGTATGCAGCCGTCGAGGCCAGCGCGTCGGTGGGATCATCCGACCAGATGTCGCGCTTGCCATCGCCGGTGAAATCCACCGCATAGGCCAGATAGGATGTCGGGATGAACTGGGTATGGCCCATCGCGCCGGCCCAGCTGCCGGTCATGCTGCGCGGGTCCACATCGCCCGCCTGGATGATCTGAAGCGCCGCGATCAATTGCGCCTCGAAGAAGGCGCCGCGCCGCCCGTCATGGGCCAGTGTCGCCAGCGACTGGATCACATCCATCGTGCCGCGCCGTTCGCCATAGGCGCTTTCCAGCCCCCAGACGGCGGTGACAACCTCTTTCTCGACGCCGAAACGATCCTCGATCGCCTGCAGGGTACGGCGGTGCTTTTGCAGCGCGGCCTGACCATTTTCGACCCGTACGGGCGAAGCGGCACTGTCCAGATAGTCCCAGATCTGGCGGGTGAATTCGGCCTGGTTGCGGTCCCGCTCGATCACGGCGGGGTCATAGCCGATGCCCGTAAAGGCGCGCTGCACCACATCCGGGCGGATCCCCTGCGCCTGCGCGCGGCTGCGGAACCCCGCGGCCCAGCGTTCGAAGCCTGCCCGCGTCTCGGCCGAGACGGCAGGCGCCAGTGTCGCCGGGGCCGAGGCCCTTTGCACCGTCGACAGGGCCGATGGCCGCGCCTCGGGACGCAGTGACCGTTCAACCGGTCCCGCGCATGCGGCATTGGTCATCAGGATCACCGCTGACAGTGGAATCAGGAATGTCTTGCTCATGTGCCCGGCCTCGCTTGTGCTTGGTCATTTTGGGCAATGGTAGCGCAAGCGCGGTGTTTGCAAAAGCGTTCTGTCGTGGCGCGCGCGGGTGCCGCAGGGTTCCGCCTATGGGGCCGCGCGTCGCGCGCCTAGCGGCGGCGATCCGCCTTGCGTTTCAGCTTGGCGGCCTTGTGCTTGGCGCGCCCCAGCGCGCGTTTCGGCGGCTTGCCGCGCGATCCGGGCGGGCCCTTGGGCATGTCGCGGCCCTCGATGCTGATCAGTTCCAGCGCGATGCCACCGGTGACGGGGGCCGCTTCGGTCAGCTTGACCCGTACGCGCTGACCCAGCCCGATGGTCAGGCCGGTCTGCGATCCCATCAGCGTGCCCTTGTCGCGGTCGAAGTGGAAATACTCGGTGCCCAGCGACCGGATCGGGATCAACCCGTCGGCGCCGGTTTCATCCAGCTTCACGAAGGCCCCGAACTTGGCGATGCCGCTGATCCGCCCGGTGAATTCCGCACCCAGTCGGTCCGACAGGAAAGCTGCCAGATAGCGGTCGTTGGTGTCGCGTTCCGCCATCATCGAGCGGCGCTCGGTCTCGCTGATATGCTGGGCGGTCGCCTCAAGACGGTCGATTTCCTGATGGCTCAGCCCGTCATCGCCCCATTTGTGCGCCGAGATCAGTGCCCGGTGCACCACCAGGTCCGAATAGCGCCGGATCGGCGAGGTGAAATGCGCATAGGCCTGCAAGGCCAGACCGAAATGGCCGAAGTTCGAGGGGCTGTAATAGGCCTGGGTCATGGCGCGCAGGGTCGAGATGTTGATCAGCTCGTCGTGGTCCGTGCCTTCGGCCTGCGCCAGGAGCGCGTTCAGATGCGCGGTCTTCAGAACTTGGCCCTTGGCCAGCACCAGACCGGCTGCCTCTGCCGTATCGCGCAGCGCCTCAAGCTTTTCGGGGCTGGGTTCCTCGTGCACCCGGAACAGCAGCGGCGAGCGGCGGGCGATCAGGGTTTCGGCGGCGGCGACATTGGCCAGCACCATGAATTCCTCGATCAGGCGATGCGCGTCCAGGCGTTCGGCGAAGTTGACAGAGGTCACCTTGCCCTCGTCCGACAGGATCACCTTGCGTTCGGGCAGGTCCAGGTCCAGCGGTTGGCGGCGCGCGCGCGCTTTCACCAGCGCGTCATAGGCGGCGTAAAGTGGGTTGATGACCAGGTCCATCAGGGGGGCACATTTGTCGTTCGGCGCACCGTCACGGGCTTCCTGCACCTCGCGGTAATTCAGTGACGCGACAGAGCGCATCAGCCCACGCACGAAACGATGGCCGATCTTCTGCCCCTCGGCGTCCACCTGCATGCGCAGCGCGATGCAGGCGCGCGGCACACCTTCGTGCAACGAGCACAGATCGCCCGACAGCCGGTCCGGCAGCATCGGCACCACGCGGTCCGGGAAATAGCTGGAATTGCCGCGCTTGCGCGCCTCGATGTCCAGTGCCGATCCGGGAAGCACGTAATGCGCCACGTCGGCGATGGCGACCCAGATCACATGACCGCCGGCATTGGCGGGATCGTCGTCGGCATGGGCCCAGCAGGCATCGTCATGGTCGCGCGCATCCCAGGGATCGATGGTGATCAGGGGCATGTCGCGCATGTCCTCGCGGCCCGACAGGCCCGCGGGCTTCATGCTGTCCGCCTCGGCCATTACCTCGTCGGGGAAATCGTCGGGGATGCCATGCTGGTGAATGGCGATCAGGGATACTGCCTTGGGCGCCGATGGATCGCCCAGCCGGTTGATGATCCGTGCGCGCGGCAGGCCCATCCGGGCCTTGGGTCCGGCCTGTTCCGCCTCGACCAGTTCACCATCCTTCGCGCCGCCGGTGGCGCCTTCGGGCACTTGCCATTCCTTGCCGTCACCCTTGTCGATGGGCAGGATGCGACCGCCCTCGGATGTCTTGCGGAACACGCCCAGAACGCGGGCCGGGTTGGTGCCGATGCGGCGGATCAGCCGGCCTTCGTAATGATGGGTCTGACCGCGTACTTCGGTCAGACGGGCGAGGATGCGGTCGCCTTCGCCGAGCGCCGGGTCGGTGGCGCGCGCGATCATCAGGATGCGCGGCTCGGGGCCTTCGCCAGTCCATTCCAGCGGGCGGGCGGTCATGTCGCCTTCGGCATTGGGCGGGCCGACCTGCACGATGCTGACGGGCGGAAGGCGATCCGGGTCGCGATATGTTTTCTTGCGCTTCTCAAGGTGACCCTCATCCTCAAGTTCCTTGAGGATACGCTTCAGATCGATCCGCGCCGCGCCCTTGATCCCGAAGGCCTTGGCGATATCGCGTTTCGCGGTGAGGGTCGGATGATCCGCGATCCAGTTCAGGATCTCGGTCTTTGTGGGAAGCTGGCTCATGCGCTCCGGTTATCACAGGTGCAGGGTGCCGTCATGGGGGAATCGGTGCCCATGCCCGGCGTCCTGAACCGCGCGGCCTAACCGAAATAGCTGCGCAGGATGCGGGTGTAGATCGACTTGAGCTGGTGGATATGGGCGATTTCGACCCGTTCATCGACCTGGTGCATCGTGCGGCCGACAAGGCCGAATTCGACCACTGGGCAGTGATCCTTGACGAATCTCGCGTCCGAGGTCCCGCCCGAGGTGGACAGGACCGGCACCACGTTGGTTTCCGCCTGCACCGCAGCGCCGACCATGTCCGATAGCGCGCCGGGCGGTGTCAGAAAGCTTTCGCCGGAAATCTTAATGGTCATGGCCACCTGCACGCCGAATTCATCGGCCACCTTGTCTGCCTCGGCGCGCAGCCAGTCGGTCAGGCTGGCGCCCGAATGGATGTCATTGAAGCGGATGTTGACGCTGGCGCGGCACTGGGCGGGAATCACGTTGGTGGCAGGGTTGCCCGTATCGATGGTCACCACGGCCAAGGTCGAGGGGTCGAAATGGTCGTTGCCCTGGTCCAGTTCGTGGCTGGACAGCCTGTCCATCAGCCGCGCCATCGCGGGCAGCGGGTTCCTTGCCCGGTGCGGATAGGCCGAATGGCCCTGCACGCCCGTCACCGTGAAAAACGCGGTCAGCGATCCGCGCCGCCCGATCTTGATCATCTCGCCCATGCGCTCGGGGCAGGTGGGCTCGCCAACCAGACAGACGCTCATCGCTTCGCCGTTGTCGCGCATCCAGTCCAGCAGCGCGGTGGTGCCGTCCACGGCATCGCCTTCCTCATCCCCGGTGATGGTCAGGACGACCGCGCCATCCGGCGGGGTCTGGCGCACGAAATCAATCGCGGCGGCAGCAAAGGCGGCCACGCCCGATTTCATGTCGGTCGCGCCGCGTCCCCAGATCTGGCCGTCCTTGATCACCCCGCCGAAGGGCGGCACGGTCCACGCGGCCTCATCGCCGACCGGCACCACATCGGTATGCCCGTTGAAGCCGAATGTATGGGGATGCCCCTTGGCACCCCAGCGGGCAAACAGGTTCGACACCGCGCCCCGATCAACCCTTGTGCAGGCAAAGCCCGCGCCTTCCAGCAGCGATTGCAACAGCACCAGCGCACCGCCTTCTTCGGGTGTGACCGAGGGGCAGCGGATCAGTTGCACGGTCAGATCGGCGGGATCGACCGGGGTGGGCGCATTGCTGTGTGTCTGGGCCATGGGCGGCGTCCTTTTCTGGGGCTATGCATCGATAGACTGCTTTTTCCGCGACGGCAAACAATCCGAGATTGTGCGAATGTGTCGAAAAAAGCGCAATTTCATGGCGATAGCCTCTGCTTTGCCGCAACAGTGTTAACACTACCGATACGAAAGTGTTAACTCCGCCTTAATGAATAAGACCCGAGGCAGGTCATAAGCAGCAGGATCCAACGTGGTCCAGATCAAGGAATGTGCAGGCTCCGGCCGGCATATGGTGCGCGACTCGTGTGTCGCCGATCTTGTGCTGTCCTGTCTCAGGCCAAATGGGGCAGGATTTAAATGGTTGCAGCATCCAGGTTGCCGGTGAACACGAACGCCTCTGCAGTGCAGATGGCCAACGAGATATTCGGCGATGGTGTCACCGTGGTCAGCGCAAGCTACACCGGCGACGCGCGGTCTTCGGGCATCTACAGCAACGGTGACAGTGTATCGCCTTTCGTGACCCCCAGCGATACGGGCGTGATCCTGTCAACCGGACGGGCGACGGATTTCACCAACACGGCCGGTGGCACCAATGCCAACCCGACACAGGCCAACCTGAGCGCGTCCAGAACAACCGACACATCGGGCGTGAACAACAACGCGCAGTTCAACGCGGCCGCCGGCACCAGCACCTTTGATGCGGCCTGGCTGGACGTGGATTTCATCCCCACCGGCAACGTGATGACGATGCAATTCGTCTTTTCGTCCGAGGAATACCCGGAATTCGCCAACGGCGCCTATCAGGATTTCTTCGGTGTCTGGGTCAACGGCCAGCAGGTGGATCTTGCGGTGGGTGACGGGGATGTCGATCCCAACAACCTGAATGCGGGCAGCAACCAGAACCTGTTCATCTCGAACGTGGGCAGCCCCTACAACACCGAGATGGACGGCTTCACCGTCACCATGACCCTGACGATGGTGGTCAACCCCGATCAGGTCAATTCGATCCGGATCGGCATCGCGGATGTGCTTGATTCCCAATACGACACCAATGTGCTGATCGCGGGCAATTCGGTTCAGACGGTTCTGGTCGCCCAGACCGACATGGCCGAGATCTATCCCAACGGCACCGCCGTGATCGACGTTCTCGGCAATGATGTGAACGCCACGGGCGGGGTGCTGACCATCACCCATATCAACGGCCAACCCGTCGTGGCCGGCACGGTCCTGACCCTTGGTACGGGGCAGCAGGTCACGGTGAATGCCGACGGTACGCTGACAGTCGTCGGCGATGGCAATGTCGAGGTGGCGAATTTCACCTATACGGTGGCCAGCAGCACCGGGCAGACCGATACGGGTTTCGTCATCGTCGATTCCGTTCCCTGTTTCGTGGCGGGCACGATGGTGCTGACCTCGCAAGGCGAGGTGCCTGTCGAAACCCTGACGCCGGGCGATCTGGTCCTGACCAAGGATGACGGCCCGCAACCGCTGCGCTGGATCGGCCAGCGTCGGGTCGAAGCGCGTGCGGACTTTGCCCCGATCTTCATCGCGGCCAATACATTTGGCGAGCATCGCAGCCTGATGCTTTCGCCGCTGCACCGCGTTCTGATCCGTGACAGCCTGGCCGAGGTGCTGTTCGGCGAGCGCGAGGTTCTGGTCGCGGCGCGCGACCTGGTCAACGACCGCAGCGTGCGCCGGATCGAAGGTGGCATGGTCGACTATGTGCATATCCTGTTCGACCGGCACCAGGTGGTGTTCTCGGAGGGGCTCGAGACCGAAAGCTTCCTGCCGGGCCCCCAGATCACGCGGTCTTTCGAGGCCGAAGTCATCGGCGAGATCACGGCGCTGTTCCCGGAACTTGATCCGGTGACGGGGCAAGGCTACAGCCCGGCTGCCCGCCGCATGTTGCGCTGCTACGAGGCGCGTTTGCTGCAGGCCGAAAGGCGGGTGGCCTGACATGGCATGGATTGCGATAGCGGATCATGCCGATCCCCGGTTTTCCTGTTCCGGTCTTGGTTGTGACGCAGGCCGGTCCGATACGGCCCTGCAGCGTGACGATCCGATGGCGCTTCTGACGCGGGGGACGCTGCTGATGGAGGCGCGCCTTGCGCCCGACGGTCGGCCCCAGACACTTCTGGAATGGGATCAGGCCCATCCCTGGCGGCGTGGGCTGTCGCTGCGGGCCTTGCCCGGCGGCAGTATCGCCCTGGTCGTCTTTCAGGGCAACGATGCCTGTCACTGCGTCGTCACCCATGATGCCATCGGGGGGCATGAAACGCTGCGCATCAGCTACTCGTGGGATGCGCCTGCCCGCTGGGGGCGGCTTGTCGTGGAAAAGCCGAACGCGCCGGGGCAGTTCATGACGGAACTGCGTGATCCACCCCCCTTGTTGCTGAGCGATGTCCAGTCGGTCACGATGACACCCGCCATGCGCTGCATGGATCCCGATGTGACATTCTTCGCGGTCTCGACCCGGATCGAACCGGTCGGCCCCGTGCCGACGCTGGATGCGCGCGTGCCCCTGTGCACGCCGCATGGCTACAAGCCGCTGGGTCAGATCAAGCGTGGCGATGTCATGCGGCTGGCGGATGGGGATACACAGCCCGTGCTGCACGTGCTGCGCCGCACGGTGCCCGCACGCGGATTGTTCCGGCCTGTCCGCTTGCGCGCGCCCTATTTTGGCCTGCAGCAGGATATCGTCGTCGCCCCGGAACAGCGGTTGGTGATCGGTGGATCGGATGTCGAGTATCTTTTCGATCAGGAATTCGTGCTTGTGCCCGCACGGCATCTGGTCAACGGAACGGCCGCGCATTTCTGCGTGACCGGCCCGACCGCAACCTATGGGCAGGTCCTGTTGCCGGGGCACGAGGCGATCCTTGCCGCCGGCACGCCGGTGGAAAGCCTTTTCATCGGACGGATCAGGCGCAATCCCGCGCGTCTGGCGGCCAGCCTGCTGGCGGGGATCGAACGATCGCGGCTGCCGGATCATGCCGCCTCGGCCTATCCGGTTCTGCGCGCCTACGAGGCGATCACGCTGGCCGATCGACGGGCAGCCTAGGCATCGCCCGGACCTTTCAGTCGTCGAAAGGGGTCATCTGCGCGACGATGACGGCGTTTTCCTCGAGGGCGCGGGCCATCAGGGCGCGCTCGTCCTCGTCGATCTCCTGGCCGTCGGCAAGCCGTTCCTCAAGCGTGCCATAGCCGGTCACGTCAAGCGGGGCCATGTCGGCCTGCTTCAGGATCGCCACGGTCTCGCGCACGGCTTCGGCCTCATCCACGCCGGAGGCATAGATCATCAGCGCCGCGCCGGTGGACTTGGGCGGCAGCCCGTCGCCTTCCTTGCGGCCCACCTCGACCAGCAGGGTATAGACCTGCTGGCGCGAGGGTTTCTTCTTGGGCTTTTCGGGCTGATCAGTCACGCAACAGCTCGTTGATGGAGGTTTTCGAGCGGGTCTGCGCGTCCACCTTCTTGACGATCACGGCACAGTAGAGGTTGATCCCGTTCTTCGAGGGCATCGAACCTGCAACAACGACGGAACCGGCGGGAACTTCGCCATACATGACTTCGCCGGTCTCGCGGTCCACGATCTTGGTGGATTTGCCGATGAAGACGCCCATGCCCAGCACCGAACCTTCGCGCACGATGCAGCCTTCGACCACTTCCGAACGCGCGCCGATAAAGCAGTTGTCCTCGATGATCGTGGGGCCCGCCTGCATCGGTTCCAGCACGCCGCCGATGCCCACGCCACCCGACAGGTGCACGTTCTTGCCGATCTGTGCGCAGCTGCCCACCGTGGCCCATGTGTCGACCATGGTGCCGCTGTCGACATAGGCGCCCAGGTTGACGAAGGACGGCATCAGCACCACGCCCGGCGCGATATAGGCAGAGCGGCGCACGACGCAGTTCGGAACGGCGCGGAAGCCCGCGGATTTCCAGTCGGCAGGCTGCCAGCCCTTGAACTTGCTGTCTACCTTGTCCCACCAGCCGCCGGACTGCGGGCCGCCATCATGCACTTCCATGTCCTTGATGCGGAAACCCAGAAGCACGGCTTTCTTGGCCCACTGGTTCACATGCCACTGGCCATCCGCCTGGCGTTCGGCCACGCGCAGCTTGCCGCTGTCCAGCGCATCCAGCGTTGCTTCGATCGCATCACGCGCCTCGCCCTTGGTGGCGGGGGTGATGCCGTCGCGGGCGTCCCAGGCGGCTTCGATGGCTGTTTCCAGGGCGGCGTTCGACATGTCTGCGTCTCCGTGCTGTGAAAAGGGTTTCGGACGCCTATAAGGCCAAGCGCCCTTACGCGCAATCGCAACGGCGTGGCGGATGTCGGGGGGGGGCTCACTCCAACGTCACTGGTCTTGCGGCCCCGGCTTTGATACCCCGGCGACAGGCCCTTCAGGAAAGCGACCCCGATGAAAGAAGACCGCAGCAGCCCGTTTCGTGACGCGCATACGGATATCAAGACAGCCCATGGCGTGCCCGAGACCGAACAGACGCGTTCGCCGGCCTATCGGTTGGCTTTTGCGGATAATGAATTCCTGTGCCGGGACGAACTGCGCCCGGTCCGGCTGCAGCTTGAGCTACTGAAACCGCAGATGCTGCTGGATGAATACGGGGTCGAAAGCACCGTGGTCCTGTTCGGCGGTGCAAGGATCCCGGCCCCGGACAAGGCGGCGGCTGCGTCGAACAGGAACCTTGCGGATTTGTCTCGCTACTATGAAGAGGCGCGCCGTTTTTCCTATCTTGTGACACAGGCATCGCTGGAGTCCGGGGGGCACCGCAACATCATCACCACCGGGGGCGGACCCGGTGTGATGGAGGCGGGCAATCGCGGCGCGCGCGAGGCGGGCGGCATTTCGATCGGCCTGAACATCGTCTTGCCGCATGAACAGGCGCCCAACGAATACGTCACACCCGACCTTTGCTTCAACTTCCACTATTTCGCGATCCGCAAGATGCATTTCCTGATGCGCGCCAACGCGGTCTGTGTCTTTCCGGGCGGTTTCGGCACGCTGGACGAGATGTTCGAAAGCCTTACGCTGATCCAGACCGGCCGCATGAAGCGCGTGCCATTCCTGCTGTTCGGCAAGGCATTCTGGCAACGCATCATCAACTGGGACGCCTTGGCAGAGGCCGGCACGATCTCGGCCGAGGACCTGTCCCTCTTTCAGTATGTCGAGACCGCCGACGAGGCCATTGCCGCCATGGCGAACTGGGAAGGTGCCGGTGAAAAGCGCGCGGCCATTCCGGGGCGCTGACCAGCAAGATCGGTGCTTCCGACGCGAGGGGATTGAGAGCGCAAGACGCTCATCTATACTGCCACCTGAATGACAGGTCTTCGAAAGGAGCCGGGGTGATGCGCGTTTTCAGTATCTCTGTTTTGGCGACCTGCTTGATGGTCGGCGCGGCCGAGGCCCGCAGTCTTGACGGTGCCTTGACCTATCTTACCCGCGACGCATTGCCTGCCGGCGTCGATATCGTGATCGAAGCCAGGGGGTTGCAGGATACCCCGTTGGCCGAGACGCGGTTTCAGTCCGGTGGGCAGCAGGTCCCGATCCCGTTTTCCATGACCCTGCCAGACGGTGTCAGTGCGACGATTCGTGCGGCCGTGGTTCTGGATGGGCAACCCCTGTGGGTCAGCGATGCCATCGTGGTCGCCGCAGGGTCGGCCCCGGTCGCGCTGGGCGATGTGGTCATGAACCGGTATCAGCCGATGGGCTTTGCCAGCACCTTGCGCTGCGGTGACACGCGGCTGAAGGTCGGGTTCTTCGAGGATCGCGCCGTGCTGGAAACCGATACCGACCGGCTGGTCCTGTCACAGGTTATCGCCGCATCGGGGGCAAAGTTCGATGATCCGGCGGACCCGGACACCTATTACTGGTCGAAAGGTGATACCGCGCTTGTATCCCTGAAGGGCGAGGTTCTGCCGGAATGCGTGGCCGTTCCGCCGGAACCCGAACAGCCCTATCGCGCCCGCGGGACCGAGCCGTTCTGGTCGCTGACGATTGTGGGCGGCATGGTCGAGTTGATACCGAATATCGGGCAGACGCCCTTGCGCGCCAAGCTGCCGCGGGCGGCGCTGGCCGGGGCTGATTTCGTCTTTGACATGGCGGGGCAGGGCATGGTGGTGCGTCTGTCCGAAACGATCTGCCATGACCTGATGTCGGGGACACCCTTTCCCCAGACCGTGAGTGTGACCATGCAGGACCGAACCCTGGACGGCTGCGGCGGCGAATCCATGGATTTGCTGGCCGGTGTGGAATGGATCGTTCAGGAAATCGGCGGTGCCGGACTTGTGGAAAACGCCGAGGTCACGCTGGAATTCGATGCGGTGACGCGGCGTCTGGCCGGGCGAAGCGGGTGCAATCGCTACAATGCCGCATTCGAGCTGAGCGGCGAAGGCCTGAGCATCGGGCCTGCCGCATCCACGCGGATGGCTTGTGCCCTGGATCTGATGGCGCAGGAACAACAGTTTCTCGCCGACTTGCAGAGAATCAGCCGGTTCGACATTGACCCGTCCGGTGCGCTTTTGCTGTTCGCAAACGATCAGCAGGATCCGCTTGTCGTGGCGCGGATCAGCGAATAGTCGCGACGACGCGTCATTGCACGACAGGTCCCGCCGTGCGGGTGTGTGTTGCCGTCAGACCGACATTTCACCCGGAACGGCGCAGACCTGTGTGCCTGTGCGAATGCTGGTGACAACCACGCCTTCGTCAGATTGCATCAGGTTGTAGCCGTAACCGGCAAGACGGTGTTTCCATTCGCGCGGCGACAACGCCTTGCGGCGCTCGCTCAGCACAAGGTCAAGGACTTGCGCGGCCATGAAGGCGTCGCTGGCTTGGATGACGGACATTTTTGAACTCCTGTTAAAAAACCTTTACAGGAAACAGTCTGTTCAAAAACTTTGGCGCGAATTCTACCGGATCAGGGCGATTGCGTGGCAGAGCGAAACAATTAAGGCAGCATTGGCGGATTGGCGCAGCAGCGTCCGCAATACTTGTGCTTCAGCGCAACCCGGCCTCGGCTTCGATCTGGGCGCGTGTCTTGCGCGCGCGTTCCGTGGCCGATTTCAACTGTCCGCAGGCGGCCATGATGTCTTCGCCGCGGGGGGTGCGGATGGGGCTTGCGTACCCGGCCTTGTAGATGATGTCGGCAAAGGCATGGATGCGGTTGTTCGACGACCGCTTGTAAGGCGCGCCGGGCCATTCGTTGAAGGGGATCAGGTTGATCTTTGCGGGAATCCCCTCGATCAGCTTGACCAGTCGGCGGGCATCCTCGTCGGTGTCATTCACCCCGGCCAGCATCACGTATTCGAAGGTGATCCGCTCGGAGTTCGACACCTTGGGGTATTCGCGCAGTGCGTCCAGAAGCGCCGCGATGTTCCAGCGCTTGTTGATCGGCACCAGCTTGTCACGGGTCTCGTCTGTGGTGGCGTGAAAACTGACTGCCAGCAGACAACCGATTTCCTGCGCCGTGCGCGCGATTTCCGGCACCACGCCCGATGTGGACAGGGTGATGCGGCGACGGCTGAGGCTGATGCCCTCGGGATCCATCGCGATCTTCATCGCGTCGCGCACATTGTCGAAATTGTACAGCGGCTCGCCCATGCCCATCAGCACGATGTTGGACAACAGCCGTGTTTCGTCCTTGGGGTTGCGCCCCGGTGCGGGCCATTCGCCCAGATCGTCGCGCGCGACCATGACCTGGCCGATGATCTCGGCGGCGGTCAGGTTGCGCACCAGCTTCTGGGTGCCGGTGTGGCAGAAGGAACAGGTCAGCGTGCACCCTACCTGGGACGAGATGCACAGCGTGCCGCGCCCTTCCTCGGGGATGTAGACCACCTCGACCTCATGCCCACCGGCGATGCGGACCAGGTATTTCCGGGTGCCATCCTCGGACAGCTGGCGGGTCACGACCTCGGGCACCTCGATGCAAAAGTTCTCGGCCAGCTCCTGCCGGTAAGGTTTGGCCAGGTTGGTCATCTGGTCGAAATCCCGCACGCCCTTCTGGTAGATCCATTGCCAGATCTGGCCCACGCGCATCTTGGCCTGCTTTTCCGGTGTGCCATGGGCGATCAGCGCCGCGCGCATCGCGTCACGGGTCAGTCCGACAAGATTGACGGGACCCTCGGGCAGCTTGCGCGGGATGGTCATTACATCCTGGGTGATCGGGGCGGTGGCGGTCATCGGCTTTGCATCCTTGGAAACAGAGCGGGGTCATACAGGATTCGCGCGGCGAATCCAAAGCCAAGTTTCAAACGTGAAAAGGCAGCCCGCATGGGGCTGCCCTGGTCTGGTCAGGTGCGCCCGTTACTGGCAGCGGCGCGCGGCCTCTTCGGTGGCGGCCGTGTAGCCCAGCAGGGAAAACGTGTCCTTGGTCACCGTGCCGCGCGACGAGCGCGCGGTGAGAATGGCGGAAGAGCCCCCCTTCATCGCGGTGATGATCTTGGCATCATCCTCGGCCGAGGCGGGCCAGGCCCATTCCCCTTCGGTGAAAAGTTCGAACTGGGTGTCGTTGATGTTCAGGTTCACGGTCGAGCCCGAAGCGAACGGATAGCCGCCCGTGAAGGTCACCTGACCGCTGACACCGGCCGCGGGACGGTAGAAGGTCATCAGCAGGATTTCACCGCGCTGCACGGCCACGACACGCCCGTCGCGCGTGTTCACCGTTTCCTTGGGTGAAGATACCGCCCAGCATTCCTTGGGATCGGCGTCTTCGAAAACGCTCCAATCCGTCTTGGCTGCGACCTGGTTGGTGCTTGTTTGTTGCGCCCATGCTCCGGTCGCTGCGAGGGCCATCATTGCCCCGACACTTGCGCAGATCCAACCGCGCGCCAGTCTTGATGTCATCTGTCCAGCCTCCAAGCCGTACGTGCCTCAATTCCGCAATGGGTCAGACCCGCCGTTTTCGGCATTCGCGCTTGACCCATGTCCTTCTCGACCTTGCAACAATAGCCTGAAAGCTGCCACATGCGAAAGTGCTGTTGGCGGAAAATCGCACAGACATCCCCAAGGATCGCGCAGAGTTTACAAAGGAGCAATTGATGACACCCCCCGTTCCCATGGCCGAGATATGGCGCGGCCCCTTCCTGGAAAGCATCCACCACGGGCATGCCGTGATCTGCGATGCCTCGGGCGGGATCGTCGAGGCCTGGGGTGATCCGAAGGCGGTGGTCATGCCGCGCTCGTCCTCGAAAATGCTGCAGGCCCTGCCGCTGATCACCAGCGGTGCGGCGGATGCCGCGCGGTTGTGGCCCGAACACCTGGCCCTGGCCTGCGCCAGCCATCAGGGGGCGGCGATCCATACGGACCGGGTCCGTGGCTGGCTGGATCATATCGGCTGCAATGTCGATGATTTCCGCTGCGGACCGCAGGAACCCGCCGATCTGCCGGCGCGCGACGCGCTGATCCGCGCGGGTCAGAGGCCTTGCCAGATCCACAACAATTGTTCAGGCAAACATGCGGGCTTTCTGACCCTGAAACGCCATCTGGGCGGCGGGGCCGAGTATGTCGATCCCGATCACCCGGTGCAGCGCGCCTGCCTCGAGGCTTTCGAAGAGGTCACCGCAGAGGCAAGCCCCGGCTACGGCATCGACGGCTGTTCCGCCCCGAATTTCGCCACGTCCCTGCATGGCATGGCGCGGGCGATGGCGTTCTTTGCCGCCGCGCATGAAGGTGCGTCCACGCAGCAAGGGGCGGCGGCGCGCCTTGTGCAGGCCATGGTGACCTTTCCCGAGCTGGTTGCCGGTGAAGGCCGCGCCTGCACCCTGCTGATGCGCGCGATGAACGGGCGTGTTGCGCTCAAGACCGGGGCCGAGGCGTTTTTCATCGCGATCATACCGGAACGCAAACTGGGCGTGGCGCTCAAGATCACGGATGGCACCACCCGCGGGGCGGAATGTGCGATCGCAGCGCTCCTTGTGCGCCTTGGGGTGCTGGATGCCGGTCATCCTGCGACGCGCCAGTTTCTGAACGCGCCGATCCTGAACCGGCGGGGGATCGAGACAGGCACGATCCGGCCCGGTGCCGCCTTCGCCTGAGCAGGCTTGCGCGTCCCTCAGGCGGTGACGAAATCCGACCGTGCATAGCCCTGGATGAACAGCAGGGCTGTCAGGTCGCCGTGGTTGATCCGCACGTCGCACTGGGCGGCGACGCTGGGCTTGGCATGCAATGCGACGCCAGTGCCCGCGCGCCCAAGCATGCCAAGGTCATTGGCGCCGTCGCCCACGGCGATCACGTCGGTTTCCGCGATGCCCAGCCGCGCGCTGATCTGCTCCAGCGCCTCGATCTTGGCTTGCCGCCCAAGGATCGGGCGGGCGACGTCGCCGACCAGCCTGCCATCCGCGACCAGCAGGGTATTGGCGCGATGTTCGTCAAAGCCCAGCACCTCGGCCACGCGCGCTGTAAAGGCGGTGAAGCCGCCCGATACAAGGGCCGCGTGACCGCCATTGGCCTTCATCGTCGCAAGCAGCGCGGCCCCACCCGGCATGAAGGTGATCCGTTCGGCCAGCACCTGCGCGATCACACCCTCATCCAGGCCCCGCAGCAGCGCGACACGTTCCAGCAGCGCCGCTTCGAAATCCAGCTCGCCATTCATGGCGCGTGCGGTGATATCCGCTACATGCGCGCCGACACCCGCCATGTCGGCCAGTTCGTCGATGCATTCCTGCTGGATCATCGTGCTGTCCATGTCGGCCAGAAGCATCCGCTTGCGCCGCCCCGCGACGGGCTGCACTACAAGGTCCAGCCCCATGTCCTGCAGGTCCGTCCAGACCTGCCAACGGTTCTCGGGGATGGCGGGCAAGGCGAACTCTGCCGCCGCATCGGGATCAAGCCAGATCACGTCGCCGCCACCCCATGCATTGCGCAGACTGTCCAGAAAAGCCCCTTCCAGGTTGCGCGTGGCGGGATTGGCGAGAACCGTGGCAATGAACATGGGCGTGTTTCCGATCGTGGATGGTGATGTCGCAAATTGCGCGGGATGCGGCGCTATAGCGCCATTTTCCCAGTTGTGAAAGCGCCTGAACCCTTCTATTTCCGGCGGTGGGACACCCCTCCCCAACGGGGGGCGCTTATCTGGAAGGATAGCATCAATGACGACGACGAAACCGGCATCGCGGCCGGCCAATCCGCGGTTCTCCTCTGGCCCCTGTGCCAAGATCCCCACATTTTCCCTTGATCTGCTGTCGGATGCGCCCCTGGGCCGCAGCCACCGCGCGGGCGTCGGCAAGGCCAAGCTGAAAGCGGCCATCGAGGGCACGCGCGAGATCCTGGGCATTCCGGCCGACTATCGCATCGGGATCGTGCCCGCATCGGATACCGGTGCCTTCGAGATGGCGATGTGGACCATGCTGGGCGAACGCCCTGCCGAAATGGTGGCCTGGGAAAGCTTTGGTGCAGGCTGGGTCACTGACGCGGTCAAGCAGCTCAAGATCGACGCGCGTGTGCACGAGGCCGCATACGGCGAGATCGTGGACATGGCGTCGCTCGATTACGACCGCGACGTGTGCTTCACCTGGAACGGCACCACATCCGGTGTGCGCATGCCCAACGGCGATGCGATCCCGGCGGACCGCAAGGGCCTTACGATGTGTGATGCCACCTCGGCCGCTTTCGCGCAGGACCTGCCCTGGGACAAGCTGGATGTGACCACCTTCAGCTGGCAGAAGGTGCTGGGCGGCGAAGCCGCGCATGGCATGCTGGTCCTCAGCCCCCGCGCCGTCGCCCGTCTGGAAAGCTATACCCCCGCATGGCCCCTGCCCAAGATCTTCCGCCTGACCTCCAAGGGCAAGCTGAACGAAGGCATCTTTGTCGGCGAGACGATCAACACCCCCTCCATGCTGGCGGTCGAGGATTACCTTGTCGCACTTGACTGGGCGCGCTCGGTTGGCGGGTTCAAGGGGCTGATGGCGCGCGCTGATGCGAACGCCGGCGCAATCTGGGATTTCTGCGAAACCCGCCCCTGGATCGCGAACCTTGCGGTTGATCCCGCGACGCGGTCCAACACATCGGTCTGCCTCAAGTTCACCGATGACCGCATCAAGGATGGTGCCGCCTTTGCCAAGGCTGTCGCCAAGCGTCTGGAATCCGAAGGTGTCGCCCTGGATATCGGCGCCTATCGCGACGCGCCTGCCGGTCTGCGGATCTGGTGCGGCGGCACGGTGGAAACCGCCGATGTGCAGGCCGTGCTGCCCTGGCTGGAATGGGCCTTCGAGGCCGAGATCGCAGCCCAGGCCGAAGCCGCCTGATCCGCTGATCCCTGATCTTTCCGGGGTGCGCGCTGATGCGCGCCCCGCACCTTTCATTTCATATCAAAGGACCACTGACATGGCCCCCAAAGTTCTCATCTCCGACGAATTGTCCGATGCCGCCGTGCAGATCTTCCGCGACCGCGGGATCGACGTCGATTTCCAGCCCAAGCTTGGCAAGGACAAGGACAAGCTGCTGGAAATCATCGGCAATTACGATGGTCTGGCGATCCGTTCGGCCACAAAGGTGACCGAGAAGGTGCTTGAGGCCGCGACCAACCTCAAGGTCGTGGGTCGCGCCGGGATCGGTGTCGACAACGTCGACAAGGAAGCCGCCAGCAAGAAGGGCGTGATCGTCATGAACACGCCTTTCGGCAACATGATCACCACCGCCGAACATGCCATCGCGATGATGTTCGCCGTGGCGCGCCAGATCCCCGAGGCCTCTGCCTCGACCCATGCGGGCAAGTGGGAAAAGTCGAAATTCATGGGGGTCGAACTGACCGGCAAGACCCTTGGCGTGATCGGCGCGGGCAATATCGGCGGCATCGTCTGCGACCGTGCGCGCGGCCTGCAGATGAAGGTCATCGCCTATGATCCCTATCTCTCGGACGAGAAGGCATCGAAGATGCACGTGGAAAAGGTCGAGCTGGAAGAGCTGCTGCGCCGCGCCGACTTCATCACGCTGCATGTGCCGCTGACCGATGCGACCCGCAACATCCTGAGCCGCGAGAACCTGGAAAAGACCAAGCCCGGCGTGCGGATCATCAACTGCGCGCGCGGCGGTCTGGTCGACGAGGCGGCGCTGGCCGATCTGCTGAAGTCGGGCCATGTGGCAGGTGCGGCCTTCGACGTTTTCGCCGAGGAACCCGCGACCGAGAACCCGCTGTTCGGTCTGCCCAACGTGGTCTGCACCCCGCATCTTGGTGCCTCCACCACCGAGGCGCAGGAAAACGTGGCCCTTCAGGTGGCCGAACAGATGTCGGATTACCTGCTGACCGGCGCCGTGACCAACGCGCTCAACATGCCGTCCGTCACCGCCGAAGAGGCCAAGATCATGGGGCCCTGGGTCAAGTTGGCGGGCCATCTGGGCAGCTTCATTGGCCAGATGACGGACGAGCCGATCAAGGCGATCAACATCCTTTATGATGGTGTCGTGGCCGAGATGAACCTGGCCGCGCTGAATTCCGCGGTGGTGGCGGGTATCATGAAGCGGGCGAACCCCGACGTGAACATGGTCAGCGCGCCAGTGATCGCCAAGGAACGCGGCATCAAGATCTCGACCACCAACCAGGACAAGTCGGGCGCATTTGACGGATACGTCAAGGTGACCGTGGTGACCGAAAAGCGCGAACGTTCCATCGCGGGCACCGTCTTCAGCGATGGCAAGCCGCGCTTCATCCAGATCAAGGGCATCAACATCGACGCCGAGGTGGGGGCGCATATGCTCTACACCACGAACGAGGACGTTCCGGGCATCATCGGTACCCTTGGCATGACGATGGGCAAGGCTGGCGTGAACATCGCGAACTTCACCCTTGGCCGTGCGGCTGCGGGTGGCGAGGCGATTGCAATCCTCTATGTCGACGAAGCCGTGAACGAAGCCGTCTGCAAGACACTGCAGGACACCGGCCTTTTCCAGCAGGTCAAGCCGCTGGAATTCGACGTGAACTGATCACGCTTCCCCTTGAATGACGCAAACGCCGCCCCCTTGGGGGCGGCGTTTTTCGTCAGGGCCTCATGCGGTCTGCGGCTTTTGCATGCCTTGCCTCAGGACCACCAGCAGGAACAGCGCCATCGAGGCAAGGGTCAGTACCGATCCCGCCTTGGCCAGCGTCATGTCCTGCCCCCTGATCGCCATGACGATACCGGGCACCAGCAACACCAGCCCGCCGATGGCGCAGGCCAGATGCAGCTTCGGCAGCAACCCTGCCTGCGCGTCCGGCACCAGGTGATAGTAGAAAGCGAAGATCGACAGCGTCACCCAGCCCACAAGGTTCAGATGCGCATGCGCACCTGCCAGCTTGTGATCGCCTGCGGCCGACATCTGGATTCCCCAGCTCATGCCGATCAGAACCGCCAGAATGGCGGCACAGAGAAAGTAGAAAGCGATTCCCCTCATATCCTTGTCCTTTCCGTTATCCGTCGCAGCGGACGGGGATGCGGACTGTCCTGCATTCACGGAACGGGACGCAGGGCCGCATCCTTGGTGTTTCCAGGAACTGGTTACGGGTGCCCGTTTCTTGCGGCGGGTCACGGGGACATCATGCCCCAAACCCGGCATTCTGCAAAGCTGGGTGCCTTCCGGCCCCCTTCCATATCGGATAAGGCTATGCGCAGGACCCTGGGGAAAGGCGATGCGATGACCAGCCCGCTTTACGTGATCGGTGACATTCATGGCGAGATCGCGATGCTGGACACCGCGCTTGACCGCATCGCGGCGGATGGTGGCGCCGGGGCGCCGATGATCAGCCTTGGTGATCTGGTGGACCGTGGGCCGGGCAGCCGCGCCGTGATCGAGACGCTGATGCAGGGGCAGGCGGCGGGGCGTGACTGGACGGTGCTGAAAGGCAATCATGACCGCATGTTCCAGCGCTATCTGGAAGACGGGCGCGTGCATGATGCGCGGGTCGTGTCGGGCGTGGATTGGCTGAACCCACGCCTTGGCGGGGACAAGACGCTCATCTCCTATGGGGTGGATGCTGACACCGGCCGCTCGGCCTCCTTGGTTCTGGAAGAGGCCCGCGCCGCCGTGCCTGCCGCACATCTGGCCTTCTTGCAGGGCATGCCCCTTTTCCACCAGGCGCAGGGGATGCTTTTCGTGCATGCAGGTATCGCGCCCGGCGTTCCGCTGGCCGATCAGGCCGAGGATGACCTGCTCTGGATACGTGCCCCCTTTCTTGAGCATACGGGCGCACATCCCTGGCTGGTCGTGCATGGTCACACCGCGCTGGAGGCACCCGCCCATTGTGGCAATCGCATCAATCTGGACAGCGGCGCAGGCTATGGCAGGCCGCTGACCGTGGCGGTGTTCGAGGGCGGGCATGTCTGGATGTTGGAGGATGATGGCCGCAGGCCTCTTGTTCCGTGACGGAACGTTCCGGGGGTGGTGCTGCTTGACTTTGGGGGCAGGGGCGGACACCAAACGGGTGACCAATTCCATTGCAGGGGGGACTTCTCATGACTGATATCGTCATTCTCGACGGTGCACGCACCGCCATCGGCACATTCGGCGGCGCGCTTGCCGCCATACCGCCCACAGAACTGGGTGCCATCGTCGCGCGCGAGGCGCTGGCCCGGTCCGGCGTGGAGGGCGCGCAGATCGGCCATGTGGTCTTTGGCAACGTGATCAACACCGAACCCAAGGACATGTACCTGTCCCGCGTCGCCGCCATGAAGGCAGGCATTCCCGACACAGTGCCCGCGATGAACGTGAACCGCCTGTGTGGGTCGGGCGCGCAGGCTGTCGTCTCGGTGATCCAGTCGCTGATGCTGGGGGATGCGCAATTCGGTCTGGCAGGCGGCGCCGAAAGCATGAGCCGCGCGCCCTATATCGTGCCGGATCAGCGTTGGGGCGCCAAGATGGGCGACATCCGCACACTGGACATGCTGCTGGGCACGCTGAACTGTCCCTTCGGGTCGGGCCACATGGGCGTCACGGCGGAAAACGTAGCTGGCGAGCATGGCATCACCCGCGCCGATCAGGACGCTTTCGCCATGGACAGCCAGGTCCGCGCGGCGCGTGCAATCGCCGAAGGCCGCTTCAAGGATCAGATCGTGCCGGTCGAAGTGATGATCAAGCGCCAGGCCGTCGCCTTCGATACGGATGAGCACCCGAAGGCCACCAGCCTCGAGGCGCTGGCCGGGTTGAAGCCCGTGTTCAAGAAGGACGGATCAGTCACCGCGGGCAATGCTTCGGGCATCAACGACGGTGCGGCGGCCATGGTGCTGGCGCGCGCCGAGGCGGCGGAAAAGGCGGGCCTCAAACCCCGCGCCCGCGTGCTGGGTTACGCCCATGCCGGTGTCCGCCCCGAGGTGATGGGAATCGGCCCGGTCCCTGCGGTCGAGGCGCTTTTGGCCCGCACCGGCCTGAAGGCTGGGGATTTCGACGTGGTCGAAAGCAACGAGGCCTTTGCCGCGCAGGCCGTCGCGGTGAACCGTGGTCTGGGGCTGGACCCCGCGATCGTGAACCCCAATGGCGGGGCTATCGCGCTGGGCCATCCCGTGGGGGCCACGGGCGCGATTCTTGTCATCAAGGCGCTGGCCGAGCTGGAGCGCATCGGCGGGAAACGCGCGCTGATCACCATGTGCATCGGTGGCGGTCAGGGCATCGCTCTGGCGGTTGAACGTATCTGAGGTCGATGGCGTAACCCGCAAGGGTTACTCCAGCACCACATGAACCCGGTCGGCGCGGCCTGCCGCGTCGATCACGGACAGGGTCACATGACCTTTGCCCAACCCGTCCAGCGCCGCCTCGCGGCGATGGGTGCCCACGATCACGGGGGCGCCATCCGCCAGCCATGTGAAGGGCGGGACCCCATCGCGCAATTTCACCGTCAGCGCCTGGCCCGCCAGCGGCAGGTGCGCGCCGTCGGGCGGAAAGGCAAGCCTTGGGGCATCCACAGGTGCCGCGCCGCGCGCGCCGAAGCGCTGCAAGGGCAATGGCAGGCTGGCGTTCGGCAGGATCAGGGTTTCGGGGGGTGGTGGCGGCAGGGCAACCGCCTGCGGCTTGATCCGCTGGAAGGCCTGGAACAGCACAGGTGCGGCCAGATCGCCGCCAAAAGCCCCGGGCACCGGCGTGCCATCGGGCCGTCCGATCCAGACACCCACCACATGCGCGCCGTCAAAGCCCACCGCCCAGGCGTCGCGATGGCCATAGGACGTGCCGGTCTTGTAGGCCAGCCGCATCCCCGCCGCACCGGGGGGCGGTGGCATTCCCGCCATCACATGCGCCACTTGCCACGCGGCCGATTGGCTGACGATCCGTTGCCTGTCCTGCAAGGCGTCGCCTTGCCGCCAGCGCAGGGGCCGGGCCTGCCCGTCACGGGCAAGCCCCGCGTAAAGCTGCACCAGCCCCTCAAGGGTGACGCCAACGCCGCCAAGGGCCACGGCAAGACCGGGCTGCCCACCGGGCAAGGCGGTCTTGACCCCGGCGCGGGTCAGGGCGGCCATCAGGTTGGCAGGTCCCAGCGCTTCGGTCAGGTGTACGACGGGGACATTCAGAGACAGGCGCAGGGCCTCGGCAACCCGGACCTCGCCGCGAAAGAGCCCGTCAAAATTCTGCGGGGCATAGCTGCCAAAGGCGACAGGTCGGTCGTCGATCACGGTGTCGGGATGGGCCAATCCCCTGTCGAAGGCCAGCGCATAGACCAATGGCTTCAACGTGGAGCCGGGCGACCGCAGCGCGGTCGTCATGTCGACAAAGCCTTGCCGTGCCTCTTGGGTCACCCCGGCCGACCCGACCGAGGCCAGAACCTCGCCGGTGTCATGATCCGCGACAAGGATCGCGATGGACAACCGCTCGCCCAATCCGCGCAGGGCATCGGCCGCCAGATCCTCAAGCTTGCGTTGCAGCGCTGCATCCAGGGTCAGATCGTGGCGCAGGGCTGTCGGTTCCTGCGCTTTTGCGCGGTCCGTCAGATGCGGGGCCAGAGCGGGAAAGGCGATGCGCCGCAGTGGCACCGGTTCGCTTGTCGCGGCCTGCGCCGCCTCGGCGGTGATCGTCCCCTGCCGGGCCAGTCGCGCCAGCACACGGTCGCGGGCAGCGCGCGCGGTCTCTGGCGCGCGGTCCGGGCGGCGCGCGGCAGGCGATTGCGGCAAGGCCACCAGCAACGCGGCCTGTGCCGCTGTCAGGCGCGCGGGTTCCTTGCCGAACCAGGCCAGGCTGGCGGCACGCAGCCCTTCGATATTGCCGCCATAGGGGGCAAGCGTCAGGTACAGCCCGAGGATCTGATCCTTGGTCAGGCGTCGCTCCAGCGCAAGCGCGACCCGCATCTGGCGCAGCTTGCCCGGCCATGCCCCCGTGCCCGTCTCTTCCAGCAGCCGTGCGACCTGCATGGTCAGGGTGGACCCGCCCGACACGATCCGCCCATGACGGATGGCCTGTCCCGTCGCCCGCACCAAGGCCAGCGGGTCCACGCCAGCATGGCTGCGGAACCGCTTGTCCTCATAGGCCAGCAGCATCTCGACAAATTGGGGATCAACCAAGGCCGGCTCTGCCGCCAGACGCCAGCGCCCATCCGCTACCGTATAAACCCGCAGCAAGGCGCCATTCCTGTCGCGCAATTCGACCGAGGTTTCAGGCAGGGTCGTGGGCAGGATCGTCGCATCGATCCAGGCATCCGCACCGTCGCGCAGCGCCGCTGCCATCAGCAGCAGCGCCACAAGGGCAAAGGGCCAGATCCGCGTCATGGCGTCAATCCGTCACCACCACCCGACCCGATGCCGTCGTGGCCCGGTATTCGGGACGATACATGTCCTCGACCAGGGCCGCGGGATGATGGAAGACCCCGGGCGATATGGCGCGCACCACATAAGCCAGGGTGAAAGGCTGATCCGATTGCCAGTCCACCGCCGCAAGGAAACGGTCCGTGCGGAACTCGGCATGTTCGGCATAGGCCGGATCCAGCCAGTCCAGGGCTGCGATATCGCCTGCGCGCATCAGGTTGGGGTTGTCGATCTCGAACCCGGCGGGCAGGGCGTCGTTGATCATCAGCTGCGCGCCGCTGTCATCCGCAGGTGTCACCGTGAGAACGGTAACCATGCGCGTGCCGGCCCGAACCGCCGCAATCGAAAGCGGCTCACCCTCCATGCTGTAGTATTCGCGGCTTATCCTGTAGCCATAGCCGCTGGCCTCGGTCGCGCCTGCGGGGACCCCGTAGGTCGTCAGCGTCACTTCTGTCGGTGCGGATGCGGCATTGCGCAGGTTGAGAGGCGCAAGCGCCAGATCGGCGGCAGAGGCCCGCAGCACCGGTCCCGCGACGGGCAGGCCGTTCACCTCCAGCCCGCTCACGCCTGGATCGCGCACAAGGGCATGGGCCGCCAACAGCGACCAGGTGGCTTCCTGCGTCGAAAATGCGCGGTTGGCCGCCGCGATGCGCTGGCTGAGCGAGGCGGTATCGACGGCCGTACTGCCCGCTTCTACCGCAAGGGCCAGGACACCTGCGGTGTCGCGCAGGCCGCTTCCGTAATCGGCCCGCCAGATCGGCGTCTCGCCGGGACTGGTCGCGGCGATCATGCGCCCGGCCTGCGCAAAAAGCCGGTCCGCGCGCGTCTGATCACCATAGAGTGCAAGCGCCGCCCCCAATTGCGCCACCGCAAGCGGGGTGGCCAGCGCCTCGGCCTTCTGGTCGGCATAGTAGCGCAGGTCGCCCATGTTGGCGGCGCCTTCGCGGGCCAGAACCATCAGCGCATAGGCAAGGTCTTCACCGCCGCTGTCGAAATCCGGGGCAAAGTTGATACGGTTGCGCAGGTTGTCCAGCGCTGCGGCAAACGCCTTTTCGGGCAGCGGGTGGCCCGCCGCGCGGGCGCGCGACAGAAGGTCGGTCACATAGGCATCCAGCCAGAAATCTCCCGAGCCCGCTTGCCACAGGCCAAAGGCGCCGTTCGCCGACTGGCGTGTCAGGATACGGTCAAGGCCCTGGTCGATACGGGTCCGAATGGCGGCCTGATCGCTCAGACCCAGGGCCTGCGCCATGCTGCCCATGGCCACAAGCGGCATGGTCTGGCTGGCGATCTGTTCGGTGCAGCCATAGGGGTAGCGGTCCAGCATGGCCAGCAGCGCCGGGGCATTGAGGCGCGCAAGCGGTCCCGCCGTCAGCGTCAGCGCCCCGGTTCCCGCCCTGAGCCCGTCAAGGCTGGAGGGGGCAAGGTCAAGCGCCTCGCCAGGGCCAAGCGTCAGGCGCAGGGTTGCGGATGTTTCAGGGTCGTTGGCCCGCACCGGCAGAACCAGGCTTTTCAGCAGTTGCCGCCCGTCCGGCGTGGTCAGGGCGATCCGCAGGCTGTGATCGCCGGGCATGTCGGCCTGGATCGGGATGGACAGGCTCTGCTTTGCACCCGCCGCCAGCGTCACGCCCGATGGAATGCTTGTGGTGTCCAGCAGAAGACCATCGGCGATGATGTCCAGGCCCATGCGGCCAGCGGGTCCGTCGGCATGGGTGATCTCCATCAGCAGGCGGCTGTCGTCGCCGGGTGCCAGAAAGCGGGGCAGGCTGGCTGTCACGACCACCGGATCGCGCACCAGCACGTCGGCCTCGGCCTGTCCCACGGCGCTGGCGGACCAAGCCACGGCCATCAGCCGCACGGTGCCGTTGAAGGCGGGCAGATCGAACCCGATCATGGCGCGCCCATCCGCGCCCACGGTCACGGGACCGCTGAAGAAGGCCAGCAGGTCTTCGGTTGGCGGTGGCGATTGCAGGCGCATCTGCGCGCTGGCGTCCCCGCCCGACCGCACCTGTCCCATCGCGCCATTCATGCCATCGATCAGACGACCGTAAAGGTCGCGCAACTCCATCCCCAGGCGGCGCTGGCCAAAGTAATGGGCCGCCGGATCGGGGCTTTGGAATCCTGTCAGGTTCAGGATGCCCAGGTCCACCGCCGCCAGCGTCACATGCGCCGTTTCGCCCGGTGCGACGCCCGCGACCGTGACGGCCACATCGAGCGGTCCGCGCGGATCGGCAGCCTGCGGCGCGTCGATGCCGACCGTCAGCCGTTTCGCACCCGGATCCACCCCGGCATGGGCCAGGCCCAGGGCGCGGGCGGGCATCTGTCCCGCAGCCACATCCATGGGCCGGATCACCGTGGCGCTGACATAGGCACCGGCCTCCCACTCGTCGGTGACATCCAGCGGGATCAGGTTCTCGCCTGCGTTCACCGCGATGGTCTGCATCTGGATCAAGCGGTTCGACATGACCGCGATACTGGCAATGCCTGCCTGGCGCGGCACGATGCGCAGTACGGCAGTATCACCGCTGCGATAGCTGGGGCGGTCCAGCGACAGATCCAGAAGATCGGGGGTGGTTGCCGTATCGGCCGGTGCATACCATCCAGCATCGAACCCGATGGATGCGGCGGCATATGGACCATCCCGCGTTTCTACCACCAGTTCATGACGGCCCCAATCGACCGGGGTTGCAAGGGCAAGCGGTTCATCCCCAAGGACCGCCTCGCCACTGGCGACTCGGGTGCGGGTCGTGATCGGTTCCCACTGCCAGTCACCGAACTGCTGATACCACTGATACCGGGTCTCGACCCGGTTCACCGTCCAGCGGACGGCCAAGGGCGCCGGTGTCAGGTCCGGCGCAAGGCCGATCACGCGAAAGGCGGCTTCGGCCCCTTCGGGAAGGGGGGTGTCGAAGAGCGGGCGGATACCGATCATCGGGCCATCGGGTGTCAGGGCGCGGCGCAACTGGCGCTCAACGGGGCGGTTTGCGCCCTCGCTGACCCGTAGCGTGATCTGTGCCTCAAGCGGGCTGCCGGCGGCCTGTATCTCGGGCAGGGTCAGTGGCAGGGTTGCCGCACCGGCGGCATCGGTGCGGGCGGGATCAAGCGACCGGATGCGGGGGCTGACAGGATCGTCATGCCGTCCGAAACGGTAGAGTGGATAGGCGTCAAGCCGGTCCGTACCGCGCAGCAGAACCTCGCCCTCCACCGCAAGATCGGCACCGGGTGCGCCAAAGAGGTAGCGCGCCTGCACTGTCAGGGGCGGTGTGTCGCCACTGCGGATCTGGCCATCTGGCAGGGCCAGGTCGAAATCGATCCGTTCGGGCAGAAAATCCTCGACCAGCAGGGTGCGGCTGGACAGGGGGGCGGCGTCCACATCGGCCTTGATATCCAGACGCCATGTGCCGCGCGGCACGGCATCGCCTAGTTGCAAGGCAAAGACATGTCCGCCTGCCGTGTCCCGCGTGGACAGGGTTCTTGCATATTCAACGCCATCGGGCCGGGTCAGGATCGCGGTGATCGGCAGCCCTGTGATGGCTGACGCGGTGTCGTCGCGGGCCAGGACCGTCGCATGGATGACCTCGCCCACGCGGTAGGCGCCCCGGTCGATGGCCAAGAAGACGTCGATCGGCGGACTGGGTGGGCGACCTTGCACACCGCGATCCGACAGATCGAAGGCGGGATCGGTCAGCGACAGAAAAGTCATGTCCTCGGGGATATCCGTCACCGAGGCCTGTTCGCCGCCGCTGCCGCCCAGTGTTCCGTGACGCACCACGACAAGGGCGGGCGCAGCCGATCCCGTACCCCGTGTCAGGCCGGGCGCAAAGCGCAGATAGCCCTGTGCGTCGGTCTGCCCCTGCGCGATCACGGCATTGGCCCTGCTCAGCAGGCTGACCTCGGCCCCTTCCAGCGCATTCGCATCGGACAGGCGGCGCACGATCACATGCAGCCCATCGTTGCCCAGCATGGTCGAAACACCCAGATCCGACAGGACGAACCATTGCGTGGCGCCCGGGTCCTCGTAGGGATCACCACCGGGGATGCGCGCTGTCAAAGCATAGATCCCCGCAGGCATCCCGGCCAGCACATCGCCCAGTGGCAGCCGCGTCGTCATGTCCTGATTCAGGCTGTTCCTTGTCGTGCCGCTTCCGGTCCAGACCTCTTCGGCGATATCGGCGGCGAAATTGCGGGCCTGCCATTCGGGCAGGGTCGCGCCGAAATAGTTGTCCTGCATGGCGCGCAGCAGATTGCGGTCACTGACGCGCCGCAGGGTCAGGTCGATCTGGTCAAGGTTGACCGTCTGCACGGGCAGCGCCGCATCGGCACTGCGGGGCAACACATAGGCGCGTCCGGGAAAGACGATGCCGGGGCTGCGGTCGCGCACGTAAAGCGTCTGTTCGACATCGCGCAGCAAGGTCTCGCCGCTGGCGGCGGGCAGGCCCGCGCGCAACACGATCCGGTAGCGCGCCCCATGCCGCACACCGTCGACGCAAAGCTGCGATTCCTCGGCCACGACGGACAGCGTTGCATCCGGAAGACCCAGGAAAGGCGTGTAATCCTGCCCTGCCTTGATCAGCGTCTCCGAGAATTGCACGCAGATGCGCGGGGCTGCGGTATCGTTGTTCACGCTGTTGCCGGTGACGCGGAAGCCGTATTTGCCCACCGCATCTTCCAGCGCTGCGGCGATATCCGCGCGCGGCGCGATGGCTTGGGCCAAACGCAGGGCCGGGATCATGTCACGCCCGCGCCCGGCATTTTCCAGGCGCTCGGCCAGGACCTCCAGCGCGCTGGCCTGCGCCGCGGCGTTCCCGCTGCGCAGATAGCCGTTGATCGCGGCGCTGATCGCGCGCTCTTTCACGCGTCGCTGCTGGTCATAGGCGGCGGGGTTTATCCGCGCCAGCTGACGGGCATATTCCACCCACAAGTCGGACCGGTCCGTCAGGCTGGCGGCTGCGCCGATCCAATGCGCGGCATTGCCGGGATCGCCCGCATTGGCGCGCTCGAGCGCTGCTTGTAGGATCTGGTCCATGTCCAGCGCACCGGCCGGATGAAGAAAGCCGATCTCCTGCGCAAAGGCGCGTGCGCGCTGCAGCGTGGCGTCATCCAGGAATGCCAGATCGGCCGCGCGCGCGGCAGAGCTCTGCATCACGCCGGGATCGGTGCGCCGCAACTCGGCCGAGGTTGCCCCGACAAAGGTGCTCCGCGTCGTGACCCCGGTTTTCGGAAAGCAGGCGTTCGACCGGGTGTTGAAGGTGAATGCCTGGCACGCCGGATCGGCCAGGCAAATCGTGCGGCATGCGTCCAGCGTGGTGTCGAACTGGGGTTGAAGATCGCCACCCGGAAAATCCATGTCCTGCGTGACGATGAAGCGCGCGTCGGGCAGAAGGCCCTGTTCCCGGCCTTGCGCCTGGGCCTGGGGCGTCATGGCCGCCAACAGGACGGATAGACCCAAGGCGAGGCAGAGCCCAGGGAAACGGCCGAAACCGGTGCTGCGAGACAAGGCTGTCATGCGTTGCATGGGCGATCCTCCTCTTTTGCGGCATGGTGCATGGCGCGGGGGCATGGCGCAAGGATTCCTGCGCAGGGCATGGTTTGCGTTTACCGGGAATTCACCCCGTTGCGGGATGGTGCCGTGATGATCCAGGCTGTTGCCTCTGCATACGGAAAGACCAGGAATGAGCCTTGCCAACAAACTGGCTGAAGAACGGCGTGCCCGGCTTGCCGCAGAGCGCATGCTTGAACTGAAGCAGGCCGAACTTTTTGCCGCAAATCGCAAACTGGGTCGCCATGCGCAGGCCCTGTCGGAAGAAATCCATGAAACCCGTGCACGGGTGCAGACCGTGCAGGATGAAAACCGGCGCGTGAAGTCGGATCTGTCCGTGGCACATCAGAAGATCGAGATCGCGGAGCGTCGCCTGTGGCATTCGATCGAAACGATCCAGGACGGGTTTGCCTTTTTCGACCTCGACAATCGCATGATTGCTGCGAACCGGGCCTATCTGTCGGTCTTCGAGGACCTGGAGGAAGTGGGGCCGGGCGTGACCTATCCGCGTATCCTGCAACTTCTGACCGAAGAGGGGATCGTCAATATCGGCACGCAGGCCCCGGCCGAATGGCGCGCCATGATGCAGGCACGATGGGAATCGCCCGCGCCGGAACCCACGGTGATCCGTCTGTGGAACAACGAATACATCAAGCTGATCGACCAGCGTGGCAAGGGGGGCGATGTTGTCAGCCTGGCGCTGAACATCACCGAAACCGTCCGCTATCAGAAGGATCTGCGCCGCGCCCGCGAAAAGGCCGAAGCCGCCAATAGGGCGAAATCCGCCTTTCTGGCCAACATGAGCCATGAGATACGCACGCCGATGAATGGTGTCGTCGGCATGGCGGACCTGCTGGGCGAGACGCGGCTGACCGAAGAACAGCGGCTTTACGTCAACACCATCAAGACCTCGGGCGAGGCGCTGCTTGTCATCATCAATGACGTTCTCGATTATTCCAAGATCGAAGCGGAACGACTGACCCTGCATCCGGAACCATTCGATCTGGAACGCGCCATTCACGAGGTCATCATGCTGCTGCAACCGGCAGCGCGCCAGAAGGGGTTGGAGCTTCTGGTCGACTATGACCTCTTCATGCCCACCATCTTCACGGGCGATCCCGGTCGCATTCGTCAGGTCCTGACCAATCTCATCGGCAACGCGGTAAAGTTCACCCTGTCAGGCCATGTGCTGGTCCGCGTCGTGGGGATGCAGGCCGAGGGCAGCGATACCGGACAGGTACATGTCCTGATCGAGGATACGGGGATCGGTATATCGGCCGACAAGATCGAACATGTCTTCGGCGAGTTCAACCAGGTCGAGGACGAGCGGAACCGCCGGTTCGAAGGGACTGGGCTTGGCCTTGCGATCTCGCAAAGTCTGATCGGGCTGATGGGCGGCAAGATATGGGTGGATTCGCAGGTGGGGCGCGGCAGCGTCTTCGGTTTCCGCCTGGATCTGCCGGTGGTCGACAGCCTGCAAGGCGATCCGGCGACGGAACCTGTTGCGCCGGGGCGTGGCGTGGCGCGTGCGCTTGTCGTCGATCCGCTCGAGGTGAACCGCAGTGTGCTGACGCGTCAGATGCAGGCCTTGGGAGTTGCCGTTGTCGCCTGTTCCAGCGGCCAGGAGGCGTTGGACCTTCTGCCTGGCGGTTTCGATCTGATCCTGACAGAGCACAGCATGCCCGACATGGACGGGCTGGAACTGGCCGATGCCATACGTGACGCGGGCCATGCTGCGCCGATCCTTCTGTTCACCTCCAACGCGGGCTTTGCCGAACAGGATCCGGCGCATGTGCTGCTGCATGCCATCCTGCAAAAACCCGTGCCGCGCCGGCAGCTTTTCGCGGCGCTGGGCAACTTGCCCCTGCAACCTGCCGATACCGTCCCAGTGTCCGGGGTCGAGCCGGCTTCCGCCGCGGTGACAGTTGATCATGTCGGGCCGGATCATGACCTTCCGGGGCGCTTGATGCGGGTGCTTGCCGCGGAAGACAACCGGACGAACCAGTTGGTCCTGTCGCGCATGCTTCAACATCTGCAGATCGACCTGCGCTTTGCCGCTAACGGCAAGGAGGCGGTCGAGGCTTTTGCCGCCTTCAAGCCGGATCTCGTCTTCATGGATATCTCCATGCCTGAAATGGACGGCAAGGAAGCAACATCGCGACTGCGCGCCGGGGAAGAGGCAAGGGGCGCACCGCGCGTTCCCATCATCGCGATGACGGCCCATGCCATGGAAGGCGACCGCGAGGCGATCCTTGCCGCAGGTCTGGACGACTACCTGTCAAAGCCGCTGCGCAAGGCCGATCTGTTGGCGCGCATCCTGGCGCATTGCCCGCAAGGGGCTATCCCGCCCCAGACCATGCTGGAAGATGTCGCGGGACTTTCGGCGTGATTGCGTTGCTCAGGCGGCTTTTTCCGCCGCGACCGCGTCGCGCAGGAATACCCAGCGGTCACCCTCGCTCAGGTCCGGGCGATAGGCATAGCCGCCGGTGTCAAAATCCTGTAGGCCGTCCGGGTTGGTCAGGCGGCGCTGGATGATGAAGCGCGCCATCGCGCCGCGCGCCTTCTTGGCGTAGAAGCTGACGATCTTGGCCTCGCCGTTCTTTTCCTCAAGAAACACGGGCGTGATGACCCGCAGCTTCAGTGCGGACAGGTCCACCGCGCCGAAATATTCCTGGCTGGCGCAATTCACCAATGTGTCGGTGCCCAGCACATCGGCCTGCGCATTCAGCGCCTTTGCGATCCGGTCGCCCCAGTAATCATAAAGCGAACCGCCCCGCGCCGTTTTCAGGCGGCTGCCCATCTCCAGCCGGTAGGGCTGGATCGCGTCCAGCGGGCGCAGCACACCGTAAAGACCCGACAGGATGCGCAAGTGATCCTGGGCAAAGGCCATTTCATCCGCGTCCAGCGATCCGGCCTCGAGCCCCTGGTAGGTATCGCCGGCAAAGGCCAGGGCCGCGGGCTTTTCCTCCATTGTGCCGAAATCGCGGAACCTTTCGGCATTCAGCCGTGCAAGGCTTTCGCTGATCCCCATCAGCTTTTGCAGATCCTTGATGGTCAGATCGCGCGCCACTGTCGCCAGGCTTTCCGCGTCCTTCGCGAAATCGGGCCGTGTCGGGGTCAGGTCCGCAACCTCGGTCATGTCCAGCTTCTTGGCGGGCGAGACGGTGATCAGCATGGATTTCCCCTTTTCAGCAGCTTTGGGCGTGATCTAGCCCGCATCACGCAGCACGTCCAGAAAGGCAGGGCCGAAACGTTCCGCGCGCTTGTCGCCCAGCAGCCTTTCCATTTCGCGCGCATCGCGCGGGCGCAGTTGCGCGACCTTGGCCAGCAAGGCGGCAGAGCAACTCAGCGGTTTGTTCACCCCGTCGCTGCCGCGCGCCAGATCGGCCTGCGCGGCCAGCAGGCGGTCGTAAACCGAAGCCTCGGTCCGCCCGGCAATCTTGCGGCGGGCAGGGTGCATCTGCTCGACCGATCCGGTGATCACCTCCAGGAAGGTCGCGCCATAGCTTTCCAGCTTCTTGGCACCCACGCCGCCGATCCGCGCCATCGCATCCATCGTGGCGGGCCGGGTTTCGGCCATTTCGATCAGGGTCTTGTCGGTAAAGATCACATAGGCCGGCACGCGCGCAGCCTCGGCCAGTGCGCGGCGCTTGGCCTTGAGCGCGGACAGAAGCGGCGCGTCCTCGTCCGAGACAAGCGTTTTCACCGCCGGGCGGCGATCGGGCCTGGCCACGGAATCGCTGCGAAGGGTAATCGACGCCTCATCCCGCAGGATCGGCCGGGCGGCATCCGTCATGCGCAGCGCGCCGTGGCGTTCGGGGTCGGGGCGGATCAGGTCATGGCCCATCATCTGCCGGAAAATCGCCTGCCACTGCGGGCGGGAATAATCCTTGCCCACGCCGAAGGTGGGAAGCGCGTCATGCCCGCGCTCGCGCACCTTGTCGGTCGTGTTGCCGGTCAGGATGTCGATCAGGTGCCCCGCGCCGAACCATTCCTCGGTCCGCAGGATCGCCGACAACGCCTTGCGCACTGCCAGCGTGCCGTCAAACACCGCGGCAGGGCTGTCGCACAGGTCGCAGTTGCCGCAGGGCTCGGGCGTTTCGCCGAAATACCGCAGCAAGGTCTGGCGACGGCATTCCAGCGCCTCGGCCAGGCCCAGCAGGGCGTTCAACCGGGCATGATCGGCCATGCGTCGGTCGGGCGGGGCCAGACCCTCGTCGATCTGGCTGCGGCGCAGCCGGATGTCGTCGGGGCCATAAAGCGTCAGCGTTTCGGCTGGTGCACCATCGCGGCCGGCGCGGCCGATCTCCTGGTAATAGGCCTCGATCGACTTGGGCAGGTCGGCATGCGCGACCCAGCGGATGTCGGGCTTGTCGATCCCCATGCCGAAGGCGACCGTCGCTACGACGATCAGCCCGTCCTCCTGCTGGAACCGGGTTTCGGTGATGCGCCGATCCTCGGCTTCCATGCCGCCGTGATAGTGGCAGGCGCTATGCCCATCCTCGCGCAGCGCCTGGGCCAGCGTTTCGGTCTTGGCGCGGGTGCCGCAATAGACGATGCCGGATTGCCCCTTGCGCGCGGCGGCGAAGGACAGGATCTGGCGGCGCGGATTGTCCTTGGCGGCAAAGGCAAGGTGGATATTGGGCCGGTCGAAACCGCGCAGGAATTTCTGCGGGGCCTGCCCGTCGAACAACCGCGTGACGATCTCGTCCTGGGTTTCTGCATCCGCCGTTGCGGTGAAGGCTGCCAGCGGCACATCCAGCGCGCGGCGCAATGCGCCGATGCGCAGGTAATCGGGGCGGAAATCATGGCCCCATTGGCTGACGCAATGCGCCTCGTCCACCGCGATCAGGCTGACGCCCGCGCGTTGCAGCATCCCGAAAGACGAATGTGACGCCAACCGTTCCGGCGCGATGTAAAGCAGCTTGAGGCGCTTTTCCTCCAGCGCCAGCCAGACGGCGTCGGTCTCCTCGGGCGTGTTGCCGGATGTCAGCGCGCCCGCCTCGACGCCTGCCTCGCGCAGGGCGCGGACCTGGTCGCGCATCAGCGCGATCAAGGGCGAGATCACCACGGTGACACCTTCGCGCATCAGCGCGGGCAGTTGGAAGCACAGGGATTTGCCGCCCCCGGTGGGCATGATGGCCAGCACGTTGCGCCCCTGGGCCACGGCCTCTACGATCTCGGCCTGTCCCGGACGAAAGCCGTCAAAGCCGAAGATGTCGCGCAGCAGCGGGACGGCGCTTTGCATGGGACCCCCTGTCGGTCTGTCTATATCTGCTCTTTCCCGACTAATCCCACACCATGGGTTGTTGGGCAAGAGGGGGATAGACGCCTCAGGGGTGGAAAGAGGTGCTTAGCCCAGCAGGATGGCAGGCAGAATGAAATCGCGCAGCGAAATGACCGCGATGAAGGCCACAAGCGGTGCCAGATCCAGCGGGCTTGTGTCGGGCAGCACGCGGCGGATCGGGGTATAGATCGGTTCCAGCACACGGTTCAGTCCGGTCCAGAGCTGATAGACGAATTGCTGGTTCAGGTTCAGCACCTGGAAGTTGATCAGCCAGCTCATGATGATGTGGGCCAGCATGATGAAGAAGACCACATCAAGGATGAGGGCAAGGGTCTGGTAAAGCGCAATCATTCGGTCGGGTCCTTGGTTTGGGCTGACCCACAGGTAAGCGCGTCGCGCCTTGGTGGCAAGGTCTGGCGCCATCCTGCCCCCACGTTCGGCTTGACGCGACGCCCCCGCTCCTCAAGTAACGGATCGCAATCAAGAGGCCGCCATGTATCCTGTCATACGCCTTGTCGCCGAATTCATCCGCTTTCGCCGCGCGCCCGCGCTGCCGCTGACCGGCACCCATGTCTCGCGTCACATGTGCCTGCCCTGGGACATCGATCTGTGGATGGAGCTGAACAACGGCCGCACCTTGACGCTTTATGATCTTGGGCGGTTGCCGCTGGCCAAGCGGGCGGGCCTGATCGGCGCGATGAAGCGCAATGGCTGGGGCCTGACCATGGCAGGGGCCATCGTGCGGTATCGGCGTCGCATCCGCATGTTCGAAGTGGTCGAGATGCGGTCCCGCGCCCTGTGCTGGGATGCGCGTTTCATCTATCTCGAGCAGTCGATGTGGAAGGCCGATGGCGAATGCGCCAATCACATCGTCTATCGCGCGGCCCTGACGGACCGGAACGGGATCGTCGCGCCCGGACAGGCCGCGCGCGCCATTACGGGGGACGCGGCATCGCCGCCGATGCCCGAGTGGATCGCGGCCTGGGTGGCAGCCGAGGACCTGCGCCCCTGGCCACCCATGCAGGATCTTCCTGCCAAAGGATGACCGCCACGGGCGAGGATTGACTTGCCACTGTCATGATTTGCTTGTCTTATCCGGCTCAATGGCCCGCCCGATGGGCCGACCGGGGGACAGCATGACGGCGATTTCAATGCGGCGACGCATCTGGGGCTGGTTTTTCTTCGACTGGGCCAGCCAGCCTTACAACACGCTTCTGATCACCTTCATCTTCGCGCCCTATGTCAAGGAACTCATGGGCGACGGCACCGCCGCGCAATCGGCATGGGGGTTCGGCATCGGTGCCGCGGGTTTCGTGATCGCGGTTCTGGCACCATTCCTTGGCGCGCTGGCCGACACATCGGGTAACCGGATGCGCTATATCTGGCTTTTCTCGGTCATGTATGTCATCGGCGCCTTCGGGCTGTGGTGGGCCGCACCGGATGATTTCAACCTTGTGCTGACGCTGATCTTCTTCGCCATCGGCATGATCGGGATGGAGTTCGCGACGATCTTCACCAACTCGATGCTGCCCGACCTTGGCCCGCGCGATCAGATCGGGCGCATTTCGGGCAATGGCTGGGCCTTCGGCTATCTGGGCGGGATGGTCACGCTGATCATCATGCTGGCGCTGCTGGCGGAAAGCGCCACGACCGGCAAGACCTTCATCGGGATCGATCCGATCCTGGGCCTTGATGCCAGCCAGCGTGAGGGCACCCGCGCCGTGGGTCCGTTGACCGCGATCTGGTACATCGTCTTCATGATCCCCTTCTTCCTGTGGGTGCGCGATCCCAAGCCGGTGCGCGCAGCCCCTGGCGCGGTGGCCCGCGCCCTGCGCGAGGTGGTCGGCACCGTGCGCGCGCTGCCGCAGTCGCCTTCGCTTTTTGCCTATCTGGCCTCGTCCATGTTCTACCGCGATGCGCTGAACGGGATGTATGTCTTCGGCGGCATCTATGCGGCGGGCGTTCTGGAATGGTCGGTGGTGGATACCGGCGTCTTCGGGATCGTCGCAATCATCTCGGGCACCGTCTTCGCCTGGATCGGCGGCAAGGCGGATGACCGTTTCGGTCCGATGCGCGTGATCCGCGCCTGCATCCTGGTGCTGACCTTCGTGGCCATTTCCATCGTCTTCGTCTCGCGCGACAGCGTCTACGGCATGCCGGTCGATGCGGCCTCGAAGTTGCCTGACATCACCTTCTATATCCTTGGCGCGCTGATCGGCGCGGCGGGTGGCGTGATCCAGGCGGCCAGCCGCACCATGATGGTCCGCCAGGCCAATCCCGACCGCATGACCGAAGCCTTCGGCCTCTATGCGCTGGCGGGCAAGGCCACGTCGTTTATTGCACCTCTGTCCATCGGCATCATGACGGCGGTCACGCAAAGCCAGCAGTTGGGCGTAACCCCGCTGATCGTGCTTTTCCTTCTGGGCCTGTTCTTGCTAGGCTGGGTCAAACCGGATGGAGATGGAAAGGCATGGGCCGCGCGCGCTACCTGACACTGACGATTGCCCTTTTTCTGAGTATGGCGCTGGCGGATGCAGCAGGCGCACAGGCGGCCAAGCAACTCTTCGGAGCGCAACGCACCCCCGCCGCCGCGCAGCCCGCGCCATTTGGCGGCTATGCCAAGGGCTGCATCGCGGGCGCCGTCGAATTGCCGGAAACCGGGTCCACATGGCAGGCCATGCGCCTGTCGCGCAACCGCAACTGGGGCCATCCCGACACCATTGCCTTTCTCAAGGATCTGTCGGCGCAGGCCGCGCGCCAGCCCGGCTGGAGCGGCCTTTATATCGGCGACATCAGCCAGCCGCGCGGTGGTCCGATGCTGACCGGGCATGCCAGCCACCAGATCGGGCTGGATGCCGATATCTGGATGTTGCCGCCCCAGCGCCTCAACCTGTCCCGCAACGAGCGCGAGAATATCTCGTCGATCTCGCTGCGCCGGGCGGAAGGGGCCTATGTCAATTCCAGCTGGACCCGCCAGCATCACGAGGTCATCAAGGCCGCGGCATCCGATCCACGCGTGGCGCGGATCTTTGTCTTTCCGGGCGCCAAGGTGCAGATGTGCAAGGACGAACGCGGCGATCGTGCCTATCTGCGCAAGATCCGGCCATGGTATGGGCATCACTACCATTTCCATGTGCGCCTGAACTGCCCGCGCGGTGCGCGCGGCTGTCTGGATCAGGACATGCCGCCACCCGGTGACGGCTGTGACGAGGCGCAGGGATGGGTCAACAACATCCTCAACCCGCCGCCGCCCAAGCCACGTGATCCGAACGCACCCAAACCCAAGCCGCGCCGTGATCTGACCCTGGCCGATCTGCCCGATCAATGCGCTGCCGTGTTGCGCGCGCGCTAAGACACGTAGCCCAGGACTTGCGCTTGTTCCGAAAACCAAAATCAGGCTCAGGCCTGCGCAAGGGCCTGTTGGCGCTGGTGGCCCTTGGCGCGCTGGGCCTTGGCCTTGGTCTGGCCAGCGACGCAGGCCAGATGGGCGGCGTGACCTATCTGGGCAGTTATCGCTGGCAGATCGATGATCCCGCCTTTGGCGGGTTCTCGGCCATCGAACTGGATGATGCGGGCGCGCGGTTCATCGCGCTGACCGACAAGGGGCATCTGCTTGAGGGGCAGTTGATCCGCGATGCGGCAGGGCGTCTGCAAAAGGTCGATGCGGGCCCTCTTGTCGCGCTGCGTGATGTGGAAGGTGCGATCCTGGGCAAGCGGGCGTCGGATTCCGAGGGGCTGGCCGTTGCGCCGCAGGGGGGCTTCTACGTCTCATTCGAAGGCCAGCACCGCATACGCCGCTACACCGCCCCCGATCAGCCCGCGCAACGGGTGACCGGGCATCCCGATTTCGCGAACATGCAGATGAACTCCTCGCTCGAAGCCTTGGCCATCGACGCGCGCGGGCATCTTTTCACGCTGCCCGAACGCTCGGGCGCGCTGGACCGGCCCTTTCCGGTCTACCGCTTCGACGGGCAGGGCTGGGACATTCCCTTCAGCCTGCCCCGCAGTGCGGGGTTTCTGCCGGTCGGGGCGGATTTCGGGCCCGATGGCTGGTTATACCTGCTGGAGCGGGCCTTGACCGGGCCGGGCTTTCGCAGCCGGGTGCGCCGCTTCGACATCGCCGGGGACCAGGTGCGCGCAGAAGAGGTCCTGTTCCAGACCCGCACCCGGCAGCACGACAACCTCGAAGGGATCTCTGTCTGGATGGACGGGCAGGGGCGTATCCGGCTGACCATGATCGCCGATGACAATTTCAAATTCTTCCAGCGGACGGAACTTGTCGAATATGCCGTCACGCCCCCTCTTGCCAGCGCGTCGGACAGGCAGTAAACGGCGGCCTTCGATCTCATTGCCCCGCACGGGGCCAAGTCGCCGCAACCTTGTCAAAACGGGCACATACATGAACCGCACCCATCTTCCCGGCATTCTTGCCATGGCCACCATCGTCGTGGCCTCGAACATCCTTGTGCAATTCCTCTTCGGTCAATGGCTGACCTGGGGGGCTTTCACCTATCCGCTTGCCTTTCTTGTCACCGATGTGATGAACCGCGTCTATGGCGTGGGCCCGGCCCGTCGCGTGGTCTTTGTCGGTTTCATCGTGGGCGTCATCTGCTCGCTGATCGGCACGCAGATCATGGGCGAATTCGGCCCGCTGGTCACGCTGCGCATCGCCATCGGCTCGGGCCTGGCCTTCCTCACCGCGCAGCTTCTGGACGTGGCGATTTTCGACCGCCTTCGCGAGGGCCGCTGGTGGCGCGCGCCGCTGGCCTCGACGCTGATCGGCTCTTCGGTGGATACGGCGATCTTCTTCACCATCGCCTTTTCGGCCAGCCTGTCCTTCATCGAACCGGCCAATGACGTGTCCTGGGCGGGTGAGGTTCTTCCCCTTCTGGGGGTCGGCCCCATGGCCCCGCTCTGGGTGTCGCTGGCCGTGGCCGACTGGGGCGTCAAGCTTTTGCTCGCTTTGGCGGCACTTGTGCCCTTCCGCATCATCGTGGGGGCGCTTGCACCGCGCACCACATGATTTTGTTTTGACATCCTCCGAAATTGTGGCAACCTGACCTCAGGCGAAACAATTGAAAGGAGGTGCTCTAGTGTCTAACGGGATATTGGAGAGAGGTGTCGGAACAGTTCGGGGGGCGCAGTCCTGAGGCAGCCCTTGGGGATGCAACATCCGAATTGGTGAGAGCCTAACCGGCCCCACCTCCGTAAATCTCAGAGGGCCATCCGCAAGGGTGGCCCTTTCTGTTTGCCCACCGTCCGCGCTATGGTCGGGCGGATCATTCGACAGGACAGGCCGGCATGCTGCGGATCAACGACGACATCGCGATCGAGGATTGGGAACTGACCGAACAGTTCATCCGCGCCAGTGGTCCCGGCGGGCAGAACGTCAACAAGGTGTCCTCGGCGGTCGAGTTGCGCTTCGAGGCGGAACGCTCGCCCCATCTTCCGGGGCCGGTCAAGACACGGCTGCGGCGGCTGGCCGGGCGGCGCTGGACCAAGGATGGCGCGATCGTCCTGCAGGTCGATGAAACCCGCAGCCAAGTCCGCAACCGCGAGATCGCGCGCGACCGTCTGGCCGATCTGATCCGCGCCGCGCTTGTCGCGCCCAAAAGGCGGGTTGCGACCAAACCCACCTTCGGATCGGTCAAGCGGCGCATCAAGGCCAAGAAAGTGCGCGGCGAGGTCAAGGCGATGCGCGGCCGGGTGGACGGGGAAGAGTGACCGCAAGGTCACGACCGGGTTTTCTGTTACCAGAATTTCACTTGATATGCGGGGCGATTGCCCCTATCCACCCGCTTCCTGTTTCGATACCCGCCCGTTGATCCTTTGGGCCGCTATTCTGGGGGAAGGCACGATGCTGCACACGCCTTACTACCTGATCGACAAGGCACATCTGCTGCCCAACATGGAAAAGATCGCGCATCTGCGCGAAGCCTCGGGTGCCAAGGCGCTGCTTGCGCTGAAGTGCTTTGCCACATGGTCGGTCTTCGACATGATGTCCGAATACATGGACGGCACCACCTCAAGTTCGCTGTTCGAGCTGAAGCTTGGGCGCGAGAAATTCCCCGGTGAAACCCACGCCTATTCCGTGGCCTGGGCCGATCACGAGATCGACGAGGTTCTGGCCAATTCCGACAAGGTGATCTTCAACACCGCCGGACAGTTGACCCGGTTCGAAGAGGTCAGCCGCGGCCATGTCCGCGGTCTGCGCGTCAATCCCGGCGTGTCCACCTCCAGCTTCGATCTGGCCGATCCCGCGCGCCCCTTCAGCCGTCTGGGCGAACATGACCCCGCGGTGATCGAACCAGTGCTGGACATGGTCAGCGGCTTCATGTTCCACAACAATTGCGAGAATGCGGATTTCGACCGTTTTGACGCGATGCTGGGCAGTATCGAACAGCGTTTCGGCCACCTGATCCGCAAGATGGAATGGATCAGCCTTGGTGGCGGCATCCATTTCACCGGCGAAGGTTATCCGCTGGACCGTCTGGCCGAACGCCTCAAGCGGTTCGCGGGCCAGAACGAGGTGCAGGTCTATCTGGAACCCGGCGAGGCGGCGATCACCAAATCGACCACGCTGGAACTGACCGTTCTGGACACGCTCTACAACGGCAAGAACTTGGCGATCGTCGACAGCTCGATCGAGGCGCATATGCTGGATCTGCTGATCTACCGCGAAAGCGCCAAGGTCGCCCCGAACGAGGGCCCCGAGGAATGGATGATTTGCGGCAAGTCCTGCCTGGCCGGTGACATCTTCGGCGAATTCCGTTTCCCGCAGCCGCTGAAAGCGGGCGACCGCATCAGCATTCAGGACGCCGCCGGTTACACGATGGTCAAGAAGAACTGGTTCAACGGCGTCAAGATGCCCGCCATTGCCATCCGCGAACTGGATGGCACCGAGCGGCTGGTGCGGGATTTCGGCTACGACGATTTCGTGGCCGCCCTCTCGTGATCGCAGCGCCGGGGTGTGGCGCTTTTCCTGCAACTGGAACCTTAAAGGAGGTCTGGTGACACCATGAAACGCAACGTGCTTATCATCGGCGCCGGTGGCGTGGCTCAGGTCGTGGCGCATAAATGCGCCCAGAACAATGATGTGCTGGGGGACCTGCATATCGCCAGTCGGACGGTCGCGAAATGTCAGGCGATCCTCGACAGCGTCGCTGAAAAAGGCGCGATGAAACAGCCGGGCGTGTTCAAGGCTCATGCGCTGGATGCGCTGGATACCGCCGCCGTGGCGCAGTTGATCCGCGACACAGGCGCCCAGATCGTGATCAACGTGGGCTCGCCCTTCGTGAACATGTCGGTGCTGCAAGCCTGCATCGAAACGGGTGCCGCCTATATGGACACGGCCATCCACGAAGACCCCGCCAAGATCTGCGAGACCCCGCCCTGGTACGGCAATTACGAGTGGAAACGCCGCGAGGCCTGCGAAAAGGCGGGTGTGACCGCCATCCTCGGCATCGGGTTCGATCCGGGCGTGGTCAATGCCTATGCCCGTCTTGCGGCGGATGACTATATGGACACCGTCACCTCCATCGACATCGTGGATATCAACGCAGGCTCGCATGGGCGCTGGTTCTCGACCAATTTCGACCCGGAAATCAACTTCCGCGAATTCACCGGCACCGTCTACAGCTGGCAGAACGGCGCATGGCAGACCAACACCATGTTCGAAGTGGGCAAGGAATGGGACCTGCCGGTCGTGGGCAAGCAAAAGGCCTACATGACCGGCCATGACGAGGTGCATTCACTGGCCGCCAATTACCCCGACGCCGACGTGCGCTTCTGGATGGGGTTCGGCGATCACTACATCAACGTGTTCACCGTGCTGAAGAACCTCGGCCTGCTGTCGGAACAGCCGGTGAAAACAGCCGAAGGGCTTGAGGTGATCCCGCTCAAGGTCGTCAAGGCGGTGCTGCCCGATCCCTCCAGCCTTGCGCCCGATTACGTGGGCAAGACCTGCATCGGCGATCTGGTGAAGGGCACCAAGGACGGCCAACCTGTCGAGGTGTTCGTCTACAACGTCGCCGATCACAAGGACGCCTATAACGAGGTGGGCAGTCAGGGCATTTCCTACACCGCAGGCGTGCCCCCCGTCGCCGCCGCGATGCTGATCGCGAATGGCACATGGGACACCGGCACCATGGTCAATGTGGAAGAACTGGACCCCAAGCCGTTTCTGACGCTGCTTGACCAGATCGGCCTGCCCACCCGCGTCAAGGATGCGGCGGGCGACCGCGCCTGGAACGATTGACCCGACAGGTCAGGCAGGCTTCGCGGTCTGCCTGACCTCACCCAGAGGCGAGATGACCTTGCCTCCCGCCGCCAGCGCATCCTCTAGATCATGGGTCACAAGGATCGCGGGGATGCCTTCCGCGCGCACCCGACCAAAGACGAAATCCCGCATCTGGCGGCGCAAATCCGCGTCCAGCCGCGAAAACGGCTCATCCAGCAATAGCGCACGTGGCGCACTCAGCAGGCAGCGCATCAGGGCCACACGCGCCCGTTGCCCGCCCGACAATGTCGCCGGGTCACGTGCCGCGAAACCAGCCAGATCGGCAGCTTCCAGCGCCGCCGCGATCCGCGCCTCGCGCGCGGCGCGTCCCCTGACCGATGCAGGCAGGGCAAAGCCAAGGTTCTCGCCCACAGACAGATGCGGAAACAGCAGATCGTCCTGAAAAAGCAACCCGATCCGGCGCGCCTGCGGGCCCATCCCTTGCAGGTCCTGTCCATCCAGCAGAACCCGGCCCGACACGTCAAATCCCTGGTCGGGTTGGCCGATCAGCACCGACAGCAGCGTGGATTTGCCCGATCCCGACGGTCCCATCACGGTCAGGATCTCGCCCGGCGCGATGCATTCGTCCAGATCGACCAGACGCCGGTCGCCCAGCGTGATCGTCAGAAGATCCAGTCGCAGCCCGTCCGTCATTTCCTAACCTCTGTCCAGCATGCCGCGCCGGTCGCGGAACAGCAGTGCCGGCAGTGCCAGCGCCAGTGCGAAACCGATCAGCGGCATGATCGTCTGTGACAGGGCATAGACCCCGATCAGCCTGCGGTCACCCCCCGATGACAGGGCTACGGCCTCGGTTGTCAGGGTGCTGACACGGCCCATCCCGATCAGCAGCGTGGGCAGATATTGCCCCACCGACACGGCAAACCCCACCGCCGCCGCCGCCAGAACGGGCCGCAGCAGCATGGGCAGGCGCACCCGCCACAGGATCCGGTTCGCCCCCGCACCAAGGCTGGCCGCCACCAGACCCTGCCGACTGTCCCAGGCCCGCCACGGATCGGACAGCGACAGAAAGACATAAGGCAGCACGAAGACCACATGCGCCGCGATGACGGTGCTTCGCACACCGCCAAGATCGGCCCCGATGGCAAGCGTCTGAAGACCGATCAGAAAGGTCGCCTGCGGCACCAGCAAGGGCAGATAGAGCAGCCAGAGCGCGCGCCGCGTCTGGCGCAGCCCATGGCGATACTCGGCCTCAAGGCAGGCGATGGTCAATCCGATGCTGATCACCGTGGCCGCGGCTCCGATCATCACTGTCTCCAGCGCGGTTCCCGTGACCGTCGCGGATTGACGTGTCCAGTTGCGCCAGGTGAACTGATCGGGCAGCAGGTCGGGAAAGGTCCAGAACCCGGCGACGGACCAGACCGCAAGGCCCAGGATGCCAAGGCCGACCGTCAGCGCCGCGATCAGCGCCAGCCCCATCGACAGGGTCCGCGCGGCCCTGTCTGCTGCGAAACGGTGCCCTCTGCGGATGGCCGCGCAGCCCAGCCTTGCCGCAACCGCCTCGCCCCCGCGCCAGAGCAGCAGAAGGCCGATCACCAGCGCCAGTTGCAGGATCGCCCCCGCCGCCGCCTGGAATCGCAGCGACAGGTCGGGATCGGACAGCCATTCAAGCACCTGCACCGAAAGGGTCGAAGGCCGCGTCGGCCCCAGGATCAGCGCCACGTCGATCACCGAACAGGAATAGGCCAGCACCGCGTAGACGGGCAGGCGGATCTGCGCGTAAAGCCGGGGCAACACGGTCAGGACCCATCCGGCCATGCGCCCGTAGCCCATGGTCTGCGACACCAGCACCGATCGGCGCGCAGGCACCTGCCCAAGTGCGGCCAGCGTCATCAGCAGCAGAAAGGGCACCTCTTTCACTACCAGTCCCGCCATCAGCGACAGGCCCCAGGGGTCCTGTGTGATCAGGATGTCGGGCGGCTGATCCCAGCCCGTCGCCCAGGGTGACAGCGCCCGCGCGATCCAGCCGGAGGGGGCGATCAGGAAGGCCAGGCCGAAGGCCGCCGCAGCATGGGGCACAGACAAGAGCGGCGACAAGGCCCGTTCGATCACGCCAAAGGCGCGGGTGCCCTGCCATGCGGCGCAGATCATCACGGTGATCAGCAACGAGATGGCCGTGGCACCCAGCCCTGTGACCACGCTCAGCCAGATTGCCCCGCCCAGGCCGGGCCAGGCGAACAGTGCGCGCCACGGGTCAAGCGACAGATTGGTGCCGCCAAGCGCCGGATACCAGCCGAAAGCAGGCGCCAGAACGCCCGCAAGGCCAGCGCCCACCGGCAGCAGCAGAACCGCGATGGTCAGGCGCGGTGCCAGCCTCAGCCATGCGTGACGGTTCGCTTCCAGGCTGGGCACCGGACCAGCCCTTGCTTACTGCGCGACGCCGAAGCGCGCCTCCCAATCCGCCGCGATGCGCTGCATCCAGCTGGGATGCGGCTCGGGCAGGGCGGGGCCCAGATCGGCGGGCGACAGGGTGGCGATACCCAGATCAAGGCTTGCGAACTTCGCGGCATCCTCGGGCGAAAGCTTGTCCATCGCCAGCACCGTGGGCGTGCCCATCACGGCGGCATCCTGCTTGTGCAACTGCGCCTCGGCCGACATCAGGTAATTGGCCACCACCATCGCCCCTGCCTTGGCATTGGCGTTGAAGGGGATCGCCAGGAAACTCGCGTTGCCGATGGTGCCGCCATCCAGCACGATGCTGCGCACCGTGTCGGGCAGTTCGAAATTGGCAATCGCTGCCGAAGCCTCGCCGGGGCTGAAGGAAATCGCGATGTCGATCTCATTGTCGGCCAACAGTTGCCGCTGGGCGGGTCCGTTCTGCGGATAGGCCTGCCCTTGCCGCCACAGATGCGGGGTCAGCGCCTCGATATAGGCCCAAAGCGGTGCCGTGACCGCGTCATAATCGGCCGCTTCGACCGGCGCATAAAGCGGCGCGGTATCATCGACCAGCCCAAGCAACGCCTGCTTCAGGAAGGTCGTGCCTAGGAAATCGGGCGGCTGCGGATAGGTGAAACGCCCCGGATTGGCGCTGGCCCAGTCCAGAAAGGCCGGGATCGTGCGCGGCGGTTCCGGCAAGCGGGCGCTGTCATAGTAAAAGACCACGCGCGCCATGCTCCAGGGTGCTTCGAGGCCTTCGACAGGCACGGTGAAATCCGAAACCAGCGCGGGGTTCGCCTCGGGGTCGACCAGGGACCAGTTCGGAATATCCTCGGCCCAGGGACCGAACAGCAGGCCGTTCTCCTTCATCGCGGCGAAATTGGCGCCGTTGATCCAGATCATGTCGATCGAACCGCCCTCGGTGCGGCCCGCCGCCTTCTCGTTCAAAACCGTGCTGACGGCCGTGGCCGTGTCCGACAGTTTCACATGTTCCAGTGTCACGCCGAACTGATCCTGCACCTGCTGGCCGGCCCAGGCGATATAGTCATTGGTGCGCGGATCGCCGCCCCAGGCATTCCAGTAGACCGTCTGGCCGCGCGCCTCTTCCAACACGCTGTCCCAGGCCTTGGGATCGGGGTCGGCAAAGGCCGGCAGGCAAAGGCATGCGACAAGCGCGGTTGTCACTGTCAGTCTGGAAATCATTACGGCTCTCTTTATCTTGGGATGGCCTGTCTGGGGCCGTGCCCGTCGAGAAACACCGCCGGGCGCCGTTTCGTCAACCGTTGGCGTTACACAATTTCGTAGAGCGGCCGTCCCCAAGGTCTTTACACCCGCCGTCCCTTGGCCTTGACTGACCGCAGGACAGGTCCGGGGAGGGGCTGATGGGATTGCGCTTTTTCTCGGACCGCGACAGGCCGGTGCATCTTGGCCCCTATCCGTTGGAGCGTTTGTCCCGGCAGGATGCCCGCCCCGATCTGGCGGATGTGCCCCCGATGCCCGCACTCGATTACCGCCGCCCCGACGCACCGCAGAGCATCGTCAACGCCATGGGCGAATATCAGGCCATGCTCGATGCGATCCGCGACGGTATGGTCAATCGCGCCCGTGCCGTCATTCCCGAGGATCCGCAGGACCGCGCCGACCATCTGAAGGCTTTCGGTTATTTCTCTGATGCCTCGATGGTGGGGATCGGTCCGGTATCGGTCGGGGCCCTGCTGGATCAGCCCCGGCGCAACCCGGATATCGACCGTCTGGCCCATGACCTCAGGACGCGACAGACCAAGACGCTGGCCTCGGGCATCGACATGATCATGGCCGATCTCAAGGAATCGATGGAGGCCCCGCCGCGCGGGATCGTTGGCCACCACACGGCGTTGGTCTTTCTCTACGAACATCACCGAGATCCCCGCCCGGATGAGGCGGGCGCGGACTGGATCATGGATGCGCAGGCCCATCGTGCCTGTCTGCGCGGGGCGGAAACCGCCGTGGTGCTGGCCAATTACATCCGGCTTCTGGGTTTCGATGCCTGCGCGCACAGCTACACGACATCCGATGTCGATCTGCACCAGCTTGCCGTGACGGCGGGGCTGGCCACGGTCGAGGATGGCGCGCTGGTGGCCCCTTGGCTCGGCACGCGCTTTGGTCTGGCCGCCGTGACAACGGATATGGACCTCGCCCATGACCGCCCGCTTGCCCCGATGGCGCAGCAGCCTTGGTTTCGCACCCAAGGCCCCGCTTGGTGGCTGGGCCGGGGCACGGCCAAGTCGGCCCTCAACCGCGATCCTTTCCGTCGCCGCGCCTATGCGATGGGCGCGCACCCGTTTGAAACACTCAAGCGTGTGGACACGCCCACCACCTATATCGACGAGGCGCGCGTCGCCCGTGTGCCCAAGCGCGCCGATCTGTTTGCGCGTGCGCAGTTCGGCGACATGGGCAAGACGGTGCGGAAAGGGGCGACCGGCGGGCATTACGTGCGCAAGTCCGCGCCCAGTTCGGCACAACGCCGCGTGCTGGGCGCTTTCGTGCTGCTGCAGGATGGCGCGCCCGCCCCGGAAAAGACCCGCCTCGATCCGGCCAGGGCCGCCGATCTGGTCAAGGCCGCCGCCTATTTCCTGGGTGTCGATGCGGTGGGGATATCGCGCTGCCCGGATTGGGCGTGGTATTCCCATGATGCGACCGGCGCACCCATCGATCCGCCCCATGATCAGGCGATCAGCATGATCATCGACCAGGGCTATGAGACGATGGAGGGCGCCTCGGGCGATGACTGGATCAGCGTGGCCCAATCCATGCGCGCCTATCTGCGTTTCTCGCTGCTGGGCGGGGTGATTGCGCAGCAGATCCGCAACCTCGGCTACAAGGCCAAGGCGCATAGCGTGATGGATGGCGAGGTGCTGCAACCGCCGCTCCTGCTTTTGTCCGGTCTGGGCGAGGTCAGCCGCATCGGCGAGGTGATCCTCAACCCCTTCCTCGGCCCCCGCCTGAAATCGGGTGTCGTGACCACCGATCTGCCCCTGGCGCATGATCGCCCGATCGACTTCGGATTGCAGCAGTTTTGTGAATCCTGCAACAAATGTGCGCGCGAATGCCCCTCTGGCGCAATCACCGCTGGTCCAAAGCTGATGTTCAACGGCTACGAGATCTGGAAATCCGACAGCCAGAAATGCGCGACCTACCGGATCACCACACCGGGTGGCGCGATGTGCGGGCGCTGCATGAAGACCTGCCCCTGGAACCTTGAGGGGCTTTTCGCCGAAAAGCCCTTCCGCTGGGCCGCGATGAACATGCCGGGTGCTGCACCCGCGCTGGCGCGGCTTGATGATGCGCTGGGCAAGGGCGGGCTGAACCCGGTCAAGACATGGTGGTGGGACCTCGAGATCGAGGAGGACGGCGGCTATCGCCCGACACGCCACCCGGTCAACCGCCGCGATCTGCAAAAGGATCTGGTGCTACGCTACGAGGATCAGACGCTGGCCGTCTATCCCGCCCCCTTGGCCCCGCATCCCTGGCCCTATCCCGCGCCGATGGACCGCGAGGCGGGGATTGCCGCCTACCAGGGCATGATCCCCGCGCAGGATTACCGCGACCGGCTGGCGCGTGGCGATGACAGCCATGTACATCGCTACACCGTCCCGCAGGACGCCCCGGTGATCGAGGTGCGCGTGTCACGCATCGAACGCATGACGCCGGATGTCACGAAATACGAATTCACCGCGCCTGATGGGGGTGATCTGCCGGAATGGACCGCAGGCGCGCATCTCGATATCGTCGTCGCCCCCGAATTCCTGCGGCAATATTCGATGTCGGGCGATCCGGCGGACCGGTCCAAATACCAGATCGGCGTGCTGCGCGAAGACGCGGGGCGGGGCGGCTCGAAACTGATGCACCGCATCTTCACGCCGGGGCGGCGGGTGTTCATCTCGAAACCCGTCAACCATTTCGATCTGGTCGAAGATGCCGCAAAGACCCTGCTGATGGGGGGCGGCATCGGGATCACCCCGATGATCGCCTTCGCCCACCGCCTGCATGCGCTGGGGCGCGACTTCGCGCTGCATTATTCCTGTTCCAGTCGCGCGGCAGCGGGATACCTGGATGATCTGGCAGCGGCCCCCTGGGCGGACCGGGTGCATCTGCACTTTTCCGACGAGGGCAGCCGCGCCGATCTGGAGGGGGTCCTGTCAGGCTACCGCGACGGCTGGCACGTCTATACCTGCGGGCCGGTGCGCTACATGGATGCGGTGATCGACGCGGCGGAGCGGCAGGGCTACCCCGACGAGGCGCGGCATCTGGAGTATTTCGCGGTGCCGGAATTGCCCGATTACGTGAACCACCCCTTCACCCTGCGGCTGGCGCGGTCCGGGCGGGAACTGCATGTGCCGGCAGATCGCAGCGCCACCGATGTGCTGGCCGATGCGGGCGTGCATGTGGATGTGAAATGCGCCGATGGCATCTGCGGCGTGTGCAAATGCACCCTGGTGTCGGGCACAGTCGAACACCGCGATTTCGTGCTGTCGCAGGCACAGCGCGCGGACGCGATCATCCTGTGCCAAAGCCGGGCTGCGGAACCGGGCGGCGTGGTCGAGATCGACCTCTGACGGGGTCGGTCAGACGACCACCTCCATCGCCTCCTGATCGCCCACGCCGAAGACGCGCTTGTAGCGCGCAATCTCGTCTGTCGGGCCCATCGCCTTGTTGGGGTTGTCCGAAAGCTTCACGGTGGGGTGGCCATTGGCCGACACGGCCTTGCACACAAGGCTGAAGGGCGCCAGCGCGTCATCCTTGACCAGACCGCGGAAATCATTGGTCAGCAGCGTGCCCCAACCGAAGGAGGGGCGAACGCGTCCCGCGAACTGCTTTTGCAGTTCCGCGATCTTCTGCACGTCCAGCCCGTCGGAAAAGATGACCAGCTTCTGGCGCGGATCCTCGCCCCGGCTTTTCCACCAGGCAATGGCGGTTTCCGCCCCTGCCGCCGGGTCGCCGCTGTCGATGCGGATGCCGGTCCAGCCCGCCAGCCAGTCAGGCGCATTCCGCAGAAAACCCTGGCTGCCATAGGTGTCGGGCAGGATGATGCGCAGGTTGCCGTCATGCTCCTCGTGCCAGTCGGCCAGAACCCGGTAGGGGGCCTCGCGCAGGGCTTCGTCATCCTCGGCCAGGGCGGCATAGACCATCGGCAGTTCATGGGCATTGGTGCCGATCGCCTCGATATCGCGCTTCATCGCGATCAGACAATTCGAGGTGCCGACGAACTTGTCTCCCAACCCTTCGATCAGCGCCTGTACGCAGCGATCCTGCCAGAGATAGGAATGCCGCCGCCGTGTCCCGAAATCGGCCAGGCGCAGCCCATCGACCTCGCGCAGTGCCTCGACCTTTTCCCAAAGCTTGGTCATGGCGCGGGCGTAAAGCACCTGCAGCTCGAACCGGCCCATGGTGTTCAGGACCGCGCGTCCGCGCAGCTCCATCAGCACGGCCAGGGCGGGGATTTCCCACATCATCACCTCGGGCCAGCTGCCTTCGAACGTCAGCTCGTACTGGTCGCCCTTGCGTTCCAGGTGATAGGGCGGCAGCCGCAGCGCCTCGAACCATTCCATGAAATCGGGGCGGAACATCTGCCGCTTGCCGTAAAAGGTATTGCCGCGCAGCCAAGTGCTTTCGCCGCGTGTCAGCGACAGCGACCGGATGTGATCCAGCTGCTCGCGCAATTCACCCTCGTCGATCAGCTTGGCCAGCGGAACATGCGTGGATCGGTTGATCAGGCTGAAGGTCACCTGCGTGTCGGGCTTGTTGCGGAACACCGACTGGCACATCAGCAGCTTGTAGAAATCCGTGTCGATCAGCGACCGCACGATCGGGTCGATCTTCCAGCGGTGATTCCAGACGCGGGTGGCGATATCGACCATGGGGCGGCTCCGTCAATGTGCCATGCGCTTAAATCAAAGGGGGCGTGGTGTGTCCAGCGGCGTCACGCCAGCCTGACACCGGCCGCCCGCATCGCATCCAGTGCGGCATCCAGCGATCCGTTCAGGTCGATGGCGCGGCACAGGTCCAGACGCACGGTCACGTCAAAGCCCAGCCGCGCGGCATCCTGCGCGGAATAGGCGACGCAGAAGTCTGTGGCCAGGCCCACCAGCGTCAGATGGGTGATGCCGCGCGTCTTCAGATAGCCTTCCAGCCCGGTTGCGGTGGTGCGGTCATTCTCGAAAAAGGCGGAATAGCTGTCGATGGCGCGGCGGAACCCCTTGCGGATGATCAGATCGGCCGGATCCGTGTGCAGCTCGGGATGAAAGGCGGCGCCCCGGCTGCCCCAGACGCAGTGATCGGGCCACAGGACCTGGGGGCCATATGGCATCTCTGTCAGGTCATAGGCGGCGGCGCCGGGATGTTCGGATGCGAAGGACGCATGATCGGCCGGATGCCAGTCCTGCGTCAGCACCACGCAAGGGATCTGCTGCATCAGCGCGTTGATCCCCGGCACGATCACATCACCCTCAGGCACGGCCAGCGCGCCGCCGGGGCAAAAGTCGTTCTGCACGTCGATCACGATCAGGGCATGGTTTTCTGACATGGCGGGCCTCCTGTCCTTGTCACGAAAGGGGTAGGGGCTTGGCGCGCGCGCGTCAATGTCGCGCGGCCTGCAGGCTTGCACGAGACCACGCGCAGGCGTAAATCGCAGCCCATGCATATTGTCGCCGCTCTCTATCACTTCACCCGTTTCGACGATCCCGCCGCGATCAAGCCCGCGCTGGCGCAGTTGTGTTGCGGGCAGGGTGTCACCGGCACGCTGCTGCTGGCGGCTGAGGGGATCAACGGCACCATCGCAGGCAGCCGCGCGGGCATCGACGCGGTGCTGGCCCATATCCGCGCTCTTCCGGGTTGCGCCGATCTGGAGTGGAAGGAAAGCACCGCCAGCGCGCCGCCCTTCGCCCGGATGAAAGTACGCCTGAAGCGCGAGATCGTCACGATGGGCCAGCCCGATGTGGACCCGCGCGCCCGCGTCGGCCACTACGTCGAACCTGCCGACTGGAACGCGCTGATCACCGCGCCGGATGTGGCCGTCATCGACACCCGCAATGATTACGAGGTGGCCATCGGCACGTTTCAGGGCGCGGTCGATCCCGAAACAGCCAGCTTCCGCGACTTTCCCGCATGGTGGGAGGCGAACAAGCACCGTTTCCACAACAAGCGCATCGCGATGTTCTGCACCGGCGGTATCCGCTGCGAGAAAAGCACGAATTACCTGCTGGGGCAGGGGGTCGAGGATGTCTATCACCTCAAGGGCGGCATCCTGAAATACCTCGAAGAGGTGCCAGAAGCCGAAAGCACATGGCAGGGTGAATGCTTTGTCTTCGACCGCCGCGTGTCCGTGGGCCACGGGTTGACCGAGGGGCCGCACCTTCTGTGCCACGCGTGCCGCCGCCCGATCCTGCCGCAAGATCGCATCCGCCCGGAATACGAGGAAGGCGTCGCCTGCCATCACTGCGTCGATGCAACCTCGGATGAGGACAAGGCCCGTTTCCGCGAACGCCAGAAACAGATCGCACTGGCCCGCGCGCGCGGCGAGGCGCATCTGGGTGGGGTTGCCGGGCTTTAGGGATCAGGCCGCGGCCAGCCGCATCGCGCGGCGCGACCGTGTGAGGATCAGCAGGATGATCCCGATGTTCAGGAAGTTCCACGCGATCCCGTTGATGAAGGCCATGTGATAGCTGCCCGTCAGGTCATAGATCCAGCCCGACATCCAGCCGCCGATCGCCATGCCGATGATCGTCGCCATGATCACGAAACCCACGCGCGCCCCTGCCTCGCGCGCGGGCATGTATTCGCGCACGATCACCGCATAGCTGGGCACGATGCCCCCCTGGCTGAGGCCGAAGATCAGGCTGACCACATAGAGCGACACCAGCCCGCCCGCTGGCAGATAGAGAAACAGTGCCAGACATTGCAGCGCCGATCCGATCAGCAGGGTCATCACCCCGCCCAGCCTGTCGGCCAGCAGACCCGAAATCAGGCGCGATACAACGCCCCCCATCAGCATCAGCGACAGCATCTCGGCGCCCACGGCGGGGCCGTATCCCAGATCGACGCAATAGGCCACGATATGCACCTGCGGCATCGACATGGCGACGCAGCAGCCGATGCCCGCAAGGCCCAGCATCCACATCAGCGCGCGCGGCGAAAATCCCGCTGATTTCGCCCGTGATGCGGTGATGCTGTCGGAATGGGCGCTTGCCTCCAGCGGCACCCGCGCGCGCAGGAACAGCGACAGGGGAATGACGCCCACGACGGTCACGACGGCCAGCACCATGTAGACCGCGCGCCAGCCATGATCGGCCAGAACCCCCGACAGCAGCAGCGGCCAGATCGCGCCGGACAGGTAGTTGCCACTGGCGGCGATCGCCACGGCAATGCCGCGCCGCTTGAGGAACCACAGCGAGACATCGGCGATCAGCGGGCCAAAGCTTGCCGCCGTGCCGAAGCCGATCACCAGTTGCAGGAAAGACAGCGTCCAGACCGAGCCTGCGACAGATGCCAGCGCAAACCCGCCCCCGATGGTCAGCGCCGACACGGACAGCGCCACGGTGATCCCGAAGCGGTCCACCGCGCGGCCGATCACCAGGTTGCCAAGCGCAAAACCGATCATCGTCAGCGTATAGGGCAGGGCGGCATCGGCGCGGGCTGTCTGAAACTCGGCCTGCATGGCGGGCATGATGACGATGATCGCCCACATGCCGACATTGCCGATCGTGGCGATCAGCAAGGACACGCCAAGGCGGATCCAGGAATAGCGGCTATCCAGTGCGTCAATACCCATGCCGCGACGCTAGCCCCGGCTCTTGCACTTGTATAGGGCGCGTGCGACCTGCGGGTGACGCAAATGTGTGCAAGGGTGCAAGACAGGTGACACTTGCCCGGTGTATCCTGCCCCGAAACGTCGAAGGACCCGCAAAAAATGATCGACGCCCTGATCCTGCCCACGCAGCGCCGCGTCCTGCATCCGCTGGCATTGGCGCTGTACCGGCGCGGGGTGGCGGCTGACCGGATCACGCTGGCGGGCTTTGGCCTTGGTCTGCTGGCGGTGCCGGCCCTGGCCCTTGGCTGGTACGGGGCGGCGCTGGCGCTGATCCTGCTGAACCGGCTGGCCGACGGCCTTGACGGGGCGGTGGCCCGCCTTGGCACCCCCACGGATCGCGGCGCGTTTCTGGATATCGCGCTGGATTTCGTCTTCTACGCCGTGGTGCCGCTTGGCTTCGCGCTGGCCGACCCCGCCGCCAATGCCCTGCCCGCCGCCGTGCTGATCGCGGCCTTCGTCGGCACCGGGTCCAGCTTTCTGGCCTTTGCCGTGATCGCCGCCAAGCGTGGCCTCAGCGCCGAGGATTATCCAAGCAAGGGCATCTTCTACCTTGGCGGCCTGACCGAAGGGTTCGAAACCATCGCGCTGTTCGTGGCCATGTGCCTCTGGCCCATGCTTTTCGCGCCGCTCGCCTATGTCTTTGCCGCCGCTTGCGCGCTGACCACGCTCACCCGCTGGTGGCAGGGCTGGCAGATGTTCCGCTAGCGGTCAGATCCTCTTGCCATCCTCGCCAAAGACCATCATCGCCGCATCGTCCCAACCCAGCCACAGATCGGTGCCTTCCGAGGGCAGCGGCAGATGCCCGCCCTGGCGCACGGTGATCAGCTGCCCGTTGGGCAACCGCAGATGCACCAGTGTCTCGGCCCCCAAAGCCTCGCAATAGGCGACGCGCGCCTGCAACCGCGTCGGGCTGTCTGTCAGCTTGATATGTTCGGGGCGGATGCCCACGGTCTTGCCGACCGATACGCCGATGCTGCCCGCCGGCATGAAATTCGTGGCCGGCGATCCGATGAAGCCCGCAACGAATTCGGTCTGCGGGTTCTCGTAGACTTCCAGCGGCTTGCCGATCTGGTCGGCCACGCCCGCGTTCATCACGATCATCCGGTCGGCCAGCGTCATCGCCTCGACCTGATCATGGGTCACATACAATGACGTAACCCCCAATTCCCGCTGCAACTGCTTGATCTCCAGCCGCATCTGCACGCGCAGCTTGGCGTCAAGGTTCGACAGGGGCTCGTCGAACAGGAACACCGCAGGCTTGCGCACAATCGCGCGCCCCATGGCCACGCGCTGGCGCTGACCGCCCGACAATTCACGCGGCTTGCGCTGCAGATAGGGCTCCAGCTGCAACAGCTTGGCCGCGGATGCGACACGCGCCGCGATCTCGTCCTTCGGCGTCTTCGCGATCTTCAACCCGTAGGCCATGTTGTCGAAGACCGACATGTGCGGATAAAGCGCGTAGTTCTGGAACACCATGGCGATGTTGCGTTCCATCGGCTCGGCCTCGTTGACGCGCTGGTCATTGATGCGGATCTCGCCGCTGGTGATGCCTTCCAGCCCCGCCACCATCCGCAGCAGCGTGGACTTGCCGCAGCCTGATGGCCCGACGATCACGATGAATTCGCCATCGGTCACGTCGATATCCACGCCGTGGATCACATCCGTCGCGCCAAAGGATTTGCGCACGTTATCAAGGGTCAGGGTCGCCATTTATTTCTCGCTATCGACTAGGCCACGGATGAAGAGTTTCTGCATCGAGATCACCACGATCACCGGCGGCACCATCGCAAGGATGGAGGTTGCCATGATCACCGGCCAGTCGGCCAGATCATCGCCCGAGGGGAACATCTGACGGATGCCCATGACGATGGTGTTCATCGACGGATCGGTGGTGATGAGCAGCGGCCAGAGATACTGGTTCCAGCCATAGATGAACAGGATCACGAACAGTGCCGCGATATTGGTGCGGCTCATCGGCAAGAGGATATGCCAGAAGAACTGCATCGGGCTGGCCCCGTCCACACGCGCCGCCTCGGTCAATTCGTCCGGCACGGTCAGGAAGAACTGCCGGAACAGGAACGTCGCCGTGGCCGAGGCGATCAGCGGAAAGATCAGCCCGGAATAGCTGTTGAGCATCCCGAAATTCGCGATCACCTCATAGGTGGGCACGATCCGCACCTCGACCGGCAGCATCAGCGTCAGGAAGATCAGCCAGAAAAAGATCGTCCGCCCCGGAAAGCGGAAATAGACGATGGCAAAGGCCGAGGTCAGCGAGATCACGATCTTCCCGATGGTGATCCCCAGCGCCATGATCAGCGAATTCAGCATCATCATCGCCACGGGCGCGTTGACACCGGACAGCAGCGCCTTGCTGTAATTCTCGAAGAACTGGTCGCCCGGAAGCAGGGGCATGGGCGGGCGCACGATCTCGGGCTGGGTCACGGTGGACGCGACAAAGGCCAGCCAGATCGGAAAGAAGATGAACAGAACGCCGATGATCAGACCCAGATGGGTCAGCCAATGGCCAAGGCCGCGTTTTTCCACCATGCCGCGTTGTTCAGACATCAGTAATGCACCCTGCGTTCGATGAATTTGAACTGGATCACGGTCAGAAGGCCCACAAGCACCAGCAGGATCACCGACTGCGCCGCACTCGATCCCAGATCCTGCCCGACGAAACCGTCGGAATAGACCTTGTAGACAAGGATCGTCGTCGCCTGCTGCGGCCCGCCCGCCGTGATCGTGTGGATCACGCCGAAGGTCTCGAAGAAGGCATAGACGACGTTGACGACCAGCAGGAAAAACGTGGTGGGTGACAGCAGTGGCCAGACGATGGTGCGGAACCGTGTCCAGAACTTTGCGCCATCAATGGCGGCGGCTTCGATCACGGACCGCGGGATCGCCTGAAGCCCCGCCAGGAAGAACAGGAAATTATAGCTGATGCGCCCCCAGCTTGAGGCGACGACGACAAGGCCCATCGCCTCGGCCTCGTTCAGAACGTGGTTCCAGTCATAGCCCAGAAGGCCAAGATACCAGGCCACCACGCCCACGCGGGTGTTGAACATGAACATCCAAAGCACGCCTGCCACAGCGGGGGCCACGGCATAGGGCCAGATCAGCAGCGTCCGATAGGTGCCCGAGCCCTTGATCAGCCGATCGGCCAGAATGGCCAGGTAAAGCGCCACGCCCATCGACACCACGGTTACAAGGCTGGAGAATATCGCGGTCGTCACGAAGGACGCCCGGTAATAGGGATCGCCCAGCAGGTATTCGAAATTGCCCAGGCCCACGAACTGCGTCTTGAGGCCGAAGGGATCGGGCACGAACATCGACTGCCAGATCGCCTGACCCGCCGGGTAGAAAAAGAAGATCGCGGTGATCACGATCTGCGGCAGAAGCAGCAGGGCGGGCAGCATCCAGCCCTTGAAGATGACGCGCTTTTCCATGCGGGGGTCCGGTCTTTGTCAGCGGTGGCGAAAGTATGGGGCATGCCCGGCCGAAAGAAAACGGCCCCCGATCTTGCCGGGGGCCGTTCCCATGGCTTGCGCCTTAGCGGTTGGCCTGCTCGAAGCGGCGCAGCAGCTGGTTGCCACGCTCCACGGCGCTGTCCAGCGCGGCCTGTGCGGTCTTCTGACCCGACCAGACGCCTTCCAGTTCCTCGTCGATGATCGTACGGACCTGGTCAAAGCTGCCCAGGCGCAGACCCTTGGAGTTTTCGGTCGGCGTGTTGCGGGTCATCTGCAGGCCCGCGATCTCGGTGCCGGGGTTCGCGTCATAGAACCCCTGCGACTTGGTCAGCTCGCCCGCGGCGGTCGTGATCGGCAGATAGCCGGTGTCCTGGTGCCACTTGGCCTGCACCTCGGACGAGGACAGGAAGTTCAGGAAAGCGGCAACGCCCGCGTATTCCTCGGCCGGCTTGCCTTCCATGATCCAGACGGATGCACCGCCAATGATCGTGTTCTGCGGCGCGGCCTCGACCGAATCCCAGTAGGGCAGGTGGCGGATGTCGAAGGCGAACTGCGCTTCGGCCTTCACGCCGGCATAGCCAGCCGAGCTTTCGGTGAACAGAGCGCATTCACCGCCCCGGAAATTCGCGCCAGCTTCGTTGCGGCGACCGGCGTAGATGAATTTGCCATCCTGGGCCCATTTGCCCAGCTGGTCGATATGCGCGACCTGAAGCGGGCCGTTGAACACCAGTTCGGTGTCAAAGCCGCCAAAGCCGTTTTCCTTCGTGGCGAAGGGCACGTCATGATAGGCTGAGAAGCTTTCCAGGTGCACCCAGCTCTGCCACGAGGTGGTGTAGGGGCAGGTCACGCCTGCATCCTTGAGCTGCGTCAGCACACCGTCCCAGGCTTCCCAGGTCGACAGGTCCACATCCGGGTCGATCCCGGCTTCGGCCAGCTTGTCGCGGTTCACATACAGAACCTGCGTCGACGAGTTGTAGGGGAAAGACAGCATCTGGCCGTCGGCATTGGTGTAATAGCCGGTCACGGCGGGGATATAGGCGTTGGGGTCGAACTCCAGGCCCGAGGCTTGCATGACCTCGTAGACCGGCTTGATCGCGCCGGTTGCGGCCATCATCGTGGCGGTGCCCACTTCGAAGACCTGCAGCAGGTGGGGCTGCTCGCCCGCGCGGAAGGCCGCGATGCCGGCGTTCAGCGTCTCGGAATAGTTGCCCTTGTGGGTCGCCACGACCTTGTAGTCGGACTGGTTGGAATTGAAGAGCGCGACCTGCGCGTCCAGCAATTCACCCAGGCGGCCGGTGAAGGCATGCCACCACTGGATTTCGGTCTGCGCGGAAGCGGCAGTACCCCATGCCATGGACGCGACCAGGGCCAGGTTCAATGTCTTGATTTTCATGTCGTCCTCCCAGACGTTTCATGGTTTTGACTGTGCTGCTTGCGACAAGGACCCAAAACAAAGACCGCGCCGAAGCGAACATTTCTGAAACGATACGAAAGGATTGGGCCGAAGCGCCCGGGCAAGTCAAGCGCTTTTGGTCCCTGTGATCTGCGCCGCCACAAGGGTCTGGCATCATCCCGTATCATGATGCGCTGGCTAAAGGCGCATTGTAACGCCCAGATGAAGTCCTGGCGGAAATGTTCGCTATTTTTCGCGAAGGTGCGAAAACGCAGGACGATTAGCCCGCCAGGCAGTCCGCGAAGGACATGGCCATGCCGCGCATCATCTGCGGATAGAGCGCCGCCCCCGGTGCAAGATCCTGGCCCAGCGGGTCCAGCAATCCGACACGCGCACTGCCCGCGAAGACCGTATCGATCAGGCGCTTGTCGAACTGCGGTTCGGCAAAGACGCAAGCAGCCCCCATGGTCGCGACGGCGTCGCGCAATTCGGCGATTCGGCCGGCGCTGGGGGTGCTGGCATCACTCAACGTGATGGCCCCCGCGGCGGCCAGATCGAAGCGGCGCTCGAAATACTGATAGGCATCGTGGAAAACCACGAACCCCTTGTCCGACACCGGGGCAAGCATGGCCGCGATCTCGGCTTGCAGGGCATCGATATCCGCTTGCCCGGCGGCTGCATTGGCCGCATAGGCCGCTGCGTTGTCCGGGTCCAGTCGCGCCAGTTCGGCTGCGATCACGCCCAGCCAGAGACGCGCGTTCACCGGGTCCAGCCATGCGTGGGAATCATGCCCCGAATGGTCATGCCCCGAATGGTCGTGCTCCGCGTGATCATGCGCCTTTTCCGCGTGGTCATGATCATGATCCTTCGCCTCGTTCTTGGCATGATCATGGTCATGGTCATGGTCCTTGGCATGGTCATCCGCGCCATGGTCGTGATCATGATGTCCGAAGGTCGCGCCCTCGCGATAATCGTAAAGAATCGTTCCCTCGACCGACATCAGCTCGATCTTGTCGGCATTCTCGCCCAGCGTGGCGATCGGCCCTTCCAGCCAGGGTGTCAGGGCCTCGCCGACCCATATGACCAGATCCGCCTGATCAAGCGCCCGCGCCTCGGAGGGGCGCATCGAATAGCCATGCGGCGACGCGCCGGGCTGCACGATCAGGGATGGTTCGCCCAGCCCCTGCATGATCTGCGCCACAAGCGAATGCACGGGTGCGATGTCCGTGGCAACGCGGGGCACGTCCGCGATGGCTGCGGAGGACAGCAATGCAGCCATCAGGCCAAACGACACGGAGACAGGACGGAACACGGGGCGCATGGGCGATTCCTCGGTTGATGACAGGACGTAGGCTGGTCTAGTAGATATGTTATAACATTGCAAATCGAATGTTATAACATTGCATTCCTGGCCGGGATGACCTAGCAGGGGGGCAAGATGACCGCCCATGGATTCGATCCGCACGACCACGATCATTGCATCGCCGACGCCTTGTCGGCGGCTGAAGATCTGTGCGCGCAGCGGAAAATCAACCTCACCCCGGTGCGCCGCCGCGTGCTCGAGATCCTCTTGCAGCAGCACAAGGCCATGGGGGCCTATGACATCCTCGCCCGGCTCGAGGCCGAGGGGTTGGGCTCCCAGCCGCCCGTGGCCTACCGCGCGCTGGACTTTCTTGTCAGCAACGGATTCGCGCACAAGATCGAAGGGCTGAACGCCTATATCGCCTGCTCGCATCCCAATGCCACCCATGCGCCGGCTTTCCTGATCTGCCGCAAATGCGGCGTGGTGCAGGAAACCCAATCCGAACCCGCCAAGGGCACATTGGGGTCGGTGGCGCGGGCGGCGGGCTTCGTGATCGAAAGCACCGTGGTCGAAGCGCAAGGCCTTTGCCCGGCCTGCCAGGAAGGGGCCGCGGCATGAGCCTGATCGAGGTCCGCGACCTGAGCGTAGGTTACGGGGGGCACCGGGTTCTCAACCATGTGGACATGTCCATCGATCGGGGCGAGATCGTGACCATCGTCGGACCCAACGGCTCGGGCAAGTCCACGCTGTTGCGCGCCCTGATCGGCGCGGTGCCCGTCAAGGAGGGGCGCGTGTCGCGCGCCGAAGGCCTGCGGATCGGCTATGTGCCGCAGAAACTCGCGATTGACCCGACCCTGCCGATGACGGTGGCGCGCTTCATGTCCCTTCCGCGCCGGCAACCTGCCGCCGATGTGGCCGCCGCGCTGGAACAGGCGGGCGTGCCCGACCTGAGCGACCGGCAGATGACCGACCTCTCCGGCGGACAGTTCCAGCGCGTCCTGCTGGCCCGCGCGCTTCTGTCAAAGCCCGATCTGCTGCTGCTGGACGAGGCGACGCAGGGTCTGGACCAACCCGGTTCGGCCGCATTCTATCGCCAGATCGAGGATGTGCGCGCCCGCCTGGGCTGCGCGATCCTGATGGTCAGCCATGAGCTGCACGTGGTCATGAGCGCCTCTGACCGAGTGATTTGCCTGAACGGCCATGTCTGCTGTCAGGGTACGCCGGAAATCGTGGCCTCGGCGCCCGAATACCGCGCGCTGTTCGGTTCGGGCACGCAGGGGGCACTGGCGCTTTACCGGCATGATCACAACCACAGCCATGATGACGGCTGCGATCACGGGCATGATCACGGCCATTCCCATGCTCATGCGCATGATGATGCGGTCATGCCGGTGCATCAGGCCGCCCGCGACAAGGTGCATTGATGCTGGACGATTTCATGATCCGTGCGGCGCTGGCCGGTCTGGGCGTGGCGCTGGCTGCGGCACCGATGGGGTGTTTCGTGGTCTGGCGGCGGATGGCCTATTTCGGGGATGCCACGGCCCATGCCTCGATCCTGGGTGTGGCGATCGCGCTGGCCCTGTCGGTCTCGGTCTTTCTGGGCGCGATGGTGATGGCGCTGCTGATGGCGCTTGCGGTCACGGCACTGTCCGGGCGCGGCTATGCGGTCGATACGCTGCTGGGGGTGCTGGCGCATTCGGCGCTGGCCTTCGGCCTTGTCGCGGTGTCCTTCCTGTCGGGCGTGCGGATCGACCTGATGGCCTATCTCTTCGGGGATATCCTGGCGGTCGGCGCGACGGATCTGGCCGTCATATGGGGTGGCGCCGCGCTGGTCCTGGCCTTGCTTGCCTGGCGCTGGGCGGCGCTTCTGACCGCGACGCTCAATCCCGATCTGGCCCATGCCTCGGGGATTGATCCCCGGCGCGAACAGCTTGTCCTGACCCTGGCTCTCGCCGTGGTGGTGGCGGTTGCGATCAAGGTCGTGGGAGTTCTGCTGATCGCGGCCCTGCTGATCATCCCCGCCGCCGCCGCGCGCCCCTTCGCCCGTACGCCCGAAGGCATGGCCGTGATCGCGGTCATCGTTGCGGCCCTGTCAGTGCTGGGGGGGCTGCAAGCCTCGCTGCTCCATGACACCCCTACCGGGCCCAGCATCGTCTGTGTCGCGGCCCTGATCTTCGCAGGCAGCGCCTTCGGATCCGCCTTGCGCCGCGCCTGACTGTTTCTTCTTGCTCCAAATATCCGATCCTGCCGCTGCAACCGGCCTGCGCTCTCGCCCTTGTCGCGCCACTATGGCACCCTGTGGCCAACGCCAGTGAAAGGACCGCCATGCAACCGCTTGCCACCCTCATCGCCCAGGGCCGGGGCCAGACGCCTGCCGATCTGGTTCTGCGCGGCGGTCGCATCCTCGACCTGATCACCGGCGCGCTGCTGGAGGGCGATATCGCCATTTGCGGCGATACCATCGTGGGCACCTGTGCCAGCTATGAGGCGCGCAAGGTCATCGACGTGACCGGCCTGATCCTGGTGCCGGGTTTCATCGACACCCATCTGCATATCGAAAGCTCGCTCGTCACGCCCCACGAGTTCGACCGCTGCGTGGCGCCGCGCGGGGTGACGACCGCAATATGCGACCCGCACGAGATCGCCAATGTGATCGGCCCCGAAGGCATCCGCTATTTTCAGCAGGCGGCCGAATGCACCCTGATGGATATTCGTGTGCAGCTTTCGTCCTGCGTGCCCTCGACCGAGATGGAAACCTCCGGCGCACGGATCGAAGCCGCCGATCTGGCCGCACTCATGGGCCACCCCAAGGGCATCGGGCTGGCCGAGATGATGAATTTTCCCGGTGTGCTGGCGGGCGATCCCGCCCTCATGGCCAAGCTTGACCTGTTCCGTGGCGGCCATGTCGACGGGCATGCGCCGCAACTGACAGGTCGCGACCTCAATGGCTATGTCGCCGCCGGCATTCGCACCGAGCATGAGGCGACGACTGCCGCCGAGGCGCGCGAGAAACTTCAGAAAGGAATGCGCGTGCTGATCCGCGAAGGGTCGGTCAGCAAGGACATGGCTGCGCTGGCCCCGCTTCTGACCGATCTGACGGCCCCCTACATGTGCCTGTGTACCGATGACCGGAATCCGCTGGATATCGCGGAACACGGCCATCTTGATTACATGATCCGCAGCCTGATCGCATCGGGCGTCCCGCCCCTTGCCGCCTATCGCGCCGCCAGCCTTTCCGCGGCCGAGGCCTTCGGCCTCAAGGATCGCGGGCTGATCGCGCCGGGCAAACGCGCCGATATCGTGGCGATCGACTCGCTCGAAGGCTGCCATGCCCGGCTGGTGCTCTGTGGCGGTGCAGAGGTCACGGACAAGGCCTTTGCCGCGCGCGCGACCGTGCTGCCGGTCGGGCGTGCCTCGGTCAAGGCCCCGCATGTCATGCCGCAGGATTTCCGCACGACCGGCAATCGCGAGGCAACGGATGTCATCGGCATCATTCCGGGCAAGATCATCACCGATCACCTGCACGAGGTGATCCCCATCACCGATGGCGACAAGCGCCCCGATCCCGCGCGCGACCTGATCAAGATCGCCGTGATCGAACGACATGGGCGCAACGGCAATATCGCCACGGGTTTCGTGCGCGGCTTCGGCCTGCAGGCGGGGGCCATCGCCTCGACCGTGTGTCACGATCATCACAACATCGCCGTTGTGGGTGCGGATTACGCCGACATGGCCCTTGCCGCCAACCGTCTGGGTCAGATCGAGGGTGGATTTGTCGTGGTGCGGGACGGGCAGGTTCTGGCCGAACTGGCGCTGCCGGTCGCTGGCCTGATGAGCCTTGAGCCGTTCGAGGTTGTGCGCGACCACCTTGTCGCCTTGCGCGCTGCGGCCCGCACGCTTGGCGTGACGCTGGAGGAGCCTTTCCTGCAACTGGCCTTCCTTGCGTTGCCCGTGATCCCCGCTCTGAAGATCACCGACCGGGGGCTGGTTGACGTGAACCGGTTCGAGATCATCGGCTGAGGCTTTGCCCGATGACCGCGATTGCGGCATCAGCCATGCCCTGCTGGCCCACGCTGTCCATCACGACCACCCCTTCCAGCAGGGTCAGCAGCGTCGCGGCCGTGGTGGCGCTGTCGGGCGTGCCTTCGGGCAATCGCCCCTCAAGCCAAAGAGCGAAACCCGCCATGATATCCTGTCCGGCCTGCCGATGCGCTGCGTCCCCGCCCGCGGCGGCCGACAGGATATCCATCCATATGCGCGCATAGCCCGCCATCGCAGGGTTGCGCAGGAGTGCCACCACCTCGGCCAGGCACGCGGGCAGGCTGGCCGCGCGCCCCGGCGGCAGCGCCGCTTCAAGCCCGGCGACGAATCCGCCTGCAAGGTGCCTCAGCAGCGCGTCGATCAGGCCCTCCTTGCTGCCGAAGTGATAGATCAGCATCCGGTCGCTGGTGCCCACCGCCTGCGCCAGCGGGCGCAGGCTGGCGTTGTTCAGGCCATGGACCAGCACATGCTGCGCCATTCCGTCCAGCCACTGTTCCTTGCGATCCTGCGTCAGTGCCATTCTTCCTGCCTGTAGCGCGTGCTACATTTTTGTTGTAGCACTCGCTACATCCTGTTAGTCTGAAGCGGATGCTACATCGTCCTCTTGCCCAAGGAAACCTGCCCATGCCCCTCTTTGATATCTTGCCGCTGCTTGCCGGCCTTGCCGCCGTCACTTTCATGCTGACCCATGCCCTGCGACAACGCCCGCTTGGCCCTGATGCCTGGATCGGTGCTGCGCTTCTGTCTGCGGGCTTCGCGGGCTGGAGCCTTTATGCCATCCTGACGGGCGGGCCTTTCGGGTTCTGGGCGGAACATACGCGCAATGCCTGGGGTGTGCAGATCTGGTTCGATCTTTTGCTGGCCGGGTGCTGCGCGCTTGTGTTCATAGTGCCGGATGCGCGCAGGCTGGGGATGCGCCCTTTGCCATGGGTGGTGCTGGTGATCTGTTCAGGGGCTATCGGCCTGCTGGCGATGCTGGCGCGGATGCTTTATCTCAAGGGGCGGACCCAAGCCGCAGACCGGGTTTGACCCTGATGCCCCGGTGCGCAATCGCAGGGAAATTCGTTGCGTCACATCGCTTATTCCGACAGGCAAAACAGTCTTCCACTGATTGACGGGTCTGGTCCAAGGCACTACCGTCCTGCCCAATTCGGGAGGATAGAATGTCTGACACCACAGCCGTAAACGATTGCATTTCCATCGAGAAGGTCGGCGGTATCGCCTTGATCTGCATCGACAATCCGCCGGTCAACGCGACCGGGCAGGCCGTGCGGCAGGGCTTGCAGGACGCGGTTGAGACGCTCAACGCCCAAGGCACCGCGAAGGTCATCGCCATCTACGCCGCAGGCCGCACTTTCGTGGCCGGGGCCGATATCCGCGAATTCGGCAAGCCCTTCGTGCCCCCCGCACTGCCCGATGTGTTCAACATCATCGAAGCCTCGAACATCCCCGTCATCAGCGTGCTGCATGGCACGGCTCTGGGCGGCGGGCTTGAACTGGGCCTGTCCACCCATGCCCGCATCGGGATCGAAGGGCTGCGCGTCGGCCTGCCGGAAATCCTGCTAGGCCTGCTGCCCGGCGCTGGCGGCACGCAGCGCATGCCGCGCCTGACGGGCGTTCCCTTCGCGCTCGAGATGATCCTCTCGGGCCGTCAGGTTCCCGCCAAGGAAGCCCTTGAGGCAGGTATCATCGACCGTCTGGAGGCAGGCGATCCGCGCGACGTGGCGCTGAAGGCTGCGCAGGACGTCATCGACGGCACGCTGGCCATCCGACGCACCGACCAGATCGCCGTGATCCCGGATCAGGCCACGCTGGACCAGACTGCCGCGCATCTGAAAAAGACCCTGCCGCATCTCTTCTCGCCGCATAAATGCGTCGAGGCGGTGGCGGCCGCGACCCTGCCACTGGCCGAGGGCCTCAAGATCGAACGCGCGGCCTTCATGGACTGCATGAACACGCCGCAGCGCGCGGGCCTGATCCACGCCTTCTTCGGTGAACGTGCCGTCAGCAATATCCCCGAGGCGAAAGGCCCCGCGCGCGACATTGCCCATGTGGGCGTGATCGGTGGCGGCACGATGGGATCGGGCATCGCCACCGCCTGCCTTCTGGCGGGCCTCAAGGTGACGCTGGTCGAAGTCGCGCAGGACGGTCTGGACCGGGGCATCGCCACGATCACCGGCAACCTCGACGGGGCCGTCAAGCGCGGCAAGCTGAAGGCCGACAAGCGCGACGCGACACTGGCCAATCTGACCCCCTCGCTGGACATGGGCGCGCTGGCGGATGTCGATCTGGTGATCGAGGCCGTGTTCGAGGATATGTCCGTCAAGAAGGATATCTTCGGCAAGCTTGATGCGATCTGCAAAGCCGGCGCGATCCTGGCCTCCAACACCTCCTATCTCGATATCGACGAGATCGCCGCCGTGACCTCGCGCCCGCAGGACGTGATCGGCCTGCATTTCTTCAGCCCCGCGCATGTGATGCGCCTGCTGGAAATCGTCGTGGCCGACAAGACGGCAGCGGATGTGGTCGCCAGCGGCTTTGCGCTGGCCAAGAAACTGGGCAAGGTCGGCGTGCGCGCCGGTGTCTGCGACGGCTTCATCGGCAACCGGATTCTGGCGCATTACAGCAAGACCGCCTCATATCTGGTGCTGGATGGCGCCACGCCCCAGCAGGTCGATACCGCCCTTGAAGGTTTCGGTTTCGCCATGGGCCCGCACAAAGTGGGTGACCTTGCCGGCCTCGACATCGGCTGGATGACCCGCAAACGCAAGGCCGCCACCCGCGATCCGAACGAGCGTTACGCAGGTGCCGTCGCCGACCGCATCTGCGAGGAGGGCTGGTTCGGCCGCAAGACCGGCAAGGGCTACTACGTATACGAGGGCAAGGATATCACCCCCAACCCCGCCGTTGCGACCTTCATCGACGCGGCACGCGCCGACGCGGGCATCACGCCGCGTGACTTCACCGACCAGGAGATCGTGGACCGCTACATGACCGCCATGATCGTCGAGGCCGCCCACGTGGTCGAAGACGGCACTGCCCGCCGCCCGCTGGATGTGGATATGGTGTTCCTCTTCGGCTACGGCTTTCCGCGCCACCGCGGCGGCCCGCTGCACTATGCCGACACCATCGGCGCGGCCGCACTGGTGGACCGCATCAAGACCTATGCCAAGGAGGATGCGACCTATTGGCAGGTCCCCGCATTGCTTGAAAAGATGGCCGCGAACGGCACATCATTCGCAGACATGAACAAGGAGGCCTGAGACATGGACCTGAGCTTCTCTCCCGAAGAAATCGCCTTCCGCGATGAGGTGCGGACCTATCTGGCCGAGAACCTGCCCAAGCGCATCTCGGACGCCGTGCGCAATGGCACCGAACAGACCAAGGAAATGGCCGAGGAATGGCACGCCATCCTCAACCGCAAGGGCTGGCTTGCGACCACTTGGGGCGTGGAATTCGGCGGACCCGGCTGGACGCCCGTGCAGAAACATATCTTCGAGGAAGAATGCTGCCGCGCCTACGCTCCGCGTATCGTGCCCTTCGGCCTGAACATGCTGGGGCCGGTGCTGCAAGCCTTCGGCACCAAGGAACAGCAGGACACGATCCTGCCGCGCATTCTGGACGGCACCGACTGGTGGTGTCAGGGCTATTCCGAACCGGGCGCCGGATCGGATCTGGCCAGCCTCAAGACCCGTGCCGTGCGCGACGGCGATCACTATGTGATCAACGGCCAGAAAACCTGGACCACGCTGGGCCAGCACGCCAACAAGATCTTCTGCCTCTGCCGCACCGACCCCGAGGCCAAGCAGCAGGAAGGCATCAGCTTCATCCTGGTCGATCTGGACACGCCCGGCATCGAAATGCGCCCCATCAAGCTGATCGAGGGCGGGCACGAGGTGAACGAGGTCTTCTTTACCGACGTGCGCGTCCCCGTCAGCAATCTGGTGGGCGAGGAAAACAAGGGCTGGACCATCGCCAAGTTCCTGCTGACCCATGAACGCACCGGCATCGCAGGCGTCGGTTTTTCCATGCAGTCGCTGGAAGAGGTCAAGGCGCTGGCCCGCAAGGTTCGTCGGGGTGGCCGCCCGCTGATCGAAGATCCACTTTTCGCCGCGCGCATTGCCCGTGCCGAAATCGACCTTGAAGCGATGAAGATCACCAACCTGCGCATGCTCTTCAAGGCGCAGCAGCAGGGCGCACCGGGGCCGGAAACCTCGATCCTCAAGATCAAGGGCACGGTGATCCATCAGGAGCTCAAGGATCTGGCGCGCCGCGCGCTTGGCCCCGTCGCCGCCCCGTTCCCCGGCTCGATGACCGATGGAAACATCATGTTCGGGCCCGAGGGCACGTCAAACAACGCCGCGCGCTATTTCAACAACCGCAAGACCTCGATCTTCGGAGGATCGAACGAGATCCAGCGCAACATCCTGACCAAGACCATGCTGGAGCTTTGACCGATGGACTTTAACCTGACCGAAGACCGCCGGATGCTGCAGGACAGCCTGACCCGCTATCTGGGCGACAAATACCCCGTCGATCACCGCAACAAGGTGGCCTATGCGTTGCCCTGCCATGACCCCGCGAAATGGGAAGAACTGGCCGAACTTGGCGCGCTTTTCGCACTGGCCCCGGAGGATGCGGGCGGCTTTGGCGGCACCGGTTTCGACATCATGGTGGTGTTCGAGGCTTTGGGCCGCGCGCTGAACCCCGAACCGATGCTGGGCGCCGCGATGGCCAGCCGCCTTTTGACCAAGGTCGGCGCCGATCAGGAAGGGCTGCTGTCCGGCGCAGTGAAATACGCCGTCGCCGTGGGCGAGGTCGAAGCCCCCTACGAGCTGGACCAGATCGCCTGCACCGCCACCGCCAAGGGTGACGGTCATGTGCTGTCGGGCCGCAAATCATCCGTCTATGGCGGGCAGGCGGCCGATGTGATCCTTGTGGCGGCCATGCTGGACGGAAAGCCCGCGCTGTTCCAGGTGCAGGCTTCCGACGCGCAGATCGCAGGCTATCCGATGATGGATGGCGGCGGCGCGGCCGAGGTGCTGCTGGACGACACGCCCGCCACGCTGCTGCTGGCCGATGCCGCCGAAGCGCTGACCGATGCGCTGAATGCCGGCGCGCTGGCGCTCTGCGCCGAGGCCGTGGGCGCGATGGAGGTGACCCATGCCACCACGCTCGACTATCTGCGCACCCGCAAGCAGTTCGGCGTGCCGATCGGCAAATTCCAGGTGCTGCAACACCGTGCCGTGGACATGCTGACCGAGATCGAACAGTCCCGCTCGATCACCATCAAGGCGGCAGCGGAACTTGATGGCCCCGACGCCTCGCGCTTCGTGTCCATGGCCAAGAACCTGATCGGCCGCGCCGCGCGCCTGGTGGCGGAAGAGGCGATCCAGATGCACGGCGGTATCGCGATGACTTGGGAATACCCGATTTCGCATTACGCCAAGCGCCTGGTCATGCTGGACGCCCAGCTTGGCGATACCGATTATCACCTGTCGCGGGTGATGGCGGGGCTGCGGGCGGCGTGAAAAGCCAGGGCGGGGACGGCTGGCCCATTTTGCACCGTCCTCTCCCCAAACCCCCGCGCGGAATCAAGGTGCGTAGCACCGCCGCGCGATCGCCGACACGCCCCCCGGGGCGGCGATTTTGCAAACGTTGTGACCAGAATGATCGTTCGATGACCGGGCAACCATAAACTGCCCAGAACCATCGTCGCATCGCGTGCCGGCGACCGCTCGTCTTGGTGGAGAGGTTGGTGAAAAGTAAATGCCGTTGTTGCGCTCGGGGTAAATTGTGAGAATGTATTTAGTGTTGGAGAATGTTGTGCCAGATAATCATCTTCAAAGATTTGATGAGATAGTTGACCGGATGAATCAGCAACAAGACGTTGGCTTGTCTTGTTACGCCTTTCTTTCAGGGCTTGTGGACAATTCGGATCGCCATGCAAAATATAGCAATAGTTATGCTGGGCATGCTCTGGAACTTTGTATTGTCAGCGTGCAGACCGCTTTACTACTCTTTTGTAGTCGTCACTGGGACGAAAGTGACTGCTTCCAGTCCATTCCTGCTGCAAAATTGCATGCTGAGAAATCTATAGATGAAATTGTTGGACGGCATCGCGAGTTTTTTGCTGCAAAAGGTATCGAGCGTGATGCTCAAGAGTTCTACAGATACTTTGAGGACTTATCTTCTGAAGTTTTAGGTGTGCAGCAATCTCCAACACGAAGTCAGATTCGAGTTTTAAGGACCGAATATTATGCACATTTGACCACAGAAAGTAGGGATCGAAAAAAAGCCATACGTGAGAATCTCACCTTCGACATGGGGGGCTTGACCATCAACTCTCTTTTAGTTTTTGCGAAGCAGGCAATAGAATTGAGCAATCGATTTATTTATCTGAAACAAAGACTATCCCCAAATTTTGACGATAGGATTGTTCACGTTTCGCGATACTATGACAAGTTTTGGGACAACTTACGGATATTCTCAGAGGTTGAGGGTCCGATATGAGTGGATACAGCTAAGTTAGGTTCGTCCACGAAAAATACGTAAAACCTCGCAGCTATGGTTGCGAAGCAATTTTTCATGCGTCGCAGGAAACTTCGCGTAGCTGGAAAAACATTCCCTGTTTGCGCCAAATGACCAGTACCATCCGTTAAGATATCTCTAACGCGTCCCGCCAACCCATTGAAAACAAAGGGTCTGGAAAGTGTCCCGTCATGGGGCATTCTCTCAGGACATAAGGATCGGGGTCGATTACCGCTTGCGGTCGCGGCGCGAGGACATGGGCTGGAAGGCCACGCCCACATGGGCCTCGCAATAGGGCTTGCCCGGCTGGGTCGGCAGGCCGCAGAACCAGAACTTGTCGGTCGCGGGATCGCCCACGGGCCATTTGCAGGTCCGCTCGGTCAATTCCATCAGCGTCAGGCGGCGCGCCTTCTTCTCGATCTCGGATACCTTGGCCAGCGCCTCGGGGCTGATCTCGTTGGCCGAGGGCTGCGGCGGCAGGGGCTGACCCGCGGGGATGATCGCCTTGCGGGTATGCGGCACCGTCGCGGGACGGGTATCGGTATCCTCGTCCTCGTCAACCTCTGCCACATCGTCTTCGACCGGGCGCGGCGCGGGCTTTGCGGCGGGCCGTGCCTTTGCTTCGGCCGGCTTCGGCGCCGGCTTTGCCTTGGCCTCGGGCTTGGCTGCGGCCCCTGTGGCGGCAGGCGTGGCCGGCGTGGGCGTGGGACCCGCACGGTTGGACAGGCCCAGGCGATGAACCTTGCCGATCACGGCATTGCGCGTCACGCCGCCAAGTTCCTTGGCGATCTGGCTGGCCGACTGGCCCTCGCCCCACATTTTCTTCAACAGTTCGACGCGCTCATCGGTCCAGGACATGGTCTTTCCTTACCCAAAAGGCGGCCCGCATTGCCCGGGGCCGCCCTGTCATCTCAGAGCGTCCTATTCTAAACAACCCTTGCCGAGTTACAAGGTGCCGAATCACGTCTGACGTGCTGATGGGCGCCTCCGGCATCGCCAATGCCCTTTCATGGGCGCAACCACGAGGGACCCCCCGATGGCGCAGACACTGGACATGGGAAACCGCCGCTTTGGCCGCGTGAACTGGCTTGGTCTTTACACCCTCGCCCTGCGCGAAGTGATGCGCTTCGTCTCGGTCTGGACGCAGACACTGCTGGCACCGCTGGTCACGGCCGCGCTTTTCCTGCTGATCTTCTCGATCGCCATCGGTCCCAACCGGGGCGAGGTGCTGGGCGTGTCATTCACAGCCTTCATTGCACCGGGGATCCTGATGATGACGGTGATCCAGAACGCCTTTGCCAATACCTCTTCCTCGATCGTGATCTCGAAGGTGCAGGGCAATATCGTGGACACGCTGATGCCCCCGCTCTCGGCAGGCGAGCTGGTGATCGGTTACCTGGCGGGTGGGCTGGTGCGCGGTCTGGCCGTGGCCCTGGCCATCGGCCTCGGTATCCTGCTGGTCCTGGGTATTCCGATCGTGCATCCGCTCTGGGCGCTTGTCTTCGTGATCCTTGGGTCCACCCTGATGGGGGCGGTCGGGCTGGTTGCGGGGATATTCGCCAACAAGTTCGACCAGATGGCGGCGATCACCAACTTCATCGTCACGCCACTGGCCTTCCTGTCAGGCACCTTCTATTCCGTCGCGGCCCTGCCGCCGGTGATCTATGAAATCACCCATGTGAACCCTGTCTTCTACCTGATCGACGGGGTGCGCTTCGGGGTGCTGGGGGTGTCCGACAGTTCGCCCTGGCTGGGTCTGGCCGTCTGTTCCGTCACGACCCTTGCCGCGGGTCTTGTCGCCTGGGCGATGTTTCGCACCGGGTATCGGCTGAAGGCCTGACCGCTTGCGGACAAGCGCGCGCTTTTCCATCTTGGCGCAGCGCCGGATTGAAGATAAGCAAGGTCGCATGAACACAAGCATCCGCCTTTTCGCGATCAGCCGACGTCGACGCATCCGCGCCTGACGGCACCGCCGCTTTGTTTCCCGCGCCACGGCGCAACCCACCCCCTACCAACCCCATCGAAGGCAGTGCTTGCCATTTGTTGCGTCACAAGGTGCATTTCCTTCGAGATTGTTGACTTGAGGCCCCCGCTGATGCACTCACAGGGCCTTGCCATGAAAGGAAGATCACGATGATCCCGTCCGTTTTGCCAACTTACAACCGCGCTGCCCTGCAATTCGTGAAGGGCGAAGGCAGCTGGATGATCGAGGCTGATGGGCGACGCTTCCTGGACATGGGGGCAGGCATTGCCGTGAACGCCTTGGGTCATGCGCATCCCGCGCTGGTCGCGGCGCTGACCGAACAGGCCGGCAAGCTGTGGCATGTGTCGAACCTCTACCAGATCCCGCAGCAGCAGGCGCTGGCCGACAAGCTGGTTGAAACGACCTTTGCCGATACGGTCTTCTTCACCAATTCGGGCACCGAAAGCTGCGAACTGGCGGTCAAGATGGCGCGCAAGTACTGGTATGACAAAGGCCAGCCAGAGCGGACCGATATCATCACCTTCAACGGATCGTTCCATGGCCGGTCCTCGGCGGGCATTGCTGCCGCCGGGTCGGAAAAGATGGTCAAGGGCTTTGCACCGCTGCTGCCCGGTTTCGTCCATCTGGACTGGGGCGATCATGACGCCCTGCACTCGGCCATCAACGAGCGGACCGCCGCCATTCTGATCGAGCCGATCCAGGGCGAGGGCGGTATCCGCCCCCTGCCGGATCAGTGCCTCAAGGGGCTGCGCGCGCTGTGCGATCAGACCGGAACGCTGCTGATCCTGGATGAGGTGCAATGCGGCATGGGGCGGACGGGGCGCCTGTTTGCCCATGAATGGGCGGGCGTCACACCCGATATCATGATGGTCGCCAAGGGTATCGGTGGCGGTTTCCCCCTTGGGGCGGTTCTGGCCACCGAGGATGCGGCATCCGGCATGACCGCCGGCACCCATGGGTCGACCTATGGCGGCAATCCCCTGGCTTGTGCCGTGGGTCTGGCCGTGATGCAGATCCTGTCCGAACCGGCGTTTCTTGAAGGTGTGCGCGCACGCGCCGGTGCCCTGCGCCAGAAGCTTGAAGGCCTGATCGCCGCGCATCCGACGGTTTTCGAATGCGTGCGCGGCACCGGCCTGATGCTGGGTCTGAAATGCAGGCCCTCGAACCTGGATGTGGTTGCCGCGGGCTATGCCGAGCAGCTGATCACCGTTCCCGCAGGCGACAATGTCATCCGGCTTCTGCCCCCGCTCAACCTGTCGGAAGAGGAAATCGCCGAGGCGGTTGCACGCCTCGACCGCGCCGCCACTGCGCTCGAGGGCAAATCCGCCTGAGTTTCTTTTTGCCACAAATATCCCGGGGGGATCGCACAACGCAGTTGGGCGTGGGGGGCTGGCCCCCCTTTGATCCTCCCCTTTCAGGAACAGATCCACATGCCGCATTTTCTGGACATCAACAAAACCTCGCCTGCCGAACTGCGGCGCATGATCGACGATGCGCGCGCGATCAAGGATGCACGCGCTGGCCGGCCCAAGGGCATGCCCGATGATGATCAGCCGCTGGCCGGTCAGATGGTTGCGCTGATCTTCGAGAAGCCCTCGACCCGGACGCGTGTGTCTTTCGACGTCGGTGTGCGCCAGATGGGCGGGCAGACCATGGTGCTGTCGGGCGCAGACATGCAGTTGGGGCATGGCGAGACGATCGCGGATACCGCCCGTGTGCTGTCGCGTTACGTGGACATGATCATGATCCGCACTTTCGAGGAGGCGACGCTGCTGGAGATGTCGGAACATGCGACGGTTCCGGTGATCAACGGGCTGACCAACCGCACCCATCCCTGCCAGATCATGGCCGACATCATGACCTTCGAGGAACATCGCGGCCCGATCCGCGGGCGCAAGGTGGTCTGGTCCGGCGATGGCAACAACGTCTTTGCCAGCTTTGCCCATGCGGCCGGACAATTCGGGTTCGACCTGGTGTTCACCGGCCCGCCGCCGCTGGATCCCGAGCAGGTCTTCATCGAAGAGGCCCGTGCCAAGGGTGTGAGCGTCACCATCGAGCGCGATCCCTACAAGGCTGTCGAGGGGGCGGATCTTGTCGTGACCGATACATGGGTCAGCATGCATGATCCGCAATCGGCGCGCGAGCGGCGCCACAACCAGCTGCGCGCCTATCAGGTGAACGAGGCGCTGATGGCGCGCGCCAAGCCTGACGCGCTGTTCATGCACTGCCTGCCTGCCCATCGCGATGACGAGGCGACAAGCGCAGTGATGGACGGGCCGCATTCGGTGATCTTCGACGAGGCCGAGAACCGCCTGCATGCGCAAAAGGCGATCATGCGCTGGTGTCTGGAAAAGTAACCCTTGGTTGCCCTGTCGGGCGGGGGGCGCTGCCCCCCGTCCTGCGGACTCCCCCCGGGATATTTCGGGCAAGAAGAAACCGCTGGCCGGGTTAACCCGGCAGCCGTGACAGGCCCAGGAAGATGACGCCGGACAACAGGGCGGCGGCGGGGACCGTGATCACCCAGGCCGCGATGATCGTCAGGAAATGCGAGCGGCGCACCAGTTTGCGGCGGCGCCGTTCCTCCGGGGCGATGCGCTTGGCCGTGGCCGGGACATGGTTGCCGTTGCGCGCGCGTCGGTCGTGATCCCATTCCCGGAAGAAGCCGACACCGAAGACCGCGCCCACGGCGATATGGGTCGAACTGACCGGCAGGCCCAGCCAACTGGCGACGATCACGGTGATGGCTGCAGAGAGCGACACGCAATAGGCGCGCATCGGGTTGAGCTTGGTGATCTGGCTGCCCACCATGCGGATCAGCTTGGGGCCGAACAGGAACAGCCCGAAAGAAATGCCGAAGGCGCCGATCACCATGACCCAGCTTGGAATCGAGACTTTCGCCGCGGTTCCGCCGTCCTCTATTGCGTGGACGATGGCGGCCAGTGGTCCGACCGCGTTGGCCACGTCATTCGCACCATGGGCGAAGGACAAAAGGGCCGCCGAAAAGACAAGCGGCAGGCCGAAGAGTGCCTTGAGGGACTTGTTGCGGTTTTCCATCCCCTCGGACTGGCGCCTGATCAGTGGGACGCAGACCGCATAGCAGACGATCCCGGCGAAAAGCCCGATCAGCAGCGCCGTTCCGATGTCGATCTTGACGACCTTGCTGAGGCCCTTGAGCGAGAGGTAGGTGCCGAAAGCCCCGGCCATGATGCCCAGCAGGACGGGCACCCAGACACGGGCCGCGGCAATCTTGTCCTCGCGGTAGATGATGCGGCTTTTGATGAGGGCCAGGAAGGCCGCGGCGATCAGCCCCCCCAGAAGCGGCGAGATCACCCAGCTTGCGGCGATGGCGCCCATGCTGGGCCAGTTCACCGCGCCCAGGCCCGCCGCCACGATGCCCGCGCCCATCACGCCACCGACCACGGAATGCGTGGTCGATACAGGTGCGCCGACCCATGTGGCAAGGTTGACCCAGAGTGCCGATGAGATCAGCGCGGCCATCATTGCCCAGACAAAGATGCGCGGATCGGCAATGCCGGCCGGGTCGATGATCCCGCGCGAGATGGTCGAGACAACGTCACCGCCCGCCAGCAGGGCGCCCGCGCTTTCGAAGATGGCGGCAATCACGATCGCGCCGCCCATGGTCAGCGCATTGGCCCCGACCGCCGGGCCCATGTTGTTGGCCACATCATTCGCGCCGATGTTCAGCGCCATGTAGGCCCCGAAGACGGCGGCCGCGACGACCACGATGTTCAGGTCTTCGGTGCCCATCAGCATGGCGGCCATCAGGCCGGCCAACACGATGAAGGCCAGGGCGATCCCCATTCCCACCAGCGGGCGCGAGACATAGGCCGTCGCGGATTCCACGCGGGAGATACGATTGAGATCCTTGTCCAGAGTGGCCCAGCTGTTGCCATGCTCCGACATCGTGATGCGCCTTCTTCCCGTTGGCGCATCCGCAGGGACGAGCCGTTGACAATCAGCCACGGCCCTAGAGGGGTTTGCCCCTCAGTTCAAGCAAGGTGTCATAAAATTGTAACAAAACAGTTACAAATCGCGCAGGATGTCCTGCAATCCGGGTTCGTCCACAAGCGCCGCGGCCTTGCCGGAAGGAAACCAGCGGCGATTGCGTTCCTCGGCTTCGGGATAGGCATCGACCATCTGGACGTTGGTGATGGCAAAGACCTTCACTTCGACCGGGACAGGTACACCGCCTTCCATGCGCTTTGCATAGTCATAGCTGCCGATCGGTTCCTGGGCGATGCGGCCGGTCTTCACCCCGGCCTCTTCCCAGGCTTCCTGCAATGCCGCACCTGGTGCGGACAGCCCGTCGATCGGCCAGCCCTTCGGCAGGATCCAGCGACCGGTATCGCGGGACGTGATCAGAAGAACCTCGTGGTCAGCACCTTTGCCGCGCAGGCAAAGCGCTGCGACCTGCAACCGTTTGGGCCGCGCCAGAAGGGGTTGGACCATATTGGTCCATGCTGCTTTCAATGGATTGAACATAGCCGTAAGTCCGCGCCTGCCTGGCAGTTTCTGCCTGTTTGTTTTTTTCGTTATTCTTCGATTATACGCCGTCTTGCGCGGAAACGCAAAGCAATGCGCGATTGCTGTGCAGTGTTCTGCCCTGTCCGGCGCAAAAAAGTGGCAGCTGTCAGGTGCCGCGTGGCTTGGCGCGCAGGGTCGGATCGGCCTCGCGCGGGTTTTCGGGCCAGGGATGGCGCGGGTAGCGCCCGCGCATGTCACGGCGCACATCCGCATAGGAGCTGTCCCAGAAGCCGGGAATGTCCATCGTGGTCTGCACCGGGCGGCCTGCGGGCGACAGAAGCGTCACGCGCAAAGGCTGGCCTGCAACGGTGGGGTGGACGGTCTGGCCGAACATTTCCTGCAGGCGCAGTTCGATGGCAGGCGCCGCGCCGTCATAGTGGATGGGGATGTTGCGCCCCAGTGGCGTGGTGAAATGCGAAGGCACCGCGCGGTCAAGCGCCTGCTGGCTGTTCCAGTCCAGCATGGCGCGCAGGGCGGGCAGCAGGTCGAAGGCTTTCCAGTCCGCGGCGGTGCGAACGCCGCCCAGATGGGGCAGCAGCCAGTCGGCAAGGCTGTCCAGCAAGACGGCATCGGACATGTCGGGCAGGTCGAGCCCGCCCTTGCGCGCCAGTGCCACACGGGCGCGAAAGCGTTGCGCTGCAGCCGAAGGAGCAAGGCCAAGGTCGCGCACACCGTCCAGCATGGCGCGTGCAACCATGTCGCCTGGCGCGTCGGACCAGATGCGATCATCAAGAACGACCGCGCCAAACCGTTCCTGCCGCCGGGCGATCACACGGCGATCGCGGCGGGACCATTCGCACAGGTCGACCCAATGGATCTGATCGGCAAAAAGCCCGCGCAGCGCGCTTTCGGTGATCGCCGTCGCCTGTCTGATCCGGGATTCGCGCGGGTTGCCGTCCAGATCGGTGGCGACGATCAGGCGGGCCGACGCCAGCGGATCGTGATCGTCCAGAACCGCGCCTTTGCCACCCGAAAGAATAAAGCGGGCGGCATCGCCCTTGCGCCGTTGTCCGATCCTGTCGGGGTAGGCAAGGGCGGCCATTTCGGCGGCGTCGAGCTTGCCGGTGGTGCCGTCGCCCGCGCCGGCGGCAAGGCGCTTTGCCTCGGCCTTGATCCGTTCGATCGCGGCGCGATTGGCGGTATGAGGGCGGGTGTCATTGTAGCGCCGCAGGTCGCTGATCGCTTCAAGTCGCAGGCTCAGGTCGACCGGGGCGGCGCGCGGCAGCGGGTCACGTTCGGCCAGAAGGGCCGCCAATGGTGCGGCCTGTCGCCCGGCAAGGGCCAGCATATGCGCCAGGCGCGGATGCAGGGGCAGGGCGGCCAGCCTGCGGCCATGATCCGTGATCCGGCAGGTGTCATCCAGCGCGCCCAGCATCTGCAGCAGCGTCCGGGCTTCGGCATAGACGCCTGTGTTCGGCGGCGTGAGAAAGGCCAGCTGATCCGGTGTTGCCCCCCAGAGCGCAAGTTCAAGGGCCAGCGGCGACAGGTCGGCTGCCTCGATCTCGGCGGGCGCATAGGCGGACAGCGCACCTTCCTCTCCCTTGGTCCAGAGGCGGTAGCAGACGCCCGGTGCGACACGGCCTGCACGGCCCGCGCGCTGTGTGGCCTCGGCCCGCGTCACGCGTTCGGTCACCAGCCGGGACATGCCCGATCCGGGATCGAAGCGGGCGCGCCGCGCCCGTCCGGCATCGACGACGACGCGAATATCCTCGATCGTCAGTGATGTTTCCGCGATCGCCGTCGCCAGTACGATCTTGCGGGTGCCGGGCTGCGGGACAGGGGCGATGGCGGCGCGCTGTGCCGCGAAATCCATGGCGCCGAACAATGGCCGGATCGTGCAGGATGCGGGCAGGCGCTTTGACAATAGCGCCTCGACGCGTCGGATCTCGCCCTCGCCGGGCAGGAACACCAGTATGCCGCCTTCGGTCTTGCGCTCGGCCTGCAGGATCAGGTCGGCGCAGGCATCCTCGAGCCGGGCGGTCCTGGGAAGGGGCGTGTCGAGCCAGTGCAGATCAACGGGATAGCTGCGCCCCTGGGAGGTGATGACGGGGGTGCCTTCGCCCATCAGGGCGGCGACGGGTTCGGCGTCGAGCGTGGCTGACATGGCCAGCAGGATCAGGTCGTCGCGCAAAGCATCCGCGATTTCGAGGCAGAGCGCGAGACCGAGATCGGCATTCAGGGACCGTTCATGGAATTCGTCGAAGATTACCGCACCCACGCCTGCAAGGCCCGGATCGGACTGGATCATGCGCGTCAGGATACCTTCGGTCACAACCTCGATCCGGGTCGACTTGCCGATCCTGCTATCGCCCCGGATGCGGTAGCCGACGGTTTGCCCGATGGCCTCGCCCAGCGTTTCCGCCATCCTTTCGGCCGCGGCACGGGCCGCAAGGCGGCGGGGTTCCAGCATGAGGATGCGACCCTTGGTCAGCCCCGCCTCAAGCATGGCCAGCGGCACCACGGTGGTCTTGCCCGCACCAGGCGGCGCTTGCAGGACGGCGCGGCCATGCGCGCGCAACCCCGCAATCAGCGGTGACAGCGCGTCATGGATGGGAAGGGTGGTCTGCATCCCTGTCTTATCGGGGATTTCGCCCGTCCCGTCCATCGCCTGACTGGACAGGCCCAGCCTGCCAAGGCATGAAGACCGGACAGAGTGAAGGACCGACCCGATGGATATGACCGAGCTTGCAAGGCGCGTCATGGCGCAGGACCGCCGCGCCCTGGCCCGTGCGATCACGCTGGTCGAAAGCAGCCGTGCCGATCACCGCGCCCAGACCACCGAGCTGATCGAGGTGCTGCGCGCCGCGTCGGACAGGCAGGCGTTGCGGATCGGCCTGTCGGGCACCCCGGGCGTGGGCAAATCCACCTTCATCGAAAGCTTCGGGCTGATGCTGCTGCGCGAGGGGTTGCGGGTGGCCGTGCTGGCCGTTGATCCCAGTTCGGCCCGGTCGGGCGGTTCGATCCTTGGCGACAAGACACGGATGGAGCATCTGAGCCGGGAGGCGAATGCCTTCATCCGCCCCTCACCCGCGCAATCACATCTGGGCGGTGTGGCGCGGCGCACGCGCGAGGCTGTGGCGCTTTGCGAAGCGGCCGGATTCGACGTCGTGCTGATCGAAACGGTGGGCGTCGGGCAGTCCGAAACCGTGGTTGCCGAGATGTCGGACCTGTTTTTGCTGCTGCTGGCACCGGCCGGGGGCGACGAATTGCAAGGCGTCAAGCGCGGCATCATGGAGATGGCCGATCTGATCCTGGTCAACAAGGCCGATGGCGATCTGAAGGCGGCGGCGCAACGCACCTGCGCCGATTATGCCGGGGCGTTGCGATTGCTGCGCAAGCGGCCACAGGACCCCGAGGGGTTTCCCAAGGCTATGACTGTCTCGGCCTTGCAGGTCGAGGGGCTGGAAACGGCGTGGTCCGAGATGCGGGCGTTGATCCAATGGCGGCGCGAGGCCGGGCATTTTGGAACGCGCCGTGCCGCGCAGGCGGAATACTGGTTCGGGCAGGAGGTGCGGCAAGGGCTGCTGGCGCAACTGGATCAGCCTCAGGTGCGGGCCATGATGCAGACCATGGGGCGCAATGTGGCGCAGGGGCGCGTCACTCCTACGGCCGCAGCACAGGAAATTCTGGAAAAATTGCGCACAACCCGATGATGTGCGCAATTCTGTTGCGTCAGACGATGCGGATCATGCCGGGCGCAGGCCCAGCATCGCGCGCGCCTGTGCCGGTGTGGCCACGGGGCGTTCGTATTTCCCGCACAGGTCGGTGATGCGCCGGACCAGCGCAGCATTCGACGGGGCCAGGGTGTCGCGATCCAGCCGGATGTTGTCCTCAAGCCCGGCGCGGGTATGGCCACCGGCAGCGATGCACCATTCGTTCAGGATGATCTGACCCGGCCCGATCCCTGCCGCGCACCATTCGGCATCCGGCATCAGGCGTTCAACCGTCCTGATGTAGAAATCAAAGGTCTCGCGGTCGACGGGCATGGCATTTTTCACGCCCATCACGAACTGCACGTAGAGCGGGCTCTTGAGGCGGCCGTCCTTTGCCATTTTCGCGGCCTGATGGATATGGCTGAGGTCGAAACACTCGATCTCGGGCTTGACGTCATAGGTGATCATCTCGGCCGCCAGCCAATCGACCAGATCCGGCGGGTTCTCGTAGACGCGGCTGGGGAAGTTGTTGGACCCCACCGAGAGCGAGGCCATGTCTGGGCGCAGCGGCAACATCCCGCCGCGCGTCTGGCCCGCGCCGGAACGGCCGCCGGTCGAGAACTGGATGATCATGCCGGGGCAATGCTTTTCCAGCCCTTCCTTCAGGCGGGCGAATTTCTCGGGGTCGGAAGAAGGCGTGCCATCGTCGTTGCGCACATGGGCATGCACGATGCTGGCGCCGGCCTCGAAGGCTTCATGGGTGCTTTCGACCTGTTCGGCGACGGTGATCGGCACGGCGGGGTTGTCGGCCTTCGTGGGAACCGATCCGGTTATGGCGACACAGATGATGCAGGGTTTTGTCATGGCACGGGGCTTTCTGCTGCGTGATTTGATTGACACTGCCACATACATGGTGCGCCCTGCAAGAGTGGGCGGCAATTGCCTGTTCGAGGACCGCTGAACGGGTTGGATCAGCCCCGCCGGCGGCGCAGCAGCACCCAGGCGCGCAGGTCGGTCAAGGCCTTGAGGGTCGCCGCCACCACAAGCACCGCGAGAATGATCTTGGACACTTGCCCCATCGTGCCTTCGATCAGCAGGGCGTGCAGGACGGTGCCTGATGCGATGACGAGGGCCAGCGCCGAATGGCCAAGCCGCCATGCGCGTGTGCCCAGCGCGCGGCGGGACCGCAGCAGGGCCAAAAGGGCGGTCACGAAGATCGCCCACATCGCGATTACACCCCAGACCGAAAAAGGTGTGGGCGAGGCGAAGAGCAACGCGTCGATCACGTCAGGCGGGCTGGTGATCCAGAGGCCCGCGACATGGAGGATGACCGCCACCACAAGAGCCACGCCGATACAGCGGTGAACCGCACGGCTACGCCGTGCATTCAGGCCTGGCAGGTAGCCTGCCGCCAGCAGGGGTTGAAGCAGGATCAGGGCCATGCCCACTACGCCCGCGAAACCCGCGATGATGTACACAGGCTGTCGCCACGCCAGCAGCGGGCTGGTCGCGGCGATGGCCAGCGGTGCGGCAATGGTCAGACCCAGTGCAGCCCAGATCAGCAGGGAACGTGTTGCGGGCACAGTGTCAGACGGGTTCCAGCACGAAATCCGCGTGCAGCGTCCTGTCGTTCGGGCTGCGCATCACGGGACGCAGGAAGACGGTCCTGAAGGGGGTGTTGTCGATGTCGCGATCATAGGCCAGATGCCCGTGCGGTTGGCCAAAGGCCGGCACGATCTGAGGCATCTCGAGGCGGAAGGTGCCGTCGGCTGCGGTCAGGGTGGCGCCGTGGCTATGGATGTCGCGTTCATGGCCTTCGGTCGTATGGGCCCAGATCTGGATGCGGATGCCTTGCAGCGGCATGCCGTCGCCCGCGCGGCGGACGGTGCCAGTCATCCAGAACCCACCGCCGCCGATCCGTTCCACGATGGGCGCACCGGGGCGGTAATTGTTGGCGCCGCCGCGCATTGTGGGGGTCGGGGCAACCCCTTGCGCGCGGGCCGGAACCAGCAGCCCGCTTGTTCCGGTCGTCAGTATGGCGCCTGCAGTGGCGCTGCCGGCCAGAAGAAAGCGGCGGCGGGTTGGCGGCGTCTGGGTCATCGCAATCTGTCTCCTGCTTTGGTCTGACAATGATGGTGCCGCTGCGGATGCAGGGGGCCGTTCACTTGATTATGGCGCGAAAGCCCGGTCTTTGAACCGGGTCTACGCATTTGTGATCGGACCTGATGCGGGCACAACGAAAAAGCCCCGCAGCTTGACGCTGCGGGGCTTTGGTCGTGACAAAGAAGGGCGATCAATCCAGCAGGCGCCGGGCGATGACCTGGGCCTGGATTTCAGCCGCGCCTTCGAAGATGTTCAGGATGCGGGCATCGCACAGGATGCGGCTGATCTTGTATTCCAGCGCGAAACCGTTGCCACCATGGATCTGCAGCCCGTTGTCGGCGGCGGCCCATGCGACGCGCGCACCAAGCAGCTTGGCCATCCCGGCCTCGAGGTCGCAGCGGCGATCGTTGTCCTTCTCGAAGGCCGAGAAATAGGTCAGCTGACGTGCGACCATGATTTCCACAGCCATCATCGCCAGTTTGCCGGATACGCGGGGGAAGTTGATCAGCGACTTGCCGAACTGCTTGCGGTCGATGGCGTATTGCATCGACACATCCAGTGCGGCCTGTGCCACGCCCACGGCGCGGGCAGCGGTCTGGATGCGGGCGGATTCGAAGGTCTGCATCAACTGCTTGAAGCCCTTGCCTTCCTCGCCGCCCAGCAGGTTCTCGCCCTTCACATGGAAGTTGTCGAAGCCAAGCTCGTATTCCTTCATGCCGCGGTAGCCCAGCACCTCGATCTCGCCACCGGTCATGCCGGGTGTGGGGAAGGGCGCCTCGTCCGTGCCGGGGGTCTTTTCGGCCAAGAACATCGACAGGCCGCGATGGTCGGTGCTGGACGGGTCTGTGCGGGCCAGCAGGGTCATCACATGGGTGCGCGCGGCATGGGTGATCCAGGTCTTGTTGCCGGTGATGCGATAGTCATCGCCATCCTTGACGGCGCGGGTGCGCAGGCTGCCCAGGTCCGAGCCGGTGTTCGGTTCGGTGAACACAGCTGTCGGCAGGATCTCGGCACTGGCAAGGCCGGGAAGCCATTTCTGCTTCTGTTCCTCGGTACCGCCGCAAAGGATCAGCTCGGCCGCGATTTCGGACCGGGTGCCAAGGCTGCCCACGCCGATATATCCGCGCGAAAGTTCTTCGGAGACAACGGCCATCGAGGCCTTGGACAGGCCGAAGCCGCCGTATTCCTCGGGGATCGTCAAGCCGAACACGCCCATTTCGGCCAGTTCGGTGATGATCTCCATCGGGATCAGTTCGTCCTTGAGGTGCCATTCATGGGCGAAGGGCTCGACCTTTTCGATGGCGAAGCGGCGGAACTGCTCGCGGATCATCTCGAGCTCGTCCTCAAGGCCCGAGGCGCCCACGGTGATATTGGCCGCCTGTTCCTGCATCAGTTCGACAAGCCGGGTGCGGGCCGCCTGTGTGTTTCCGCCCTGGATCAGGGCCATCACGGCCGGATCGGACAGGCCGCGCGCATCATCCGCCGACAGGCCCAGATCCTGCAGGCGCACGACTTCGCCCTGGTTCATCTGGATGCCGCCTGCGATCTGGGACAGGTATTCGCCGAAAGCGATCTGCTGGATCAGCTGCTCGACCTCGCCGAACTTGCCCTCTGAGGTCAGGTGTTCGGCCCATTTCTGCATCTGGCGCAGGGATTCCACATAAGTGGCCAGCCATGCCAGCCCATGGGCGGCGGTCTGTTCTGCTTCGATCAAGGCGCCAGAGACCTTGCCGCCTTCGGTGACGCGGGCGCGCACGCGATCCTTGGCCTTGTCGAACAGCTTTTCGACAGGGGCCAGGGCCGCACCGGTGTGCGACAGCAGGTCTGGCAGAATCACCGCATGGGTCATTGCAATATCTTGTCCGTCATGGGCCATGAATCACATCCTTTTTTACTTTGGTCCCGTCCTAGCCATTTCGCAGTTGCAGCGCAACAAAAATACCCAGAAAGGCCATTGGGATAACTGAAAGTTGCGCATTGAATTATTGCGCTGCGGCACTAGCGGCCGTCGCTGCGCATGGTATGAGAGGCGGATGAGCAGCATCCTGTCCTTCATGTCACCGGAAATACTCGGCTTTGCCGTTCTGGTCGCCCTTCTTGCGGGTGTCGTCAAGGGCATGGTCGGCTTCGCCATGCCGATGATCATGATTTCCTTGCTTGGCTCATTTGTCGCACCGGATGTGGCGCTGGCGGGTCTGATCCTTCCGACGCTGGTGACGAACGGGATGCAGGCCTTGCGCCAAGGTTGGGGGCAGGCCTGGGTCTCGATCAAGAAGTTCCGCCTGTTCATGCTGATCGGGTTGGTGGCCATGCTGATCAGCGCGCAATTGGTGCGGATCCTGCCGCAAGAGACGCTTTTGCTGATGATCGGCCTGCCTGTGGTTCTGTTCTGCGCAGTGCAGCTTATGGGTGTAATGCTGCGTCTGCCAAATCGCGGCCGGGCCTGGATCGAAGGCGCGATCGGCGGTTTTGCCGGTTTTATCGGCGGGTTTTCAGGGGTCTGGGGCCCGCCTACGGTCATGTATCTTACGGCGCTCGAGACGCCCAAGGTTGAACAGATGCGTGTTCAGGGCGTGATCTATGGCCTTGGTGCCATTGCACTTTTCGGGGCACATGTCGGGTCGGGCGTGATGCGGGCCGAAACCCTGCCGTTTTCGGCGGCCATGGTCGTGCCTGCCGTGCTGGGCACCTGGATTGGCTTCCAGATCCAGGACCGCATCGATCAGCGCGCCTTTCGCAAGGCGACGCTGGCGGTTCTCTTGATTGCAGGCCTGAATTTGGTAAGGCGCGGCCTGATGGGGTGATCCCCCGACGCCGCGCCCTTGAGACTGTGGGATTGCCTTGTTCAGCGCGCGGCGCTGCTGCGCGGCTCTGAGGATTGGCTATTGGCGATCTCGGTGATGAAGCTGCGGATCTGACCCCGCAGGCGATCATCCTTGATGCGCGTCAGCATGGAGGCAATCTTGGTTGCTTCCTCATCAAGAATCTGCGGAGATGCCGAACCGCTTTCCAGCCCGTCGAAGAAGTACGAGGGCGCGACTTTCAGGATATGTGACAGTTCGAACAGTTTGCTCGCAGAGATGCGGTTACGGCCAAGTTCGTATTTCTGGACTTGCTGAAACGATATGTTCAAGCCATCGGCAACGTCGGTCTGTGTCATCCCGCGCAGGATGCGCAGCTGCTTCAACTTTTGACCAACGTGAACGTCTACCGGATGTGACATGGTATACTCTCATATATTTCTACTATTGAGAGAATGGCGCAACCGTCGAATCAATCAACTTGTTAGTTTTTTACGCTTTGCTGTGATCAATAATGAAGAAATTGACATAAATTATTCGCCACTGTATGATCCATATAGCGTTAATGGGTTATAAATTTACAGTCCTTCGTCGATCTTCCAAACTGCCACTGGTTCCCAAGGCAATGTGTTGTGTGATCATGTGACGAGCCTGTTCAGGGGCGAGCAAGGTGAAACAGCAAAGTAATCAATCCCTTCTCTTCGAGATGCTGCGATCCTTCGTCACCCTCGCAGATACTTTGAACGTGTCGCGTGCCGTGAATGAGCTGGGTGTCACGCGCCAGACGCTGCGGCGTCATATCGAGCTGCTGGAAGAGGCGCGGGGCAAGCCGCTCTTCTACCTCGAGGATCGGCAATACCATCTGACAGAGGACGGCCAGTGCGCCGTGCACGAAGCGCGCAGCCTGCTGGCGCGCGGGCGTGCCTGGCTGGACGGGCAGGCGGGCCATCGCGAAGGGCTGTTCAATTTCTCGTTCAACCGCGAGGACGGGTATTACTATCATTTGCAGCAGCACCCCATTTCGCGGATCTGGACGCATGAGGGGCCGATCCTGCGGGAAACGATCAAGTCATGGGCGCTGTCCGAAGGGCAGATCGAGCATCCCGCCTTCCAGTCGGTGCGCCCGCATGCGCTTGTGTTCAGGTATATCGACAATTACTGGCTTTGCGCCGAGGTGGGCGAGCGTTCCGATTTTGCCCATTGGTACGGCTGGAGCTGGGCGCGCAGCAGCGTCGGATTGAAGATAGACGGCCTGCCCGGTGCAGGCCGCTTTAATTTTTCCGCCGCGCAATCCTATGACGAATTGCGCGCGACGCAGGGGTTGCGTCTGGATCACGTTGCAACGCAGATGCCGCATGGGCCCGAAGACAAGATGCGCCCGATCTGCTTTGCGCGACTTCTGCTGGGCAGCCGCTTTCCCGATGGCAGCTTTGCGATGATCTCGATGGTGGATCGGACCAGCCAGATCGACATTCCCGGACTCGATCCGCGGCTTGTCGAAGCGGCGAACGGGATTGAGACAGTGGCGCATGAAATTGTGAGCCGCCGCGCATAACGTATGCGTGAATACTGTCGGATAGTTTACAATCCTTGGTGGGCCTTTAACCACCAGGGAGTTCCCTTGCATGTCGATACATGATGTTTTTTTGCGTTGGCCGTTGCTTTCTGAAGCGGCAGAAATCCTGCGAGAGCAGAAAATGATCGTGACCATCGGTCACGATTTTGACGAGTACCGGAAGATCGTCACTGCGGGTCGACCCCATCAGCCGGTCAGCCTTCCTTTCAATGCAGATTTGCATAACCTTTCAAAAACAAATGCATTTTGGGTGTGCGGCCATACCGTACAAGGACAGTTGGCCCATACTCAGGCGGTGCGGTTGGTGGATGTGGGGGAGCAATCGCTCGGGGGCTATCTTCGGCGTTCGTTCCGTGACTTCCCGCCTGCCGGTGTGCCTTTGGATATGACGGCGTCGCGCTATCGCGCAGGGCCAGGGGCCCGGCGAATCAAGGGGCGGCTTTGCTACCATGGCGAGATGTGGATTGATGAGGATGCGGGAAGTTATCGTGGCCGCGGGATGTCCTCGGTGCTGTCGCGGCTTGGATTTGCCATTGCGCTGCGCGATCTGAACCCCGACTTCATCTTTGCCTTCATGATCCGGTCGGTCGCCTTCAAGGGTTTGGCGGAACGGGCCGGATTCATGCATACCGAGCCTGCGTCGCTGTCATGGAAGCTGCGCGACAAGGATCGCGCGATCGAAGCCTTCACGGCCTACCTGTCGCGCGAAGACCTGCGATATCTGCTGCGGCTGCCGCTGGAAGAACTGGTGTCCTGAGCGGCTGTCGGTGACCGGCTCACAGGTCGTTCCGGTATTGGTCGATCAGTTGATTGACCCTTTCCGGATCGTCCAGGGCATGTGCCAGGGCAAGCACCAGCTTGGCCAGATAGACCGGGGTGGCGGATTGGCCCGCTGTCGCTTCGGTCGCGTCGATGGCCTTGGCCAGTGCTTCGTAAACGGTTTCGATCCGGGAATGCGTTGTCATGTCCTGGCCCTCTGTCTTGCGGTCACGTGATCCATGGCGGCTTGAACTTCGTTGTCTGAGGGGATGCCGCGCCACCGCGCCGCGATATGCAGATCGGGGCGGATCAACCAGGCGCTGCCCGCTGTCGCGCCAAGCGTGACGGCGGCATTGTCCAAGGGATCGAGCGCAAGAACAGACAGGTCCGGGCCGCCGGTCAGCGCAGGCGCATCGCCGAAGCACAGCAGGGTAAAGCCATGTCCCAGCCTGTCCGTCAGGAAATCGCCCTGGGCCAGCGAGGCCGAGGGGATGACGGCGCCGGGCACCGGGCCGCTTGTGCCTGCCTGGTCATCCTTCAGGGTCGCAGGGCTGTCCGCATAGGTGTAGGGCTGCATCTGGCGCGGATTGGCCAACTGCCCTGCCCATTCTTCCTGCAGTGCCAATGACAGGGCCGCATCGCGCAGGATCTGCCAGCCACGGGTGGGGGGCGTCATGAAGCGCGTGCTTTTGGTTGCGTTGGCAAAGACATCCAGCGTCGCGCCGCGCCGTTCGGGCGTATAGCTGTCCAGCAGCCCTTCGCCTGCGCGACCGGTCAGGACCCAGCCCAGTTTCCAGCCGATGTTCTGTGCGTCGGCCAGACCGTTGTTCAGCCCGCGCACCCCGAAGATCGGCACGATATGGGCGCTGTCACCGACAAAAAAGATGCGCCCGTCGCGGTAGTCGTCCAGGGCAAGGGTATTGGCGGAATAGACGCTCCACCATTCAAGCTCCCATTGGCCTTCGTGCCCGATGTCCTTGAGAACGGCAGAGACGCTGGCGCGCACTGTGTCCTCGCGCATGGCCTCTTCAGCAGTTTCGCCGTCGCGAAGTTGATAGTCGATGCGCCAGATGTTGTCGGGTTGGCGATGGATCAGGACCGTGCCGCCCGGACGGCAGGCGGGGTCGAACAGCGCCCGGCGGATGGTGGGATAATCGTGATCCATCTGCACATCGGCAATGACATAGCGCCCCTCGTAATTCTCGCCCTTCAGGCGCAGGCCCCGCATCGCGCGGATGGGCGAGCGGGCACCATCGGCGGCCAAAAGCCAATCGGCGGTCAGGCTATAGTCGCCGCCAGGGTCGCGCAGCGTCAGCGCCACACCATCGCCTAGGTCGCGGACATCCGTTACCTCGGTCTGCCAGCGCGTTTCGATCAGGGGATGGGCGGCAACCGCCTGCCATAGAAATGCTTCGATATACTGCTGTTGCAGATTGTACATCGGCCGGAACTTTTCCTCCGGGCTGTCGGGCATGTGGAATTCAAGGATCTGGCGGCCGCGATAGAAGCTGCGGCCCATGGTCCAACCAAGCGCCTTTTCCAGAAACGGCGGCAGCGCGCCGATCCGTTCGAGGATGTGAAAGCTGGACCGCGCGATGCAGATGGCGCGGCTGCCATCGTTGAACGTGTCCTTGCGATCCACCAGCAGGACCGGCACGCCTTCTGCGGCAAGGGTCAGGGCGGCGGTCATGCCGATCGGGCCGGCACCGGCCACGATAACCCTGTGGCGACCCTGCCGCGCCGCTTCCGGACCCGGTGCGTCAAACTGCGGATAGGTGAAGTAAAGCGAGTCTGTCGCGTTGCGCCCTGCCGGTCTCATGCGGGATATGATCCTTCTTGTGCCGATGTTGCTTGTAGCAAGTCTTTGTGTTGCATTCTGTCCTTCTTTTGATGGGACAGGCCCGTGCGCGATCAAGACACCCCCGGCGACCTTCTGGATCATGTGAGCCAGTGCCTTGCCCTGCATGGCAGTCCGGATTTCGTTCCGGCCTGCCTGGATCTGATCGATGCGCTGGGCGCGGATCAGGTCATGATCTTCTCCTATGAGGCGGATCGCGCCGCATGTCTGATGGCGCGCAATTTCCGGCAGGTTCGCACCGGGCGGCGTCTGGCCGCTGATTACCTTGACGGATGGTTCCGGCAGGATCCGCTGTTCCTGCGGGCCTTGCAGCAGGTGGCGGGTCAGGTTGATGTCCTGCGGATCGATCCGCAGGACAGTCCCATGGGCGCGGATTACCGTGCGCGGTTCTTCGACGATCCCGGCCTGGGCGGAAAGTTATCCATCCTCGCGGCGGGGGCAAACCTGCGTTTGGTGATCAACCTCTATCGCAGCGGCATCGAAAACTGGACGCCGCCCGCTGCGATCCTGCCGATCCTGGGGCGGCTGGCGCTGTTGCATTTCGAACGGCGCCGGGCAGGCGGTGTGCCTGACGCCCTGATGGCGTTGTCCGCACGGGAACGCGCGGTCTGCCTTGGGATGCTGGACGGCAAGAAGGCAGAGGTGATTGCCGATGACCTGGGTGTCGCCCCGACCAGCGTCGTGACCTATCGCAGGCGTGCCTATGACAAGCTTGGCATCTCATCACGCGGAGAGTTGTTTGCGATCTGCCGCACATGAAAAGACCCCGGTCATCGCTGGCCGGGGTCCTTGTTCATGTTCGGATCGACCCTGCGGGCAAACCCTGCCGGTGAGAGGTTCAGCCGATGGCTGCGGCCTTCACGTCCTCGTCGATATAGGGGACGTATTGGGCGAAGTTGTCGGCAAACATCTGCACAAGTTTCGCGGCCTGACGGTCATAGGCTTCGGCATCATGCCAGGTGCGGCGCGGATCCAGCAGGACCTCTGCCACGCCTTCCACGGCGACAGGTACGTCAAAGCCGAAGTTGTCGTCCTTGCGGAATTCGACGTCATTCAGGCTGCCGTCAAGTGCGGCGGTCAGAAGCGCGCGGGTCGCGCGGATCGGCATCCGGCTGCCGGTGCCATAGGCGCCACCGGTCCAGCCGGTGTTCACCAGCCAGCAGGTCGCGCCATGTTTGGCGATCTTGGCTTGCAGCAGCTTGCCATAGGCCTCGGGGCGGCGCGGCATGAAGGGCGCACCAAAGCAGGTCGAGAAAGTGGGTTCGGGTTCGGTGACACCACGCTCGGTCCCGGCGACCTTCGAGGTGAAGCCCGACAGGAAGTGATACATCGCCTGCGCCGGCGTCAGCCGCGCGATGGGAGGCAGAACGCCGAAGGCATCGCAGGTCAGCATGATGACGTTCTTGGGGTGACCACCCAGCGCGGTGTCGGACGCGTTCGAGATATAGTCCAGCGGATAGGCGCAGCGCATGTTGGCGGTCAGGCTGTCGTCGTCGAAATCCAGCTCGAATGTCTCGGGGTCGAAGATCATGTTCTCGATCACGGTGCCGAACTTGGTCGTGGTCGCGTAGATTTCGGGCTCGGCCTCGGCGCTGAGGTTGATGGTCTTGGCATAGCAGCCGCCCTCAAAATTGAAGGTGCCGCGATCCGACCAGCCATGTTCGTCGTCACCGATCAGCGTGCGCGCGGGATCTGCCGACAGCGTCGTCTTGCCAGTACCCGACAGGCCGAAGAACACGGCCGTGTCGACCGGGTTGCCGGTGGCATGGTTGGCCGAGCAATGCATCGGCATCACGCCTTTTTCCGGCAGCAGGTAGTTCAGCAGGGTAAAGACGGATTTCTTGTTCTCACCCGCATATTCGGTGCCGCCGATCAGGATCACCCTGGCATCGAAGTTCATCGCGATCACGGTTTCCGAACGGCAGTTGTGACGCGCGGGATCCGCCTTGAAGCTGGGGCAGTTGATCACGGTGAAATCGGCGGTGAAGCGGTCCAGTGCCTCGCGTTCGGGGCGGCGCAGCAGGTGGCGGATGAACAGGCCATGCCAGGCCAGTTCGGTCACCATGCGCACGTTGATCGCCAGTTCGGGATCCGCGCCGGCTACCAGGTCCTGCACGTAGTAGGTGCCACCCTTCATGTGTTCCAGCATGTCGGCATGAAGAGCGTCGAAGCCTTCGGGCGACATGGCGGCGTTGTTTTCCCACCAGATGCTGTCTTCAACGGATGCGGTGCGCACCACGTGCTTGTCCTTGGGAGAGCGGCCGGTGAACTTGCCGGTGGTCACCAGGAAGGCGCCGCCATTGCCCAGCGTGCCTTCGCCGTTCTTGAGCGCCGATTCGATCAGCGCTGGCTCCATAAGATTGTAAAAGACATTGCCCAGCCCGCTGATCCCTTGATCTTCAAGCCGGAATTGCGGGTTTACCCGTCCAAATGCCATATTGCCAAACTCCTGTAGCCGCGCGTGGGGCGGCGGTCCCGTGTTCACGTGAAGCGGGCAAGATGCCCGACTGGGCGGCCTCTGTCCGGGCCGATGCGTCGCCTCTTAACATGATGGTTCGTTGAAGGAACAGAAGGGTTTTTCGCAGTTAGCGCAACCAGTCGCAGTTTAGCGCAACCATGGCGGAATTCCCCGTCGGACTGTCCCTTCACCGGAAACTGTAACTGATGCAATTTAGCCATTGCTTAGGTTTTTTACGATCAAATGCGACACAGGTTCGGCCCGATTCGCAGTTAGGGATTGATTGTAAAGACCAAAAAGACGATGAATTAAGGAAAAAATCAGGCGTAACGAGCAGTACAAGGAAATCCGCCATGTCAAAGATCGCCCTCGTGGACGATGACAGGAATATTCTGACATCGGTTGCCATTGTCGCGTTTAGTTCCCGATTTCAATTGAAGCAGTAAGCTGAA
>LXYH01000024.1 GCA_001650895.1 Rhodobacteraceae bacterium EhC02
GGTGCCGGGGCGGGTGGAATATTTGAAGGAATAGGCCTGCCCGTATTCCACCGCGCGGATCAGATCCATCGTCGCCTCGAAATCGGTCTCGGTCTCTTCGGGGAAACCCACGATGAAATCGCCCGACAACAGGATGTCGGGGCGCGCGGCGCGAATGCGTTCGACCAGGCGCAGATACTGTTCCGCAGTATGGCTGCGGTTCATCCGCTTGAGGATGCGGTCGCTGCCCGACTGCACCGGCAGGTGCAGATAGGGCATCAGCTTGGCGCAATCGCCATGGGCCGCGATCAGATCGTCCGACATGTCGTTGGGATGCGAGGTGGTAAAGCGGATCCGCTCCAGCCCGTCGATGGCGGCCAGCGCCCGGATCAGGCGCGCCAGCGACCAGTCGCCGCCATCGCCGCTGCCGTGATAGGCGTTGACGTTCTGCCCCAGCAGGGTGATCTCGCGCACGCCGCGTTCGACCAGATCGCGCGCCTCTTCCAGGATGCGGGGCGCGGGGCGGCTGACTTCGGCGCCGCGGGTATAGGGCACCACGCAGAAGGCGCAGAACTTGTCGCAACCTTCCTGCACGGTCAGAAAGGCCGTGGGACCGCGCGCGGCCTTGGGGCGGTGGCGCAGGGTCTCGAACTTGTCATCCTCGGGGAAATCGGTGTCGAGCGCCTTTTCGCCCGCCCGCGCCCGCGCCTCGAGCTGTGGCAGACGGTGGTAGCTTTGCGGGCCGACCACCAGATCGACCAGCGGCTGGCGGCGCATGATCTCTTCGCCCTCGGCCTGGGCCACGCAGCCCGCGACGCCGATCTTGAGGTCGGGATTCCCGGCCTTGAGCGTCTTGAACCGGCCCAGTTCGGAATAGACCTTTTCGGCGGCCTTTTCGCGGATATGGCAGGTATTGAGCAGGATCATGTCCGCATCATCGGGCGTCTGCGTTTCGACATAGCCCTGCCCGCCCAGCGCCTCGGCCATGCGTTCGCTGTCATAGACGTTCATCTGACAGCCATAGGTCTTGATATAGAGTTTGCGGGGCGCGCTCATGGGGATGTCCTGCCGGGAATGGTCCTGCTGGTCGAAACAACAACGGTGCCTATACCAGAACAGGGGTCTCTTGCAATGCGCCCGGATTTCGCGGACCTTGCGGGCGGTAGCAGACAGATCAGGTTCGGGGCGATTTCAGGACGATGCGATACGACAGTCTGAAGGATTTTCTGGGCCGGTCGGGCAAGATCCTGGCAAAGGGGCCCGTGGCGCTGATCTTCGCCGAGGACGAGGTCGAACTGGCCTCGACCCTGCGCCATCACCTGACATCGGGCTTTGCCACGGTGCTTGTCCTGATGCCTGCGGAGCTGTCGCTGGAGGGGGACCTGGCTGCGAAGGTGCACCGGATCGATCTGGACACGCTGGCACCCGGCATGCTGACCCAGACGGTCAATGCCCTGATCGCCGCGGCGCCGGGTACGTGGTTCTACTACTGCTACAACGCAGAGTACCTGTTCTACCCCTTCTGCGAAAGCCGCAGCGCGGCAGAGATGCTGGCCTTTCACACCGAGGAACGGCGCGATGCGATGCTGTGCTACGTGATCGATCTCTATGCGGGCGATCTGGGCGCGCACCCTTCCGCCGTCAGCCTTGAAGACGCCTATCTGGACAAGTCGGGCTATTACGCGCTGGCGCGCAACGATCCCGACAATCACAACCATCCGCGCGAACGGCAGCTGGATTTCTTCGGCGGGCTGCGCTGGCGCTACGAGGAACATGTGCCCGCACCACGCCGCAAGATCGACCGGATCGCGCTGTTCCGCGCCAAGCCGGGTCTGGAGCTGCGCGCCGATCACACCTTCAACGACGAGGAATACAATACCTACGCCTGCCCCTGGCATCACAACATCACGGCGGCGATCTGCTCGTTCCGCACGGCAAAGGCACTGAAGGCCAATCCGGGATCGACCTTCGACATCCACAATTTCCGCTGGCACAATTCGACGCCGTTCGAATGGCATTCACGGCAATTGCTAGACCTGGGCCTGATGGAACCCGGCCAGTGGTTCTGAACAGGTAGCGGTTATTCCGCAGCCTGCTCCATCGGCCCCAGAATGGCCGGCTGCGCGTTCAGCACCTCGATGGAAAAGCCCGACAGGCGCTTGTATTTCTCGGCATGCGCGGCCAGGTCGGCACGCGGGATGACATCCTCGATCGTGTCGAAAGTGCCGCCGCAGCGATCCTCGACCATCTGCATCACCGCATCGGGACCCGCGCCGCGATTGGCGCGCAGGATGCCCTCGGCGCGGGGGCGCATCTCGGCCTCGTAAGCCTCGAGCGCGGCAGGGGTCACGCCGTGATCACGCAGGGCAGCGCCCAGCTTGCGCGCATCGATGATCGCCTGGCTGGCGCCGTTCGACCCCACCGGATAGGTCGCATGGGCCGCGTCCCCCATCAGGGTCACGCGCCCATCGGTCCAGCGCGCCATCGGTTCGCGGTCCACCATCGGATATTCATAGATCGGGCCCGTGGCGGCGCGGATCATGCCGGGGCAATCGATCCAGCCGAAATCCCAGCCTTCGAAAGCGGGCAGGAAATCGGCAGGATCGGCCGGCTTGTTCCAGTCGCCCTTGGCCATGGCGCGGCCCGGATCGACTCGCAATTCGGCGATCCAGTTCATCTGCGCCAGACCCGTCTCGGGGTCGGTTGCGGAAATCGGATAGGACACGAAGCGCTGCGTGTCATGACCCGCCAGGATCATCGCGGCCCCGCCCAGAAAGGGTACACCAGGGCTGGTGCCGCGCCACATGATGGCACCGTTCCAGATCGGCTCGCCCTCATCGGGCAGCATCTGCGCCCGGATGGCCGAGCGGATGCCGTCGGCGGCGATCACCAGATCGCCGGTCACGCGCGTGCCGTCGCTCAGGATCAGCGCCGCACCCTCTGCACCCGTCTCGTAGCGCGCAACCCCCGCCCCCGTGACGACGCAGCCTTCCCCGGCGCGGGCGCGCAGCGCCTCCAGCAACAGCATCTGCAACTGGCCCCGGTGGATCGAATATTGTGGCCATGTATAGCCTGCGTATTGCCCGCGCGGCTCGGCCCAGATTTCAAGCCCTGTCTTGGTATAGAACCCGTATTGCCGGGTGCGCACGCCGATCGCGTCCAGCCGGTCCTGCAGCCCCAGGTCATAAAGCTCGCGCACCGCGTTGGGCTGTATGTTGATCCCCACACCCAGGGGGCGCATCTCGCCCACGCGCTCGTAGATGCGGAACGGGATCCCCAGTTGGTGCAGCGTCAGGCCCATGGCCAGGCCCGCAATCCCCGCGCCTGCGATAAGAACGGTCATCTGGTGGCCCTCCCCGCGCCTGTGATTTCTTCTTGCCTGAAATATCCCCCGCGGAGCGTCCCCACCCCGCTGCGGGCGCTGCATTCAGATATTGTCGGGCTGCGGCATGCCAAGCACGTGATAGCCGCCATCGACGCGGATGATCTCGCCGGTGGTGCAGGCGCCCGCGTCCGAGGCCAGGTAGACAGCCGTGCCGCCCACCGCCTCGAGCGTGGCGTTCGACCGCAGCGGCGCGTTCATGTCGGTATGCTTGTAGGTCTTGCGCGCACCACCGATGGCGGCACCGGCCAGCGTCTTCATCGGGCCGGGGCTGATCGCGTTGACGCGGATGCCTTCGGGGCCAAGGTCATTGGCAAGGTAACGCACCGCCGATTCCAGCGCCGCCTTGGCCACGCCCATGACGTTGTAGAAGGGGGTCACGCGGTTCGATCCCTGGTAGGTCAGGGTCAGGATGGTCCCGCCATTCTCGACCATCAGCGGATGCGCGCGGCGGGCCACCTCGATCAGCGAATAGCACGAGATATCCAGCGAATTGCGGAAATTGGCGCGGCTGGTGTTCAGGAAGCGCCCGGTCAGTTCGGTCTTGTCGGAAAAGGCGATGGCATGGACCACGAAATCGATCGTCGGCCAGCGCGCGCCAAGCGCGTCGAAGGCCGCATCGAGGCTGGCATCATCGGTGACGTCCACATCGACCATGAAATCCGACCCGACGCTTTCCGCCAGCGGCTTCAGGCGCGAACCGAACGCCTCGCCCTGGTAGGTAAAGGCCAGTTCTGCCCCCGCCTCGCTCATGGCCTTTGCGATCCCCCAGGCGATCGAGCGTTCATTGGCGACCCCCATGATCAGGCCGCGTTTGCCCTGCATCTGTCCCGTCATGTCAGATCACCCGTGATATTTCGACAAAAGCATCGATCCGTTGGTGCCGCCAAAGCCGAAGCTGTTGGTCATCACCGTGTCCAGCCCGGCGTTGTCGATGCGTGTGGTCGCGATCTCGCCCGCGTCGATGGCGGGGTCCAGCGTGGCCACGTTGATCGAGGGCGCGATGAAATCGTTTTGCAGCATCAGCAGGCAATAGATCGCCTCCTGCGCGCCGGTGGCGCCCTGGCTGTGGCCGGTCATGGATTTGGTCGAACTGATCAGCGGCGTGTTGCCCCGGCCGAAGACGCGGCGCACGGCCTCGACCTCGCCGACGTCACCGACGGGGGTCGATGTGCCATGAGCGTTGATATAGCCGACCTTGCGGTCCTTGTTCAGGCCCGCCAGCGCAAGGCGCATGGCGCGTTCGCCGCCCTCGCCCGAGGGGGCGACCATGTCATGGCCGTCGGATGTGGCGGCATAGCCGGTGACTTCGGCGTAGATTTTCGCGCCGCGCGCCAGGGCGTGCTCCAGGTCTTCCAGCACGACGATGCCGCCGCCGCCCGCGATCACGAACCCGTCGCGATCCGCGTCGAAGGCGCGCGAGGCCAGTTCGGGCGTGTCGTTGTACTTGCTGCTCATCGCGCCCATCGCATCGAAGAGGCAGGACAGCGTCCAGTCCAGTTCCTCGCCGCCGCCCGCGAACATGATGTCCTGCTTGCCCATCATGATCTGTTCGGCCGCATTGCCGATGCAATGCAGCGAGGTCGAGCAGGCCGAGGTGATGGAATAGTTGATGCCCTTTATCTTGTAGGCCGTGCTGAGGTTGGCCGACACGGTCGAGGACATGCATTTCGGCACCGCGAAGGGTCCGATCCGCTTGGGGCTGCCATTGGCCAGCACGGTCTGATGCGCCAGCAGCATGGCCGAGGTGGATGGCCCGCCCGATCCGGCCACAAGCCCGGTGCGCTCGTTCGAGATGTCGGCCTCGGTCAGGCCCGCATCGGCGATGGCCTGGCCCATGGCGATATGGGCATAAGCCGCGCCCGGCCCCATGAAGCGCAGGGTGCGCTTGTCCACGTGTTCGGTGATGTCCAGCTTGACGTCGCCCGCGATCTGGCTGCGGAACCCGTGTTCCTGCATCGCCGCATTGGCGCGGATACCCGAGCGGCCCGCCCTGAGCGAGTCCAGAACCTCGGAGGCATTGTTGCCGATGCTGGACACGATCCCCAGCCCTGTAACGACGACGCGGCGCATGGACGCCCTCCCTTCAATTGGCTTTGGCCTGTGTAGGACAGCAGGGGTTGAGGGGCAAGCGCTTAGGCGGGGTTGGGGCGCGTCGGCCATGCGGATGGTGTCACGGCCCCGCATATGCAAGGCGGATCATGCCGCCAGTCACGCAAAATCGCCAACCCGGCTGGCGGGCGGGCGATTGCGCGTCGGGATTGCGCGGAAACCTCAGCTTTCGCTGAGGGCGACCTTCATGTCCTTGACCTGGTAGATCACTTCGCCATCGGCCTCGACGATGCCGTCGGCGACGCCCATGGTCAGGCGGCGGGTCTGGATCGCCTTGGTGAAATCGACCTTGTAGGTCAGCATCTTGCGGTCGGGGCGGACCATGCCGGTCAGCTTGACCTCGCCCACACCCAGCGCATAGCCGCGCCCTTGCCAGCCGCGCCAGCCCAGGTTGAAGCCGGTCAGCTGCCACAGGCCGTCAAGGCCAAGGCATCCCGGCATGATCGGGTTGCCGGGAAAATGGCAGGAAAAGAACCACAGGTCGGGATGGATGTCGAACTCGGCCACCACATGCCCCTTGCCATGGGCGCCGCCATCCTCGGAAATCTCGGTGATGCGGTCCATCATCAGCATCGGCGGTTCGGGAAGCTGGGCATTGCCGGGGCCGAACAGCTCGCCGCGCGCGCATTTCAGCAGGTCTTCCTTGTCGAAACGGTTCGGATACTGGGCCATCGAGGCACTGTCCTTTTCTGGTCTGTGTCGTCTGTCTCACTGCCATGCGGCCTGACCCCTCTAGCACCCGCTTGGCGCCCCATGCAAGCCTGCCTGCGGTCAGCCGGCCGGACCCGCCCCGCCCGGCATCGGGCATGTCTGCCTGTTTGCAATTGAATTTTTCCCGCCACGGGCTTTATAAGGGGTAGAGATTGGAACGGATGACAATGACCAAGCTGACGACATCTGACGCGGGCAGCCGCCAGACAGAGCAGACACAGGCCCGCGGCGCCCTCTGGCTGGCCACGGCCGGGCTGCGCCCGACACGCCAGCGCGTGGCGCTTGCGGCCCTTCTGGTCGGCGATGGCGAACATCGGCATGTGACGGCGGAGAGCCTGTTCGCCGCAGCCCAGGAGGGGGGAGAGCGCGTCTCGCTCGCCACCGTCTACAACACGCTGCGCGCCTTCTGCGAGGCCGGGTTGATGCACGAGATCACGGTCGACGGCACGAAAAGCTATTTCGACACCAATACCCATGACCATCCGCATTTCTACTGGGAGGACAGCGGCACGCTGACCGATGCGCCCAGCGAAGAGCTCGAGATCGTGCGGATCCCCAACGCCCCCGAGGGCGCCGAGATCGCGGCGGTCGACGTGGTGATCCGGCTGCGCCGCAAGTAGGCTTTCACAGGCATTGAATGACCGGGCGCGCCCTGCCACTGTGCAGGGCGTCCGCGCTGTCACGACCCAAGGAAAGACCGACCCATGAAAGCGATCACCTATTCCGCCTTCGGCGCCGCCGCCGATGTGCTGCATCTGACCGACCTTCCGACACCCGCCCCCGCGCCGGGCGAAGTGCTGGTCCGCCTGACCCATTCCGGCGTGAACCCGTCCGATGTGAAGGCCCGCGCCGGATCGCGGCCAGGCGTGACGGCACCGCCGTTTCCGGTCATCGTGCCGCATTCGGACGGGGCCGGGGTGATCGCGGCGGTAGGTGACGGCGTCGAGAAGGCGCGCATCGGACAGCGGGTCTGGATCTGGAACGGCCAGTGGCGCCGCCCCTACGGCACCGCGGCCGAGATGATCGCCCTGCCCGCGGCCCAGGCCGTGGCCCTGCCCGAAGCCATGAGCAATGCGGAAGGTGCGACCATGGGCATTCCGGGGCTGACGGCGGCGCATTGCGTCTTCGGCGGCGGCAATGTCAGCGGCCAGAACCTGCTGGTGTCGGGCGGCGCGGGCGCCGTGGGCCATGACGCGGTGCAACTGGCCGTCTGGGGTGGCGCGCGGGTGATCGCCACCGCCTCGGTTGCGGACTTTGACCGGGTGCGCGCCGCGGGGGCCGATACCGTGCTGGATTACCGCGACCCGGATCTTGCCGCGAAGCTGCTGGACCTGACCGGCGGGCGCGGCGTCGATCGGGCCATCGAGGTGGAATTCGGGCGCAACGCGGCCATGCTGGCACAGACAGTGGCCGAGAACGGCAGCATCGCGGCCTATGGCTCCGCGCAGGAGATGAACCCGGTGCTACCCTTCGGCGCCTACCTGTTCCGCGCCATCACGATCGACGTGGTGCTGATCTACCTTCTGCCCGAGGCCCAGCGCAGCACCGCGATCGGGCTGTTGCACCGCGCCAATGCGGCAGGCGCATTGAAACCGGCGATCCATGGGCATTTCGCGCTTGCCGATTGCGCCGCCGCCCACAGGGCGGTCGAGGCCGGCCGCCGGTCAGGCGCGGTGCTGCTGGATATCGGCTGAGGGGGGGCTGTCTGCCCCCCCGTCCCTGCGGGACGTCCCCCCGAGGATATTTGCGGCAAGAAGACGTCAGCCCGTCTTGCGGGGTGCCAACCGTTCGCGGCTGGCGGCAAGGCCGTCCTGAAATCCTTCGGCATCACCATAGTCGACGAATTGCGCGTAATGGGCATGCTGCGCCCCGATGCGGGCGGCATGTTTGATCGGGCACCAATAGGCCTCGGTCCGGCCAGCGACCTCCTGCACATAGCCGATCAGCCCGTTGCAATAGCCGCAGTAGATGCAGTTGAGTTTCTGCAACGCGTTCAGATAGGCCAGGTGATGCCGGTCGATGCGGATGAAATCGGCGCGGCGCACCGGCTGGATGCGGTAGATCGGAAAGCAGACCCGCTGATAGATCGTGACCATGAGGTCGAGCAACGCGAAAGGGATGATCAGGCTGTAGATCACGGGCGCGCTGAGCACCACAAGCGGCCGGGTACCGCGCAGGAAATCCGACAGGCGCACCCGAAAGGCGCGGTGCCGGCGCCGGGCCTCTTCGTCGAAGATGATGCGCCCGTTCTCCAACCGGTAGCGAAAGGCCTCGCTGCGGCGGTCGAATTCGGCCTCAAGCTGGTCCTGAAGTTCGCGCATGCGGCCAAGAAGCGTCTCGACGGGGGTGGTCATGGCCTGTCTCCCGGGATGATGGCTGGACCCATCATAGAAAAGGCGCGGGGCAAATCCACCCCGCGCCTTGCGCCGCTTGGGCCTGCGGCGGATCAGCCGATGGCGACCAGTTCGATGGCGAAGGTCAGATCGCGCCCGGCCAGCGGATGGTTGGCATCCAGCGTCACCTCGGTTTCGGTCACTTCGACCACGGTCACGGCCATGGCCTGACCCTGCGGCGTCTGGACCTGCAGCTGGGTGCCCAGGTCCAGCGGGATGTGATCGGGGATCTCGGTACGCGGCACGGCCTGGCGCGCGTTCGGGTCGGGCTGGCCATAGGCCTGGTCGGCCGGCACTTCGACGACTTTCCTGTCGCCAACGCTCATGCCCGGAAGGGCCACGTCGAGACCGGGGATGATCTGCCCGGAGCCCACCACGAATTCCAGCGGATCCCGCCCTTCCGAACTGTCGAAAGTGGCCCCGTCGGACAGGGTGCCGGTGTAGTGAATACGGACGGTATCGCCCGGTTTGACCTGCGTCATGATTGTTCCAGTTCTGCTTGGGAAAGATGAATGATCGAGGCCGTTTCGCCCATGGCGCGAACGGGTGCTCGGGTTTGCGGAGTCAAGGCTACAGACCCCGGCGGGAATTTGCAAACCGACTGCGGGATCACGGGGTTCTGAGATCATTAACTCTTTTCCCTTGCGCGCCGCCGTGCCAGTCTTGCGCCAAAAGGACGATACCGACAGATGATCACGACCTGCATATTCGACGCCTATGGCACCCTGTTCGACGTGGCGGCCGCCGCACGCGAGGTTGCTGGCGAACCGGGGCGCGAGGATTTCGCCCGGCACTGGCCCGCCATCTCGGAAAAGTGGCGCCAAAAACAGCTGCAATACAGCTGGTTGCGCGCAATCACCGGGGATCACACCGATTTCTGGACTGTCACCCAGGATGGGCTGGACTGGGCGCTGGAGGCGCAGGGACTGGCGGGCGACAACGCGCTGCGCGACCGGTTGCTGGCGCTTTACTGGCAGTTGAGCGCCTTTCCCGAAGTGCCCGCCATGCTGATGGAGCTGAAGGCCGCGGGGATGAACACGGCGATCCTGTCCAATGGCAGCCCCGAGATGCTGTCGGGTGCCGTGCAGTCCGCCGGGCTGAGCGATGTTCTGGACGATGTGCTGTCGGTCGAATCGGTGGGCATCTTCAAGCCCGCGCCGCAGGTCTATGACATGGTGATCCAGCGCTTTGGCTGCGCCAAATCGCATGTGCTGTTCGTCTCGTCGAACGGCTGGGATGCCGGGGCCGCCGCGGGCTATGGCTTCGAAACCGCCTGGGTGAACCGCGCGGGCGATCCGGTGGACCGCCTGCCGGGCCGGCCGCATCACGAATTGAAGGATCTGACGGCGATCCCGGCGCTGGTGGCCCGCTGATGCCGCGCTTCGTGGCCTCGGACGGGGTGTCGCTGCATTACGAGGATGCAGGCGAAGGCCTGCCGGTGTTGTGCCTGTCGGGGCTGACGCGCAATGCGCGGGATTTCGATTTCGCGGCACCGCATCTGTCGGGCGTGCGCCTGATCCGGCTGGACTATCGCGGGCGCGGGCAATCGGACTGGTCGCCCGACCCGCTGAGCTATACCGTCCCGCGCGAGGCGAAGGATGTTCTGGAACTGCTGGACCATCTGAAGCTGGACAAGGCCGCGATCATCGGCACCTCGCGCGGCGGGCTGATCGCGATGGTGCTGGCGGCGATGGCGAAAGCACGGCTTCTGGGTGTGGCGCTGAACGATATCGGCCCCGAACTGGACCCCGGCGGGCTGGACGTGATCATGGGCTACCTTGGTCGCCATCCCGATGCCGCGACGCTGGACCAGCTGGCCGAACAACGTGCCGCTGCGTTGGCGGATAAATTCCCCGGCGTGCCGCTGGCCCGCTGGCGGCAGGAGGTCACCCACACCCATGTCGAGACGCCCGGAGGCGTCAGGATCAACTATGATCCCGGCCTGCGCGAGGCGGTGATCGCCGCAGGGGCCAAGGGTGCGCCGGATCTGTGGCCGCTGTTCGACGCCATCGCCCCCCTGCCCTGCGCGGTGATCCATGGCATGAACTCGGACCTGCTGACCGCCGCGACGGTGGCGCGCATGGCCGACCGGATGCCCGGCCTGATCGTGGCCCATGTGCCGGACCGCGCGCATATCCCCTTCCTGGACGAGCCGCAGGCGCTGGCGGCGCTGAGCCGTTGGCTGGAGCAGATGACATGAATATCGAGATGATCCGCGCCGCGGCAGAGCGGCTGAGGGGACATGCGCGGGTGACACCGCTGCTGTCTTCACCCTTCATCGATCACCTTGCGGGGCGGCGTGTCTTCGTCAAGGCCGAATGCCTGCAGCACACCGGCAGCTTCAAGTATCGCGGCGGCTATTCCGCCGTGTCGGCCCTGGCCGAGGATGTGCGCGCCCGCGGCGTGATCGCCTTTTCATCGGGCAATCACGCGCAGGGTGTGGCGCTGGCCGCGGCCCAGCATGGCGTGCCGTCGGTCATCATCATGCCCGCTGACGCGCCGCGCCTGAAGATCGAGAATACCCGCGCCCTTGGGGCCGAGGTCGTGCTTTATGATCGCGCGACCGAGGACCGCGACGCCATCGGCGAACGCATGTCGCAAGAGCGCGGCCTGACCCTGATCAAACCCTTCGACGAACCGCAGGTGATCGCGGGCCAGGGCACCACAGGGCTCGAGATCGCGGAACAGGCACGCGCGGCAGGCATCGACACGGCCGATGTGCTGGTCTGCTGCGGTGGCGGCGGCCTGACATCGGGCATCGCGATGGCGCTTGAGGCCGAGGCCCCCGGCCTGCGGGCGCGTCCGGTCGAGCCGCAGGATTTCGAAGATACCGCACGCTCCCTGGCCGCAGGCAGCATCCGGCGCAACGCCAGCATGACCGGCAGCATCTGCGATGCCATCGTCACGCCAAGCCCCGGCAACCTGACCTTTCCGATCATGCAACGGCTGTGCGGCCCCGGTCTTGTGGTGACCGATCAGGAGGCGCTGCGCGCCATGGCACAGGCCTTCCTGCGCCTCAAGATCGTGCTGGAACCGGGCGGCGCCGTCGCACTGGCCGCAGCCCTCAACCGGCGTGACCAGATCGAGGGCGACGCCGTGATCGTCGTGGCCTCGGGGGGGAATGTCGATCTTGAAATGTACGAAGAGGCTTTGAACACCCTCAAGTCCTGACCGGGGCGCATCTTCGAAATTTAATTGACACCGTAAACTATTTTTGCTTCCCTCGCGCTGCGAACAGGGGGGAAAGACATGCGCACACAGGTCTGCATCATCGGCGGGGGGCCATCGGGCCTGCTGCTGTCACAACTGCTGCACAACGCGGGCATCGACACGATCGTTCTGGAACGCCAGACCCGCGATTATGTCCTCAGCCGGATCCGTGCAGGCGTGCTGGAATGGGGCAGCGTCGAGATGCTGCGCAAGGCCGGCGTGGGCGCGCGCATGGACAAGGAAGGCTTCGTGCATGGCGGCACCTACCTGGCCGCGCGCAACCGGGGCTTTCGCATCGCATTTGACGAACTGGTGGGCAAGCAGGTCATGGTTTACGGCCAGACCGAGGTGACGCGCGATCTTTATGCCGCGCGCGACAAGGCCGGCGGCGTGGTGATCCACGAGGCCACGGGCGTCAAGCCGCACGATCTGGACACGGACAAGCCCTTTGTGACCTACCTCAAGGATGGCAAGGTGCACCGGATCGATTGCGATTTCGTGGCCGGCTGCGACGGGTTCCACGGCCCCTGCCGCAAGGAAATCCCCGCCGATGTGCTGCGCGAATACGAACGGGTCTATCCCTTCGGCTGGCTGGGCATCTTGTCGGAAACGCCCCCCGTCAGTCACGAACTGATCTATGCCAACCATGAGCGCGGGTTCGCGCTGTGCTCGATGCGCAATGCCAACCTCAGCCGCTATTACGTGCAATGCCCGCTGACCGATACGGTCGATCAATGGTCCGATCAGGCCTTCTGGGACGAGCTGCGCCGCCGCATCCCGGCCGATGCGGCCGACAGCCTTGTGACCGGCCCGTCGATCGAGAAATCCATCGCGCCCCTGCGGTCCTTCGTGGCCGAACCGATGCGCTGGGGACGGCTGTTCCTTGTGGGGGATGCGGCCCATATCGTGCCGCCCACCGGGGCCAAGGGTCTGAACCTGGCCATCGGCGATGTGCATTACCTGCACGAAGGCCTGGTCCAGTATTATCAGGGCGACGACGAGGGCGTGACGAAATACTCGGAACGTGCGCTGGCGCGTGTGTGGAAATCCGAAAGATTTTCCTGGTCGCTGACCACCATGCTACACCGGTTCCCGGACCAGTCGGCTTTTGACCAGCGCATGCAGGAGGCCGATCTGGACTATCTGGAAACCTCTGCCGCCGCCCAGCGCGTGATGGCCGAAAACTATGTGGGATTGCCATACTGATGCGTATTGCCGACCTTGGAGACCTGAAAGTCCATTACCGTATCGACGGCAACCCCGAGGGGCGGCCCGTCGTCTTTGCCAACTCGCTGGGTACCGATCTGCGGCTGTGGGACCAGGTGCTGCCGCTGCTGCCGCAGGGGCTGAAATACATCCGCTATGACAAGCGCGGTCATGGCCTGACCGAACTGACACCTGCGCCCTATTCCATGGGCACGCTGGTGCGCGATGTGGAACGGCTGATGGATCACCTGGCGGTCAAGGATGCGCTGTTCGTGGGCCTGTCCATCGGCGGGATGATCGCGCAGGGTCTGGCTGTCAAGCGGATGGACCTGGTGCGCGCCATGGTGCTGTCCAACACCGGTGCCAAGATCGGCCAGCCCGCGATGTGGGATGACCGGATCGCCGCAGTGAAAGCCGGCGGGATCGAGGCGCTGGCCGACAGCATCATGGAACGCTGGTTTTCCGCCCCCTTCCGCAAGACTGCGGAATTCCATGCCTGGCGCAACATGCTGGTGCGCCAACCGGCCGAGGGCTACACGGGCTGTTCCGCTGCGATCTCGGGCACGGATTTCTACACGCCCACCTCGGGCCTGCGCCTGCCGACGCTGGGCATTGCCGGATCCGATGACGGATCGACCCCGCCCGACCTGGTACGTGAGACCGTCGATCTGATCCCCGGATCGCAGTTCCACCTGATCCGCAAGGCGGGCCATCTGCCCTGCGTCGAACAGCCCGAAGAATACGCCGCCGTATTGACCAAGTTCATGCAGGACGTGGGCCATGTCTGAGCGTTTCGACAAGGGCATGGCGGTGCGCCGCAAGGTTCTGGGCGATGCCCATGTGGACCGGGCGGAACGGGCCAAGACCCCGTTTGACGAACCGTTCCAGACCCTCATCACCGAAGGGGCCTGGGGCACGGTCTGGGCCTCTGACGGGATATCCTTGCGCGAACGGTCCATGCTGACGCTGGCGCTGCTGGCTGCAACCGGCAATTTCGACGAAATCCCCATGCACATCCGCGCGACCGCCCGCACCGGGGCCAGCAAGCAGGATGTGCTCGAGGCGTTCCAGCATGTGGCGATCTATGCCGGCGTGCCGCGTGCCAATCATGCGCTGAAACTGGCCAAGGCCACCTATGCCGAGATGGAGGCAGATGATGAAAGACATGACCGATAACGGTGAAACCGACGCAGGGCCGCTGATCCCGCGCCAGCGCCACATGCACCCGGTGCCCTACGATCCCGAATACAAGACATCCGTCCCGCGCTCGCCGAAATGGCCGCTGCTGTCGATGGAAAGCACGCCCAGCGAAGAGACGGGCCCGCGTTTCGGCCATTCCCTGCTGGGGCCGCTGGACAACAACCTGATCCTGAACTTTTCCAAGGATGGCAGCCCCGCGATCGGCGAGCGCATCCTGATGCATGGCCGGGTTCTGGACGAAAACGCACGGCCCGTGCCGCATACGCTGGTCGAGATCTGGCAGGCCAATGCGGGCGGGCGCTATCGCCACGTCAAGGACAACTACCTTGCGCCGCTGGATCCCAATTTCGGCGGCTGCGGGCGCACGATCACCGACGCCGAAGGGCGCTATCAGTTCCTGACGATCCGCCCCGGCGCCTATCCCTGGCCCAACCGGGCGAATGACTGGCGCCCGATGCATATCCATATCTCGGTCTTCGGGCACAGCTTCGGGCAGCGCCTGATCACCCAGATGTATTTCGAAGGCGATCCCCTGATCGACCGCTGCCCCATCGCCGCCACTATCAAGGAGCGCAGCCAGCTGGACCGTCTGGTGGCCCCGCTGGACATGGCGCGGGCAAGGCCGCTGGATTTCCTGGCCTACAAGTTCGACATCGTGCTGCGCGGCCGCCGCCAGACCATGTTCGAGAACCGACTGGAAGGGATGTAAGCCATGGTGCAATCGCTTGACACAATGATCGAAACCCCGTCCCAGACCGCCGGACCATACGTCCATATCGGCTGCATCCCCAGCTTCGCGGGCCTGCCGGGTGTCTATCCCGAGGATCTGGGCCTGTCGCCCATCGCGCCGGGGGCCAAGGGGCAGGTCATCACCATCACCGGCGCCGTGATCGACGGCACCGGCTGGGCGCTGCGCGATGCGATGATGGAAAGCTGGCAACCCGATGCGGCGGGGCGTTTCGCGGGGCAGGATGGCGCCGATCCCGCCGTCAGCGGCTTTTGCCGCTTTGCCGCCGACAAGGATAGCGGGCTCTTCACACTGACCACGGTCAAGCCCGGCCCCGTGCCCCATCGCAGCGGCGGGGTGCAGGCCCCGCATATCAGCCTCTGGATCGTGGCGCGCGGCATCAACATCGGCCTGTCCACCCGCATCTATTTCGAGGATGAGGACAACAGCGCCGATCCCCTGCTGTCGCGCATCGAACAGCGCCCGCGCGTGGATACGCTGATTGCAAAGAAGACTGCCGAAGGTCAGTATCGTTTCGACATCCGCCTTCAGGGCGACAATGAAACGGTATTTCTGGATATCTGAATGGCTGATTTTCTTCTGGTTCACGGATCGTGCCACGGCGCGTGGTGCTGGCGCGACCTGATCCCGGCCTTGACGGCGCGCGGCCAAACCGCCCGCGCCATCGACCTGCCGGGACATGGCGCGGACAAGACCCCCTATGCCGAGGTCACGCTTGAGGGCTACGCGCAGGCGATCCTTGACGCAATCGACACGCCCGTCATGCTGGTCGGTCATTCCATGGCGGGCTTTCCCATCTCGCTGGCCGCGGAAATGGCCCCCGCAAAGATCGACCGGCTGATCTATCTTTGCGCCTATGCCGCGCAGGATGGTCGCAGCCTGGTCGAGATGCGCGCCGAGGCGCCGCGCCAGCCCATGGCCGATGCCGCGATCAGGACCGAGGATGGCCTGGCCTTCCGCGTGGACCTGTCCAAGGCGCCGGGGCTCTTCTACAACGATTGCCCGGCCGAGGCGGTGGATTACGCGCTGCCGCGCCTCTGCATCCAGGCGATCAGGCCCCAGGCCACGCCGATCCGTCTGACCGACGCCTATGCCGGGGTCAGACGCAGCTATATCCGCTGCGACGATGACCAGACGATCCCGCCGGAATACCAGCGCAGCATGACCGAAGACTGGCCCGCGCAGGACGTTCATGCCATGCCCACGGGGCATTCGCCCTTCTTCGCCGACCCCGAGGGGCTGGCCGATCTTCTGACCCAAATCGCGAAGGGCTGACCCATGGCCGCATCGGTGTTCGACAGCCCGCTCTACAGCCGCCTCTTTCCGTCGGGCGAGGTGGGCCGCCTCTTCACCGACAGCGCCGAGGTGCGCGCGATGCTGCTGGTCGAAGGGGCGCTGGCCAAGGCGCAGGGCGCGCTTGGGGTGATCCCTGAAACCGCCGCCGCCTATATCCACCGCGCCGCGATGGAGGTGCAGATCGATCCCGCCGCCCTGGCCGACCCCACCGGGCAGAACGGCGTTTCCGTGCCCGGTCTGGTCGCGGCCTTCCGCAGCGCGATGGAGGCGCCCGAACATGCGCAATATGCCCATTGGGGGGCCACCTCGCAGGATATCATCGACACCGGGCTGATGCTGCGGCTGGGCCGGATGCTGGCGCTGCAAGAGGAAATGCTGACCGATACGCTCAAGGCGCTGGGACGGCTGGCGGCAGATCATGCGGCAACGCCCATGGCCGCGCGTACCTATGGGCAGCACGCGACGCCCACCAGCTTCGGCGCGACCGTCGCCCATTGGGGCAGCCCCCTGCTGGATCTTCTGGGCGAACTGCCCGCGCTGCGCCAATCCACGCTCTGGGTGTCGCTGTCAGGGGCGGCAGGCACCTCTGCCGCGCTGGGACCGAAAGCGCAGGAGACACGCGCCGCGCTGGCCGCAGCCCTGAACCTTGCCGATCCGCAGCGCAGCTGGCACAGCGACCGCGGCCCGATCCTGCGGCTGGCCGACTGGCAGACGCGGCTGGCCCTTGCCCTTGGCAAGATGGCCGAGGATCTGCTGCTGCTGACCCAGACCGGGATGGCAGAGGTTTCTCTGGGTGCCGCCGGCGCTTCCTCGACGATGCCGCAAAAACAGAACCCGGTCCTGCCCTCGGCCATGGCCGCCACCGCGCGGCAGGCCGCAGGGCTGAACGCCACGCTGCAGGGCGCGGCGCTGCACCGGCTGGACCGGGATGGCGCAGCCTGGTTTACCGAATGGCTGACCCTGCCGCAGCTCTGCCTTGCCGCCACCGCCACGCTGATCCATGCGCAAAGCCTGTCGAAAACGCTGGCCCCCGTCCCTTCCGCGATGCTGGCCGCCATGACAGATGGTCAGAACCTGATCCATGCCGAGGCACTCAGTTTCGCGCTGGCCCGCCACCTGCCCCGCCCCGAGGCGCAGGCGGCGATCAAGGCATTGTGCAAGGAGGCGGGTGCGTCAGGCGCGGACCTGGCCGCGTTGGCCATGCAGGCCTATCCCGATCTGGATCTTGCGCCGGTCTTCGATGCGGCCGCGCAGATGGGCCATGCCCCGGATGAGGCAGGACGCTTTGCAGCGGCGGCGCAAGCGCTCTGACCTGCTGCTTCTTCTTGCTTCAAATATCCAGATCCCGCCCGCGCAACCCGGGCAAGGCCGGCTATTTGCGGCCCGTGTAAAGCTGCCAGAGCCAGATCAGCAGCAATGATCCCAGGATCGCACCGACCAGCCCGGCACCGACCCCCATCACCGCCAGCAGCATGCGCAACACCAGCCCGCCGATCAGCGCGCCGACCATGCCGATGACGATGGTTGTGATGATATCCGCCTCGACCCGCATCAGGCGCGTGGCGATGAACCCCGCCGCGGCCCCGATGATCAGCAACCAGATCACGCCCATCGCGTTTCTCCCTACCGTTTGCGCCAATGGGTCGGCACAAGGATCAGCGCGCCCACCGACGACAGGATCGCATCCACACCGGGGCTTCCGATGCTCAAGCCGAACATGATCCGCACAAAGTAGAACAGGAAAGCGCCGCCCACGCAAATGATGATGGACTGCAGGATTCCGTTGCGGGTAAAGCCCGTCTTTTCCGAGGCATAGCCCACGATCCCCGCAATCACCGCCGTACCGATCAGCATGGGAAACATGACATACTCCTGTGAAAACCGCCTAAAGCCGCGTCCCTTTCGGCAAGGGCTGACCGCGCAGAAACTCTGCCGCATCCTGCGCGCCCCGGCCCGCGCGTTGCAAGCGCAAAAGCTGCACCGCGCCGGTGCCGCAGGCGATGGTCAGCGCGTCATCCAGCACCGTGCCGGGCGCGCCCGCGCCAGCGGCCAGACGCGAGGCCAGCAGCTTGATGCGCTGGCCACCAGCCTCGACCCATGCCCCCGGAAAGGGCGAAAGGCCCCGGATCAACCGATCCACCTGCGTCGCGGGGCGGGTCCAGTCCACGGCGGCCTCGGCCTTGTCGATCTTGGAGGCATAGGTCACGCCGTCCTGCGGCTGCACATGCGGCACCAGATCATCCAGCCGCGCCAGCGCATCGACGATCAGGCGCGCGCCCATCGCGGACAGGCGGTCATGCAGCTGTCCCGTGGTTTCCTCGGGGCCGATGGGCGTTGCCTCGCGCAGCAGCACGGGGCCGGTATCCAGCCCCGCCTCCATCTGCATGATGCAGATGCCGGTCTCGGCATCGCCCGCCATGATCGCGCGGTGGATCGGGGCCGCGCCCCGCCAGCGTGGCAGCAGGCTGGCGTGAATGTTCAGGCAGCCCTGCCGGGGCGCGTCCAGCACCGCTTGCGGCAGGATCAGGCCATAGGCCACGACCACCGCCACATCGGCGCCAAGGGCGGCGAAATCGGCCTGTGCCTCGGGCGTCTTCAGGCTGACCGGGTGGCGCACCGGCAGACCAAGTTCTGACGCGCGCTGATGCACCGGCGTGGGGGTTTCCTTCTTGCCGCGCCCTGCGGGGCGCGGCGGCTGGCAATAGACGGCGGCGATGTCATGCCCGGCCTCGACCAGCGCCTCCAGCACAGGAACCGAGAAATCGGGCGTGCCCATGAAGACGACCTTCATGCCAGCTTCCTCGCGCGGCGGATCAGCATGTCGCGTTTCACCTTGGACAGGTGGTCGAAATACATCCGGCCCGCCAGGTGATCGATCTGGTGCTGCACAGACGTGGCCCAGAGGCCCACGAAATCCCGCTCTTCGATCGCGCCCTGATCGTTCAGGAAACGCACCAGCACCGCGCGGGGGCGGCTGATCGTGGCATGCACGCCGGGCAGGTTGGGACTGGCCTCGTCATGGTCGCGCAGCTGCACCGAGGCGTGGACAACCTCGGGGTTGGCCATGCGCACGGCCTGCCCGCGCTTGTCCGAGGCATCGACGACCGCCAGCCGCAGCATCACACCGATCTGGGGGGCGGCAAGGCCGACGCCGGGCATCGCCTCCATCGTGTCGATCATGTCGGTCCAGATCGCGCGGATCTCGTCTGTCACCGCGACCACATCGGCGGCAGGGGTCCGCAGCCGCGCATCAGGCCAGGGGATGCAACGCCGCGCGGTCACGCGGGGCGCGCCGGGAAGCTGACGGAATAGGCGGCTTCGACCACGCGCCGTGCTTCGGCCGACAGGCGGTCGAAGGTCACGATCCCGTCCAGGTGATCCAGTTCATGCTGGGCGCAACGCGCCTCGAACCCGTCAAGCTCGACCTCTTGCGCGCGGCCGTCCAGATCGAAAAAGCGCAGCAGGATGCGTTCGGGGCGCATCACCTCGGCCAGAACACCGGGGACCGAGAGGCACCCCTCGCTACCCGGCGCCATGCCATCGGCAGACAGGATTTCGGGGTTGATGCACACCATCGGGGTCATATCGCCTTCCTTCCAGCCGCAATCCATCACGAACAGCCGCTTCATCACGCCCACCTGCGGCGCGGCCAGCCCGCGCCCGGGGGCACTGTACATTGTTTCGAACATGTCGCGCACCAGATCGCCCAGATCCTCGCCCGCGTCTATCGGGTCGCAGACCTGCGACAGGCGCGCATCCGGCCAGCGCAGGATCGGCAGCAGGCTCACACCCGCGCCCGTTCGCGCTTGAGCTTCTGCATCCGCCGGGTGATCAGCTGGCGGCGCAGCGGCTTGAGGTAATCGATGAACAGCTTGCCATCCAGGTGATCGATCTCGTGCTGCACGCAGGTCGCCCAGAGCCCGGCAAAATCTTCCTGCTGCTCGCGCCCGTCCCGGTCGATCCAGCGCAGTGACACTTCGGCGGGGCGCTCGACCTCGCCATATTGTTCGGGGATCGACAGACAGCCTTCCTCGTAGACGCTGCGCTCGTCCGAGGCGGCGACAATCTCGGGGTTGAACATGATCAGCGGGCGCGGCGCCTCGCCTTCCGCCTTGACGCAATCCAGCACGATCAGGCGGGTGTTCACACCCACCTGCGGTGCCGCCAGCCCGATGCCCGGCGCATCATACATGGTTTCCAGCATGTCATCGGCCAGGCGGCGCAGGTCGTCGCTCAGGTCCGGCACGGGGGCCGAGACCTTTTTCAGGCGCGGGTCGGGGTGGATCAGGATCGGGCGTTTTGTCATGCAGCACGAGATAGGACAGCGGCCCTTGCGGTGCAATGGTGCAAAACGGCCCCTTGGGCGCAAAATTGCCCGTTGCAGCCGCCCTGTCACGGGGTAGGCTGTGCCCAAACAGGAGATGCAGATGAGCTTTGACACCCCGATCGACCGTTTCGGCACCCATTCCGTGAAATGGGACATGATGGAAAAACTCTATGGCGTGCCGGCATCCGACGGAATCCCGATGTGGGTGGCCGACATGGATTTCCGCGCGCCGGATTGCGTGCAGGACGCGGTGGCGCGGATGCAGGATCACGGGGTCTACGGCTATTACGGCGACGATGCCGCCTATCGCGCGGCGATCTGCTGGTGGATGCAGACGCGGCACGGCTGGACGGTGCAGCCGGAATGGATCTTCAGCACCCATGGCCTGGTGAATGGCACCGCCATGTGCGTGGACACCTATACGCAACCCGGTGACGGGGTGGTCCTGTTCACGCCGGTCTATCACGCCTTCGCCAAGGTCATCAAAGCCAACGGGCGCAAGGTGATCGAATGCCCGCTGGTCAACACGGCCGGGCGCTACGAGATGGATTTCGACGCCTATGATGCGCAGATGGATGGCAGCGCGAAGATGGTGATCCTGTGCTCGCCGCATAATCCGGGCGGGCGGGTCTGGACGCGGGCCGAATTGCAGGGCGTGGCCGATTTCGCCAAACGGCATGACCTGATCCTTGTCTCGGACGAGATCCATCACGATCTTCTCTATCCGGGCGTCAAACATACGGTGATGGCCAATATCGATGCGGGCATCGCCGACCGGCTGATCATGATGACGGCGACGACCAAGACCTTCAACATCGCGGGCAGCCATACGGGCAACGTGATCATCCCCGATCCCGCCTTGCGCGCCAGGTTCGAGGGGCGGATGATGGCCCTGGGCCTGTCGCCCAATTCCTTCGGCCTCTTCATGGCGACTGCCGCCTACACGCCAGAGGGGGCGGCATGGGTCGATGATCTGATGACCTATCTGGACGGCAACCGGCAGGTGTTCGATGCCGGGATCAACGCGATCCCCGGTCTCGCCTCGATGCCGCTCGAGGCGACATACCTGGCATGGGTGGATTTCGCGGGCACCGGGATGGATGCGGCCGAATTCACCCGGCGGGTGGAACAGGGCGCGCATATCGCGGTCAACCACGGCCCGACCTTCGGCAAGGGCGGCGAGACCTTTCTGCGGTTCAACCTTGCGACGCCGCGCGCGCTGGTGGAACAGGCGGTGGAGCGGATGCAAAAGGCCTTTGCCGACCTGCAATAAGCTATGGCTGCGCCGGGCGGCGGTGACCGCCCGGTCGTTCAAGGTTTTGGCAAGACCTTCGACCCAGGCTGCGATCAGTCCCGCGTGATCAGCGCCACGGGCGCGTGTTCATCCCGCGCGAAATCCAGCGCGGCATGATCTGTCACGGGGGTGCTGCGCTTGAAGTCGAACCACATCTCGTCCTCGCGCTCTTCCGAGGCGAAGATCAGGCAATGCGACAGGTGCCGCCCGCCATCGTACAGGTCGACCAATCCGCGCAGATGGGGGGCGTCTTCCAGATCCATGGCAAACCCGCCATCCCAGACACGCAGGACGGGATATGTCTTGCCATCGACGTCGATGCGCAGGCGGCTTTTCCGCTTCTGCGCAAGCTTGTGTGCCGCGGCCAGGCCTTCACGCAATTCCCTGGACAGAAAAGTCGTCATGGCATCCCCCTTACCATCCTTCTGATTGAAAATGAGGGATGGGTGAAAATCGTCAAGTAAAGCTTTGACGACATTTCGTTTCCGGCCCGTTACCATCCAAGCCAAACGCCCGTTTTCTTCGAAAAACCGACCATCCCGTGGAATTTTCTACCATAGGTTTCGCGCGCGAAACCCTGTGCGCTGCGGCGCTGGCGCCACAGGTCCGACGTGGTCCGGGCATAATCCGGCGCATGTCCGGGAATTGTATCGCCGGGCGGCGGATCGATTCGGGGCGACGGGGCGGCCTGGCCTGCCCAGAATACCGGGATGTGCGCTGATGCAGGGCGGTTGCGCGGCCCCTCGGGTTATCGTCCCGCGGAATCTGGCCTAGCTTGTTGCCCGATAAAGGAGACTGATCAATGGGCCAACTGGTTGACGGCAAATGGCATGACACCTGGTATGACACCACATCGACGGGCGGCGCGTTCAAGCGCACCACCGCGGGGTTTCGCAACTGGGTGACGCCGGACGGCAGCGCCGGTCCTTCGGGGACCGACGGGTTCAAGGCCGAAAGCGGGCGCTATCACCTCTATGTCTCGCTGGCCTGCCCATGGGCGCATCGCACGCTGATCTTCCGGGCCCTCAAGGGGCTGACGGATCATGTCGAGTTGTCCGTGGTGCATCCCGACATGCTGACCGATGGCTGGACCTTTGCCACGGATTATCCCGGCGCCACGGGCGACCGGCTGTTCGGCCTGCCTTTCCTGCGCGACATCTATACCCGGACCGATCCCAGTGTTTCGGGGCGGGTCACGGTGCCGATCCTCTACGACACGCAGCGCGAAACCATCGTGTCGAACGAGAGTTCGGAAATCATCCGCATGTTCAACACGGCCTTCAACGACATCACCGGCAACCGGGATGACTACTGGCCCGAGGCCCTGCGGCACGACATCGCGACCGTGAACGAACGCATCTATGACACGGTCAACAACGGCGTCTACAAAGCCGGTTTTGCCACCACGCAGGCCGCCTATGACGCGGCGGTGGTCCCCCTGTTCGAGACCCTCGACTGGCTGGAGGACCATCTGAACACCAACCGCTACCTGATGGGCGACCGGCTGACCGAGGCGGACTGGCGGCTGTTTCCCACGCTGGTGCGCTTCGATTCCGTCTATCACCTGCATTTCAAGTGCAACCGCAAGCGGATCGTGGATTACCCCAACCTCTGGGCCTATACGCGGGAACTTTATCAGGTGCCCGGCGTGGCCGGGACGGTGAACCTGGATCACATCGTGCGGCACTATCATTACAGCCACGAGACGATAAATCCCTACCGCATCGTTCCGATCAACCCTGTCCTGGATTTCCTCGCGCCCCACGGGCGCGGATAGGGGCTTGCGCCCCACGGGCGCGGATAGGGGCTTGCGCCCCACGGGCGCCGACAGGGGGCCGGATCAGCTTGCCTTGCAGTAGTGGCAAACCATCGCCACCAGGTCTTCGGGCGGGGTGTTGCTTTGCAGGAAGGCGCAGGCATTGGGGCTGTGCAGAAAGATCGACCCGTCGGAAAAGAAGGTGGTATTGGTGACAAAGATCACCCGTGCCTCGGGCCGGCGGTAGCTGGAGTAATCGGCGATCGCCAAGGCGCTGCCGTCCTGCAGCACCAGGTCCAGAACGATCATGTTCACGGGCAGCGCGCGCAACAGGTCGAAGGCTGCGGACTGACCCTGAACCAGATGCACCTCGGCGCCCTGTCGTTCCATATGACGTTTCCAGAGCCGCCCGAGATCCGGGTCAGGCTCGACTATCAACACGATCATCATGTCCTCATCCGGTCGCCAAGGTCCGCCGCACCCTAGGGTGCCGGGTTGTCTGATCTTCCCGGCTTGTGCCGACTGTGATGACGCTCAAAACCTAACAAAGTGTTAATGATCGGCAAGGATTTGTTAACATCTTCGGCGCCTCGGCGGCTCCTTGCTGTCCGGCTTGCGCTTTGGGCGCGAATCCGCTTGATGGGCCGCATGCAGGAGCCGCAAATGACCGACACACACAACGATCCCGCCTTTTTTGCAGCCCTGCCCCGGCCTTCGGCTGCGCGGCGCGATCATGGCGGCGGTCTTGACGGGGCGGTGGCCTGTTTTGGGGGCGCGCGTGCCGACTGGATCGACCTGTCCACGGGCATCAACCCCTGTCCCTGGCCTGCGGAGCGCGTGTCGGTGTCCGGCGCCGCATGGACCGCACTGCCGGACCGGGCCGCGGCCCGTTCGCTGGAGGATGCCGCGCGCCGATTGTGGCAGGTGCCGGATCATCTGGGGCTGCTGGTGGCCCCCGGCGCATCCGCGCTGATCGCGCGGATACCGGGGCTGTTGCCGCCCGGATCTGTGCATATCCCGCAGCCCACATATAACGAACATGCCGCCGCCTTTGCGGGCCATGGCTGGCAGGTCTGCGCGCAGGGCGATACGACAGATCAGGCGCGGGTGATCGTGCATCCGAACAACCCCGACGGCAGATGGCATGGGCCCGACGATCTGCGGGGGCTGCCCCTGATCGTGGTCGATGAAAGCTTCTGCGATGTGGCGCCGGAACGGTCCCTGCTGGCGCACCTGCCGCGAAAGGGCGGGATAGTCCTGAAGAGTTTCGGCAAGTTCTGGGGACTGGCGGGGCTGCGGCTGGGCTTTGCCATCGGTGATCCGGCCCTGCTGGACCGGCTGGCCGAAGGGATGGGGCCATGGCCTGTATCGGGTCCGGCGCTGGCCATCGGTGCGGCGGCACTGGCGGACCGGGACTGGGCGCAGGCCACGCGGGAGAGGCTGGCAGCGGATGCGCGGCGGATGGACCGGCTGATGACGGGTGCCGGGGCCGTCGTGACCGGGGGGTGCGACCTGTTTCGTCTTTACGCGGTGGATGATGCCGAAGCCTGGCAGGCCAGGCTGGCTGAGGCCCGGATCTGGAGCCGGATCTTCCCCTGGTCGCCGACCCTGATCCGGCTTGGCCTGCCCGCGCCCGACCAATGGGACCGGATCGAGGCTGCGCTGTGACACTGATCCTGGCGATGCTGCTGGATGCCTGGGCGGGCGAGCCGCGCTGGCTGTGGTCGCGTGCGCCGCATCCGGCGGTGCTGATGGGGCGGCTGATCGGCTGGGCGGATGCGCGGTTCAACAGTGGTGCGGCGCGACGGTTGAAGGGTGTCGCGGTGATGGTTGCGCTGGGGCTTGGCGCGCTGGGGCTGGGGGCGGCCTTGGCGTCTTTCGGCCCGGTGGTCGAGGTGATCGTGGCCGCGATCCTGATCGCGCAGCGCAGCCTGGTGGACCATGTGCAGGCCGTGGCGGACGGGTTGCGGCGCGGGCTGACCGAGGGGCGCGGCGCGGTGGCGATGATCGTAAGCCGCGACACCGCCGCGATGGACGACAGCGCCGTGGCGCGCGCGGCGATCGAATCGGCGGCCGAGAACATGTCGGACGGGGTGGTGGCGCCCTTGTTCTGGTTCGCGGTGGCAGGGCTGCCGGGCCTGCTCCTTTACAAGATCACCAACACCGCCGACAGCATGATCGGCTATCGCACGCCCCGGCACGCGGCCTTTGGCTGGGCGGCGGCGCGCTTCGATGATCTGCTCAACCTGATCCCCGCGCGCGGCACGGCGTTTCTGATCGCCTTGACCCAAGGGGGCTTGCGCGACTGGCGCGGGATCGTGGCGGATGCGCGGTTGCACCGCTCGCCCAATGCGGGCTGGCCCGAGGCGGCGATGGCGCGCGCCCTGGGCATCGCGCTGTCAGGACCACGCGCCTATGACGGGCGGATGCAGGATTTTCCCTTCGTGAATGCCACGGGGCGCAAGCCCCTGCAGGCGCAGGATATCGAAGCTGCGGTGCGGGTTCTCTGGACGGTCTGGGTGGCGGTTTTCTGCCTTGCCACGGTGCTGGCGCTGTTGTGATCGTCAGGCGGCGACGGGGCTGCTAATCTTTTGATGAATGGCATGATCTTAAAGGTATCCGATGTTCAAGACCGCCCTGCCCCTTGCGGCATTTCTGCTGTCGCTTTCCGCCGCGCAAGCCCTTGCCCAATGCGGCGGCAGCTTTTCCGACTTCGTGACAGGCCTGAAAGCCGAGGCACAGGCGAAGGGCCATGATGCCGACACCGTGGCGCGGTTCCTTGCCCCGGTCAGGCAGGACCCCAAGGTGCTGGCTGCGGATCGGCGGCAAGGTGTGTTCACGCTGGATTTCACGACCTTTTCCCGCCGCCTGATCAGCCAGTCGCGGCTGGATACGGGGCTTGCGAAGGCGCGCGAATGGGATGCGGTCTTTGACCGGGCCGAGACCGAATACGGCGTGCCGCGCGGCATTCTGCTGGCCTTCTGGGCCTTCGAGACCGATTACGGCGCCTTCCAGGGCGATTTCAACACGGTCAACGCCCTTGTCACCCTGTCCCATGATTGCCGCCGTCCCGACCTGTTTCGCCCCCAGGTCTTTCATGCGCTGACCCTGTTCGAAGCGGGCGATCTGGACCCCGCGACCACCACCGGCGCCTGGGCGGGCGAGATCGGCATGGTGCAGATGCTGCCCGGCGACATCCTTGAAAACGGTGTGGACGGGGACGGGGACGGGCATGTGCTGCTGAAGACATCCGTGCCCGATGCGCTGCTGTCAGGCGCGAAGATGCTGGCGCATTTCGGCTGGCGCAGGGGCGAGCCCTGGCTGCAGGAGGTCACGGTGCCCGCCGAGATGGACTGGCGCCAGAGCGGGATCGCCACGGCGCTGCCGGTGGCGGACTGGGCGGCGATGGGTGTGCGGCCACGGTCGGGCGACTGGCAGGGCCGGGGCCTGAGCGCCAGCCTGATCCTGCCCCAGGGTCACAAGGGACCGGCCTTCATCGCCTATCCGAACTTCGGCCGGATGTTCGAGTGGAACCAGAGCTTCACCTATGTGCTGACGGCGGCCTATTTCGCCACGCGGCTGTCGGGCGCGCCGGTCTTTGCCCCGGGCAATCCCGATGCCGGGCTGGACCAGGAGGGCATGAAACGGTTGCAGCAAAAGCTGGCGGCGCGCGGCCATGACGTGGGCGCGATCGACGGTATCCTGGGCGCGGGCACGCGCGCGGCTGTCCAGGTGGAACAGGCGCGCCTTGGCCTGCCCGCCGATGCCTGGCCCACGGCGGCGCTGCTGTCGCGGCTATAGGCGGGCGGCGGCGCGGGCGGCACGGTCGGAGTGGATATTTGGGGCAAGAAGAAGCAGGGGGTGCGTCTCAGGCGACCAGCGCTTCGGCCCTTTTCAGATCGACCGAGACCAGCTGGCTGACGCCCTGTTCCTGCATGGTGACACCGAACAGCCGATCCATCCGCGCCATGGTGACCGCGTGGTGGGTGATGATCAGGAAGCGGGTGTCGGTGCGGCGGCACATCTCGTCCAGCAGGTCGCAGAAACGGGTGACGTTGGCATCGTCGAGCGGGGCGTCCACCTCGTCGAGCACGCAGATGGGGGCGGGGTTGGCGAGGAAAACGGCGAAGATCAGGGCCAGCGCCGTCAGGGTCTGTTCGCCCCCTGACAAGAGGCTGAGGGTCGAGAGCTTCTTGCCCGGCGGCTGGCACATGATCTCGAGCCCCGCTTCAAGCGGGTCGTCGGATTCGACCAGCACCAGATCGGCCTCGCCGCCGCCGAAGAGATGCTTGAAGAGCAGGGCGAAGTTGCTGTTGACCTGTTCGAAGGCGGTCAGCAGCCGTTCGCGCCCCTCGCGGTTGAGGCTGGCAATGCCGGTGCGCAGGGTCTTGATCGCTTCTTCCAGATCGGCCTTCTCGCCGGCCAGCGTGTCATGTTCCGTCTGCACCTCTGCCGCGTCTTCCTCGGCGCGCAGGTTGACGGCGCCCAGCGCGTCGCGCTGCCGCTTGAGGCGGTTCACATCGGCCTCGATCATGTCGGAGGCGGGCATGGTGTCGGGATCGGCGCCAAGGCTTTCCAGCAGACCGGCGGGCGTGGCGTCCTGATCCTCGCTGATGCGTTCGGCGGCATAGGCCACGGTTTCGCGGGCGGCATCGGCGCGGGCTTCGGCGCGGGCGCGGGCCTCGCGCGCTTCGGAGGCGGCGCGTTCGGCGTCACGTTCGGCCTGTTCGGCGGCGCGCAGGGCGGTTTCGGCCTCGGCCAGGGTATCGGCGGCGCGGCGGCGGCGGGCTTCGGCGGTGTCGATGGCGCTGGTCAATTCCTCGCGCTTGGCGGCGATTTCCTCGGGGGCGGCGCTGGCCTCCTTGAGTTCGGCAGCCGAGTCCTGCTTGCGCTGCACCAGTTCGGCGCTGCGGGTTTCGGCGGTTTGCAGACGGTGCCGCCAGCCCGAAAGCTCCTTGGTGACTTCCTGGGAACGGCGGGTGCGGGCCTCGCCCTCGCGGCGGATCTCGTCATGGGTGGAGCGGCGCGTCATCATGGTGATGCGCGCGGCCTCGACCGTCATGCGCAGGTCTTCCATGCCGGCGCGGGCGCTGTCCAGATCCTCGAGCCCGGCGACGGCGCGTTCGGCCTCGAGCACCTGGGCACGGGCGGTCATCGCCTCTTCCTCGTGGCGGGTCACGGCAAGGCCCAGCGATTCCAGCCGCGAGGCGGCAAGGTTGCGATCCGCCTCGGCGCGGCTGAGGGCGCGGTTCGCCTCGTTGACCTTGGCGTCGGCGGCACGGCGTGCGCCGCGCGCGGCCTGATCGGCGGCGGTCAGATCGGCCAGACGCTTGGCCAGGCTCTCATGGGCGGCGCGGGCGGCATCGGCGCGCGAGGTCGCGCGCTCCATCTGCTGCTTGAGCTCTTCAAGGCGGTTGAGCTGCTGCAGGCGCAGGGCCGCAGCGGATGGCGCATCTTCCGCCCAGGCGCGGAAACCGTCCCAGCGCCACAGATCGCCTTCGAGGCTGACAAGGCGCTGGCCGGGTTTCAGCAGCGGCTGAAAGCGCGGGCCATCGTCGGGATCGACAAGACCGATCTGGCCCATGCGGCGCACCAGCACATCGGGGACGGACACATGGTTGGTCAATGCCGTGACCCCCTTGGGCAGGGGCTGCGGATCGGCATAGGCGGGCAGCGGCGTCCAGCCAGAGGGGCCATCGGCCTCGACCTCGGGGGCGCGCAGATCGTCGGCAAGGGCCGCACCCAGCGCCTTTTCGAACCCCTGTTCGACCTGAAGGCGGTCCATGATCTGGCCGCCCTCGGCGGTGTCGCGCTGCACGAGGCGGGCAAGCGCCGTGACCTCGGCGCGCAAGGCGTTCAGCTCGCCTTCGGCGGCCGATCGTTCGGCGCGCACATCGGCTTCGCGTTCCTGGGTCTGGGCGCGGGCGGCTTCGGCGGCAAGCAGGGTTTCATCGGCGCGGCGCGCCAGATCCACGGCGGCGGCTTCCTGTGTCTGCGCCTCTTCATAGGCGGCGATGGCCTTGTCGAGCGCGCCTTTGGATGCCTCGACAGCCTCGCGGGCGCGGGTCGCCTCGGCCTCGCTGCGGGCACGGGTCTTGAGGCTGTCCTCCAGCAGGCGATGCGCCGACTGGTGGCGCGCGGCCAGCCGGGCCACATCCTCGGTCAGCTGGCTCAGATCCGCCTCGCGCTGCTGCAGCACCTCTGCGGCCTCGCGGGCGGCGGCGGCGGCGGCTTCCAGCTTGTCGGCATGACCTTCGCCCGCCTTGGCCAGTTCGCGCGATTCCCATTCCAGCCGCGCGATGGTTTCGCCCGCGTCCCGGTTCAGCCCGGCCTCGCGTTCGATGTCGCGGGTCAACTGATCGATCCGGGCCTTCAGCGTCTCGATCGTCTGGCGGGCGCGGGTTTCCTGATCGGTGAGCGTGTCGCGCTGCACCTGCAGGCGCTGCAGGACGGCGGCGGCGATCGCTTCTTCCTCGCGCAGGGGGGGCAGCGCATCGTCACGCGCGATGCGCGCCTTGCCGGCGGCGCGGGCGGCGGTTTCGGCCTGGGCGGCGGCCGCAAGGCGGGCGCGCAGATCATCCTCGGCGGTGGCACGGGCGCTGTCGGCCTCTTTCCAGCGGCGATAGAGCAGCAGGCCCTCGGCGCGGCGCAGCTCATCGCCGATGGCGCGGTAGCGTTGCGCCTGCCGGGCCTGACGTTCCAGTTGCGCCAGCTGGGCGGCCAACTGTTCCAGCACGTCATCGACGCGCAGCAGGTTCGCCTCGGCCGCGTTCAGCTTGAGTTCGGCCTCGTGGCGGCGCTGGTAGAGGCCCGAGATCCCGGCGGCCTCTTCCAGGATGCGGCGGCGGTTCCTCGGCTTGGCGTTGATCAGTTCGCTGATCTGGCCCTGCCGGACAAGCGCGGGCGAATGCGCCCCGGTCGAGGCATCGGCGAACAGCATCTGCACGTCGCGCGCGCGCACATCCTTGGTGTTCACCTTGTAGGCGCTGCCCGCGTCGCGGGTGATCCGGCGGGTGATTTCCAACTGGTCATTGTCGTTGAACCCGGCGGGCGCCAGCCGTTCGGCATTGTCCAGCACCAGCGACACTTCGGCAAAGTTGCGCGCGGGCCGGGTGGCGGCACCGGCGAAGATCACATCCTCCATCCCGCCGCCGCGCATGGCCGAGGCGCGCGTTTCGCCCATGACCCAGCGCAGCGCCTCGAGCAAGTTGGACTTGCCGCAGCCGTTGGGGCCGACAACACCGGTCAGCCCGTCCCGGATCAGCAGATCGGTCGGATCGACGAAGCTTTTGAAGCCGGTCAGTCTGAGCTTGGTGAAACGCAACGGCGCGCCTTTCGATTCCGGTCTGGTCGGAAATTTGAGGGGCTTGGGGGGCCTGAGTCAACGAATTTGCACCGGATATGGGGATTTCCGCCGAGTTATCCCCAATATATTGGGTCGTTGAGGGGCTCTGGCGGGTCAGTCCGGTGTGAAAGGACGGCGTTGACAGGGGCCCGCGCCCTGCGTCACGCTGGGCTGACACATATCCTGAAAGGCCCTGATCATGCGCTTGCCTGCCCGACTGCTTATCCCCGTCCTGCTGCTGGGGGCCGGACCGGCCCTGGCGCATCACCCGCTGGCCGGTCTGCCGATGGAAACGGGGATTCAGGGGGTGCTGTCCGGCCTGGCGCATCCGGTACTGGGGTTCGATCACCTGTTCTTCGTGCTGGCCGCCGGGGTGGCCGCCATGCTGGCCGGACAGCCGCTGCGCGGTCCGCTGGCCTATGTGGGTGCGATGCTGGCGGGCTGTGCGCTGGCCTTGTCCGGGCTGGCGCTGCCGCTGGTCGAGGGGGGCATCGCCCTGTCGCTGCTGGTGCTGGGCGGGCTGATCCTGTCGGGGCGGGCGCTGACGCCGGGGGTGATCCTGCCCATGATCGCGGGCTTCGGCCTGTTTCATGGGGCGGCCTTCGCGACAGGGATCGCCGGGGCCGAGGGCGCTGCGGCGGGGCCTGTCTTTGCAGGCTATCTGCTGGGCCTTGGCGTGATGCAATATGCGCTGGCGCTGGGTGCCGGGGTTCTGGCGGCGCGGGCTGGCGGCATCGGCGCGCTGCGTCCGCGTCTGGCCGGGGCCATGGTGGCGGGCGTGGGCCTGTTCCTGTGCCTTGACGCAATGGAGGGGCCGCTGGTTGCGGTGATCACGGGCCTTGCGGGCTGAGGCGATGACGATAGGCTTGCAGATCCGGGCAGGCGATCCGCGCGAACCGGGCGCGCTGGCCCTGCTGGAGGCCAGTCATGCCCTGATGGAAAGCCTCTTTCCGCCCGAGGACAATCACTATCTGTCTGTCGATGCGCTGCGTGTGCCCCAGATTTCGTTCTGCGTGGCCGAGGATGGCGGGCAGATCCTGGGCACGATCGCCCTTGCCGACAAGGGCGCATATGGCGAGGTGAAGTCGATGTTCGTTGCCCCCGAGGCGCGCGGGCGCGGTGTGGCGCGGGCGCTGCTGACGCATATCGAAGGGGTCGCGCGGGACAAGGGGCTGGCGCTGCTGCGGCTGGAGACCGGCAATCTGCTGGAAGCCGCGATCGCGCTTTATGCCGCGCAGGGTTTCGGCCCTTGCGGGGCCTTCGGCGATTACGAGGTCAATGGCACCAGCGTCTTCATGGAGAAATCGCTTGGATGAAACAGCGCCGATTGCTGCGCCACGCCGAATGGCGCCTGATGAGGACATGCGGCCCGTCCTGTCGCTGCTGACGCAGGCCTTTGCCCATATGGAGGGGCGGATCGATCCGCCATCTTCGCTGTCCCGGATGGGTCCGGCCGAACTGGCGCAGGAGGCCGCGCGGGCCGAGCTGTGGGTGATCGATGGCAAGACCGAGCCGCTGGCCTGCATGATCCTGACCCCGAAGGCCGAGACGCTTTACCTGGGCAAGCTGGCCGTGGCCCATACCGCGCGAGGACAGGGGTTGGCGCGGCGGATGATCGACACGGCGCTGGAGCGGGCACGCGCGCTGGGGCTGCCTTCGGTCAGCCTGCAGACGCGGATCGAATTGCTGGAGAACCATGTCACCTTTGCCGCACTCGGGTTCGAGATGACCGAAAGCAGCGCGCATCCCGGCTATGACCGGCCGACAACGCTGGGGTTCCGGCGGCTGGTCTGAGTGCAGGCGTGGTGCATCAGCAATCCAGAATGCCAAGGATCAGGGCCTGATCGCCCCGCACCTCGCGCACCGTGCAACCGCTGACCTGTTCCATGGCGCGGGCGGCGCGCGCGCCGATGGGTCCCATGCGGGGGGCGTATTGCGGGTTGATGCGCACCGCCTCTGCCAGGTCGCCCTTGACGCGGACGGCGAAGACGCTTCCCTCCACCTCGACCCGCGTGGGTTCGATCCCCATGAAATGCGGGCTGCCGCCGTCGCAGGCGGCGAGGATCAGCAAAAGCGGCGGGAAAAGGATCATCAAGCGCGTCATCGCATCATCAGCGCAGAGAACGGTTAACAAACACTGAACCGGAGAAGAGCGGCGGGCCGCGCATCCTGTCCTTGTGCAAGCCGCCGCGCCCTGTGCATGCTGCAAGCAACCATAGCCCGAGGGAGTGCCCGCGATGATCCAGGCCGTTGCCATCCTGCTGATCTGCCAGTTGATCGGGGAAACCCTTGCGCGGGGGCTGGCCCTGTCGATACCGGGTCCGGTGCTGGGCATGGCGCTGCTGCTGGCAGGATGCCTGCTGTCGTCACGGCTGGCCGACGCGGTCATGCCGACGGCGCAGGGGCTGTTGTCGCATCTGTCGCTTCTGTTCGTGCCCGCGGGTGTGGGGGTGATCAGCCATCTTGACGTTCTGGGCGGATCGGGTCCGGCGCTGCTGGCGGTGCTGGTGGCCAGCACCGCGCTGGCGCTGGTCGTGGGGGTGCTGGTCTTTGTCGCGGTCGCACGGCTGACCGGTGACGGGGGCGCGCAAACGCCCGGGGAGTCGCGGCCATGACCCCCCTGCCCCTGCCCGAGATCTGGTCCTACCTGAGCCGCGAGCCGCTGCTGTGGCTGACCGCCACGCTGGTGGCCTATCTGGTAGGCGATGCGCTGTCGCGCCGGACCAAGCGGCATCCGGTGGTCAACCCGGTCCTGATCGCGATGATGCTGCTGGGCGGGTTGCTGTGGATGACAGGCACACCCTACGCCACCTATTTCGAGGGCGCGCAATTCGTGCATTTCATGCTGGGACCGGCCACCGTGGCGCTGGCCCTGCCGCTATACGCCAATCGCGCGCAGATCCGGCCCGCGTTGCTGCCGATGCTGGCGGCGCTGCTGGCGGGATCGGTGACGGCCATCGTCTCGGCCTTGTGGATCGCGCGGCTGCTGGGGATCGAGGGGCCGGTCTGGCTGTCGCTGGCGCCCAAATCGACCACCGCGCCGGTGGCCATCGGCATATCCGAACAACTGGGTGGCCTGCCTACGCTGACCGCTGCGCTGGTGATCCTGACGGGCATCATCGGCGCGGTGATCGTGACACCGCTGATGCGGCTGATGCGCATCCGCGACTGGCGCGCGCGCGGCTTTGCCGTGGGGGTGGCCGCCCATGGAATCGGAACCGCACGGGCGTTTCAGGTCAATGACACCGCGGGGGCCTTCGCGGGCATCGGCATGGGGTTGAATGCCATGCTGACAGCCGTTCTGGCACCTTACGTTGTGTCGCTGCTGCTTTAGAGCGGACGAATTCCTGTTGTCGGACATCATTCGTGGTCATATGATTTTACCAATTGACCAGAGGTGAACACATGCCCTTTCGTTCGGTCCAGCCCGAGAAGATTTCGACCTCGGTCACCCATCAGATCGAGCTTTTGATCCTGCGCGGCATCCTGCGCCCCGGCGAGCGTCTGCCGTCGGAACGGGAACTGTCCGAGCGCATGGGTATTTCCCGCCCGTCGCTGCGCGAGGCCATTGCAGAGTTGCAGCAAAAGGGTCTGCTGACCAGCAAGGCGGGCGCGGGCATCTATGTCGCCGATGTGCTGGGTGGGGCGTTCTCGCCCGCGCTGACGCGACTTTTCGCGGATCATGACGAGGCGGTTCTGGATTACATCGGCTTTCGCCGCGACATGGAGGGGCTGGCCGCCGAACGCGCGGCGCGGCTGGCGTCAGACACCGATCTGCGGGTGATCCAGGCGATCTTCGACAAGATGCTGGCCGCGCACAGCAAGCGCGATCCGGCGGACGAGGCGCTGCTGGATGCGGATTTCCACCTGTCGATCATCGAGGCCAGCCATAACGTGATCATGCTGCACATGATGCGGTCGATGTATGATCTGCTGCGGCAGGGCGTTTTCTACAACCGGCAACTGATGTTCCGGCAACGCAGCATCCGCGACAACCTGCTGGAACAGCATCGCGCGATCAACGAGGCGATCCAGGCCCGCGATCCGGCCGCGTCGCGCCGCGCGGTCGAGGATCACCTGAATTTCGTGGAGAACGCCCTGATCGAGCAGAAGAAGTCCGAACGCCACGAGGAAATCGCGCGCCAGCGCTATGAGCACGAACAGCGGCGCTGAGAGGGCGCGACTGACAGGGCACGACTGACAGGGCGCGCCTGCGTCGCTGCATGGGGAACAACGAAACAACCCCGCATCAGTCGATGCGGGGTTTTCCGTGTGGTGATGCTGACGCGGCTTAGTGCAGCTTGGCGTCGACGACCTCGATGCCTTCGTCGATCAGCTTGTTGCCGTCGGCGGCGGTCATCTGCTTGGCGATCACATCGCGGGCGGCACCGATCGCGATGACGACGGCCCGGTCGCGGACTTCCTTGATCGCGGCGGCTTCGGCCGATGCGATTTGGTCTTCTGCGGCGGCGATGCGGCGGGTGATCGACTTCTGCAGATCGGCCTTGGCCTGCTCTGCTGCGGTCGCGGCTTCGTCCTTGGCCTGCGCGATGATGCGGTCGGCCTGCTCCTGCACTTCTTTCTGCTTGCGCTCGTAGGAGGCCAGCAGCGTCTGTGCTTCTTCGCGCAGGGCGCGGGCTTCTTCCAGTTCGCCACGGATCGTGTCGGCGCGCTTGTCCAGAAGACCGCCGATCAAGCCGGGGACCTTGAAGTAGAACAGGACACCGATGAACAGCACGAAGGCCAGGAGCACCACGAAGTCGGTGTTCTTCAGTGAGAAGAAGGGACCGCCTGCCGCGAATGCGGGACTTGCTGCCAGAAGAAGGGCGGGGACGAGGATCAGCTGTCTCATCTTGATTAGCCTTTCATCCGGGCGTTGACGGCCGCGGTCACGCTGCGCGCATCTGCGGTGCCGCCCATTGCGGCGACGATTTCCTTGGCCGTGTCCTTGGCAACGTCGGTGACGTTTTCCAGGGCGCTGGCGCGGATCGCGGCGATGGCTTTTTCACCCTCGGCCGCTTTTGCGGCGATCTCGGCATCGGCCTTGGCGATGGCCTTGTCCAGATCCGCCTGAATCTCTGCCTTGGTTTCGGCAATGATGCGGTTCGCCTCGACGCGGGCATCGGCCAGCGCCTTGTTGTAGGCGGCTTCCGCCTCGACTGCCTTGGCCTTGAGGTTCTCGGCCGCGGCGATGTCGTTCGTGATGGTGCCCTGACGCTCGGCCAGAACCGCGCCGATACGCGGCAGCGCGATGCGCGACAGGATGAAATAGATCACGACAAGCGTGAGCAGCAGCCAGAAGATCTGGTTGCCATAGGTCGAGAAGTCCAGCTGAGGCATGCCCGGTGCGGACTCTGCGCCATGCGGTTCGGTTGCCATGTCGTTCTCCCTAGGGAAACTTGCCTGTTACAACGGATGGGCCACAGGGGCCCATCCGCGCGTAAGGATATGTTCCGTCAGGGCTCAGACGGCGAACATCAGCAGCAGAGCGACGAGGAACGAGAAGATCCCCAGTGCTTCTGCGAATGCGATGCCGATGAACAGGGTCGCGGTCTGACCTGCTGCGGCCGACGGGTTGCGCAGGGCGCCCGCCAGGTAGTTGCCGGCCACATTGCCCACACCGACTGCCGCGCCGCCCATGCCCATGCATGCCAGACCCGCGCCGATGTATGCGCCCATTTGTACGATATCGCCTTCCATGATTTTCTCCTTACGATGGAATGGTGGTGATCAGGGTAAGGGGCGGACAGCACCGCCCCGGTGTTTGGTATCCCGCGTCAGTGGTGCGGATGCAGCGCATCCTTGAGGTAGACGCAGGTCAGAATGGTGAACACATAGGCCTGGATGAACGACACCAGAACCTCGAGCCCGTACATGGCGGTGATGGCCACGACCGACAGCGGCGCGATGGCGGTGATCGCGGCGAAGCCTGCGAAAACCTTGATCACGGCGTGGCCGGCCATCATGTTGCCCGCAAGACGGATGGAGTGGCTGACCGGGCGCACGAAGTAGCTGATGATCTCGATCAGCGCCAGGATCGGGCGCAGCGCCAGCGGCGCGCTGGACACCCAGAAAAGGCCCAGGAAAGACGCGCCGTTCTTGACGAAGCCCAGAACCGTGACCGCGATGAACACGGCAAAGGCCATGACCGCGGTGACCGCGATGTGGCTGGTCGGCGTGAAGGCCATGGGCAGCAGGCCCAGGAAGTTCGAGAAGACGATGAACATGAACAGCGTCATGATGTAGGGGAAATACTTGACCCCGTCCTTGCCGGTCACGTCCTCGACCATCTTGTAGATGAAGCCGTAGGCCAGTTCGCCGATGGACTGGCTGCGCGAGGGGATGATGGCGCGGCGCGAGGTGCCCAGCACCAGCATCGCTGTGATGCCGACGATCGCCAGAACCATCCAGAGCGTCGCGTTGGTGGGGGTGTACCAATGTACCGCGTCGCCACCGAACAGCGGCTTCACGATGAACTGGTCCATCGGGTGGAACACCAGACCGCCTTCTGCATTTGCGTCCGTCGCCATGACTTGTCCTCTTGCCGTCAGCCCCGCGGGGCACCTGTCTTGTCGGCCTCTTGGGCCAGCTTGTCCTTCTGGATCTCTTGCGCGGAGCGGAGCATCGTCTTCACCCCCGCCGCAAGGCCCAGCAATGTAAAGAGCACCAGGAAGATCGGGAGCGTCCCGAACAGGCTGTCCAGCCCGTATCCGATGCCGAAACCGATCCCCAGACCGGCCACGAGTTCGATCACCATCCGCCAGGCAAGGTTGGCCTGAGAGTAGTGTTCATCCGCGCGGGGCCTGGGCGCCTGAGCCGCTTTTGCCGCCGCGATCCTTGCCTCAAGCTCGGCCAGTTGCCGCTGCTGATCGGGATCGGTCATGCGAAAAGCACCCCCTTGGATGTTTGGCGCATTGCTATGCGCAGGGCGGCCCTGAGTCAAGCGCCCCCGCCACAGCGCGGCACCCGGCGCAAGCCGTTGTTTTATTGGATATTTATAGCAAGAAGAAACAGGCGCGGGACTCTGTCGCAGCCGCCGTGGCGGTTGCAGGTGCGGGATCGGCATATTCAACCATCCGGTTGACGATCGGCCGGGCGCGGGCTTAATGGCGCAATGACCGATGCGCTTGATACCGTCTTTGCGGCCCTTGCCGATCCGACCCGCCGCGCCATCCTGACGATGCTGCTGGAGGATGACATGGCCGTGACCGATGTGGCCGAGCCTTTCGAGATGAGCCTTGCGGGGATTTCCAAGCACCTGGCCATCCTGGCGGGCGCCGGGCTGATCACGCAGGAAAAGCGCGGCCGCGTCAAATGGTGCAAGCTGGAGCCGGATGCGCTGCGCGCCGCCAGCGTCTGGATGCAGGGTTTCGGGCAGTTCGAGCCGGTGAACCTGGATGCGTTCGAGCGGTTCCTGGAAGCCGAGTTGCAGCAGGATGCGAGCGAAGCCCCTTTTCAGGGCGACTGAGGGATCGGGGCCCTCGCCTCGTCATCGCGCAGCAAAAGCAGAAGCGCCAGCACGGTCAGCGCGACACCGCCCAGCACCCAGGGCGTGGGCAGCCCGTTGCCCAAGGCGAATTCCAGCGCGATCACCCAGCTGGGCGTGAGATAGGTATAGGCCATCACCTTGGCCGATGGCAGGTGCAGCGTGGCGTATTGCAGCAGCACGAAGGTGCCGGCGCTGGCGAAGACCGAGACATAGGCCAGCGTGATCCAGACGATGCCGGGCAGAGCGGCCCAATCGGTGGCGCGGATCGCGGGCCAGGCCCAGGCGGTGACCAGAAGGCCGCCGCCAAGCAGCATGCCGAATGTGAAGACCACCGGCGGCTCGCCCCGGTTCAGCCGGCGCACCATGGGCGTGTAGACGGCATGGGCGATGCAGCCGAAGAAGAAGATCGCCTCGCCCTTGCCGATCTCGAACCGGGCGAGTGCCGCCAGATCGGCCCGAAAGATCACCCAGACCGCACCGGCGGCGCCGATGGCCAGCGCCAGCGCCATACGCGGCGTGGTCACCTGGCGCAGCAGGAACCAGCCCGCGATGCCCGAGATCACGGGCGTGAGGGTAAAGACCGCCGAGGCCGACACGGCCTGCGCGGTCTTGAGCCCTTCGAACATCAGCACGAAATAGATGCCGAAGGTGCCGCCGAGCAGAAGATAGCGCCAGGGCGCCTGCAGGGCGCGGCGCGGAAAGCCCGTGGTCAGCGCCGCCGCCGTGCCGACGATGGCGGCGGCCAGCCAGAAGCGCAGCGCCGTCAGGGCGGCGGGGTCGATATGGGGGGCGGCGAGCACACCCAGCGAAAAGCTGCCCGCGACCAGGGCCGAGAAGGTCAGCATCGCGAGGTGGCCGCGCGCCTGCCCTGTCATGGCGCGTCGGGTCCGGTGGCCGCGCCGGCGTCGGCGGACTGGCCGCGCGCATGGGCCTTGAGGAAGGACAGGAAGCTTTGCACCTTGGTCGTGCGATGCAGATCGACATGGGTGACCAGCCACAGCGATGCCTCCCATTCGGGGCGGGGGGGCGCGATCTCCAGCAGGTCGGGGTGGGCGTCGGCCTCCCATTGGCTGAGAAAGCCGATCCCCATGCCCCGCACCACGGCCATTTCCAGCGCGCTCATGTCGGTGCTGCGGAAGATCACATTATCTTGGGGGATCGTGTTCCAGAGCCATTGGTTGAAGGGCGCGCGGTTCGTACGATCATCGTTGGCGACAAAGAAGTGGCGGGTCAGATCCTCGGGGGTATCGGGCAGGCCGTGCCGGTCGGCATAGGCGGGCGCCGCGTAAAGGGCGGGCGAGAGGTTGATGAAGGGCTGCACCACGTTGTCGGGCTGGTCGGGCACGGCGCCGGCGCGGATGGCGACATGCGCCTCGCCGTATTCGAGGCGGAACAGGCGTTCGCCGGTGAGATAGCGCAGAACGATCCCGGGATGGGCCGCGCGAAAGGCGGCCAGCACCGGCAGGATCAGACCGTCGAGGCCGGCCAGAGAGGTGATGACCAGCTCGCCCGTCACGTCCTGACCGCGCCCCTTGATGCGCCCGGCGAGCTGCGCGAACTGATCGTCGGTGGCCGCCGCGACACGCAGCAGATCCTCGCCCGCCTCGGTCGCGGTATAGCCGCGCGGGTGGCGCTGGAACAGTTTCACCCCGAGGCGCTGTTCGAGCGCGTCGATATGGCGGATCACGGTGGCATGGTGCACGCCCAGCACTTCGGCCGCGCCGCTGACCGTGCCCAGCCGGGCCACGTGATAGGCTGTGCGGATCTCGTCCCAGTTATCCATTGGCGGGGTCTCCTCGGGCTTGGGTCGGAGTCGGGGCTGATCTGTGCGTCAGCGAACATATCGCGATAGAAACGCGGGCAAGGCGCGAAGACAAGGGCGAAAGACACAAGGGGGGCAGCGGGGATGCCGAAGGGTTCGGAGGCCTTGCTGCTTGACTCTGCCGACCGGCGCGCCTAAAGCCTACGCCATCCCGGAGGTCTGTCAGAACTTCCGGTCCCATGGGCTTGGCCCGGGATCGCCCCCCGTCAGCGCGTTGCGCCCACGGGGGCCATTTCGGTTTTGACGCTCTGGTCATGGGGAAACGCGGGGCCCGGAACGGGGTGCCGTCTGGCAAATGGGCCGGCACTTTCCTATCTGGGGTGTCATATCGCAACGGGCAAAGGAGCCGTCGAGATGTTTGAAAATCTGTCCGAACGCCTCTCTGGTGTCTTTGACCGGCTGACCCGGCAGGGTGCGCTGTCCGAAGAGGATGTGAAAACCGCCCTGCGCGAGGTGCGCGTGGCCCTGCTGGAAGCGGATGTGTCGCTGCCCGTGGCGCGCGATTTCGTGGCGGCGGTGCAGGCCAAGGCCACCGGCCAGGCGGTGACGAAATCGGTCACACCCGGCCAGCAGGTCGTCAAGATCGTGCATGATGCGCTGGTCGATACGCTGACGGGTGCCGAAGATCCCGGCGCCTTGAAGATCGACAACCCACCTGCCCCGATCCTGATGGTCGGTCTGCAGGGTTCGGGCAAGACCACCACCACGGGCAAGCTGGCCAAGCGGCTGAAGGAGCGGGACGGCAAGCGGGTGCTGATGGCCTCGCTGGACATCTACCGCCCGGCCGCGATGCAGCAGCTCCAGATCCTGGGCCAGCAGATCGGCGTGGATACCCTGCCGATCGTGGCGGGCGAAAGCGCCGTGCAGATTGCCAAGCGCGCCAAGACGCAGGCCAGCCTTGGCGGCTATGACGTCTACCTTCTGGATACCGCGGGCCGCTTGCAGATCGACCAGACCCTGATGCAGGAGGTCGAGGATGTGCGCGACGCGGTCAAGCCGCGCGAGACGCTGCTGGTGGTCGATGGCCTGACCGGTCAGGTGGCCGTGGAAGTGGCCGAGGAATTCGACGCCAAGGTCGGCATTTCCGGCGTGATCCTGACCCGGATGGACGGTGACGGGCGCGGCGGTGCGGCGCTGTCGATGCGGGCGGTGACCGGCAAGCCGATCCGCTTCGTCGGTCTGGGCGAGAAGATGGACGCGCTCGAGACATTCGAGCCGCAGCGGATCGCGGGCCGCATCCTTGGCATGGGCGATATCGTGGCCCTGGTCGAGAAGGCGCAGGAAACCATCGAGGCCGAACAGGCCGAGCGGATGATGAAGCGCTTCCAGAAGGGTCAGTTCAACATGAACGACCTGCGCACGCAGCTGGAACAGATGCTGAAGATGGGGGGCATGGAATCCATCATGGGTATGATGCCCGGCATGGGCAAGATGGCCGCACAGGTGAAGGACGCGGGCTTTGACGACCGCATCCTGAAGCAGCAGATCGCATTGATCCAGTCCATGACCAAGAAGGAACGCGCCAACCCCGCCCTGCTGCAGGCCAGCCGGAAAAAGCGGATCGCGGCGGGCGCCGGTATGGATGTGTCGGACCTGAACCGGCTTCTGAAGATGCACCGCCAGATGGCGGACATGATGAAGAAGATGGGCAAGATGGGCAAAGGCGGCATGCTCAAGCAGGCCATGAAGGGCATGATGGGCAAGGGCGGCATGCCCGAGGGGATGGATCCCGCGCAGATGGACCCCAAGGCGCTGGAAGCGGCTGCCAAGGCGATGGGCAACAAGCTGCCCGGCGGGCTGGGCGGCATGGGCGGTCTGGGCGGCATGAAGCTGCCGGGTGGTCTGAGCGGATTCGGTAAGAAGAAGTAAGTGATGCAAGCCCCTGCATATCCCCATTCCAAGGGTCCGCTGACCCAGGCGCCGCGCCTCGAGACGCGCAACCTTGTGCTGCGCGGACCCGAGCATGGCGATATCGAGCCGATGATCACCTTTCTGACGGATCGCGACCGGTCCTGGGGTTTCGGATCCTATGACAACCGGCATGACGCGTGGCGGTGGTTCGGACTGAACGTGGGGCACTGGCATATCCACGGTTACGGCTATTTCACCATCGAGGATCGCGACACCGGCGAAGTGGCCGGCATCACCGGCATCTGGAACCCGGACGGCTGGCCGGAGCCCGAGCTGGGCTGGGCCCTGTTCGACGGTTTCGAAGGGCGCGGCATCGCCCTTGAGGCGGCAACCCGCGCCCGCGAATGGGCCTATGCCGACCTTGGGTTCATGACGCTGACCTCGAATATCGTGCCGGGCAATGACCGCTCGATCGCGCTGGCCGAACGGCTGGGCGCCTGGGCCGAGCGGACCTATCAGAATGTCTACATGGGGCAGGAGGTGCTGTATCGGCATCCCGGCCCGGAATCGCTGGACAGTGACAGCGACGGATCGGTGGAGGCCTACGCATGACGCGATCAGCAAAGACCACGGACGCCGTTGCCCGCGCCGCCGAGATCCTGCGCGAGCATCGCGCCTCGATCGACCGGCTGGACGCGATCCTTGTCTATACGCTGGGCGAGCGGTTCAAGCATACCCAGGCCGTGGGGCGCCTGAAGGCGCAGCACGACCTTCCCCCATCCGATCCCGATCGCGAGGCGCGCCAGATTGCCCGGCTGGAACAGCTGGCCATGGACGCCGATCTGGACCCGGAATTCGCAAAGGCCTTCCTGCAGTTCATCATTCAGGAAGTCATCCAGCACCACAAGAAACACCAACAATAACAAAGCAACATGGCGGGGTATCCCGCCAGACCAAGCCATCCAAAGGAGAACACTGACATGGCAATGAAAATCCGTCTGGCCCGTGGCGGCAGCAAGAAACGCCCCTTCTACCGCATCGTGGCCGCCGACAGCCGCATGCCGCGCGATGGCCGCTTCATCGAGAAGCTGGGCACCTACAACCCACTGCTGCCGAAAGACAGCGAAGACCGCGTGAAGATGGATATCGACCGCGTGAAGCATTGGCTGGCCCAGGGCGCACAGACCACCGATCGTGTGGCGCGCATGCTGGAAGCCGCAGGCGTGACACCCAAGACCGAGCGCAGCAACCCCAAGAAGGGTGAGCCGGGCAAGAAAGCCAAGGACCGCGCCGAGCAGAAGGCCGCCAAGGCAGCGGCGCCCGCCGAAGAGGCTGCAGCCGAGGAATAAGGCCGGGAGGGCCGGGAATGCAGGATTTCGACAAGGCATTCCAGGACCAACTGACCGCGCTGATGCGCTGGCGTCGCGACGTGCGGCGCTTTCGCACCGACCCGGTGCCCGAGGCAATGCTGATGCATTGCCTCGATGCATTTGTGCTGTCCCCCTCGGTGGGCCTGTCGCAACCCTGGCGGCTGATCCGGGTCCAGACCGCGGCGGCGCGCGCGGCGGCGGTTGCGAATTTCGAAGCGGCCAATGCGCAGGCGCTGGCAGGCTATGATGGTGACAGGGCGGCCCTTTATGCCGGTCTGAAACTGTCGGGCATGCGCGAGGCGCCGGTGCATCTGGCGGTTTACTGCGACGAGGGCACCGAAACCGGCCATGGGCTTGGTGCCGGCACCATGCCCGAGATGCGGCGCTATTCCGTCGTCGCCTCGGTCATGCAGTTCTGGCTGCTGGCACGGGCGCACGGGCTTGGCGTGGGCTGGGTGTCGATCCTTGATCCGGCGCGGCTGGCGCGGGATCTGGACACGCCCGAGGCCTGGCGCCTTGTGGCTTACCTGTGTGTGGGCTGGCCGGAAGCCGAAAGCGAGACACCCGAGCTGGAGCGCCACGGCTGGGAGGTCCGGCGCGACACCCTGGTGATCGAGACGCGCTGAAACAAAGACGAACGAGGTTCGAGATGAGCGATCTGATCTGCGTGGCGGCCATCGCCGGTGCCTTCGGGGTAAAGGGCGAGGTGCGGCTGAAAAGCTTTACCGCCGATCCGCTGGCGATCGGGGAATATGCCCCCCTGACGACCGAGGATGGCAAGCGCAGCTTCGATGTGGCGCTTGCGGGACAATTGCCCAACGGATTGCTGGTGCGCTTGTCGGGTGTCGGCACCAAGGAAGAGGCCGACGCGCTGAAAGGTATGAAGCTTTTCGTGCCGCGTGATCGCCTGCCCGCCCTGCCGGACGATGAATATTACCATGCCGACCTGATCGGGCTGACGGTGCTGGATACGGGCGGCACCACGCTGGGCCGGGTCAAGGCCGTGTTGAACCACGGGGCGGGCGACATCCTTGAAGTGCAGGTGCCCGGATCGTCCGACACGGTGCTGCTGCCCTTCACGCTGGAGGCGGTGCCGACAGTCGATCTGGCCAGCGGTCGCATCATCGCGGATCCGCCCGAGGGGCTGTTCTAGGGCGCGCCATGGGGCGTCCCACGACGGGACATTTTACGCACCCTTTGTTATCAGAGGGTTACGCGGCCGCGTTTACCATATTTTAACAAAAACACCTCGGACAGCGCCTGTCACAGGCGTGGCGTCACGGTCCGGGATGCCAACATATCCCGTCACGCAAGGCGCGGCCCTTTGCGGCGCACGTGCCTTAGTCGTCAGCCCTGCGGAATCGTCGGACCAGGTTGCGCAGCCATGTTGCCATCCAGAACAGGACAAACCATGGCGCAGCATAGGCAAGGGCGATCAGCCATCCGAAAAGCGCCGCGAAAACGAGGGGGCCACCATCCGAAAATGCCTGGTCCAGAAGCTCGGGGCTTGGGGTGTCGGTGGCTTCCACGCGCTGATACAGGTCGTCGAAATGGGTGATGACGGACAGAAGGCAAGCCGCCCAACCGACGACGATGATCAACGTGACGATCATCCACCATTGCGGTTTGCGCCACAGAAAGCGCAGGGCCAGAAGCACCCCGGGCAGCGCCAGGAAAATGCCGGCGAAAAATAGTGTTTCAGACGAAATCTTGCTCATCCTTGTTCGCCGCACGATCCAGACCGGTGCGCGCGTCACCCGCCGTCGGTGCGCATGATACCGAAGGCCGCATGATGAAACCAGAATGCGTGTTTGCCGGGTCTTTCCAGAAGCTGACAGGCACGGTTCGAGGGGCCGAGGCTGGTTCGGGGCTGAAAACCGTCGCGGGTCAGATGCCGCAGGCGGCTCAGGTTCAGCTTGCGCCCCTGGCGGCCAGGCGGTCGCACATGGCCTGAAGTCCGGCCCAGACATGGGCGCGGCGCGGCGTGTCCCGTTCGGGATCGGGCGGCATCTCTTGCCAGAGGCGCGCGAGACGGAGCGCGATGAAGAAGCGCAGGGCGGGATCGTGGCGCAGGTCGGTGCCATAGGCCTGCCAGAAGGCCGTGACCGCCTTGGGATGGAAGCCGAACCAGACTTCGTGATCCACCAGCAGCATTGCCAGGTCCCGCGCGACCGGGGCGGGAAGGTCGTTTTCAAGGTCGATCCCGGTGATCCGGTCCGGGGCGATCAGCAGGTTGCCCAGCGTCATGTCGCCGTGGATCACCGCCTGCGGCAGGGGGCGGTCCTGCATCTGCGTGGCCAGGCCCTCAAGCTGTTTGAGATGGGCGGCAAAGGCATCGGGGCGCGGGGCCGGCGCATTGCGGGCGTTGCGGAACAGACGGCGCAGCGCAGGCGCCGGATGATGGGCTGCGGGCGGCTCTGCCCGGCCCCTGTGCAGCGCCCGCAGCCAACGGCCTGCCGCCTGCATCACGCCCAGATGATCGGCGGGATCGGTGCTGTCGGACAGAAGGCTGCGCGCGTCCTGACCGGGACAATGCGACAGGATCAGCGCCTGATGGTCGGGCAGCGCCAGGATCAGACGCGGCACCGCCAGTCCCGGCTGGTCCGCGAAAGCGGCGGTGGCCCCGGCATAGGCACGGCAAGCGGGTCCGATCATGTCGCGCTGGCCGCCCAGCCGCTGCTTGAGCACAAGATCCTTCTGTCCGTCTTCGCCGTGGATCAGCAAGGCAACACGTCCGCCGCGCGCCTCGCGGCGGGCGGCCAGGACCTGCGTGCGCGCAACCGCCGGATCGCGCCCAAGCTGCAAAGCGGCCGCGGCCCAGGCCGTCAGGGCCGCTTCGGTCAGCCTGTTGCGAAGATCGGTCATGCGTCGGTCTGGTCCTGCAGATGCGGCGCCACCCTAGGCCTGCCCTGCAGAGGCCGCAATCGGGCATCTTTTGCGCCGGGGAAAAAGCCGCTATGGGGACAGCCATGAGCGACCAGTCCGATCCAGAGGGCCCTGCCCCGCAAAACCCGAGCCCGGCCAAATCCCATGGCCGCAAATCCATCCGTGCGACGCTGCGCCCGCGTGAGCTGATCACGGACAGCCCCGATCTGGCCGGGGCCTGGGTGGCGCAGGTCATCACGCTGCTGCCGCAGGCCTTTCCGGGCATCCTGGGCGAAAGCCTGACCGGCAAGGCGCTGGCCGAGGGGCGCTGGTCCTTGCGGACCATCGACCTGCGCAGTTTTGGCGAGGGCAAGCATCGCAATGTCGACGACACCCCGGCAGGGGGTGGCGCGGGCATGGTGCTGCGCCCCGATGTGCTGGGCCATGCGCTGGACGAGGCCGCATTGGCCGCGCGCGGGCGCTGGCCGGTGATCTACCTTTCCCCGCGCGGCGCGCCCCTGACGCAAGAGATGGCGCGGCGGCTGGCGGCGGCGGATGGGGTGACCTTGCTGTGCGGGCGGTTCGAGGGTGTGGATGAGCGGGTGCTTGAGGCCTATGACATCGAAGAGGTGAGCCTGGGCGATTTCGTCATGACCGGGGGCGAGATCGCGGCGATGGCGCTGATCGACGCGACCGTGCGGCTGTTGCCGGGCGTTCTGGGCAATGCGGCCTCGACCGAAGATGAAAGCTTTTCCGACGGGTTGCTGGAGCATCCGCAATATACCCGCCCCGCCGACTGGCGCGGGCATCCGATCCCCGAAGTGCTGCTGTCGGGCAACCATGCCCGGATCGCAGCATGGCGGCGCGCGCAATCCGAGGCGATCACGCAAGAGCGGCGGCCCGACCTGTGGCAGGCGCATGAGGCCAGGAAGGACAAGCCGCAGGGCTGATCCGCCCCATTCGGTTCTTGCCAAAGCAGGCTCAGCCCGGTATGACCCGCGCGTCCGGGGCTTTCTGAGTCTATCGGACCTGTCGCTTTTTCCCATGGCCGCCTTCTTCGGGGTCGATATCGGGAGGGGTGCTGAACCAAGTAACGACGATCCGATCTCTGGCGGGCGCACCGATCTTTCGGCAAGCGGACCCGGTTGAAGACCAAGAGCTCTGGGGTTGTGGCAAACTTTGCGGGACAAACCGCAAGCAAATAGGAGCAATGCGATGAACCTGATCGCACAGATCGAGGCGGAACAGATCGCCGCCCTCGGGAAAGAGATTCCCGATTTCAAGGCCGGCGATACCATTCGCGTCGGCTACAAAGTGACCGAAGGCACCCGTAGCCGTGTGCAGAACTACGAAGGCGTCTGCATCAGCCGCAAGAACGGCAAGGGCATTGCCGGTTCCTTCACGGTCCGCAAGATTTCCTTTGGCGAAGGCGTGGAACGTGTGTTCCCGCTCTATTCGACCAACATCGACAGCATCACCGTCGTGCGCCGTGGTCGCGTGCGTCGTGCGAAGCTGTATTACCTGCGCGCGCGTCGTGGCAAATCCGCCCGTATCGCCGAAGTCGCAAACTACAAGCCCGGTTCGGGCGCTGAAGCATAAGGATCGGCACGATGAAAAAAGACATCCACCCCGATTATCACATGATCACCGTCAAGATGACCGACGGCACCACCTTCCAGATGCACTCGACCTGGGGCAAGGAAGGCGACACGCTGGCGCTGGACATCGACCCCACCGTGCACCCGGCATGGACCGGTGGCGGCACCCGCCTGATGGATGCCGGCGGCCGTGTGTCCAAGTTCAAGAACAAGTACGCGGGCCTGGGCTTCTGATCCCATCCCCTTGTACGGCACGACAGAAAACGCCGCCCCCTGGGGCGGCGTTTTTGCTTGGCGGGGCTGCGTTACGGGATCAGCCGCGATGCGCGGGGGCCAGCAGGCGCGAGATGCCGCGCGCCAGTGGTCGCAGACGCGCCCGTGCCGCAGGAAAACGGCGGATGATCAGACCGTAGCCCGCCGCAAGTCTGCGATGCAGGCGCAGGGGCCATGTGTCGGCAAGGCGATCAAGCTGCGCCATCTGATCCAGCAGGTGATGCGAGGCAAGGCGCGCGGCGAATAACTGCATCTTGTATTCCAGCCGGGCATAGTTGCGCGCGGCCTGCGCGGGCGACATCACCTGCAGCACGCGAAACCCGCGCGATTGCGCGACATAGCCGATCAGCCGTTCCTGCACATGGGCGAGGCCGCCGTCCACGTGGTTGGGCTCGGGGTTGTAATCCTGCCACCGCCATGGATGTTCGAAGAGGGGGCGCAGCGCGTCGATCCGAAACCAGAACATCGTGCCATAGGGCGCGACGGGCGTATGGGCGTCCAGCGGGACGGTGAGGCCCAGGCGCGCGCAAAGATCATGCGCTGCCGGGCGGTTGGCATACCAGGCGTGGCCCAGCGTGCCGAAACCCACATGGATCACGGGCGGGATCATGAGGCCGATGTCAGGCTCGGCCTCGAACCGGTCGAGGATCTGGCGGATCGCGGCCGGGGATGGCAGCAGATTGTCGAACAGATGCGCCTTGAAGCCACGCGCGACCTGCGGCGAGACTTGCGGCGTGCGCTTGGAATGCAGGCGCAACCCGATCCGGTAGTCGCCCGACAGGGCCACATCGCGAAAGGTGATGAACAGCGCGGACATGTCCCGTCCCCGGTTCTGGTCGACCACGCGGATGGTCCGGTCGGTGCGCGGCCAGCCTTGCGCGTCCAGAAAGGCCGCGATGGCGCGTTGATCATCCCTGGCGGCGGTGCTGATGAAGAGATGCACGGGCATGGGAAAGCGGGCGATCCTTTCCCAGAACTCGGGCATCATGGCGGCATAGAAGGCGTGAATGAAGACCGCGACGCGCCCGAAACCCCAGTCCATGCGGTCCGACGGATAATGCGGGCTGAGGATTTCGTATTGATCGGCAATGGTGGTGAAGGCGCGCAGCGGCACCCGCGCACAGGCAAAGGCGATCACGGCATGGTAGAGGTCGGGGTTGAGGTGACGCAGCCGATCAAGTGCAGCACGCAGGTCGATCCCGTTCAGGTCATGCAGCAGCGGGTCCAGCGTCAGGATCGATACCGGCAGGCAGGGCGCGCCCAGCGCCACCAGCCTGTCCACCTCGCAATGGCGGGGATCGACGGTATCCAGCGCGTCGTCCGGCAGGGCATAGGCGATGCGCCGCCCCGTGTCGCGCAGGGCGCGCGCCAGCGGCACAAGGCCACGCTCGACCTCGTCCCAGCTGTCGGTGAAGGGCGGCAGGCTGTCCCAGACCCGTATGAGCGCCGGATCCTCCAGCAGGTCGGCGGACAGGATCGCCATGTCAAGGCAAGGCAGGCGCGCGGGCATGTCGGGGCGGTATTGCAGGCGCGGATCATCGGCCGCCCGGTGCCAGTAGGGCGCCAGCAGATCCGCCTCCATGGGCAATTCCCGCCATCCGCCGGGGCGGATCGGACCGAACACGTGATAGCCCGTCAGGAAAACCGCGCCGCGCGGCACACCCTGCCCCGCCAGCGCCCCGAGCCCCGCGCGATAGGCCGACAGGATCGAACGGTCGCGGCTGCAGCCTATGAGGCGCATGCGCCCGTCCGGGTCCAGATCCCGCAGCGCCGATGCGGTTTGCGCCAACGCCGCATGATCCGTCACGATCAGAAGATGGGGCACCATCGCCATCAGTTCGGTCAGCGACAGCCGCACATGCGCCATGGTTTCGGTACGGTGCCGGATCACGTAGATCGCGGCCACGCAAGTCGCGGCGCCGGGTGCGTCAGCGCGCATAGCCCAGCGCCTTCATCCGGTGCCCATGCCGATCCCAGAACCGGTCGATCTGTCCTGCCGTGAGATAACTTGCATGGGTGCCGACCTTGCGTTTCCAGAAGAACCGCCCGTCGCCACTGGTCAGGCTGTCCGCAGATCCGCGAATACGCTCGATCCCGCCGGGGTCGAGCGGCAGTTCGAGAAAGGCGCAGATCCCTTGTACGGTGGCGTTGAAATCATCGCTCAGATCCTCGTAGCGCAGCACATGGACGGGACGCCCTTGGGCCTGCAGCGTCCTGAACCTGTCGATGCTGTCGAAGAGGTTGCCAAAGGGGTTGGCGGCGCGCGGATCGAAGGTGCCGTGGATCAGGAACCTGCGAAAAAGCTGTTCCATCTGGTCGGGGGTCAGATCCTCGACCCGGTCGAAGGCAAAGCCGAACACCTTCCCGGACAGGGCCGTGACATTGCCGGACAGGTAATTCAGGTAGGACATGAAGACATCCAGCGGATGGCGATAGATATAGAAAATACGGTCGGGATGGATCACCTGCCCGTCCTGCAGCACGCAGGGGTCCATGTTGTGGGATTTGTAGAAACACCATGTCCGGCCCGCAAAGCGCCAAGGCCGCTGACCGATGCGCTGCCCCATGTGGATATCGACCAGGTATTCGGCCATCCGACCCCTGTCAGCCGGAAGGCCGATGATCCCGGCGAGGATGGCGCGCAGCCATGTATTGCCGCTTTTGGGAAAGGAATGCAGCCCCACCAGGAGATCGCAGCCGGGCATGCCCCGCCCCTGGACCTGCGGGGCATCCGTTATCGGTTCAGGCAAGAGCGTCACGTGCCGCGCCCCCCTGTTCAGGCGCTGGCCCGGGCGGCGGGCTGGCGCAGCTGACGGCCCGACCACCGCGCCAGGGCCATGAGGCCCGCATCAAGCGGGACGCGCGGCGCCCAGCCGAGTTGCGCGCGGGCCTTGCCGATGTCGGCCACCGCATGACGGATATCGCCGGGGCGAAAGGCGCCCGTCACCTGCACCATGTCGCGGGATGCGCCCAGGCAGGTCAACAGCCGGCGCGCCACCTCCAGCAGGGTGATGCCCTGACCTGATCCGATATCAAGCGTCACCTGCGGCATGGCAGGGGCTTCGACCATCATCACGAAGGCGCGCACCACATCGTCGATCATGACGAAATCGCGCGTGATCTGCCCATCTTCGTAGATCGAAAGGCGCCGCCCCTCGAGGATCTGGCGGCAGAAGATGGACAGCACGCCGGTATAGGGATTGTCGAGTGACTGGCCGGGGCCATAGACATTCTGCAGCCGTAGAACGCCCACCTGCGTCGCACTGCCCCAGAACGCCTGCCGGAGCAGATGTTCCTGCATCAGCTTTGTCGCCGCATAGATCGAGGCGGGGGCCGCCGGACAATCGGCATCGCTTGGAACTGGCACAAGCGGCTGGCCCTCGCGTCCCTGCAAGCCGAAACGCCCCAGCGCCATGTCGTCCGACCGGCGCGGAACGGCCTGCGCGCGCTGGCCGCTTTCATCGATGCAGGCCCCTTCGCCATAGACCGCACGGGTGCTGGCCAGCACAAGGCGTTGCAGGCCGGGGGCATGGCGGCGCACAGCCTCGGCCAGATGGGCGGTGCCAAGGACATTGACCTGCACATAGTGGGCAGGCTGGCTGAAGGATTGCCCGGTTCCGGTTTCGGCGGCCAGATGCAGGATCACATCGGGCCGGGTATCGGACAGTGCTACGCCCAACGCGGCAGGATCACGCATGTCGCCGGTGATCACCCTGACCCCTGCCCGCGCAAGGGCAATGCGCGTCGCGGCAGGGGCAGGATGGGCCTGGGCCGCGAAATTGTCGAAGATCCGCACCCGGTGCCGCGCGGCCAGCGCAATGGCAAGGCGCGATCCGATAAAGCCCGCCCCACCCGTAATCAGCATCGTCTTTCCGGTCGTCATGACAGAATCCCCAGAACCGTTGAGCGGCAGGGTCATCATGGCCATGACAGATCAGGAGGATCACGGCATGAGGACGCAAGCCCGAGCCTGCATCCTGCCAGCCGTGCCTTAAGATCGGGTTAGTCCAGCAGCTGCTTGAGGTATTTGCCGTAATCGTTCTTGGCGAATTTCGCCGCCAGCGCGGCCAGCGCCTCGCGGGTGATCCAGCCGTGATCGAAGGCGATTTCCTCGGGGCAGCCGGTTTGCATGCCCTGACGTTTTTCCAGCGTGCGCACGAAATTGCCCGCATCCAGAAGGCTGCCATGGGTGCCGGTATCCAGCCATGCATAGCCGCGCCCCATGCGCTTGACCGACAAGGTGCCGTCGGCCAGGTACATTTCCAGAAGCGACGTGATCTCAAGCTCGCCACGCGGGGATGGTTTGACCTTGCGCGCCTTTTCCGGGGCGGTGCCGTCAAGGAAATAAAGCCCGGTGACCGCATAGTTCGAAGCGGGCTTTTCCGGCTTTTCGATGATCGAGACAACGCGCCCTTCGGCATCGAAATGCACCACGCCGTAGCGTTCGGGGTCGCTGACGCGATAGCCGAAGACAGTGCCGCCGGTGGGATGGCTGTCCGCCTCTTCAAGCAGTTCGGGCAGGCCGTGGCCGAAGAAGATATTGTCGCCCAGCACCATGGCAGAGGGGGCGCCGGCCAGGAAATCCTCGGCCAGGATATAGGCCTGGGCCAGACCATCCGGGGATGGCTGCGTGATATAGGTGAAGGAGACGCCCCATTGGCTGCCGTCGCCCAGCAGACGCTGGAACTGGTCCTGATCCTCGGGGGTGGTGATGATCGCGATCTCGCGGATACCGGCCAGCATCAGCACGCTGAGCGGATAGTAGATCATCGGCTTGTCGTAGATCGGCAGAAGCTGCTTGGACAGGCCCATGGTGATGGGATAGAGGCGCGTGCCCGACCCCCCTGCGAGGATGATACCCTTGCGCTGCGTCATCTCAATTCTCCTTCAAGTCACTCATTACACTGGCCAGGCTTGCGCGCCAATCGGGCCTTTTGATGCCGAAATCACGGGTCAAGCCTGTGCAGTCCATCCGGGAGTTGCCCGGACGGCGCGCAGGCGTGGGATAGGCCGAGGTGGGAATATCCGTCACCGCGCAGGTCAGGTCTGCCTGCGCGAAGATTTCGCGCGCGAAATCGGCCCAGCTGACATCGGGGGCGCCGCTGAAATGATAGGTGCCGGTGGTGCCCTGGCCTGCGTGGAAGGCGCGCGCCATGGTCAGCAGGGCCGCCGCGATATCGGCGGCCGCCGTCGGGCCACCGATCTGATCGGCGACGATGGTCAGCTTGTCGCGTTCGGCCCCAAGGCGCAGCATGGTTTTCACGAAATTCGCGCCATGAGCCGAAAAGACCCAAGAGGTGCGCATGATCGCATGAGCGCCGCCTGCCGCGCGCACCGCCTGTTCGCCCACCAGTTTCGAGCGGCCATAGGCGCCCAGCGGGCCGGTGGCATCATCCGGCTGCCATGGCCGGGTGCCGCTGCCGTCAAAGACATAATCGGTCGAGACATGCAGGAAGGGGATGCCTGCGGCCTTGCAGGCGGCGGCCATTGCACCGGGGGCCGTGCCGTTGATCGTGGTCGCCAGATCCTCTTCGGATTCGGCGCGGTCCACGGCCGTGTAGGCGGCTGCGTTTATCACCACATCGGCGTCAGAGGCCGCGATGGCGGCGGCGCAGGCAGCGGGGTCAGACAGATCGGCGCGGTCGCGGCCCAGGCAGGTCATGGCCATGTCGGGGGCGGCTTGCCGGGCCAGTTCGGTGGCGACCTGTCCGGTCTGCCCGAAAACAAGAACGCGCATCATGCCTTGGTCCCCAATCGCTGGCCGACGCCGTGGCGTTCCTGCAGCGGGCGCCACCATGCCTCGTTGTCGAGATACCATTGCACGGTGCGGCGCAGGCCTTCCTCGACGGTGACGGAGGGCCGCCAGCCCAGTTCGGCGCGGATGCGCGACGGATCAATGGCATAGCGCGCGTCATGGCCGGGGCGGTCGGTCACGAAGGTGATCTGATCGGCATAGGAGCCCGCCGCCTTGGGACGCAGATCGTCCAGGATGGCGCAGAGCGTGCGGACGAGTTCGAGATTGGTGCGTTCGTTCTCGCCGCCGATGTTGTAGCTGCAGCCCAGCGCGCCCTTTTCCAGCACCAGCAGCAGGGCATCGGCGTGATCCTCGACGAACAGCCAATCCCGGATGTTCGAGCCATCGCCGTAGATCGGCAGCGGCTTGCCCGCAAGCGCGTTCAGGATGATCACCGGCACCAGTTTCTCGGGGAAATGGAAGGGGCCGTAATTGTTGGAACAATTGGTCAGCACCACGGGCAGGCCGTAGGTTTCGGCCCAGGCCCGCACCAGATGGTCGCTGGCCGCCTTGGAGGCGGAATAGGGCGAACGCGGGTCATAGGGCGTGTCTTCGGTGAATTTCACCGCCGGATCGGCGGGCAGCGAGCCGAAGACCTCGTCGGTCGAGATGTGGTGGAATCGGAACCCGGCGGGTTTTCCCTGCGTCGTCCAGTAGGCGCGCGCCGCTTCCAGCATGTTGTAGGTGCCGGTGATGTTCGTCTCGATGAAATCGCCGGGTCCGTCGATCGACCGGTCTACATGGCTTTCGGCCGCCAGATGCATCACCGCATCGGGTTTGTGGGCGGCAAAGATCCGGTCCAGTGCGGCGCGATCACGAATGTCGGCCTGCTCGAACGCATAGCGCGGATCATCCGCCACGGATGCCACGTTTTCCAGGCAGGCGGCATAGGTCAGCGCATCGAGGTTGATCACGCCATGCCCGCGCGACATGGCAAGGCGCACCACCGCGGATCCGATGAAGCCGGCCCCGCCGGTTACAAGAAGTTTCATGCCTCAGCCCTCATAGACGAACGGGGATTCGAAATCGCGCAGCAAGGGTGCCTTTGCGTCCTTGTCCGACAGCAGCGGCGTCACGCCAGCGGGCAGGCCCCAGTCGATCCCGATGTCGGGGTCATCATACCGCACCGCGCCGTCACATTCGGGGGCGTAATAGTCGGTACATTTGTAATTGATCTCGGTATCCGGCGCGCGGGTGACGAAGCCATGCAGGAAACCGGCCGGGATCAGCAGCTGCTTGCCGTTTTCGAATGACAGCTCCTCGCCGATCCAGCGGCCATAGGTGGGCGATCCGCGCCGGATGTCGACGGCCACGTCGAACAGACAGCCCTTGCCGCAGCGCACCAGCTTGGCCTGCGCATGGGGCGGCGACTGGAAATGCAGACCCCGCACCGTGCCGACCTGCGCCGACACCGAGTGGTTGTCCTGCACGAAATCCAGCGTGATCCCATGATTTTCAAGGGTCTTGCGGTTCCAGCTTTCGGAAAAGAAGCCCCGCGCATCGCCGAACCGGGCGGGGGTCAGAATCAGAACGCCGGGCAACTGTGTTTTTTCAATTTTCACGTCGTGACCTATTGTTTCACCTATAAACCCAAGCTGCCTAGCAAGCTAATCGGCGGATGTCACGCGGATCACACGATATCACCCTGTCGTGCCGCGTTCTGGGTGCTTGACCTTGCCCATCCTTCCCATAAGAGGGCATACAACATATGGTGGCTCTCACCGGGGAAACGCCCGGCTGGCGGTCGCGTTTGTCGCAGGGGAAGGCGGGGACACGGTTTGGCGCATATCATCGTAGTAGGAAATGAAAAGGGCGGCGCGGGGAAATCCACCGTCTCGATGCATGTGGCCACCGCGTTGGCGCGGCTGGGGCACCGGGTCGGGGCGCTGGATCTGGACCTGCGGCAAAAGACATTTGGCCGCTATGCCGAGAATCGCGCGGCCTTTCTGGCCAAGTCCGGGCTGGACCTGCCCGGCCCGATCTATATCGACCTGCCCGAAGCCGATCCCGAAATGCTCAAGGATGGCGAGAACCCCTATGATCAGCGGCTGTCGGCGGCGATCGCGCTGCTGGATCCGGTCAGCGATTTCATCGTGATCGACTGCCCCGGCTCGCATACCCGCCTGAGCCAGGTGGCGCATAGTCTGGCCGATACGCTGATCACGCCGCTGAACGACAGCTTCATCGATTTCGACCTTCTGGCGCATGTGGATGGCGACGGGCGCAAGATCCTTGGTCCTTCGGTCTATTCCGAAATGGTCTGGGGGGCGCGGCAGTTGCGCGCGCAGGCAGGGCTCAAGCCCATCGACTGGATCGTGGTGCGCAACCGCCTGGGCGCGCAGCAGATGGTCAACAAGGAAAAGATGGGCCGCGCGCTTGACAACCTGGCCAAGCGGATCGGCTTTCGCGTGGCGCCGGGCTTCAACGAGCGGGTGATCTTCCGCGAGTTGTTCCCGCGCGGCCTGACCTTGCTGGACCTCAAGGATATCGGGGTCAAGCAGCTGAACATCTCGAACGTGGCGGCGCGGCAAGAGCTGCGCGAGCTGATCAAGGCCCTCAACCTGCCGGGGGTCGAGCCGAAGTTCTGACCCTGTCCGGCTGGCTCACGCCATCCGCGCCAGTTTGCGCAGCGCGGCGCGCAGGATGCGTTCCTCTTCGGGGGTGAGGGTGTCGGCCAGGGCCGCGTCATAGCGATGGGCCACGCCATGCAGATCGCGGTAGGCCGCGCGCCCCTGCACCGTCAGATCAAGGTATTCCTGCCGCCGGTCGGCCTCGTCCGGGTCGCGGGTCAGAAAGCGGCGCTCCTCAAGGCGCTGCACCGCGCGGCTGATCTTGGTCTTGTGCATCTTGGAGCGCATGCCGATCTCTTTCGCCGTCAGCCGTCCGTAAAGCCCCAGGTGGAACAGGACCCGCCATTCCGTGCGCAACATCCCGTAGCGATCCCGGTAGACCTGCTGAAAGGCAAGGCTGCTTTCCTCGGCGGCCTGGTTCAGCAGGTAGGGCAGGAAATTCTGCAGATCGAACGCATCGTTTTGTGACATGATGGGGACTCCTGTTGTTGTTAGTTACAAAAACAACCGTTAACGACGCAACCATAAAGGAGGACGCCCCATGAATCGCCCCACGCTTCCGCATTCCTTCGTGCAGGCTTCCACGCCGCAGGGCACGACCCCCGGCTACATGCCCGGTTTCGGCAATGACTTCGAGACCGAGGCCCTGCCCGGTGCGCTTCCGCAGGGCATGAACAGCCCGCAGAAATGCAATTACGGCCTTTATGGCGAGCAGCTGTCCGGCACCGCCTTCACCGCGCCCAGCCATCAGAACGAACGCACCTGGTGCTACCGCATCCGGCCATCGGTCAAGCATTCCAAGCGCTATGTGAAGATCGACGTGCCCTATTGGAAATCGGCGCCGCATATCGACCCCGATGTGATCAGCCTGGGCCAGTACCGCTGGGACCCGGTACCGCATACCGATGCGGCCCTGACATGGATCACGGGCATGCGCACCATGACCACGGCGGGCGATGTGAACACGCAGGTCGGCATGGCGAGCCATGTCTATCTGGTCACCGCGTCGATGCAGGACGAATATTTCTTCTCGGCTGACAGCGAGTTGCTGATCGTGCCGCAGGAAGGGCGTTTGCGGTTCTGCACCGAGTTGGGGATCATTGATCTGGAACCCAAGGAGATTGCGATCATCCCGCGTGGGTTGCTCTACCGGGTTGAGGTTCTGGAAGGCCCGGCGCGGGGGTTTGTCTGTGAAAACTATGGCCAGAAATTCGATCTGCCGGGGCGCGGCCCCATTGGCGCGAACTGCATGGCGAACCGGCGCGATTTCAAGACACCCGTGGCGGCGTTCGAGGATCGCGAGGTGCCGTCATCGGTGGTGATCAAGTGGTGCGGCCAGTTCCACCGGACCGAGATTGGCCATTCGCCGCTGGATGTGGTGGCGTGGCATGGCAATTACGCGCCCGTCAAATACGACCTGCGCACCTATTGCCCGGTGGGCGCGGTGCTGTTCGATCATCCCGATCCGTCGATCTTCACCGTGCTGACCGCGCCTTCGGGTGTCGAGGGCACCGCGAATATCGACTTCGTGCTGTTCCGTGAACGCTGGATGGTCGCGGAAAACACCTTCCGCCCGCCGTGGTATCACAAGAACATCATGTCCGAGATGATGGGCAATATCTATGGCCAGTATGACGCCAAGCCCAAGGGCTTCGTGCCGGGCGGCATGAGCCTGCACAACATGATGCTGCCGCATGGGCCGGACATGAATGCCTTCGAGGGCGCATCGAATGCGGACCTTAAGGCGGAAAAGCTGGACAATACCATGTCCTTCATGTTCGAAACGCGCTTCCCGCAGCACCTGACGCGCTTTGCCGCCGAAGAGGCGCCGTTGCAGGATGACTATATCGACTGCTGGGAGAGCCTCGAGAAGAAGTTCGACGGCACGCCCGGCAAGAAATAAGCGGTCAGCGTGCCGCCATTGGGCAGGGGTCGCGCGCCCCTGCCCTTCCCTGAATTCCCGGCCCTGCTGAGGCAGCGGGGCTGACCCCCGGAAGGACCAAGACATGCCCCTGATGACAAGCTGGGTGGCTTCGGCCAATGTGCCCGGCCACCCTTTCCCGCTGAACAACCTGCCCTGCGGCGTCTTTTCACTGGGCGATGACGATCCGCGCTGTGGCGTGGCCATCGGCGACATGATCCTGGATTGCCGCGCCGCCGAGGATGAGGGGCTGCTGTCCCTTGACGATGCGCCCGTCTTCGACGTGCCCTTCTGGAACGAGGTGATGGAACTGGGACCCGAGGCATGGGGTGCCCTGCGCGCGCGGCTGATCCAGTTGCTGCAAGACGGATCGGCAGAGCGCGCGGCGCTGGAACCCCTGCTGGTGCCGATGGCGGATGCGGACATGCACCTGCCTTTCCTTGTGGCCGAATATACCGATTTCTATGCAGGGCGTCATCACGCCACCAATGTCGGCACGATGTTCCGGGGGGCGGAAAATGCCCTGCCGCCGAACTGGTTGCACATCCCCATCGGCTATAATGGCCGCGCCTCATCCGTGGTGGTGTCGGGCACGCCGGTGCGCCGCCCCTGGGGGCAGTTGAAAGGCCCCGATGATGCGGCCCCGCGTTTCGCGCCCTCGGCCCGGTTCGATCTGGAACTGGAAATGGGTGCTGTCGTGGGCATGGCCAGCGACGGCCCGGTGACGGTGGATGAGGCCGATGCGATGATCTTCGGCTACGTGCTGCTGAACGACTGGTCGGCGCGCGACATCCAGGCGTGGGAGTATCAGCCGCTGGGGCCGTTTCAGGCCAAGGCGACCGCCACCACGATCAGCCCCTGGATCGTGACGCGCACGGCATTGGAGCCGTTCCGTGTGCCGACGCCCGCACGCGAGGTGCCGCTGCTGGATCACCTCAAGGATACCGGCCCGATGCTTTATGACATCGACCTTGCCGTGACGCTGGCCCCCGAGGGCAAGGCCCCCACGGAAATCGCGCGCACCAATTATCGCGAGATGTATTATTCCGCCGCCCAGCAACTGGCGCATCACTCAACCAGCGGCTGCCCGATGACGCCCGGTGATCTGCTGGGATCGGGCACGATCTCGGGCCCCGAAAAGCACCAGCGCGGCAGCCTGCTGGAACTCAGCTGGGGCGGCAAGGAACCGCTGACGCTTGATACGGGCGAGACGCGCACATTCCTGGCTGATGGCGATACGCTGACCCTGACGGGGGCGGCGCATGGCGATGGCTATACCATCGGCTTTGGCGATTGCGCGGGCACGCTGCTCCCTGCGCTCAAGGATCCCTACGCAAGATAAGCCTTCCGCTTCTTCTTGCCCCAAATATCCCCGCCGGAGGCATCCGACCCCTGCCCCGGCACCGACATCAGAAAGGACGACCCATGGCCAAGGCTTTTGCATCGCAAGGCGACATGACCGAAAAGAAGATCACCTTCACCGAGGTGGGCAAGGACGTATATGCCTTCACCGCCGAGGGGGACCCGAATTCGGGTGTGATCATCGGCGATGACTCGGTCATGATCGTCGAGGCGCAGGCGACGCCGCGTCTGGCCAACAAGGTGATCGATTGCGTGCGGTCCGTGACCGACAAGCCGATCAGCCATGTGGTGCTGACCCATTATCACGCGGTGCGGGTGCTGGGGGCCTCGGCCTTTGGCGCCAGCCAGATCATCATGGGTGACGCGGCCCGCGCCATGGTGGTGGAACGCGGCCAGGAAGACTGGGACAGCGAATTCCAGCGTTTCCCGCGTCTGTTCGAAGGCCATGAAAGCATCCCCGGCCTGACATGGCCCACCACGACCTTCAGCGATGACATGACCGTCTACCTGGGCAAGCGCCGGATTGACCTGATGCATCTGGGCCGCGCCCATACGGCGGGGGATATCGTGATCCATGTGCCGGATCAGAACGTGATGTTCACGGGCGATATCGTGGAATACCACTCGGCCTGCTATTGCGGCGACGGGCATTTCAGCGATTGGGGCGATACGCTGGATGCCATCGCCTCGTTCCAGGTGGATGCCATCGCGCCGGGGCGCGGGGATGCGCTGATGGGGCAGGACATGGTCACCGCCGCGATCGAGAATACGCGCAATTTCGTCGAGAGCACCTATGCCGCCGCCGCCCGCGTCGCCGCACGTGGTGGCAGCCTGAAAGAGGCATGGGATGCCGTGCGCGCTGCTTGTGACCCGAAGTTCAAGGATTACGCGATCTATGAACACTGCCTGCCCTTCAACGTGGCCCGCGCCTATGACGAGGCGCGCGGCATCGACACGCCCCGCATCTGGACCGCGCAGCGCGATCTCGAGATGTGGGCGGCCCTTCAGGGCTGAGGCTTCGGGGATGGCGGGCAAATACGGACCCTCGCGTGGCGAGTTGAAACTGCGGCTGGCCGTGTCCCTTTTCGGGCTGGCGCTGATGGTCTTTGCCCTGCTCACGCGCGGCTTCGGCGGTATCGCCATGATCGAGGTGGTGCTGATCGCGGGCACATTCTTTGGCGGCTCGGCGGTCTGGTCCGCCCGGGCGCTCATGCGAAAGGACGACTGATGAACAAGATCTTCGAGGTTCCGCTTTATCCCTATACCCGCAGCGCCGATCAGGACGCGGTCACCCCGGCCCATCACCGGGTGGTCATCGTGGGGGCGGGTCCCGTCGGGCTGGCTGCCGCGATCGACCTTGCGCAGCAGGGGATCGAGGCGCTGGTCGTGGACGAGAACGACAAGGTCAGTTTCGGCAGCCGGGCAATCTGTTTTGCCAAGCGCACGATTGAGATCGCGGACCGTCTGGGCTGCGGCACACCGCTGGTGGACAAGGGCGTGCAATGGAACATCGGCAAGGTCTTTTTCGACGATCGCAAGGTCTATGACTTCAACCTGCTGCCTGAGGATGGCCACAAGCGTCCCGCCTTCATCAACCTGCAACAGTATTATTTCGAGGACTACCTGGTCAAACGCGCGCGCGAGATCGAGGCGGCGGGCGCGCCGCTGGAACTGCGCGGGGGCAACAAGGTGACAGCCGTCAGCGATCGCGGCGACCATGTGGATCTGCAGATCGATACACCCGAAGGCCCCTATACGATCACCGCCGATTACATCATCGCATGTGACGGGGCGGCCAGCCCGATCCGGTCGATGATGGGGCTGGATTTCGTGGGCCGTGTCTTCGAGGACAATTTCCTGATCGCCGATGTGATCATGGAGGCGGATTTCCCGACCGAGCGCTGGTTCTGGTTCGACCCGCCCTTCAACAAGGGTCAATCGGCGCTGCTGCACAAGCAGCCCGATGGCGTCTGGCGAATCGACCTGCAACTGGGCTGGGACATCGACAAGGCCGAGGAAAAGAAGCCGGAAAACGTCATTCCCCGCCTCAAGGCGATGCTGGGCGACGATGTGGAATTCAGCCTTGAATGGGTCTCGATCTACACGTTCCAGTGCCGCCGGATGGAACGCTTCCGCCACAACCGCGTGATCTTTGCGGGCGACAGCGCCCATCAGGTCAGCCCCTTTGGCGCGCGCGGGGCCAATTCCGGCCTGCAGGATACCGACAATCTGGCGTGGAAGCTGAAGCTGGTGCTGGAAGGCCGCGCCCCTGAGGCGCTGCTGGACAGCTACGATGCGGAGCGTGTCCATGGCGCGGATGAGAACATCCTGAACTCGTCCCGCTCGACCGATTTCATCACGCCCAAATCCGCGATCAGCCGGATTTTCCGCGATGCCGTGCTGGACCTGAGCGAGCATCACGCCTTTGCGCGGCCCCTGGTCAATTCGGGGCGGTTGTCGATGCCCTGCACCTATGACGGATCGCCGCTCAACAGCCCCGATGCATTGGCCAGCGGGCCTGCGCGCACGCGCCCCGGATCGCCCTGCCCCGATGTGGCGCTTGGCAATGCCTTTCTGCTGGACGGGTTGGGCGACAGGTTCACGCTGCTGACGGTGAATGCCGAGGCCCCGGACAGCCTGACCGAGGGCGGGATCGACGTCGCGCGACTGGCCCTGACCAGCAAGGACGATGCCACCGGCGCGCTGGCCGCGCGCTATCTGGGCGATGCGCCTGCCGCCGTCTACCTGATCCGGCCCGATCAGCATGTGGCGGCACGTTTCCCCGACTATGACGAGGATGCCATCCGCGCAGCAATCCGCCGCGCCACCGGACAGGAGATGCATTGATGACCGCCGATCTGATCCTGACACCCAATATGGACAGGCCCGATGACATCTATGCCGATCTGCTGGCCGCGCATGAAGGGCTGAGCAAGGATGACAGCGACGCGTTGAACGCGCGGCTGATCCTGATCCTGATGAACCATATCGGGCAGCGAAGCGTTCTGGCGCAGGCCTTGGCCGCCGCCCGCGCGCCTACGGGAAGCTGACCCACCCTTTCACCTTGCCGGAAATACCCGCGATCCCCCGCTTGCCAAGCTGCGCAACGCGGGGGATTTTCGTTGCGTCTGCGTGATACATGATATAGTTATCATGTTAACTATATGGGAGGCACGGACATGCGCTGGGACGAATTTCCGAAATGGGGCCGCTGGGCCGCCGACTGGGCCGGACGCTATCATGCAGGCCTGCGGGACCGGCCCGTGCGGGCGCAGACCCGCCCCGGTGACATTCTGGCCGCCCTGCCCGCGCATCCGCCGGAAACCGCGCAGCCGATGGACGCGATCATCGCGGATTTCGAATCCATCGTGATGCCGGGGATCACCCATTGGCAGCACCCACGGTTCTTTGCCTATTTCCCGTCCAATGCCTCGCCCGCCGCCGTGCTGGCAGATCATCTGGTGACGGTGATGGCCCCGCAATGCATGCTGTGGCAGACCTCGCCCGCCGCGACCGAGATGGAGACGCGGATGATGGATTGGCTGCGCCAGTCCATCGGGCTGCCCGAGGGGTTTGCGGGCGTCATTCAGGACAGCGCCAGTTCCGCCACGCTGGCCGCCGTGCTGGTGATGCGCGAACGCGCGCTGGAATGGGACGGGAATGCCAATGGTCTGCCGGGGCAGAAGGTGCTGCGCGTCTATTGCTCGGCCGAGGTGCATTCCTCGGTTGACCGGGCGATCTGGATTGCCGGGATCGGACAGGCCAATCTGGTGCGTATTCCCACGACCGGCCCGCTGCGCGGGATGGATGTGGCAGCACTTGAGGCGGCTGTGATTGCCGACAAGGCGGCGGGTTACCTGCCTGCGGGCGTGATTGCCTGCACGGGTGGCACGGGCACGGGTGCTTGCGATGATATTGCGGGGGTTTGTGCAGTGGCGCAGGCCCACGGGCTTTATAGCCATGTGGATGCGGCATGGGCGGGGGCGGCGATGATCTGCCCCGAGTTCCGCGATCTTTGGACGGGGGTCGAGATGGCGGATTCGGTGGTGTTCAACCCGCATAAATGGCTGGGCACGCAGTTCGATCTGTCGGCGCATTTCATCCGCTCGCCTGCGGACCTGACACGGACTCTGGCGATCCAGCCGGAATACCTCAAGACGCAAGGGGCGGACGGGATCATCAACTATTCGGAATGGTCGATCCCGCTGGGCCGGCGGTTCCGGGCGCTCAAGCTGTGGTTCCTGATCCGCGCCTATGGGTTGGAGGGCTTGCGCGGCATGATCCGTAATCATGTGGCGTGGTCTCAGGACTTGGCCGAACGCTTGCGCGCGACGCCGGGGTTCGAGATCGTGACGGAGCCGGCGCTGTCGCTGTTCACCTTCCGCTATGCGCCAGAGGGTGGCGATGCCGAGGCGCTGACGCAGGGCTTGTTGACTGCTGTCAATGATGACGGGCGGATTTATCTGACCCAGACGCGGGTGAACGGGGATTACGTCATTCGCTTTCAGGCTGGACAATTCGATGCCACAAAGGCGGATATCGACATGGCCTATGACGTGATCGTCGAGATGGCCGCACATCTGGTGAAAGGATAACCGATGCCCGCCCCCGTCAACCGTTTCAAGGCGGCGCTGGCCGCCGGTCAGATGCAATATGGCTGCTGGGCGGGCTTCGGTGACGCTTATGCGACCGAGGTGATGTCGACCGCTGGGTTCGACTGGCTGGTGATCGACGGCGAACATGCGCCCAATGACATCCGCAGTATCATGGCGCAGTTGCAGGTGCTGGAGGGCAAGGAGGGCAGTCACCCCGTCGTGCGTCTGCCCATGGGCGAGGCCTGGCTGATCAAGCAGGCGCTGGATATCGGCGCGCAGACCCTGCTGATCCCGATGGTGGAAAGTGCAGAACAGGCGCGGGATCTGGTGCGGGCAATGCGCTATCCGCCCGAAGGCATCCGGGGGTCGGGGGCGGCGCTGGCGCGGGCGTCACGTTTTGCGGCGATCCCGGATTATATCCGCACCGCCAATGAGCAGATGTGTCTGCTGGTGCAGGTGGAAACCGTCAAGGGGATGGACGCGCTGGACGCCATTCTGGCGGTGGACGGCGTGGACGGGGTGTTCATCGGGCCCTCTGACCTTGCCGCCGATATGGGGCACCGGGGCGACAGCACGCAGCCGGAGGTGCGCGCGGCGATCCAGGATGCGCTGGGCCGGATTGCGGCGTCGGACAAGGCGGCGGGGATATTGGCGCTGGATCACGACACCGCCCGCGATTACCGCGACTGGGGCGCGCAGTTCCTGGCGGTGGGCATCGACGTGGTGCTGCTGGCCCGTGCCGCCCGCAATCTGGCAGCGCGCTGGACCAAGGGCTGAGGCCGCGGCGTGGCGGGGCAGACCGAAACCATCGTGGCCGCGATCCTTGGCGCGATCGAGACGGGCAGCCTGCGTCCCGGCGGGCTGATCGACGAGCAGGAGCTGATCGAGGCGCATGACGTGTCACGCACGCCGGTGCGCGAGGCGCTGATCCAGCTGGAAACCGCCGGACTGATCCGTCGCCTGCCGCGCAAGGGGGCGGTAGTGTTCAAGCCTACGCTTGAGGAGTTTCTGGCGATCCTCGAGGTGCATGCCAAGCTGGAAGGTCAGGCCGCAGGGCTGGCCGCGCGGCGTTTGTCCGAGGCCCATGCAAGCGCGCTGGAAGCGGCGGTTGCCGCCTGCGAAGATCACGCGGCGCGGCTGGGGGATGCGGAACCGGATCGCTATTACCAGCTGAACATGGATTTTCACCGCGTTGTGGCCGAGGCGGCGGGCAATCCGTTCCTGCTGGAAATGATCAAGACCAATGCGCGCAAGCTGATGGCCTATTACCGGGCGCGCTATCATTATGCGGGTGCCATCGGGGCATCGGCGCGGGATCACCGGGCGATTGCCGCGCTGATCGTGGCGCGGCGGTCGGACGAAGCCGAGGCCGCGATGGCGCGGCATGTGCAGTTCGATCAGGTGACGGCGATGGATCTGCTGGCGGTGCTGGGCTGAATTTTTGACGCCGTGCCTGCGGCTGGCGTCGGGGTTCGAGAATGCATGACAAGATGAAAGCGGGGGTCAGCCTCGTGCCTTGGTCTGCTCGAAAAAGCGGGCGATGCTTTCGGCGAAAGGTTGCGTGTCGGCGGGTTCTGCCAGCGAGGCGCGCGCGCGGCTGACCACGTCGGCGGGTTTGTCATCTTTCAGGTGTTCGATCAGCGCGGCGATGAAGCCGGGCGTCATCTCGGGGTGGTATTGGGTTGTGTAGATATGGTTGCCAATCGCAAAGCCGCCAATGGGGCATTCGGGTGATGTCGAGAGGCGGCGCGCCTGCGCAGGCAGGGCGGTAACCTGTTCCACATGGGCAGCATAAAGCCCGGTGGTTGCGGGGAGTATGGTCATCCATGGGGCTGGCGTCGTGGTATGGGTTTCCGTGCGCCCAAAGACCCAGCCGCCGGGATTGGGGCCGACCTGCCCGCCCAGAGCGAGGGCAATCGCCTGATGCCCGAAGCAGGCCCCGAACAGGGGCTGCCGCGCGGTGACGATCTGCCGGATCAGCGCCATCAGATCGGCGATCCAGGGATCGGGGTCATGCACGGAAGCCGGGCTGCCGGTGATCATCACGCCATCGAAACGGCTGATATCATCCGGAAAGACACCGTCCTTGACCGAAAAGGATTGGACCGTCCAGCCGGGGCGGACAAGATGGATCAGGGTCTGGAACTTTTCGGAATCGCGGGGGTGGGCCCTGGCGAAATCGCTTTCGTCTGTATTGGCCATAAGAAGTGCCAGATGCATCGCGCGATCGCTCCGGTAGGTCCTGATTTCTCTTTACATATTTATATCCGCTTTTAATATACATAACAGGTTAACGACAAGTCCCAATCGGGGCGGCTGACGGAAAGGTGACGCGATGACGGTCTGGTCCCCCAATGACGACGGTTTCGCCGATCTGACCAGTCACGACACCTTCGTGCGGGGCGTGCCGCATAACACCTTCGCCCGCCTGCGCCGTGACGATCCGGTGCACTGGACAGACTGGGATCAGGGGCAAGGCTTCTGGTCGATCACGCGCCATGCCGACATCACCGAGATGAACCGGCAGCCGGATGTCTTTTCCTCGGCGCGGGGGATCCGCATGGAGGATCAGACCTACGAGGAATACCTGGCGCGGCGCACCTTTCAGGAGACCGACCCGCCCGAGCACATGCAGACGCGGGTCAAGGTGGCGCGGGCGTTTTCAAAGCCGGTGATCGCGGAATACGAGCAGGATATCCGCGATCTGTGCGACGAGATCCTGGACCAGGCACTGGAGGCGCGGGAGTTCGATGCGACCAAGGCCATCGCGCGGCAATTGCCGATGCGGATGCTGGGCCGCATCCTGGGCACGCCCGAGGCCGACCTGCCCTGGCTGGTGGAAAAGGGCGATGCGCTGATCGCCAACACGGACCCCGATTTCACCGACCATGTACTGGACAAGATGGACACGGACGCGTTCCGCATGATGCCCTTCAACTCGCCCGCCGGGGCGGAGCTTTATCAATACGCCAAGGAATTGATGGAGCATAAGGCGCGCACCGGCGACACCAACGGGATCCTGAACCTGATCCTGAATCCGGGGCGCGATGGCGGCGTGATCAGCGAGACGGAGTTTCGCAATTTCTTTTGCCTGCTGGTGGCGGCGGGCAATGACACCACGCGCTATTCCATCGCCGCCGGCATTCAGGCGATGTGTCATCAGCCGGAACTTCTGGGCCAGATGCAGGCAGGTGGCGCCGTCTGGGACACGGCCGCGGACGAGATCATCCGCTGGGCCACGCCCGCGATCTATTTCCGCCGCACCGCCACGCGCGACGTCGAGATGCATGGCAAGACGATCCGCGAGGGGGACAAGGTGCTGTACTGGTTCGCCTCGGCCAATCGCGACGAGACGGTCTTCGACGATCCGTTCCGGGTCGATCTGGCGCGCAGCCCCAACAAGCATCTGAGTTTCGGTCAGGGCGGGCCGCATATCTGCCTTGGCATGTGGCTGGCACGGCTGGAGGTGCGGGTGCTGTTCGAGGAACTGTCGAAACGGCTGCGGTCGATCGAGCCTGCGGGGCCGCACGAATTCCTGCGCTCGAATTTCGTGGGCGGTATCAAGACGCTGCCGGTGCGGATCGTGCCTGCATGAACAACATGCGCGGGGCAAACCCGCGCCTCAGGGAGAAAGACAAGATGAACACCCGCCTGCGTGCGCTATTCTGCGACCATCTGTCGATCATGCGGGGCAAGTACTTGCCCGGCTCGAAGATCGGGGATGGACACACCCGTTTTTGCCGGTCGAACTTCGGCGTGCATTACGACAAGGACCTGCTGAACTCACCGGGGTCCATGATGATGGAGGGGCTGCCGGACATGGAACTGCACTGGCGCGGGGACGAGATCCGCGACAGTTGGGACCGGGCGACCAAGATCGTGGTGGGCGACCTTTACGACACCGACGGGGTGCCGTTGCCGATGTGCGGGCGCGGGGCGCTGAAACGGGCGGTGGCGGATTGGGGTAAGCTGGGGCTGACGCCCAAGGTAGGCATCGAGTTGGAGGCCTTTGCCATGGTGGCCGACGATCAGGGCCGCTTGCGCCCCTATGACACGCCCGGCGCGCATGTTTACGGCACCGGGCCGTTCACCGATCCGCTGCGGTTCAACGATGCGATCTGGGAAAAGGCGGATGAGCTGGGCTTCAGCCTGGACCTGATCACGTCGGAATATGACAGCCCGCAGTTCGAATACACGCTGACCTTCGACGATGCGGTCAAGGCGGTGGATGATATCGTCCTGTTTCGCCTCATGGCGCGCGAGATCGCGCTGGAGCACGGCGTGGTGCTGACCTTCATGCCGAAACCCATCGCGGAAGCCGGGGGATCGGGGATGCATGTCAACTTTTCCTTCATCGACGAGGCGGGCGGCAATGCGCTGTCCGATGGGCCGAAGGGCGGCCCCGATCACATGAACGCGCTGGCCCGCGGCTGTGTGGCGGGACTGTTGCAGCATCACAAGGGGCTGGCGGGGCTGATCGCGCCCACGGCCAATTCCTATCAGCGGCTGCAGCCCGGCAGCCTGTCGGGCCATCTGTGCAACTGGGGCGGGGATCATCGCAACGTGACCACCCGCATTTCCAGCGAGGGCGGCACAAAGGCACGGCTTGAACATCGGATGGCCGATGCCTCGTCCAACCCTTACGTGGCCGTGGCCGCCGTGTTGCAGGCAGCACGGCTGGGCTTCGTGGGTGGTTATGACCTGCCCGCGATGGAAACCGGGGACGGGTTCGAGAAGTGGGACGCCAAGGAGGCGACGGCACTGAACCTGAAGGGGGCGGTGGCCGATCTGAAGGCGGATACTGCGCTGACGCAGGCTGTCGGGTCGCTGCTGGTGGAAAACCACGTCTTCATGAAGGAACACGAGGTCAAGAAGACCCGCGACCTGGAAGGCGATGCGCTGCGCGATTTCTATATCTGGTTCGTGTGAGGGCTGATCATGAAGGTGACCTGGATCTTGCCCGATGGGGCAGAGCTGACGGCGGATGTGGCCGAGGGGCTGTCGCTGATGGAGGCGGCGGTGGCGCGGAATGTGCCCGGTGTCGTGGGCGAATGCGGCGGTAACCTGAGTTGCGCAACCTGCCATGTGCAGGTGGCCGCGGATTGGGCCGACCGGGTTGGCGGGCCGGATGATTTCGAGGATGCGATGCTGGACACTGTCGAGGCAGCGCGGGGTGCGACCTCGCGGCTGTCCTGTCAGATCAGGGCGCATGCCGATCTGGACGGGTTGGTGTTGATCGTGCCCGTGGTCTGAGGCGCCGTGCGGGTGGCGCCGTTGCGTGATGGATATTTAAGGCAAGAAGAAGCAGGGGGCGGTATGCGCCCCCTCTCTCGTTGCGGGATCACAGCGCCGCGAAGCCTTCGTCCAGTGCGGAGAGGATGATCTGCACGTCATCCGCTGTCAGGACCAGGGGCGGCGACATGATGATGTTGGGACCCGAGACGCGGACCATGGCGCCGGCGCGGTAAGCGACCTCTTGCACGGTGCCGATGGTCTTCTTGTCGATGGGGGTTTTCCTGGCCCGGTCGCTGACCAGTTCCAGCGCGCACATGAGGCCGTGGCCACCGCGCACATCGCCGATGAGGTCGTATTTATCGGCCAGGGCTTGCAGGCCTTGGTAAAGCTGCGTGCCGCGCGCGGCGGCGTTCTCGGTCACGTTGAGGCGTTCCGTTTCGGCAAGGCAGGCGAGGGCCGCCGCGGCACCGACCGGGTGGCCGGAATAGGTGTAGCCATGGCCGATAGCGGCGGCGCCCGTGGTGTCGGATTCAAACACCTGCGCGACGTCTTCCGCGATCATCACGGCGCCGAAGGGGAAATAGCCGTTGGTGATGGCCTTGGCGGTGCACATGAAATCGGGCTGCACGCCCCAGTGGCGGCTGCCGGACCAGCTTCCGGTGCGACCGAAGGCGGTGATCACCTCGTCCGCGATCAGCAGGATGCCGTGGCGGGTGCAGATGTCACGCACGCCAGGCATGAAGGTTTCGTGCGGGGGGATCACGCCGCCTGCGCCCAGGACCGGCTCCATGATGAAGGCGGCGATGGTGTTTGCGCCCTGAAAGGCGATCTCATCCTCTAGGGCTGCCAGACAGAGTTGCGCGAGTTTGGCGGGATCGGATTCGTTGAAGGGGTTGCGGTAGGTATAGGGGGCGGGGATGTGGTGGCATCCGGCCAGAAGCGGTTCATAGGCCGTGCGGAAATTGGCGTTGCCATTCACGGAAGCCCCGCCGAAATGGGTGCCGTGGTAGCCTTTCTTGAGGCTGAGGAACTTGGTGCGCTGCCCCTGCCCCTTGATCTTGTGGTATTGGCGCGCCAGCCTGAGCGCGGTTTCGACCGAGTCCGATCCGCCCGAGGTGTAGAAGGCGCGGGTCAGCCCGTCGGGGGCGAAGAAGCGGCGCAATTCTTCCGAGAGTTCGATGACGGCATCGTTGGAGGTGCCGCGAAAGGTCGAGTAATAGGGCAGGCGATCAAGCTGTGCGGCGATGGCGGCCTTGATCGGGGCGCAGGAAAACCCGAGGTTCACGTTCCACAGGCCACCCACGGCATCCACCACCTCGTGCCCGTCGACATCGGTGATGCGCACGCCCTGCGCGCCGGTGACGATGGTGGGCGGGTTGGCAAGGCTGTCGGCGGGATGGGCCATCGGATGCCACATCGACCGCGCGTTATGCTCTTTCAGGAAATTGCTGTCTTTCATCGGATCATCCTTTCGAAAGGCCCAGAAGGGTCAGGGCCCGGTCATAGCTACGGGCGGGTTGCGCCACGTCGAACTGCACGCATGGCAGGCCGACCGCCTGCGCGCCGGTGATGTTGCGCGCCTGGTCATCGACAAAGACGCATGAGGCGGCGGGAAGGCCAAGCTGATCGAGGCAAAGGCGATAGGCGGCGGGGTCGGGTTTCAGAATACCCGTGTGGGTGGCGTCCACGATTACCTCGAAATCCGCCAGAAACGGCAGTTTGTCGCGGAAATCGGTGCCGTAGAAGAGGTCAAGCTCATTGGACAGGATCGCAAGCCGGACACCCGCCGCGCGGGCCTTCGCGATGGCTTCGCGGAATTCGGGGCGGATCACGGCGTCGGGATCGGCGCCGCGCGCGGCGCGCACGAAGTCGGACATTTGCGTCCAGTTCCGCCCAGTGAGCATGGCCACCTCGGCAGTGCGCAAGCGCCAGTAGTCGCGCTCGGTGATGCGGTCGGCCTGCATGTCCTGCCAGAGCGGATCGCGGCCGGGATCGAAGGGGCCGCGCCATGTGAGGGTGCCGGGGGCAAGGCCAAGGGCCGCCTCGGTCAGGTCATGGGTTTCGAACATGGTGCGGGAGATGACGCCGCCGAAGTCAAGGATCAGCGCGCGATCGGGCATGGTCATGCAGCGGCCCCCTTCGCGACAAAGCCTTCGGGGCAGAACCCGCCCAGCGCGCGGGTCAACCCGGTAGCATGCTGCCAGAGTTCGCGCCGGATCAGGGTCTTGAGTTCGGGTGTCATGCGCGCCACGGGGGCGGCCACGGCCATCGCACCGATGACGCGGGTCTGCGCATCGAACAGCGGCACGGCGTGGGAATGGACATCCTTTTCGAACCCGCCCACGGATTCGGCCAGACCCGTGTGGCGCACCCCGTCAAGCACGGCACGGATCGCCACGGGATCGGTCAGCGTATCCTCGGTGCGTTTGTCGAGCGGCGCCGAAAGGATGCGGTCGATCATCTCGGGCGGGCTGAAGGCCAGGACGGCGAGGCCCGAACTGGTGGCGTGAAAGGCGAGGATCTGCGCATCCTCCATCGTGACGCGGGTACCGTGGCGCGGGCTGTAGGCATAGCTGAGCATGCTGAGGCGGTCGCCCTGCAGCAGGGACAGATGCGCGGTCTCATGCGTGGCGTCCGACAGCGATTGCAGCGCGCGGGCGGCCATGTCGCGCAGGGGCACGGCCGCTTCGCGCAGGGCGGCAAGGCGCAGGACAGCGGGACCAAGGCGGTATTCGCGGCCCGTGCCGGTCTGTTCGACGAATCCCCCATGCTGCAATTCGGACAGCAAGCGATAGGTGGTGGCCTTGTTCAGACCCGCCAGTCGCGCAAGATCGCTCAGGCCGATTTCAGGCCGGGCGCGGCTGAAATGATCCAGCAATGACAAGGCTTTGGCGACGGTTCCCATGTGTGGGGCTGCTCCGGTATGCGGCCAGTTGTTCGGGTATCCGCGATGGGGGACCCATTGGACTTGTTAAAATCGTTGACAGAAACGCGGGCGCTCTGTCAATCTATTTTAGAACCAATGGTTCAAATAATGAACCGACTAGAAACGGGGAGACTGAAATGAAGACGAACTCGATCCTTGGCGGGGCGCTGACGCTGTGCATGGCCGCTGTCGGCAGCGCCGCATTGGCCGATTACCCTGAAAAGCCCGTGACATTCATCGTGCCCTTCCCGCCGGGCGACCTTGAAGATGTGCTGACGCGCATGATCGCGGATGACTTCCAGGCCGAATATGGCGTGGCGGCGGCTGTGGTGAACAAGCCCGGCGGCGGTGGTGGCCCCTTCCCCGGTGCCATCGACGTGGCGACAGCGCCTGCGGATGGCTATACGATCGGGTCCTTCGTGATCGGGGTGCCCGTGGTCGGCCACCAGATCGGCATTCCCGAACTGACGCCCGAGAAGTTCGACCCGCTGGGCATTTTCCTGACCTATCCCTTCGTGATCGCGGTTGCGGGCGATGCACCCTATGACGACATGGCGGGGCTTGCGGCCTATGCCCAGTCGAACGAGCTGGCGCTGGGGCATTTCGGCAATGTGCTGACGCCGACGCAGGTAACCATGGCGCTGGCCAAGACGATGGGCTTCGAATGGGGGTCGGACGCGGCCTTTGACGCGCTGGATTGCAACACGCTGGCCAGTGGAGATGCGGATGTGATCAACACCACGCTGCAACTGATCCTGCCCTGCCTGGACAGCGTGAAGGTGCTGGCCTCGATCACGGACGAGCGTATCCCGCTGGTGCCCGACGCGCCCACGGTGGGCGAGATCGAGCCCTCGCTTGATATCGCCCTGTGGAACGGCCTGTTCGTGACCAAGGACACGCCGCAAGACGTGCGCGACAAGATCATCGCGGTGGCGCAGAAAACCGTGATGAGCGAGCGCGCGCAGCAGGTGGCCAAGGATACCGGCGGTCTGGTCTACTGGCAGAACGCCGAAGACAGCGCCGCGCGCATCCAGGCGGATATCGCCAAGGTCGCCGCGATCGAGGCGATGCTGCAGTAATCCGGCAAGGGGGCGGCGCGGGGTGACACCCGCCCGCCCCATCCCAGCACAACCTGCAACCGACATGGGTGCATGATGTCCGACGATCCATTCCCGGCCAGCAAGGGGCCGCAGCGCGGGCAGATCCTGTTCGCGCTGGCCTTTGCAGGGTTCGCGATCTTCATCCTGTCCAACCTGGGAAACCAGACCACATGGGCACCGCGGACCAAGCTGTTCGCCCAGCCCGGTTTCTGGCCCGGCGTCGCGGGGGCCGGGATGGTCCTGTTCGGGCTGATGCATCTGCGCAGCCTGCGGCGCGGCAAGGGCCTGCGCCGTCCCTGGATCCGTCGCGAGGACCGGACCGAGGCGCGCATCTGGTTGCAACCGCTGGAATACACTGCCTGGTTCATGATCTACGTGCTGGCGGTGCCGCGTGTCGGCTATCTGCCCGCGACGATGGTTTTCGCCCCGGCCCTGACATGGCGGCTGGGGTATCGCAGCCCGCGCCTGCTGTGGGCCTCGGTGGCCTTTGCCGTGGCGGTGGTGCTAATCTTCAAGGGGTTTCTGGGGGTGAAGATCCCCGGCGGCGCCGTCTACGAAGTCCTGCCCGACGGCCTGCACGCCTTCGCGCTGCGCTACCTGTGAGGCGGGCATGGATCTGATTTTCGCAGGGCTTGAGGTTCTTTACCGCTGGGATGTGGCCCTGGCGCTGCTGGTGGGGTCCATCGGCGGGGTGATGATCGGGGCAGTTCCCGGCGTGGGGCCGGCGGTTGCCATCGCGATCCTGCTGCCGGCGACATTCTCGATGGACCCGATTGTCGGGCTGACCCTGCTGCTGGGGATATACGGCAGTTCGATGTATGGCGGTGCGATCCCTGCGATCCTGATCAATACGCCGGGCACGGCGGTGAACGCGCTGACCACCTATGACGGCTATCCGATGACCCTGCGGGGCGAGGGGCGCAAGGCGATATCCATCGCCTATACGGCCAGTTTCATCGGGGCCATCATCTCGATCATCTGTCTGATCAGCTTGGCACCGGTGCTGGCGAAGGTCGCGCCCATGTTCGGGGCGCGCGAGATTTTTCTGGCGGCCCTGCTGGGTCTGGTGCTGGTCGTGGTGTCCCATCGCGGGCAATCGGCGATTGCCGCGGCATTGGCCTGCCTGGGGATTTTCATCGGCACCATCGGGCTGGAGCCTGTGAAATACACCAAGCGGTATACGTTCGATCAAAGCTGGCTGGCATCCGGCGTCGATCTGATCGTGGTCGTGTTGGGGCTTTACGCGATCAGCCAGGCCTTCACGCTGATGCAGGGGGATGACGTCAAGACCAAGCGCGTGCCCCTGGGCGGCGGCATGTTCCAGGGCCTGCGCGAGGTGGCGCGGCATCCACGTGTGACCGGCGTGTCATCTGGTTTTGGCGTGATGATGGGGATCATTCCGGGGGTGGGTGAATTCACCTCGCAATTTCTCGCATACACTTACGCGCAGAAGACATCGAAACGGCCCGATGATTTCGGCCATGGATCGGTCGAGGGGCTGATCGCGTCGGAAAGCGCCAACAACTCGGTTCCCGCCGCCGCGATGGTGCCGCTGCTGGCGCTGGGTATCCCCGGCGAAGAGCTGACGGCGATGATGCTGGCGGTGTTTTACGTGCATAACGTGGTGCCCGGTCCGGGGCTGTTCCAGAACCAGATGGATTTCGTCATGGCGATCTATCTGGCGCTGCTGTTCCTGAACATCCTTGTGATGGTGTTTTTGCTGTTTTCCACCAATGCGCTGATGATGGTGGCGCGGTTGCCGAACCGGTTTCTGGGGGTTGGCATCCTGACGCTGTCTTTCGTGGGGATCTATTCGTTGCGCAACTCGGCCACCGATTGCCTGATGGCGGCGGCCTTCGGGTTGTTCGGGTTCATCCTGAAACGCCTGAGCCTGCCCATCGTGCCGATCATCATGGGCATCGTTCTGGGCGGCATCATGGAGGCCAAGCTGCGCATCGCCATGGCGCGGGTGAAAACGCCCTTCGACTTCATCGACCGGCCCATCGCGATGGCGCTGTTCATCTTCATCATCCTGATCATCGCATTCCAGATCCGTGGCGCGGTGATCCAAGCCAGACGCCGCAAGGAGGCCCAATGGTCGACCAGACCCGCATCGAGACGCTTCGGAATGTTGTTGTCCCACCGCAAGGACTTCTTGTTGACGGAACGTGGCAAGAGGCTGAGGGCGGAACGCTCGATGTTGTCTCGCCCATCGACGGACAAGGACTGACCACGATCGGGGCGGCCAATGCTGCCGATGTGGACAGGGCCGTGGCCGCCGCGCGGCGGGCGTTCGAGGACGGGCGCTGGTCGCGGCTGGCCCCTGCCGCGCGCAAGGCGGTGCTGCACCGGATCGCCGACCGGATCGAGGCCGAGGCGTTGGCGTTGACCGTGCTGGGCGTGCGCGACAACGGGACCGAGATTTCCATGGCCTTGAAGGCCGAGGCGGGATCGGCGGCGGGCACCTTCCGCTATTATGCCGAAGCCATCGACAAGGTTTACGGGCAGATTGCGCCGACCGCGCCGGATGTTCTGGGGCTGGTGCATCATGTGCCCGTGGGGGTGGTGGGGGCCATCGTGCCGTGGAACTTTCCGCTTATGATCGGGGCTTGGAAGCTGGCCCCTGCGCTGGCGGCGGGTAATTCCGTGGTGCTGAAACCGGCAGAAACCGCATCTTTGTCGTTGCTGCGGCTGGCGCAGATTTGTCTGGATTGCGGGTTGCCCGACGGGGTTTTGAACGTCGTCACCGGGCATGGCCATGTGACCGGCGAGGCGCTGGCCCTGTCGATGGAAGTGGATGTGATGGTGTTCACCGGATCGGGGGCGACGGGGCGGCGCTTGCTGGAATATTCCGCGCGGTCGAACCTGAAGCGGTGCTATCTGGAGTTGGGGGGCAAGTCACCCAATGTGGTCTTTGCCGATGCGCCCGATCTGGAACAGGCGGCGAAAGTGTCGGCCATGGGAATTTTCCGCAATGCGGGGCAGGTCTGCGTGGCGGGGTCGCGGCTGCTGGTCGAGCGGTCGGTGCATGATGATTTCGTGGCCGCGCTGGTGCGCCATGCCGCGGCCTTGAAGGTGGGCGATCCGCTGGATCTGTCCAGCCAGATCGGCGCGGTGAATTCCGAGCGGCAGTTGGCGGGCAACCTTGGCTTTGTCGCGGATGCGATTGCCGAAGGGGGCGATCTGGTGCTTGGCGGCAAGCGCATCCTGCAAGACACCGGCGGCACCTATATGGAACCCACCATCGTGACAGCCGTGCAACCGCATCACCGGCTGGCGCGACAGGAGGTGTTCGGTCCGGTTCTGGCCGTGATCCCCTTCGATACCGAGGATGAGGCGCTCAGGCTGGCCAATGACAGCGACTATGGCCTTGCCTCGGCGGTGTGGACATCGAACCTGAGCCGCGCGCATCGGATGGTCGCGGGGTTGCGTGCCGGGGTGGTGCATGTGAACACCTATGGCGGGTCAGACAACACGGTGCCGCTGGGGGGTGTGAAACAATCCGGCAATGGGCATGACAAATCGCTGCATGCGCTGGATAAGTATCACGACCTCAAGACAGCGTGGATCCAGCTATGACCGAAACCCTGACAGACCGCCGCGCCCGCCTGCTGGGGCCGAACATGTCAACCTTCTATGATGAACCAGTGCATCTGGTGCGCGGCCTTGGCACAAAGCTGTGGGATGCCGAGGGGCGCGAATATCTGGATTGCTACAATAATGTGCCGCATGTCGGCCATTGCCATCCTCGCGTGGTCGAGGCGATCTGCGCGCAGGCCGGGACGCTGAACACCCATACGCGGTATCTGCACGAGGGGATTCTGGACTATGTCGAGGCGCTGACCGCGACGGTGGGCGCGCCTTTCGATTCCGCGCTCATGACCTGCACCGGGTCCGAGGCGAATGACGTCGCCTTGCGGATGGCGCAGGCCTTGACCGGCAAGACAGGCGTGATCGCCACCGATCACACCTATCACGGCAATACCACTGCGGTGCATCAGCTCAGCCGGACAAACCCGCCACCGGGGGGCTATGCCACCAACGTGGCCTTCGTGCCCGCGCCTGACAGCTATCGCCCCCTGGGCGGGGTTGCGGGGATGCCCCATGCCCATGCCTTTGCGGCGAAGGTGCAGGAACAGATCGACGCGCTTGAGACGACCGCGCACGGGTTTTCCACGCTGATCCTCTGCCCCTTCTTCGCCAACGAGGGCTTTCCCGACCTTCCCCATGGCTGGCTTGATCCGACGGTCGAGGTGGTGCGCCGCGCGGGTGGCGTGATCATCGCGGATGAGGTGCAGCCCGGTTTCGGGCGTCTTGGCACGGATTTCTGGGGTTTCCGAAAGATCGGCTTTACCCCCGACATCATCACCATCGGCAAGCCGATGGCGAACGGGCATCCTGTGGCGGCGGTGATCGCCCCGCATGATACGATGTATGCGTTTCGCAGCGCGTTTCGCTATTTCAACACCTTCGCGGGCAACCCGGTGTCCTGTGCCGCCGCGATGGCCACGCTCAAGGTGGTGCAGGAGGAGGAGTTGATGGAGAATGCCCGCGTGGTCGGGGACTACGCGCGCGCGGGGCTGCTCGATCTGGCGGGGCGGCATCATTGCATCGGGGATGTGCGCGGGTCGGGCCTGTTCTTCGGGGCCGAGATGGTTATGGACCCTGCCACCAAGACGCCCGCGACGGCCTTTACCAAAAGGGTTGCCAACGGCATGCGCCAGCGCGGTGTGCTGCTGAATTTCCTCGGCATCCATTACAACGTGCTGAAGATGCGCCCACCGATGGTGTTCTCAAGGCAGGATGCCGACCGGATGCTGGATGCGCTGGACGATGTGCTGCGCGCCACCCCGCTGGAGGCATGATGGAGGCGCTTGCACAGCAGGCCGCCCGTCTCTGGGGCTTTGCGCCGGATCAGATCCGGCTGGCCGCGCGGCGCGAGAATATCGTCTGGCGGGCCGAGGATGGCAGCGGCGCCTTTGCCCTGCGCCTGCACCGGCCGGGTTATCGGAACGCCGCACAATTGCTGTCGGAATTGCGGTGGATGGACGCGCTGGTGCAAGGCGGCCTGAACGTGCCGCGCCCGGTGCCATCACGCGCGGGCACGCTGGTGGAAGCGGTGGGCGATACTCTGGTCGATCTGCTGACATGGCTACCGGGCAGGCCCATCGGCATGCAGGGCCAGCTGGATGTGACGGACCGTGTCGGCCTGTGCTGCAACCTTGGGGCCCTGCTGGCCCGGTTGCACGATATCAGCGACGGCTGGACCCCGCCGCCGGATTTCAGCCGGCCTGCATGGGACCGCGCGGGGCTGCTGGGTGACAGGCCGTTGTGGGGGCCGTTCTGGGACAATCCCGGCCTGACCGCCGCGCAGCGCGCCACGCTTCTGGCCGCGCGCGCCAAGGCAGACGCGCATCTTGCGGCGATCGAACCGGGTCTGGATTACGGGCTGATCCACGCCGATGCCCTGTCCGAGAATATCCTGATCCATGACGATGCGCTGTCGCTGATCGACTTCGACGACGGCGGCTGGGGGTTTCGCGACTTCGACCTGGCAACCTTCCTGATGCGCTTTCTGCCAGCCCCCGATTACCCTGCCCTGCGTGCGGCGCTGCTGGCGGGCTACGCCACGCGCCGCGCGGTCGATCCCGGCACACTTGATCTGTTCATACTGCTGCGTGCGCTGACCTATCCCGGCTGGATCATTCCGCGTCTGCACGAACCCGGCGGCGCGGAACGATCCATGCGCGCCATCACCACCGCCCTGCCCCTGGCAGAGGCCTATCTGGATACGCCCTGAGACACAGGAGGACCGCATGACCACCGCCTCAGACAAGACCATCCTCGTCGTCGGCACCTATGACACCAAGGATGACGAGCTGTCCTACCTGTCCGGCCGCATCCGCGCGCAGGGCGGCGGGGTTCTGTCGATGGATGTCTCGGTTCTGGGCGATCCCAAGGCACCCACCGACATCTCCAAACACCAGGTGGCCGCGGCCGGCGGCAGCTCGATCCAGGCGGCGATCGACAGCGGCGACGAGAATGTCGCGATGCAGATCATGGCGCAGGGGGCGGCAACGCTGGCCCGACAGCTTCATGCCGAGGGGCGGATCGACGGGGTGATCGTCCTGGGCGGCACGATGGGCACCGATCTGGCGCTGGATCTTTGCGCGGCGTTACCTCTGGGCGTGCCGAAATACGTGGTCTCGACCGTCAGCTTCTCGGCGATGCTGCCACCCGAACGCATCGCGGCGGATATCCAGATGATCCTCTGGGCGGGGGGGCTTTATGGGCTGAATTCCGTCTGCAAATCCTCGCTCAGCCAGGCGGCGGGCGCGGTGCTGGGGGCCGCGCGCGCGGTCGAGCCGCCGAAGCGGGACCGGCCGCTGATCGGCATGACCAGCTTCGGCAAGACGATCCTGCACTACATGGTACATCTGAAACCCGCGCTCGAGGCGCGGGGGTTCGAGGTGGCCGTGTTCCATGCCACCGGCATGGGCGGGCGGGCGTTTGAATCGCTGGCGGCTGAAGGTGCCTTTGCCTGCGTCATGGATTTCGCCACGCAGGAAATCGTCAATCACCACATGGGATCAGGCATTTCCGCGGGTGCCGACCGGATGACCAATGCCGGCCTGCGCGGCATCCCGCAAATCGTGGCGCCGGCCTGCTATGACCTTGTGGACCTGATCGGCTGGCAACCCATTCCGCCGCGTCTGGCGGGGCGTCCGACACATGATCACAACCGGCTGCTGACCTCGACCATCCTCACGGCCGAGGAGCGGCGCGAGGTTGCAGGGCTTTACGGCCAGAAGCTGGCGACAGCGACCGGGCCATCTGCGTTCATCCTGCCACGCGGCGGCTGCAACGAATGGGACCGCCCCGAAGGACCGCTGCATGACGCCGAGGGGCTGGCGGCCTTCTGTGCGGCGATGGAACAGAACATTCCGGCCAATACCATGCTGCACGCACTCGATTGCCACATCAACGATGTGGGTTTTACCGCGAAGGTTCTCGAGATCTTCGACGACTGGGTCGCGCGCGGGATCGTCAGGGCATGATCGCGCGCGCCGCACCGCCTGCGGCGTCTTCTTGCCGCAAATATCCCGGGGGTGGCGTTCAACGCAGTTGAACGCAGGGGGCAGAGCCCCCCCTTTTTCGGACTGCCACGGTCGCCTCAGCCGCGCGGGTCGCGGTCCAGGGCGTCCAGTTCGTTCAGCAGGTCCAGCAGCGCGTCCAGCTTGTCCGCGCCAAAGCTTTCGCGCAGCCACGCGTTCAGGCGCTGGCTTTCCTTGAGGTTGTCGGCAATCAGTTGCCGCCCGGCGTCGGTGATGCTGACCAGCTGGCGGCGGCGGTCCGTCGGATGCGCCTCGCGGGTGATCAGGCCCTTGGCGGTCAGGGTCTGCAGGATACGTGTCAGGCTGGGCATCAGCAGGCAGGATCTGTCCGCGATTTCGGTCGGGTCCAGCGTGCCGCGTTCGGCCAGCACGCGCAGTACGCGCCATTGCTGTTCGGTCACGCCCACATCGGCCAGCATCGCGCGGATCGGGCCCATCACCTTTTCCCGCGCCCGCAGCAGCGCGATGGGAAGGGAACGGTTGGTTTCGGGTGCAGTATCGCGCGTCATGTCCATGGCCCTATCTGCCCCGAAAACGCCCCGCAGGCAATATGAGGACTTGACGCAACCCGATATTTATTTAACATGTTAAAGGCAAGTTCCGGGAGGGGTTCATGCCGCATATCACCATAGACTATTCACCCAACCTCGAACCCGAGGTCGATATCGCGGCGCTGTGCGATACGCTGCGCCGTGCCGCCATTGAGACGGGCGAGTTTCCGGTGGCGGGGGTGCGGGTGCGCGCCTTTGCCGCCAGCCATGTCAGCATCGCCGACGGCAATCCCGAACATGGCTATATCGACATTTCCCTGCGCCTGCGCGGCGGGCGCGACCTGCCCACGCGCGAAAGGGCCACGGCGCATGTCTTTGCCGCGGCCGAGGGGTTTCTGGCCCATGTGATGGCGCGGCGTTCGCTGGCGCTGTCCTTCGAGATGCGGGATATGGACCCCGCGCTTTCGCCCAAGACCGGTTCGACCCGCGACCATCTGAAAGGCTGATCCGATGACCGATACTGCTGCGCTGGATGCGAATATGGCCAGGCTGCGCCCCATACTGGAGCGTATTGCCGCGACGGGCGTGATGAACCGGATCGGGGGGGTGGATTGTCCGGCCTCTGACGCGCGCACCTTCGCCAATCATTCACCCGTGGACGAAAGCCTGATCTGCCAGGTGGCGCGCGGGACCGCCACCGATATCGACGCCGCGGCCGCAGCCGCCAAGGCGGCGTTCCCGGCCTGGCGGGATATGGAGGCCGTGGCGCGCAAGAAGATCCTGCACCGCATCGCCGACGGGATCGTGGCGCGCGCCGAAGAGATCGCGCTGGCCGAATGCTGGGACACCGGTCAGGCCTTGCGTTTCATGTCCAAGGCGGCGCTGCGCGGGGCCGAGAATTTCCGTTTCTTTGCGGACAAGGCCACATCGGCGCGCGACGGGCAGCACCTTCCCTCGCCCACCCTCATGAATATCACGACCCGCGTGCCCATCGGGCCGGTCGGGGTTATCACGCCGTGGAACACGCCCTTCATGCTGTCCACCTGGAAGATCGCGCCCGCGCTGGCTGCCGGTTGCACGGTCGTGCACAAACCGGCCGAATTCAGCCCGGTGACCGCACGCATCCTGCTGGAGATCGCCGAAGATGCAGGTCTGCCACCCGGTGTATGGAACCTTGTGAACGGCTTGGGGGAAGAGGCAGGGCGCGCGCTGACCGAACATCCCGACATCAAGGCGATTGCCTTCGTGGGCGAGTCGAAAACCGGCTCGATGATCATGAAGCAGGGGGCCGATACCCTGAAGCGGGTGCATTTCGAACTGGGCGGCAAAAACCCTGTCATCGTCTTCGACGATGCCGATCTTGATCGCGCGCTGGATGCGGCGATCTTCATGATCTACTCGCTGAACGGGGAGCGGTGCACGTCATCCTCGCGATTGCTGGTGCAGGCGTCGATTGCCGATGATTTCACCGCCAAGCTGATCGCACGGGTCAACCGGATCAAGGTCGGCCATCCGCTGGACCCAGGCACCGAGGTGGGCCCGCTGATCCACAAGGTCCATTTCGACAAGGTCTGCAGCTATTTCGACGTGGCGCGGGCCGATGGCGCGATGATCGCGGCGGGCGGCGCGGCGCTGGAGCGGCCCGGTCATTACGTGCGCCCGACGCTGTTCACGGGCGCGCGGGCCGACATGCGGATCGCGCAGGAGGAAATCTTCGGCCCTGTTCTGACCGCCATTCCCTTCGACACCGAAGCCGAGGCGCTGGAGATTGCCAATGGCGTGGCCTACGGGCTGACCGCCTATGTCTGGACCAATGACCTGACCCGCGCGCTGCGCGTGACCCATGCGCTGGAGGCCGGGATGATCTGGGTGAATTCGGAAAACGTGCGCCACCTGCCCACACCCTTCGGCGGCGTAAAGGCCAGCGGCATTGGCCGCGATGGCGGCGACTGGTCCTTTGATTTCTACATGGAGCAGAAAAATGTTGGCCTGGCCATCGGCCAGCACCCCATCCCTCGGCTTGGCGCCTGACAAGGAGGTATCGCGATGCCCGTTCCCGCCCCGGTTCTGTATCCGCCGTTCAACATCGTCCGCTTGTCCCATGTGGAATATGGCGTGACCGACCTTGCCGCCTCGCGCGCGTTCTACGTGGACACGCTGGGCCTGCAGGTCACGCATGAGGACGGCGACAGCATCTATTTGCGCGCAATGGAAGAGCGCGGGCATCACTGCATCGCCCTGCGCAGATCGGATGCGGCCTGCGCCCGCGTGCTGGGCTTCAAGCTTTATGACGAACCCGATCTGGAGAAGGCCGAGGCGTTCTTTCGCGGCAAGGGACTGCCGGTGGACTGGATCGAACGCCCCTTCATGGGCCGCACGCTGCGCACACGCGATCCTTTCGGCGTGCCGCTGGAGTTCTACGTCAAGATGGACCGGCTGCCGCCGATCCACCAGAAATACGCGCTTTATCGCGGGGTAAAGCCCCTGCGCATCGACCATTTCAACATGTTCGCCAGCGATGTGGATGCAAGCGTCGCCTTCTATACCGAGCTTGGCTTCCGGACGACCGAATATACCGAGGATGACCAGAGCGGCAAACTCTGGGCGGCGTGGATGCATCGCAAGGGCGGTGTGCATGACGTGGCCTTTACCAACGGGACCGGCCCGCGCCTGCATCACACGGCCTTCTGGGTGCCCAATCCGCTGGCGATCATCGACCTTCTGGATCTGATGGCCACCACCGGATATGTCGCCAATATCGAGCGCGGACCGGGGCGGCACGGCATCTCGAACGCGTTCTTCCTCTATATCCGCGACCCGGACGGGCACAGGATCGAGATCTACAGCTCGGACTACCAGACGGTCGATCCCGATCTGGAACCGATCCGCTGGAGCCTGACCGACCCGCAGCGCCAGACGCTGTGGGGCGCGCCCGCGCCGCGCAGCTGGTTCGAGGAGGGCAGCCTGTTCGAGGCGGCATCCCTGGTGGAAAGCAGGTTGAAGGCGCAGCCGATCATTGCGCCGTGATCCCTGCGCTGATGCGTGGCACTTGGATATTTGAGGCAAGAAGAAACAGGGGGCCGTGATGCGGTTTGCGACGATAAACGCCGGGGGGCGGCAGGTCTACGGGGCGGTGATCGGGGGCGGCATCGTCACGCTGTCGGATGATTTCCCCCAATGGCCCAGCCTGCGCGAGGTGATCGCAGCGGATGGTCTGGGCGCGCTGGAGATGGCGGCGGCTGGTCGCGCGGTCACGCATCCCGAGGGCAGTTTCGCCTGGGATATCCCGATCCCGGCGCCCGAAAAGATCATCTGCGTGGGGGTGAATTTTCCCGACCGCAATGCCGAATACAAGGATGGGCAGGAGGCGCCGCCGAACATGTCGCTGTTCATCCGCTTTCCCCGGTCCTTCACGGGGGAGGGCCAAGCGCTGATCCGCCCGCCCGAGACCCCGCAACTGGATTACGAGGGCGAGATCGCCGTGGTGATCGGCAAGGGCGGGCGGCGGATCGCGGAAAGCGACGCGCTGGATCACATCGCGGCGCTGACCCTGTGCAACGAAGGCACGCTGCGCGATTGGGTGCGGCATGCGAAATTCAACGTGACGCAGGGCAAGAACTGGGACCGTTCGGGCGCGATGGGGCCCTGGCTGGTGCCGTTCAGGGATCATGCGCAGATCACGGATGTGCATTTGCAGACGCGGGTGAACGGCGAGGTGCGGCAGGATGATCGCACCGGGCGCATGCTGTTTCCGGTGGCGCGGCAGATCGCCTATATCTCGACCTTCACGACGCTGAGCCCCGGCGACATCATCGTGACGGGCACGCCGACGGGGGCGGGCGCGCGGTTCGATCCGCCGCGTTACCTGGTGCCGGGCGATGTGATCGAGGTCGAGGCCGAGGGGATCGGCATCCTGCGCAACACCGTGGAGGATGAGGCATGAACGCGGCCGAGATCGCGGCCGCCGCCGAGGCGCTGTTTCAGGCCGAAGTGACGGGGACGCAGATCGGGCTGTTGTCGCTGGCGCATCCCGGCATGACCATGGACGACGCCTATGCGGTGCAGAAGGCGCTTGTCGCGCGGCGGATGGCGGCGGGGGGCCGCGTGATCGGCTGGAAGATCGGCCTCACGTCGAAGGCGATGCAGGCGGCCCTGAACATCGACATTCCCGACAGCGGGGTGCTGACGGATGACATGGCCTTTGACAGCGGGGCCGTGATCCCGCGCGGGCGGTTCATCCAGCCCCGGGTCGAGGCCGAGATCGCCTTTGTGATGAAGGCGCCCCTGGCGGGCGGATCGGTGACGCGGGATGATGTGATCGCGGCGACCGACTACGTGGCCCCGGCGCTGGAGATCCTGGATACGCGCATCCTGCGGGCCGATCCTGCCACGGGGCAGACGCGCAAGATTTTCGACACGATCGCGGATAATGCCGCCAATGCGGGAATCGTGATGGGGGCGCAGCGCCATGCCGTGGATGCGGTGGACCTGCGCCGGGTGGGCGCGATCCTGACCTGCAACGACGAGGTCGAAGAGACAGGCCTCGGTGCCGGGGTTCTGAACGATCCCGCCATGGCCGTGGTCTGGCTGGCGCGGCGGATGGCGCTTTACGGGCAGCGAATCGAGGCCGGGCAGGTGATCCTGTCGGGCAGTTTCATCCGACCCGTGGAATGCCCGCCGGGGTGCAGGATCGCCGCCGATTTCGGAGATTTCGGTCAGGTCGCGGTGGATTTCGCCGCCACCTGAGGGCGCAAACCCAGCGGATTGACGGCTGATCCGGGCGGGCTTCTTTGTCCGCCATGCAGAACTTTGTCCCGAACTTGTGTATTCCGCTGCGTCAGGCAGGGGCAAATCTGTTGACGGATTTGGGTAAACATGGAGAGTTAGGGCAATTCCGAGGCAGCGGCCCGTCCAACTTAGGATAGGGGATCATGACGCTTCGGGCTCCGAGCCGGACCTTTTGGAGGAGGGACGGCCGCAGGGACAAGAACAATGGCGCAAAGCCGGGGCACCCTGCATCACAAGCAAGGGCCGCAAAACAGGGAGGATCGCGTGGAGGTTTTGCAACTTCTGATCAGCGGGCTTGCGAATGGCTGTGTCTATGGCCTGATCGCGCTTGGCTTCGTTCTGATCTACAAGGCGACGGAGGCCGTGAATTTCGCGCAAGGCGATTTCATGATGCTGGGCGCCTTCGTCACCCTCGGGCTGGTCAATCCTGAATATGCGGGCATCCCTTTCTGGCTGGCGCTGCCGCTGGTCTTCGTGATCATGGGCGTGCTGGGCTACCTGCTGGATATCGTGGTGCTGCGGGCCGTCTTCGGGCAGAGCCAGGTGGCGGTGATCATCGTGACCATCGCGCTGGGTTTCGTGATCCGCTTTGCCGTCGGCGAAATCTGGGGACATGAGCCGCAATCGCTGCGTTCGCCGCTGGCGCTGGGCGATGTGCGCATCGGCGAGCTGGTCCTTGGGCTGGCCGATATCGCCGTGATCATCGTGACCGTGATCATGACCTTCCTGCTGTGGCAGTTTTTCCAGCGCACCAAGATGGGTCTGGCCATGCAGGCGGCCAGCCAGAACCAGATGGCGGCCTATTACATGGGCATCCCGGTCAAGCGGATCCAGGGCATGGTCTGGGCGCTGGCGGGGATCGTGGCGGCGGTTGCGGGCATCCTTTATGCCTCGAAGGGCGCGCTGGACCCGACGGCGGGTTTCATCGGGATCAAGGCCTTTGCCGCTGCGGTGATCGGGGGGTTCGGCAGTTTGCCCGGCGCGCTTCTGGGCGGGTTGATCGTGGGCGTGATCGAGCCTTTCGCCTCGCGCTACCTGCCGCCGGGCTGGAGCCAGATCGCCCCCTACGCCCTGCTGATCGCGGTCCTGCTGTTCCGCCCCCATGGCCTGTTTGCACAGGTCCGAGCGAAGAAGGTCTGAGCCGATGAGATTCCATTTCAAGACAGATTACGATCAGGACATCCGCCTGTTCGAGGATGGATGGACCTTCAGCCTTTACGCGGCCTTGCTGGTCCTGGCCCTGGCGCTTCCGCTGATGATCGACCCGTTCTTTCTGGGCGAGGCCACGAACGTTCTGATCTGGGCGATCGCCGGGCTGGGCCTGATGCTGCTGACCGGACAGACCGGGCAGGTCAGCCTTGGGCATTCGGCCTTCATGGCACTGGGGTGCTATTCCTGTGTGCTGATGATGGAGGCCAATGTGCCCTTCGTGCTGGCCTTTCTGCTGGCCGGGGTGATCACGGGGGTCGTGGGCGCGCTGATCGCCATTCCCGCGCTGAAGCTGCACGGGGTCTATCTGGCGATTGCCACGCTGGCGCTGGCGATCCTGGCGGATGACATCATCGTACTGCTGAAGGAATGGACCGACGGGGTAAACGGCAAGATGTCGCCCCCCATCGACCTGTTCGGCTATGAGATCAGCCGCTGGAACAACCCGATCGAGTGGTATTACCTGACGCTGGCCGTGGTGCTGATGGTCACGCTGTTCTATCGCAACCTGCTGCGCGCGCCGCTGGGCCGGGCCTTTGCCGCCGTGCGCGACAGCGAGATTTCGGCGCAGGCCATGGGTGTCAACGTGGCGCAGACCAAGACGATCGCCTTCGGCATTTCCTGCGCGATCACGGGTCTGGGCGGGGCGCTGATGGGCCTGTTCGCGGGCGCTTTCAACAACGAGACCTTCAACTTCCTGCTGTCGATCCAGTTGCTGATGATGATCGTCGTGGGGGGGCTTGGCTTTATCCACGGGGCGTTCCTGGGGGCGGTGGTGATCGCCTTCCTGCCCCAGGTCCTGTCGATGACGACTGATCTTTTCGGGCGCGGTGTCGCGATCCCCGGCCTGGAATCGGGTGTCTTCGGGGTGATCCTGATCCTGTTCATCCTGTTCGAGCCGATGGGGCTCTATGGACGCTGGTTGAAGATCCGGGTGTTCCTCGAACTGTTCCCCTTTGCCCGCAAGGACATGTTCAAGCGGCAGAAAAGCTATCTGAAGACGGAGCGGCTGAGATGAGTTTGCTGGAACTGGACAGCGTCACGCTGAAATTCGGCGGGCTGACGGCGGTGAACAACCTGTCGATGTCGGTCGAGGAAGGTCAGGTCTTTGCCCTGGTCGGGCCGAACGGCGCGGGCAAGTCGACCGTGTTCAACCTGATCTCGCGCTTTTACACGCCAGTCACCGGGTCGATCACTTTCGACGGGCAGGACGTCTTGAAGATGGCCCCGCATGAGGTGCCCAACCTTGGTATCGCGCGCACCTTCCAGAACATCGAGTTGTTCCATCAGGCGACCGTGTTGCAGAACCTGCTGGTCGGGCGGCATCGGCACCGGCAGACCAACATGATCGCGCAGATGCTGCATCTGCCATCGGTCCGCGCCGAGGAGCGGGCGCATCGCCACGCGGTGGAAGAGGTGATCGATTTCCTGGACCTGCAACCCTACCGGAACAGCCGCATCGCGGGCCTTCCTTACGGTGTGCGCAAGGTGGTGGAACTGGGGCGGGCGCTGGCGTCGAAACCGCGGATGCTGCTGCTGGACGAGCCTGCATCAGGCCTGTCGGTCGAGGAAACGCAGAACATGCGCTGGTGGATCGACGATATCCGCCGCCACATGGGGATCACCGTGCTGATGGTCGAACATGACATGGGGCTGGTCGGCAAGGTCTGCGACCGCGTTCTGGCGCTGGCCGATGGCGCGAAGCTGGCCGAAGGCACACCCGCCGAGGTGCAGTCACATCCCAAGGTGATCGAGGCCTATCTTGGCACCAATGCCGTGAGCAAAGGGGGTAAGGTGGCATGAGCGATCTGTTGCTGGAAGTGCGCAACCTTGAAACCTTCTATGGGCCGATCATGGCGATCCGCGGGGTCAGCCTGGAGGTGCGCAAGGGCCGCGTCGTCACCGTGCTGGGCGCCAATGGCGCGGGCAAGACGACCTTGCTCAAGACCATTTCCGGGATCATGGACCCTGAAAAGGGCAAGATCATCTTCGAGGGCCAGGAGATCCAGGGCTGGGAACCGCACCGCGTGGTCAAGGCGGGCGTCGTGCATGTGCCCGAGGGGCGCGAGGTCTTCCCCCTGCTGACGGTCGAGGAAAACCTTGCGCTGGGGGCCTATACCCGCAGCGACAAGGCCGAGATCGCCCGCGACCGCGATCTTGTTTTCAACTATTTCCCCATTCTGGCCGAGCGGCGCAAGCAGGAGGCGGGCACCCTGTCGGGCGGGCAGCAGCAGATGCTGGCCATCGGGCGCGGTCTGATGCTGCGACCCAAGATCATGCTGCTGGACGAACCCAGCCTTGGCCTGTCGCCGCTGCTGACGCAGGAAATCTTTGCGATCCTCAAGCGCCTGAACAAGGATGAGGGCGTGACGATGATGCTGGTCGAACAGAACGCCGCCGTGGCGCTGGATCTGGCCGACGATGGTTACGTGATGGAACTGGGCCGCATCGTGATGTCGGGCACCGCCGACCGGCTTGCCGCATCCGAGGATATCCAGAGCTTCTATCTGGGCCATGACACCGAAGGCGCGCGCGGCGAACGTCGCTGGAAGCGCAAGAAGACTTGGCGTTGAAAACATGGAGGTAAGGGCATGACAAAGCACGATCCCATCCAGCCACAGGTCGCCGTCAACGGGGTATCGCTGAACGCGACACCGGGGCAACGCCCGCTGGTGATCGATGGTTGCACCACCCTGCCCGGCCTGTTCCAGTCGCGTTGCAGTACGCTTGGCAGCCGCACCGCGCACCGGGAAAAGGATCTTGGCATCTGGAAGGCCTATAGCTGGGCAGATTACTGGAACCATGCACGCCTGATCGGGCTTGGCCTGAAACGGCTGGGGCTGGAGCGCGGGCGCGTGGTTTCGATCCTGTCCGAGGATCGCAAGGAATGGCTTTATGCCGACATGGGCATTCAATGCGTGGGCGGCATTTCATCGGGCGTGTACACGACCGACAGTTCCAGCCAGCTGGCCTATATCCTGAAGGACAGCGACACCCAGTTCGTGATCGTCGAGAACGAGGAACAGCTGGACAAGTTCCTTGAGATCCCGGACGGCGCGCCGGGCGTCGAGAAGGTCATCATCCTTGAGGATGAGGGCCTGCACGATCTGAAGGGCGAGCGGTTCCTGTTCCTGGAAGAGCTCTACGATCTGGGCCGGTTGCATCTGGCCGAACATCCCAAGCTGTTCGAGGCCGAGATCGACAAGGCGCAGGCCGGTGATATCGCCCTGCTGATCTATACATCCGGCACGACGGGCGCGCCCAAGGGTGCGATGCTGAGCCATGAGAACATCATGGCGGCAATCGAAGGGGGCATCCGCGCCCTGCCCACGGATTCCAGCGCCGAACAGCTGTGTTTTCTGCCGCTGTGCCATATCCTCGAGCGGGACAGCTCGATCTATTTCCCGCTGGCGGTGCGGTCCACGGTGAATTTCGCCGAAAGCCCCGAGACGGTGTTCGACAACCTGCGCGAGGTCAGCCCGCATGTCTTTACGGCCGTGCCGCGCGTCTGGGAAAAGGTCTATTCCCGCGTGACCGTGCTGTCGATGGAGGCGACGACGCTGGGCAAGTTCGCCTTCAAGGCGGCACTGGGTGTGGGCATGAAGCGCGCCACGCTGATGCAGGCGGGCAAACCCGTTCCCGCGACCACCGCGCTGGGTTACAAGCTGGCGGATTTCTTCGTGTTCCGGAACCTGCGCCAGATGCTGGGGCTGGACCGTCTGCGGCAGGGCACATCGGGCGCGGCCCCCATCAGCCCTGCCCTGCTGATGTGGTATCGTGCCATCGGCGTGCCGCTGCTGGAAGGCTACGGCATGACCGAGAACGCAGGGCTGGCCACCGTGAACACCGAGGATGACAACCGCCCCGGCACCGTGGGCCGCGCCGTGCCCGGCGTGCAATTGCGCATCGCGGATGATGGAGAGATCCAGACATTCGGGCTGAACAATTTCATGGGCTACTGGCGCAACAACGAAAAGACGGCCGAGACCTATACCGATGACGGCTGGCTGCGCACCGGGGATATCGGGCGGCTGGAGGATGACGGGTTCCTGACGATCACGGGCCGCCTGAAGGACATCATCATCACGGCGGGCGGCAAGAACATCACCCCGGCCGAGATCGAAAGCCGATTGAAGTTCAGCCACTATGTCTCGGATGCGGTGGTGATCGGCGACAAGCGCAAGTTCCTGACCTGCCTGATCATGATCGACCAGGAAAACGTCGAGAAATACGCACAGGACAACAAGGTTCCGTTTTCGGATTTCGCTTCGCTGTGCCGGGCGGAACCTGTGCTGGACCTGATCCGCGCCGAGGTGGATCAGGTCAACAAGGAGTTCGCCCGCGTGGAACAGATCAAGGATTTCCGCCTGATCGACGTTCTGCTCACGGCGGAGGACGAAGAGCTGACGGCAACGATGAAACTGCGCCGCAGCTTTGTCGAAAAGCGCCACAAGGCGCTGATCGATGATATGTACAAATGAATCCCGCAATCGGGGTGTTTCTGGGAGGAGACCAAACATGAAGAAAATGATGACATCGCTGTTTGCCGGTGCGGTCGCTCTGGGCATGGCCCAGGCCGCCGTGGCGCAAACGCAGGGCGTGACCGACACAGAGGTGGTTCTGGGTTCGGTAAACGACCTGTCCGGCATCTTCGCCGCAGTGGGCGTGCCTGCCGTCAATGGCGCCAACCTCAAGTTCGACCAGGTGAATGCGGCCGGTGGCATCCATGGCCGCCAGATCCGTTTCGTGGTCGAGGATCACGCCTATCAGCTGCCGAAGTCGACGCAGGCCTACAACAAGCTGATCAACCGCGATCAGGTGTTCGCCAACCTGCTGAGCCTTGGCACGCCGCACAACCTGGCCGGTTTCCAGTTGATGGACCCCAAGGGCATCTTCAACATCAACCCGCTGACCGCCGCGCGCGAGATGCTGCAGGAACCGGTGGACAACAAGTTCACGGGCTTTTCCAGCTACTATGACCAGACCACGGCCGGCATGCGCTACCTGGCAAAGGAATACGGGCTGACCAAGGTCTGCACCATGTACCTGCCGACCGATTTCGGGCTGGAAATCTCGAACGCGACGAAAGAGCAGGCCGAGGGCCTTGGCATGACTTTCGTGTCGGAAACCACGCACAAGCCCGATGAGCAGGAATTCGTGGGCGCCGTGCAGAAACTGCGCGCTGATGGCTGCCAGGTCGTGACCATGGCGCTGGGTGTGCGCGCGGGGATCACCGTTGTCGGCACCGCCAAGCAGCTGGGCTGGACCGACGTCAAGTTCCTGGCAACCTCGGCCGGTTTCCTTGAAGCCGTCGCCGCCGTGCCCGGCGGTGTGACCGATGGCCTTTATGCCGCGTCCGGCTGGGTGGACCTTCAGGCCCGCCGCGACGACGCAGCCCCGGCCAAGTTCATCGCCGAGTACGAGGCCGCATTCGGTCAACCCGCGACCGGCTTTGCAATGCTGGGCTACAATGCCGCGGATACCGTGGTGCGCGCACTGGAAGCGGCAGGTCCCGATCTGACGCAGGACAGCTTCCGCGCTGCGATGGAGAACCTGGAATATTACAGCGACCTGCTGGATACCCAGATCAAGTACACCCCCGACAACCATCAGGGTGCCAATGACATCACCATTTCGGTGGTCGAAGGCGGTCTGTGGAAGCTTGTTGGCCGCGAGTAATCGGGCAGGGCCGGATCAACCGGAAAGGGGCGCTTCGGCGCCCCTTTTTGCATCAGACGTCATGTCAGATGCTGATTTTACCGGGTGGTGCTGCCTGTTTTTCTCGAAAAACTGAGTTTTCTCGGAAAAATTGTATTTCAAAAGATTGGCTCTCTTGTAGTTCCCATTCGGTGCCGCCAGTATGTCCGCAATGTGGCGAGGGACCCGCGCGATGCGATTAAGCTTGCAATTTCCGCAGCTTGCGAAGGCAGACCTTTTCGAGGACATGGATCCGAAAGACGTTTCAGAGTTCCTGGACGGGTGTGCGTTGAGAACCGTACCTACTGGTACGGTCATTTTGCAGCAGGGCACGGAAGTGCCCGGGACGGTTCTGATCGCCCATGGTTGCGTCGAAGTCACGTTGATGAACGCGCATGGTCACGTGGCGATCATTCACCACGCGCGCGAAGGCGAAACCCTGGGCGAGATCGAAAGCATCTCGCGCGAGCCATGCCTTGCCAGTTGCACCTCGGTGGGACCGGCGACATACCTGACCTGCCCTGTCGACCAGTTGGTCAGACATCTGTCCAACCCTCTGATCCAGCGCAATATCATGCGGATCACCCGGGCGCGGCTGCAGCGCGACAACGAACGCAATTATGTCGATCAGAATTACCCGCTGGATCGACGGATCTGCGCCTATCTGCTGCGGCTGGCCGATCGCAACAACAGGGTGTCGCAAAGCCAGGGCTATATCGCCAAGCTGGCCAACTGTTCGCGCCAGTCGATCAACCGCGCGCTTGCCGGGCTGCGGGATGACGGGTTGATCATGATCGAAAAGGGCAAGATCCGCATTCTGGACCGGATCGGACTGGAACTGAGGCTGGCGGGGCAGACGGCTGCGGCCCCTCAGCCGGAGATGGGGATGACATCCACCGACTGACGGCTGCTTTGTGCGCCCGAAACACGCAGGATGCCCTTCACCGGGGACACATCGGCATAGTCGCGCCCCCATGCGACCTCGATATGGTCCATCCCGGCCTGACAATCATTGGTCGGATCGAAATCGATCCATCCGGTTTCCGGACCACACCAGGCCCGGACCCATGCATGCATCGCATCAGCCCCTTCAAGCCGGGGCTTGCCGGGCGGAGGCAATGTGCGCAGGAACCCGCTGACATAGCCCGCAGGTATGCCAAGGCTGCGCAGTGCCGCGATCATGATATGGGACATGTCCTGACAGACACCGTGACGGTTCGCAAAGGCCTCGGCCACGGGGGTGTCGACGGTGGTTGCCTTGGCATCGAAACGAATGTCGCGATTCAGGGCGTGCCCGATGGCCAGAACCACCTGCTGGCAGGTGACATCCGGATCCAGATCCTGGCGCAGCCGGGCCGCGTATTCGGCGATGCTGGGCAGATGCGGAACCCGCACGGATGGCGCCACGAAATTAAGGGGCGATCTGCCGTCCAGATCACGACAGCTTCGCAAGACCCTGTCCAAATCCGACAGGCGGATCGAAAGCGGCAGCCAGCCTTCTGACGCTTGCCGTTCCACCCGTGCCTTGAGGGTCAGATCAATGTGATCATGCGCGCCGCTGAGGGCGAATTCGACGGTGGGATTGAGGAAAAAGTCCTGCCAGGATCGCCGCTCGACGGGGGGCGGCGTGATCTCGATCAGGCTGGCGACAACCCGTTGGCGCCCCGGCACATCCAGCGGCGTGATCCGCACCATCTGCCGCCCGCCGGCTGCGGCGCCGGTGTAATCGTAGCGGATCTTGAGCGTGATGTCGTAAATCAAAAAAGGCTCGCTTTGCTACAGCAGAAAGGCATCATGCAAGGCCGTGGACAAGGCCAGCAGGTCACCGTGCAGGGCGCGCAGCGCCGTGCCATCCAGCGTCTCGACCCTGAACAATGCCAGGCGCGTATCAAGTTCAAGCACGCGGCGCTCGAATTCGGTCATGTCGGAGCCGGGCCGATGCGCGGCCAGCTCTTGCACACGGTGACGTATGGCAATCAGCTGAAACCTGATCGAGCGCGGGTTCTGCGGATCCAGCGCCAACATGTCGATGACGCTGTTGCGGGTCGTGGTCACGGCATAGCGCTGACGATGGATCATGATGCTGTCGCCGATCTCGATCACCAGGTCCAGCGCCCCCTCGGGCGCATCCGGCTCTGCGGTGACGGCCAGAAGATCGGCCAGCATCGCCGCACGTTCAAGCGAACGGCCGATGGTCAGGAATTGCCAGCCCGTGGCGCGATACATGTTCTCGTGCACAAGGCCCGAAAAACCGGCGATCTTGCGCAACAGCACGCTGAGCGCGAGGGCCGCGTCGCTGCCGTCCTGTGCAGTCAGGGCGATCCGCCCCATGGATTTCTCAAGATCCTTGAGAGCGGCCCAGCCATCCACCGAGAAACGGTCGCGGATCTGGCTGGCGCTGCCGACGGCGCGGCCCAGGGTCTGGCGCAGCCCCTCGGGCAGGGGATGATCCACCTCGACCCCCTGAAAGGCCAGGCGCGCGCGGATGAGGGTCAGGAGGGGTTCGGTTGCGGCTTCGTCCAGTCGGCTGTGATAGGCCCGCAAAAGGCGCAGAATGCCTTCGGTCCGTTCCACATAGCGGCCCAGCCAGAACAGGTTATCCGCCGCGCGCGACGGCAGCGGGCCCAGCTGCGCACGCTGAAAGGGCTTGTCGGCCGGTGCCAGCATGCTGACGGGTTCGACAGTGTCATCGCTGACGACCCAGACATCGGCCACGGCGCCGCCCTGCCGCATCGCGATGGCCGTGGCATCCTGGCCTGTGCCAATACGGCCAAATCCGCCGGGCATGACCTGCCAGCCCTGCGGCGTGCGCGCCAGAAAGACCCGGATCGTCATCGGGCGCGGCACGAGCGCTCCACCTTCGAAGACCGGAGTTGTCGACAGGGTCACCAATTCCTGCCCGACAAGGTTGGGGCCATTGTCGGTGAGCCAGGCATCCAGCTCTTCCACATCGGTGCCACGCATCCTGCCACCGATCGCATGCGGTGCATTGGTCTCGAAAGGCATGCGGGTGGACAGCGCCGGGCCGATCATCATGCGGTCCGCATGGGCGCGCACATGGGCCAGTTCATCCGGCTGGCCGCACCACCATGTCGCGACATTGGGCAGGGTCAGCGGCTGACCGGTCAAGTGCCGCGATATCGCGGGAAGAAACGCCATCAGGGCCTGTGTCTCAAGCACGCCCGCGCCCAGGGCATTGACCATCGTGACCTGTCCTTGACGGATCGCCGAGACAAGGCCAGGCGTGCCGATCTGCGACTGCTCGTTCAGTTCCAGCGGATCGGTCCAGGCCGAGTCCATGCGCCGCCACAGCACCTCGACGGGGACGGGACCCTGCACGGTGCGCACCTGAAGCCGGCCATCCTGCACGATCAGATCCTCACCCGCCAGCAGGCTGAGCCCAAGGTAACGCGCGATATAGGCCTGTTCGTAGTAGGTGTCGGTCAGCGGCCCGGGCGTCAGGATGCCGATCCGCGCGGCGGGATCATCGCGCAACTGGTCCAGACCTTCGCGGAAGGCGCGGAAGAAGCCAGCCAGGCGATGCACATTGGTCTGCCGGAACAGATCGGGAAAGACACGCGATGTCGCCACCCGGTTTTCCAGTGCAAATCCGGCCCCCGAAGGCGCATCGGTCCGGTCGGCCAGCACCCACCAGCGCCCATCAGGGCCGCGCCCGATCTCGAAGGCCAGGAAATGCAGATAATGCCCGCCGTGCGGCGCAATGCCCACCAGGGGGCGCAGCCATTCGGGGTTCTGCGCGATCAGGCTGGCGGGCAGATGTCCTTCGGCCACCAGGCGGTTCGGCCCGTAAAGGTCCGCCATCACGGTTTCCAGAAGATCGGCGCGCTGGATCAGACCATGGCTGATATGGTGCCATTCCGCCTCGGGCAGGATGATCGGGACCGGGCTGAAGGGCCAGTCGCGCCCCGACAGGGTGGTGTCGCCGTAGCTGCGAAAGAACACGCCCGCATCGGCCAGGTACTGATCGCCGCGCGCGATGTCATGGGCCATCTCATCCGCGCCAAGGCGCGACATATGCGCAATCAGGTCGGCCCAGCCGGGTCGCATCCGCCCGGCCTCGTCACACAGTTCGTCCGGCACACCCGGCAAGGGGCGATAGCTCTGAAACAGATGCATCCCCTTGCCGTCGGTTTGCGCCGGATCCGCCATCAGATGCCTGCCGCCCGCCGCAGATCAAGGGTCATCGGTGCCTCGGGATGCGGCACCTCGGCCACGGGTTCGTAGAAGCCTGCTGTATGGCCATGCGGTTCGAAACGCGCAAGCCGCCGCGCCTCGGCCTCGTTGCCGTTGACGGGGAAGGTATCGTAGTTCCGCCCGCCGGGATGGGCGACGTGATAGGTGCAGCCACCCAGCGCGCGCCCGGTCCAGGTATCGTAGATGTCGAAGGTCAGGGGCGCGTTGACCGGCAGCACCGGATGCAGCGCCAAGGGCGGCTGCCATGCCTTGAAACGCACGCCTGCCACGGCGACACCATTCGCCCCCGTCTTTTGCAGGGGCAGACGGCGCTTGTTGCAGGTGACGACATAGCGATCGGGATCGGTGGTGGTCAGCTTTGCCTGCAGGCGTTCGACAGAGCTGTCGGTATAGCGCACCGTGCCGCCGATGGCGCCGGTTTCCCCCAGCACATGCCATGGCTCAAGCGCCTGCCGCAGTTCCAGCGTGGCGCCTTCGACGGTCACTTCGCCGCAGAAGGGAAAGCGGAATTCGGCCTGCGCCTTGAACCAGTCGGCATTCAGGTCGAAGCCGTGCCGCCGCAGATCGGCCAGCACTTCGAGGAAGTCTTCCCAGACGAAATGCGGCAGCATGAAGCGATCCGACAGGGTCGTGCCCCAGCGCGTCAGGCTGCCCTTGACCGGGCTGGCCCACATGCGTGCGATCAAGGCGCGGATCAGCAGTTGCTGGGCCAGCGACATGCGTGGGTTGGGGGGCATCTCGAAACCGCGGAATTCAACCAGACCCAGCCGCCCGGTGGGACCATCGGGGGAGTAGAGCTTGTCGATGCAGATCTCGGCGCGGTGGGTATTGCCGGTGACATCCACCAGCAGGTTGCGGAACAACCGATCCACCAGCCATGGCGCGGGCGGTGTCCCCTGCCCCGGCATGGGCACCTGGGCCAACGCGATTTCCAGTTCGTAAAGCGCATCCATCCGCGCCTCGTCGATGCGCGGGGCCTGGCTGGTCGGTCCGATGAACAGCCCCGAGAAGAGGTAGGACAGCGAGGGGTGCCGCTGCCAGTGCAGCACCAGGCTGGCCAGCAGATCGGGACGGCGCAGGAAGGGGCTGTCGGCGGGGGTCGATCCGCCAACCACCACATGGTTGCCGCCGCCGGTGCCGGTATGGCGACCGTCGATCATGAACTTGTCGGCCCCCAGCTTGAGCTGTCGCGCCTCTTCATAGACCGCTTCGGTCGTGGCCACGCACTCTTGCCAGGTATGGGCCGGGTGAATGTTCACCTCGATCACACCGGGATCGGGGGCGACACGGATGACGTTCAGGCGCGGATCATGCGGCGGGCCGTAGCCTTCGATATGGACAGGCAGGCCCAGCTTCTTCGCGGCCGCCTCGGCGGCGGCGACAAGATCAAGGTAATCCTCGACCTGTTCGACCGGGGGCATGAAAACACAGAGCCGCCCGTCGCGGGGTTCGATGGAAATGGCGGTGCGCACTGCGCCGCCCAATTCGCCGATGCGCTGTTCGTTCTGGGTCTGGCCGGGTTCGGATGCCGTGAAGCGTGTGGCCTGTGCCGGATGCTGGGCGGGACCATCCGCAGGCGTATCCGGTTCGGGTGCCTGTTCCGGCGCAAACCCCGGCAGCGGGCCACGATCCTCGAACGGGTCCGAAGGGATCACATGGGGATACTGCGCTTCGGGGATATGCGGCAAGGCCGACAGCGGCAGGCGATAGCCCACGGGGCTGTCGCCCGGCACAAGGAACAGATGACCGCGCCGCAGGGTCCATTTCTCGGACCGCCAGACACGCCCGGTGGCGCGGGCCTGCCAACGCTGCACCGGCAGCACGAAACCCGAAGGTTCCGTCAGCCCACGCGCGAAGACGCGAGCGATGCGGTTGCGTTCTTCGGGGTCCTTCAGCTCGGAATTCTGCGGGGTCACATTTTCGGGCAGGTTGCCTTCCTTGATAATCCATTCGGCCGGATCCTCATAGGCAGGGGTCACGTTTTCGGATGGCACACCCAGTTCCGCCGCCATGGTTTGCAGCAGGCTGGCCGCCTGTTCCGGCGTCGCGGTCGCGTCGGTCTTTTCGGGCGCGATCAGGTCGGGATCGGTCCAGATCGGCTGACCATCCGCGCGCCAGTAAAGCGAGAAGGTCCAGCGCGGCAGGCTTTCGCCCGGATACCATTTGCCCTGACCATAATGCAGGAAACCACCGGGCGCGAAGCGGTCGCGCAGACGGCGGATCAGGGCATCGGCGAAGACGCGCTTGGTCGGGCCAACGGCATCGGTGTTCCATTCGGGCGCTTCGAAATCCAGGGTCGAGACGAATGTCGGCTCGCCCCCCATGGTCAGGCGCACATCGCCCTCTTTCAGCGCGGCATCCACCTTTTCCCCCAGTGCGCTCAACTCGGCCCAGGCCGCATCGGAGAAGGGTTTCGTGATGCGCGGATGTTCGGCCACGCGCGCCACCGACATGTCGAAGTCGAAGGTGACATTGGCGGCGCTCGCCATGCCGGAAATGGGCGCTGCATTGCGGTAATGCGGCGTCGCGGCCAGGGGAATGTGGGATTCCCCGGTCAGCAGGCCGGATGTCGGATCAAGCCCGATCCAGCCGGCGCCGGGCAGATAGACCTCGGCCCAGGCGTGCAGGTCGGTGAAATCATGGGTTGCGCCCACAGGGCCGTCGACGGCGATCAGATCGGGTTTCAACTGGATCAGATAGCCCGAGACAAAGCGCGCCGCAAAGCCAAGATGGCGCAGCACCTGCACCAGAAGCCAGCTTGTGTCGCGGCACGATCCCTTGGCTGTCTCAAGCGTCTGTTCAGGGGTCTGCACCCCCGGCTCCAGCCGGATCACATAGCCGATATCCTGCGCCAGACGGGCATTAAGCCCGACCACGAAATCAACCGTACGCGCCCTGTCGCGCGGCACCGTACCGAGCCAGCCCTGCAGGCGCGGACCCGCGGGTTCGGGGGTGCGGTAGATCACCAGGTCGGGTGCGATATCCTCGGGGTAGTCGAAGGGCCATTCCTCGGCCGTATCCTCGACGAAGAAGTCAAAGGGGTTATAGACCGTCATGTCGGCCGTCAGGTCGACCTCGATCTTCAATTCGCGCACCGGCTCGGGGAAGACGTAGCGCGCCAGCCAGTTGCCATAGGGGTCCTGCTGGTAGTTCACGAAATGATCCGCGGGGCTGACCTTGAGCGAATGCGACACGACGCGGGTGCGGCTGTGCGGAGCGGGGCGCAGCCGGATCACCTGTGGCCCAAGACTGACCGGGCGATCATAGGTGTAGTGGGTCAGATGGTGAATGCTGGCAAGGATCGACATGGGCACCTATCCGGTCTGGTCTGCCAGACTGTTTTTTCACAGCCCCCCCGATCATACCATCACAAACTGAAACCCTGCCGGGTTTGCAGGGCATTCGCCTGAAATTCCGGCAACGGTCTGATCAGCCCTGGTGCAACCGGGTGCGTTGCTGCCCGTTTTCGTCGAAGTTGGCAGGGTCGAGCCAGGCCTGAAAACCGGCCTTGAGGCGCGGCCAGTCGCCATCTGTGATCGCATACCATGCGGTATCGCGATTGCGCCCCTTGTAGGTGGTCGCCTGTCGGAAGGTGCCTTCGTATGTGAAGCCAAGCCGCAGGGCCGCGCTGCGCGACGGCGCGTTCAGCGTGTCGCATTTCCATTCGTAACGCCGGTACCCCAGCTCGTCGAAGGCGCGGGACATCATCAGGAACATCGCCTCGGTCGCGGCGCGGGTCCGTGAAAGGGCGGGGGCGAAGTTGATATGGCCCACCTCGATGACGCCATGGGCCGGGTCAATGCGCATCAGGCTGGCAACCCCAAGGGGCTGCCCCTCGACCAGAATGGTGTGAAACATCGGATCGTCCGTCAGGCAGGTCTCGACCATCCAGGCCCGATAGGCCGCAAGATCGGCAAAGGGGCCTTTGGGCAGATAAGTCCAGATGCGCCCTTCGGCATCCGCAGCATAAGCGGCATGGAGGGCATCACAATGCGCGTCAGGGTCCAGTGGCACCACATCGCACCACCGGCCCCGCATCGGGCTGCGGGGCGGGCGCGGACGCGGCAAAGCGATGGTCAGGGGCGCACCGACGGGCTGGCCCAGTTCGTTGAAATATTCTGCCATGACGCACCTTTCCGTCCGTGTCGCCTTGAGGCTATCAGCCGCTTTGCCGTAGCGGACAGAGCCAGTTTTGCCTCGCCTTTACATCCAACGAAGGCAGAGGCCGTAGCGTCTGGCCTGCAGGGCGAAAACCGCGAAGGGCGCAGGGGTGTTCCGGCAGATCACGCTGCGCGCTTCGCATCAATATTGCGTCATGCCGCATAATTTTCGACCAAAATTGCACCAAGTCGAAATGCGCGCAATATATGATGGTTTCCTGCAATGCGGCGCGCCGTCTTTCCTACATCGGGCGCAGGATCATCTGGGTCTGGGTCACGATCGCAGCCAACTTGCCCTCGCCATTCGTGATCGTGGTCTGCCACACCATGGTCGAGCGGCCCTTGTGCAGGGGCACGGCAACGGCGCGGGCGATGTCTCCCATGGCCACGGGGCGGAAGAAGTTGGTCTTGCTTTCGATGGTCGACGTTCCCTCGCCGGCCTTGAGGTTCAGGAAGGTCGCTGTCCCGCCAAGGTTGTCAGCCATGGCCATGAAAGCCCCGCCATGCAGGGTGTTGTTCCGATTGGCCAGGGCTTCGGTCACGGGCATTTCCGCTTCGACGCGGTCGGGATGGGCCGAAAGGATCCGCATCCCGAGGGTCTGGCCGAAAGGCGGCTGCGCCTGCGCGATGCTGTCGATCCGTTCCTGTTCTTCCTTGTCGATCCCGGTCATTCCGTCCCCCTTTGTGTTGCGGGCATCATCGCCGGGGATGGGGGCATGTCAATGCGGGCCACCTTGCTGCAGCGGCCTTGCCGCCCGTCGGCGCAGGTTGTAGCCCTGTCCCATGCTGGTGCTGGAGAACATCATCAATGATCGCGGATCACGCTACGCGGTGTCGGGCGGGGACTGCCGGTCAGAGGCCGAGGCGCGCGCTTTCGTCAAAGCGCTGTGCAAACGCAAGAAATTCGCCCGCGCCACGCATCACAGCTGGGCTTTGCTGACAGATGGTCTGGCGCTGAAAGCCGATGACGGCGAAGCTGGCGCGGGAATGGTGATCCTGCGGATGCTGGAACGCGAAGGCCTGCAGGATCATGTGGTGGTCGTGACGCGCTGGTACGGGGGCAAGCATCTGGGCGGTGACCGGTTTCGGCATGTCCAGGATGCGGTCAGGCTTTATCTTGATCAGGCCGGGCCGGACAGGGTGCCAGATCGACCCTGACGCCACAACTTGCGCCTAAAAAGCCGCAGGCATGGCGTCTTCGCATTTATCTTCTTTTGGTTGTTTATTGATCATGCTGTTCGCTTGGCGCAATGTGGCTGTCGAAAGATAGCAACCGGTTGTGCTTGTTCCGTCAGCCTGGCCGCCCGCAGGCCCTTTTTTCAGAAACCTCCAACCTGCCGATACGCACAGCGGACAACCCATGGATTCCCCGACCGTCATGACCGGCACATTCCGACAGATCGCGGCCTCGCTGATCCGCAGATTGCTCCGCCCGACGGCCCTGACCGTTGCGATCGTCACCATGGTCATGTCCGGCCTGTGGCTCGCTGCGGAACAGCGCAACCGTATGTTTCATGCACAGCAGATGCGGATCGATGTCATCGGCGACCTGACGCTGCTGCGCGCGCGGCTTGAGGGCGAGGTCGCGGGCAGTGTGCAGTTGATCCGTGGCCTGATCGCCACGCTGATCACGGAACCCGACATGACCCAGGCCCGTTTCGCCGAGATCGCCAAGGGGCTGATCGGTGAAAACTCGGCGATCCGCAATGTGGCGGCGGCGCCCGACATGATCATCCGCATGGTCTATCCGCTGGCCGAGAACGAGGCGGCCCTTGGCCTGAACTACCTTGAGAACGAGGCGCAGCGGCCTGCCGCGGTGCAGGCGCGCGATACGGGCGCGCTGGTCTTTGCCGGTCCCGTCGCCCTTGTTCAGGGCGGCACGGGTTTCATCGGCCGCTTTCCGGTGACCATCCCCAGCCCCGAGGGCGACCGGTTCTGGGGCCTTGTCTCAACCGTGATCAGTGATGATACGCTTTACCGGGCGGCGGGATTGCTGCAACCCGATCTGACCATGCGGATCGCCCTGTCGGGACGCGATGGCGCGGGGTCTGCCAACGATGTCTTCTTCGGCGATCCCGCGGTCCTGTCCGCCGATCCGGTCACGCTGGACGTGCTGCTGCCCAGTGGACAATGGCGGCTTTCTGCGGTTCCCGTCGCGGGCTGGGACATGAGCCCGCCGACAACGCCAATCCTGCGGGCGGTCATGCTGGCCGCATGGTTGCTGCTGCTGCTGCCAAGCGTTCTGATGGGGCGGCTGATCGAAGATCGGCAGGCCAGCATCCGGGACCTCGAGACATCGAACAATGCGCTGAACAATCGCATGGCCGAACTTGAAAAGGCACGCCAGGAACAGAACCGGACCGAGGCAAAGCTGCGCGAAAGTCTGCAGGCACAGGAACAGATCAACGCCCGTTTCGCAGAAGTGTCGGACATCAGCGGCTCGTGGGTCTGGGAGCAGGATGCCGATCTGCGCTTCACGCATGTTTCGCCGGGCTACACCAAGCTGACAGGCTATGACGCCTCGATCCTGCTGGGCCGGACACGCGACCAGCAGCGTGCCATGCTGCCGCGGGCGTTCGGCCAGGCCGATTGGGAGGGGCTGGCCCAAAAGATCGCGGCGCGCGAGCCCTTCAGCGAGTTCAACTTCGGTTTCCGGGCCAGGGATGGGCGGGAGTTGTGGCTGATGATCAGCGGCACGCCGTCCTTCGACAGCAACGGCCGCTTTCTGGGGTACCGCGGGGCAGGCACGGATGTGACCAGCATTCATGCGGCGACCCTGGCCGCGCAGGAGGCCAACCGCACCAAGTCCATGTTCCTTGCCAACATGAGCCACGAGATCCGCACTCCGATGAACGGCATCCTGGGCATGGCGGAAATGCTGGAACGCACGCTGACCCTGGACAATCAGAAAAGAATGATCGGCGTGATCCGCAACAGCGGCGAGGCGCTTCTGGCCATCCTGAACGACATTCTGGATCTGTCCAAGATCGAAGCGGGCAAGCTGACGCTGGAAAACATCCCCTTTCGTCCCGATGAGATCGCGAACCGGATCGAAACCCTGCACCGGCCAAGGGCGCAGGAGAAAGGGCTGCGCCTGGAGGTCTTTACCGACAGCCGCGCCCGCAAGCCGCGCCTGGGTGATCCGCATCGCGTGGCCCAGATCCTGCACAACCTGATCAGCAATGCGATCAAGTTCACCGACAGCGGAAAGGTCTCGGTCTGGATCACGGTGCTGGCAGGGGGCGATATCCGCATCGAGGTGATCGACACCGGCATCGGCTTGTCGACGGCGCAGCAAGAACGGATCTTCGATGAATTCGTGCAGGCGGACGGGTCGGTGACGCGCCGCTTCGGGGGAACAGGTCTTGGAATGTCCATCGTGCGCCGCCTTGTGGGGATGATGGATGGCCAGCTTGAACTTGCATCCGAAGAAGGCAAGGGCACGACCTTCATCGTGACGCTGCCGCTGCCCGAAGTCGAACAGTTGGCCAAGCCCGCCCAGCCCAGCCCGGCGGAAGGGCCAAGGGCGCAGCCCCAGGTCAATCTGACCGGGCTGCAAATTCTGGCCGCCGACGACAATGATGTGAAC
>LXYH01000025.1 GCA_001650895.1 Rhodobacteraceae bacterium EhC02
AAACAGAAAACGCGCAGCATGACCCCCATGTTTTGTCCACTCCCTAACGCTTGTCGTTTCGCTCCCGCGTGTCATGATGACAGGCGTTGGGACTTCAATACGGCGAGTGGTCGTTTCCCCTTTCAACAATGCAATCGTTGTCTCAATGGCTCGTGCACCCATGGACGTAGGGTAGTCGATCGCACATAGAGGAACCCGATTTTTAAGGACCGCCTTGTAGAATCCATTTACATCGCCGCCGGTGTGGGGAGGGATCGACAGACCGACTTTCAAAAAGGCTTCTATGGAGCCGATGCCTTGGAGGCCACTATCGCACCATACGCCATCCGGGCCCTTACCCATGACACTTAGCAGTTCTTCTGTTACTTTGCGTCCGCCATCGCTTGTCCAATCCGTGTAACGGTGGGCGGAAACTGTAAGTCCGGGAAACTTGTTGAACACGGAAAAGGCCGCCTCGAGGCGATGTCGTGCCGGGCTGGAACCTTGCAGGCCGGAAAGTAGCCACACATTGCCCCTTCCCTGTAGACGCTCTGAGAGCCAGATCGCACTTAGCCGCCCGATTAAGTCATCTGAAGCAGTTACAAACGAGGTGTAGCAGTCTTGGTTATTGGGCCGGCGATCCAAGGCAACGATGGGCAAGCCACGTTCCATGCACCTGCGCATAGAGTTTGTCAGCTTGCGGCTAATCCCCGGAGAGACACTGATCACGAGGGCATCAATGGTAGTGTCGCAACTTTTGCGTGAAGCGAGATGTGGGCTTGGGCTAGATACAATTATCCTGCGAGCTCGGCGAACTGCGCGAAGCCGGACAGCCCTGATCGGTCGAATTGCCCTTTGCGGATCATGTGTGCGACTTCGATGCCTGCCAAAGTGGCTGCCGCTGAATTGAGCGATTTAAAGGTCTGCATAGGGCGCGTAATCCTTTTGATAAAGCGATGGTCCTGCTCAATGATATTGTTGAGATATTTCACCTGCGGGACGTCGATTAACCAGCACCAGCTATTCATAGCCAGCAGGCAATTCATGTTGAACAGCCCCACCGCGTTCGATCCGCTTTTGTCGATGACGACCTTTTCCGGCCAGCCGTTATTGCCGATGGCTTTAGCGAAGAACGCGGTCGCTGCCGCTTCATCGCGACGCTCAGAGAGCATGAAATCAAGGGTATTGCCGAGCTTATCGACCGCCCGATAAAGATATGTCCACTTACCTTTGAGTTTGATGTAAGTTTCGTCCATCCGCCAAGACCGACATGTGGGGCCTTTCCGGCGGTGGGCCTCGTCAGCGATGGCACCAGCGTATTTTTCGACCCATCGATTAAGGGTTGCGTGATCCACGGCAACGCCGCGCTCGGCCATAATCTCTTCGAGATCGCGATACGAGACGCCATACCGAACGTAGAAATAGACCGCGTACAGGATCACAGATTTCGGGTAATGCGCACCTTTGAAACTGATCAACTTCTCAATCCTGATATTGGCCCCGGAAAACGCGGCACTTGGACCAGGCTGCCGCGAAACGCAACGGGAAGCCGAAAGTTTGCGACACCACCTTTGGGAATCCTAAACGTCAACAGCCCCTAGCATTACAGTTGCATTATCTCTGGACATCTGAATCAATGGTTTACCATGATTCAGATGAGGTCATGGATGACTGGTTTGTCGATAGAGAGCACGCTTGAGCTCTGGGCATCTTCCTTACGGGATGTAAAGGCGCGCATGCGGCCCTTGTTCACGCAAGATCGTGTAGCTGCTTGCGCCGGGAACTTTCTTGACGGGCTTCTGGGCGACGAGCGGCGCAAGACAGGTTGGATGCGGGCCGAAGCTGCCGGCGACAGTGGTCCCTGGCGGCAGCAGGCCATCCTTGGTCGAGCGTGCTGGGATGCCGATGCGTTGCGCGACATCGTGCGTGACTACGCGCTGGAAACGCTTGCCGATCCCGATGCGGTTCTGGTGATTGATGAAACCGGTTTTCTGAAGCAGGGTCACGGCTCTTGCGGAGTGGCGCGGCAATATACTGGATCCGCCGGGAAGATCACCAACTGCCAGATCGGCGTCTTTGCGTCCTATGTCTCTCGTCACGGGCATGCCTTCATTGACCGGGCGCTTTATCTGCCAAAGGCATGGGCGGATGATCCGACACGACGAGACAAAGCCCATGTGCCCGAGGCTGTTAAGTTCGCCACCAAACCCGCCCTTGCCTGCGCCATGATCCAGCGCGCGTTGGCGGCGAATGTCCCGTTTTCCTGGGTGGCGGCCGACAGTGTTTACGGTGTCGGGGACCTTGAAATGGCCCTGCGACGCGCGGGGAAGGGCTATGTCCTTGGCGTCAGTTCCAATCATGGGTTCAATTCCTGGGGTAAGCCTTACGCCGTATCCGGCACGGCAAAGGAGATCGCCGCAGGCCTGCCCGAGGACGCGTGGAAACGCCTCTCGTCCGGGGCTGGCACAAAAGGCGCACGGCTTCATGACTGGGCCTATTTCGACCTCGCGGATCTCGATGCAGGCGATTTTGGTTCTGATTTCCCCGGCACATGGACCCGTGGCCTTCTGATCCGCCGCAACATCGCCGATGGCGATACTTCATACTTCACAACTTGGTGCCCACAGGGAACCTCCATCGAAACCCTCACCCGGATCGAGGGCCACCGATGGGCAATCGAGGACAGCTTCGAAACCGCCAAGAACGAATTGGGGCTCGACCACAACGAAACCAGGTCGTGGCATGGCTGGCACCGTCATGTCTCGCTGGTCATGCTCGCCTTCGCCATGACCGCAGCGATCCGCCATCATGCAAACGTCGCAGCAACCCCAAAAACACTACGAAAGATCAATCAGATCCGATCCCGTCACTGATCCGCTGGTCTATACAGGAAATTCGCCGCATCGCGAACAAAATGGCCCAACGACAGATCCAACCTGCCGAGATCATCGCGTGGTCGGTCTGGCGACGCGCCCATCAAGCCGTCGCAAGGGAGTGCCATGTCAAATCCAGAATGCAACTGTAATGCTAGTCACTTTGTTGGTTTGTCATCGCCGTGCATCGACGGAAAGGTCGAACGCACCTGCCGCCATGCATTTGCAAGATGCCGGCGCAGCGCGTCTTCGGCGGCATCCGGGTCGCGCATCAGAATGTTCTCGAAAATCGAGGCGTGGAACCCATAATTCTCGCGATTGCGTTCAGGCATACGCGGTGTTTGCTGCCATTTTGGCGCAAGCCAGGAGGCATAGGCCCGATGCAGAGCCGGCAAGATCGGATTCCCGGAAATCTCATAGAGCGCCCCATGAAATTCGATGTCGGTTTGATCGAACGCATCGCTATCGTTGATGGCGTTTTCATTGGCGATCAGCGCTTGGTGCAAGAGTTCAAGATCGGCCTTGGACGCCGAGTTAGCAGCGTGTCGAACCAGAGACGCTTCGATCATGATTCGTGTGTTAAACAGGTTCTTGATCCCATCAGGTTGATCAAGTAGCCGACCGGCGATGCTGCCCATGACATCAAACGCGCTGTCCGCATTCACCCGCCGGACAATCGGGCGATGGCGGGGCCTCGTTTCGATCTGCCCGCGGCTCGACAGGATGCGCAATGCTTCCCGCACCACATTTCTGCCGGTGCCGAATTCAATCATCAGATTGCGCTCTGTCGGGATCGTTTGACCTTCTTTGAGTATGCCGTCGCGGATCCGTCTTTCAAGCTCATTGACTAACTTATCTGGTGCTCTGGTGGGTGCAGACATGAACTTGGGCCAATTTTTGTGACATAAGACCAAGATAACGCCGAATCTGAATAATACAACAGATCGAAGGTTTATATTTGGTGGTACCAAAAGCAAGGCGCATCGCGCCGGGCACCAAACAAACCCGGAAGGACCTTCTCTTTTTTGCTTACCGGAAAAATCCGCGTCTCGAAGGCGTCGGCAACGACCTCAATTCTGTAGGCGCTCCACACCGCTTTCAAAGTTAAATTTGTCATTGGTGTCCATGGCTTGGCATCCTTACAGGCCGGTATCCTCCGATCAGCATGGCAGTATAACCCTACCAAACTGATCCATTTTTGGCAAAACTGTTGACTAATTCCGAAAACTACTCCAATTTGGCACTATCAAAGGGAAACTGGATGGGCTAGGCGGAGGTCCTCCGCAATCGCGGGCTTCTTCACCTGATGCCAGAAATTACTTTGCCGCCCGCTTTTGGGCAACCAACCTGGAGGAAGTTATGAAGTTCAACACACTGGCATGTGTCGCCGCATTTGCTGCGACAACTTTGGTAGGGTCAGCCGCCGTCGCTGACGAATTGAAGCTGGCGCATGTCTACGAAGCTAGCCACCCGCTTCACACCGCCGCCCTAAAAGCCGCCGAGATGCTTGAAGAGCGCACCGAAGGCCGTTACACGATGTCGGTCTTTCCTGCATCTTCTTTGGGCAAAGAAGCTGACTTGAATGAAGGCCTGTCGTTGGGCACCGTGGACGTGATCTATACAGGTCCGGGTTTTGCGGGTGCCGTCTACGGCCCCGCCTCGATGACCGACTTCCCGTTCACGCTTCGCAACCTTGACCATTGGGCCGCCTATTACGCGAGCGACGTTTTTCAGGAAGTCGCCGCTGGCTACAAGAACGCCACGGGCGGCAATGAAATCGCTGCCGTGAGCTATTATGGCGCCCGTCATGTCACCGCGAACAAGCCGATCCTGACGCCTGATGATATGGTTGGCCTGAAAATCCGGGTGCCGAATGCACCTGCCTATGTGCTGTTCCCGAAGGCAACGGGCGCAAATCCGACGCCCATGGCATTTGCCGAGGTCTATCTTGCGTTGCAGCAGGGTGTTGTTGACGCTCAGGAAAACCCGCTTACCACCATTCAGGCAAAACGGTTTCATGAAGTGCAATCCAACATCAACCTGACCGGTCACATCATCAACTCGATCTATACCGTTGTTTCCGGTCTTCGCCTGTCATCCATGAGCGAAGAAGATCGCGCGACCCTCAATGAAGTGCTGATCGAGACCGCCGATATGGCCACAAACGATATCAAGGCGGCCGAAGCCGAGCTGGTCGCCTGGTTCCGCTCTGAGGGGATCACCGTGAATGAAGTCGACCGGGCTCCGTTCATCGCGGCAGTAGCACCCGCGTTGACCTCCGGCGATCTGCCTTTTCCTGCCGAGCTTTATGAAAAGCTCCAGGCGATTCCGGACGCCAAGTAACAGGTATTTCGACTGCCGCCCCGCCATGGGGCGGCGGCATTTCCGAGGGGAGGCAACATGTCACAAAAAGATCAAATCGATGCGATGCTCGAAGAGATCGAAGAAGTCACCGACGATATCTCTGATGTTAGTTGGATGGATATCCCGGTGCTTATCGTCTTCGCGGCACTATTCTTTGTCGTCGCTTTGCAGTTTTTCACGCGCTACGTGCTGAACGATAGCCTGGGATGGACTGAAGAAATTGCGCGTTATTTCCTGATCCTGTTGGGCTTTGTCGGGGGCATAAGCTGCGTCCGCCTGGGCAAGCACATCTTTCTGGAGTTTGCCTACTACTACATTCCGGTAAAAGCCATCAAGCCCATCATCCTTTTGGTAGAAACGATCACATTCGCTTTCTGGGGCTATGCGGCGGTTCTGGCGATCGAGCTAGCGCAAAAGACGCGGTCGAATATGGTCTCAATCGATCTGCCCAAAGCCTACATTTATTACTGCGTCAGCATTGGCTGCGCGCTCATGGCGCTGTTTTCAATATTGATACTTGTACGGCAGGCCCGACGCCCGGCACAGGACATCATCGAAGAGAAAATCCCGTTCTTTGTGAAGGCTGTATGAAATGGCACTTACCTTTCTTTTTGCACTCCTCGCTCTTTTCCTGATCCTTGGCGTGCCGGTTGCTGTCGCGCTTGGCGGCGCTTCGCTCGCCTATATCATGGTCAAGGGCCTGCCTGACGTCCTGCTTATCCACCGGATGATCGGCGGCATCGACAGCTTTCCATTGCTGGCGATCCCCTTTTTCATTCTCGCCGGTCATCTGATGAATACGGGCGGCATCACCACCAAGATCTTTGCCTTTGCACGATCTCTGGTCGGATGGCTTCCCGGTGGTCTGGGCCACGTTAACGTGGGTGCCAGTGTAATTTTTGCTGGGATGTCGGGGGCGGCGGTTGCGGATGCGGGCGGTCTTGGCAGCGTAGAGATCAAGGCCATGCGCGAAGCGGGCTATGACGTCGACTTTTCCGTCGGGATCACGGCGGCCAGTTCGACCATCGGCCCGATCATCCCGCCCTCGCTACCCTTGGTGATCTACGGGGTCATGGCCTCGGTTTCGATCGGCGAGCTGTTTGCCGCGGGCCTTATCCCCGGGCTTCTGATGGCCGTCTCCTTGATGATCATGGTTGCCTGGTATGCCAAGAAGCGCAACTATCCCAAAGACAGCCACATCGACTTTTGCAATATCTGGGCGACATTCAAAGAGGCGTTCCTTCCTCTGCTGACTCCGGTCATCATCGTCGGCGGAATTGCCACCGGGATTTTCACCCCCACAGAAGCTGCCGTTGCGGCTGTGTGTTACGCACTGTTACTTGGTTTGGCGGTTTATCGATCCCTGACATGGCGACATCTTGTGCGGGTTTCGATGGACACGATCCTGACTTCGGCCGCCATTTTGATGATCATTGCATCCGCTGCTGTTTTTGCCTGGATCTTGACGTCCGAGCAGGTAGCAACAAAACTGGGAGACTTGCTTCTTGGCGTTACCGACAACAAGAACGTCTTGCTTATCATCATGATGCTGATCGTCTTGGTGATCGGCCTTTTTATGGAAACCATCGCCGCAATCACCATCTTGGTTCCGGTGTTGATGCCAATCGCCTTGACGGCAGGTATTGACCCCGTTCACTTGGGAATCCTGTTGATCCTGAACCTGATGCTGGGCCTTCTGACGCCCCCTGTAGGCATGGTGCTATTCGTCCTGGCGGAGGTCTCGGGAGTAAAGTTTGAGCAATGCGTGAGGGCGACAATGCCGTTTCTTGTGCCGCTGATCATCGTGCTGCTCCTGATCATGTTCATCCCGGAGATTGCCCTTTGGCTTCCCACAATGGTGTATAGATAAACGCCTGTTTGCCCGTTTCTCGAAAGACCATCAATTCCGCGGCGGGCAAACAGCCAACTACATCTTTGTGCCAACTACATCTTAGTGAATGGCAAGCGTGAAACGGTTCACGGCAGTGTGACGCCCAGCTGCCGTGTCAAAACTCCCGAAAACATTGAGGTAAAAACAACATGGACTTGGACCTATCCCACCCGTCAGTCGATGATCTGCGATTGGCAGCACGAAAGCGAATTCCCAAATTCGCCTTCGAATATCTGGACAGCGCGACAGGCCGCGAACTCGGACTAAAGACAAATCGAAGAGCGCTGGATTCAATCGGGTTCCTTCCAAACGTGCTGTGCGGTCGACAAGATATCCAATTGAAAACTTCGCTCTTGGGAAAAGAATACAATCTGCCTTTTGGCATCGCTCCGGTCGGGATGTCCGGCTTGTTTTGGGCTGGCGCGGAACGCAAACTGGCTCAGGCAGCGGTCAGTCACAACATCCCTTACTCTCTGTCAAGCGTGGCTGTCGCCTCGCCTGAGGATGTTGCGCCGCATATCGGTCAAAATGGATGGTTCCAGCATTACCCAGTCACTTCGCCAGATTTGCGTCGCAAAATGCTCACCCGGGTCAAGAGCGCGGGGTTTCATACCCTCATCGTTACATTGGACGTCCCGGAAGAAAGCAGGCGCGAACGGCAGCGGCGGGCAAACCTGACGGTGCCGCCAAAAGCCGATCTGCGGACCTTGACGGAAATGGCCCGCCGGCCCGCATGGTGCCTTGCTCATTTATGCGAAGGCATCGTGCCCCGGATGCGCTTTTTCGACGATTATATTCCACAAAGAGGCCGCGAAAGTTTTACCCAAGCGGGGGCCTTGATACGGGGAAACCCAGACTGGCAGTACCTTCAGGAATTGCGAAAGGAATGGGACGGTCACCTGATTGCTAAGGGTGTAATGCGACCAGAGGACGCAAAACGGATGATGGATGTGGGTGTGGATTGTGTTTGGGTATCGAACCATTCGGCCCGCCAACTGGAAGCTGCACCCGCGGCGATAGAACAACTCCCGAAAATCCGCGACTCTGTCGGACCAGACTTCCCGCTTATCTTCGATTCCGGTGTTGCCTGGGGGCTCGATATTATGCGCGGCCTGGCCAAAGGAGCTGATTTTGTCATGCTGGGGCGTGCCTTTCAGTACGCGGTGGCGGCTTTCGGGGCCAAGGGCGTCGATCACCTGATAAACACATTAAAGGCCGACATTGTCGCGAACATGAGCCAGATAGGTGCCTCTGAATTGGATCAGATCCCACTTCACCTGACGGATCGTCACTAACCGGGCGGGAGTGGGCAAAGTGATGCCCTTGTGTCGTCCCTCATCAAAATGGAACCAGCAGCATGAAACCTGATTTGCCCGATACCGGAACCTTTGTCGGACGCATCTGGCGGCCTGATGCCAACGGCCCTGCCGTGGTCGTTCGCCGTGGCGACCGGCTTATCGACATCACCTCTTTGGCGTTCCCGACCATGCAGGCGCTTCTTGAGACAGCCGACCCTGCCGCAACCGCGCAAGAGGCGCAGGGCGAAGACGTCGGGGCGTTGGACGATATCGCCGCCAACTCAACCGAGGCACCCGATCTGACGCGCCCGTATTTCCTTGCCCCTTGCGATTTGCAGCCGGTCAAGGCCTGTGGTGTGACTTTCGTGTCTTCCATGCTGGAGCGCGTCATTGAAGAAAAAGCCAAAGGAGACCCAGCGAAGGCAAACAGCATCCGCGACCGCTGCACCGCCATTCTGGGCGACAGCCTGCGTGCCGTTGTTCCGGGATCGAAAAAGGCAATGGAGCTGAAAGATGCCCTTATCGCCGAAGACGTCTGGTCTCAATATCTTGAGGTCGGGATCGGCCCCGATGCCGAAGTCTTCACCAAATCTCAGGCCATGTCCGCTGTGGGCAGTGGCGCCAGCATTGGCTTGCACCCGGTTTCAACGTGGAACAACCCCGAACCCGAAGTCGTTCTGGCCGTCGACAGTGCTGGTGTCATCAAAGGCACAACGCTTGGAAACGACGTCAATCTGCGCGATGTCGAAGGGCGATCCGCCCTGCTGCTTGGCAAAGCAAAGGACAACAACGCCTCTTGTGCCATCGGCCCCATGCTGCGCCTGTTCGACGACAGTTTCGGAATGGACGACGTGCGTCAGGCCGAACTGACCTTGCGGGTCGAGGGCAAGGACGGGTTCGTGTTGAACGGTGCCAGCTCCATGTCCGAGATCAGCCGTGACCCCGAAGATCTGGTGAAGCAGGCGCGCGGACCACATCATCAATACCCTGACGGTTTCTTCCTGATGCTGGGGACCCTGTTCGCCCCCACGCAGGATCGCGACACACCCGGCGGCGGCTTCACGCACAAGATGGGTGACGTGGTCTCCATTTCGAACCCCGCATTGGGACGCCTCCAAAACACGGTGCGCTTGTCAACCGAATGCCCACCTTGGGTGTTCGGGACCAGCGCACTCATGAAAAACCTCGCCGCGCGCGATCTGATCTGAGGAAAACAGATGAACGGACACAGTTTGATTGCAGGTAAATGGCTTACTGGTGAGGGCGATTTCCAGTCTGCCCCCACAACGGGTGATGCAAAAACCTATTCGATGGGAACAGCCGAGCTGGTCGATCAGGCCTGCATCGCAGCCGAAGAGGCATTTTGGTCATTTGGGTATTCCAGCCGAAACGAACGTGCAGACTTCCTGGAGCGTATCGCCGATGAGATCGAGGGGCGTGGCGCCGAGATCACGGAAATCGGCAGCGCGGAAACCGGCTTGCCCGCAGCCCGGCTTGAAGGCGAGCGTGGCCGCACCACAGGGCAATTGCGCCTGTTCGCGGCTCATATCCGCAAGGGGGACTATCTGGATCTGCGCCACGATCCGGCTTTGCCGGACCGCCAGCCCCTGCCGCGCCCACACCTGAAGATGGCGCAGCGTCCGATTGGACCGGTGGCGGTCTTCGGCGCGTCGAATTTCCCGCTGGCGTTTTCGACTGCTGGGGGGGATACGGCGGCTGCATTGGCCGCAGGGTGCCCTGTTGTTGTGAAGGGGCACACCGCGCACCCAGGCACCGGGGAAATCGTGGCCGAGGCCGTCGATGCAGCGCGCCGTGCCTGCGATCTGCATCCAGGTGTTTTCTCGTTTGTTCAGGGTGGCGGGCGTGTTGTAGGCACGACCCTTGTGCAGCACAATTACATCAAAGCCGTTGGGTTCACCGGCTCTCTGGCCGGTGGCCGCGCCCTGTTCGATCTCTGCGCTGCCCGGCCCGAACCGATCCCGTTTTTTGGCGAGCTTGGCTCTGTCAACCCGATGTTCATCCTGCCCGAAGCTCTCGCAGCACGCGGATCCGAGATTGCAGCTGGTTGGGCCGAGTCGCTGACAATGGGGGCTGGCCAGTTCTGCACCAATCCGGGTCTGGTTCTCTTGCCTGCAGGAACGGCAGCGAACGTTTTTCTCGACACAGCCGCTAAGGCGCTGCGAGAAGCGGACGCACAGGTGATGCTCACCGACGGGATCGCGCAGGCCTATCACAGCGGTCAAAGCCAGATCGCCACGGCTGAAGGCGTCACCACCAGGGTGGTGGAAACAGCAGATGGGCGAAATGCGCGGGCAGCGTTCCATGTCGTTTCAGCAGAGGTCTTCCGCGCCATTCCCAACCTTGCCCACGAGGTGTTTGGCCCGATGGGGATCGCGGTGCTTGTTGATGATCTTTCCGACTTTGTCGACATGGCCAAAAGCTTTGAGGGGCAGCTGACCGCAACCGTACAGATGGATGCTGGCGACGCAGAACTTGCCAACAGGCTACTGCCGGTGTTGGAGCGCAAGGCAGGCCGTGTGCTCTTCAATGGCTTCCCGACCGGTGTAGAAGTTGCCGACAGTATGGTCCACGGCGGCCCCTATCCAGCATCGACAAATTTTGGTGCGACCAGCGTCGGAACCTTGTCCATCCGCAGGTTTCTGAGGCCCGTCTGCTATCAGAACCTGCCCGACGTGGTGCAGCCGATTCTCTGAAACAGCTATCGACCAAGGCGAAGTGGACAACGTCAACGCTCCACTTCGTCAAATCGAGACTAACAACTCGTTTCAGCGAACACAGCACCTTTGGTCCAGCCTTCCGGCAGGGTGAGATGGGTTTGGATCACGTTCACTGTTGTCGCGTAGCCCTTAATTGGGCTCTGCCTCAAATTGTGTGGCGGAACGGTAGCATTCTCGCCCGCAGCAATTCTGGACCGGCCCGGCCGTACATGGCGCGCTTCAAGGTCTTCAGGCGGTTGATCTGACCTTCCGCCTGGCCGTTGCTCCAGGGCATCTCGACGGCGTTTTTGACCGCATCGAAGTCCCGGTTCAAGGTGCGGGCGAAGCGCGCGATGGGCGCCAGGTTCGTTTCGATCGCGTCGTCAATCCATGCAGGGAGCGGGTCTGCTTTGCGGCCACGCAGGATAGGCTCTGTCGCAAACTTTTGCGCTCCCAGACTTTCAACTTATGTTGCAGAGTTGATCTAGAGAAATGAGTATGTGAGTTGAGCGAAATGGCAATTGATTTCAATGGCGTGCATTATCCGAAGTCGGTGATCCTGCATGCTGTATTTTTCTACGTCCGTTACGCCGTTTCCTACCGAGACCTTGAGGAGACCATGGCCGAGCGCGGCGTCGCCGTTGATCACGCCACCATAAACCGATGGGTGGTGAAGTTTTCACCGTTAATCGCCGCGAACGCTCAAGCCCGGAAGCGGGCTACAGCGAATTCTTGGCGGATGGACGAAACTTACATAAAGCTTAAAGGGAAGTGGACCTACCTTTACCGCGCTGTCGATCGTGAAGGGCAAACCCTTGATTTCATGCTATCTGAGCGTCGTGACCTTTCTGCGGCTCGTAGATTCTTCAAACAGGCCATCGGCACAAACGGCGTGCCAGACCGGGTTGTGATTGACAAAAGCGGCGCCAATTTGGCCGCCCTACAGAGTGTGAATGTGATCTTGAAATTCACCGGCACGGGGCGCTTAATCACGATCCGACAAGTCAAATATCTCAACAACATCCTCGAGCAAGACCATCGGTTCATCAAACGGATCACAGGTCCAATGATGGGCTTCAAGGCGTTCCACTCCGCCACCGCAACCATTGCTGGCATTGAAGTCGCCCACATGATCCGAAAGGGCCAATTTGCGGCAAACTGTCTTTCCGCATTTCAACAGTTTGCGGTGCTCGCGGCATAGTCATGTCCGAAGTCTAGCCCCTTCTATCCTTATAGAAATTTGCGACGGAACCCGCAGGTCATGGGATGATCCGTCTCGAAAGCATTCTGGGCCGTTCAATAGCTCTTTCGGAAAAGGGCGGCACCGGCAATACCGGTGCCGCCAGTTGGTCGTCCACAGGGAGGTTGTAGAGGACGAATTCAACAGGGAAATTTGGGGGCGGCCAAAAATCGCATAAGAGAAGGTGTGGATGCCCCGGGTCTGAATTGAGTGTCGGTTGGTCTTGGAACGACTGATCTGGTGCAGTCAGGTGTCCGGCCTCATCGTTGCCGCGACACATGGCGGCGGGCCTTTATGGAGATACGCGATCCGGGTCCCAATCACTTATGCGGTCTCTAGATGACCAACCGCTTATTCTGGGTGTTCCGAGTCAATCTCTTGATCCGTGTTCCGTAACTTTCCTTCGTCCTCTCAGTCCTGCCGGTATCCGGTGCCGTTAACTTAAACGACAGCTCGAATTTCGTAATCCGTCTTTGTAACCATCATGGCCCACAGTTGGCGCGCCATCCGATTTGCGAGCGCAACAGCTACGAGCATGCGTGGCTTTTTCTTCAGCATATTGGCAAGCCAAGGATCATCGCAACGACCTTTTTTCTTGGAGGCGCTGATCACTGACATTGCACCAGTGACGAGGGGAGTGGACAAAACATGGGGGTCATGCTGCGCGTTTTCTGTT
>LXYH01000026.1 GCA_001650895.1 Rhodobacteraceae bacterium EhC02
TCAGCTGCGTATCAGAGACAGGTGGTTGCTACGTCGGCGGCGGCAACTGCGGCGGCAACGGTGGTGGCGGCAACGGTGGCGGCAACGGCGGCGGCAACGGTGGTGGCGGCAACGGCGGCGGCGGTAACGGTGGCGGCGGCAACGGTGGCGGCGGCAACGGTGGCGGCGGCAACGGTGGCGGCGGAAAAGGCGGCGAAGGCAATGGTGGCGGCAAGGGCGGCGAAGGCGGCTCTGGCGGCGACGGCAAGGGCGGCGAGGAAGGTTGCGCTTGCGACAGCCCCGGCGATACCGGCACCTCCTTTGGCTAAGGCACCTGCCTTGTGACTCAAGCAAAGGCCCGGATGGACGATCCATCCGGGCCTCTGCGTCGATCAGCCCCTCCCCTGCTTTCCCTCATTCCAAAGAGACAGCTCATCATGACCTATTTCTTCGGCAAACAGATGAACCTCGCGGTCTGCTTCCTGATTACAGTCTCCGGCAGCGCGGGCGCAGAGGTGCAGGATCCGACCGGGATCAAACGCGCATTTCTGGACCGCTATCTTGCTTGTGCAGAGGCGCCTGGCGATGCGGCCAGGCTCGAGTGCTATGATGCGTTGCTGATGGACATTCCGGCATGGCTGGATGACGCCAGAGACAGCACGGAAGGCGCTGCGCCGTCATGGAGCGAGCAGCCTGTTCAGGCCAGCCAACGGCGCGACGGATGCAGCCATACGCGCAGCGCAGACTGATCCGCGCGCTGACCGGACCGACCCGCGCTTTCGCTTAGCGTGAATGCTGGAATGACGTGCGGGCCGGGCGCGGCAGGGGTGCTGCGGTCTGCTTGCTGCCCTGGACCAGACGCGGTGTCGAAACAGCCTTGTCGTTGCGCAGGATCCCACCATCGATCACGGCCGTCCAGCCTGCGGGATTTCTCGGGTCCTGCATGCGCAAATAGGTATAGCCGGTCTGACGCCAGTGCAGCACCTCGTCGCGCAGGTTGTCCAGCACGAAGTCGCCCTGCACCGTCCGCATGATGAGAACGGCATGCGCATTGCGATCGCGATCCAGAGCGGTCGAGATCAACAGCATCTGCGGATCAAGGCCCGCCTCGATCAGACGCTTTTTCTTGATCAGCGCGAAATCCTCGCAATCGCCACCGCGCCCCGTCGGCAAGGCCCAGTATTCGGGGCGCCCGTATTGCCCCTGGTCCGAGATCGATCTGACCTCGCGGTTGATCTGCCGGTTCATGCGGATCGCCAGATCCAGATCCGGGCCCGAAATCGGCCGCGGCGATGCCGACCTTGAACAGGCCCAGCCATAGCGGGCGCACAGATTGCTGGCACCAGCCGGCGAAGATACCGTCATGCGCGCCGTCAGGAACGCATCCGGAGCGGCAAGAACAGACCCCGCCCCAACCGTCAATGCGGTCACGGCAACCGCCAGCGCAGCCGCGGTCCGGGCCCCCAGAATGCGGCGCGCCGGCTTGCAGCCAGCCCTGTCATGAAGTCGGCTCACCCGATCGTTCATCCTGTGCTCCTCGACGGCTCGGACAGTCCGAGGCTCGGAATAGAGCCTGCTGGCCAAACTTGGCAAAGATCGGGCCAGAGTGGGGTCTTTTCTGCCCGCTTTCGGAAAACCGGGCGATGTCATGCCGAATTTCGCCGCGATTGCGCGAAACAACGCCCAATCTGCCCTTTTTCGGTCAGATTTCACGCTTGCGCTTTTGAAAATGGTCCGAAAAGGCGCGGCGCCGCCCCAGGGATCAGAGGCTGGTCGCGAATATCCGGCCCGGTGCGTCCTGCAAGGGGGCGATTCCGGCCAGTTGCGCCATATGCCAGCACAGCACCTGGTTCGATGACAGGACCGGCAGACCCAATTCGTCCTCGAGCGCGGGGATGATGTCGAGCGTGCGCAAATTGGTGCAGGACAGGAATATCCCGTCCAGAACGGTCTGCCGCGTCAGGGCGCGCGCCGCATCGGCAATCGAGGCCGGATCGATCCGGGCGACCCGCGCCTCGACCTCTTCGCCGAAGGACAGGGTTTGCGGCACCTCCAGCCCTGCCGCCTCGAAGGCACGGCGGATCGGCCCTGCGACAGTGGCGACATAGGGCGAGACGATCCCGATGCGCCGCAGTCCCAGGGCGCGCGTCGCGGCCAGTGCGGCGGTCAGCGGATCGGTCACGGCGCGGGTCCGGGCCGCTTGCGCGACCAGCGCATGCACGCGCGCGGCCCCGATCAGCGTGGTCCCCGAGGTGCAGGCATAGGCGATGGCATCGAAATGGGCCGCAGGCGGCAACAGGGTGGCGGCGGGGGCCAGTTCAGCCTCCATCCCGGCGATCGTGTCCGGCGTCAGCTCTGCCCCCGAGGGCACGCGGCTGACATGCAGTTTCACCTGTCGCGGATCAAGAAGGCGGCGGAAATCCTGTTCGATCGTCTCGTCGACCTGCAGAACGATCAGGCCCAGTGTTGGCGGGGTATCCGTGTTCAGCCTGTAGGGGAAGTCTGCCATCACGGGATCACCGGCAGGTCATGCGGCGCGCGCGGCGACAGCAATTCGGGGCCATCGGCGCGCAGGACGATGTTTTCCTCATGCACCATGATGCGCCCCTCTGTGATCACCGCGCCGGGTTCCAGTGTCAGCACCATGCCTTCACGCAGTTCGGTCCGGTCAAGAGCCGTGAACGAGGGCCATTCGGTCAGGGTAATGCCCAGCCCATGCCCCAGCCGCCCGCCCCCCGGCGTGGCCCCGTGGCGGATCAGCCCCTCGCACAGCAGCCGATGTGCATCGCAGGCCAACATGCCGGGGCGCAGGGTCTGCAGCACGTCCTCGGTTGCCCGCCAGATCGCGGCATGGGTGCGGCGCGCCAGATCCGAGGCCGCGCCAATCGCGAAATTACGGTCGAAATCGCAGAAATACCCGTCGCGCACGGCGCCGGTGTCCAGCATCAGCACATCCCCATGTCGCAGGGGCTGCGATCCCGCGGGCGAGATGACATCGCCATAGCCATCCGGCCCCGCGCCACCCGCGACATAGCTGACCCAATCGGCCCCTTCTTCCAGCAGACGCATCTGGAAATCGCGAAAGACCCGATCCAGCGGGCTGCCTTGCCGCGCGAATTCCGGCACCGCATCGAAGGCGCGGCCCGCTATCGCGCAACTGGTGCGTATCCTGGCGATCTCGGCTGGGGATTTGACCTCGCGCACATGCTGGATCACGCGGGTCGCATCGACAAAGCGGCGTGGGGCCAGTCTGGCGCACAGGCCGGCGTAATCGGCAAGCGGCATCCGCAGATGAGTCTCAAGCCCCATCGGCAGGCCGATGCAGCCCTGTTCGGGAACAAGTTCCCCCAGCACCTCTGTCAGCAGGCTGATCCCGTCATCATGCGGATCGGGCGCATCCCAGGTCCGGATCTGCGGCATCCAGGTGCGCGCCATCAGGTCAGCCCCGATGGCGGGGATCACGGCCACCGGATCACCTTTGCGCGGGATCACGACAAACCAGGGGCGCGCGGGGCTTTCCCAGAACCGGGTCAGGAACCCCGTGACATAGAAGATATCCGCCGGTGCGGTCAAAAATAGCGCGTCCAGTCCAGCTTGCGCAATCTGATGCTGCAGTCTTGCGGTTCTGTCGCGATATTCTTGCGCAGGAAAGATCAGGGACTGCTCAGGCATCCTCGGGCCCCTCGCTCAGGATCGCAAGAACACGCGCCTCCGGCCCAAGGTCCAGCCCCGCCAGCAAGGCTGACAGCCCCGCCCCGCCGGAGGGTGTGGTCGCCAATCCGCCATCCGCCAGGATCGCGGCGCCTGCGGCAGCCTGGTCATCGGTGATCGTCACGAAGACATCGGCATCGCGCGACAATCCCTTGAGCGCGATCATTGAAGCCGTCTTGCAATCCAGCCGCCCCATGTTCGACACCGGCCCCTGGCTGTCCACAAGCTGCCCGGCCCTGATGCTGTCGATGAGGGCCGGGGCTGCGGCGGGTTCCACCACGATGATCTGTGGCGCGTCACCCCACCTTGCGCGGGCCAGTGCGGCCACTGCGGCGGCCATGCCACCCACACCGGCCTGCAGCAGGATATGGGTGGGCGCGGCGTCGATCTGATCCGCAGCCTCGGCCGCCAGTTGCAGATAGCCTTCCATCACCAGCCCCGGCAGATCGGTGTAACCCGGCCAGGAACTGTCCGACAAAAGCGTCCAGCCCTGCGCCTGCGCGGCGCTTTCGGCGGCGGCCATGCTGTCCTCATAGGTGGCGCCCTCGCGCATGACCTTTGCGCCCTTCGCCTCGAGCCGCGCGGCAAAGGCCTGAGGCACGGTATCGGCCAGGTAGATGACGGCGCGCGCCCCGAAAAGCCGGGCCCCGGCCGCGACAGACAGGCCATGATTGCCCGCGCTGGCCGTCACATAGGTCCGCCCTGTCAGTGCCTTGTCCCATCCCGCGCCCTCTGCGGCGGTCGCGGCCTCGCGCGCGATGGCATGGGCGGCACCAAGCGCCTTGAAACTGCCAAGCCCCATGCGCCCGCGTTCATCCTTGACATGCACCCGCGCCACGCCCGCGCGCCGGGCCAGATCAGGGCAATCGCGCAGCGGTGTCGGCGCATGGGCGGGGCACAACGCCAGCAGTTGACCGACCGCGCCCGCGTCGTCGCAGGGCCAAGGCGCGTCTATCGCAAGGCCCTGCCCACGCCAGGGGTTGTCGCATCTGTCGATCATTGCCGCCCTCATCCTGCAGGTCATCGCGCGCCAGCCTAGCGCAGGGCGGCGGGCTGTTCCCGGAAACTATGCCCCGATAGAGGCCGGAAATCGGCCTTGGCGGCCCGTCATGCGCGGAAATCCGGCGTGAAGCGTGGCCAAGGCTTCGCTGCGGGCGGGTTTTACGCCATGCTATGTCCATGGACAGATTCGACAGCCTCATCCTCGACGCCCTGCAAGGCAACGCCCGCCTGACCGCCGAAGCACTGGCCCCCTTGGTTGGCCTGTCGCCCGATGCATGCCGCAAGCGGCTGGCAAGGCTGCGCGCCTCGGGCGTGATCGAGGCCGAGATCGCCATTCTGCGTCCCGAACGCATCGGGCGCGGGCTGATCCTGATCGTGGAAGTGACCCTGCAGAATGAACGCATGGCCGACCTGGACCGGTTCAAGGCGCGCATGCAGGCCGCACCAGAGGTGATGCAATGCTACTATGTCACCGGAAACGCTGATTTTTTCCTGATCCTGTCCGCCCGCGACATGGCCGATTACGAAGATTTCACGCGCCGGTATTTCTTTGCCGAGGACAACGTGCTGCGGTTCCGCACAAGTGCCGTGATGGACCGCGTCAAGACAGGGTTTGCCATGCCGGTTGCGACGAACGGCTGAGGGTGCCCCTGCCTGAGGCGCCGGCACCCGCCTAGATCCAGATGCCGGAAAAGACGATCAGCAGACCCGCCGCCCCCATGACCAGGCGCACCGCCGGATGCGCCTTGCCGATGATCGCATGCGAGATCAGGATCAGGCCCAACCCGACACGGATCACCGCGATGAGCGCAGCCAGAGGGCTTTCGGCCAGACGCAGCAGATCGGGATTGGCGATCATGCCCAGCGGGATGATATAAAGCCCGACCCCCAGCGCCATGGCGGTCAGCGCCACCTTCAGCCAGTTTTCACCGATCATGCCTGCCGCGATGAACACCGCACCGCAGACCGGCGGGGTGATGGTGGACAGAAGCGCGAACCAGAAGACGAAAAGATGCGCCTGCAACGGCTCCAGCCCCAGTTGGGTCAGCGCGGGCCCCGCGACCGAGACGCAGATCACATAGGCCGCCGTTGTCGGCACCTCCATCCCCAGCAGCAGACAGGCCAGCGCCGTCAGCAGCAGCGAGGGCCACAGCAACCCGCCCGAGCCTTCAAGGATCAGCGAGGTGATCTTGACCCCAAGCCCGGTGATCGACAGCACACCGATGATGATCGAGGCGCACAGGATGATCGAGGCGATCAGCGACACCTGCCGCGCCGCCGTCATCACCGCATTGATCAGCCGTTCGATGATCTGGCTGCTGCGACTTTCGAAATTCCCGTTGATGAACAGAAGCAGGAACCCCGCCAGAATGGCCATGGCGGCCGAGTATTCGGGCGTGAAGCGGGTGCCGAACATCCCCCACAGCAGAACCGCGAAAGGAACAAGAAAGAACATGGATGTCACGATGACATCGCGCAGGGCGGGGCGATCCTCGGCGGCTACGCCGCTCAGGTCATAGCGTTGCGCATAGGCGTTGATGCCGACCCAGACGGCCATGAAGTACAGGAACGCCGGCAGGATCGCGGCGGCCATGATCTGCGTGTAGGGCACGCCGGTCAGCTCGACCATGACGAAGGCCCCCGCCCCCATCAGCGGCGGCATGATCTGCCCGCCGGAGGATGCGACAGCCTCGACCGCCGCCGACAGGCGCTTGGGATAGCCAAGCCGTGTCATGGCCGGCAGGGTGATCGCCCCGGTCGAGGCGACATTGGCCGAGGCAGAGCCCGAGATCGACCCGAAGAGCGCCGATGAGATGACAGACACCTTGGCCGCCCCACCCTTGAGGCGGCCTGCGGCGGCGGTGGCGACATTCATGAAGCCCTGCCCCGCCTCGCCCGCGTTCAGCACCGCGCCGAAGATCACGAAGATCGACACGACCCCCACCGATACGCCGGTCAGGCTGCCCCAGATGCCGCCTTCCGCAATGGTCAGCGTGCCAAGATAGCTTTCCAGCGGCGTGCCGGAATGGCCGAATTGCCCCGGGATATGCTGGCCGTAAAGCCCGTAAAGCAGGGCCGCCAGCGCCACGATCGGCAAGGGCCAGCCGATGGTGCGCCGCGCGGTTTCCAGCGTGACCAGCAGCAGCACCACCGCCACCGCGATCTGGAAGTTGCCCTCGAGAAACCCATATTGATCGCCAAGCCGGTCGCTGTTCACCGCGATCCAGAGTGCTGCCGCCACACCCAGGCTCGCCAGAACGATGCCCGACAGCCAATGCGCCCGCGTCCGCGCGCCCAGCACCAGAGCAAAAGGCAGGATGAAGGCCATGTGCAGGGGCCTGCTGACAAGGTTAGGCACAAGGCCCGAAAAGATCAGAGCCAGATGATAGCCGACAAGCGCCACCGCAAGGGTCAGCCAGAATGCCGCCGCAAGACGACTCTTGGGAAGTATGTCCATCATCCGTGCTTTCGGAAAGGTTGCGCGTCGGGCGCAGCCCGGTGCCATGCACGGGCTGCGCCCTGAAGCGCGTCAATCAGCGCTTACATCTGCGCGTCGGTCAGGGCGATGCCCGCTTCCTTGTAGTAGCGGACCGCGCCGGGGTGGATCTTGCCTGCGATGGTGGCGATCAGACCGGCGTCGACCCCGGCCCACCAGGGGGCGGTATCGGCCATCTTGGCCTTGCTTTCCCAGAAGGTCTTGGTCAGCGCATAGGCCGTGTCGTCATCCATCTGCGTGGTGGTATAGGCCACAACCGGCAACGAGGTTGTCGCGATATCCGCGGTCTGACCGGCATAGGTGCCCGCCGGAATGGTCAGGCTGGTGCGCTTGGTCGCGGCGATCTGCTCGGGCGTCAGCGACAGAACGGTCACCGGGGTCGAGGCGGCCGCCTCGATCACATTGGGGGCGGGCCAGGACCCGGCCGTCACGAAACCGTCGATCTGGCCGTTCTTCAGCGCGGCAACCGCGTTGGACAGTTCCGCATCCGCAATCGTCACCTTGTCGGTCAGACCGAAGAGGCCGATGTATTTCTCGCCTTCCGTGGCCCCGAAAGACCCTTTGCCCAGCAGGATGGTCTTGCCCTCAAGCCCGGTGATATCGGTCACGCCACTGTCGGCGGACATCACGAAATGCATCGTCAGCGAGGGGATCGGGAACAGGGCGCGGATCTCGTCGAACTTGGGATCACCCTTGCCCTCGAACATCGCCTTTCCGGCCTGCGCCAACCCGACCAGCGCGGGCGGGGTGGTGAACACGTAATCGGCGCCGCGTGCCCGCGCTTCCATCACGTTCTGCACCGATCCCTGGCTTTCCTCGATCGTGACGATCACGGCGCCGTCGGTGCCGGCCTTCATCGCCTCGGCCAGTTCCACACCCATCTGGTAATAGGACGACCCGGCCTTTGCCGATTTGTAGGTGATCCGCGTTTCGGCCGAAGCCATCCCGGCGCAGAGCCCCGTCACGGCCAGCGCCGCGGTGATGGTGTTGAAAAATATCATGGCTTTTCTCCTCCTCAGAACATGTCTCCGGGAATCGTTATATGGATTGCAGGGCGCATCGCGACCGCAAATGTGCATCCAATGCGAAAAACCTGCGCGCCAAGACCATCACGGCCGCGCACCGCGCGCCCATGCTTGCGCCGTATCGACAGTCTGAAACGGAAAGTGGTGCCCCCACACGGGACGGCAGGAAGATCAAACCGACTGGTTCACCTTTTCTTTTCAGACACTTAGCCGATGAGCTGTTCCCGAATGTGTCCTTGAAGGTGCCCGAAATGTGCCCCCAAGGCAAGTGGTTTTACCCCCTGTGGTCAAAGCCTACCAACGAGGATTTTGCCTTCTACAACTTCGGGACAGAGTAGAGCAGCCCACGGACGACAACCTCACCATCGACTGTAATCCGGCAAACAGCCTCAAAGCGAGAGTATGCGAGGTTCTGCTTCAAATCCTCAGGCATTTCTTCTGCATAGCCCACACGCTCCTCCTCGGTTGGTGCGGTGCAAGTTGACCATGCAGTTTGCATCCAAGGAGCCACCCGAAACGGCACGGCGAAGTAACTTCTTTCCGGATTGGCAAAAGCGATCCTTCGAAGGAACCGAGGCATGTCTGCGATTGATGGATCGAGCACCTCCGCATCCAATACGATGCCACGCATGCCTGCCTTGTACGAAAACACGTAAGCACCATCAGGCATATCGGGTATGCTGAGATATCCTTTTTGATAGGTTTCAAAAATTACATATCCGAACAGCCCAACGACGCCGATTAGCAGGAGCCTGAAAATCCACTTAACCATCTGCGATTGTGTTCTTTCCTAAATCTAAGCGTAGTTACCTTGAGGCGCTCGTTACAGAAAGTCTAGCTCTCAAGGTCTCGATTTTATTTCACCGCAAAAATCTGACAACCCAAGATAGATAGAGAGGCACGCGCATACCCCCCGTGGGGGGCACCCTCTGGACCTCGTTAGCTCCACCTGCGGGAATGCCCCTAAAGTGCAGCAAAAACAATGACTTGACTATCTTCCTTGCGCCGCCGATGTAGAGGGAGCGGGGCACCATGCCCGCCTTCACATCAACGCAAGGAACACCCTATGATCATCTTCGCATTCCGCCTCGGTCGCTTCGAGTTCGTCGCCCAGCGTGAGACCGTCCCTGCCCGTAGCCTGTTCAGCCGCCCAGCGCCGGGGGAGATCATCTTCGACCTTCCGGGGGCCAGCCTCATGGTAGCCGATCACAAGGCCCGTGCAGGTGCCCGTTAGGGTATAGGGTAGCGGACACCTCGGAGGGTGACCGAAAGGGTGACCGTTAGGGTTGACTTGGCCTTTCGGACATAATACCTATCGGACAGAACCCAAACGAACACTCTCCGAGGAATACCATGACCACGATCTTCTATGCCCGCGTCTCCACCACAGACCAGACCCTTGACCATCAAGTGGCACAGGCACGCAAGGCGGGCTTTACCATTGATGAGGTGATCTCCGACCGTGGGCAGTCCGGTGTGGCCACCAACCTGTCAGACAGACCCGAGGGACGCCGTCTCTTCGACAAGCTCCGTAGAGGGGACACTCTGGTGGTGCGCTGGGTGGACCGCTTGGGCAGGAACTATCAGGACGTGACGGACACCATCCGGCACTTCATGCGGCAGGGGGTCACGATCAAGACCGTCATAAACTCCATGACCTTCGACGGGGCGACCACCGACCCGACCCAGCAGGCCGTTAGGGATGCCCTCATCGCCTTCATGGCGGCAACCGCTCAGGCACAGGCAGAGGCGACCAAGGAGGCCCAGAAGGCCGGTATAGAACACGCCAAGACCGAGAAGCCTGAGGCATACCGAGGCAGGAAGCCCTCCTACAACCGCGACCAGTTGAACCTTGTCAGGGACATGACGGGCACCGGAGCGGGCACCTCAGAGGTGGCGAGGGCGACGGGTCTTAGCCGCCAGACGGTCCTCCGCATCCGGGGCGATATGGCCGAGGCAGAGGCCGCTCTGGCACGCTGGGGAATGTGACGGAAAATCAGGGCGTTACGCCCAAGCCACATACTAGCCCTAGGGAGGCGCGGATTGTTCCCCCAACCTAGCCCCAGGAAGCCGTGACCCCGGTTGCGACCCCTCCCGGAGTTTCACACAGACCATGGAGATAAGGGAGGCGTGGATTGAACCCACCCCCCCGCAGGAAGACCGGCCTTGAGCAGTCCCCTTGCGGTGTTGTAGCGGCACCAGCAAGGGCGGCTCGGCGACGACGGGCTGGTCTTCTTGCCTCAGGGAGTGATGTCCCTTCTTCGGTCAACGCCTCGGAGGTCTTCACGGCTTCCGGGGCGTTCTCGTTTCGGCGGATGCCTTCGGAGGGGCGTCATCAGTGCTTTTCCCAACTTCTCACAAGCTGCCCGCTAATCCGCCCTCCGCACATGTAATGTAACTCTCTAGGTGCTACGGCTTCGCCTTCGCGAACAAGAAGCCGAACCGCAAAGGTGAACCCTCAGATTTCCCCAGCGATGCTGGCCTACCCTGAGATTGCCCTCTCACAGGTGAAGACCCATTGCCGCTGATCGCGGCGAAGACCAAGGCCTTAAGCCGACTTGGCAGGCATGCTCAGTCTTCATCATCTCCTTGGGTCTCCAAGGACAAAGTCCTCATGTGAACGATGCCCATGAAAGGCATGCTGATCGCGACCCTGAGTAACTCAGGCGACCATCAGGCGACCATCAGGCGCACCTTCTCATGCACCTTTAGCGACGAGGTCCGTCTTCGACGATCAAGACCTCCTGCCTTCACATCATTCCAGCACCACCGAAAGGAAACCATGATGTTCGACGCCGTCGATACCATTGGCATGCCCGAAGATGGCACCATTGACTGCCCCGGATGCAGCACCGCCTTCATGCCCAAGCAGTCCAACCAGAAGTTTTGTTCCCGTGACTGCCAGCAGCGCTCTTCTAGGAACGCCTCAAGGGGCAGCCGTAGCGCCGAGAACAGGGAACGCTCTTGGCGGCACTATGAGCGCGTCCACCGTCTGACCGAGATGGTCTATACAACGCCACCACAGGAACGCCTCGGGATGATGAAGAACATACTGGAGTTCATCCCGCATGACGCTGGCCTCCGAAACATCCTAACTGACCCGGAGTTGCACATGCAGCCGCCCCGCGCAGATGGTCGGATGAACATCCCCAAGGCCGCGAACGCCTACACCCAGAAGTTCTATGGTCTTTCCATCAAGCGATACATCAAGACCATTCGCTCGGGTCAGGAGCCGGAAGGCATCCCGCTGCATCCCTGACAAGCAACCCGAAACGATCACCCCAACGCGCCCCTGTCGGTTCACCGGCGGGGGCTTTCTCATGCCCGAAAGGCAGACACCAATGACCGAACATCATCACGAAACCTCGGACAGCTATGCAGCCGTGGTCGCCCACCTGACCGACACCCTCCGGGTCATCTCCTGCAAGGACGGCATCCAATGGGTGCTGCAGAAGCGCGGAGGAGGCAGCGCCCAGCGGCCTTGGAGGGCCAAGGGTTACTTCCTTACCCGGAAAGCCCTGACCCGCGTCAGCGCCAGCCTAGGAGCGCCCACTGACACGCTCGAAGCCCTCCCGCCCACCTTCCGACCGAAGGATAGCGCGAAGCATGCACCGGCAACCCCCGCGCTCACTTGAAGGACACAGACATGAAAACTGAAAACACCTCACAGACCCGCTACACACGACCGGCCAAGACGAACGCAACCGCCGTGGGGGAACGCAACCGCGCCCGCTGGACACGCCACCTCCGCAAGAAACTGTTCACGCTGGTGGCAGCCACCGAGGTGATGGTCGCCGAGGAAGCCTCAATACTGGAAGCAATCCGGCGGCAGATGCAGGGATCGAGAAACCGGCCTTGGGAAGACCGACCGCGATGGGCCACCCTTCAAATCCGCATCGACCAGGTGGCCGTGATCGAGATGCTCCAAGTGCGGCACCTCAAGGTCACCGGGAAGGAAATCTCTAAGGCCGAGGTTCTGGCAGCCCTCATGGCCGATGGTCTCGAACGCATCCTCAGCCATGCGAACTTCGGCGGCTCGACCGCTGACGACACCGACAACTGAAACCACGCGCAGGCATCCTCGGATGACGAGCATCCTGCGGACCAACATCCTCAAGAAGCAAGGAACATCACTATGACAAATTGGATCACCGCGACCGGCGACGTTGAAGCCTCGGCATCGACCATCGCAGACAAGAGCATCACTTCGCAGATCAAGACCGAGGTAGGCAACGGGGGCGGTTGGCAGAGCGCCGGGGACGGCAAGGCCACGAGCAACCCCTCGACCAGCTATCAGGCCCGCGCGAACGATGACGATAGCGGGGGCGTCATGGCCACCGTCCGGTCACCCTCAGGCAGCCCCCTCATGTCCCGCAGCCCCAACGGGAGCGACATCATCATGTATCAGGGCATGGGCATCCCGCTGGCCGTGGCCGCGAACATGGGACTTGTGACCCGGAACCCTGACGGCTCGTTCTCCGACAAGGAAGCACCTGCAGCCCTGAAAGACCCGACAGCACAGGTGAGGGCCAAGGCCCCGGCAGACAAGGCAACCGTGGCAACCGATGGGGTCACCTTCGGGGAAACTGCAGAGGCAACCCTGACAGAGTTGATGGGGAGCCAGATGCCCGGTGACCTGATCAAGACCATGGACAGCGTTCTCCTCACCGGGGACGTGGACGCGGCGACCATCGGGCGCATGGCATCCATGGATGGCAGCGAGCCTGCGGAGATGGCCGAGAAAGTCGCGACCGTCTGGCAGGGAGCCTATGACGCGGCTTCGGACTTCATGGGCATTGAGAACGGGGAGGCCTTCCAAGCCTTCATCACCTCGGACACCCGGCGTCAGGCAGACATGGTCGAGGCGGCGCGGAACTTCTTCATGCACAACAAGACCGAGGGTCTGCAGACCATGGCAGATGCCTACCTGCCCGCGATGGACCGTTACGAAGGTTCCCGCGTGAAGGCGATGCTGACTGAGGCGGGTTACCAGTTCGCCGACAGACCCGGCGGGGGCGTCAACGTCATGGTCAACGGACAACCCATCTCGTGGGAGGTGGCCGTGAAACAGAAGATCATCACCTTCTCGCGTGGCTGACCCCAACGCGCCCCTGAGCATCACCGCTTGGGGGCACCTTCACACAGATCGAAAGGAAGCCGACATGGCCATTCCATACAGACCCAAGATCACCGAAGGGGCACCCGGCGGCTTCGACCCCAAGTGCAACCAAGCCACCAGCGCGGGCGTCACGTTCAGCGGCACCGCATCGGCGGCTGAGGTGGCCGCGAAGGCTCAGGCCCGGTATGCCGAGAGGCACGCCGAACAGGAAGCCTACAGACGCGCGAAGGAGGCCCAGAAGGGGCAGCCCAGCGCGGACCAGAAGCGGTGGCTCTCCCAAGAAGAAATCACCTGACCATTCATCCCCTCATGGCCTTGCGGCTGTGGGGGGATTTTTTTCGAGCGGCCACCCTCGACGATATCCGCAAGGTGGAACATCTGAGGGCAAAGGTGCATGATCGTGCACTTTTCGAGGATGGACTACTCGGGCAGCCCCAGCGCCTTCTTCAAGGCCTTTGTGGTCACCACCAGCTTGGCCCTATCGCCCCCGTAAGCGGTGTTCCCCTCGCCCCCGAGGGTATGCCCAAGGAGGAGGTTCTGGACCAGTTCAGGCACATCGGCTGTCACCAGCCGGTCCTTCATGTTGTGGCGCAAGGAATGGTTCGTGTGGCGGGGGTTCTTGGTGATCGTGCGGAGGTGCTTCATCAGGATTTGAGAAGCCCCATCACCGCCGCGCTTGCCACTGTATCGGGGGAACAGCGCCCTACCCTCTCGGGGCAACTCAAGGGCTTCCTTGGCAGCGTCCAGAGCGTCACCCACCAAGGGCACCGAGCGGATGGACACTTGGGTCTTCAAGCGCCTGTCCTCGTTCCACTGGATGCGGATGTGCGGGAGGCCACTCGTCACGTCCACATCATCGACAAGAAGACCCGTCACCTCGGACATACGGCACCCCGTGCCTTCGAGGAGACGCCAGATCAGGCCTATCTCAGGCAACCGGACAGCGCCGCTAGACAGCCTTTCCCGCATGGCATTGATAACATCAGCGGGCAGCGGGTCTCGCTTGTCGCTCTCGTTCTGCAGCGCCTCCTTGCCTCCAGACCCCACTGACAGCTTATCGAAAGGGTTCGCTACTTCCCCAGCGAGATCGAACTCCCGCAGCGCCACCGAGACAGCCGCAGTGATGGGGTTCAAATACCGCTCGACCGTGGCAGGGGCCAAGGTTCCCCCGCCCTTCTTCTCGGACTGCAGCAGGTGATCTCGAACCTTGCGGGCATGTTCTCTCTTAAGACCCTTCAAAGGCAACTTGGTCAGATCGCCTAGCGCCTCCTCGACCCGCTTAAACACCCAGTCCAACCGCTTCCGACCGTCTTCATCATCCCCAAGACGTTCCTTGAGGTAGATGTTACGGGCATCCTGCAGGGTATGTGCGGGGGCTGGCCTCTCTGGGTCCATGAGGGCCACGACGGTCAAGGCCTTGTCGGGCACCCCCATAAGGCTCTCGGCGACAACCTCGCGCCTGTCGTAATCGTCTTCATCGTTCTCAAGACCGACGACCCCGGCTGTCATGGCATCCGCTTCCACCTTGGCAGCGAACCACGCTTCACGGGGGGATTGGGTCTCGACAGCGGACAGACTGGCCTTGGCCTCCTTGACCAGCTTGGCAAACGCCGCTTCCGCCTTCGGATACTCCCCGACCAGCGCAGCTTCCGTCTTGGCCTCGAAGTAATGCCGAAACCAAGCCTTCCCTGTCACTTCGACAAGAGGTGTCGGGATGCGGCGACGATACCGCCAGCCCCCTGAGTCTGTCCTATCAACGTGCTTGAGCTTCACCGTCGCAACCATCCTTGTGCCCCTTTTGTGCCCCGAAATGTGTCCTTCGGGAAGAGCTAACGGCCTTGTATCGTTGAAAAAAAGGATGATCAGCGAGTGATCTGGTGCCCCCACACGGACTCGAACCGCGGACCCACTGATTACAAATCAGTTGCTCTACCAGCTGAGCTATAGGGGCACTGCGCAGTGCGTTTACGCAATCCCGGCGCGGGTGGCAAGTGGGTTTGCGCGTCAGCGATTGGTTCGTGCCAGAAGACCCACGGCCGCAAGGCCCACCAGGATCACCAGGATCGCGGCGGGGGCTGCATCGCCAAGGTTTTCAAGGCTCGCCTGATCATGCACCCGTGTTGCCAGCGTATTGTAGTTGAATGGCCGCAGCAGCAGCGTGGCGGGCAGTTCCTTGACGCAATCCACGAAGACCAGCAGCAAGGCCGAGGCGATGGAGCCCCGGATCAGCGGATAATAGACCTGCCCCAGCACCTGCCCCTGGTTGCGGCCCAGTGACCGCGCGGCCATCGGCAGGCTGGGCGAGACCCGTCCCATCGCCGCATCCGCCGCCCCTTGGGCGATCGCGAAGAAGCGCACGGTATAGGCCAGCACCAGCGCCGTGGCCGACCCGGTCAGCAGCAAGCCCACATCGACACCTGTCATCGCCTCGATCGTGTCGGCGATCCGGTGATCCAGCGCCGCAAGGGGGATCAGCAAGCCCACGCCCAGCACCGCGCCCGGCGCGGCATAGCCGATGGTGGTCAGGGGCAGCAGAAGACGCGGCAGGCGCCGCCCGGACAGGCGCACGCCATAGACCATGAACACACCCGCCAGCACGGTCACGGCGGCCGCGATGCCGCCCACGGTCAGCGTATTGAACAGGGCGCGCAGCAGCGCGGGATCGGCCCAGCGATCCGCGTTGTTCAGCGCATGATAAAGGATCACGCCAGCCGGCAGCACGAAGCCCACGACAAAGGGGATCAGGCAAAGCAGCGTGGCAACCCAGCCTGCCGGGCCTTGCAAGGCCACGCGCTCGACCGCGCGGTGGCGCGTCGACAGGTTGAAGAACCGGATGCGGCGGCGGCTGGATTTCTCGAGTGCGACAAGCATGATCACCAGCGCCAGCACGACCGATGCGATCTGCGCAGCACCCGCCGCATTCCCGGCTTCCAGCCAGACGCTGAAGATGCCGGTGGTCAGTGTCTGCACCGCGAAGTAATCGACGGCACCGAAATCGTTGACCGTCTCCATCATCACGATGGCCATGCCCGCCGCGATTGCCGGCCGCGCCAGCGGCAGGCCCACCCGGCTGAAGCGTCCCCATGGGCCCGCCCCCAGCGACCTTGCCACCTCCTCGGCGGCGGCGGATTGTTCGCGAAAGGCCGCGCGCGCCAGCAGGTAGACATAGGGGTAAAGGGCCGCCGTCAGCACGAAGATGGCGGACCCCATCGACCGGATCGGTGGAAACCAGTAATCGCGCGAGGTGCTCCAGCCCATCATCTGGCGCAGCCATGTCTGCACCGGGCCTGCATATTCGAACAGGTCGACCAGGGCATAGGCGCCGACATAGGCCGGGATCGCCAGTGGCAGCAGCAGCAGCCATTCCAGCCAGCCCGACAGCGGAAAGCGATAGCGCGACACCAGCCACGCCGCGCCGGTGCCGACCAGTCCGGCCAGCACACCCACGCTGAGCATCAGGATCGCCGTGTTCTTGAGGTAACGCGGCAGCGTGGTCGAGATCAGGTGCGGCCAGATATTCTCGCCCGGGGTCATCGCGATCCAGACCACCGACAGGATCGGCAGGATCACGATGGCTGCGATCAGCAGCGCCCCGAACGACCAGGGGCTCAGCAGCGGGGCCAGCAGACGGCGCCAACCCGGCTGGGTCCTGTTGATCAGGGTGATGTCGCTCATGTCTGTCCTGCGTCTCCCGCGTGTCGCATTCCGGGGCGTTGAATGCCCGAATACGGTTCAACTGTCCAGAAAAGAGCTTATAGTCCGCAGGATAACTGTCCAGCAAGGCGAGAGAAAGACAGGATGCACATCGTTCTGCACGCGGGCGTTCATGCCACCGACGAGGATCGGCTGATCAAGTGCATGCTCAAGAATAACGAGGCTTTCGGAAAGCTGGGCGTGGCCGTGCCCGGCCCTTCGCGCTACCGGCGGCTGCTGCGTGACACGCTGCATGCCATGAGCGAGGGGGCCCCCGCCCCCGATGCCCGCGAGGTGCTGCTGGATGCAATCCTCGAGGGCGATCCGCCCGACCGCATGATCCTGTCGAACGACAATTTCTTTTCGGTGCCGAAGCTGGCCGTGGGCAAGGGCGTGTTCTATCCGGGCGCCGAGGTGAAGCTTGCACGCCTGCGCGCGCTTTTCCCGCATGACCAGATCGAACTGTGCCTGGCCCTGCGCAATCCGGCGACCTTCCTGCCTGCCGTCTTCGCACTGGCCCCCGACACGGATCTTCTGGAATTCATGAACGGGTCCGATCCGCTGAACCTGCGCTGGTCCGAAATGCTGGGACGGATCCGGCATGCCGTGCCGGATATCGAGATCACCGTCTGGTGCAACGAGGATACGCCGCTGATCTGGGCGCATCTGATCCGCGAGATGGCCGGAATCGCGCCCAATACCAAGATCATCGGCGGGTTCGATCTGCTGTCCGAGATCATGTCGCCCGCCGGCATGAAACGGTTTCGCGCCTATCTCAAGGCGCATCCGGTCATGACCGAAATCCAGAAACGGCGGGTCATCGCGGCATTCCTGGACAAGTTCGCGCTGGATGAAGAGATCGTGGAAGAGGTCGATCTGCCCGGCTGGACCGATGAATTGATCACGCAGGTGACAGAGCTTTACGAGGAAGACATCTTCGTGATCCAGCGCCTTCCCGGTGTGGAACTGATCGTTCCCTGACCCCGGCTCTTGGCCGCGCGAAGGCATGGTGAGCGCGGCCCGCAACGGGCCGCCGTGGCCCCCCGTGCGCCGTCAGATCATGCCAAGTGCTGCCTTGTACATCTCGAGGACGGCTTCTTCCTCGGCGATATCGTCCTTGTCGCGCTTGCGCAGGGAAATGACCTTGCGCAGCACCTTGGTGTCATAGCCGCGGCCCTTTGCCTCGGCCATCACTTCCTTCTGGGCGTCGACGATATCCTTCTTCTCGGCCTCCAGGCGCTCGTAGCGTTCGATGAAAGCGCGCAGTTCTTCGGCGGCAACGCTGTAGGTGGCATCGGTGCTTGTGTCGCTCATGGTCTCGGGCCTCCGGTTGGACGCTCTTCCCTACCGCCCGCCCCGGCGCCCTGCAAGACCGTTGATGCGAAAAGGCGACGCGTTGCGGCATGCGAAGCGATGCGATATGGCAAGGGGGCGAAACAGGAGCAAGAACATGCAAGGATTGATATGGGGGGGTGCGGTCGTGTCCGTCGCCGGTTTGTGCGGGTTGATCTGGTGCATCTTCAAGGTTGCCGCCGCGAAACGCGCCAACCTGTCCGACGATGATCTGCGCGCCGTCATCCAGGGTGTCGTCCCAATCAACCTCGGCGCGCTATTCCTGTCGGTGATCGGCCTGATGATGGTCGTGATCGGTGTTTTCCTGAACTGATCGGCGGGCGGGCGGCTCAGCCCGGTATCGTGCGCCGCTTGCGTCCGATCCGGTTGAGCGCGTCGAAAGTCTCGCCTTCCTTGATCAGCACCGCGAAACCCGGATCGGGTGTGTAGATCGCCGGATCCTCGACGGTGAACCGCTTGAGCGCCTGCAGGATGTCGAACAGTCCCACCAGATCGGCGGCTTTCATCGGCCCGCCGTGCCAGCGCGGAAACCCGTGCGCGTTGATCATCACCGTGTCGATGTCCGACGGCCTGAGCGCGAAACCCGCCCGCAGGGCCCGCGCACCGGCATTGGCCATGGCAGCCACCGCGCGCAACACGATGGCTTCGGGGGCCAGGGCCGGGCCCTGGGCGACCCGACGGCCGGGCGCAAGATCAAGGATCGCCAGAACGGCCGGATCATCATGGGGCTGCCCGTCCTGCCACAGGAAATAGCCGCGCCCTGCCCCCTGCCCGGTCCGGCCCGCCATCACCAAACGGTCAAGATCGTCCAGATATGCGGGCGCAATGGCCGGTTCATGGTCCAGTGCCAGACGCGCCGTCACGTCGCGCCCGCGGGCCAGGCAGGCATCCAGACCCTGCATGTCCATCTGCCGAAACAGGCCTTGAGCAAACCCGTGCTCGATCAGCGCGTCGTCGATCTCGGCCGGGGTCGCACCAAGGCGCAACATGCTGGCGCCCGCGCCGCGCAATGCGGCCATCACCGGATCGCCCAGGCCGCCGCCGCCCGTCCCGCTGCGCACCACGATGCGCCGCAGCCTGTCACGCAGCAGGGCGACCACGCGCGCCACCGTCATGTCGGACGTGCCCCCGCCGGGGATCACCTCGGCCAGGCGGGTCAGATGGGCCGGTGCAGGCAGGCGCAGGCCGACAACCTGCGCGGGTCGCGACGTTGCGGCGGCGATCCGGTAGATCGGGTGCCGCGCCGAGGTCGTGACCAGAATGGTGCCCTCGCCTGCAACGCGGTCCAGCGCGGTCATCACCTGTGTCTTGGTCGACAGGATATCGGCCACCACCTCGATCAGCAGATCGGCACGCGCCAGATCCGCCAACTCGGTCGTGCCACGCCAGAGCGCCCGGCGGCGCGGCAGATCCGCCTCGGGTATGCGGCCCGCCTTGACCAGTTGCGCCAGCATCGCCTCGACCCGGCCTTCCAGCGCCAGAAGGGCCGCATCATCGCGTTCGAAATGCAGCACCGGCAGGTTGCCTTCAAGGCAGGCGACGGCCAGGCCCGCGCCTTGCGCGCCGCCACCCACAATCCCGGCCTGTTGCAACTGAGGCGCCGTGGCCGGTGGCACGCGCGCCAGTTCGGGCATGTTGGGCGCGCGCCGTTCGGCGAACATCGCATGCCGCAACGCCTTGGACAGATCCGAAGCGACAAGGTCCTGAAAGGCAACCCCCTCGTAGGACAGGCCGGCCTGGTAGGGCAGAAGGCCAGCCGCCTCGATGCAATCGACGATCCGGGCGCCCGCGATATTGGGGCTCAGGGCCACTTGCGCGCGCCGCGCGGCGATGGCCGCGGCATTGGCCGCGAAATCGGCCAGCCCTTCGTCCCGGTCGCCGCTGCGGCGCAGAGCATCGCCCGCAGCGCTGCGTTCACCCAAGCCCCGCGCCACGCCCAGCGCAGCCGCAATGGCATTGTCATCCTCGCCGATCAGAAAATCCACCAAGGGCTTGAGCGTGCGCGCGCGCAACAGGCGTGGATGCTGGGTCAACAGCAGGTCCAGCGCCCCCTGCGCCCCAAGTATGCGTGTCAGGATCTGCGTGGCCCCCGCGCCGGGGCAAAGCCCCATCATCACGTCGGGAAACCCGATTGAGGCATCCGCCGTGGCAACGCGCGCATGGGCGGCCAGCGCAAGTTCGACCCCTGCCCCATGGGTCAGGCCATGCAGCACAGCCACCACGGGCTTGGGGCTGTCTTCGATCTTGCGGCACAGATCCGCCGGACCGGGGGCGGCAAAGCCCGTTTCGGCCTCGCGCAGGTCAAGACCCGCCGACAGGCCGCGCGTCGGCGCCTCGCCCAGACCGGTCAACAGGATGGCGATGATGCCGGGATCCGCGATCGCCTCTGACAGCGCCTGATCGAGTTCGGCGCGCATGGTCCGCGTCAGCGTGTTGGATGGCGGATCGGCCAGCCTGAGTATGGCAACCCCGTCGCGTTGCTCCTGCCGGATCGTCCTGCCCACGCCGTCAGCCCCTTTTCCGTTAACCCAGCCGCCGGGTCATTGCCCGGCGGAAGGCCTGCGGACATCCCCGCCCGCAAAAGCCTAGCGCAACTGTGCAAAATCAAGTGCCTGTCTGGCAAGACCTGTTCGGGCACCGATAGGCATGAAGGCGAGCGAAAAGCCGCATTCACACGGGAAGGTTGTCGAACTGGGATTCAACCTGACCATCGGTCAGCATCGCGTCCAGTTCGCGCAGGCGGTCGGGGATGGCATAGCCCTCGCGCTCCAGCCGTTCACACAGCCTGTGCAGGTCGCCCTGCAACTGCGCGCGCTCGGCTTCCGGCGTCGCGCGGATCAGGGCCTCCAGCTGGGTGATCGGCTGCAGCATTTCCTTTGGCAGCTGTTCGGTCATGCAAAGCTCCTTTTCAGGGTGGTTTCAGTGATCGGCCGCGCAGGCCTTGCAGAAGGGTGTCGCCGGCAGGACATCCAGACGCTCTTCCGAGATCTGCGCGCCACAGAGGGTGCAGATGCCATAATCGTCCGATCTGATCCGCTGAAGCGCCGCCATGATGCGCCGGATCTCGTCCAGCCCACTCCGGCCAAGGCGTTCGAGAACCTGATCGCCCTCGGTCTCGATGGCCATGTCATCCCAGTCCTTGGTATGGGGCTGGTCCAGCTCTGCCTCGATCGCGTGAAGACGGCTATCCAGTTCGGACAGGCGCTTGAGCAGCGTGGCACGGCGGTCTTGAGGTGTTTTCATTCGCGAGTCTCCCTTCTCCCTTGTCACTCTGTCACCGGGGCGTCACATCAACATTGATGCAGGTCAAACCCATCGCCCCAAGCGGGTGAACGCGCGGGAAACCGTCACGCAAGGCGGCAAGGCCGGGGGTAGGATGGACATAGGCCTTGATACACATGCAGATCACAATATATGTTTCGCAAAATGGAGGACATGTTCATGACACCTGAGGTCAAGGCCTTTTTCGACGAAGCCACCAATACCGTCTCCTATGTGGTGAAGGACCCATCCGGCAGCGCCTGCGCCATCATCGATTCCGTGCTGGATTTCGACTATGCTTCCGGGCGCACCGATACGCGCTCGGCCGATGAGGTGATCGCCTATGTGCGCGCCCATGCGCTGGACGTGCAATGGCTGCTGGAAACCCATGTCCATGCCGATCACCTGTCCGCGGCGCCCTATATCCAGGAACGGGTCGGCGGCAAGATCGGCATCGGCGATCGCATCAAGGTCGTGCAGGACACTTTCGGCAAGGTCTTCAACGAAGGGACCGAGTTCCAGCGCGACGGCAGCCAGTTCGACCGCCTGTTCGAGGAAGGCGACAGCTTCATGATCGGGCAGATGCGCGGCGACGTGCTGCACACGCCGGGTCATACGCCCGCCTGCCTGACCTATGTCATCGGTGACGCCGCCTTCGTGGGCGACACGCTGTTCATGCCGGATTTCGGCACGGCGCGTTGCGATTTTCCGGGTGGCTCGTCCGAGGTGCTGTTCAATTCGATCCAGAAGATCCTGGCCCTGCCGGATGAAACGCGGATTTTCGTGTGCCACGACTACAAGGCGCCGGGACGGGATGAATATGCCTGGGAAACCACTGTGGCGGCGCAGAAAACCGGCAATATCCATGTGGGCGCCGGCAAGGACCGCGACAGTTTCGTCAAGATGCGCGATGCGCGCGATGCCCAGCTGGCCATGCCCAAGCTGATCATCCCCTCGCTGCAGGTGAACATGCGCGCAGGGCAGATGCCGCCTGCGGATGAAAAGGGCGATGTGTTTCTGAAAGTGCCGATCAACAAGCTTTGACCACCCATCCGGACGCGGCGCAAGATCGCGACCGGAGCGTTTCACCGCGAACCAACAGGACAGGACGATAATGGAACAGGATTGGATTTGGGGCCTTGTGGGCGGATTGCTCATCGGGACCGGAGGGGCCGTCTATCTGCTGGCCAATGGCCGCATCATGGGGGCCAGCGGCATCATCGGCGGCCTTGTGGATGGCAGCGGGCGCAGCACCGCGACCGAAAGGCTGATGTTTCTGGCGGGGGTCATCCTGCTGCCGATCCTGCTTTATCCGCTTTACGGCCATGTCGACACGCATGTTTCGAGCAATCCGGCCGTGATCATCGCGGCGGGTCTGCTGGTGGGCGCGGGCACACGGCTGGCCAATGGCTGCACCTCGGGGCATGGGGTCTGCGGCATCTCGCGCTTCAGCCTGCGCGGCATCGTCGCCACCGTCTTCTATATCCTTGCGGGCGGCCTGACGGTCGTGTTCTTCCGCCATTTGCTGGGGGTGATCTGATGCGGCTTCTCTATGCATTCATCGCGGGCGGGCTGTTTGGCGCGGGCCTGTTCGTTTCCGGCATGACCGATACATCCAAGGTTCAGGGCTGGCTGGATGTCTTCGGCGACTGGGACCCGACGCTGGCCTTCGTGATGGGCGGCGCGATCATCCCGATGGCCATCGCCTGGCGCCTGGTGCCGGGACGCAAGCCGCTGGTCGGCGGGACCTTCCCGGAACCGCAAGACCCCAGGGTCAGCCGCAACCTTGTGCTGGGGTCGACCATGTTCGGCGCGGGCTGGGGGCTGGCCGGGCTGTGCCCCGGTCCATCGATCGCATCGCTGTCCTATGGCGGGCTCTGGCATTGGGTCTTTGCCGCAGCGATGCTGGCAGGCATGGCGCTGGCGCCGCGGCTGCGCGTCACGCTGGACAGGACCGTTCCTGCGGAATAAAGCGAGATCATGGATATTCGTCAGATCACACCCCGCTACGCCGTCTCGCCGCAGATCGACCCCGAGGATATCGCGGCGATCAAGGCGGCGGGATTCACGACCCTTATCTGCAACCGCCCCGACGAGGAGGTTCCCCCCTCGCATCAGGCGGCCGTGATGGCCGAGGCCGCGGCCGCCGCAGGGCTTGCGTTTCATGCGCTGCCGCTCACGCATCAGACCATGACACAGGACCGTGTCGCGATGCAGCGCGACCTGATCGCGGGCGCAACTGGCCCGGTTCTGGCCTATTGCGCCTCGGGCACGCGCTGTTCCGTGGTGTGGTCGCTGGGCCAGGCGGGTCACCTGCCGGTGGACCAGATCATGCAGGCCACGGCGCAGGCCGGGTACGATCTGGCCGGGCTTCGCCCGCAGCTTGACGCGATCGCGGAACGCGGCGGCCTGTAAGGCCGGGCCAGCAAGGCCGGGCAAGCAAGGCCGGGCAAGCCCCCCACGCCTCAGGCGGCGGCGGGGCCTTCGCCGAATGACAAGGCGACCTGTTGGAACGGGTCGTCTTCTTCCTGGGTCAGCGACATCAGATCCTCCTGAAACGCGGGCGGGGTCATCGCTGCATCAAGTGCCTCGGCCGGCGGATTGCCTGCCGCAGGTTGCCGGGCCGCCAGTCGCGAAGGCGGGGCCACGGGATCCGGCACTGCTGCGGTCAGCGCCATGGACAGTGTCGGCTTTGCTTCCGTATCGAACCCGTCGGGATCGTCCAGCATGACAGCCCCCTGCCCCTGACCCGAGGGGTTCAGCCTGAGTGCGCGCAACCCGTCCAGCTTGCCCAGCCGCGCCGTCGCCAGCCGCCGCGCGCCCGCCACCTCGATCGAGATTTCCCGCATCGCGTCGGGCGGCAAAGCAAGCACATCACCCACCGACAAGGCGCGGATCGCCGAAAGCGGCAGATGCAGACGACACAGGACCGCATCCAGCCGCGCCGGGGCCGCAAGCACCCTGTCCTGCAACTGGCGCGAGGGGTCGGCGGGTTCGGGCGCTGCGGCCAGGGCAGGATCGGGCCGCAGCGGAAGCGCCAAAAGCACCTCGCCCGTGCGGATGCCCGGCCCGATGTCCAGCGGCAGGCGAAAGACGTGGTACTGCGGGCAATCAGGGGCTGTCAGCGCCAGGCCAAGGCTGCGCCGATCCTCGATCATGGCGCCGAACCGATAGCCACAGGCCCAGTGGCGATCAGGATGCTCTGACAGATGGCCCGTGGCCCGCGTCAGCACCCCGTCCACCAAAGGTGCCGCCAGCGCGGCATCCGTGCGCGTCACCGGCCGGTCCGGGGCTGGCCGGGTCAACACCCGCCCCATGGTCTGCACCTCGATCAGCGAGGACAATATCGCCCCGTCCAACGCCATGACCCCGGTCGCGCCTTCGGGGCCATCGATCAGGATCAGCAGCATCGCATCCGGGATCAAGGCGATCAGCCCGGCATGATCCGTCTTGGACCGCTCGCAGGAGGCGGCGGTCAGGGCCAGCGACAGGTCTTCATCCGCGGTCTTTTCCAAGGCCAGCCGCAAGGCGCGCTGCGGCGACATCGCGCGCGACTGATGTTCGTCCCGCGCCATCCTGGCCTTGCGGCGCAAACCTGCATTTGTTGCTGTACCGATCATCGCCTCCGCCACCGCTTCTGCGGGTTCATGCAACGGGTATAGCTGCGGGAGGGTTGCGATTTGCTTAACCGGCGCGGATTTTCGGCCTATCGCGCCGCCATGCGCTGCGCGGCGGGCAGGCTGACCCGGAAAGCGCCACCGCCCTGCCCCGGAAGATAGCCCAGCGTGCCGCCGAGGCGGGCCATGATCTCGCGGCAGATGGCAAGCCCCAGCCCGGCACCACCGGCTTGCCGGTCGGCGACGCGGTAGAATTTCTCGAACACCATGCTTTGGGACTCTGGCGGAATGCCCGATCCGTTGTCGATGAAATCGACGATGATCCGCCCGCCGCGGCGGTTCACCTCGATCGTCAGTTCGGGCCGGTCCGCGTCGCAATATTTCTGCGCATTGGCGATCAGGTTGATGAAGACCTGTGCAAGCCGGTCAAGATCCGTGTTCAACATGACCTCCGAGGCCGGACCGACCCGGCGCACGCGCAGCGCATGCATGTCCGTGCCGGTGGCAGCGATGGAATGGCTGATGACATCGGACAGCAACCCCTCGCGGATGTTCAGGCTGACCTGTCCGTTTTCCAGAACGCTCAGATCCAGCAGGTCATCCAGCAGCCGGGTCAGTCGGATCGCCTCGGCATGGATGATCGAGGCATAGCGGGTCAGATCCTTCGACTGCAGACCGTCGGCATCGCGCAGGATTTCCGAAAACGCCCGGATCGAGGTCATGGGCGTGCGCAATTCATGACTGATCTGGCTGAGAAACGCGTCTTTCTGCACCGAAAGCTGGGTCAGCTTTTCATTGGCGGCGCGCAACTGCCGCGCGGTGCGGGTCAGTTCGCTGGATTTCGCCTCGAGCTGGCTTGAATATTCCATCATCTGCGCGGTCTCGTCGGCCACGGCCAGCAGATCCTCGACCGAGACCGTGGCCGCGCCCATGATCTGCGCCACCATCGCATGGGCGGTGGCACCACCGACAGCGCCGGACAGCTCGCGCTCCAGCCGGGCCAGGAAATCCGGTGTGGGTTCAGGCAGGTAGCCCGCCAGACCCTGCCGCGCGGCTTCGGTCTGAAAGAAGCTCTGCGCCTCGGCCGGGCCAAGGATACGCTGCGCCATGATCATCAGATCCTCGGATTGCGCGATCCCGCCGGACCAGCTTTGCGGATTGCTGGAATGCTCGAAGATATTGACGAATTGCGCGCCCTGCAGCCGCTCCAGCGGCGAGGGGAAGCTGATCAGCGAGACCACGACGAACACAAGCGCGTTCAGCGACAGTGACCAGAGCGCGGCATGCAGCAGCGGGTCCACACCTTCGATCCCGAACATTGCCTCGGGGCGCAGCCAGGCGATGCCCCATGGCCCCTGCTCCATCACGCCGGGCGACAGGGCGCCACCACCGAACTGCGGCAACAGAAGCGACCAGGCCCAGATCGCGAAACCGACCAGCAGGCCCGCCAGGGCCCCGTTGCGCGTGGCCCCACGCCAGAAGATGCCGCCGATCATCGCCGGCAGAAGCTGCGCGAGCCCGGCGAAAGACACCAGCCCGATCGCCGCCAGCGCAGTGCCGCCGCCCGAGACCTTGTAGTAGAGATACCCCAGTGCCAGCACCACGCCGATCGACATGCGCCGTGCCAGGATCACCACATGGCGCACGTCCGACGGACCGCTTGCCCCGCCTTGTGTCAGACGCAGGAAGATCGGCATCACGATGTGGTTGGACACCATCGTCGCCAGCGCGATGGCCGCCACGATCACCATCGATGTCGCCGAGGAGAACCCGCCAAGGAAGGACAGCATCGCCAGGCCGTCGCGCCCCTGCGACAACGGCACGGTCAGCACGAACTGATCCGGGTTGGACCCCGGCGGCATCAGTTCCAGCCCAATGACCGCGATGGGCACCACAAAAAGGCTCATCAGCATCAGGTAGGTCGGAAAGGCCCAGGCCGCCGTGCGCAGATGGCCTTCGTCCTCATTCTCGACGACCAGCACCTGGAACATGCGCGGCAGTGTCAGGAAGGCCGCGGCAGACAACAGGGTCAGCCCGACCCAGCGCCCCCCGTCCACCTGCCATTGGCCTATCTGCGAGGCGTCGATCCGTTCCATCATCGGGCCGACCCCGCCCGCCAGCCCCCAGACCACGAAGACACCGACGGCGATCAGCGCGAAAAGCTTGACCACCGCCTCGACGGCGATGGCCATGACCACGCCGTGATGACGTTCGTTGGCATCCAGGTTGCGCGTGCCGAACAGGATGGTGAACAGCGCCAGCCCGACCGCCACCCAAAGCGCCGTATCATAGGTCGCGATCAGTTCCGCCCCTTCGGCATCACTGACGGCAAAGCTTGAAAAAGACAGCGTAACAGACTGCAGCTGCAAGGAAATATAGGGGGTGATCCCAACCACGGCCAGCAGCGTCACACAGACCGCCAGCACGCCGGACTTGCCATAGCGCGACGAGATCAGATCCGCGACCGATGTGATGCGCTGCGTGCGCCCGATCCGCACCATCTTGCGCAGCGCCCACCACCAGCCGACCATGATCAGCGTGGGGCCAAGGTAGATCGTCAGAAACTCAAGTCCCGAGCGCGCGGCATAGCCCACCGCCCCGTAAAAGGTCCAGGCGGTGCAATAGATCGACAGCGACAGCGTGTAGATCCAGGGTGAGCGCAGCCAGTTGCCCCGCCCCCTGAGCGCGGCGCGTTCTGCCATGAAGGCCACCGCGAACAGCATCGCCACATAGCCCAGGCAAACCGCGATCAGGATATTGAGGGTTGCCATGCGCCGGCCCTAGTCGTCCCTGCTGTCCTGTGCCTCGGCCTTTGTATCCAGCATGACCGACAGGAACAGCGCCGCGAGGGCCAGGAAGATCCAGACCGCGAACATGTAGAGGATCGCGCTTGAGGTCGACACCGCCGCCGCATCAGCACTTTGCACCGTCTGCGTGCGGGGCCAGAGCAAAGGCACCATCCACAACAGCGCCCCCAGAAGCGGCAGCAAACGCGCCGCATCCATCAGGCGTCTCTGGCGATAGCTGCGCCGCTCCAGAAACAGCGGGATGGACTTGTCCTTCATCGCGCCACCAGCGCGTTCAGCGCCTCGATCACATCGGCGTTCGAAAAAGGCTTGGTCATGAAGCGGCTGGCCCCCGCGCGTTCAGCCAGTTCGCGGTCGCGGGCCTGGCCACGCGCGGTCAGCATCAGAACCGGCAGGTCCCGGGTTTCGGGCTGGGCGCGCAGGTCGGTCAGGATCTCGTAGCCACTTCGCCCCGGCAGCATCACGTCCAGGATCACCAGGTCAGGTGCCCGCGCCCGCACGACCGATACCGCGTCATGACCGTTGGAATGGCTGTCCACATGCCAGCCGTCGCGCGACAGGATGAAACTTATCGCCTCGATGATGTTCGGCTCATCCTCGATGATCAGCACTCGCTTCGACATGCCACTTTCCCCTCCCCTGGAATGTAGCGGTTCGGCCACCGCATCGCCCGTCCTGCTGGGTGATACGGCAAAGCCTTGCTCGACTATCGTCGCTGGGCGGCATCCTGTCAAAACCCATCTGTCAGGATCGACGGTTCGCGCCGCCCCGGACAGGCCTCGGCCGGACAGATCCGGCAACTGACGCCAACCTCGCGCGGAGCGTCCGGCCCCTCGGCCTGGGCCGGCCCGCGCGGTGCCACGCTGTCCTGGGCCAGTGGCAGGATCAGCATATGCGCCTCGAACAGGGGTTCGGTGTTGTATTCGGTCTGCCCGACAGGTTGCGCGATGGCGAAGGTGCGAAACCGGCGCCCGTGCTGGCCGCTTTGGCGCAGGGTTCGGCGAATCGGCGTCATCGGGCGATTGAGCGCGGCGAACAACGGCCAGAGCGGACAGGCGGCGCCAAAGCGCGGCAGGGCGAAGCCCTCGATCGGGCGGCGCAGCAGCAGCGTGCCCGAGGCATCGCAACTGACAAGACCCACCGGACCCGTCTGCCCGCCGGCCTCGGGGTCCTGCGGCAGGCAGGCTAGCCGGCGCATCACCGTGGCCGGATCGACCGAAAGGCGCGCGGCAAGGAAAAGCGGATCGGATGCGGCATCATCGGACCCTGCCTGTGCCCTTGCGTCATGCAGCCGGGCCAGCGGCAGGCGCAGGGCATCGCTGCGGTATCGTTCCAGATAAGCGCGCCCCTGCGTCTTGGCCGATGCCGATTGCAATGCCTCGGCCGTGTCGATCAGGGCATCGATCGTGCCGTCCGGCAAAGGATCCTCGGCCTCCAGTTCCGCGAAGTGATGGGCGCGCGCCGTCAGGAAGCGCTCCATCTCGTCCTGGGGCGAGCTGAGCGCCGCATCGGCCTTGCCCGCGCCATCCATGTATCCCACCAGCGCCTGCGCGCTTTCGGCAAGGCGCGCTGCATCCTCGTTGATATTACGGTGAAAACGGTCGCGCCATTCCGGCTCGATCTCGCGCGGGTCGACCAGGATCGCCGCCGTAGAGCGGATGGCCGTGACGGTGGACAGGACCTCGTGCATCGAGGCCGCGAGGTAGGGGTCATGGGTCAGCCGGTCCGACAACTGTTCGACCGTGCGTTCCAGCGACAGGACACGGCGGTGGCGTTCGGCAAGTACCTCGGCCCAGCCGGGAAAGCGCGCGGCCAGATCCTCGATCCCGTCGATTTCGGGCCGGACGCCCGGTGCTGCCGTCGCGGCATCGCGTAGCGTGGCGATCAGCGCAGCCTCGGCCCCTTCCGTCAGCGCCGAAGGCTCGACCCCCAGCGCGGCCGACAGGTCCAGCAGCAGCTTGCCACCGATCCGGCGGCGGCTGTGTTCGATCAGGTTCAGGTAAGAGGCCGAGATGCCCACATCGCGCGCCAGATCCGCCTGGCGCAGCCCCAGCGCGATGCGCCGTTCGCGGATCCGCCCACCGGTCAGTTGTCGCTGCGGCATCGTTCAGGCACCCTTGCTTGGCCATGGTGGGACCGCTGAAGCTTGACCTTCCAAGCATCAGCAATCCCGACATATTTACATTATTTTCAAGCGGCGCGAAGTGGAATTTACAACGCCCACCAGACCAGGGTCAGGCGAGAACCCGCAGCGATGACCCCGCCAGCCGTTCCCTGAGCGCGGTCTTCAAGACCTTGCCGTAATTGTTCTTGGGCAGTTCGGACAGCACGATATAGGCCTTGGGCCGCTTGAACCGGGCAATCTGCGCCAGGCAATGCGCATCCAGCGCGGCATGATCGAGGACTGCCCCAGCCCTTGGCACGACGAAGGCCATGACGATCTCGCCCCACTCCGGGTCGGGCTGTCCCACGACCGAAACCTCGTGCAGGTCGGGATGGGTCAACAGGGCCTCCTCGACCTCGCGGGGGTAGATGTTCGTGCCGCCCGAGATGATCATGTCCTTGCTGCGGTCATGCAGCGTCAGATATCCCGCGGCGTCCAGAACCCCCATGTCCCCGGTGCGCAACCAGCCATCCTGGATGGTCTTCGCGGTCGCTGCGGGGTTGCGCCAATAGCCCGGCATTACCGTCGCGCCCCTCACCATGATCTCGCCGATCTGCCCCGGCGCCAGTGCCGCGCCGGTCTCGTCGCCGATCTTGACCTCGACCACCGATTGCGCGCGCCCCACCGATCCCAGCCGGGCACGCCATGCCGGGTGGCTGCGATCCGTCACATCCGCACGCGACAGCGCCGTAATGCTCATCGGGCATTCGCCCTGGCCGTAGATCTGCACGAAGACCGGCCCGAAGACTTCGACCGCCTCGACGATATCGGCCACGTACATCGGCCCGCCCCCATAGACGATGGTGCGCAATCCAGCACCGTCCCGCCCCTGCGACTGGGCAAATGCGGTCATCCGCTTGATCATCGTGGGGGCCGCGAACATGTGGATGCGTCCGTGATGCGCGGCCAGATCAAGGATTTCCGCCGGATCGAAACCGCCCGAGTCGGGGCAGACATGACGCGCCCCCACCAGCACATGCACCAGCGCATAAAGCCCCGCCCCGTGGCTGAGAGGGGCCGCATAGAGGGCTGCATCCTCGGGGCCGGCCTGATCCACATCGGCCAGATAGGACAGGCACATGGCCGACAGCATGCCATGGGTGATCATCACGCCCTTGGGCCGCCCCGTCGTGCCGGATGTGTAGAAAAGCCATGCCAGATCCTGCGGTGCCAGCGGGCAAGGCACGGTCTGCCGGTCATGGGCCAGCACATCCGCCAACCCGTCGGGATCCGCCAGGATCACACGGGCATCCCCCCCTTCCTGCGAAAGGGCCTGCGCCAGATCATCGGCAAGGCCGGGCGAGGCGAAAGCCAGGCGCGCCCCGGCATCGACCGCGATCCAGGCCGCCTCGCGCCCGTGCAACTTGGCATTCACGGGAACAGCCACGGCCCCGGCCATCCAGATCCCGTAAAGCAGTATCAGGAATTCGGGTCGGTTCTTCATGAATAGGGCCACGCGATCGCCCTGGCGCAGGCCTTGCGCGTCCAGCCAGCCGGCCACTGCCGCCGCCTGCGCATGGAACTGGCCATAATCCGCCACGCAGTCGGCGCCCAGAAACAGGGCCGGACGGTCCCCATGCACCTGCGCCTGGCGCATCAACCAGATGGAAATATTCATCACCGTCCTCCCCTGACAGGGGCAGAAAAGCACCAAGGCGTGCGCGGTGCAATCGTGCAGATCGCGGGCGGGTGGGATCTGCCTGCCACTTCACAGGGGCGTGGCATGCGAATTGGCCGCTTTTCCCTGACGGCACGATGACCTATAAGCGGGTCAGAATAGCGCAGGGTCGGCCGCTGGCCGAACCCCTTGCAGCCCTGTCAAAACCGGTCGAGGACAATATGACGAAGAAGAACCATGACAGCGACGTTGCCTTCATTCAGGCCCTTGCGGAACTGCTGCGCGAGAATGACCTGACCGAGCTGGAAGTGATGCGCGAATATGGCGAGGATGACAGCCTGAATGTCCGCGTCAGCCGCGTAGCCCCCCAGGTGACCTATGCCGCCCCGGCGGCACCGATCCAGTATGCGGCAGCCCCCGCCCCGGCTGCCCCCGCCGCCGCCGCGCCCGCCGCTGCCGCGACGCAGGATCCCGCCACGCTGCCGGGTGCCGTGACCTCACCAATGGTCGGCACTGTCTACATG
>LXYH01000027.1 GCA_001650895.1 Rhodobacteraceae bacterium EhC02
AGACCGCATGCGGAAAATGCCCGCGCTGACGCTCGATGTCGATGTCGATGAAGGTGCGGTAGCGGCCTTCCTTGTGCAGGTTGTTGATCGCCTGATCCAGCTGGGCCGAATAGTCCACCGGCATCCCCCGGCCCTCAGGCGCACAATTTATCTGGAACGGCACCTGTCGGCATTGTCCGCAATTCTTGCAGGGGCTCGGGGTCACGCTTTGTGTGTCCAGCATGGGATCTTTCCGTTCCAAATGACTTTGATCGAAGGCTTCAGGCCTCAATCTGCGGGAAGGCGAAGATCGGGGGCAGAACGAAAAGTAGGATCAATGATCCTACCAAGGTCTGAATTGCCGCCTGGAACCCTTGCGTCAGCGCGGTCAGCCCTGCCGCCGCTGGCCGTATGGCGGCAGGGGGGTAGGGGGCAGATCAGCCCCCTGCCGAATGCGGACCTTTCAAGCCTGGGGTGTCACCAGGCGTTCGCGCAGGGCGAATTTCTGGATCTTGCCGGTCGAGGTTCGCGGAATCGGCATGAAGATGAACCGTCCGGGCACCTTGTAGGGGGCCAGCTGTTCGCGGCACCATTGTTGCAGCAGATCGGCATCCAGATGCTGACCCGGCGCGACTTCGATATAGGCGCAAGGTGTCTCGCCCCATTTTTCATGCGGCATGGCGACGACGGCCGCGACGGCCACGGCCGGATGCCGGTAAAGGGCCTCTTCGACTTCGATGGACGAGATGTTCTCGCCACCCGAAATGATGATGTCCTTCGACCGATCCTTGAGCTGGATGTAACCGTCAGGATGCATCACACCCAGATCGCCGGAATGGAACCAGCCGCCGACAAAGGCCTCTTGCGTGGCCTTCGGATTGCGGAAATAGCCCTTCATCACGACATTGCCGCGAAACATCACCTCGCCCATGGTCAGGCCATCGCGCGGCACGGGCTGCATCGTGTCGGGATCGAGCACGGCCAGCCCCTCCAGCGGCAGGTAGCGTACGCCCTGGCGGGATTTCAGTTTCGCCTGTGCCGGACCCGGCAGATCGGACCAGCCCGCGTGCCAGTCGTTGACGACGGCCGGGCCGTAGGTTTCGGTCAAACCGTAGAGATGCGTCACATCGAAACCCGCGGTTTTCATGTCGGCCAGCAATGTCTCGGGCGGTGGGGCGGCGGCGGTGAAGAACTGCACCGTGTGCGCGAGGGGCCGTTTTGCCGCCTCGGGGGCCCCGATCATCAGAGACATGACGATCGGCGCGCCGCAAAGATGCGTGACGCCGTGATCGGCAAGGGCGTTCCATATCTGATCCGCCCTCACCTGTCGCAGGCAGACATGGGTGCCGATGATCGCGGACAGCGTCCAGGGAAAGCACCAGCCGTTGCAGTGAAACATCGGCAGGGTCCACAGATAGACCGCGTGTTTGCGCATCGAGGTTGTCAGCGCGTTGCCCTGCGCCAGAAGATAGGCCCCCCGATGATGCGAGACCACGCCCTTGGGGTCCCCGGTCGTGCCGGAGGTGTAGTTGATCGAAATGGCATCCCATTCGTCCGTGGGCATGAGCCAGGCAAAATCGGGATCGCCGGTGGACAGAAACGCCTCGTACTCGGGCAAACCGTCATGCACTGGCGTCGCGTCGAACATGGGGTCGTCATAGCGGATCAGCAGCGGGCTTACCGTCGCCAGCGCCAGCGCCTCTTGCATCAGGGGCAGGAATTCCCGATCGACGATCACGATCTTCGCCATGGCATGGTCAAGCTGAAAGGCGATGATGGCGGCATCCAGCCGGGTGTTGATCGCATGCAGGACCGCGCCGCACATGGGCACGCCGTAATGGCATTCCAGCATGGCGGGTGTGTTTGCCAACAGGACCGATACCGTATCGCCGCGCCGGGTGCCCTGTCCCGCAAGCGCACAGGCCAGTTGCCGCGCGCGTGAATAGAAGTCGGCATAGCTGCGTCGCAGACTGCCGTGAATGATGGCCGTATGGTCTGGAAAGACGGTCGCCGCCCGTTCCAGAAACCCCAGCGGCGTCAGCGGCTGGTGGTTCGCGGGATTTCGGTCCAGGTCGGTGTTGTAGGGGTTGGCATCCATCGGATCAGGCATCCTGCCATTGGGCTGCGCGTTTTTCGATGAAGGCGCCGATACCTTCTTCGGCGTCCCGCGCAAGCATGTTGTCGACCATCACGCTGGAGGCATAGGCATAGGCCTGCGCCAAAGGCATGTCCCGCTGCGCGTAATAGGCGCGCTTGCCTGTCGCCAGGGTCATGCTGGATTTGCCGGCGATCTTGCGCGCCATCTGCATCGTCGCATCCCGCAGGTCCTCGGGTGGCACGGCGCGGTTGACCAGCCCGATCTCGGCAGCGCGGACGGCCGATGTCATGTCCCCGGTCAGCAGCATTTCCATGGCGTGCTTGTCCGCCACATTGCGCGACAGGGCCACCATCGGGGTCGAGCAGAACAGCCCGATATGCACGCCTGGTGTGCTGAATTGCGCGGTGTCGGCGGCAATCGCCAGATCGCAGCTGGCGACCAGCTGACAGCCTGCCGCCGTCGCGATGCCGGCAACCTCTGCGATCACGGGCTTGGGGCAATGGACGATCGCCTGCATGACGCCGGAACACATGGCCATGATCCTCGCAAAATAGGCTTTGCCACCTGCAGGCCCGGCACGGCCCGCCGTCATTTCCTTGAGGTCATGGCCCGCGCAGAAGGCAGGCCCGGTCGCCGCCAGGATGATCACGCGCACGCCGGGGTCCTGACCTGCGGCGATGAAGGCCGCACCCAGTTCGCCCAGCATCGCCTCGGACAGGGCATTGCGCCTTGCCGTGTCGTTAAGGGTCAGGCGCAGGATGCCCGCGTCGTCCTGTTCGCGCAGCAAGATGGTTTGTTCGGTCATGAAGGCGGCTCCTGTGGCGCGGTTCAGAGGATGTTGATCTCGACGCTGTCGGCCAGCGTGTTGGCGATGAAACAGTACCGGTGGGCACGGTCCTGCATCTGCGCCAGCGCCGCGTCGTCAACCGCGAAACCGGTGTCGAAGCGGACAACCGGGTGCAGGTCGATGCGGGTGACGGACATCTGTCCCCTGGCGTTCTTGCCCAGATGGGCCTCGGCGTGATCGTGATAGCTGGCCACCGGCCAGCCCGCTTTCGCGGCAAGCGCCAGAAATGTCATCATGTGGCAGCTGGACAGGGCCGATGCGAGGGCCTGTTCGGGGTTGGTGTTCTCGGCCGCGCCGCCCCAGTCCGGGGCGGCGTCGACCTGCAGGTCGTAGCGATCGTTGAACTGGACCGTATGCGCGTTCGCATACTGGCCGGGTTCCAGCGCAGCTTCGCTGCGGTGCCAGTGCAACGAGATCGAAAGGGCGGACATCACGCGGTTCCTCAAATCAAAGATGCAATCATGCCGCAGCAAGCTTCTTCTTGGGGTCGAAGAAGGGACGCTCGACGATAGTGGCGGCTGTGGGGCCGGACGGGGTGATCACCTCGATCTCCAAGCCGATATGGGCGTGATCCGCGGCAACCATGGCCAGTGCGATGTTCTTGTCCAGCCGCGGCGAATAGACCGCTGACGTGACCTTGCCGATAGCGATGCCGTCCTTGTGGATGGGCCAGAAGGTGGTGTTGGGGCCCTGCATCGGTGCGCAATCGATGATCAGGCCGACCTGCTTGCGGGTGACACCCTCCTGCTGGATGCGCTGCAGCGCGGCCTTGCCGATGAAATCGGCCTCCATGTCGAGGTTCACCAGGCGGTCCAGACCCAGCTCATAGGGGTTCGTGTTGATATCCGCATCGGCGTGATAGGACAGCATGCCGCCTTCGATCCGGCGGATCGACGAGGTGTGGCCGGGTTTCAGCCCGAACGCCATCCCGGTTGCCATGATGCGTTCCCACAGCGCGTCGCCATGGGCGCTGTCGCGCAGATAGATCTCGTAGCCCAGTTCGCTGGACCAGCCCGTGCGCGAGACGATCAGCGGAATCCCATCCAGATCGACCTCGCGCAGCCAGTAGTATTTCAGGTCCATGATGCTGTCGCCAAAGAGGGCCTGCATGATTTCGCCCGATTTGGGGCCCTGCAACTGAAGGGGCGACACATCGGGCTCGCCAATGGTGACATCAAGGCCGGAATGCACCGCCACGCCCTGCGCCCACAGCAGGATGTCGCTATCGGCAAGCGAGATCCAGAAATGGTTTTCCGCCAGGCGCAGCAGGATCGGATCGTTCAGGATCCCGCCCTCGGCATTGGTGATCAGCACGTATTTGCACTGCCCCACCGCCATGTTCGACAGGTCGCGCGGCGTCAGCATCTGGACGAACCTTGCGGCATCCGGGCCGGTGATCTCGACCTGGCGCTCGACAGCCACGTCGCACAGGATGGCGTCATTTACAAGGTTCCAGAAATTCTGTTCCGGGTCGCCGAAATCGCGCGGGATATACATGTGGTTATAGACGGAAAACCCTTTTGCCCCCCAACGGACCGTGGCCTCGAAATAGGGGGATTTACGGATCTGCGTGCCAAAACCGAAGCCGTCTGATGTCATCTTTTTCGCCCTTTTTGCGTCGCCGGCGACAGGGCCGGGGACAGACTGAAACTGGCGAAAACCTACGGGCGAACCCGGCGCGAATGTGGACCAAAGAAATCCAGACTTCAGACCGAACGGGCCGTTTTTTGGGCAGAATGCAAACCGTTCGGTCGCGCGGCCTTATCGGCCGGCATGCGCGGCCAGTTTGGCAAGGTTGGGCCGGCTTGCCTTGACGCTGCGAGTCGCGATGTAGGTCATGTAGCGGTCGACCCCGATCTCGGCATCCTGCATCGCCTGCATCAGCGTCTGGAACAGGGCCAGACTGGGGCAGATGACCTTGAGCACGTAATCCATGCCGCCACCTGTCGCGATGCATTCGGTGAATTCGTCATGGGCTTTGACGAAGGCCTCGAACCGGTCGAAATCGGCGGTTCTGTGATGGGTCAACGAGACGGTCACGATGACCTGCACGAAGTCGCCGATCTGCCCCAATGCGATATCGCTGTGATATCCCTTGATGAAGCCAGCCGCCTTGAGCCGGTCAAGCCGCGCCCAGCACGGTGTGGGCGAGATATTGACGATCTCGGCAAGCCTTGTCTTGCTCAGCGGCCCATGCTGCTGCATCGCACTGAGGATGCGAATATCCGTCGCATCAAGGCCAAACCTTTTCATTCGTTCGCGTCTCTTGCTTCCTGTTGGCGGCAGATTGACCTTCACAGGGCTGTCGGCCATTTTCTTGAATGACCCTATCACCCGGATCGGTCGGGGGCGTCGGAATTTGCGACCCATTCCCTGCCAACCGCGTCCATTTGGTGTGGTTCAGCCCCAATCACGAAGTGACAGAGCGACAGCCGCCGTGATGCCATTTGGTTATTGAAGGATCAGGCCTTTCCATTAGTCGCGACGCCGAGCATACACTAACCCTTCTCTCGAGAGACCCCGGGCCACGGGCGCGGAGGCTCTGTCTGGAGGAGGAAAACCCATGTTTCATGTCACGAAAGGCCTGTCTGCAGGCCTGATCTTCGCCGTCGCCTCGATCGGTGCGGCTCCCGTCATGGCCGATACCTATATCGTGGCCGTCGGCGCCGCATCCAACAGCCTGCAAGGTCAGAGCGCTGCACGCTTTGCCGAGGAGTTGCAGGCCAAGCTGGGTGACGCCCACAAGATCGAATTCTACGCCGATGCGCAGCTTGGCGACGAGAAGGAGCTGATGCAGAAGCTGCGCCTCGGCACCGTGCACTTCACCCTGATCTCTTCGATCATGACCAACGTGTCCCCCGAGTTCGGCCTGTTCGAGATGCCGTTCCTGGTCAAGGACCGCGCGCATCTGAAAGCGATCGACGCCCAGATCGTGCGGCAGGAACTTGCGCCCAAGGCCGAAGAACAGGGCCTTCACGTCGTCTCGACCTGGGAAAACGGCTTCCGCCACATCACAAACAACACGCGCCCGATCAACACGCCTGCCGATCTGGCCGGTTTGAAGATCCGCACCCCCTCGTCCGAATGGCGGGTCGCGATGTTCAAGGAATGGGGCGCAAACCCGACCGCCATGTCCTTCTCCGAGGTGTTTGTCGCCTTGCAGACCGGCACGATGGACGGCCAGGAAAACCCGCTGACCAATATCGTCGGCGCGAATTTCCAGGAAGTGCAGAAATACCTCAGCGTGACCGGCCATGTCTATTCGCCGACCTACCTGACGACAGGCCTCAAGGTCTGGGAAGGGCTGCCTGATGATGTGCGTGCCGCCGTCGATGCGGTGGCCGCCGATGTGCAGGACTGGTCCTTGGAGAAGGGCGAAACAGCCGACAATGAACTGGTCGCCAAGGTGCAGGCTGCGGGTGTTGCCGTGAACGAGGCCGACAAGGCCGCCTTCATCGCGGCCTCCGCCCCGGTCTACGAGGCTTTTGCCGCGCAGGTTCCCGGCGGGGCCGATCTGGTCAGCCGCGCGCAAGCCTTGGCCGACTGATCCGATCATCAAGTGCCGGCCGGACATTGGTCCGGTCGGCCCATCCCTGGTGTTGCAACATGCTTTCACTCATCGAAAAGGCGCTTCTGCGCGTGGTCGAGACCATCGGTCTGGCCTTGCTTCTGGCGCTGACTTTCGCGGTCATCTACGCGACCACCATGCGCTATTTCGGGGCCTCGCCCAGCTGGTATGACGAACTGGCCAGCGTTCTGCTCGCCTGGCTGACCTATTTCGGCGCGACCTATGCCGTCTTCATGCGGGCGCACATGGGGTTTGGCGGCCTCGTCACCGCGTTGCCACGCCGGTTTGCCGTCGCCCTGACGCTGCTGTCGGAAGGTCTTGTGCTGACCTTCTTCGTGCTGATCGCATGGTTTGGGTATCACGTGCTGGCGGTTGCGGCCTATGACTCGTTGCTCAGCCTGCCATGGCTGACCCTCGACATCGTGCAGGCGGTGATCCCGCTGACGGCTGTCCTCATGATCATCGGCACCCTGCTGACCTTGCCGCGCGCCCTGCGTGACGCAGCCGCCGGGATCGACGCCGAACATGCCGAGATCGCCCATGCCATCGCCGAAGCCGAGGCCGAGATCCGGCAAGACAAGGACAAGTCGAAATGATCCTTCTTCTGACCACCATGGCATTGATCACGCTCATCATGATCAACGTGCCCATCGCCGTGTCCATCGGCCTGGTCGCCGTCGGAGGGTTCCTGATGACGTCAGGCACCTCCAGCCTCTATGACGTGGCGATCGCGCTTTATACCGGCGCCACCTCCTTTCCGCTGATTGCCATTCCGCTGTTCATCCTTGCGGGCAACCTCATGAACACCTCGGGCATTTCGGTGCGGCTGATCAACTTCGTCACGGCGCTGATCGGTTTCGTGCGCGGTGGCCTGGGCATGGTCAATATCGGCGTGTCGATGGTCTTTGCCGAAATATCGGGCTCTGCCGTGGCGGATGTCGCGGCCACCGGCACCGTGCTGATCCCCGAGATGAAGAAGCGTGGCTATTCCCGCACCATGGCGGCGGCGATCACTTCATCCTCGGCATCGCTTGCGATCATCATTCCGCCCTCGATCCCGATGATCCTTTACGGCGCGATTGCCGAAGTCTCGGTGCTCAAGCTGTTTGTCGCCGGTATCGTGCCGGGCGTTCTGGGCGGGTTCCTCCTGATGGTGGTGACCTACCTTCTCGCCGTCCGCTACAACCTGCCGCGCGACGAGCGTTTCGATCTGTGCAACGTCTGGCGCACCTTCCGCGAGGCGTTCTGGGCGCTGACCATGCCGGTCATCATCCTGGGTGGCATCTTTTCGGGTCTTGTCACCGCGACCGAAGGCGCGGGCCTTGCGGTGCTGGCGGCACTGGTGATCGGTCTCTTCATCTACCGTGACCTTGATGTGCGCCGCCTGCGCAAGACCATGCTGGACGGTATCAGCCAGACCGGCGTCGTGATGTTCCTTGTCGCCACATCCGCAGCCCTTGGTCTGTTCCTGACCCAGGCGCAGGTGCCGCAGCAACTGGCCGCGCAGATCACCGAGTTCACGACGAACCCCTGGGTCGTGCTGGCGCTTCTGAACCTGCTCTTGTTCATGCTTGGCATGTTCCTGCACGGGGCGGCGGCGATCATCCTTGTCGTGCCGATCGTGCTACCGCTGGTGCGCGAGGTGGGGATCGACCCGATCCATTTCGGCATCATCGTGACCCTGAACCTTGCCATCGGGCAGCAGACTCCGCCGGTGGCCTCGGTGCTGATCACGGCCTGTTCCATCGCCAAGGCCGGCATCTGGGAAACCACCCGCACCAACCTGCCTTTCATCGCGGTGCTGGCCTTCATCCTGCTGCTGGTCACCTATGTGCCCTTCGTATCGCTGGGCCTGACGGAGTATCTGCAATGACCGATCCAAAACCCCGCCTGATCCTGACCCTTGGCGATCCCGCCGGGATCGGGTCCGAACTGGTGGCCAGGCTTCTGGCTGATCCCGAGGCGCGCGACATGGCCCATGTGCTGATCCTGGGGGATGAGGCCGAGTTGCAGGACGGCATGGCGATAGCAGGCGCAGAGTTCCCGTATCGCCGTGTCACCGATCCTGCGGCTTTGGGCCAGACCCCCGATCTGCCGCTTTTCATGGCCAAGGGCCGCGCCGCACCCAAGGGCGGATGGGCGCGGGCCGAAGCGACGGCAGCAGGTGGGCAGCACTGTCTGGATACGCTGGGGTATGGTCTGGACATGGTCGCGCGCGGCCAGGCCGATGCGCTGGTCTTCGCGCCGCTCAACAAGGCCTCGCTGCATGCGGCGGGCATGACCCATTCGGACGAGTTGCACTGGTTCGCCGACCGTCTGGGCCATAACGGCACCGTGTCCGAGATCAACGTGATGGAAGGCCTCTGGACCAGTCGCGTCACCAGCCATGTTGCCCTGCGCGATGTGGCCGACCTGATCACCGGGGACAAGATCATCGAAGCCGCGCGCCTGATCCATGCAGCACTGCGCGAGGCGGGGCATGAAAACCCCCGGATCGGTGTCTGCGGGCTGAACCCGCATAACGGTGACAACGGCAATTTCGGCACGGAAGAGATCGAGATCATCGGCCCCGCCGTTGAACGCGCCCGTGCCATGGGGCTGCCGGTCGAGGGGCCATATCCCTCGGACACCATCTTTCTCAAGGCCGTGGCCAAGGAACTGGATGCCATCGTGACGCTCTATCACGATCAGGGCCAGATCGCGATCAAGCTGCTTGGCTTCTGGCAGGGGGTGACCGTGCAGGGCGGTCTGCCCGTGCCCATCACCACCCCGGCGCATGGCACCGCCTTCGATATTCGCGGCCAAGGCAAGGCCCATGTCGGCCCGATGCGGGCGGCATGGACCATTGCAAGCACCATGGGCCGCCGCGCCCGTTCCTTCAAATCATCATAACAAGTGGACTGACCCATGAAGATCAAATCTGTTCGCACCCGCGTCTGGAACTGGACCGGCCCGACCGTGCCGCCGCAGGGAAATTTCTGCACCAATGCGTCAGATGCATTGTGGATCAAGGGGGATGCCATGTCCTCGTTCCGCTTTCACCAGTGGTTGACCTGCGAGGTGGAAACCGAAGACGGAACCATCGGCATCGGCAACGCGGCCTTGGCCCCCACCGTGGTCAAGAAGGCCATCGACGACTGGTTTGCCCCGCTGATCATAGGCGAGGACCCTTTCGATTACGCCTATATCTGGGAAAAGATGTATCGCCGCAGCCATGCCTGGGGGCGCAAGGGGATCGGCATGACCGCGATTTCCGCCATCGACATCGCGATCTGGGACCTGATGGGCAAGCTGACAGGCAAGCCGGTGTTCAAGCTTCTGGGCGGCCGCACCAAGGAAAAGATCCCTGTCTATTATTCCAAGCTCTACGCCGCCTCGATCGAAGAGATGCAGCGCGAGGCGCAAGAAGCCGTTGATGCAGGCTACCAGGGGTTCAAGACGCGGTTCGGCTATGGTCCCAAGGATGGCATGGCCGGCATGCGCGAGAACCTCAAGCGGGTCGAGGCCGTGCGCGAGGTGATCGGCTGGGACCGCGACATCATGCTGGAATGCTACATGGGCTGGAACCTCGATTACGCCAAGCGCATGCTGCCGAAGCTGGCCAAGTATGAGCCCCGGTGGCTGGAAGAGCCTGTCATCGCCGACGACGTGAACGGCTACCGCGAGCTGAACGCCATGAACATCGTGCCGATCTCGGGCGGCGAGCATGAATTTTCGGTCATCGGTTGCGCGGATCTGATCCGCTCGGGTGCGGTCAGCGTGATGCAGTATGACACCAATCGCGTGGGCGGCATCACGGCGGCGCAGAAGATCAACGCGATCGCCGAGGCGTTCCAGGTGCCCGTCATCCCGCATGCCGGGCAGATGCACAACTACCACCTGACCATGGCGAACGTGAACTGCCCGATCAGCGAATACTTCCCCGTCTTCGATGTCGAGGTCGGGAACGAGCTGTTCTATTACATCTTCGAGGGCGATCCCGATGCGGTGGATGGTTTTATTGATCTGGATGAGACCAAGCCAGGACTTGGCATCACGATCACCGACAAGCATTTGCATCATTTCGAGATCACGGAATGACCGTGGCCGCGTTTCATAACCTGATCGGTGGCGAATGGCTGGCCGGGATCGACACCGCGCCCAACATCAACCCCTCGGATACCGCCGACATCATCGGCCAGTATGCGCGGGGCGATGCGGCCATGGTGGATGCGGCGGTGCAAGCCGCCCGCACGGCCTTTCCCGGATGGGCCGGTGCCAGCCCCCAGTTGCGCCATGACGTACTGGAGGGGGCCGCCGCGCGCATCCTTGCCCGCAAGGACGAACTTGGGCGGCTGTTGTCGCGCGAAGAAGGCAAGACCCTGGCCGAAGGCATTGGCGAGGTCATGCGCGCGGGCCAGATCTTCCGCTTCTTCGCGGGCGAGGCATTGCGCCTGACCGGCGATGCCGTGCAATCGGTCCGCCCCGGTGTCGAGGTCCTTGTCGAACGGGAACCCCTGGGTGTTATCGGCCTGATCACGCCCTGGAACTTTCCCATCGCGATCCCTGTCTGGAAGGCCGCACCCGCACTGGCCTACGGCAATTGCGTGATCCTGAAGCCGGCGGACCTGACACCCGGCTGCGCCTGGGAAATCGCCAGCATCCTCAAGGATGCGGGCTGTCCGGACGGGGTCTTCAACCTTGTGATGGGACGCGGCAGCACCGTGGGTGCGCGTATGGTGGAACATCCCGGCATCGACGCCATCAGCTTTACCGGATCGGTTGCCACGGGGCGCCGGATCGGCGTGCAATGCATGGAAGCGGGCAAGAAGGTCCAGATGGAGATGGGCGGCAAGAACCCGATGGTGGTTCTGGACGACGCCGACCTGGATGTCGCTGTCGGTGCTTGCGTGAACGGCGCGTTCTTTTCGACCGGGCAGCGCTGCACGGCCTCATCCCGACTGATCGTGACTGACGGTATCCACGATGCGTTTCTGGACAGGTTGAGTGCCGCAACAGCCGCCGTCAGGGTGGGGGATGCGCTGGATCCAGCGACCCAGATCGGCCCCGTGGTGGATCAAGGCCAGCTGGACCAGAACCTGCGCTATGTCGCCCTTGCGCGCGAAGAAGGCTGCGAGGTGCGCGGCGGCGAAGCCCTTGACGGGCCAGGCTATTTCCAGCGTCCCGCGATCTTTGCAGGTGCCACCAACAGCATGCGGTCAAGCCGCGAGGAGATCTTTGGCCCCTGCGCCAGCGTGATCCGTGTCGCCGATTATGACGCGGCCCTTGCCACGGCCAACGACACGGAATTCGGCCTGTCGGCGGGGATCTGCACAACATCGCTGAAGCACGCAAGCCACTTCCGCCGCCATGCGCAGGCGGGCATGGTCATGGTCAACCTGCCTACGGCTGGCGTCGATTACCACGTGCCCTTTGGCGGGCGTAAAGGGTCCAGCCATGGCCCCCGCGAACAGGGCAGCCATGCCCGCGAATTCTATACCCATGTCAAGACGAGCTATGTTGCACCATGACCCAATACGCCGGAATCTGGCCCGTTGCGCCAACACCCTTTCACGACGACGGCAGCATCGACACCGAAGGGATGCGCCGCGTTCTTGACTGCCTGATCGATCAGGGCGCGGACGGGATCTGCATCCTTGCCAATTTTTCGGAACAGTTCCTGATCGCGGATGACGAGCGCGCGATGCTGACGCGGCTCTGTCTGGAACATGTGGCGGGCCGGGTGCCGGTGATCGTCACCATCAGCCATTTCGCCACGCAGATCGCGGTGGAACGGGCGCGCTTCGCCAAGGACCTTGGTGCGGATATCGTGATGATGATGCCGCCCTATCATGGTGCGGTGCTCAAGGGCTCGCCCAAGCAGACCTATGAGCAGTTTCAGGCCGTGGGCGAGGTGGGCATTCCGATCATGATCCAGGATGCCCCCATGTCGGGTGTCGATCTGCCTGTGCCCCTGCTGGTCAGAATGGCGCGCGAGATCGAGATGGTGAAACTCTTCAAGATCGAAGTGCCGCAGGCCGCAAACAAGCTGCGCGCGCTTATCGCCGAGGGTGGTGACGCCATCGAAGGTCCATTCGACGGAGAAGAGGCGATCACCCTGCTGGCCGATCTTGATGCAGGCGCCACCGGGTCGATGACGTCGGGGATGATCGTCGATCAGATCAAGCCGGTGATCACCGAATATCACGCAGGCCGGATCGATGCGGCGGTGGCGCATTATGCACGCATCCTGCCTGCCGTGAACCATGAAAACCGTCAATGCGGCTGGCGCTCATGCAAGGCGGCAATGGTCGAAGGGGGCGTGATCCGTTCCGAATACTGCCGCCACCCCATCGAACCTCTGCACCCCGATATCCGCAGCCGTCTGATCAGCCTGCTGCGCCCGCTTGATCCGCTAGTCTTGCGCTGGGGGCACTGACAGGATCCGGTCCCGTATGGGGCCGGATCGGGACCTTCATCAACGAAGTTAAGGCTCGAATCCCGACCGATGAGAATGCTAGACTGTTCTTCAGGGGCACCTGGCCCGGACTGGAAAGATCCGCGGCGCCCGTCAGTGCGAAGGACATTCAGCGTGCAGAGCGGCTTTGACATGGCGACCCTGTCGCGCCTGCGTTTCAAGCAACTGGCGCTTGTGGCCAGCCTGATCGAAACCCGCAACCTCCACAACTCGGCCCGCGATCTGAACCTGTCGCAGCCGGGGGCCACCAAGCTTCTCAAGGAAGTGGAACGTACGCTGGGTGTGGATCTGTTTCACCGGACCGGCAAGGGGATGGAACCGACGACCTTCGGCGTGGCCGTTGCCCGCCATGCCCGCACCATCCTGTCCGAGACCGCGCGGCTGAAATCGCAGGTCGACGCCATGATGCGCGGCGATCTGGGCACCGTCCGTCTGGGCGCGATCATGGAAGCGGTGCCCGATGTTCTGACGCGCGTCTTTTCGACGGTCATGGCGGAAGGTGCCGGGCCGCTGGTCAATCTGACGGTGTCCACCTCGGATCACCTGATTGCCGCGATGAACGAGGGGCAGCTTGATCTGGCGCTGGGCCGCCCTGTCGAGCATCTGGACATGGGAAACATCCGCTTCGAGCCGCTTTGGCTTGAGGAGTTGTCCATCGTCGCGGCCGCCCATCATCCCCTGATCAGCCAGAACGATCTTTCGTTGGACACCCTGCAACGGTTCGAATGGATCCTGCAGCCAAGACCCAGCCCGATGCGCACCTCGATCGAGCTGGCCTTCGCGCGCGCGGGGCTGCCCTTGCCGGTTAACCGGCTGGAGACCGCCTCGATGTTGATGACGACGGTCATGATCAGCCGCAGCGACCTGCTGGCGGTGTTGCCCCGATCCGTGGCGAAGTTCTACATCGAAACCGGCCTGATTGCCGAGGTCGCGGTTCAACTCGACGGGTTCATCGGCCGTTATGGCCTGCTGTTGCCCAACAAGGACGAACCCGATCCTGCGATCGAAGCGCTTGTGCGGCAGATACAACTGGCCGCGGCCAGCGGACCATCCTGATCGACCTGCCAGCATGTGCCTGACGGGCGCGAGGGGCTGCATCCGTCGCGTTTGCGTTGTTCGCCGGAACGGAACGTGCCTATCATCGGATCCTGCAGGATCCGGGGGTGACCATGTCCGATTTCAGTTTCAAAAGCCTTGAAGACCTGAGCGATGGCCTGGACCGCAAGGCCTTTTCCGCGACCGACCTGCTTGACGCGGTGATCGCCCGCCATGAAAGCCTGGAACCCCGGCTCAACATGTTCTGCCATGTCGATTTCGATGCCGCGCGCATCAGCGCCCGTGACAGCGACAATCGCATCCGGCGTGGCGAAAGGCTGGGCAAGCTGGACGGTATCCCGACATCGATCAAGGACCTAATTGCCGTGAAGGACATGCCGCAACGGTTCGGATCGCGCAGCACCTCTGCCGCGCCCGTGGCCGATGATGCCCCATCCGTGGCAAGGCTGCGCAAGGCTGGTGCCGTCATCCTTGGCAAATCCACGACAAGCGAATTCGGCTGCAAAGCCGTCGGGGACAGCCCGCTGACCGGGATCACGCGCAACCCCTGGAACACGGAAAAGACGCCGGGCGGATCAAGCTGCGGTGCGGCCGCCATGGTTGCCGCCGGCCTTGTGCCCTATGCGATCGGCACCGATGGCGGCGGATCGGTCCGCATTCCCGCCGCGCTTTGCGGCCTCTTCGGGATCAAGGCCCAATTCGGCCGGGTCCCGGTCTATCCGACTTCGGCCACGCCGACGCTTGCGCATGTCGGGCCGCTGGCGCGCAACGTCGAGGACGCGGCGACCGTGCTGTCGGCCATTGCGGGCTATGATCGTCGCGATCCGGCGACCGTTGCGGGGCCGCTGGCCGATCTGGATGCGGCGATGCGCGACCCCCGCCCCCTGCGCGTCGCATGGAGCCTTACCCTGGGCTATGGCCGGGTCGACCCCGAGGTTCAGCGGATCACTGCCCAGGCCGTGCGCAGGATCGCCAGCCTGGGCGTCGAGGTGGAACTGGTCGAGCATGTGATGGATGACCCGGTCGATCTGTGGGCGGCGGAATTCTATGCAGGGGTTGGTACCAAGCTGCGCCAGACCTTGCTGGATGCGCCCGAAACCCTGGACCCAGCGGTTCTGGAGGTCCTGAGGATCGCCGTATCGCAGGACATGGACAGCTATTATCGCAGGGTCTTCGACCGCTATGCGTTCCGCGAACGGATGCGCCGTTTCTTCGAAGATCATGACCTGCTTCTGACCCCGACCTTGCCGGTCGCCGCATTCGACGTGGGCCGCGATGTGCCCCCCGGCCACGATGACAAGAACATCGTGTCCTGGGCGACCTTCACCTATCCGTTCAACCTGACAGGGCAGCCCGCCGCCTCCTTGCCCGTGGGTATGACGGACGATGGTCTTCCTGTGGGTTTGCAGATCGTGGCCCCCTGTCATGACGAGGCGGCGATATTCACCTTGGCGGCCCGCTATCAGCGCGCCACAGAACCAGCGTCGGACCTTCGCCCGGTGTTGTGAACCTGCGGGTTTTTTCGGCACTCTGCAGGTGCGGGCCCGTGATTGCGCACCCGTACCGTGCGCGCCGGATCAGACGGCGCTGTTTCGATTGCCCGCTGTCACGATCCATGGCCATCTGGCCGCAAAGACCAGCAACACCCGCGCCAGCGAACGGAGAACCGCATGCCCTATCCCACATTCCACATGATCGACGGCGCACCCCGGCCTGTCGCCACCTTTTCGCATGCCTCCGAGGTGGATGGCTGGGTGTTCCTGACCGGGCAGATGCCGACATGGCCCGGTGAACCCGACCGCCCCTTGCCCGATGGGGTCGAGGCGCAGACACGCCGGGTGATGGACAACCTGATCCTTGTCCTTGAGGGCATGGGGTTGAGCTTGAAGAACGTGGCGCAGGCGCGTGTCTACCTCACGCATTTCGACCGCGATTACGAACCCATGAACGCAACCTACAAAAGCTATTTCGAAGAGGGCAAGCTGCCGGCGCGCACCTGCATCGGGGTCACCGGCCTTGCGGTCGGTGCCCTGGTCGAGATCGACATGGTCGCCAGGCGCGCGTGACGCGGGCTTGAAGGGCCGCGCCAAGGGCCGGGAATGCCTCAGAACGCGACGTTCGCCGCACCCTTGAGGCCAAGCATCTCGCGCGCCTCGTCCGGTGTGGCCACCTCAAGGCTGAGGCCGGACAGGATCTCGCGCGCCTTGCGCACCTGGTCCGCGTTGCTTTCGGCCAGCTTGCCGGGCGCGATCCACAGCGAATCCTCAAGCCCCACGCGCACGTTGCCGCCTTGTGACGCAGCCTGCGCAATCACCGCCATCTGGTTGCGCCCAGCACCCAGCACCGACCAGATATAGGCATCCCCGAACAGACGGTCGGCGGTCCGTTTCATATGGGCCACGTCCTCGGGATGGGCACCGATACCGCCCAGAAGGCCAAAGACGGTCTGCACAAGGAACGGGGCCTTGACCAACCCGCGATCCACGAAATGCGCCAGGTTATAAAGATGGCTGGTGTCGTAGCATTCGAATTCGAAGCGGGTGCCATTGGCATTCCCGATCTTCAGGATGTGTTCGATATCCGCAAAGGTGTTCTTGAACACCAGGTCACGGCTGGCTTCCAGATGCTGCCGTTCCCAGGGGTGCTGGAATTCCGTGAACCGGTCCAGCATCGGATACAGGCCGAAATTCATCGATCCCATGTTCAGCGATGCGACCTCGGGGCTCAACTCTGCTGCGGGGCGCATCCGTTCCTCGACGGTCATGTGCGGGCTGCCGCCGGTCGTCAGGTTCAGAACCGCGCCCGTCGCTTGCTTGAGCTGCGGCAGGAAGGCGCGGAACGCATCCGGGTCCTGCGTGGGGCGGCCGGTTTCGGGGTCCCTGGCGTGCAGGTGCAGGATCGTCGCACCGGCTTTGGCCGCGTCCAGGCTTTGCTGGATGATCTGCGCGGGGGTAACCGGCAGATGCGGCGACATGCTGGGCGTATGAATGGCACCCGTCACGGCGCAGGAAATGATGACTTTGCGTTTGGGGCTCGGCATGATGATCCTTTCGCGGAAAGCACGCCCGTCCTGATCTATCCGACAGGATCGGTCGCATCAATCTCTGGGTTGCATTCATGCGGGCTGTCAAAGGATCCAAGGTCCTGTCGCGGGACCTTCGCCGCGCGGCGACAGGTTGAACTTCCCGCCGTTCTCGGCGACATCTGTGGGGATAGCGCCCGGTCGGGCGTGCCCGATGAACTTCATGCAGGATGAACCACATGCCGACAGCGCCGCTTCTTTTCCAAGGCTTCCAGATGCGCGGCGTGGTCTCGCGCAATCGCGTCGTGATATCGCCGATGTGCCAGTACACGGCGCATGACGGTCACCTCGAGGATTGGCATCTGGTGAACCTGGGACGGTTTGCCATCGGCGGGGCCGGGATCATCTTCACCGAGGCCACGGCCGTGCAGAAACAGGGGCGCATCACCCATGGTTGCCCCGGCCTGTGGGATGACAGCCAGATCCCCGGCCATGCCCGTATCGCGCAATTCGCGCAGCGCCACGGTGCGGTGCCCGCGATCCAGTTGGGGCATGCCGGTCGCAAGGCCAGCATGCAACGGCCCTGGTTCGGGAACGGCCCGCTGAATGCGGATGATTTCGCCCGTGGCGACATGCCATGGACCCCGGTGGCACCCTCCGCGATCCCGGTGGCTGATGGCTGGCCGGTGCCGCAGGAAATGAGCCTTGCCGACATCCAGACCCTGATCGGCGATTACGTGGCCGCGACCCGCCGCGCGCTGGCCGCAGGCTACAAGCTGATCGAGATCCACGGCGCGCATGGCTATCTTGTTCACAGCTTCCTGTCGCCGGTCTCGAACCGGCGCACGGATGCCTATGGCGGCGACCTGCAAGGCCGGATGCGCCTGCCGCTGGAGATCGCGCGCGCCGTGCGGGCCGCCATGCCGGACGACATTCCGCTGGCTTTCCGCACCTCGGCGGTCGATGGGATGCCAGATGGCTGGCAGCTGGAGGATACGGTCGCCCTGTCACGCGCACTCAAGGATGCGGGGGTCGACATGATCGACTGTTCCTCGGGTGGGATCGCAGGCGGTGCCACATCGGCACGGGGCGCAAAACGCCAGCCGGGCTTTCAGGTGCCCTATGCGGAACGGGTCCGGCACGATGCGGGGATTCCGACGATCGCCGTGGGCCTGATCACGCATCCCGAACAGGCCGAGGCCATTCTGGCAAATGGGCAGGCCGATCTGATCGCCATCGCGCGCGAAGCCCTTGTCGATCCGATGTGGGCGCTGCATGCGGCCCGGTCCCTGGGGCATGACGTGGATTTCGCAAGCTGGCCGCAGCAGTCCGGCTGGTGGCTTGCAGTGCGCGAACAGAACTCGGAATTCTACGACCCTGACAGCCCTCAGGCCTGATCCGGCCAGGACCGGCTTGCCATTGTGACCTGACAGGCGATGCAAGGGCATGGGCCTTGCGGGACGACGCAGGGTTTGACTATGGGCAAGTCATGCGACAGCCTGACGGGCCAGGGTCCGCCGTTTGGGTATGGCCCGTCCCAAGGAGCGACCAATGCAGACGGAATCCCGGCCACAACAGGATAGCAGGCCCGATCAGCCCTACCTGATGGAGGATAGCGGCCTTGTGCGCATGCCCTTCAAGGCGCTGATGGCCGATCCGCACGGCATGTTCCGGGTTGCGCGGGCCCTTGGCCCCGTGGCCGGGTTCAGCGATGGCTCTGCCATGATGTTGCGCGCGGCGGATGTGCAGCGGATGTTCGGCGATCCGAGGATCCGCCAGATCGGCGTCGAAGGGATGCAAGCCGCCGGGGTGGCCGAAGGGCCGTTCCTTGACTGGGCGCGCGAGACGCTGCTGCTGTCGCATGGGCGCGATCATGTGCGGCGCCGCACGCCGCTGGCGCGCGCCTTCGCCTATCCGCTGATGAACATGCTGCGCCCGTCGATCCGGCGTGCGGCGCACCGGCTTGTGGCGGACTGGGCTCCCGATGAGGCGCTGGACCTGCGCGACAGCTTTGCGGCGCAATTGCCCGCCCGCACCATCGCCGAGATACTGGGCGCCCCCGAAGCCGATGTGCCCGAGTTCACCAGCCTTGTCTATCGCATGACCAAGGGGTTGGCCTTCGGCACATTGCCCGAGGAATTCGACGATATCCATGATGCCGCCGCCGAATTGCACGCCTATGTCGAGCGGCTGTTGTCGGACAGCCGCGCCAATCCCCGCGACGATTTCCTGAGCGCCTATGTCGCCCGCGTCGATGCCGAAGGCGACCTGTCCCCGACCGAGATCATCACCCAGATCGTCACCGTGATCATCGGCGGCGCGGATACCACCCGCGCGGCGATGACGGTACTGGTGTCCCTGCTGATGGACCACCGCGACCAGTGGGATCAGGTTTGCGCCGATCCCGCCATGGCCGCTGGCGCCGTGGCCGAGGGTCTGCGGTTCGAGCCTTCCATCGGCTCGATCCCGGTGTTCACGCTTGAACCGATCGAGGCTTCAGGCGTGGTGATCCCCGCCTACCGGGTGCTGTCGCTGTCCATGATGTCGGCGATGCGGGACGAGGCGCTTTATGCCGACCCCGATCGGTTCGATATCCGCCGCACCGATCATCCGCGCCTGCATCTGGTGTTCGGGGGCGGGCCGCATCGCTGTCTGGGCGAGGCGCTGGCCCGTGCGGAACTTGAGGAAGGGCTGATCGCCCTGACGCAGGCCTGGCCAGGGCTGACCCGCAAGGGACCAGCGGTGCGCATGACCGGGATCGGCGGTATCAGATCAGCCTCCAGCCTGACGGTGGTTCCGTCACGCTGAAGGAACAAAGGCCCGCGCTTGCTTCACGCGGGCCTGACGTTTCCGGTCGGGCTTGCGCCCTGAACCTGCGGTGCTGGGCAGGATCAGATCGCCACGCAATCCGCGAAATAGCCCATCACGCCATCGGGACCGGTTTCCTGCACCAATCCGTGGATGTCCGTCTCGAAGCCGGGGCATTCGCGGGCGAAGGCGCGGTTGAACTTGAGGTATTCCACGATCTTCCTGTTGAACACCTCTCCCGGAATAAGCAGCGGAATACCCGGCGGATAGGGGGTGATCAGGCTGGTCGTGATCCGACCCTCCAGGTCGTCGATCGGAACCCGTTGCGTTGTCCTGCGCGCGATCTGCGCGAAGGCATCGCTTGGCTTCATCGCGGGCATGTGATCGCTCAGGTAGATCTCGGTCGACAGGATCGCCACGTCATGTTTCGCATAGAGCGTGTGAACATGCTGGCACAGGTCGCGCAGCCCCATGTGTTCGTAGCGCGGGTGTTTCGCACAGAACTCGGGCATGACCCGCCACATCGGCTGGTTCCGGTCATAATCGTCCTTGAACTGCTGCAACTCGGTCAGAAGCGTGTTCCAGCGGCCCTTGGTGATGCCGATGGTGAACATGATGAAGAAACTGTAGAGCCCGGTTTTCTCGACCACGATACCATGCTCGGTCAGGTATTTGGTGACGATGGACGCGGGAATGCCCGAATCCTCGAAACGCCCGTCAAGATTCAGGCCCGGTGTGACAATCGTTGCCTTGATCGGGTCCAGCATGTTGAAGCCGGGTTCCATGTCCCCGAAGCCGTGCCATGAATCCTCGCCATCCGAAGGCTGCACGCCGTCGGCATCCGTTTTCTTGAGAATCCAGCGTTCGGTGCGTCCGATGCCCTCATCCTCGGGGGCGTCGGGACCCCAGACCTGGAACCACCAGTCATCGGGGCCGTATTCCTGATCCACCTTGCGCATGGCGCGGCGGAAATCCATGGCCTCTGCGATGCTTTCCTCGACCAGCGCCGTGCCGCCCGGCGGCTCCATCATCGCGGCGGCCACGTCACAGCTTGCGATGATGCTGTATTGCGGGCTGGTGCTGCTGTGCATCAGGTAGGCTTCGTTGAACAGGTGGCGATCCAGCTTGGTATCGCGGCTGTCCTGCACCAGGACATGGCTGGCCTGGCTGATGCCCGCCAGCAGCTTGTGGATCGACTGGGTCGAATAGGTCACCGAATGCATGGGGCGTTCGCGCTTGCGGCCCATCGCGTGGAAGCTGCCATAGAAGGGATGAAAGGCCGCATGGGGCAACCAGGCTTCGTCGAAATGCAGGTTCGCCACATAGCCGTCCAGCATCGATTTGACCTTTTCGGTGTTATAGAGAACGCCGTCATAGGTCGATTGTGTGAGCGACATGATGCAGGGCTTGACCGTCTCGGGGTCCACCCCTTCCAGCAACGGATTGGCGCGGATCTTTTCCTTGATCGCGCTCACCTCGAATTCCGAGCGCGGGATCGGCCCGATGATGCCGAAATGATTGCGCGTCGGCTTGAGGAAGACGGGTATTGCCCCCGTCATGATGATACTGTGCAGGATAGACTTGTGGCAATTCCGGTCCACGACGACCACGTCACCCGGTGCCACCGTGTGGTGCCAGACCATCTTGTTCGACGTCGAGGTGCCATTGGTCACGAAAAAGCAGTGATCGGCATTGAAGATGCGCGCGGCATTGCGTTCCGACGCGCCGATGGCGCCGTTGTGATCCAGCAACTGGCCCAGTTCCTCGACCGAGTTGCAGACATCCGCGCGCAGCATGTTTTCACCGTAGAACTGGTGATACATCTGCCCGATCGGGCTTTTCAGAAAGGCAACGCCGCCTGAATGCCCCGGACAATGCCAGGAATAGGACCCGTCCTCGGCGTAATCCAGCAGCGCCTTGAAGAACGGCGGCTGGATGCCTTCCAGATAGCTTTTCGCCTCTCGGATGATGTGGCGCGCCACGAATTCGGGCGTGTCCTCGAACATGTGGATGAAGCCATGCAGCTCGCGCAGGATGTCATTGGGCAGATGGCGGCTGGTCTTGGTCTCGCCGTAGACATAGATCGGCACATCCGCGTTCTTCCAGCGCACCTCCTCGATGAAGCTGCGCAGGTTCAGCACCACGGGATCAAGATCGGGACCGGGGCTGAATTCCTCGTCGTCGATCGACAGAAGAAAGGCGCTGGCGCGGGACTGCTGCTGCGCGAACTGGGACAGATCGCCGTAGCTGGTGACGCCCAGAACCTCGAACCCTTCGTTTTCAATCGCTTGTGCCAGGGCACGGATACCAAGCCCTGAGGTGTTTTCCGAACGGTAGTCTTCGTCGATGATGACGATGGGGAAGCGAAATTTCATGTAAATCTCCTGTCGCACCCAGTTTAGATCACAATACACGGGAAGTCGAAAGAGAGGCCGATTGTTCGGGCATGCGATCGCGCGCTGCCGCAAGACTGGCGAGAGTCGGAAGATAGCGTTAGGATCACAGGATAGTTCGGTGAATGGATATTGCCGCGCAGGTGGACTGGCCCTGTCCCGACGCGCAAAGGCAAGCGTTTTGACGTATCGCTCCGGGCTTGTGTCAGGCGGTTATCCCGCGCAAGCCCCGACGCCCAAGCCTGCGAGCCTGTGACGGTTCGGCCAGCGCTTGGATACGGGGAAGCTTTCTTGAACGGCGCCGCATCCAGTCTCTTGCAGATCGAGGTCAGCGAACAGGATACCGGTTCGCGGATCCGTCTTGCGGGCAGCCTGAGCGTGCAGACCCTGTCCCGGCTTGACGCGGCATTGCGGGCACTGCCGACGCGGCCGACGCGTCTTGACCTGTCTGCGGTCACAAGGCTGGATACGGCCGGGGCCTGGGCAATCGTGATGCTGCAAAAACGCATGACCGATGCCGGGTCCCTGGCCGAAATCGACGGCGCCAACCGCCAGCAGCTGGATCTTCTGAAAACGGTCGCGGCGGCACTACCCGAGATCCCCCCGAAGCAGGTCACGCGGCCCGGCCTGTCCGAACGGCTTGCCACTGTCGGTCGTGCGGTGGCCGGCGGTGTGACATTCCTGATGGAGCTGACCGGATATCTTGGCATCTTCCTGTCCCGACTTGGGCGCGCGGTGCTGCATCCGCGCGAATTCCGCCTGACGGCGCTGGTGCATCACTGCCAGGAAGTCGGCCTGCGCGCCGTCCCCATCGTGTCCTTGATGGCCTTTCTGATCGGGGTCGTGCTGGCTTTCCAGGGGTCGGCGCAGTTGCGGCAGTTCGGCGCCGAGGTCTTTGTCGTCGACCTGATCGCCATCTCGATCCTGCGCGAGCTTGGCATCCTGCTGACCTCGATCATCGTGGCCGGTCGCACGGCATCCGCTTTCACCGCCGCCATCGGATCGATGAAGATGCGCGAGGAAATCGACGCCATGCGCACGCTGGGCATAGACCCTGCCATGGCCCTTTTTGTGCCGCGCATTCTGGCGCTGCTGCTCATGCTGCCGATCCTTGGCCTGATCGCCAATGTGATGGGTCTTCTGGGGGGCGCGATCATGTCCTGGATCGAACTGGGCATTTCCCCGGCGATGTTCCGCACCCGCCTGATCGAAGGCACCGGGATCAGCCATGTGATCGTCGGCATGGTCAAGGCGCCAGTCTTTGCGGTGATCATCGGGGTTGTCGGATGCCATGCCGGCATGAAGGTCGGCAACAACGCGGAATCGCTGGGGCGGATGACCTCCAACGCGGTCGTGACGGCGATCTTCGCGGTGATCGTGGCCGATGCGCTGTTCTCGATCTTCTTCGCGCAGATGGAGATATGATGGACAACGAACCGATCATCTCGCTGCGGGGCATCCGCAACCAGTTCGGCGCGCAGGTCGTGCATGACAACCTTGATCTGGATGTCTGGCGCGGCGAGGTGCTGGGGGTGGTCGGTGGCTCTGGCACGGGCAAGTCCGTCCTGCTGCGCACCATCGTGGGCCTGTTGCGCCCCCGTGCCGGCAGTGTCTTCCTGTTCGGTCAGGATGCGCTTGCCGCGACCGAGGAAGAGCGCGCCATGATCGACCGGCGTACCGGCGTCATGTTCCAGGATGGTGCGCTGTTCTCATCCCTGACGGTGCGCGAGAATATCGAGGTGCCGATGCGCGCCATCGACGGTCTGACGCCCGATCTGCGCCGCGCCCTTGCCGATCTCAAGATCTCGATGTCCGGTCTGGCCTGGTCGGCAGGCGACAAGTACCCGTCGGAATTGTCGGGCGGCATGCGCAAGCGCGCAGGCTTGGCGCGCGCGCTGGCACTGGACCCCGAGATCGTCTTTCTGGACGAACCGACAGCCGGCCTTGATCCCATCGGGGCATCGGCCTTCGATGCGCTGATCAAGGCCTTGTCGCGCCAACTGGGTCTGACGGTGTTTCTGGTGACCCATGATCTTGATACCCTGCATGCAACCTGTGACCGGATTGCCGTTCTGGCGGAAAAGCGCGTGCTGGTCAGCGGCACCATGCAGGACATGCTGAATGTCGATCATCCCTGGGTGCACGAATATTTTCACGGCCCCCGCGCACGCGCCGCCATGGCGGCCAAGGACAGGAACGATTGAAGCCATGGAAACACGCGCCAATTACGTGTTGATCGGGGCCTTCGCCCTCGCGGGGTTCTTCGGGCTGCTGGCGTTCCTGTTGTGGTTCGCCCGGTTCGAACTGGACCGCCAGTTCGCCTATTACGATGTGCGCTTCACCTCTGTATCGGGCTTGTCGCGCGCCTCTGAGGTGCGGTTTTCCGGGCTGCCCGTGGGGCAGGTGGTGGATGTGCGCCTGTCGCCCGATCTGGACGGCACGGTTCTGGCCCGGCTGGAACTGGCGGGCGACACCCCGGTGCGCACGGACAGCATCGCCACGATTGAATCGATGGGGGTGACGGGGGTCTCCTATGTCGGGATCAGCGCAGGCGATCCGCAGGCGCCCTTGCTGCGAGGCGATGAAACCATCCCCGAAATCCCGGCGGGACGGTCAGTGCTGCAAAGCATCACCGAAGACGCCCCCGAGATCGTGGCCGAAGCCCTGTCCGTGATGCAGAAGATCGGCGAGATCCTGAACGAGGAGAACCAGCAGAAGGTTCAGGACATCCTCGACAATCTTGCCAAGTCATCGGGCGAGCTGAGCCAGGCCCTTGCCGATTTCGCCGTGGTCAGCCAGACCATCGCCGGGGCCTCGGTCGATATCGCCGGTTTCACCGGACAGCTTGAGCCGGTGATCGGTGCGGTCGAGGTGACGCTTGGCAATGTGGATACGACGCTGGACGCCTTCACCGCCCTGTCCCAGCGGCTGATCTCCTCGCTGGATGTCGGGGATGCGGCGCTTGCCAGCGGGCGGGTGGCCCTTGATGCGGCCGAGGTGTTCATGACCGGCGACTTGCCGGTGATCGTGCAGGACCTGACCGCAACCACGAAATTGCTGCGCGAACAGACCGAGGTGCTTGTCGACGACACGCGCCGGATGCTTGCCGCCTTCACGCAGACCGGGACCGAAGCCACCGCCCGCCTGACCGAGGCGCGCACCACCTTGCAGGCGACTGAAACCACGATTGCCCGCCTTGTCGAAACCCTGGAAAAGATCGAGGCCGCGGCCACATCCTTCGATGACCTGATCACGAATGACGGCACGGCCCTGATGGCCGAAACGCGCACCATGATCGCCAATGCGGACAGCGCCGTCGGCATGATCAGCAAGGTTGCTCAATCCGACCTGCCCACGATCGTCGAGGACATCCGCAGCGCAACCGGCACCGCCAATCGCGTGATCGCAGACCTGGGCCAGCAGATCGGCGACGCCGCGGGGCGGGTGGCTGGCCTGAGCGATGATGCAAGGCTGGCCATGACGCAGGTCACCGAGACTTTTGCCAACGCCAACCAGACGCTTGATGCGATCAACGCAGCCCTTGATACCGGGCAGCGCACGCTGGACGCGGCTGAACGCGCCTTTGCCGGGGCGGACCGGGTGATCAACGAAGACATCGGCGCGATGACCGCCGATCTGCGCGGGGTGATGGAGCGGCTGGATGGTGCGATTGCCACCGTTTCGGCCGATCTGCCCGCCATCACCGCCGACCTGCGCCGCGCCGCCGAAAGCGCCAATGCCACCTTTGCCGATATGGGGCGGATCGTTGCGGATGCCGGCGCGCCGATCGGCAGTTTCGCAACCAATGGCTTGCCCCAATATGCCCAGCTTGCCCGCGAAACGCGCAACCTGGTTGCCAATCTCGAAAACCTCCTGCGCCAGATTCAGCGTGATCCAGCCCGCTTTTTCCTCAACCGCCAGTCACCGGAGTTCAGACGATGACCCTGATCCGCACGGCCTTGACCGTTCTTGCAATCCTCGGCCTTGCAGGGTGTTCGGCCTTGTCCTCGCTGACCGACGCGACAACACCTCTGGAAGCCTTTGAACTGCGCGCGCCCGCCGATCCGATCCGGGTAGGGGGCAGTGTCCGGCGCGATCTGGTGATCGAGACGCCCACCGCGGGTGGCGCGCTCGATACCGACCGGATCATGATCCGGCCAGGTCCCTTTCAGGCGCAATACCTGCCCGGCGCGCGCTGGACGGATACCGCCCCCGTCATGCTGCAAAACCTGATGCTGCGCGCCTTCGAGGATACCAACGCCCTGCGCTACGTGGGGCGCAGACCACTTGGGGGAACAGGGGATTACGTCCTGATCTCGGACCTGACCGATTTTCAGGCCGAGCTGGACCCCACAGGGCAGGGCGTGACGACACGGCTGCGCATGACGGTGCGGCTTGTGCGCGAATCCGACGCTTCCGTCATCGGAAGCCGGACGATCCAGACCACGGCGCAGGTGGCATCGACAGACACCCTTGCGATCGTGCAAGGCTTCGATCAGGCCACCGGTATGGCCTTGCAGGATCTGACGGCATGGACCTTGCGCCTGATCGGGCTGCGCATCGCGAACTGATGTGGCGCTGATCAGTCCGGCTTGCCCTCGTCCGTCGGAATGCCTGTCGCAAGGGCTGCCGTTTCGGGGGTGCTGGCGCGCGCAATCGGGGACATCTGGAAGGACCCTTTGACATCGCTGGGCAGGCTTGCCCGCGCCCGCAGGCGCACAAGCGCAAAGCCCAGCAGCAGCACATGGGCAAGGGCCGTCGTCATGAACAGGCTCTGTGGCCCAAAGGATGCCATGGCAAAGCCTGCACTGGTGGGGCCGAGGATGGACCCGATCCCGTAGATCAGCAAAAGGCCCCCGCTGATCTGGATGAAGGAACCCGGCTGTGCGTGATCATTCGCATGAGCGACGATGACGGGATACATTGCGAAGACGGCGGCACCGAACAGGGCCACATTGGCAATCAGCAACATGGGTTGCGTCATGCCCCCGAAGATGAAGACCAGATCCGCCACAAGCGCCACGACCGCCGTCCCGATCAGCACAAGCCTGCGGTCCTTGCGATCCGACAGCATGCCGATCGGCACCTGTGCGGCGGCCCCGGCCAGGATCGGGATACTGGCAAAAAGCGCGATCTCGCTGGTACTCAGCCCGACCCGCGCCCCATAGACCGCCGCCAGTGTTCCGAAGGTCGAATTCGAGATGCCGACCATCAGCACCGCGAAGACGGCAATCGGTGAATTGCGCCAGAGCGCGCGCAGGTCCAGCGAGACACTGACAAGCGCCGTCGGGGTCGAGGTGGCGGAAAGCGCCGTGGGCAGCAGCGCCATGCAATAGAAGATCGCCGCCACGACAAAGAACAGGAAACCGCGCGCATCCCCCATCGTCAGAACCATCTGGCCGCAGGTCGTCGCGGCCAGGTTGACCATCGTGTAGATGCCGAACACGCGCCCTCGCGATGCGCTTTCCGTCCGCTCGTTCAGCCAGCTTTCCACGATCATGGCCGCGCCCGCGAAACAGAACCCCGATAGCGCGCGCAGCGGCACCCAGACATAGGGCGTCAGAAAGATCAGCGACAGCAGCACCGTGATCGCCGCCATGGCGCACATCACGCCGAAGGCCCGGACATGTCCGACCTTGGCAACAAGCGCCGGGGTGCGCAGACACCCCGCCACGTATCCTACGGCCCATCCCGTCCCCAGAAGGCCCAGCGATATCGCCGAGAACCCTTCGAACTGCCCGCGCAGCGGCAGGATAAGACCGTTCAGGCCCCCTGCGAACAGCAGAAAGGCGGATCCCACGAAAAGGGCGGTCAGCGGAAGCAGGCTTTTGAACATCCCGGCAAGGATAACCATGCAAGCGCCGTTGCTGCAAGCGAGGGGCGGAACCGGCGCAAGGCCCCGCCTGTCCGTGTCAGGCAGGCGGTCTTGCGATTGACGCCGTCCGAGCAGTGCTGCCATATCGCGCGGGGGCGACCGATGCGGTGCCATCCGGGGGCAGGGGGTGATGACGCCCTTCCGCTTTCCTCGTCGGGTTTCACAGGGTCGGGTAGCGACCGGAAGGGCAGACATCGTCATGAAAACATACAGGATCGCGGCTATTCCGGCTGATGGGATCGGCCCCGAGGTGATCGCGGCGGGCCTTCAGGCCCTGGAGGCGTTGCAGCGCCGCGATGGCGGCTTCCGGCTGGATGTGACCAGTTTCGACTGGGGCTCGGATTACTACAAAAAGACCGGTGCCATGATGCCCGAAGACGGGACAGAGCGGCTGAAAGCCTTCGATGCGATCTTCTTCGGCGCGGTCGGCGCACCTGACGTGCCGGACCACACCACGCTCTGGGGTTTGCGCCTGCCGATCTGCCAGGGCTTCGATCAATACGCCAATGTGCGCCCCACCCGGATCCTGCCGGGCATCCGCTCGCCTCTGGCCGATGTTGGGCTGGGCGATCTGGACTGGGTGATCGTGCGCGAGAATTCCGAAGGCGAATATTCCGGGATCGGCGGACGCGCCCACAAGGGCCTTCCCGAAGAGGTCGGCACAGAGGTGTCGATCTTCACCCGCGTCGGTGTGACCCGCATCATGCGCTATGCCTTCAAGCTGGCGCAATCGCGGCCGCGCAAGCTGCTGACCGTCGTGACGAAATCCAACGCGCAGCGTTTCGGCATGGTCATGTGGGATGAAATCGCCGCCGAAGTCGCCAAGGATTATCCCGATGTCACCTGGGACAAGATGCTGGTCGACGCGATGACGGTGCGCATGGTCAAGAACCCGCGCAGCCTTGATACGATCGTCGCCACCAACCTGCATGCCGATATCCTGTCGGATCTGGCAGGGGCGCTTGCCGGCAGTCTTGGCGTGGCGCCGACGGCCAACATAGATCCCGAACGCCGCTACCCTTCGATGTTCGAACCGATCCACGGATCGGCCTTCGACATCACCGGCAAGGGTATCGCCAACCCGGTCGCAACCTTCTGGACGGCGGCCCAGATGCTGGAACATCTGGGCGAGCCTGCCGCGGCGGACCGCTTGATGCGCGCCGTCGAAAAGGTCTGCGCGGATGGCGTGATGACCCCGGACGTCGGTGGCATGGCCACGACGCGGCAAGTCACCGAAGCGGTCTGCGAGGCTATTCGGATGGAAAACATCTGACGCCGCTGCGATCCGGCCCCGCAGGGATGGTCAAGGCCGCCACCGCCAAGGGATGGCGTGACGCGGCGCAGGATTATTTTTCCAAGTGCCTTGCAGGTCCTGCCCGTGATGTACAAGTGTGGCATCCGGGCAGGTACTCTGTCCGAGAGGACGCTTCGCGTGGACTACCTTTACATCATCCTTGGATTGCTGGGCCTTTTCTTCGGCGGTGAGGCCCTTGTGCGCGGCAGCGTCGGCATTGCGCGGCGCATGTCCATTTCGCCCCTGCTGATCGGCCTGACCGTTGTGGGGTTCGGAACCTCGACGCCTGAGCTTCTTGTCTCGGTCGACGCGGCATTGCGCGGTGTGCCGGATATCGCGCTGGGCAATGTCATCGGCTCGAACATCGCGAACATCCTGCTGATCGTCGGTGTCTCGGCCCTGGTCTGGCCGATCAAGGTCATGGGCGAAACCCTGCGGCGTGATACGGCTGTCATGATGGCCGCGGGCCTTGCACTGGTGCCCCTGTTCGCGATGGGGGAGATAGGACGCATTTCGGGTGTTCTGCTGGTGGCCGGTCTGGCGACCTATCTGTTCCTGGCCTATCGGCAAGCCGGTGCGGCCACGACTGACGAGGGTGACCAACCCGCGCCGTCGTCATACGCCGTTTCCGGCCTTTGGGTTGTCGGTGGCCTGATCGCGCTGATGGTCGGCGCGCGCTTTCTGGTGGATGGTGCCGTGTCCATCGCACGCGGCTACGGCATTTCCGAGGCTTTCATCGGCCTGACGATCGTGGCCGTCGGAACCTCGCTGCCCGAACTCGCGACATCCCTGATCGCGGCCCTGCGACGGCAATCCGAAATCGCGATCGGCAATATAGTCGGATCGAATATCTTCAACGTGCTGGGCATCCTGGGCCTGACGGCCGTGATCACGCCCGTGCCCGTCGCGCCGCGCTTCCTGGGCTTTGATCTGCCGATCCTGATCGCGGTTTCGCTGGTGCTGACCCTGCTGCTGCTGACGCGCCCCGTGATCGGGCGCGGGGTGGGCATCGTGATGCTGCTGGCCTATGCCGCCTATGTCTGGTCCGCGCAATGAAGCAAGGGCGCAGGGGACTTGTTGATCTGTCGGGTCCGGGAAGGATCCTGTCGCGCCTGCTGGTCATCTGGGCGCTGATCTTTCCTGCGCTCGCGGCCGGTGCCACGGAAAACCGGGGGCAGAGGTCCGAACCCGCGGCACAGGGCCTTGTGCAGGCGGGTCTCATGGGACCTGCGGTGCAATCCTCCCCGCAGCGCGGCAACACGCCCGAGGCCACGGTCGACGATGCGCTGCTGCCTGCGCGCGCCACCCTCGAAGTCTTTGTGCCGGTATTGGCCGTCGCAGTCCCGCAAGGGATCGCGCAGGTCATGTGCGGGCGCGTCATTCCCACCGCCTTGCCCAGGGGACCACCAGCAGTCTGACGCCATTTTTCGCAGACTGAACAACCTGGTTACAAGGATCCTGACATGCGTCGACCAGCATGGGTCATCACGACCTATGCCGTCCTGCTGCTTCTCGCGGTAGCGACGGCCATTCCCAATTTTCTTCCACAAACCCTTCGACAGACCTTGCCCGACTGGGCAACCGGACAGACCGTGTCCCTGGGGCTTGACCTGCAGGGCGGTGCCCACCTTCTGCTTGCCGTGAACCGCGAGGATCTTGCCCGGTCCCGCCTGCAGGACCTGCGTCAATCGCTGATCGCGGAAATGCAGGATCTTGGCCTGAAACCGGCCAGGATCGAAGGCGCGGGGCTGACACTGTCCCTTTCTGCCGACGAGGTGCTTCTGCAAGCCATGAAGGACCGGGTCGCGGAAGGTATGCAACCCGGCAGCCCGTCGGATGTCGCCCTGCAGCTTTCGGACGGCATCCTGACGCTGACTCTGACCGAAGCGGGTCTGGACCGCGCGGCCAGTGACGCGGCAGATCACAGCCTCGAGGTCGTGCGGCATCGCATCGACCAGGTCGGCGTGTCCGAACCCGTCATCAGCCGGGTGGGCGATGACCGTATCCTGGTGCAGATGCCCGGCGTCGAAGACCCGGCCCATCTGCGCGCCCTGCTGGGATCGACCGCCAAGATGACCTTTCAGATGGTGGCACCCAATCCGGGCCCCGGTGTATCGGAACTGCCCCTGCGCGACGGCAGCGGAACCGTCCTTGTCGAGGATCGCGTCGCCCTGTCGGGCGACCGGCTGGACACGGCGGCATCCGCCTTTGATCGGCAGACCGGACGCCCGATGGTGACCTTCGCCTTCGACCATGCCGGCGCGATCACCTTTGCCGAGATCACCTCGACCCATATCGGCCAGCGCTTTGCCGTGGTGCTGGATGGCGAGGTCCTGACGGCCCCCGTCATCCAGTCCGCAATTCTGGGCGGCAAGGGTCAGATCTCCGGGAATTTCACCGTGGACGAGGCGCAGACGCTGGCCGTCCTGCTGAGTTCGGGTGCGCTTCCCGCCTCGCTCGATGTGGTTGAGGAGCGTAGCGTCGGCGCAGGCCTTGGGGCGGATTCGATCCGGGCCGGGTTGATCAGCGGGGCTATCGGGCTGGCGCTTGTGGTGGCGATCATGACCGCGCTTTATGGGGGATGGGGCCTTCTGGCCAGCGGTGTGCTGGGGCTGAACGTCATGCTGACCTTGACCGCGCTGGGGGTTCTGGGGGCCACGCTGACCTTGCCCGGCATCGCGGGCATCATCCTGTGCCTTGGCATCGCGGTGGACAGCAACATCCTGATCTTCAGCCGCATCCGCGAGGAAACCGCGAAAGGGGCAAGCGGGATCAAGGCCCTGACCCAGGGCTATGCGCGGGCCTGGGCCACGATCCTTGACGCCAACATCACCACCCTTCTGGCGATGCTGCTGCTGTTCGGATTCGGCGCGGGCGCGATCCGCGGCTTTGCCGTCACGATGAGCCTGGGCATCATCATCTCGATGTTCACCGCCGTCGTGCTGATGCGCATGATGATGGAGGGGCTGGTGCGCCGCCGCAAGATGGCGCGGCTGACCATCGCGCCGCTGTTCGGACGCGTTCTGGCCCCCGGCACCTTTTCTTTCATGCGCCGTGGCGGGCTGGCCTTGGCGGTATCGGCGGCCCTGTCCGTGGGCGCGGTCACGGCGCTGGTTGTGCCCGGCCCGACCCTGGGGATCGATTTCACCGGGGGCATGCAGATCGTGCTGCGGTCCGATGCGCCGGTGCCCTTGGCGGACTTGCGCGCGGACCTTGCCCAGGCCCTGCCGGGCGATGTCAGCCTTCAGGCCTTTGGTGATACGAACCAAGCCCTGATCAAGGTACAGGGAACAGCGGGGCAGGATACGGTCGCGGCCGTGTCACAAGCCGTGGCCCAAGCCGTTCCCGGGGCCGTTCTGGACCAGATCGACCTTGTCGGGCCCACGATCAGTTCCGAACTGGCCGGTACGGGATTGATCGCCCTGTCTCTCGCCGTTCTGGCCATGCTGGTCTATATCTGGCTGCGCTTCGAATGGCATTTCGCGGCGGGCGCCATTGCCGTGCTGTTCCTGGATGTCACCAAGACGCTGGGGGTCATCGCCCTGATGGGATGGGAGGTGAACCTGACCACGGTCGTCGCCATGCTGACGCTGATCGGCTATTCGGTGAACGACAAGGTGGTCGTCTATGATCGGGTGCGCGAGCATTTGAAGGACAATCCCGGCGCGCCCCTGAAAGGCCTGATCGACACCAGCCTCAACCAGGTTCTGGCGCGCTGCATCTTCACCTCGGGCACGACCCTTGCGGCGCTCTTGCCGATGGCGCTCTGGGGTGGGCCGGCCGTGGCCGGTTTTGCCTGGCCGATGATCGCGGGCGTGGTGATTGCCACGGCATCCTCGCTCTTCGTGTCGGGGCCGGTGCTGGACTGGTTGGATCGCCATGGCCCGGAAAGCCTGAAACAGGCGCCGCTGCATCAACCCGGCTGATCGGCGTTGCCTGCAAAGGCAACGGCGTTGCCCGAAAAGGAAAAGGGGCCCGTGCAACCGGGCCCCTTTTGCCTGCGCAGGGTCGGTTCCGCGACCGGATCACCCCAGCGCGTAACCTGCACCGCGCACGGTGCGCAAGGGATCGCTGCCGCCATGCAGGGTCAGCGCCTTGCGCAGCCGACCGATATGCACGTCGACCGTGCGGGTGTCGATATAGATGTCGCGCCCCCAGACCCGGTCCAGCAACTGGTCGCGGCTCCAGACGCGGCCCGGCTTTTCCATGAAGGTGGACAGCAGCCTGAATTCGGTCGGGCCCAGTTTCAGCGGCTTGCCGTCGCGACTGACGCGGTGGGTTTCGCTGTCCAGCACGATATCTTCGTATTCCAGCCGTCCGCCTACGCTGGCGGGGCGTGTCCGGCGCAACTGTGCGCGCACCCGCGCCATCAGCTCGACCACGGAATAGGGCTTGATCACATAGTCATCCGCCCCGGTTTCCAGACCGCGCACCTTGTCCACTTCCTCGGACCGGGCCGACAGCATGATCACCGGCACCTTGCGCGTATCGGCGCGCATCTTCAGCTGGCGGCACACCTCGATCCCCGAGACATTGGGCAGCATCCAGTCCAGAACGATCAGGTCGGGCGCATCCTCGGCCACCAGCAGCAAGGCTTCCTCGCCATTCTCGGCGAGGCTGACGCGAAACCCCTCGGCTTCGAGGTTGTAGGCAAGCACCTCGCGCTGGGCGGCTTCATCCTCGACGATCAGAACGGTGGGTTGATCGGCGGCCATCGTCTCAATCCTTCGAATCCGGCATGTCGAACGACACGTTGTCACCCTTGGGCCGTTGGTCGTCCGGCATGTCGCCGGTCACCAGGTACACGACCTGCTCGGCGATCGAGGTCACGTGATCGCCCATGCGTTCGGTGTTCTTGGCAATGAAATGCAGATGCATGCAGGCGGTGATGTTGCGCGGGTCTTCCATCATGAAGGTCAGGAATTCGCGGAACAGGGCGTTGTACATCTGGTCCACGTCGCGGTCGCGCTGGATCACGTCCAGCGCCAGTTCGGCATCGCGCTGGATATAGGCGTCCAGCGCATCCTTCAGCATCATCTGCACCTCGCGCGCCATGCGGCGCAGCGCGGCATGGCTGCCGTTGATCGGGCTCATCTGCACCAGGACCGATGTGCGCTTGGCCATGTTCTTGGCATAGTCGCCGATCCGCTCGAGGTTGGCGCTGATCTTCATGACAGACAACACCACGCGCAGGTCGATCGCGGTGGGCGCGCGCAAGGCGATCACGCGCGCGGCTGTATCGTTGATCAGCTCTTCCAGCTCGTCGATGGCCTTGTCACCGGCACGAACCTTTTCGGCCAGTTCCTCGTCACGGTCGGCCAGCGATTGCGCGGCGTCCAGGATCGCGGCCTCGACCAGACCGCCCATCTTCATGATCTGGCCCTGGATACCTTCAAGGTCACGGTCGAAGGCCGAGGCGATATGTTGCGTGCTGTCGGACATGTAAATCTGTCTTCCTGTTCAATGGGGGCGCGAAATCAGCCGATACGGCCGGTGATATAGCTTTCGGTGCGCGGATCGCTGGGGTTGGTGAAGATGTGGCTGGTGTCGCCATATTCGACCAGGTTGCCCAGATGGAAAAACGCCGTCTTCTGGCTGACGCGGGCGGCCTGCTGCATCGAGTGGGTCACGATCACGACCGAAAAGCTGGCGCGCAATTCGTCGATCAGCTCTTCGACCTGTGCCGTGGCGATCGGGTCAAGGGCCGAACAGGGTTCGTCCATCAACAGCACCTCGGGTGCCGTGGCAACGGCGCGCGCGATGCAAAGCCGCTGCTGCTGGCCGCCGGACAGGCCGGTTCCCGGCTCGCCCAGGCGGTCCTTGACCTCTTTCCACAGCGCGGCCTTGCGCAGGCTGCTTTCCACGATCTCGTCCAGTTCGGCCTTGGACCGTGTCAGCCCGTGGATCTTGGGGCCGTAAGCGACGTTGTCATAGATCGACTTGGGGAAGGGGTTGGGCTTCTGAAAGACCATGCCGACCTTGGCGCGCAGCTGCACCGGATCAACGCGCTTGTCATAGATGTTCTCGCCGTCCAGCAGGATCTCACCCTCGACCCTTGCGTTCGAGATGGTATCGTTCATCCGGTTCAGGCAGCGCAGGAAGGTGGACTTGCCACAGCCCGACGGCCCGATGAATGCGGTCACCGTATTGTCCAGGATATCGACATCGACATCCTGAAGCGCCTGCTTTTCGCCGTAAAAGACCTGCACGCCGCGTGCGGTGATTTTCGTGTTCGTTTGGGTCACTCTCGTCTCCAGATTGGGCGCGTCATACATGTCTTGCATCCTTGTCCACGTGTTACCAGCGGCGCTCGAACCGGCGGCGCAGGATGATCGCGATGATGTTCATCGTCACAAGGAAGGCCAGCAGCACGATGATCGCGCCCGCAGACCGTTCGATGAAGGCGGGGTCGGACCGCGAGGCCCAGGAATAGACCTGCACGGGCAGGGCGGTCGCCGGGTCCAGCACGCCACCATCCAGCGGACCGGCCGGGTAGTTGGCGACAAAGGCGACCATCCCGATCAGCAGCAGTGGCGCGGTTTCCCCCAGCGCCGAGGCCAGGCCAAGGATCGTGCCTGTCAGGATGCCGGGTGCGGCCAGCGGCAGCACGTGGTGAAACACCGTCTGCATCTTGGATGCGCCCACACCCAGCGCCGCATCGCGGATCGACGGCGGCACGGCGCGGATCGCGGCGCGGGTGGCGATGATGATCGTGGGAAGGGTCATCAGCGTCAGCACCAGCGCACCGACCAGGGGCGAGGATTGCGGGAACTTGGCGAAGTTGATGAAGATCGCAAGGCCCAGGATCCCGTAGACGATCGAGGGCACGGCCGCCAGGTTCGAGATGTTCACCTCGATCAGGTCGGTCCAGCGGTTCCGGGGGGCGAATTCCTCAAGATAGATCGACGCGGCCACGCCAAGGGGCAACACCATGACGACGACCAGCGCCATCATGTAGGCCGATCCGATCAGCGCCACGCCCAGGCCGGCCGCTTCCGGCCGCTGGTCCGAGGCGTCGGGGTTGGTCAGGAAACCCCAGTTGAACTTGGTGGTCAGGATGCCTTCGTCCTGCATGCGGTCGGCCAGATCCAGCTGCGCGACCGAGATATTGGTGTCCAGCGCTGCGGTGTCGCGTGTGACCCGCCCCTTCAGGTAGCCGTCGATCCGCCCGGTCGCAAAACCGCTTACCGTGATCGTCTGGCCCAGCAGTTCGGGGCTTTCCAGAACCATGTCGCGCAGCCGTGCCGGTGTGTCGCGCGAAATGAAGGCGGCCACATCCTTGTCGGTGACACCTTCGGTGGAAATGCCGCGCGTTTCCAGGTGGGCCAGAAGTTGCGCGTTCAACAGCTTGGTATAACCGATGGTGGTCACACGCATCATCTCGGCCCGGTCGCGGTTGCCCTTCGGGTCCAGCGCGTCGGCATCCAGCGTCACGGGAAAGGTCAGGCTGGCCTGCTTGAAGGCCGACACACCGTCCGAAAAGATCGTCCACAGCATGATTGCCAGGACCGACAGGCTGACACAGATCGCGGCCACGCCATAGGCCTTGAACCGCGCTTCTGCCGCGTTGCGCTTCTTCATCAGCGCGCTTTGCGTCAGCAGGGAGGATCGCGCCGGTGCGGGTGTGGCGGCCGGAACCTGCGAAGATGTGGCGTCGGTCATTCGTATTGCTCCCGGTATTTGCGCACGACCCAGAGGGCGAAGATGTTCAGGCCCAGCGTGATCACGAACAGCGTCATGCCAAGCGCAAAGGCGACAAGCGTCTCGGGCGAGTTGAATTCGGTATCCCCCGTCAACTGGCTGACGATCTTGACGGTGATCGTCGTCATCGCCTCGAACGGGTTCATGTCCAGCTTGGCTGCGGCACCCGCGCCCATGGTCACGATCATCGTCTCGCCGATGGCGCGGCTGGCGGCCAGCAGGATGGCACCCACGATGCCGGGCAGCGCGGCGGGCAGGATCACCTGGCGCACGGTTTCCGACTTGGTGGCGCCCAGCCCGTAGGATCCGTCGCGCAGCGATTGCGGCACCGCGTTGATGATGTCATCGGCCAGCGACGAAATGAAGGGAATGTTCAGAACCCCGATCACAAGGCCCGCTGTCATCACCGAGGACCCGGACGAGCCAAGACCGGTAGGGACCGCGAACCAGTCGCGCAGGAAGGGTCCGACGGTGACCAGGGCGAACAGGCCGAAGACCACCGTGGGAATGCCCGCGATCACCTCGATCAGCGGCTTGACGATCGACCGCACGCGCGGGCTGGCATATTCGGCAAGGTAGATCGCGGTGAACAGGCCCGTGGGCACCGCCACGATCATCGCGACAAGACTGATGTAGAGCGTGCCCCACAGCAGCGGGATCAGACCCAGCTCGCTGTTGCCTTGGAAGCTGGGCTGCCAGGTCAGGCCGAACAGGAAATCCTTGAAGGGATACATCGACGAAAAGCGGATCGTTTCCGACAGCATCGACATCACGATGCCCACTGTGGTCAGGATCGCGATGGTCGAGGCCAGGATCAGAACGCCCTGAATCACGGCTTCCACCCGGTTGCGGGCGCGGAATTCGCCATTGGTGATCCGCAACGCATAGGCCAGACCGGCCAGCGCTACGATCAGTGTCACGATCGCGCGCGCCAGCGCGCCGGTCGATGCCAGCGCACGATAGCTTTGCGCGGCGTCCAGCACCTCGGGCGTCACCTCGGCGCCCAGGGCCACGCCCACGGCGCCAAGACGCTCGCGAACGGATCCGTCGGCCACGGTGATCGTCTCGGCATCTTGCGGGGTCAGCGCGCCTGCGGCCACGGCCACGTCCAGCCCTTCGGCGACGCGGCGCACATCGGCCATCAGCAGGATGCGCTGGCTGTCATTCTCGAATTGTTCGGCGGGAAAGTAGTCGGACAGTTGCCGCTCGATCACCAGGGGCTGCGCGATCAGCCAGAGCGTCAGGACGGCCATCGCGGGCAGAAAGGCCATGATGGCCCCGTGCCAGGCGTAATAGCCGGGCAGAGAGTGCAGACGACGTGTATTGCCCTCAACGGAAGCAAGGGCGCGTCCGCGCCCTAGAACGAAACCGGCGATGGCGAGAACACCAAGCACGATGATCAGCAAGAAGACGGACATGGTGTTTCCCGACAGTATTTTTCGGAAGAGTGCCGCCCCCCGGCCGTCAAGCCGGAGAGCGGTGTGTTGGTCAGATCAGTTCAGCGGCGCCATCGGCGTGCGGTTGGCAACCATTTCCTGCGTCGCGGCCAGCTCGGGGTCGGACACCAGGCCATACTCTGCCAGCGGGCCATCGGGGCCTGCCATGTCATCGGACACGAAGAACTCGATGTATTCCTGCAGGCCGGGGATCACGTCCAGGTGCGCCAGCTTGACGTAGAAGTACAGCGGACGCGACACCGGATATTCACCCGACGCGATGGATTCGGTCGAAGGAACGATGCCGTTCATGGTGCCGACGCGCAGCTTGTCGGTGTTGTTCTGGTAGAACGACAGACCGAAGACGCCGATGGCTTTCTTGTCGGCTTCCAGGCGGGCCAGGGTCTCGGTGTAGTCACCGTCGATGTCCACGTTGCGGCCATCGGTGCGCAGCTTGGTGCATTCGCCCTTCGCGGCGCGCGACTTGGCGCGGTCGTCCGCACCTTCGGCAACGGCTAGGAACAGGTCATAGGCGCCGGTGGCCTTGCAGCCTTCGTAGATCACGCGCTCGTCGAACACTTCGCGGGTGCCGTGCTTGGTGCCGGGGGACAGGACCAGGATTTCCTGTGCGGGCAGGGCGCTGTTGAAATCCGACCACTGGGTGTGCGGGTTGGCGACGATGGCGCCGTCCTTGGCGACTTGGGCGCCCAGGGCGTTGAAGACGTCAGCCGGGGTAAAGGCGAACTCGGGGCCGTTCACATCCGAGGCAAAGACGATGCCGTCATAGCCGATGCGGACTTCCATCACCTCGGTCACGCCATTGGCGGCGCAGGTGTCCAGATCCTTCTGCGAGATACGCGAGGACGAGTTGGCGATGTCGACGGTATTGGTGCCCACGCCTTCGCACATCTTGGCGCGGCCTGCGCCCGAACCGCCGCCTTCCACGACCGGGGTCGGGAAATCGAAGTTCTCGCCAAAGGCTTCGGCAACGATGGTCGAATAGGGCAGCACGGTCGAAGAACCGGTGATCTGCACGTTGTCGCGGGCCGAGGCCGCCGTGGCAGAGGCTGCCGCCAGAACGACTGCCGATGCGGCGAGTTTTGCAAATGACATGAGATGTCTCCTGTTTGCGGTTTTTCATGACCACCATCCGTGGCGATCTGGCACCGCAGCTATGCCTCGTTCCTAAACCTGATATGAAAGTTATGTAAAAGTTTTGTGACAACGCCCGCGTGCCCGACCTTCGGAAGACCGTCGTCAATCACGCAACAGGGCTTGCATCGCCCTTGTTTCATTGACAGCGTGCCGCCAGGACATCCCGCAAGGGGTGATCCGGGTAACAAGGGCCAGTCATGTCGAAGCCTGTCACATATCCATCCGCGACCACCGCATGAACGGGGGGGCGACTCGGCCATGGCTGGTGCTGACGGGCCTCGCGCTGGGCGTGACGGTCACGAACGGCTTTGCCCGATTCGCCTACGGGCTGATTCTGCCGGCGATGAAATCGGAAATGGCCTGGACCTATGCGCAGGCGGGCTGGCTGAATACGGCCAATGCGCTGGGCTATATCCTGGGCGCTGTTCTGACGATGATCCTGATCCGTCACATTCCGCCGACACGGCTTTTCGCGATCGGGCTGGTGGCCACCACCCTTGCCCTGCTGGCAACCGGCCTGCACGCGGCGCTGTGGTGGCAGACGATGTGGCGCATCGTGGCCGGTGTGGTCGGCGCGATGTCCTTTTCGACCGCCGGCACGCTGGCGGCGGGCCTGTTCCAGGGCGATCCGCGCCGCAATGCCCTGGCCATCGCCATCCTCTTCGGATCGGGCGGCGGGCTTGGCATCGTGCTGGCCGGCGCGGCGCTGCCCCTGATGCTGGATGCATGGGGTCCGGCGTCATGGCCGCTTGGCTGGATCGTGATCGGTGCGATCAGCCTGTCCTTTGTGCCCCTTGGCTTATGGGCTGCGTTCCAGCTGCGCGCGCCGGTGCAGAAACAGGGCAAGCCCCTGCCTTTGCCGATCCGCCGCATGCTGCCGGAACTGGCGGGCTATGCGGGTTTCGGGCTGGGCTATATCGTCTACCTGACCTTCCTGTCGGCATGGATGACCGAACAGGCGGCCAGCGCGCCGTTCATGGCGCTGGTCTGGGTGGTGCTGGGCACCAGCATCTGCCTGTCGCCCCTGGTCTGGCGGCCCGTGCTGGCACGCCATGCCTCGGGCCTGCCGCTGGCGTTGATCCTGACCGGCATTGCCATCGGATCGGCCTTGCCGGTGCTGCTGCCCAAGGGGCCGGTCCTGCTGATTTCGGCGGTGATCTTTGGCCTCTCGGTCTTCATGGCACCCGGTGCCGTCACGAATTTCACCCGCAAGAACCTCCCGCCCGAGGCCTGGGGGCGTGCGATCAGCCTGTTCACGGTGGTTTTCGCCGTGGCCCAGACCGCAGGCCCCTATGGCGCGGGTCTGGTGGGGGATCTTTTCGGCAATATCGGCGTCAGCCTTGTCGCGGCGGCGGGATTGCTGCTGCTGGGCGCGGTCTGCGCGCTGCTCCAGCGTCCGCTGGAGGATCGGCCTTAGTGGAACAGATCACGCGGCCGGTTCTCGAGGATCCCCTCCATCGAGAACAGCCCTGTGACCGTCGTGAAATCGAACCCGGTGATCAGCCGCTGATAGAACTGGTCATAGCCGCGCATGCCCCGGCAAACGACCTTCAGCATGTAATCCCAGTCACCGCCGATGCGGTAGAAATCCACCACCTCGGGCAGGCTTTTGACATGGCGGGCAAAGACCTCGGCCCAGTCCCTGGAATGATGGGAGGTGCGGATCATCACGAAGACCGTCAGATCCATGCCCAGCCGTGACAGGTCCACGGTGACCCGGCTTGCGCTGATCAATCCCGCGGCTTGCATCCGCTGCATCCGCCGCCAGCAGGCATTCTGCGACAGCCCCACCTGATCCGCCAGTTCCCGCTGCGAGAGCGAGGCATCCTTTTGCAGGCAGGTCAGGATTTTCAGATCAATATCATCAATTTGGCCCATGAAATCGATCATATGACACAAAATATCGATGTAGAAGCCATGAATTTGGGAAAAATCATGGTCACGGCTGCACTATTGTCCAATCAGCGAACAGAAGGGACGAGGCGCGACATGACAGCCAAGACAACAGGGCCGCTGGATGATTTCCGGGCATCGCTGATGACCTCCGACAGGCTGGGCGACCTGCGCGCCGGGCTGATCGGCGAGGGTGTGATGATCGACGGCCCTTTTGGCCCGAAACCGCTGGTCTATGCCGACTATACCGCCTCGGGGCGGGCGCTGATGCAGGTGGAACGCTTCGTTCTGGAACAGGTTCTGCCCTTCTACGCCAACAGCCACACAGAGGCATCCTTCTGCGGCAGCCGCATGACCCGCCTGCGGGCCCAGGCGCGCACCACCATCGCCCGGCTGTGCGGGGCAGGGTCCGAACACGCAGTGATCTTCTGCGGTGCCGGTGCCACGGCGGGGATCAACCGCCTTGTCCGGCTGCTGGGTGCGGATGACGCCGCCACACCCGTTCGCGTCATCCTTGGCCCCTATGAGCATCATTCGAATATCCTGCCATGGCGCGAAAGCGGGGCCGAGATCGTGACGCTTCCCGAAGCCCCCGCAGGTGGCCCTGATCCGGTTGCTCTGGACGCGGCCCTGCGCGCCGCCCCCGGCCGCGTGATCTGCGCCTTTTCCGCCGCATCCAACATCACCGGGATCCTGGCCGACGTCGAAGGGCTGACCCGGCAGGTCAAGGCGGCAGGTGCGCTGATGGTCTGGGACTATGCGGGTGGCGGGCCTTATCTGCCCATCCACATGACCCCGGCCCCCGATGCCCCCATCGACGCCATCGTGACCTCGCCACACAAGTTCACCGGCGGGCCAGCGGCCTCCGGTGTGATGATCCTGCGCCGCGATGCCGTGCGCAGCAGCACACCCACATGGCCGGGGGGCGGAACCGTGCGTTTCGTCGCACCGCACAGCCATGATTACAGTCAGGCGCTTGAGGCGCGCGAAGAGGCGGGCACCCCCGACGTGATCGGCGACATCCGCGCCGCGCTGGCTTTTCTGGTCAAGGATGTGATGGGAACTGACGCGATCGCCACGCGCAACGAGGACCTGATCGCGCGGGCCGAGGCGCGCCTGCGCCATCATCCCCGCATCGATCTGCTGGGGCCGGACCTGCCGCACCGCTTGCCGATCCTGTCCTTCCGGCTGTCCGACGGGCAGGGCGGATACGTGCATCAACAGCTTGTGACCCGCCTTCTCAGTGACCGCTACGGTATCCAGGCGCGGGGCGGCTGTGCTTGCGCGGGCCCCTATGTGCACGATCTGCTTGGCATCGATACAGCCGCCTCGGCCGAATTGCGCGATGCGATCCTGGCGGGGCAGGAAGTGGCCAAGCCGGGCTTCACCCGCCTGAACCTGGGCCTTCTGATGCCCGGTGCCAAGGTCGATTTCATCCTCGACAGTATCGCGGACCTTGCCGATTGCGCGGCTGATCTGGTGCAGGGCTACAGTTGTGATGCCGCGCGCGCCATTTTCATGCCGCGCGTCGCCGCCTGAGGACGGATCACCCGCCCATGGGGCCTGATCCCAAGCCGCAACCTAGACCTGTGAGGGCGCGATGATGCGCTGGATCTGATCCAGCAGCGCGCGTTGCTTCAGCGGTTTCGCCACGACATCGACGAAGCCCGCCTGCAGATGTGCGCTGATCTGATGCGGCATCAGGTTGGCGGTGAAGGCGATCGCGGGTGGCATCTTGCGCCCGTCCTGCGCGGCCAGGGCCGTCATCTGCCCAAGCGCCGAGGGGCCATCAAGCACCGGCATCGAAATGTCGAGGATCAACAGATCGAAGGCCTGCGCCGCAAAGGCGTCGACCGCCTGCTGCCCATCGCGCGCCAGAACGATCTGGGCGCCCGTCTCGGCCAGCATGGCGCCCAGCACCTCGAGGTTCACATCATTGTCGTCGGCGGCCAGAATTTGCAGCCCGGTCAGATTGACCTGGGGCTGCGCCCTTGGCCCTTCCGCCGGGCTGGGCTGGGCGGGCTTGGCCAACTG
>LXYH01000028.1 GCA_001650895.1 Rhodobacteraceae bacterium EhC02
ATCACGTAATAATCATGTGCTGAAATGGTGAAGAAAATGCGACAGCCATGACCCTCGAAGCCGAGGGGTTTGAAGTAGAAACTTATAATGACGGGCAATCCGCCCTCGACGCATTCAACAAGAAATTGCCCGATATGGCCGTGCTGGACATCAAGATGCCGCGCATGGACGGAATGGATCTTCTGCAGCGTTTGCGCCAGAAGACCTCGATGCCGGTCATTTTCCTGACCTCCAAGGATGACGAGATCGACGAGGTGCTCGGCCTGCGCATGGGGGCCGATGACTACGTCAAGAAACCCTTCTCGCAGCGTCTGCTGGTCGAGCGTATCCGCGCGCTTCTGCGCCGGCAGGATGCGGTGGCCGGTGACATCGTCGGGGATACCGAGGAAACCAAGGTGATGGAACGGGGCGAGTTGCGGATGGATCCGCTGCGTCATTCCGTGACCTGGAAAGGCCGTGACGTGTCGCTGACCGTCACCGAATTCCTGCTGCTTCAGGCGCTGGCACAGCGTCCGGGCTTCGTGAAAAGCCGTGACCAGTTGATGGACGTGGCTTATGATGATCAAGTGTATGTTGATGACCGCACGATCGACAGCCATATCAAGCGGCTGCGCAAGAAGATGCGGACGGCGGATCCTGAATTTTCAGCGATCGAGACCCTGTATGGTATCGGCTACAGATATAACGAAGAGTGATGGCACTCGCAGAAAGGATCAGCTTGCGCGACGCGACGCCTCGGCGGGACGGTGATGTCATTCTGGGTGACGATTTCGTCGCCCCGGATACCGTTGTCGAAGGGGAATTGCGTCACAAGCGTGAGCGGCGTGGCCTGTTCTCACTCAAGGACTCCCCGCTGACCCGCAAGATCATCACCTTCAACCTTGTGGCATTGAACATCCTGGTGGCGGGTATCCTGCTGATGAACTCCTCGCGGGAACCATTGGCGGTGCAGCGTATCAACAGCCTTCTGGGCGAAGCCGAGCTGATTGCAAGTGTCTTCGAGGTCCAGGCTGCGACCGGTCTGTCCGTGGAGGCGGTCGCGAATACAGCGACCACGCTGGCCGCCCTTGACCTGCGCAGCGGGCTTGAAGTCTTCGTTTTCGATGCGCAAGGCGCTCTGCTGGGGCAGGGATCCGGCGCAGGCATCCTGCAATCTGGTGGCACGGTGCGCGATGAGCCCACCATCATCGTCGATTTCCTGTCCTGGCTCTGGGCTGGCGTGTCCGGCGTGATGTCCCTTGGTGATGACCAGCCCGGTCTGACGCATCAAGAACTGGCGCGCGTTCAGGTCGAACAGGCGCTGGCCAGTGGCACGACCTACAGTACGGCGCATGATGTCAGCGGAACGACCACCTTCACGGTGGCAAGTCCGGTCATCAAGGATGGAAAGCCATTCGGGGCTGTTGCCTTGGTCAATGCGGGTGGCGAGATCGATACGCTTGTCCGGATCGAGCGAGAGCGCGTGCTGCAGATGTTCCTGATCGCCACGCTGGTGTCGATCGGATTGAGCATCGTTCTGGCCTCGACCATTGCCAATCCCATTTCCGATCTGGCGGCCGCGGCCGAGATCGGACGCGACCGTGATCGTCGCAAGGCGGCCAACGGGCGCATCCGCATCCCCGACATGACGGCGCGCCCCGACGAGATCGGTCGCCTGTCCGGCGCTTTGCGCGGCATGGTGTCAGCGCTTTATGACCGTATCGACGGGAACGAGCAGTTTGCCGCGGACGTGGCGCATGAGATCAAGAACCCGCTGGCCTCGTTGCGCTCTGCCGTCGGCACGCTGCGCGTGGCCAAGCGTGACGATCAGCGCGCCAAGCTGCTGGACGTGGTCGAGCATGATGTCCGCCGGCTGGATCGTCTTGTCTCGGACATCTCGAACGCCTCCCGACTGGACAGTGAACTGGTCAAGGAAGAGCAGGAGCCTTTCGATCTTCTCAGGATGCTGGGGAATCTTGGCGACTACCTGGGGCAGGAAGCCCGCGGGCAGGGGATCGACTTCATCACCGATCTTCCGGACGAGCCGATTGTCGTGCATGGGCTTGAGGCGCGATTGGCACAGGTTTTCGTGAACCTGATCACCAATGCGATCAGTTTCTGCGAGGATGGCGACGCGATCCGCGTCTGGGCGCGCCAGCGCGAGAACCGGGTGCTCGTCGTGGTCGAGGATACGGGCCCCGGCATCCCCGAAGAGGCGCTGACGAAAGTCTTCAAGCGGTTCTATTCGGAACGGCCCGCAGGCCAGTTCGGCAATAACTCGGGCCTTGGGCTGGCCATTTCAAAGCAGATCGTCGAAGCGCATGATGGCGTGATCTGGGCCGAGAACATCCGCCCCACCGATGCGGATCCGACTTCTGAACCGCTGGGCGCGCGCTTTGTCGTGGGCCTGCCCGTCTGAGATGCAGGAGGACCAGCAGGGGGCGGGACGGTCTGACACCCAGACGCGTCTCGTCCTTCACGCCACCACCGTGGCCCTGCATGGTCAAGCCGTCCTGATCAGGGGCGAATCCGGGCGCGGAAAGTCGTCGCTTGCGCTGCAGCTCATGGCGCTGGGCGCGGGACTGGTGGCGGATGATCGCACCTGCGTCTGGCGCGACGATTGCGGTGCTGACGGGGACATTGTCATGGCCGACGCGCCGGACACGCTGCGCGGCCGGATCGAGGCACGGGGCATCGGCATCCTTGAGGCGGATGCCGCCGGGCCCTGCCGGATCGGTCTAGTCGTGGATCTTGACCAGTTGGAAGAGGCGCGCCTGCCACCCTATCGAACGATTGACCTGCTGGGGCTTTCCCTTCCGCTTGTTCACAGAGTAGACAGCCCTGCTTTTCCTGCCGGAATTCTGCAATATCTTGCAGCAGGGCGGGTGGCGTAGGCGAAAGGCGAACCGACATGGCCGTCAAGACCGGACAGATTTCGGATGGCATGCCGCAGGCGGACGGTGCCGGGCAGCGCGTTGTGCTGGTCACCGGTCCATCAGGCGCAGGGCGTTCCACCGCCATCAACGCGCTGGAAGATTCGGGCTTTGAGGCGATCGACAACCTGCCCATCTCGATGTTGCCGCGCCTGCTGGACGGGCCGCCGCTCAGTCGCCCGCTGGCGCTGGGGCTGGATGTGCGCAACCGTGACTTTTCGACCAATGCATTGATAGAGACGATCGACAGGTTGGGGCTTACACCGGGGCTGGAGCCTGCGCTTCTTTATCTCGACAGCCGGGCCGAGGTGCTGGAGCGGCGATATTCGGAAACGCGTCGGCGGCACCCGATGTCCCCCGCCGAAAGTCCCGAGATCGGTATCGCGCGCGAACTTGATCTTCTGGGACCGATCCGGGCGCGTGCCGATATCCTGATCGACACGTCGGACCTGACGCCGCATGAGCTGCGCGCCGAGATCGAGCGCATGTTCACCGGCACCGGCGGACGGCATCTGGCGGTCACGATCAATTCCTTTTCCTACAAGCGCGGCATGCCGCGCGGAATGGACACGGTGTTCGATTGCCGGTTCCTGCGGAATCCCTATTGGGAAGAAAGCCTGCGCGCGCTGGATGGGCGCGACCCCCGGGTCGCGGCGCATATCGCAGGCGATCCCCGGCAAGAAGCCTTTTTTGCCAAGGTCCTGGACCTGATCCTTTTGCTTCTGCCCGCCTACAAGGAAGAGGGAAAGTCCCATTTTGCGATCGGATTTGGCTGTACCGGGGGGCAGCACAGGTCGGTTGCCATGACGGAAAAGCTGGCCTTGACCCTTGCTAAGGAAGGCTGGCAAGTGTCAATAAGGCATCGCGAACTGGAGCGACGCGATGCCTCTCTGCCAGCCAACCGGCCCGCGGCCGGCGCAACATCGATGTGAGGGAAAACATCCGTGATCGGTATCGTGATTGTCGCCCATGGTGGTCTGGCCAAAGAATACCTTGCCGCTGTCGAACATGTCGTCGGCAAGCAGAAGGGCATTCTCGCCATCTCGATCGAGGCTGATCATGATCGCGGTCAAAAGCAGCAGGAGATCATGGAGGCCGCAGATGCGGTCGATACCGGAAGCGGTGTCGTGGTCGTGACGGACATGTTCGGCGGCTCGCCCAGCAACCTGTCGCTGCGCGCCTGTGCGCCTGACGACCGTCGCATCCTTTACGGGGCCAATCTTCCGATGCTGATCAAACTGGCGAAAAGCCGCCATTTGCCGATTGGTGATGCCGTGCGCCATGCGCTGGAAGCGGGCCGCAAGTACATTGACACACAGAACATAACTTCGGACCAAGAATAATCATGACGCAAACAGTGCACCGCAGCCTGAAGATCATCAACGAAAAGGGTCTTCACGCCCGCGCCTCGGCCAAGCTTGTGGAAGTGGTTGAAGGTTTCGACGCCACGGCAGAGGTCAGCCGCGAGGGGCTGAGTGCTTCGGGCGACAGTATCATGGGGCTTTTGATGTTGGCAGCATCGAAAGGAACCACTATTGAGGTTCAGACCAGCGGCCCGGATGCCGGTGCCCTTGCCGACGCCCTTGAGGCTCTTGTGGCCGACCGGTTCGGCGAAGGCATGTAAAGCCGGCCCTGGATACTGAGGACGGCACGACAGCGAGCTCGAGGTGGTCGATATTCAAGAACATAGCCCCGCAACGGACCACGACGGTTCTGCCGCGCCGCATCAGACGGTGTACGACCGAGGCAGCCTGACCTATTCGAACACTTTCGACAGTCCGTTGCGCGGGGCCATCATCCGCATGATGGAGTGGATGACCGGAAAGATCAGCATCATCCGGCGTGTCCGGGAATTCGAACGGCGCGGGGCGCCGACCGGCCAGGCCTTCTGGCCGGCCACGATGGATGTCATGGGGATCGATCTGCTGACCCCTGCCGAACAATTGGCGCGCATCCCCGCCAAGGGGCCCGTGGTGTTCGTGGCAAACCACCCGCATGGCCTGGTCGACGGGATGATCCTTGCCGATCTGATCGGCCGGGTCCGGGATGACTACCGCATCCTGACGCGATCGTTGCTGACCGGCATCGACGAGAGCGCTGCCAGCTACATGATCCCGGTGCCCTTTCCGCATGAACCCGATGCGCAGCGCAAGATGATCGAGATGCGCAATGCGGCGATGGATCATCTGGGTCAGGGCGGATTGATTGCGCTGTTCCCGTCGGGCGTCGTGGCGACATCGAAGACCATGTTCGGTCCGGCGATCGAGGCTGAATGGAACGTCTTTACCGCAAAGATGATCCGCCGCTCGGGGGCAACTGTCGTGCCCTGCTATTTCCCCGGATCGAATTCGCGCTGGTACCAGATTGCCAACCGGATTTCGCCGGTGTTGCGGCAGGGGCTGTTGCTGCATGAGGTCGTGCATGCCTTCGACAAGCCACAGGCGCCTGTCATCGGGCATCCGATCTCGCCCGAAGAGGCGGACCACCGCGGTCGTGACCCGCGCGCCTTCATGGCCTGGTTGCGGGAGCATACGCTGTCCCTGAGGGGCTGAAGCGGTGCAACGAAAAGGGGGGCTGTCTGCCCCCTGTCCCTGCGGGACTCCCCCCGAGGATATTTAAGGCAAGAAGAAGCCTAGCGCGTCGGGACCGGAACCTCGCCGCGATAATCGTAGAACCCGCGCTGGGTCTTGCGGCCAAGCCATCCGGCCTCGACGTATTTTGTCAGCAGCGGGCAGGGGCGGTACTTGGTATCGGCCAGACCGTCATGCAGGACGTTCATGATGGCAAGGCAGGTATCCAGTCCGATGAAATCCGCCAGTTCCAGCGGCCCCATGGGGTGATTGGCCCCAAGCTTCATGGATTCGTCGATGGACTTCACCGAGCCGACGCCTTCGTACAGGGTATAGACCGCCTCGTTGATCATGGGCATCAGGATGCGGTTGACGATGAAGGCCGGGAAGTCTTCGGCCGAGGCTGCGGTCTTGCCCAGTTTTTCGACCACCTTGAGGCAGGCGGCATAGGTGGGCTCATCGGTTGCGATGCCGCGGATCAGTTCGACCAGCTGCATGACCGGCACCGGGTTCATGAAGTGAAACCCCATGAACCTTTCCGGCCGATCGGTGCGGCTGGCCAGCCGGGTGATCGAGATCGACGAGGTGTTCGAGGTCAGGATCGTGTGCGGCGCAAGATGCGGCAGAAGCTCGTCGAAGATCTTCTGCTTGACCGTCTCGCGTTCCGTGGCCGCTTCGATGATCAGGTCGCAGGGCCCAAGATCGGTCAGCGCCAGTGTCGTCTTGATGCGCGCCATTGCGGCGTCCTTGTCGATCTGGCTGACCTTGCCGCGGCTGACCTGGCGGTCAAGGTTGCGCGAGATCAGCGCGACAGCCGCGTCAAGCGCGTCCTGGCTGATATCGGTCATCAGCACGTCATACCCGGCCAGAGCCGTGACATGTGCGATGCCATTGCCCATCTGGCCTGCGCCAACGATGCCGATGCTTTGAATATCCATGGGCGTCCTGCTTTCCCTTGTGCCTGTCGCCGCCGACAATAGGCCGGGGCGGCGGGGCCGTGCAAGGCCACAGGCGTCAGGACGGATCGTTAATAATTTCGCTCAATTGCATGTTTAAGGGAATCGCAAGTTCTTTGCGTGATTCTGCCCGACGGGTGAGTTTCAACAATCGGGTGGGATAGATGACCTATGACGCAACCGGCCAAGGTGGCCTGAACTATTTTCCATGCCGCTATGGGCGATCGCGCTTGCAGTTTCGCGGCCCAAGGCGGCGCCTTGGCGGTGATTATGCACTGTTCCTGGGGGGGACCGAAACCTATGGGCGTTTCATCGCGAAACCCTTTCCCGCGCTGATCGAGGATGCGACGGGCCTGAAATGCGTCAATTTCGGTTGGCAGAACGCCGGGGTGGATGCCTTCCTGAATGACACCACGGTGATGGAGGTGGCCAACCAGTCGCGCGTGACGGTCGTGCAGGTCATGGGCGCACAGAACATGTCCAACCGGTTCTACGCGGTACATCCGCGGCGCAACGACCGTTTCCTGAATGCGTCCGGCTTGATGAAGCAGATGTTCCGCGATGTGGATTTCACCGATTTTGCCTTCAACCGGCACATGCTGTCCTCGACCCGGCAGCTTTCACCGGATCGCTACCGCATGATCCGGGAGGAGTTGAAACAGGCCTGGCTCGCGCGCATGCGCCACCTGTTGCAGGGTATCGGCGGGCGGACGGTGTTGCTGTGGTTCGCGGATCATGAACCGCTCTGCGGGGATCCACAGGATGCAGGCCCAGCCGTCGTGCCGGGGGATGATCTTGGGCGTGATCCGCTGTTCGTGGACAGGTCCATGATCGAAGAGCTTCGCCCCCTAGTGACCCAGGTGGTCGAGGTTACCGCCAGCCCGCAGGCGCTTGCCAGGGGAACCGAAGGCATGGTGTTTTCACCGTTGGAGGCCCCGGCAGCGGCCGGGCTGATGGGGCCTGCTGCGCATCAGGAGGTCGCAGAGATGCTGGCCCCGGTGCTGCAAGCCATGATGCGGGGGCGGGCGATGCCGTGACGGGTTGCGACAGCGCAAAACGAAAGGCCCGCCTGAGAGGGCGGGCCTTCTGGTGGTCCCTTGCGGGTGTCACCTGCGTCAGATCTTCTCGATCAGTTCCGGGACAGCGCTGAAGAGGTCTGCCACCAGACCGTAATCGGCGACCTGGAAGATCGGCGCCTCTTCATCCTTGTTGATGGCGACGATGATCTTGCTGTCCTTCATGCCGGCGAGGTGCTGGATCGCACCCGAGATGCCGACGGCGACATAAAGATCGGGTGCCACGACCTTGCCGGTCTGGCCGACCTGCCAGTCGTTCGGCGCATAGCCCGAGTCGACGGCCGCGCGGGATGCGCCGACGGCGGCGCCCAGCTTGTCGGCCAGCTTCTCGATCAGGGCGAAGTCGGCTTCGGAGCCCACGCCGCGCCCGCCGGACACGACCACGCCCGCGCTGGTCAGTTCGGGACGGTCCGATGCCGCGACCTTGTCTTCAACCCATTCGGACAGGCCGGGATTGTCGCCGGTAGCGATGGCTTCGACAGGGGCCGAGCCACCCATCGGGGCCAGATCGAAGGTCGAGGTGCGGATCGTCATCACCTTGACGCTGTCGGTGGATTTCACTGTCTGGATCGCGTTGCCCGCATAGATCGGACGCTCGAACGTGTCGGCATCGACCACGCCGACCACGTCGGACAGGATCATCACGTCCAGCAGGGCCGCAACGCGCGGCATGATGTTCTTCGCATCCGTCGTGGAGGGGGCCACGATATGCGAATAATTGCCTGCCAGGCTGACGATCAGGGCCGCCACGGGTTCGGCCAGGCGATGACCGTAAAGTGCATCCTCGGCGACCAGCACCCTGGATACACCTTCGATCTTCGCGGCCTCGTCGGCTGCGGCTTTTGCCGTTGCACCCGTGCAGAGCACGGTCACATCGCCCAGTTTCCCGGCAGCGGTCACGGCCTTGGCGGTGGCGTCCACCGCCAGCGTGCCGTCAGTCACTTCACCAATCAGAAGAACAGCCATCACACAGCCCCCGCTTCCTTGAGTTTCGCCACAAGCTCGTCGACCGAGCCCACCTTGATACCTGCCGCCCGTGCCGCCGGTTCCGAGGTCTTGACCACGGTCAGGCGCGGGGTGACATCGACGCCGTAATCGGCGGCGGTCTTTTCATCGAGCGGCTTCTTCTTGGCCTTCATGATGTTGGGAAGGCTGGCATAGCGCGGCTCGTTCAGGCGCAGGTCGGCGGTCACGATCGTCGGCAGCTTGACCTTGATCGTCTGCAGGCCGCCGTCCACCTCGCGGGTGACCAGCGCGTGATCGCCCTGCACGTCCAGATCCGAGGCGAAGGCCGCCTGGGACCAGCCCAGCAGCGCCGACAGCATCTGGCCGGTCGCATTCATGTCGTTGTCGATCGCCTGCTTGCCCGCGATCACCAGGCCGGGAGCCTCCTCGGCGATGACGGCCTTGAGGATCTTGGCCACCGCCAGCGGCTCGATGTCGTTGTGCACGTCATCGGAGGCGACGACCAGGATCGCGCGATCCGCACCCATGGCCAGCGCAGTGCGCAGTGTTTCCTGCGCCTGCTTCACGCCGATGGAGACAACCACGACTTCGTCGGCCTTGCCCGCTTCCTTCAGCCGGATCGCCTCTTCCACGGCGATCTCGTCGAACGGGTTCATCGACATCTTCACATTGGCGAGATCGACACCGCTTCCGTCCGCCTTGACGCGAACCTTCACGTTATAGTCGATCACACGTTTGACAGGCACGAGTACCTTCATTGGCGTGGTCTCCCTCAGATTGCGGGAAGACGATTTACGACTCCCCAGATAACACTCTGCGCGTTGATATAATCTTGCGCGCCGGTGAAACAGGGCAAAATCGTCACGTCATGGTCATAAGACGCCGCGTTTTTCCGTCAGGATGTCCCATCGTGGGACATTGACGCAAATTAACGGTTCGCCCCCGGCACCCAGAGAACATCCGCGCGGCCGTCATCGTTGGCGACGCGGGCCGCCACGAAGAACCAGTCGGACAAGCGGTTGAGATATTTGACCGCATCCGGATTCACGGTTTCCATCGTCGCCAGTTCCACGGTTTCACGCTCCGCGCGGCGGCTGATGGTGCGGCACAGGTGAAGATAGGCGGCAAGCGCCGAACCGCCGGGCAGAATGAAGCTGCGCAGGGGTTCCAGGCGGCTGTTCATCGCGTCGATTTCTGCCTCGAGCCGGTCCACCTGCGCCTTGACCATGCGCAAGGGCGGGTATTCCGCATCCGCGTCACGCTCCATGTCGGGGCGGCACAGATCCGCGCCAAGATCGAACAGGTCGTTCTGGATCCGCGCCAGGGCGGCGTCCAGCTGCGTGTCGGCATGCAGACGGGCCATCCCGACGGTGGCATTTGCCTCGTCCACGGTGCCATAGGCGGTCACGCGCATCGAATGCTTGGCGACGCGCGCGCCATTCCCCAGCGCGGTTTCGCCGTCATCGCCGGTCTTGGTGTAGATCTTGTTCAGAACAATCATGTCTTATCCCTGTCTGCGGAGCCAAACGAACAGAAGTATGAGAACAACCGCGCCCAATTGCGCCCCGATCCGCCAGCGCATGATCTTGTTGGCATATTTGCGATTGAACTCGCCGCCCTTGGCGAAGCCGCCGATGCCCAGCAGCAGGATGCCCAGCACCGCAAGACAGGCTGCGACCACAACGTAGAACAGGGGATCGTCCCTCATCACTTCAGTCCTTTTTTCCTTGTCTCGCCCCATGTAGAGGGCGCGCGACAAAAAGCGAACCTGAATTTTGCCGCAAGGGGTGTGGCGTCAGCCCTTGGCCAGCACCCAATCCAGCGCCCGCGTCGGCAGGATGCGGCGCAACAGGCCCATCGCATAGGTCGGCGTGGTGACGTAATAGCGTGCCCTGGGCCGCGGTGCCTCAAGCGCATGGATCAATTTCGCGGTCACCGCAGAGGCCGGCAATTCGAACCTGTCCTTCTTGAGCTTCGGCTCATAAAGCCGCTTGAGCAGGGTGCTGCGATACTGATCGGCGCGCGGGCTGTTCTGCCAGTCGATCCAGCGTTCGAAATGGGGGATCGAGTTGGCGCGGATGCGGCTGGCGATGGGGCCGGGTTCGATCAGGATGACATCGATGCCGGTGCCGCGCATCTCGATCCTGAGCGTGTCGCTGAGCGCTTCGACGGCGTATTTCGTGGCGTTGTAGGCAGAGCGCCAGGGCGCCACCACAAGGCCCAGCACCGAGGAGCAGTTGATGATGCGGCCATGCCCCTGGGCGCGCATGACCGGGATGACCAGCCGTGTCAGATCATGCCAGCCGAAGACATTGACTTCGAAAATCTCGGCCAGGGCCTCGCGCGGAAGGTCCTCGGCGGCGCCCGGGCAGGCATAGGCACCATTGTTGAACAGCGCATCCAGCCTGCCGCCGGTCTGATCCAGCACATGTGCAAGCGCGGCGCGGATCGACGCGGGATCGGCATAGTCCAGTTGCACGGCATCCAGCCCTTCGGCGCTGAGCCGGTCGACATCCGCCTGCTGGCGGCAAGCGGCGAACACACGCCAGCCGCGCGCCTTGAGGCCATGCGCCGCGTCGTAGCCAATACCGGAGGAACAGCCGGTGATGAGAATTGTCTTGTCGCTCATGCGGCCTTCATGGCCTGCGTCGCGTCGCGGTGCAACAGCCTGTTTGACGCGGCCTGACCCGATCAGCGCGAGACCAATGCGCCAGACACCCAGCCGACCCGGTTGCTATCGACCACGCGGATTCTGAGCCAGCCATTGTCGAAGCTTTCGAGAACTTCGATCTTGGTGCTGCGGGGCAGCTTTCCGAGCACACCGAACTTGGTTCCGGGACCTGTGCGGTAATTGACGTTGCTGCCCGATATCTTGCGCAGATCGGCCTGGCGGATTTCGACGCTGCGGACAGGGTTCGTGTTTGTCGGAGCACTGGCTTCTGTGATCACGGCGCTTTGAGCCGGAGGCTGTAGTTGGGCCGGCTTGGCAAGGTTCAGTGTCGCGGTCCAGCGGATCACGTTGTCGGACTGCGCATCGGCCGACACCGAAATTGGACGTGCATCCATTTCCTCGGGCAGACCGCCAATTCCGCTTGGGGGAAGATCCGAGCTGTTCATGCTGACGGATCCAAGAACGAGAGTGTCAATCTTGTCCTGCGCCAGAATCGCATCGGCTGATGTCGGGGTGCCTGTTTCGGCATTCTGGCGAAGCGCTTCCGCCTGACGAGAGCCTTCTCGGGGCTGATAATCGGCGCCGCCGCTCAGCGTGTAAAAAGACCAACCAAGAAATGCAAAAGTTGCCGTCATGAGACGCCACATGCCCAATACCCCCAAACACACACACTCAAAAAAAACAGCCGAAAACCGACTGGGCAGAATCTTGCCTATACCTGATTCGCACCTGATGGCTTCTTGTTTTTTCCCGGAATCGTTCCGGTCGGCCTTGTGGTTGCTTTACCAAGCCGCGGTGTGCGTCTATCACCTGACGCATGAGCGACCTGATCGACGATAATGTACCGAACCCTTCCGAGGTGTCCGAACCGCTGCGCCGAGCGATTGGCGAGCGCTACCTGACCTATGCCCTGTCGACGATCATGCACCGCGCGCTGCCGGATGCGCGCGATGGTCTGAAACCGGTTCATCGCCGCATTCTTTATGCGATGCGCGAACTGCGGCTCAGCAGCAGCGGGGGCTTCCGCAAATCGGCCAAGATCTCGGGCGACGTGATGGGGAACTATCACCCGCATGGCGATGCGGCGATCTATGATGCGATGGCGCGCCTGGCGCAGGATTTCAACGTCCGCTATCCGCTGGTGGACGGGCAGGGCAACTTCGGCAATATCGACGGCGACAACCCGGCCGCCGCGCGCTACACCGAAGCGCGCATGACCCCCGCCGCCGAGGCGCTGATGGAGGGGCTGACGGAAAACGCCGTCGATTTCCGCCCCAACTATGACGGCACACTTGAGGAACCCGTGGTCTTCCCGGCGGCGTTTCCGAACCTTCTGGCGAACGGGTCATCCGGGATCGCGGTCGGCATGGCGACCAACATTCCGCCGCATAACATCGAAGAACTGGTGGGCGCCTGCCTGCACATGATCAAGTCGCCCGACGCGCGGGACGAGACGCTGCTGCAATATGTACCGGGCCCCGACTTTCCCACAGGCGGCGTGATCGTCGAGCCACGCGAGAGTATCGCCGAGGCTTATCGCACCGGACGCGGGGCGTTCCGTTTGCGCTGCAAGTGGGAGGTCGAGGATCTGGGCCGTGGCCAGTGGCAGATCGTGATCACCGAGATCCCCTATCAGGTACAGAAATCCAAGCTGATCGAGAAGATCGCGGAACTGATACAAACCAAGAAGATCCCCATTCTGGGCGATGTGCGCGACGAATCCGCAGATGACGTGCGTCTGGTGCTGGAGCCGCGCGCGCGCACGGTCGATGCGAATGTGCTGATGGGCATGATGTTCCGCAACTCGGACCTCGAAGTGCGGTTCAGCCTGAACATGAACGTGTTGATCGATGGTCTGACGCCCAAGGTCTGTTCGCTGAAAGAAGTGCTGCGCGCCTTCCTTGATCACCGGCGCGAGGTGCTGCAGCGCCGGTCCCGCCACCGGCTGGAAAAGATCGATCACCGGCTGGAAGTGCTGGAAGGCTTCATCATCGCCTTCCTGAACCTCGACCGCGTGATCGACATCATCCGCTATGATGACGATCCCAAGCGCGCGCTGATGTACGAGAACTGGGGCAACCCCCATGCGCGGGCGACGTCCGAGAAGGATTACGTCTCGCCCCTGGCCGGACGGAGCATCACCGAAGCCGACGAGCCCGAACTGACCGAGGTGCAGGCCGAGGCGATCCTGAACATGCGCCTGCGGTCGTTGCGGCGGCTGGAGGAGATCGAGCTGATCCGCGAGCGCGACGCGCTGATGGAAGAGCGCGCCACGCTGGAGGATCTGCTGGACAGCGAAAAGCTGCAGTGGGCGGCGATCGCCGATCAGCTGCGCGAGGTGCGCAAGCAGTTCGGCGCGTCCAGCCCGGGCGGCGCGCGGCGCACCCAGTTCGCCGAGGCGGGCGAGGTCGAGGAAGTGCCGCTGGAGGCGATGATCGAGCGCGAGCCGCTGACTGTGATCTGTTCGCAGATGGGCTGGATCCGGGCGATGTCGGGCCATATCGACCTGACCCGCGAGATCAAGTTCAAGGACGGCGACGGGCCGCGTTTCGCCTTCCATGCGGAAACCACCGACAAGCTGCTGGTCTTTGCCTCGAACGGGCGTTTCTACACCGTGGGGGCGATGAACCTGCCCGGTGGGCGCGGCATGGGTGAGCCGCTGCGCCTGATGGTGGATCTGCCGAACGAGGCGCAGATCGTGGACATCCTGATCCACAAGCCGGGGCGCAAGTTGCTGGTCGCATCGTCGGCGGGGGATGGTTTCGTCGTGTCCGAGGATGAGGTCGTCGCACAGACCCGCGCCGGCAAGCAGGTGCTGAACCTGTCGGGCGATGCGCGCGCGCTGGTGTGCCGTCCGGTGTCGGGCGATCACGTGGCCTGCGTGGGCGAGAACCGCAAGGTCCTGGTCTTTCCGCTGGACGAGTTGCCGGAAATGGCGCGCGGCAAGGGCGTGCGGCTGCAGAAGTTCAAGGATGGCGGGCTGTCGGATGCGATCACCTTTGCGCTGTCCGACGGGCTCAGCTGGCATGATCCCGCGGGGCGCACCCGCACCGAAAGCGACCTGGCCGAATGGCTGGGCAAACGTGCCAGCGCAGGCCGGATGGCGCCACGCGGCTTTCCGCGCGACAACAGGTTCACCTGACGGTGGGGCGGTGCCGGTCTAGGCCGGGTCCGCCTGCAGCCACACACCGCCCTCGGGGCGCAGGGTCAGGATCATCACGGGTTTCGGATCGCGGCCCGGCACCGGGCGGAAGCGGAACCGTGACAGCAGGGTCGCCAGGATGATCACGGCCTCCTGCAGGGCGAAGCTGGCGCCGATGCAGATGCGCGGCCCATCCCCGAAGGGCAGGTAGGCATAGCGCGGCACGGCCTTGCGGTCGGCGAAGCGTTCCGGGCGGAAGCTGTCCGGGTCATCCCACAGCAGATGATTGCGGTGCAGGGCATAGATCGGGATCATCACGGTGTCGCCGGGCCTGATCTCGCGCCCGCCCAGTGTATCGGCGGCTTGTGCTGTCCGCGACACGAGACCGGCGGGGGGGTAGAGGCGCAGTGCCTCGTCCACGATCTGGCGGATGAAGGGCAGCGCCTCGACATCCGCGCCGGTCGCGGCGCGGCCTTGCAGGACCGATTGAGCTTCGGCCCTCGCGCGGTCCTGCACCTCGGGATCAAAGGCGCAGAGGTAAAGCGCCCAGCCCAGGGTCAGGGCGGTGGTTTCATGACCTGCGACGATGAAGGTCAGCAGGTTGTCGCGCAGCTCGCCCGTATCCATCTGACGTTTCGTTTCGGGGTCTTCCCCGGCCAGCAGCAGGTCCAGCAGATCGGGCACCGCCTTGCCATGGCCCGCGCGGCGTCGCTGATCGATGGATTGATCCGCCACACCCTTCATCTGTTTGAGGGCGGCGCCCGACATCATCCGCCCCGGTCGCGGCACCCAGTCGGGAAAGCCCAGGATGTCAAAAAGGCTGATCTTGCCCGCCTCGCTGATATAGGCGTCGATGGCCTTGTGCACCGCGTCGCGATCAAAACCGCCGCCGCCCGAAAAGGTGACGTCACTGATCACGTCGAAGGTGGCGCGCACCATTTCGTCGAACATGTCCACCGCGCGCGGCCCTGCGGCCGCGACGCGTTCGGCGGACCTTTCGGCGGCGGCGGTCATGATCGGGGCCAGGTTCATGACGTTGCGATGCGAGAATACGGGGGCGGCCGCACGGCGCTGCCAGCGCCAGTGCGCGCCTTCGGCCACGAACAATGATTCGCCGATCGCGGGGCGCAGCAGGTTCTTGGTGACGTCCGACTTGGGGTAATCGTCCAGCCGTTCCAGCAGCATCTGGCGGATGGCGTCCGGGTCCATCACCATGTGCCAGCGCTTGCCGGTCTTGCCGCTGACCATGGGTTGGCGGGTTGCGATCTCGGGGATGATCGACAGCACGTTCTGGCGCGCGGCATTCAGGCTTTTCAGCAGCCCCCAGGGTTCCGTGACAAGTGGAACGCGCACGGGCTGGCGCCGTGGTCCGGGCGCTGGCGTGTCGATGGTCTCTGCGTGGGACATGGGCGGATGCCTCCTTGGAGAAGGATATAGGGCGTGGGAGCGTTCGGCAAACGGGTCACGGCGCGCGCCAAGCTGCCGCAGGCGCGTTGCGCGCAAGGTTCCGCTGCGCTATGCCCGAGACATCGCCGCGAAGGACTATGCCATGTTCCGTCTGCTTGCCCTGCTTTCCTCGGTCCTTCTGATGGCCGCCTGCACCAATCCGAACGACCTGGATGAGGCGCCGGTCGATCTGGGCGATTTCCGCCTTGGCCATAACGTTGTCGTGGCCTCGAAGATGACGCGCGGGCCTGTATCGCGCGAGGCGACGCCGGAGGAATGGCAGGAATCGCTGAAAGGCGCGATCGACGAACGTTTCGGCCGCTACGAGGGGGATCGCCTCTATCACCTCGGGGTCAGCGTCGAAGGTTATGTGCTGGCGCAACCGGGCATTCCGATCGTGGCCTCGCCGAACTCTGTCCTGATCCTGTTGCTGACGGTCTGGGATGATGCTCTCAGCCAGAAGATGAACACGCCCCCCGAACAGATCACCGTGATCGAGACGATTTCAGGCAACACCATCCTTGGGTCCGGTCTGACCCAGTCCAAGGAAGTGCAGATGCGCAACCTCAGCCGGAATGCGGCCAAGCAGATCGAGAATTTCCTTGTTCGCAGGCGCGCTGCCGAAGGGTGGTTCGGTGAGGGCACGAATGCGGCGCAAGAGCCGGATCCGGCGACGTCCGAGAGTGATGCGCCTGCTGTCGCTGCGACCTCGGCCGCCCCGGTGATCAACCCGCCGCTGCGGCCGGTCGCAGCGCCGGCCCGGATCGCTCCGCCGCGCGGTGCGATCCTTCAGGAGCCCGAGGTTCTGGCGCCGCCGTCCCAGTGACCCGTCCGCGCCAAGAGACGCTTGATTTTCCCCGGCCAAGTCAATAAACGGCGCGCGGAGACAGAAACGGGTTTGTCCGAAGAGCGGGCGGCCCCCGAACAGAAGGCGCTGCGCAGGATGGGCAAGGCAAAGTTTGAACGTAACAAACCGCACGTTAACA
>LXYH01000029.1 GCA_001650895.1 Rhodobacteraceae bacterium EhC02
GCCCCGCAGCCTGCGGCCGTCATCCCCGCAGCGGTGCAGCCCCCGGCCCCGCAGCCCGCTGTCGTCAAGGCACCCGCCGCGCCTGCCATGCAGACGCAGCCAGCAGCAACACCCCCTCTGCAGCAGCGCCCGACGCCCGTGCCCCATCCGGACCCCGAAAGCGTGGCCGCCAAATTGCAGCGCATCCGCGACGTGGTGACGCGGTCCGCGCCGATTGCCGATACCTATTCCGAAGACGAGCATGCCGAGAACTTCGCCGAGGAGTTCCTGGCCGAGGCAACCACCCATATCGAATCGGCCCTGTCGCTGGACGATCAGGCCATGGAAGCCCCGACCGAAGCCGAGACCGACGAGATCGACTCGCTTCTCAGCCGTTTGGCCGGTGATGACACCGCCTATGCGCCGGCGGCCCAGCCAGATGCGATTGCAGACGCGGCCCCGCAGGTCGAAGACGCGGCCCTGGCCGATGGTACGGACGCTGCGGAGCTTGCCGACACGGTCGCTGAGACGGTGCAGGACGACGCGCCCGAAACCGACCTGGCCCCTACGATGGACGCTACGGAAACGACCGCCGAGACCAAGGAAGAGGCCGCAGGCGAAGCTGTGGACGCAGCTGCCGAACACGCTGTCGAAACCTTCCTGTCCCTCGATGAGGACGACATCGAGATCATCGAGACGGCAGAAACCGAAATCCCGGCTCAGGACATCGCCGGGGATGACGCTGCCGAGCAGGATGACCCCGCCTTGGCCCGCGTGATGAAAATCAAGCGCGAGGATCTGGAAGCGGCGATTGCCCGTGGCGAACTGATCGAGGAAGCAGCCGATGCCGATCCCGCGGCACTTGCCGACGAAAGCGCCGCCGGTACCGCCCGTGCGCCCTTTTCCGAGCTGAGCCCCGAGAAGGAAGACGAACTGCGCCGTGAACTGGCCGCGGTCGAGGCCGAGCTTCTGGACCTCTATCGCGACACCGATGACCATGCCGCACCTGCGGCGACGGTCACCAACCTGGCCGATCTGGACGACGACGAAGACGAAGACGCCTACGAGGACACCACCTCGATCTTCGACGAAGATGATGCCGGTGACGACAGCATGGATGCTGACGCGGACGAGGCGGAGGAAGAAAAGACCCCCATGGTTCTGCGCGATCCGCGCGACCGGCTGGGCAAGGTCACGGCAGAGGATGATATGTCCCGCCTGATGGCCAAGACCGAGAACGAACTGACCGAACCCGAGGGCGCGAACCGTCGCAATGCCATCGCGCATCTGCGCGCGGCCGTCGCAGCCACAAAGGCGGATCAATCGGCAGGCGTGATTCCCAACCGGGACCCGGCGGCGAATGTCTTCCGCGAGGATCTGGCCAGCGTCATGCGCCCGCGCCGCCCCGTGACAGAGCAGAGCAGCGCCACGCCGCGCCCCTCTGATGTGCGCCCTGCGCCGCTGAAACTGGTGGCGGAACAGCGGGTTGACCTGCCCGAAACGCGTTCGGGCGCGCCGGTGCGCCCGCGCCGCGTGTCCCTGGCGCCGCTGCCCGAGGAGGCCGACATCGACGAAGCACCCGTGGCAGGCAACACGGACGAGGAAAGCGGTTTCGCCGATTTCGCCCGCAAGATGGGTGCCACGTCGCTGCCCGACCTGCTGGAGGCCGCTGCGGCCTATCTGGTGCATGTCGAAGCGCGCGAGGAATTCTCGCGTCCGCAGCTGATGAAGAAGGCACGCCAGGGGTCGAACGACATGCTGAGCCGCGAAGACGGCCTGCGCGCCTTCGGCCAGTTGCTGCGCCAGGGCAAGATCCAGAAGATCCGGGCGGGCCGGTTTACGGCATCGGAAGACATCAGCTTCAAGCCGGCTGCGCGCCGCGCCGGCTGATCAGGCCCGACAGATCCGAAACAAAAAGGGGCGGCCAATGGCCGCCCTTTTGCACATCCGGTTGCCTGTCCGGTTCGACCGAAGGTCAGTCGCGGGGCTGCCCGTCATCCTGCGGCGCGTCGGGATCGGCCTGCCCGATCCCGCGGAACACGAATTTGAACGGCATGATCCACACAAAGCCGAGGCCGACGTAGATCAGCAGCTCGACAAGGATTGTCGGCCTCTCGATCAGGCTGACCAGCGTGACCGCCGCCATGATGTAAAGCGGCAGGCCGACCAGCAGAATGACCAGTGACCAGCGCTTGCGGGCCTTGTAACTCAGCGCCATGACAGCCGCACCCTCCTTGGACCTGCAGGTTCCGCATCAATCCTCGAACGGATCGGTCACAAGGATCGTGTCCTCCCGCTCGGGTGAGGTGGAAAGTAGGGCGACCGGGCAATCGATCAACTCCTCGACGCGGCGCACGTATTTGATCGCCGCCGCCGGAAGATCGGCCCAGCTGCGCGCGCCTTCGGTGGATTCGCTCCAGCCCGGCATTTCCTCGTAGATCGGCTTGCAGCGCGCCTGGTGGTTCGCGGCCGTCGGCAGGTAATCGATCCGCTCGCCGTCCAGCTCGTAGCCGACGCAGATCTTCAGCGTCTCGAACCCGTCCAGCACGTCAAGCTTGGTCAGCGCGATGCCCGACACACCCGAGGTGGCGCAGGTCTGGCGCACCAGCACGGCATCGAACCAGCCGCAACGCCGCTTGCGCCCGGTCACGGTGCCGAATTCATGGCCCCGCTCGCCCAGGCGCTGACCGTCGGCATCATGCAGTTCCGCCGGGAACGGGCCCTCGCCCACGCGGGTCGTGTAGGCCTTGACGATTCCCAGCACGAAATCGATGGCGCCGGGGCCCATGCCCACGCCGGTTGCCGCCTGCCCCGCGATCACGTTGGACGAGGTGACGAAAGGATAGGTGCCGAAATCGATGTCCAGCAACGCGCCCTGCGCGCCCTCAAACAGGATGCGCTTGCCCGATTTGCGCTTTTCGTTCAGCACCTTCCAGACGGGGGCTGCATATTCCAGAAGGGCGGGGGCGATCTCGGTCAGGGCCGCGATCAGGGCCGCGCGATCAACCGGGTCCATGCCGAGGCCCCGGCGCAGCGCATCGTGATGCACCAGCGCACGGTCCACCCGCGCTTCCAGCGTCTCGGGATCGGCCAGATCGGCCACGCGGATCGCGCGACGCCCGACCTTGTCCTCATAGGCGGGGCCGATGCCGCGCCCGGTGGTGCCGATCTTGGCCACGCCCACCGCCTCTTCGCGCGCGCGGTCCAGCTCTCCGTGGAAGGGCAGGATCAGCGGCGTGTTTTCCGCGATCATCAATGTCTCGGGGGTGATCGTCACGCCCTGGCCGCGCAGGCCCGCGATTTCCTTGACCAGGTGCCAGGGGTCCAGCACCACGCCATTGCCGATCACGCTCAGCTTGCCGCCGCGCACGATTCCCGATGGCAGCAGCGACAGCTTGAACACCTTGCCGTCGATCACCAGCGTGTGGCCCGCATTGTGCCCGCCCTGGAAGCGCGCGATCACATCGGCGCGCTCGGACAGCCAGTCGACGATCTTGCCCTTGCCTTCATCGCCCCACTGGGCCCCCACGACCACCACGTTCGCCATTGCCTGTCCTTCTTTGCTGGATCAAACCCGCGCCCGTCATATCGACCCGCGCAGATACATGAAACCGGAAATTGGGGCGCGCGGCTGCAATGACGGCGCTTTCTGCGCAGGCTTTCGTGCAAAGCCCCCGGACAGCCCCCGTTTCGCGGGTTGCCCCGCGTGATCAAATTGCCTAGATAGCACGGCAGAACACGGCTCAACCACGTGGCCCACCCAGACCAGTCAGGCGATCGTCCATGGAAAACGTCATCCTCATCATCCACCTTCTTCTGGCGCTTGGGCTGATCGGCGTCGTGCTGATGCAGCGGTCGGAGGGTGGCGGCCTGGGCATGGGTGGCGGTGGCGGCGGCGCGATGACGGGCCGGGCTGCGGCCACGGCGCTGGGCAAGGTGACCTGGGTGCTGGCGATTGCCTTCATCTGCACCTCGATCACGCTGACCATCATCGCGGCACAGAAATCGGCCGGCACCTCGGTGCTGGACCGCGTCGGCGGCGAGCGCAGCGCGCCTGCGGCCGATCCGGTGGCCCCTGCGGGCGATCTGCTGCCCCCGCCCGCTGGCGACACGGCCCCGCTGGTGCCGCGCGCCGACTGATCCACTAGGGATTGAGAAACCACACCGCGCCGCAACATCATGTTGCGGCCAGCTTGCCTTTTGTCCGCGAATCCTCTAAGGGTCAAATCCCGTGGTGCTGCGGTTCCGGATATCCGCAAAAGGCGCTAATTCGCTGAGAGACGCAGCCTGAACGACGGGGGATGCCAACCGATGGCACGCTATATTTTCATCACGGGTGGGGTTGTATCCTCGCTGGGCAAGGGCCTGGCCTCGGCGGCACTGGGTGCATTGCTGCAGGCACGCGGATTTTCGGTACGCCTGCGCAAGCTGGACCCCTACCTGAACGTCGATCCCGGCACCATGTCGCCCTTCGAGCATGGCGAGGTCTTCGTCACCGACGATGGCGCGGAAACCGACCTGGACCTTGGCCATTACGAGCGTTTCACGGGCGTGGCCGCGCGCAAGACCGACTCGGTCAGTTCGGGGCGCATCTATTCCAACGTGCTGGAAAAGGAACGGCGCGGCGACTACCTGGGCAAGACGATCCAGGTGATCCCCCACGTCACTAACGAGATCAAGGATTTCCTGGCCGTGGGCGCGGACGAGGTCGATTTCATGTTGTGCGAGATCGGCGGCACCGTCGGCGACATCGAAGGCCTGCCGTTCTTCGAGGCGATCCGCCAGTTTTCCCACGACCGCCCGCGCGGGCAGTGCATCTTCATGCATCTGACCCTGCTGCCCTACCTGGCCGCCTCGGGCGAGCTGAAGACCAAGCCGACACAGCATTCCGTCAAGGAACTGCAAAGCATCGGTATCGCCCCCGATATCCTGGTCTGCCGGTCCGAACATCCGATTCCCGAAAAGGAACGCGAGAAGATCGCGCTGTTCTGCAATGTCCGCAAGGAGGCTGTTGTTGCCGCCTATGACCTGAATTCGATCTACGAGGCGCCGCTGGCCTATCACCGCGAAGGCCTGGACCAGGCCGTGCTGGATGCCTTCCAGATCAGCCCCGCGCCACGCCCCGACCTGACCGTGTGGGAGGATGTGGTGGACCGCATCCACAATACTGACGGCGCGGTCAATATCGCCATCGTGGGCAAGTACACGCAGCTGGAAGATGCCTACAAGTCGATCAAGGAGGCGCTGACCCACGGCGGCATGGCCAACCGCGTCAAGGTCAACGTGGAATGGGTTGATGCCGAGATCTTCGACACCGAGGACCCCGCCCCCTACCTGGAAGGCTTCCACGCCATCCTCGTGCCCGGCGGCTTTGGCGAGCGCGGGACCGAAGGCAAGATCAAGGCGGCCGAATTCGCCCGCACCCGCAAGATCCCATACTTGGGCATCTGCCTTGGCATGCAGATGGCGGTGATCGAGGCCGCGCGCAATGTCGCGGGCCTGACCACGGCGGGATCGGAAGAATTCGACCACGAGGCCGGCAAGAAACGCTTCGAACCTGTTGTCTATCACCTCAAGGAATGGGTGCAGGGCAACCATGTGGTCGAACGCAAGGTCGGGGACGACAAGGGCGGCACGATGCGCCTGGGCGCCTATGACGCCTCGCTGGCGGCAGGGTCGCTGGTGGCGCAGGTCTATGGCGGCACCGCGATCGAGGAACGCCACCGCCACCGCTACGAGGTCGATATCCGCTACCGTGAAAAGCTGGAAGGCTGCGGGCTGATGTTCTCGGGCATGTCCCCGGATGGTCGCCTGCCCGAAATCGTCGAATGGAAGGACCATCCGTGGTTCATCGGCGTGCAGTTCCACCCGGAACTCAAGTCGAAACCCTTCGCGCCGCATCCGCTGTTTGCCGATTTCGTGCGCGCCGCGGTCGAAACCTCGCGTCTGGTGTAATCTGCTGCAAGCTGCTGCTGGACGGGGCCGGGCCCCGTCGGCTCAGCTTTCCGGCGTCTTGTCGGTTTGCACCGGTTTTTCCCGCATGACCATGCGGGCCAGCCTTTCCCACAATGCGGGTCCGCCCGCGTGCGCGACGGGGCGCGGCTTGACGATGGTCCGGCCCGGCCCCGTCATCTGCAGATCAAGCATCTCGCGGTCGAACACCCAGCGCCCGGATTTGCCGGCCGCGCCGTCGATGTCCTGGCGGTTGATCCAGTCCTGCATGGCCATATGCGCCAGCCCCAGCCCCCGTTCGGGATCGGGCAGGTAGAAGCCGCAGACGATCCGGCGATGAATGGAGTCAAGCAGGCCGCAACGCGCCTGCGCCGCTGCCGGCAGATCGGCCTTGGCGATCATGTTGTACCGCTCGGGCGCACCGTTGAAGAACACCTGCACGGCCGTTTCCAGATCGACCCCCTTGCGGGTCATCATCAGGCGCAGATGCTCTGGATCATCGCCATCCCAATCGAAAAGAAGGGCGGCATGGATCGCCGTCGCACCGGAGACCGCGCCGGTATCGGGCAGCGCCTGGGCTTGTGTCTTTTGAACATCCATCAGGCCTGCACTGACCATGGCACACAATCCTTCTGCGGGTTAACGTTCTCGAACGATACCGATCCAGTGCGGTTATTTTGGGGAGCGAATGTGACAAGGCTGTGCAATCGGCGGTTTAGCGCCTGTTTCCTGCCGCGCCGTGCCGGGGCAGCCCTTGTGGTCTGGCTGCTGGGCCTGTCCATATGCAGCGTGCTGGCCGCATCTGCGAGGGCCGAAGACATCGTCAGCAGGGCCTATGGCGACCTGCTGCGCGAGCTGGACAGCCTCGAGGGTTTCGAGGCCTGGCCGCTGCGCGACGAACCCGGCCATCTGCTGCGCGCGCCCCATCACGCACCGGGCCTTGCCGTTGCCAGCCATTTCGAGGGACAGGCCCCCGGCATCCTGAGCCGGCGGGACGGGGGGCGGCATGACAGCCTTGTCGCGGCACAGGCCGATGGCCCGCTGCGCCTGGCCACGGGGCCGGATGGGCAGGGCCTGGCCGTGGCGCGGCATCGCGGCTTCGGCTCGAACGCGGCCTTTCCCATCGGGCCGGACGGCTTCGGCCGGCTGTCGGGACGTGGCGAAGGATCGCTGGCGATCCTGTTCGATCAGGACCACGCCGCGACGGGCATGCTGATCCATTCCGATTACCCGGATCCGTTGGGCACCCGCCCTGCCCCGCGCGGCATGGTCGAGGCGATCTTTCTTGCGCGGGACGGGCGCGTCCTGGGCAGGGTCATCACACCCCTGACCGAAGGCATCACCGCGCTGGGGTTCCAGACGGCCAGCGGCCAGCCGCGGATCGCGGGCGTGGTCATCCTGAACACCGATCCGGGCGGCATCGCGGTCGATGACATCCTTTTCGCGCGCGCCGCCCTGATGGGCCGCGCGGCCACACCGGGCGACCAAGCGCCTGCGCCCGTCTTGGCAGGCCGCCGACCGCGCGCTAGTGTCGGCGCATGTTAGGCAAGCTGTTCAGTTCCTTCCGCGCCCATCACGATGCGCCCCTGCCCCAGCCCGACCCGCAGATGGCGCTGGGTGTGCTGATGGTGCGTGTCGCGAAATCCGATCACAGCTATCACCTGGCCGAAATCCAGCGGATCGACCGGCTGCTGGCGCGTCTGTTCGACCTGAACCCGGTGGAAGCGGCCAAGATGCGCGCCACCTGCGAGAAACTGGATGCGCGCGCACCCAACACCGACACTTTCGCCGACCTGATCCGCAACGAGCTGGATCACGCGCATCGCCTTTCGGCGCTCGAGGCGCTGTGCGAGGTGATGCTGGTCGACGGCATGCCCCATGTCGAAGAGATCGAGGAAATCCATGCCACCCGCGTGATCCTGGGGCTGGACGAGGACGATCTGCGCGAGGCCTTGGCACGGGCCCGCAACGCCATCGGTTGACGGCATCCGATTTCGCCCCACACTTGTCCGCCAGAACGGAGACCCAACCCGATGTTTGCCGACCTTCTGAAACGCCTGACCCAACCCGGCCCCGACCGCAGCCTGCCCGCCGAGGACGCACGCCTTGCCCTCAGCGCGCTTCTGGTGCGCATCGCCCGCGCGGACGGCGATTACGCCGCCGAAGAGGTGCATAGAATCGACCGTATCCTTATGCAGCGGTACGGGCTGTCGCCCCACACTGTCATCGCGCTCAGAAAAGAGGCAGAGGCGCTGGAAAGCGAGGCACCCGATACGGTGCGCTTTACCCGTGCGATCAAGGATGCCGTCCCCTACGAGGATCGTGTCGCGGTGATCGAGGCGCTGTGGCTGGTCGCCCTTGCCGACGGGGCCCGCGACGGGGCCGAGGATGCGCTGGTGCGCATGGTCTCCAGCATGCTGGGGGTCAGCGACCAGGACAGCGCGATGGCCCGGCAGCGGATGCAGGCGCGCGGATGATCGCCAGCCTGCCCATGTATGACTGGCCCGAGGTCCGGACGCATACGGACAGGTATTGGCAGGCGATCCGCGCGGCGCTCGGGACCGGCCCCATCGACCTGACACGTGACGCCGGCGACATGCACGCCCAGTGGCTTGATCCCGACCTTCTGCTGTCGCAGACCTGCGGCATGCCCTACCGTACGCGTCTTCTGGGCAAGGTCACGCGGATCGGCACACCCGACTATGCCCTGCCCGGTTGCCCGGCGGGTCACTATTGCAGCGTGATCGTGGCGAATGCCCAGGACGAACGGGGCCAACTGTCTGATTTCACGGGCGATATCTTTGCCTATAATGAAGGCGGATCGCAATCTGGCTGGGCGGCCCCCATGTCCCACGCGGCCGCGCTTGGTCTGCGTTTCGAGAACCTTCTGCCCACGGGCGCACATCGCGCCTCGATCCATGCGGTGGCCGAGGGGCGCGCAGCGCTGGCATCGATCGATGCCATGACATGGGAACTTGCGCTGCGCCATGAACCCGCGGCCCTGCGGCTGAAGGTTGTTGCCCGCACCGACCCCACGCCGGGCCTGCCCTATATCACTGCCCTGGGCCGCGATCCCGCGCCCATCGCCCGCGCGATCACGCGGGCCATCGCCGATCTTGACCCCGAAAGCCGGGGGGCGCTGCATCTGTCGGGCCTTTGCGAGATTCCAGATGCGGCCTATCTGGCCGTTCCCACGCCGGCGGCACCCGCAGCCTGACCCCCGCCGGGGTCAAGGCGCGCGTGGTGTGGTTGAAATCCGTCTCCGATCGGCGGCTTACCAAGGGTCAGTTCGGAGGATTGCGGGAAAAATCTTCCGTTTTGGAAGTTGCAATGCCCCATTTTTTCCGCCCTATTGTGTCGCTAACGTGACGATCAACCTCCGGCAGATGGACGCCCAAGTGACAGACAGCCCGCCCGTCATCGAGATCCGCAACCTGCACAAGGCCTATGGTGCGCTCGAAGTGCTGAAGGGTGTCGATATCGCCGCGCATCGCGGCGACGTGGTCTCGCTGATCGGGTCATCGGGATCGGGCAAGTCAACGCTGCTGCGCTGCGCCAACCTGCTTGAGGACAGCCAGCAGGGCGAGATCCTGTTCAAGGGCGAACCCGTGCGCTGGCGCGGCACCGGCATGAACCGGCACCCGGCCGATCCCAAACAGGTGCTGCGCATCCGCACCAACCTTTCCATGGTGTTCCAGCAGTTCAACCTGTGGTCCCACATGACGATCCTGCAAAACGTGATGGAGGCGCCCGTCACCGTGCTCAAGCGTGACCGCGCCGAGGTCGAGGCCGCCGCGCGCCGCTATCTCGACAAGGTGGGCATCGGTGACAAATGCGATGTTTTCCCCGCGCAACTGTCGGGCGGGCAGCAGCAGCGCGCGGCCATCGCACGTGCGCTTTGCATGGAGCCCGAGGCGCTGCTGTTCGACGAACCGACATCCGCGCTTGATCCCGAACTGGAACAAGAGGTCGTCAAGGTGATCAAGGACCTGGCTGCCGAGGGGCGCACGATGATGATCGTGACCCATGACATGCGCATGGCCGCCGATGTGTCCGATCACGTGGTCTTCCTGCACCTGGGCCGGATCGAGGAACAAGGCCCGCCCGCAACCCTGTTCGGCGCGCCCAAGACCGAACGGCTGCAACAATTCCTTTCCGCTTCCGTGCCGGCCTGATGGCTGCGGACGGGCGAAAATCAGCGGGATCAACCCGCATCACACCATCCAACCAAGGGAAAACGACAGAATGAAGAAACTGATCCTGACAACCGCAGCACTGGCGCTGACCGCCAGCATGGGTATGGCGCAGACCGTTCGCATGGGCACCGAGGGCGCCTACCCTCCGTACAACTTCCTCAACGACAAGGGCGAGGTCGACGGGTTCGAGCGTGAGCTGGGCGATGAGCTGTGCAAGCGCGCCGCACTGACCTGCGAATGGGTCACCACCGACTGGGACGGGATCATCCCCAACCTGGTGTCGGGCAACTATGACACGATCATCGCCGGCATGAGCATCACCGCCGAGCGTGACGAGGTGATCGACTTCACCCAGAACTACATCCCGCCCGCCTCCTCGGCCTATGTGGGCGCATCGGCAGATGTCGATGTCGCAACCGCCGTCATCTCGGCCCAGGCCGCCACGATCCAGGCCGGCTACGTGGCCGAAAGCGGCGCGACCCTGCTGGAATTCGCAACCCCCGAGGAAACCGTCGCCTCTGTCCGCAACGGCGAGGCTGACGCGGTCTTTGCCGACAAGGATTACCTGGCACCGATCGTCGAGGAATCCGGCGGCGCGCTGATGTTCGTGGGCGAAGACGTGCAGCTGGGCGGCGGCGTCGGCATGGGCCTGCGCGAAAGCGACACCGAGCTGCGCGGCAAGTTCGACGCGGCGATCCAGTCCATGAAGGACGATGGCACGCTGAACACGCTGATCACCAAGTGGTTCGGCGAAGGTGCCGCAACCTTCTGATCCATCCCGGCGGGGGGCATCGCAGCGGTGCCCCCCGCTTTACCGCTCATCAATTGCGCATCGCACAACGCCGCGTCGGGGAAGCCCATGTTCAGCTTTTGCACAGATCCCGACACGCTGTCCGATCTGGCCTGGATGGCCTGCTACCTGACGACCGGCAAACATCTGAATTTCTATTACGCCTTCGGCACGGTCCTTGTGCTGCTGGCGATCACCGCGCCCACGGCCCTGGCCTTCGGCTTTGCAGGCGCATCGGCCGCACGGTCGCGCGTGTTGCCGCTCAGCCTGCTGGGCAAGGGCTATATCGCGATCGTGCGCGGCGTGCCCGACATCGCCTTTTTCATGTTCTTCGTGATCGCGCTGGACCAGGGGCTGGAATTCCTCAAGCATCAATGGGTCTGCCCCGACTGGGATCAGCCGATCCGGCAGGGCAATGATTTTCTTGTCTGCCAGGCGGCCAAGGTGCCGCTGGGGACCTCGCCGCAATGGATGCACAAGACCTACAGCTTCTTTGTGGCGGTGTTTACCTTCGCCATCGTATTTGGTGCTTTCGCGGCCAATGTGCTTTACGGCGCGATGCGCGCCGTGCCGCGCGCACAGCTTGAAACCGCCGAGGCTTACGGCATGACCCACCGGCAGACCTTCTGGCGCATCACCGTGCCGCAGATGTGGGTCTATGCCCTGCCCGGTCTGTCGAACCTGTGGATGGTGCTGATCAAATCCACCCCCCTGCTGTTCCTGCTGGGGGTCGAGGATATCGTCTACTGGGCGCGCGAGTTGGGCGGCACCAAGACACCGCGCTTCACCGACTATCCGCATGGCGACTGGCGCATGTGGTATTTCCTAGTGCTGCTGGTCTTTTACCTGGCCTTCACCCGCGTGTCGGAGGTGGTGCTGGACCGCGTCATGGCGCGCCTGACCCTGGGCCAGGCCACGACGGGCGGCGACGCGCAGCGAAAGGCCGAAGCATGAGCTGCGTCCAGACCATCATGGACTACGGGCTTCGTAGCCTGGGCTATGGCGAACGCCTGCTGCCCCGGACGGATTTCACGCTCTGCCAGCAATTCACGCTGATCGGGTCAGGGCTGATCTGGAACATCTATTTCGGCGCGCTCGCGCTGATCGCGGGATTTTTCCTGGCCACGGCGCTGGCACTGGGCAAGGGCGCGCGCCCGGCCTGGATACGCAAGCCGTCGGAATGGTTCATCTTCGTCTTCCGGGGCTCGCCCCTCTTCATCCAGTTCTTCTTTGCCTATTTCCTGTTTCTCAGCCTCAAGGGGGTCAGCCCGGTCTTCGATCCCTTCAGTTCGGCATGGCTGGGCGCGCTGGTGGTGCTGTTCTTCAACACCGCCGCCTATTCCGCCGAGATTTTCCACGGGGCGCTGAAATCCATCCCGCGCGGCGATGTCGAGGCGGCGGATGCCTATGGCATGTCCGGCTGGCCCCGGTTTCGCCGGATCATCTGGCCCACCATGCTGCGCCTGGCCTGGCCCGGCTATACGAACGAGGCGATATTCCTGTTTCATGCGACCACGCTGGTCTTCTTCTCGGGCTTTCCCGCGCAGCAGCAAAAGGGCGACGCGCTCTATTATGCCAGCTATTTCGCGGACAAGACCTTCAACCCGTTCATCCCCTATCCGATCCTGGCCTTCTACTTCGTCCTGCTGACGCTGGCGATCACTGGCATTTTCGGCCTGATCAATCGGCGGCTGAACCGGCATCTGCCCGCCGAACAGCGGCGCAAAATTCGCTTGCGTCCCAATCTGATCCGGTAGTATCACTATTTTGATCAAATTTTTCGGGTGTGATCCGATCCTGTTTTTAATGCGTTTCGGGCAGCTACAACCTTTTTCGCAAGATTTGATCATAACCAAGGACCAAGGGCATGGACCTTATCCCTCGCCGGTTGCGCATGATGCGTGGCCTGCCGGACTGCGCCAGCCCTCAACCCGTCAGGTGAGACGATGAAGAACTGGCTCAGGAAGCACCCAGAGGTGCGCACGATCCGCGTGGCCGCCGCGGATCTCAATGCCCAGGCACGCGGCAAACGTGTTCCCACCCGCTATGCGGACAAGGTCGTGGAGGATGGCACGCGCTTTCCGCTTTCGGTCCTCAACCTCGACATCTGGGGCGAGGATATCGACGACAGCCCGCTTGTTTTTGAAACCGGCGATGCCGACGGCGTGCTGAAGCCCACGGAACGCGGCTTCATGCCGATGCCATGGCTCGAGGCGCCCACCGCCCTGCTGCCGATCTGGATGTTCCGCGAGGATGGCCGCCCCTATGAGGGCGATCCCCGCCATGCCCTGCGCGCGGTGGTGGATCGCTACAAGGCCAAGGGCCTGACCCCCGTGGTGGCGGTCGAGCTTGAATTCTTCCTGATCGACGACTCGGGCCGCAAGCTGCAGGTGCCGGTCAGCCCGCGGTCGGGCAAGCGGCGCAAGGCCGCCGAGACCCTGTCGATCCGGGCGCTGGACGCCTTCGACACCTTCTTCACCGACCTTTACGAGGCCTGTGAAGAGATGGACATCCCCGCCGATACCGCCATCTCCGAGGCGGGTTTGGGTCAGTTCGAAGTCAACCTGATGCATTGCGACGACGCCTTGCGCGCGGCCGATGATGCCTGGCTGTTCAAGATGCTGGTCAAGGGGCTGGCCCGGCGGCACGGCTTTGCCGCATCCTTCATGGCCAAACCCTACGAGGATTACGCGGGATCCGGCCTGCACACACATTTTTCCGTGCTGGACACGGAAGGACGCAATATCTTTGATGACGGAAGCCCTTTGGGCACAGATTTGTTGCGCAATGCGGTTGCCGGCTGTCTGAACGCCATGGCCGGATCGACCCTGATATTCGCCCCGCACTGGAACAGCTATGACCGGCTGGTGCCCGATGCCCATGCGCCCACCGGCATCTGCTGGGGCTATGAGAACCGCACGGCGGCGGTGCGCATCCCCTCGGGCAGCCCCGTGGCAAGGCGGATCGAACATCGCGTGGCGGGCGGCGACGTGAACCCCTACCTGATGCTGGCCGCGATCCTGGGCGCCGCCCTGAACGGGATCGAGGACAAGGCAGAACCGCCCGCCCCGATCACCGGCAACGCCTATGCGCTGGAGCTGCCGCAGGTGCCCACGACATGGCAGGATGCGATCGATGCCTTCGAGGGCAGCCCCGACATCGCGCGCATCTTCGCGCCCGAGCTGATCCGCAACTTCGTGCTGACCAAGCGCCAGGAGCTGCACTACATGGGCGAGCTGACGCCGGAAGAGCGTGTCGAGATCTATCTCGACACGGTGTGACGCAACGCGCGGCGGTCCCGGCCCCGCCAAGCCCCCCCTTGCCGACACTCGGGGGCTTGGCTACCATCCGGCCTATCCAACCATTGGTGATCCATGAAAATCGGTATCCTGCAAACCGGCCATTCCCCTGACGAGGTCAGGGGCGCGCTGGGTGATTATTCTGACATGTTTGCGCGCCTTCTGGGCGGGCATGGTTTCGATTTCGCAACTTTCAACGTGGTGGACGGGCAGTTCCCCGCGGGCCCCGATGACGCCGATGGCTGGCTGATCACCGGATCCAGGCACGGCGCCTACGAGGATCATCCATGGATACCGCCGCTCGAGGCGCTGATCCGCGCCATCCGCGACAGCGGCAAACCCCTGATCGGCGTCTGCTTCGGGCATCAGATCATCGCCCAGGCGCTGGGGGGACGGGTCGAGAAATTCGGGGGCGGCTGGGCCGTGGGTCCGACCGCCTATGACTTCGACGGCGAGACCATGACCCTGAACGCCTGGCACCAGGACCAGGTCACCACCCTGCCCGAAGGGGCAAGGGTACTGGCCTCGAACGACTTCTGCGCCAATGCCGCGCTGGCTTACGGCGACACCATCCTGACCATTCAACCCCACCCGGAATTCGGCAAGCCCTTCATCGAGGGGCTGATCACCCACCGCGCCCCCGGCGTCGTGCCGGCGGAGCAGATCGCAGATGCCCGCGACAGGCTGGACGTGCCGCTGGATTCCACCCGCTTTGCTGACCGCATGGCGGCCTTCTTCAAAAGGACCGCATGACATGAAAGACTGGACCGAACAACTGCCCGAGGCCGCGCGCCAATTCCTGGAAAACAGGCGCCTCGACGAGGTGGAATGCATCATCTCGGATCTTCCCGGCATTGCCCGCGGCAAGGCGGTGCCCGCCAGCAAATTCGCGCGGCAGGACTATTTCCACCTGCCGGATTCGATCTTCTACCAGACCATCACCGGCGACTGGGGCGAAGCCGCGGGCGCCGAGGGGTTCATCGAGCGCGACATGATCCTGCGCCCCGACATGAACACGGCCACCGCAGCCCCCTGGACCGGGGACTGGACGCTGCAGGTGATCCATGACGCCTATGACCGCAAGGGAAAGCCCATTCCCTATGCGCCGCGCAACGTGCTCAAGCGCGTGGTGGACCTTTACCGCAAGCAGGGATGGGAGCCGGTCGTCGCGCCCGAGATGGAATTCTACCTTGTCGCGCGCAACCTTGACCCGGCCAAGGGGATCGAGCCGATGATGGGCCGCTCGGGCCGTCCGGCCGCCGCGCGCCAGGCCTATTCGATGTCGGCCGTCGACGAATTCGGTCCCGTGATCGACGATATCTACGATTTCGCCGAGGCCCAGGGCTTCGAGATCGACGGCATCACCCAGGAAGGCGGCGCCGGCCAGCTGGAAATCAACCTGCTGCATGGCGATCCGATCCGCCTGGCGGACGAGGTGTTCTATTTCAAGCGGCTGATCCGCGAGGCGGCGCTGCGGCACGACTGCTTTGCCACCTTCATGGCGAAACCCATCGCCGACGAGCCGGGCAGCGCGATGCATGTGCATCATTCAGTGCTGGATATCGAGACGGGGCAGAACCTGTTCTCGGGGCCGCAGGGCGGCGAGACGGATGCGTTCTTCCATTTCATCGGCGGCATGCAGAAGCACCTGCCATCCGCCATCGCGGTGCTGGCGCCCTATGTCAACAGCTACCGCCGCTACGTCAAGGACCACGCCGCCCCGATCAACCTGGCCTGGGGGCGCGACAACCGCACGACCGGCATCCGGGTGCCACTGTCCAGCCCCGCCGCGCGCCGGGTCGAGAACCGCCTGGCGGGCATGGATTGCAACCCCTACCTCGGAATCGCGGCCAGCCTGGCCTGCGGCTATCTTGGCCTGATGCAGGAGGTCTGGCCCGACAAGCAGTTCAAGGGCGACGCCTATGAGGGTGAGGGCGATATTCCCCGCGTGATGGGCGATGCGCTGGACATGTTCGAAGAGGCCAAGGACCTGCACGAGGTGCTGGGGCCGGAATTCGCCCGCGTCTATTCCATCGTGAAGCGCACCGAATACGAGGAATTCCTGCAAGTCATCAGCCCGTGGGAGCGTGAACACCTGCTGCTCAACGTGTGATGCGGGGCTGGGGGCTCTGCCCCCGGCCTGCGGCCTCCCCCGGGATATTTCCTGCAAGAAGAAAACGACACGTCACGAGACAGGAGTGACGCCATGAACCTGCTTTTTTCCAATGACCGCCAGGGTGAGTATCCGCCAAGCTGGTATGCCGCCACCGCCCATGAGGCGCCGCGCCATTCCGCGTTGAAAGGCACCGCGCGCGCCGATGTCTGCGTGGTGGGTGCGGGCTACACGGGCCTGTCGGCGGCGCTGCACCTGGCCGAACGCGGCTTTGACGTGGTGCTGCTCGAGGCGCATCGCGTGGGCTTTGGTGCGTCGGGCCGCAATGGCGGGCAACTGGGTTCGGGGCAGCGGCAGGACCAGGCCAGCCTTGAGGCGATGCTGGGCAAGGCCGAGGCGCGCAAGCTGTGGGATCTGGGCGAAGAGGCCAAGGACCTGGTCAAGGGGCTGATCGCGCGGCACGGCATCGATTGCGACCTCAGGCCGGGCGTGGCCTGGACCGGGTTCTCGGGCCGGGAGGTGGCGGATCTGCACAGCTATGCGCGCCTGCTGCAAGACGACTACGGCTATGATGCGATCCAGACGCTGGACGCCGCGGCCTGCCATGCGCTTTGCCCCTCGCCCGCCTACAAGGGCGGTGTGCTGGACATGGGTGCGGGTCATCTGCATCCGCTGAATTTCGCCCTTGGGCTGGCCCGCGCGGCGGTGGCGGCGGGGGTGCGCATCCATGAGGGGGCCTATGTGCATCACATCAAGGAAGGCGCGAAGATCACCGTGCAGACCGGACAGGGCCGGATCGAGGCCGATCACCTGATCCTGGCCTGCAACGGATACCTGGGGGGGCTGAACCGCAAGGTCGCGGCGCGCGTCATGCCGATCAACAATTTCATCGTGGCGACAGAACCCTTGGGCGACGCGGCCGCGCGCGTGCTGACCCGCGACGTGGCGGTGGCGGACAGCAAGTTCGTGGTCAACTACTTCCGGCTGAGTGCCGACAAGCGGCTGCTGTTCGGGGGCGGAGAAACCTATGGCTACCGCTTTCCCACCGATATCGCGGCCTTGGTCCGCAAACCGATGACCGAGATCTTTCCCCACCTGGCCGATGTCAGGCTGGATCATGCCTGGGGCGGAACTTTGGCGATCACGATGAAACGCCTGCCCTACCTGGCGCGTCTTGCCCCCAATATCCTGAGCGCTTCGGGCTATTCGGGGCACGGGGTCGGCACCGCCACCCATGCGGGATACCTGATGGCGCAGGCCGTCGCCGGGCAGGCCGAGGGGTTCGACACGATGGCGCGCATTCCCACGACGCCTTTTCCGGGGGGGGCCGCGTTCCGCAATCCGCTGCTGGTGCTGGCCATGACCTGGTACAGCCTGCGCGACCGGTTGGGCATCTGAGGCAAAGAGACGCCGAGCACCCCCTGCCCTGCAAATAAAGCTTGAGCGAGCGCGGCAATTGTTTAGAAATCCTGAAAACAGTATTCAGGAAAGCCGAAGATCATGTCGCTCGATTCCCCTGCCATCCTGCCCCCCAACACCTATGACGCCGAACCGATCCCGCCCTCGGCCCGGGCCGAGATCGAACGCCTGCTGCAATCGGGCGATCTGTTCCGCTACACGGCCGCAGACGCCTCGCCTGTTGCGCTGCTGGAACAGGAGTTCGCGGCGCTGATGGGGGTGCGCTATGCGCTGGCGGTCTCGTCCTGTTCGGCGGCCCTTTTCCTGTCGCTCAAGGCGCTGGACCTGCCGCGCGGGGCGCGCGTGCTGATCCCGGCCTTTACCTTTGCCGCCGTCCCATCCTCGATCGTGCATGCCGATTGCGTGCCGGTGCTCTGCGAGGTGGGCCAGAATTACCGCATCGACATGGGCGATTTCACCGCCAAGCTGGACGACGTGCAGGCGGTGATGATCAGCCACATGCGCGGGCACACCTCGGACATGGATGCGATCATGGCGCTGTGCGAGGCGCGCGGCATTCCGGTGATCGAGGATGCGGCCCATTCGCTGGGCACGACCTGGCACGGGCGGATCATCGGCAGCATCGGCAAGATCGGCTGCTTCTCGTTCCAGAGCTACAAGCTGCTGAATGCGGGCGAAGGCGGCATCCTGATCACCGATGATGCCGATCTCGTGGCGCGCGCCGTGATCATGTCGGGCGCTTATGAGCATAACTGGAAGAAACACGGCAGCCGCGACGCGGCCGCCCAGACCGATCTGGACGCGGCCTTTGCCCGCTGGCAGAACAAGTTGCCGCTGTACAATCTGCGCCTGAACAACCTGAGCGCCGCGATCATCCGGCCGCAACTGGGCGAAATGGCGCGTCGGGTGGCGGACGGGCGGCGCAACCATGATCATGTGGCCGGCAGGCTGAACACCTCGCCATGGATCGAGGTGCCGGAAAAACTGGCCCCCGAGGAACGCGCCCCGGATTCGATCCAGTTCAACATGGTGGGCATGTCCGATGACGACATCCGCGCCTTTGCCGAGGCCGCGGCGCGGCGTGGCGTCAAGGTGCAGGTCTTCGGGATGAGCGCCGACAATGCGCGCGCCTTCTGGAACTGGCAGTTCCTGGGCGAGGTGCCCGCGCTGCCGCAGACCCGTGCAATGCTGATGAAGGCCTGCGACACCCGCCTGCCCGCCAGGCTGACGATGCCCGAGCTTGACGTGATCGCCGATGCGCTGATCGGGGCCGCGCAAGAGGTGATGGGCAACCTGCGCGCCTACGGGACCTGAGCATCTCGGGATAGGTTCCCGGACTGGTCCGGTTCGAAGCTGCGACCACAGGCGCCGCTAGAGAAGCTTCAGCTGCCCGGCCATGAAGGGATGCGCCTGAATGGCCGGGGTCACGATGATGTCCTGCAACAGCGGCTTGAGACGCGCGGCCACCTGCGCGGGCATGTCCTGCAGCACGTCCTTGCGCGCGGTCAGGGAAATCGTGCGCGACAGCGGCGCGAAGGGCAGTTCGAACACATCCAGCCGATCGGCGAAGCGCCGCGCGCGCATCAGCGCCAGCGGCGTCAGGATGGTCCAGCCCGCCCCCTGCGCCACCAGCGCCAGGATGGCGTGGTAGCTGTCCAGTTCGAACCGATGCGCCAGGGTCAGGTTCTGCCGCGCCAGATGCGAAGCGATCAGGCGGCCCATGTAGTGCCGGGTGGTATATTGCACCAGTGGCAGGGTCTTGAGCTGGCGCAGCACGTCGCGGTCGGGCTTGAGCGCACCGCGCGCGGTCGCCACGACAAATCCTTCGGACAGCAGCGGGTGCAATTCCATCCAGTCCGCTTCGGCCCCCATGTCGGCGGCCACGATCACATCCAGCGCGCGCGCGTCCAGTTGATCGTGCAGATGGTGGCTGGCCCCGGTTTCCAGCAGGAACTGGCACCCCCGCATATGGGCGGCCAGATCGGTCAGCAGACGCGGGGTCACATCGGCCTCGAAATCCTCGATCATGCCGAGGCGGAACCGGGTCAGGGCCGACAGATCGGCCATGGCCAGTTCTGCCCGCGCCAATGACGCCTCGTTCAGGATGATCGCGGCGCGGCGGCGAAACAGCTCTCCGGCCTGGGTCAGGGTGACCGGGCGGGTGTTGCGCTGCAAGAGGGTGGCGCCGATCGCCCCTTCAAGATTGGTCAATTGCTGGCTAACCGCCGAGGCGCTGGCCCCAAGGCGACGCGCGGCCGAAGAGATGCTTCCCTCTTCGGCCGTCGCCACGAAGACCTCAATCCCCCAGAGGGTTATCCGGCCGGGGCTGTCCACCATGGCGGGGTCACTTGCCCATTTTCGACAGTTTCGTCTGAAGGTCCTGCAGCTGGCGCTTGATTTCGTCGAGACCGGCCTCTTCGTTCTTGTCGGTCTCGTCATCCTCGCGCGCCGGGTTGGACGCGCCGGGCCATCCGCCCTTGAACCCGCCCGTCATCGCCTTCAGGAACGCTTCCTGCTGTGCCTGCATCGCCTCGAAGCCGGGGATCTTGGCCATGGGGGATACCTTGGCCATGTTCTCCATCATCTTGGACTGGCTGTCGCGCAGCATGTCGAAGGACATGGCAAGGAATTGCGGCACAACCGATCCGGCCTGCGTGGTGTAGCTGCGGACAAGATCCGTCAGCACATTCACCGGCAGCATGGTTTCGCCGCGGCTTTCATGTTCCGCGATGATCTGCAGCAGATACTGACGCGTCAGGTCATCGCCCGACTTCAGATCCACGATCTGCACCTCACGCCCCTCGCGGATGAAACCGGCGATATCCTCGAGCGTGACGTAATCGCTGGTTTCGGTATTGTACAATCGGCGACTGGCATAACGCTTGATGAGAAGCGGCTTCTTGTCTTCGGCCACGGGCGACCCTCCCCTTGATGCAGCAGTGCAGCATAGCTTAGGCGCTTGCGAAACAAAAAGAAAGGGCGGGCACAATGGCCCGCCCAAGCGTGTCGCATCCCAGGGAGGAGGAGGAGGATGCGCCAGCCTTTTCCTGACTGCTGCGATTACTTCGCGGCTGCTTTCTTGGCCACGGTGGTGGCTTCCTTGGCAGCTTTCTGCACGGCAGCAGTTGCTTCTTCGGTGAGGTCCTTGCCGGCAGCCATCAGCAGCTCGACGGTGTCCATCTGCATTTTCTTGGCGACTTCGGCGAAGGCTGCCATGTGCTCGGCGGCTGCTTCGGCCTGTGCCGATGCGAAATCGGTCATCGCCTTGGCGTAATCGGCCGGCTCGGTTTTTGCTTTCGACATTTCAACCATCTTGGCCAGGGTCTCTTTGGTCCATTTGGTCGAGATCTCGGTCGACTTTTCAGCAGCGGTCAGCGCCAGGCCGGCCAGCTTTTCGTTCAGCGATGCCTGGGTCTTGAAAGCGTCTTCCATCGACTTGGTGTCGACCGGGAATGCGCCCATCATGTCTTTCATCATCGCGGTGAAATCTTGCGTCTTGGCCATCTTGAAAATCCTTTTGTGCTCTCCGGGCCCACCCCGGTTTCTGAAGCTGCACCCAATATGCATGCTGCATCGCGGCATTTCAAGGATTTTATGCCGCAACGCAGCATATTCTTTTTTAACCTTTCAGATCAGGCCTTTGACGGAGGAAGCACATAGGTTCCCGGTGACGGACACAGGGGGGGATGCGTAGAATCACCCGGTTCCCTAGCGTCAACCATCTTGCCTGAACGCTTGGCAAGCCACTTGCCCCAGCGGGGCCACCAGCTGCCTTCCTGGAAATCGGCCTGCGCTTTCCAGTCGTCCGAGGGCAGGCTCAGATCCGGGTTGGTGTAATGGCCGTATTTCTTCTTGGTCGGCGGATTGATGATGCCCGCGATATGCCCGGATTGCGACAGGATGAAGGTCCTGTCATCAGACCCCATCCCCTGCGCACCGCGATAGCTGTCCTTCCATGCGGCGATGTGATCGGTCTCGCAGGCGATCAGGCAGACCGGCACATCGACTTCGGACAGGTGCAGCCGCGTGCCCATCAGGTCGATCCCGCCATCGGCAAAGCGGTTCTGCTGGCACAGCCAGCGCAGGTATTCCACCACCATGCGGGCCGGAAGGTTGGTGCCGTCCCCGTTCCAGTAGAGCAGATCGAAAGCGGGTGGCGCCTCGCCCAGCATGTAGCTTTTGATCGCAGGGCCATAGATCAGGTCGTTCGAACGCAGGAACGAGAATGTCCGCGCCATGATGAAGGATCGCAGCACGCCGTTCTCGGCCACTTCGGCCTCGATCCCGTCGATGAAGTCATCCTGCAGGAAGGGCGTGAATTCGCCTTGCTCGGAAAAATCGGTCAGCGCGGTAAAGAAGGTCGCCGACTTGACCGATGTATCGCCCCGCTGCTTGAGCAGCGACAGCACCATCGACAGCGTCGTACCGGCGATGCAATAGCCCACCGCATTGACCTGTTTCTGGCCGGTGATCGCCTTGACCTCGCGGATCGCGGTCAGATAGCCCTCGTTGATGTAGTCATCCAGCCCCACATCGCGATAGGTTTCGTCCGGGTTGACCCAGCTGACCACGAACAGGGTAAAGCCCTGTTCCGTGATCCATTTGATCAGGCTGTTCTCGGGCTTGAGGTCCATGATGTAGAACTTGTTGATCCAGGGCGGGAAGATGATCAGCGGGATCGCGTGCACCTGCTCGGTCGCGGGCGAGAACTGGATCAGTTCCATCATGCGGTTGCGGTACACCACCTGCCCCGGCGTGGTCGCGATATTCTCGCCAAGGCGAAAGGCGCTGTCATCGGCCAGGCGCACCAGCATCTCGCCGCTGTTGGCCTCGATGTCGGCGACAAGGTTCTCCAGCCCCTTGATCAGCGACTCACCTTCGGTCGCGACCGCGCGTTCCAGCGCATCGGGGTTGGTGGACAGGAAATTCGTGGGCGCCAGCATGTCGATGATCTGGCGCGAGAAGTATTCCAGCCGCTTCTTTTCGCGCGGCGACAGATCGTCGATCTCGGCCACGGCCTTTTCGATGGCCTGCGCGTTCATCATGTATTGCTGCTTGATGAAGTTGAAATAGGGGTGCGTCTTCCACAGCGGGTTCGAAAACCGCCGGTCGTCGGGGGTATGATCCTCGGGCGCCTGCAGCTTTCCGGCGGCAATGGCTTGTTGCGCCTCGAGGAAATGCTTGACCGACTGACCCCAGTATTCCAGCTGCGTCTCGAACAGATGGGCCGGGTTCTGCATCATCCGCGTCCAGTAGGTGGTCGCCGCCTTGGCGAACATTTCCTGATCGGGCGCGTTCAACGTGGGATTCGCCGCCTTGCGATTCGACAGCGCGGAGACAAGCCGCTGAGACAATTCTTCGACCTTGGCAAGATTGGCGTTCAATCTCTCCAAATTTTCCGGGGTCGATGCCTCTTTAGTTGTCATATTCAAAAATTCCTCGTATCATCGCTGCTACGCAGCATTATTGCCGTCCTGTCGGGGAGGCCAGCGGCATGATGACCGACCCTGCGAACGGGACACGAAGGAGACGCTTATGCGTTACATGGCCGCTTACGACCTCATGGAAACTATGCGCAATACGAACCAATGGCTGGGCGCCTCCGCCCTGTCACTGGCATCCTATCCGGTTTTCAGCATGGTGCCAAACCCTGCTTTGCAATGGATGGCGGCCTGGGGCGAAGTGACCGAGCGCACATTCAAGCGCATGGTCGCCAAGCCCGACTGGGGCATCCGGACCTTCACCTGCGCAGATGGCAAGGACCACCTGGTCCACATCGAGACGGTGGTCGAAAAGCCTTTCGGCAACCTGATCCATTTCCGCATTCCGGGCCGCAAGCCCAGCCCGCGCAAGGTGCTGCTGGTGGCGCCGATGTCGGGCCATTACGCCACGCTGCTGCGCTCGACCGTGAAAAGCCTTCTGGTGGATTGCGAAGTCTACATCACCGACTGGCACAATGCGCGCGACATCCCTGTCAGCGCCGGCAAGTTCGACGTCGAGGATTACACCCTCTACCTGGTCGACTTCATGCGCCACATGGGACCGGACACCCATGTGATCGCCGTCTGCCAGCCTGCCCCCCTGACCCTGGCCGCCACCGCCTATCTGGCAGAGGAAGATCCCAAGGCGCAGCCGCGCAGCCTGACCCTGATCGGCGGGCCGATCGACCCTGACGCGACACCGACCGATGTGACCGATTTCGGCGCACGGGTGACGATGGGCCAGCTGCAGGAAACCATGATCCAGCGCGTCGGTTTCAAGTACCCCGGCGTGGGGCGCAAGGTCTATCCGGGCCTGCTGCAACTGTCGTCCTTCATGTCGATGAACGGGGATCGCCATTCAAAGGCGTTCATGGACCAGATCGCCCGCGTCGCGCGCGGCGAAGCGTCGGATCACGATGCGCACAACCGCTTTTACGATGAATACCTGGCCGTGATGGACATGACGGCCGAATTCTACCTCTCGACTGTCGAACGGATCTTCAAGAACCGCGAGATCGCCAAGAACGAATTCACCGTGAACGGCCGTCACGTGGACATCGGCAAGATCACGTCGGTCGCGGTCAAGACGGTCGAAGGCGCCAAGGATGACATCTCGGCCCCCGGTCAGTGCATCGCGGCGCTGGCGCTGTGCACGGGCCTGCCCGACAGCAAGAAGGCCAGCCATGTCGAACCGGACGCCGGCCATTACGGCATCTTCGCGGGCAAAAGCTGGCGCAACAACATCCGCCCGCTGGTGCTGCGTTTCATCGACGCCAACAGCCCGGACCCGATGCCCAAGGTCAAGCCCGCGAACAAGAACGCCGCCGCGAAATAAGACCTTCGGAGTCAGCGACAAGGCCGGGCCCAGCGCCCGGCCTTTTGCATTTGCGTCGCCCGCACGGGGTCAGGGTGCACCCTGCCCTTTTTTCGGAGCCTTTTTTCGGCGGCCTATTTCGGCCGGCCGTTCCGCGGCCGTCCGCGCAGCCAGCGCCAGAGCGGCAGCACATCCAGCGCCGCGACACCCAGACCCAGCGGGATCATCCAGAAGCCGAGCACCGGCAGGAAACCGAACACGCCGCCCAGCATCAGCAGCAGACCCACGACCAGGCGCAGCCCCGGCGGCACCCTGCGCCGCACCCGGACAAGGAACCGCTGGTTCATGTGCCTGATCTTTTCGACCGTGGTGGGTTTGCGCACCGCCATTGCCCTATCCGGACTGGCGCCGGACGAGGTCGATCACCGCGCCATCGCGATATTCGCAGACCGCCACGACCGGCGCATCCGGCGCGGGCCGTGGCACCTTGGGGGGCGCTGGACAGAGCGCGCGCATCGCCTCGAGCGTCATAACAGGCAGGCCCGCGTGGCGCGCGCGCTCAAACAGATCAGCGCGGCGCGGATTGATCGCGATACCCGCTTCGGTCACCACCGCGTCGACATGCGCGCCCGGCGTGGTGCGGCAGGTGACACGCTCTGTCAGGCGCGGCCAGTCGCGGGTGGCCAGCGGGGTCACCACGATGGCCAGCCTGGCGCCCGCCGCCGCATCCGCATGGCCGCCCGATCCGCCCATGATCGTGCCATCGCTGCCGGTGGTCACGTTCACGTCGAAATCCGCGCCCGCTTCGGTTGCGCCAAGGATCATCACGTCCAGCGCATTGACGACCGCGTCGCCCCGCGCCGGATTGGCATAGCGGCTGGCGCTCATCCCCTGGTGGCGCGGATCGTTGGCGTAGCTGTCAACCGCGTCCAGGTCGAAGCTCTGGACGTTCCACAGCCGGTCGACCAGACCGGCCCGATGCAGCGCCACGATGGGCGCCGTGATCCCGCCACTGGCGAAACCCGCCGTCACGCCCGCATCGGCCATCAGATGCCCAAGGCGGGCAGCCACCGCCAATGAGGTGCCCCCTGCCCCGGTCTGAAAACTCATGCCGCGCCGCATCAGGCCCGAGGCCGCGATCAGGTCGCCTGCCATGGCGGCGATCCGCAGCCCCTTGGGATCGGTCGTGATCTGCGTTGTCCCCGACACGATCCGCGTCGCATCCCCGATCCGGTCCAGCACGACAATGTAATCGACCTGGGCTGCCGGAATATCGGGCGCGCAGGGCAACTCATTGACCAGGCAATCGGTGACCGCCACGGTGACGCGGGCCCGTGCGGCGTCAACCTGCCCATAGCCTAAGGGACCAAAGGCCGAAGGGCCATGCGCGCCGGTCAGGTTGCCTGCACGGTCGGCCATGGCCGTCGCGATGAAGGCCACGTCGATCCGCAGACGCCCCGTCTCGATGTCGCGCGCGCGGCCCCCGTGGGTATGCAGCACCACAGGCCGCGCCAGCGCGCCCCGGCTGATCGCCTGGGCAACGGGTCCGGCCATATAGGCGGTGCGCAGCCCCGTGACAGTGCCGCGCGCGATATGATCCAGCAGCGGCGCATGGGCGGCAAAGATCGAACTGGGCGCCAATGTCAGATCGCCTATTCCCGCCGCGGCGACCGCATCCAGCACCGCGTTCAGTACCCCGTCGCCATTGCGCAAATGGTGGTGAAACGAGATCGTCATCCCGTCCCGCAGCCCCGTGGCCGCAATCGCCGCCGCCAGATCCGGCAGCCGCTTGTCCGCCGCACCGGCATCCGCGCGGATATCAAGCAGCGGCAGGTCGGGACAGGCCGCCTCATCCCTGTAAGGCGTCACGGGGCCATAGCCGGGCACATGGGCGGGAAAGGGGTGTGTCATTGCAGCAAGAAGGGTTGCTTCATCCAGGCGCGCAGCGCCGCCGTCACCGCATCGGGCGCTTCCAGCGTGGGCAGATGGCCAGCGTCCTCGATCACCTCAAGTTTCGCATAGGGGATCAATTCGGCCATGAAGGCATGCCGCTTGAGCGGCGTCAGCGTGTCATGCGCCCCGCACAGCACCAGCGCGGGCACCTTGCAGCGGCGCAGCGCAGGCTGCTGGTCGCGGCGGCGCTGCAGGGCGCGCACCTGCCTGACCATGATCTCGGGGCCAAGATCGCGCCCCATCTCGAAGACCTTGTTCAACACGGTCGGGCGCTGCGGCCCCGGCGCCAGGAATTCCGGTTTCATGAACCCGCGCAGCACCTCGTCCAGTCGTCCGGCCCGCGCGCCGATGATCATCGGCTCGTAGGCGGCGGCACTTTGCGGGGTTTCCGCCAGCGGGTTGGTATCCATCAGCGCGATGCGGGTGATCCGTTCCGGTGCCCGGCGCAAGAGTTCCATCGCCACGATCCCGCCCATCGACAGACCGGCCAGCGCGAATTTCGCGGGCAGGATGTCCAGCAATCCCGAGGCGATCTCCTCGATCCGTTCGCCTTGGGTGATCGGCGCGATGGTCACCGCATGGTCTCGGGACAGATCGGTGATCTGGGGCGCGAAAAGACGCGCATCGCACATCATGCCGGGCAACAGGACAAGCGGATCGGGCATCAGGGACATGGCCTTGCAGATGGGTCTTGATTTGGCGTCAGAGTGACAGATCGCAGCCCCGCGTCAACCGGATTGGGGCGGCTGGTCATCCGTGTCGGGATAGCCCGCCCAGCGGAAGGCACCATCGGGCGACAGGGGCGAGAACGGGTTGAACGCCACCTCCCAGACATGACCGTCGGGATCGGCGAAATAGCCGATATGCCCGCCCCAGAACACGTCATGGGCGGGTTTCAGGACACGCGCCCCTGCCGCTTCGGCGCGGCCCAGCACTTGTGCCACCTCGGGCTTTGTGCGGGTGTTGTAGCCCAGCGTCATGCCCCCGGTGCCCAGTTCCGCCTCGGTCAGACCCATGTCACGCGCCAGATCGGCGCGGGGATAGAGGGCCAGCGACTGTCCCAGCAGGTCGAACACCCGGATGCCCGGCTCGCTGTCCGCACGGGTCCAGCCCAGCGCCTCGTAAAACGCGGCTGCGCGTTCGGGGTCGCCGACGGCGAGGGTGACAAGGCTGATACGTTGATCCATCGCGCCGCCCCCCTCAGCCCTGTGCCGCGTCTGCGGTGACTTCGGCAATCGCAGCCGCAATCAGGTCCAGACAGGCAGGGTCGGAAAACCGGTGATCGGCCCCCTTGACCAGGGTCAGGCGGATATTGTCGCCACTCGCATGCTCCAACAGGCGCAGCGCCACGCTTTGGTCCACATCCGCATCCGCCGTGCCCTGCAACATCCGCACCGGAAACGGCAGCGACAGCGGCGCGCGCAGCACCAGATTGTCGCGCCCGTCCTCGATCAGCCGCCGCGTGATCACCAGCGGATCACCATATTCCGATGGCAGCGCGATCTTGCCCACCTCCTCCAGAACGGCGCGCTGATCGGCGTCAAAGCCCTGCCACATGCTGTCCTCGGTAAAATCGGGCGCGGCGGCGATGGTGACAAGCCCCGCCACACGCTGGCCCATGTCGCGCGCCAGCAGCAGCGAAATCCAGCCCCCCATGGACGAGCCCACAAGGATCTGCGGCCCCTCGGTCAGTGCCGTGATCGCCGCGCGCGCATCCGCTGCCCAGTCGCCGATCGCGCCCGCCTCGAAATCGCCCGAGGATTGCCCATGCCCGGAATAATCGAACCGCAGGAAGGCACGCCCCTGTGCAAGCGCCCATTCGTCAAGGTATTGGGCCTTGGTGCCTGTCATGTCCGACCGGAATCCGCCCAGAAAGACGATGCCCGGCCCCTTGCCGTCGCGGCGCTGGTAGGCGATCCGCCGTCCTGTTTCGGTTTCAAGGTATTGCGGCATGCCTGATGTCCTTCTGTCGTCGCTGGTCCGTGTGGCGATCTTGCCCCAGCCGGCAGGCAGGTGAAAGCCCGCATCGAAAGAGGTCCCCGCCCGCTTGACTTGGGCCACGCCGCCCGTCACATAGGCCTCGCACAATATAACCCGCAACCGGGCGTTCCGTGGGCGCCAAACCGACGAGGAGGCCGATATGGCACAGATCTCTCTCACCTTTCCCGATGGCAATGCGCGCAGCTATGACGCCGGCGTGACCGCCGCCGATGTCGCCGCAGACATTTCAAAATCGCTGGCGAAAAAAGCGATCAGCGCCACGCTGGACGGCAAGCATTGGGACCTGCAATGGCCGATCACCGCCGATGCGAAGATCGCCATCAACACCATGGCCGACCGCGCGCCCGCGCTGGAACTGGTGCGCCATGACCTTGCCCATATCATGGCCCGCGCCGTGCAGGAGATCTGGCCCGCCGTGAAGGTCACCATCGGGCCGGTGATCGACAACGGCTGGTATTACGATTTCGACCGGGCCGAACCCTTCACCCCCGAAGACCTGTCCGTGATCGAAAAGAAGATGCGCGAGATCATCAACAAGCGCGACCCCGTCACCACCGAGGTCTGGGACCGTGACCGCGCCATCGCCTTCTATGAGGCCAATAACGAGCCCTACAAGGTCGAACTGATCCAGTCGATCCCCGGCGACGAGCCGCTGCGCATGTATTGGCACGGCCATTGGCAGGACCTCTGCCGTGGCCCGCATCTGCAGAACACGGGCCAGGTGCCCGCCGATGCCTTCAAGCTGATGCATGTGGCCGGTGCCTACTGGCGTGGCGACAGCAGCCGCCAGATGCTGCAGCGGATCTATGGCGCGGCCTTCCTGAACCGCGACGAGCTGAAAGCTCATCTGACCATGCTGGAAGAGGCCGCCAAGCGCGACCACCGCAAGCTGGGCCGCGAGATGGAACTGTTCCACATGCAGGAAGAAGCGCCCGGCCAGATCTTCTGGCACCCCAACGGCTGGACCATCTACACCACGCTGCAGGATTACATGCGCCGCCAGCAGCGCCGCGGCGGCTATGTCGAGGTGAACACGCCCCAGGTCGTGAACCGCAAGCTCTGGGAAGCCTCGGGTCACTGGGAAAACTACCAGGAAAACATGTTCATCGTCGAAGTCGATGAGGATCACGCCCGCGAAAAGACCGTCAACGCGCTGAAACCCATGAACTGCCCCTGCCATGTGCAGGTGTTCAACGTGGGCCTGAAATCCTATCGCGACCTGCCGCTGCGCATGGCCGAATTCGGATCGTGCAACCGCTACGAGCCCTCGGGCGCGCTGCATGGCATCATGCGCGTGCGCGGCTTCACGCAGGATGACGCGCATATCTTCTGCACCGATGACCAGATCGAGGCCGAAACCAAGAAATTCATCGACTTCCTTGCGGGCATCTATGCCGACCTGGGCTTTGACAACTGGACCATCAAGCTGTCGACCCGCCCCGAAAAGCGCGTGGGCAGCGACGAAAGCTGGGACCGTGTCGAAAAAGCCCTGGGCGACGCCTGCAACGCGGCGGGCTATGCCTACGAGATCCAGGAAGGCGAAGGCGCCTTCTACGGGCCCAAGCTGGAATTCGTGCTGACCGACGCGATCGGGCGCGATTGGCAATGCGGCACCTTGCAGGTGGACCCCAACCTGCCCGAACGGCTGGACGCCAGCTATATCGGGCGTGACGGCGAAAAGCACCGCCCCGTGATGCTGCACCGCGCCGTCCTGGGCAGTTTCGAGCGTTTCATCGGCATCCTGATCGAAAGCCACGCGGGCAAACTGCCCTTCTGGCTGGCACCGCGCCAGGTGGTGGTGGCCGCCATCGTGTCGGACGCGGATGACTATTGCCTCAAGGTGGTCGAGGCGCTGAAGGCGCGCGGCATCCGCGCCGAGGCCGACCTGCGGAACGAGAAGATCAACTACAAGATCCGCGAACATTCCGTGGGCAAGGTCCCCGTGATCCTGGCCTGCGGCATGAAAGAGGTCGAGGACGGGACCGTCTCGGTGCGCAGGCTTGGTGAGACTTCGACATTTGTTACACCGCTTGACGCGATTGTGGACAGCCTCGCCACCGAGGCGACGCCGCCCGACCTGCTGTAACACGGACCCCCGGAATGGCGCTTGATCCCGGTTGAAAAAGCGCCATTCCCCGCCAAAATCGCGATCATCCTCCCGCTTTTTCCAAGCCTTTTTCACGCCGCCGTGACACACTTTCTCGTGACTGGCACGTGAAGTGCTGCGCCGGTTACCTCTTGTTCATCGCCGAAACGCGATACCGCATTCAACCACCGAGGAGATTGATACGATGTCCAACACCATGAAAACACTCGCCATTGCTGGCGCCATGGCCACCGCTCTGGCGGCCCACACCACCCCGGCACATGCTCAGGCCAAGGAAAAGTGCTTTGGCGTATCGCTGGCTGGCCAGAACGATTGCGCCGCAGGCCCCGGCACGACCTGCGCCGGCACCTCGAAAGTCGACTACCAGGGCAATGCCTGGACGCTGGTCGATGCAGGCACCTGCATGCAGATCGAGCTGCCCGCCATGGCCGACGGCACCGCGCGCAAGGGCTCGCTTGAAGAACTCAGCCGCGACCTGCCGGCCTGACGCGCAAGGGATGGGGCGGGTGTGATGCCTGCCCCTTGCCCCCCTCGTCTTCCATGCGTCAGCCCCTCCCCGAAAACGGAGCATCTGCCATGACCCTTTCCCCCCAGCGC
>LXYH01000030.1 GCA_001650895.1 Rhodobacteraceae bacterium EhC02
ATGCGGCAGCCCCTCCCCGAAAACGGAGCATCTGCCATGACCCTTTCCCCCCAGCGCAGCGCCCCCCTGCCCGCCGCCCCCGGCGTCGGCTACAAGGCGCAGCATTACAGCGACATCATCGCCGATGCCCGCCCCGTTGGCTGGCTGGAAATCCACGCCGAGAACTACATGGGCGACGGTGGCCGCCCCATCGCGCAGTTGCGCCACCTGGCGGAACGCTTTCCCATCTCGGTGCATGGCGTGGGCCTGTCCATCGGCGGCGAAGGCGCGCTGGACCCCGACCATCTGGCGCGGCTCAAACATCTGTGCGACTGGCTGAACCCCGCCAGCTTTTCCGAACATCTGGCCTGGTCAAGCCATGACAGCGCCTTTCTGAACGACCTGCTGCCCCTGCCCTATACCGATGCCACCCTGTCGCGCGTGGCCGATCACATCGACCAGGTACAGGATGTGCTGGGCCGGCGCATGCTGCTGGAAAACCCCTCCAGCTACCTTGCCTTTGCGGACAGCACATGGTCGGAACCCGATTTCCTGCGCGAACTGACCCGCCGCACCGGCTGTGGCCTGCTGCTGGATGTGAACAATGTCTTCGTTTCCGCCACCAACCTCGGTTTCGATCCGCGCGGCTACGTGGATGCCTTCCCGCTGGACGCGGTGGGCGAGATCCATCTGGGCGGCCATGATACCGATCAGGACGATCACGGCGCGCCCCTTCTGATCGACAGCCATGGCGCGCCCATCGCCGACCCGGTGTGGACGCTGCTCGATCATGTGCTGGCCGCCTCGGGCCCGCGCCCGGTGCTGGTGGAATGGGACAATGACGTGCCGGCCTGGCCCGTGCTGGCGGCAGAGGCGCGGCGCGCCGCACAGGCGCTGGCCCGGCTGAACCCCGCGCTGCGGGCAGCGTCATGACCGGCCTGATCGACGATTTCCTGCCCGCGCTGATGGACCCGGCGCGCCCGGTGCCCGCAGGTCTGCAAGATGGCCAGGGCCGACCGGCGGGACGTCGCTTCAACGTGTATCGCAACAATGTGACGACATCCTTGATTGCCGCCCTCGAACAGGGGTTTCCCGCCGTCGCGAGGCTGCTGGGCGCGCAGAACTTCGCCGGTCTGGCGCGCGCCTTCGTGCAGGCCAATCCGCCCGCATCGCGGCTGATGATGCATTATGGCGCGGGTTTCCCGGAATTTCTGGAACACACCGCGGCGCGCGCGCAGATGGGCTATCTGGGCGATGTTGCGCGGCTGGAACTGGCCCTGCGCAGGTCCTATCACGCCACCGATGCCGCACCGCTGGACCCTGCCACGCTGGGCGATATCCCGCCTGCACGGCTGGACGCCACGACATTCACCCTCGCCCCGGCGGTCGAACTGATCCGGTCGCCCTGGCCGCTGCATGCGATCTGGACCTATGCCCTTGTCCCGGACAGCCCCAAACCCGCACCACAGGCACAGGATGTCCTGATCACCCGGCCCGGTTTCGATCCCGTGGCGCAGCCCCTGCCCCCCGGCGGTGCCACCTTCGTCGCGGCACTGATCGCAGGGGCAAGCCTTGGCGCCGCCCATGATGCCGCACTGGCCGAGGCAGCCGATTTCGACCCGACCACGATCCTTGGCCTGCTGATCGCAGGCGGCGCCCTGACCGGCCTGAAAGACGAGACAACACCATGAACACATTGATCCGCCTGCATGACCGCGCCTTCACCGGGCTGGAGCGCGCAGAATGGCTGCTGCCCACCCTCGCCCGACTTGTCTTTGCGGGAGTCCTTTTGGGCTATTTCTGGGCCTCGGGCCTGACCAAGCTGGGCGACGGTCTGGCCGGCATCTTCCAGCCCTCCCTCGGGGCCTATGCGCAGATCTTTCCCCGCGCGATGGAGGCTGCGGGCTATGACATCAGCCAGTTCGGCCTCTGGCACAAACTGGTGGTTCTGGCGGGCACTTGGGCCGAATTCATCCTGCCGCTGATGATCGTCCTGGGGCTGATGACGCGGCTGGCCGCACTGGGCATGATCGGCTTCGTCATCGTGCAGACCCTGACCGACCTGATCGGCCATGGCGCGCTGGCCCAGCCCGCAACGCTGGGGGCATGGTTCGACCGCATCCCGGACACGCCGATTCTGGATCAGCGCGCCCTGTGGTTCGTGCTGCTGATGGTGCTGGTGGTCAAGGGGGCGGGGGCGCTGTCGCTGGACCGCATCCTGACCCGCGCGACCCGCTGATCAGAAATGGGCCTTGGGCTCGTCCGGCTTGCCGGCGGCCAGCGCCAGCAGGCCGCCCACAAGGCAGAACCCTACGGGGAACATGGTAAAGACGTTGAAGCCGAAGGCGTAATACATTCCGCCCGCCGACAGCAGCAGCAATATCCCGCCCCAGAGCGCGCGCACCTTGGCCATCGCGCCGCCCGCAATCGCCAGCAAGGGCGACAGGAAGCTGGCCATGCGGATCACCTCGATATTGGCGACCTGCTCGAACAGGCCCTCGATCTCGCCATAGCGGGCGACGGCCTCGGTATAACCATAGCTGAAGAACCCGACCATCATGGCCATGATCCCGCCGATGATCCCCAGCAATTGGGCCGCGTTGCGCATGACGTTTCCTCCTGTGTCGCAGGCTCAGCCCAGCAGGGCCGCCTGCACATCCTTGTCCCAGCCCAGATGGAGCGTGCCGTCATCCGCCACGATCAGCGGGCGCTTCATCAACGCGGGATGTTCGGCCAGCAGCGCCAGCGGATCGCGCGCGCGCTGATCCTCCGACAGCCCCCGCCAAGTGGTCGAGGATCGGTTCACCAGCCTGTCACCAAATGTCGCATGGGCCCGTGCCAGCAGATCGGCGGGCACGCCCGCGCCGCGCACATCCACGAAATCCACGCCCGGCAAGGCCTTGATTGCCTTGCGGCAGGTGTCGCAGGTCTTCAGTCCGTAAAGGGTCATCCTTGCCTCGCAATCGGTCATCTGCCCCTCAATACCGCCGAAACCGGTCAAGTTCACGGGTGTTTTTCTTGATTTTTACAAAAGCCGTGCAATCTTTTTGCCATGCGCGCCGCGCAGCGTGGCTGGGACAGCCACGGTAACGATCGAATGTGAAGGAGACACGGGACATGCCCAACGGCACCGTGAAGTGGTTCAATACGACGAAAGGCTACGGGTTCATCGCCCCCGAAGACGGCGGCAAGGATGTTTTCGTTCATATCTCCGCGGTCGAGCGGTCCGGCCTGACCGGCCTCGCCGACAATCAGAAGCTGACCTACGAATTGCAGGAAGGTCGCGACGGGCGCCAGATGGCGGCCAATCTCAAGCTTCTGTAACGGCGCCAGACGGCATCACGCCGTCACCGACCGCAGATCAGCACGGCAGATCAGGTGAGGGCGCGGGTGATCACCACCCCCGCCCAGGCCGAAACGCCCGTCAGGACCGCGCCCCAGGTCAGGTCCACGGCGACCATGTGCCAGTGCCAATCCCGGAGCGTCGCGTAATTGGTGAACTCGTAGGTGCCGTAGGCCATGGCGCCCAGGACCGCGCCCCCGATCAGCGCGGCCATCGGCGCCGCGTCGCGCAGGGCGGGCAGCGACACGAAATAGAGCAGCCCCCCCACGTAGAACAGATAGAACACCGCCGCAGGCCCGATGCGGATCGGTTCGGCCAGCAGATCGCCCAGATGCGTCTCGAACAGCGGTTTGAGGACGCGCGTCAGCATGATCGCATCAAGGATCAGGAAGACGGCGGCGGTCGAGACATAGAGGATGACGAGTTGCACGGATGGGCTGCCTTTCGCTTTGGTTGAAAGGGATACGGCCAGGGTTGCGTTTTGGATGAAAGACAGCGCCACCCGCCCCATCCCGCGCGGTCGCCGACACGCGGGGTGGCGAACCCGCCTTTGTGAGAGGCAGTTTATCCCTGCCCAGTCATCGAGCCTAAGTTCGTGCCGCAACGGTCGCAAAATCGCCGCCCCAGGGGGCGGGTCGGCGATCGCGCGGCGGCGCTACGCGCCTTGTTCCGCGCGGGAGGTTGTAACAAAGCAGCTAAAGTCTATTCAGCCTGAGTTTGCCCAGATCCAAAGTTTTTCGGGGTTAGTCCCATAACTGGCACTGGTAGAATGCTGCGATCTTCATTCTTCAAGTACCCAGAATCATGAGGAGAGTAGATTGCACCAGCTGCATACTGCAAAACTACGTCTTTTGTTTCGAAGGTACCTGCTGCTTCCGCCAGTGTCGTATATGTCATCAATGCATTCTGTCTATGACGGTTAGTCACTTCGTTATGCTTATGAGCCTGATAAATCTTGACACATTGCGCCATCGAAAACGCCAACACCGCGAAAACTAGCAATTTACTCGCAGTTATCTGAACAGCCTCCATCAAAGAATCTGATGCAAGGACATCCCAATATGGGAAAAACATCGTAAGCGCTGAGTAAAACAGTAGCAAAGCGGCACTCAAAACCGAAGCCCACAACCACTTAAACGCTGCCTTGCCGTGTCGTTCTGCTTCGTCTTTGAAATATTTAGCTTGCTGAGTTACTCCTTGCTCTGCGGCCGCGTCTTTTACCAGCTGCAGTACTTTTTCTGCCTCGCGAGATACTTGATCCAATTCTGCTTGAATCATTTTGTTTTCGTCGCGAATAGACTGAACGGCGCCACGAGCTTCTGCTGTGAGCGCATTAAAATCAACCGTACGTGCAACTGCGAATGAAATAAGCAACTGCAGCTTCTCTAAATATTCATCATGCGCCTGCTTTATTTGGTTTATTAAATTCTCTCGTCGAGAATTAAAATCACCATCTGCCGGCTTTATAGACGCAACCTCATCAAAAAGCCTGTAAACAGACTTACACCAAGATTGAACTTGCTTTTTCTGCTGAAAGGTAAATTCATTAATGGAATCAGCAGGGAGCTTTCGAAAAACACTAATTAATCGCCGAGCGGGCTCAACAGCTTCAGAAAAATCCGACTCTACACCAAGCCGTGTACTTTGCCTCAAATCACTAGCGTCAAATTTCTGAACTCTCTCCAAGTCGGCAATTACGTCTTCAATAACAATTGTGTCTTCCGACATTTAGAAAATACTCCCACAAAAGTACGCTTATCTCTTTAAACCCTCACCCCAAGGTATCGATAAACTCCCGCCATTCGCCCTTGCTCATGCCGGAATTCTCCTGCGTGACATCCTCGCCCTTCAACATCCGGCGCACGCAGTCCAGCGCGGTCGCGCTCATCGTGGCGCCACCCATGCGGTAATCCTCGAAGGCCTTGTAGGCGAATGGCACCCAGTCGGCGACCACCTTGCAGATCGCATCGGCATAGACGCGGATCTCGTATTGCGCATGGGCATCCGCGCGCAGGCGCAGGAAATGCAGCAGGTTGTGCAGATCCACCTTCCAGTACCACTGGGTATAGATATTCGCAGGCAGGTTCATCCGTGCCAGCTCGCGCGCAAGGCCCAGCTGGCCGTCTTGGCTGATCATCGCCTCGTAATGGTCATAGGCGCGGTTCGCGTCGGTCTTGAGGATCTCCAGCACGCGGGCGGCCTCTTCGCCTTCCAGCGCGGCACCGCGGCCCTGATTATTGACCACCGATTGCGCGGCCAGATGTTCGGGCGCGGGGATATAGAATTCGCGGTCCAGGATCGAATAGCGCGCGGAATATTCGTTCACATTCGCCGTCCTGTGCCGAATCCACTGCCGCGCCACGAAGACGGGCAGTTTCACGTGCAGCTTGACCTCGCACATCTCGAACGGGGTCGAATGCCAGTGCCGCATCAGGTAGCGGATCAGCCCTTCGTCATTCTGCACCGATTTCGTGCCCTTGCCGTAGCTCACGCGCGCAGCCTGGCAGATGGCCGCATCGTCCCCCATGTAGTCGATCACGCGGACAAATCCGTGATCCAGCACCGGGATCGCGGTGTAGAGATGTTTCTCCATGCCCGGCGATACCGCGCGAAGGGTCGGCTGCGCCTGTGCGCGCTGTGCGTCAACCTCGGCCTGCTGGTCTGGGGTAAGCGGCATGTCGAAGCTCCTTGATAGGGTGTCTGAGTCGGGGGCAACTATATCTTGAGGATGCCACCCACGGAAACCACAATAGTAAGATGGTTGTCCGGGCGCCGCACCGTGTTTTTCGATGCCACGCGCCGGGAATTTTTCCATCTTCGCCACGTGGGTCGTTGACTTTGCCGCGGTGCCACGGGACTCTTCTGCTTAAACCAAGTCTTTCGAGGGCGGCATTATGAAAAAGTTATTGGGCATCTGCGTGGCAAGTGCATTTCTGGCCGGCTGCAGCGGCAACCCTTTCACGCCGATACTGTCCGATGACGCCCCCGTGGTCGAGGATCAGCCGGCCGCCCCCGTGCCCGATCCGTTTTCCAGCATCCCCGCCTCGCTGGCCAACAACCTGCAATCGGCCACCTATGACGCCGATGCAGGAACGCTGGTGCTGCGGCTGACCTCGCTGAACAACGGAACGCTGGATGCGACCTACAACCGGACGCCCGCGCTCGACCGCCCCGGCTACCTGGCCTACACGCTGCAGGACGACCCGCTGGACCGGCATGTGACGGCCATGGTGGCGCGCAGCGCGGATGCCGGGAATTCGGTGCAGGCCGGTGTCGCCTCGGATGGCGGGCAGTTCAACACCTTCTTCGCCGGCGGCTTTTACGAGCGTAACGATCCCGGCAGCACCTTCGTCAAGCCGACCTCGGGGCTGGTGTCCTATGCTGGCAGCTATGCGGGCCTGACCAATGTCAACGCGCCCGGCGATCAGTTGCTGCCGGTCGATCCGGGGATCGACTCCGCCGCCCGGCCCGCGCAAAGCGCGCAGACGGTGGGCACGATCTTCCTGAACGTGGATTTCGCGAACAACACGATCAACGGGACGATTTTCGACAGATCGCTGATCCAGTATGGGTCCGCCCTGCCCGACCTGGCGCTGCGCGTGGGCGGCGTGAATGCCGATGGCACCTTCTTCGGCGACACGGTGAACTATCGCGGCGTGCCCGAACGCGACATCGGCGATTACGGCGGCATTTTCGGCGGTGCCGATGCCTCGGCCGTGGGGGGTGTGGTGACCCTGACCGAATTCGACGGCGAGACCAACAGCCTTGGCTTCGAGGCAGAGCGCGAGACGGGTGTCTTCGTCCTCAGCCGCTGTGGCGCCGCCGGATCCGATCCGGTGCTTTGCGCCGATGTCAACTGAACCAAGACGCCGCCACCGCGCCGCCGCGCTGATCCTGTCGCTGCTGCTGGCAGCACCCGCACTGGCCCAGACCAGCCAGCCCGCGCAGCCCCCTGGCGCCGAAGTCACCCTGAGCCTTGACCAGGCCCGCGGCGTGGCCGCGGCGGCCCTGCAACGGGGTGATGCGGGCCTGGCGCTGCAGATCGGCCAGGGCCTGTTGCAGGCCGATGCGCAGGATCCGTTGGCCCATTTCATCATCGCGCAGGCCCTGCGGCAACAGGGCCGGACACGCGAGGCGCGGCAAGCCGCGGCGCTGGCCTATCGCTTTGCCAAGACCGATATCCAGAAATTCGAAGCGGCGCAGCTGGCCGCGCGGCTGTCGGTCGATGCCGGGCAATTCACCCGCGCCCAGCTTTGGTTGCGCCGCTCGCTGCTGCATGCCCCGGATCCGGCGATGCGGCCGCGGATCGAGCAGGATTTCCGCCAGGTCCGCGCCATGGACCCACTGGAGTTTCGCCTGCGGCTGTCCCTCGCGCCCTCGTCCAACGTGAACAACGGCAGCGACAGCCCCTATGCGCTGATTGATGGCGTGCCGGTGATCGGGCTGCTGGACGGCCTGTCGCAGGCGCTGTCGGGGGTCACGGGCACGGCGGACCTGTCGCTGGGCTACAGGCTGCAGGGCACCGAAGCCGGGGAAACCCAGGCCCTTTTTCGCGCCTATGGCAGCCGGGTCTGGCTGGATGACAGCGCGCGCGACCTTGCCAACAGCTTTCCGGGCGCTGATGTGTCGAATGACGACTTCTCGTTTGCCCTGCTCGAGGCGGGTTTGCGCCATGCGCAGCGCACAGGCGCGGGGGCCGGCACCGGCTTTGTCGCGATCGAAGGCGCGGCGGGGCGCAGCTGGTATGGCGGCGATCCCTACCAGAGGTATCTGCGTCTGGGCCTGACGCGCGGGCTGAAACTGTCCGAGGCCACGACCCTCTCGCTGGGGATCGAGGCCGAGCGGCGCAGTTTCGAGGAGGGTGTCAACCAGCCGATCGAAACCCTGGGCCTGCAGGCCAGCCTGGGCTACCGGATTTCCAACGGGGATCGCATCAGCCTGTCCCTGGCCTGGCGCGACAGTGACAGCGACACGCGCAACGCGGTCTCGACCCGCCGCACGGCCTTTCTGCGCTACGACATGGCCCGGCCTGTCGGCCCCGCCCGCCTCAGCTTTACCCTTGGGGCGGGGGAAACCCTTTACCCCGATTATGCGGTGGGGTTCATCGCCGTGCCGGGGGGGCGGCAGGACGATGCGGTCTTCGGCAGTGTCGACATTCTGTTTCAGGATCTTGACTATGCGGGATTTGCGCCCACCCTCACGCTGCGGGCGCAGAAGACGCGTTCGAACTTCAGCCGTTTCGACGCCAGCGAACTGGCGGTTTCCTTTGGCATCAGGTCCCTGTTCTGACAGGGTGTCGCAGGATGAACAGTACGGCCAACTGAAAAGGGAATGACATGACGATCCGATATCTTCACACCATGGTGCGGGTGAAAGACCTGGAAAAGACACAGGCTTTCTTCGAACTGCTGGGGCTGGTCAAGACGCGCCACTATGACAACGAGGCCGGCCGCTTTTCCCTGGTGTTCATGGCCCCGCCCGGCCAGGAGGAATGCCCGGTCGAGCTGACCTACAACTGGGACGGCGACGATGGCCTGCCTGCGGACAGCCGCCATTTCGGGCATCTGGCCTATGAGGTGGACGATATCCACGCCATGTGCCAGCACCTCATGGACAATGGCGTGACGATCAACCGCCCGCCGCGCGACGGGCGCATGGCCTTCGTGCGCAGCCCCGACAATATCTCGATCGAGTTCCTGCAGAAGGGCGCACCGCTGACGCCGGCCGAACCCTGGATCAGCATGCCCAACATCGGGCACTGGTAACGGCGCGGGCGTGGCCGGGCCTTTTGCCTTGCGCGGCATCCTTGCCGCGGGACTGGCCCTGGCGGGGGCTGGCGGGGCTACGGCGCAAGAGCCCTGCCGCCTTGCGCTGCTGCTGGCGATGGACATCTCCTCCTCGGTGGATCCGCTGGAGGATGCGCTGCAGCGCGGGGGCCTGGCCCAGGCCCTGCGCGCCCCCGAGGTGGTCGAGGCGATCCTGTCCCAGCCGGATCGCCCCGTCGCCCTGGCCATGTTCGAATGGAGCGGCCGGGTCCAGCAGGACATGGTGCTGCCCTGGGTGATGCTGCGCGACGCGGCGACCATCGGCGCGGTCGCGGACAGGATCGCGTTCAGCCGGCGCAGCTATGCCGAATTCTCCACCGCCATCGGCCATGCGATCGAATATGCCCATGACCTGTTCCGACAAGGACCCGCCTGCGATGCGCGCGTGCTGGACATCTCGGGCGACGGGGTCAACAACGACGGCTTCGGTCCGACCGCCGCCTATGACGCTTTCGATTTCTCGCAGATTACCGTGAATGCCCTGGTCATCGAGGTGCAGGAAGCGGGCACGGATCATGGCATCACCGAGGGCGCGGACACCGGGCTTGCCGATTATTTCCGGCAGATCGTGATCCGGGGGCCGGGCAGCTTTGTCGAAGTGGCTGCCGGGTTCGAGGATTTCGAACGTGCGATGCGCCGCAAGCTCTTGCGCGAACTCGAGGTGCGGATCGGCCTGCTGTCGCGCTGATTCCCCTTTGCCGTTCTGCCGGTTTCTTCTTGCCGCAAATATCCCCGCCGGAGGCATCCCGCGTTCGCCCCTTGCACATCAGTAGATATAGCGGATCTGATCGGCCCAATAGCGTTCCACCCGGCGCAGTGCTGCGGTGATATCCTCGATCCCGTCGGGCCCCAGGACCCCGCGGCTTTCCAGCCCTTCGGCGTGGCGGGCGAACAGCCCCCCCACCACATCGCGGATCTCGCGCCCGCGTGGGGTCAACCTGACGCGCACCGATCGGCGATCGATCTCGCAGCGCTGGTGGTGCATGTATCCCATTTCCACCAGTTTCTTGAGGTTGTAGCTGACATTGCTGCCCTGGTAGTAGCCGCGCGTCTTCAACTCGCCCGCGGTCACCTCGTTATCACCGATATTGAACAGCAGCAGCGCCTGAACGGCGTTCACCTCCAGCATGCCGACGCGTTCGAATTCGTCCTTGATCACGTCCAGCAGAAGCCGATGAAGCCTTTCGACCAGCGACAGCGCTTCCAGATAGCTGCCCATGAAACCGGTACGCTGTCCGGTGGCCAGGGTCTTGTGCAGGGTCATGGAAAACTCCGACGATTTGTTCTTTCGTCAGGGACCATGCAGCACAAAGACCAATAACAGGTTAAACCCGTTCGGAAATTCCTAAAATGCCACGAAAATGGCGGATGGCACCGGGGACGGCCTTAGCGCTGGACGGCGCCACCCTGTCCGGCCAGCATGTCGCGGATGCGTGCGACAAGCGGGGCAAAGGTCTCGGGCGGCTCCTGCACGCCGCTCACCCAGTAGTAAAGATCGTGATCGTTCTCGCGCAGCAACGCGTCATAGCTGTCCAGCAACGCATCATCCAGACCAGCAAGGTGCAGTTCGGCAAAGCGCGACAGGATCACATCCATTTCCTTGATGCCCCGCCGCATGGATCGCATGGCAAGCCGGCGAAGCCGTGTCTCGCGCGGTTCGCCCACGGGGGCCTGTTCGATCAGCATCTCACTCGCCTTTCAATTTTGTCCGCAGGCTTTTCTCAAGCCGCCCCAGACGGTCCGCCGCGGCGCCGATCTGGGTCTTCAGGTCGCGAATCTCGACCAGCAGGGCGTTGATATCGGGCGCGATCGGGGTCTCGTCAACCGGGGCCGCGACGCCCTCTCCCTCACCGGTCAGCAACCAGATGATCGACACGTTCAGAAGACCCGCCATCATCGACAGCTTGTTGGCGCGCGGCTCGGACAGGTCATCCTCCCATCCGCGCACGGTGCCGATCTTCACGCCAAGCCTGCGGGCCAGCTGTTTCTGGCTCATTCCTGCCGCTTCGCGCGCTGCGGCGACGCGGTCGCCGAAGGTCGCCGTATCGGGGCCGTACCAGTTTTCTTCAAGATCGGGCTGCGTGTTCATCGCGTCGCTGGCTGGCTGGTCCTGTGTCATTTCTCTCCCATCCGCCGATCGTGCTTGATCGGGCTTTGGCTGCATCCTAAGACATTGAACTGCCGAATTCAAACCAGAGGCCCCATCCCATGTCCTTCCTGTCCAAGACGCTCGACCGCGTGAAACCGTCACCGACCATCGCGGTCAGCAACCTGGCGATGGAACTCAAGGCCCAGGGCCGCGACATCATCAGCCTCGGCGCCGGAGAGCCCGACTTCGACACGCCCGAACATATCCGCGCCGCCGGCATCGCGGCGATCAACGCAGGCAAGACCCGCTACACCGCCGTCGACGGCATCCCCGAGCTGAAGCAGGCGATCTGCGCCAAGTTCAAGCGCGACAACGGGCTGGATTACGCGCCCGGTCAGGTCAGCGTCGGCACCGGCGGCAAGCAGGTGCTTTACAACGCGCTGATGGCCACGCTGAACCCCGGCGACGAGGTGGTGATCCCCGCCCCCTACTGGGTCAGCTATCCCGACATGGTGTTGCTGGCCGGCGGCACGCCCGTCTTCATCGAGGCCACGCTGGAAAACGCCTTCAAGATCACCCCCGATCAGCTTGAGGCGGCGATCACCCCCGCCACGAAGTGGTTCCTGTTCAACTCCCCCTCCAACCCCACCGGCGCGGGCTACAGCCGGGACGAGCTGAAGGCGCTGACCGATGTGCTGATGCGCCATCCCCATGTCTGGGTGCTGACCGACGACATGTATGAACATCTGGCCTATGACGATTTCAAGTTCTGCACGCCCGCGCAGGTGGAACCGGGGCTTTACGACCGCACCCTGACGGTCAACGGTGTCTCCAAGGCCTATGCGATGACGGGCTGGCGGATCGGCTATGCGGCTGGTCCAAAGCCCCTGATCGACGCCATGCGCAAGATCCAGTCGCAAAGCACCTCGAACCCCTGCACCATCAGCCAATGGGCCGCGGTCGAGGCGCTGAACGGCACACATGATTTCATCGCGCCCAACAACGCGATGTTCGCCCGCCGCCGCGATCTGGTGGTCAAGGCGCTGAACGCGATCGACGGCGTGACCTGCCCCGTGCCCGAAGGCGCCTTCTACGTCTATCCCTCCATCGCGGGTCTGATCGGCAAGACCACCCCTGCAGGCACCCTGATCGCGGATGATGAAACCTTTGCCCGTGCGCTGCTGGAAGACACCGGCGTGGCCGTGGTTTTCGGGGCAGCCTTCGGCCTTTCACCGAACTTCCGCATCAGCTACGCTACTTCCGACACGGCACTGGCCGAGGCCTGCGACCGCATCCAGAGGTTTTGCGCAGCCCTCGCCTGAGGCAGGAAAGGTACGGATGACATGGCAGGCGAGCTTCCCGATTACTATTTCCGTGTCCGCGAGAACGGGGCGCTTGTCTACCGTGTCGATACCGAGAACCGCCAGCGCCGCATCGAGATGGACCAGATCGCCACGATCAACATCCGCAACGGCGAGGTGAAACCCCATGGCGACCGCCGCCTTTCGGATGCGGACATGGAGGCGATCACCGGATGGATGGCCCAGCGCACCGCCCTTCTGGCCGCGCGCGAGGTGGATGATATCCTGCGCGCGGTGGATCACCTCAACCTGACCGCGCAATGGGTCCAGACCCGCGCCACGGACGAGCAGCTGGATGCGGTCACCGATACGCTTTTGCTGGCCATGCATGACCTGCGCACCGTGCTGGTGCGCAAGAAGGCCGACCGCCTGATGAAGGGCGAATGAGCGCGCAGCCCTAACCGCGCGCGCTCAGCCGGGGCAGGATCACCCCCCAGAAGCGCCACATCATGAACAGCCCGGCACCCGCCAGCCCCACGGCCAGGCCCAGCCAGACGCCCACACCGCCCCAGCCAAAGACAAAGCCCATCACATAGGCCACGGGCATGCCAACCGCCCAGTAGGACAGCGTGGCGATGATCATCGGCACCCGCGTGTCCTGCACGCCCCGCAGCAGGCTCAGCGCCATGACCTGCGCCGCATCGGCCAGCTGGAACAGCGCCGCCGCCGCCAGAAGCACCACGCCGATGGCGATGACGCCCGCGCGGTCCGGCTCGTCGGGCGACAGGAACAGGCCCATCAGGACCTCGGGCATGGTCAGGAACACGACCACCGTCAGCGCCGCAAGGCCCAGCGACAGCGCCACCACCACCGCCGCGCCCAGCCGCAGCCCGCCCCAGTCCTGCACGCCCAGCGCGCGGCCCGCGCGCACCGTCGCCACATTGCCCAGGCCCAGGTGGATCATGAACACCAAAGACGCGATCTGCAGCGCGATCCCATGCGCCGCCAGCGGCAGCGTGCCCAGCCAGCCCATCATGATGGAGGCTGCGGCAAACAGGCCCACCTCGGCCAGCGTGGTGATGCCGATGGGCCAGCCCAGCCGGAACACCTGCCCGAAGGCCTCCCAATCGGGGCGCCAGAAGCGGATGAACAGCGCATGTTCCCGTGTCACGATGGCGGCATAGATCGCCAGCAGCCCCAGCGACACGAAATGCACCGAGACCGAGGCCCAGGCCGCCCCCACGATCCCCATCTCGGGCGCGCCCCAATGGCCGAAGATCAGCGCATAATTCACGATCACATTGACCACGACCGCGCCGATGGTCACCCACAGGACGACCTGCGTCCGTTCCAGCGCCGCAAGGTAGGATTTCAGCACCATCACCAGCAGGGCGGGAAAGATGCCCCAGCCTGCCACGGCCAGATAGCGGCTGGCCTCGCGTGCGATCTCCTCGGTCTGGCCCAGCATCAGCAGGATCGGCTCGGACCAGATCATCAAGGGCATCGACAGCGTGCCGAACAGGATCGACAGCCACATGGCCATGCGCGTCACACGCCGCACCTGCTGGCTTTGCCCGCCCGATTCCGCCTCGGCCACCATCGGCATCACGGCCCAGGCGAAGCCCGATCCGAACAGGAACAGCACGAAGAACACCATCCCCGCCAGCACCTGCGCCGCCAGCGCCGTCACATCGTACCACCCCAGCATCAGCGCATCCGTCAACGAGATCGAGAATTGCGCCACATGGCTCAGGATCAGCGGCAGCCCCAGCACGCCAATCGCGCGCATGTGCTGCGAGGTGGTCAGGGGAACAGGGGTCATGTCACTCATGCCCAAGGGCGTAGCGCTGCAAGGTGAAACGCGCAAGACGAACCACGCGGCAGGGGCCAGGGGGCGGCAACGACAAGGCGCCCCCCCTTCACCGCGCCGCCGTATTCTTCTTGCCCCAAATATCCCCGCCGGAGGCATCCCCGGTCCGCCCCCGCGCTGCCGCTTCAGGAAAATCTTGATCTGCATGGCCCGGCGTGCCAGCCTGCCAGGACAGCCGCCTTCCTGTCGTGATACCTGTACGAGTGAAACATTGTCCCAAGGTCCTTGCCCGAAAACCCTTTTCGCCCTTCTGATCTGCCTGCCCCTGCTGGCGGCCTGCGGCGCCGTCGTCACCCCGATCGCCTATCTGAAACAAAAGGACCGGATCACGGAACCGGTGATCGGACAGGACCCCTTCATCCAGGAGGTGGCTGCCCGGTTCGGCTTCATGGCCGTGCTCTCGGAAATGGTCTATTACCGGAAACCGGCCGTCAATGACCGGCCCTGCGAGGCCCCCGCGACCCATGCCGGCATGCTGAAGCTGCCCGCCGGCAAGCAGGGCAAATGGACCCGCGCCGCGAATATCCCGGGCGTCAATTTCTGCCTCGACGATCCCAGCGGGGTTTTCTACGAAACCTTCCTTTATACCACCCCCGACAACATGGTGCGCGAAGCGGTCATCGTCTTTCGCGGCACCGAAGGCCCCAGCCTGCGGGACTGGAGCGCGAACCTCTTCAATGTCACAGGGATCGAACCGGCGCAGTATCGCCGCGCGCGGCAAGAGCTTGAAAAGGTGTTCGAGGCGTTCGAAAAACCGCGCTACAAGGACGCTGCGATCCACGCGGCAGGGCATTCGCTAGGCGGGGGGCTCGCCCAGCAGGCGGGCTACCGGTTTTCCCGGATCAAGACGGTCTACGCCTTCAACAGCTCGCCCGTGACCAACTGGACATGGCTGGCCTGGGACAATCAGATCACCCAGAACTGGCCCGTGATCTACCGCCTCTTTCACACGGGCGAGGCGCTCGACCCGATCCGCAACGCGGCCACGGCGATCACGACAACCCGCTTCAACCGCTATGACATCGGCATCCAGCTAGAGGAAAAATCCCGCATCGGCGGCCACGCCATGGATATCATCGCCTGCGGCCTGGCCCGGATCGTGGCCGAGGCGGGGCGCAAGGATAATGCCCATGGCTATACGGCGCATTATGCCGGGCGAGATGTCTATGATGGCCCCTTCTGCGCCGCCTACCGCAAGACCGAAATCGGCACGCCCGACCAGTCATAGCAGCCCCGCGCGGGTGCTCGCAGTCAGCTCAGGGCCTGGACCACCCGTTAAAAAACCCCTAACGCGGCCGCGTAACCCCTTGAAATCCCTCGTGCCGCGAAATGTCCCATCATGGGACAGGCCCGGTGGCGCCCTTGCGGGCCCATCTCCCCCTAGCCGCGCGGCCTCGCATGCCCTACCTCTGGCGGCATGACCGCGACCACCCTGCCCCCCATCATCACCGACTGGTTCCAGGCCAAGGGCTGGGCGCCGCATCCGCATCAGCTGGACATGCTGGCGCGGGCCGATGATCCGGCGCTGCTGTTGATCGCGCCCACGGGCGGGGGCAAGACGCTGGCGGGCTTTCTGCCCACGCTGGCCGATCTTGCCACGACGGATCACAAGGGCCTGCACACCCTCTATGTCTCACCGCTCAAGGCGCTGGCCGCCGACATCAAGCGCAACCTGCAAACGCCCGTGGCCGAGATGGGCCTGCCCCTGCGGATCGAGGATCGGACCGGCGACACCTCGGCCCATGCCAAGCGCCGCCAGCGGGCCGATCCGCCGCATATCCTGCTGACCACACCGGAAAGCCTGGCCCTGATGACCAGCTACGAGGATGCCCCCCGCATCTTCGCCGGGCTCAAACGCATCGTGGTCGATGAAATTCATGCCCTGGCCGAAAGCAAACGCGGTGATCAGCTGATACTGGCGCTGGCCCGTCTCCAGCAGCTCTGCCCCGATCTGCGCCGCGTGGGCCTGTCGGCCACCGTTGACGACCCCGCCGCCATCGCCCGCTTTCTGGCGCGGCACCCCGATCCCTGCCCGATCCTGACCGCGGATCCCGGCCCCGATCCCGATATCGCGATGCTGACCACGGACCAGCCACCGCCATGGGCCGGTGGCGGGGCCGCCTATGCGATCCCTGCCGTTCTGGAACAGGTCAAGGCGCACAACACCACGCTGATCTTTCACAATACCCGCGCCCAGGCCGAGATCTTCTTTCACAACCTGTGGCTGGCCAACGAGGATGCGCTGCCCATCGGCATCCACCACGGCAGCCTGGACCGCGAACAGCGCGCGCGGGTCGAGGCGGCGATGGTGGCCGGCCAGCTGCGCGCCATCGTCTGCACCGGCAGCCTTGATCTGGGCATCGACTGGGGCGATGTGGACCTGGTGATCCAGATCGGCGCGCCCAAGAACGTCAAGCGACTGGTGCAACGCATCGGGCGAGCCAATCATCGCTACAACGCGCCGTCCAAGGCGCTTCTGGTGCCCGCCAACCGGTTCGAAGTGGTCGAATGCCTTGCCGCGCTCGAGGCCGTCAAGGCCCATGACCTGGATGGCGAGGCGCGCGGGCCGGGGCCGCTGGACGTGCTCTGCCAGCAGATCCTGATCGCGGCCTGCGCCGGCCCGTTTGAGGCCGACACCCTTTATCAAGAGGTCACCACCACCGGCGCCTATGCCACGCTGGCCCGCGCCGATTTCGACGCCTGCCTCGATTTCATCGCAACCGGCGGCTATGCCCTGCGCGCCTATGACCGCTGGCAGCGACTGATGCAGCGCCCCGACGGGCTGTGGCAGCTGCGTGATCCCCGCGCGGCGCGCCAGATCCGCATGAATATCGGCACGATCCAGGACACCGACACGCTCAAGGTCCGCTACAGGCGCAATCGCGGCGGCAAACCCCTGGGCGAGATCGAGGAATCCTTTGCCGCCACCCTCACACCCGGCGACACCTTCCTGATCGGCGGGCAGATCGTGCGCTACGAGGGGCTGCGCGAGATGACGGTCGAGGTCAGCCCGGACCCCGGCCGCAAGCCGAAGATCGCCACCTTCATGGGCACGAAATTCGCCACCTCGACGCAGCTCAGCACGCGCATCCTGCGGATGCTGCAAGCGGATGACTGGCCCGCCCTGCCCGGTCACACGCGCGACTGGCTGGCCCTGCAGCGCCGCGTCAGCCGCCTGCCGGAACCGGGCCGCCTGCTGATCGAAAGCTTCCCCCATGACGGGCGCGAACATGCCTGCGTCTATGGCTTTGCCGGGCGCAACGCGCAACAGACGCTGGGCCTTCTGCTGAGCAAGCGTATGGAAGAGATGGGGCTTGATCCCTTGGGATTCGTCGCCACCGATTACGCCACGCTGATCTGGGGCCTCAGGCCCCTGACCGATGCCGCAGGTCTGCTTGATCCGCAACAGCTGGAGAATGGGCTGGAGGACTGGTTCAAGGGCAATGCCGTGATGAAACGCACCTTCCGCGCCTCGGCCACCATCGCGGGGCTGATCGACCGTATCAGCGCGGGGCAGCGCAAAAGCGGGCGGCAGGCGACGTTTTCCTCGGATATCCTCTATGACACGCTGGTCAAATACGACCCCGATCATCTGCTATTGAAGATCACGCGGACCGAGGCGATGCGCGGCCTCGTCGATTTCGGCCGGGTGCGCGAGATGCTGGACCGGGTGGGCGACCGGATCGACCTGATGCGCCTGTCACGCCTCACGCCCTTCTCGGCGCCCCTCTTCCTCGAGATGGGGCGCGTCCCGGTCGAGGGGCAGGCCCGCGAACGCCTGATGGCCGAGGCCGCAGATGCCCTCATGCGCGAGGCCGGGTTAAGCTGATCCCCTTGCCTTGAACCCGGCCCGGTGCCATCACCCATGCCATGACCCATCACGCCTTCACCCTGGCCGGGGAGACCCTGCATGCCCTGCCCTCGGGCGCGCTTTACTGGCCCGCGCAGGCGCTGCTTGCCGTGTCCGACCTGCATTTCGGCAAATCGGAACGGCGCGTGCGGCACGGCGGCATGGCCCTGCCCCCCTATGAGGCGCAGGACACGCTGACCCGGCTGCAGACCGATCTCGAGGCGACGCGCGCCAGTACCGTCATCTGCCTTGGCGACAGTTTCGACGATCTGGCCGCACAGGACGGCCTGCCCGATGAGGCGCGGCTGTGGATTGCACGGCTGCAAGCGGGGCGGCGCTGGATCTGGGCCGAGGGCAATCACGATCCCGGTCCCGTCGATTTGGGCGGCACCCATCTGGCCGAGTTGCACCTGCCGCCCCTGACCTTCCGCCATATCGCCGCGCCCGCGGCGCAGGCCGAGATTTCGGGCCATTACCATCCGAAGGCGCAATTGCGCACCCGCGCAGGCACAGTCAGCCGTCCAGCGTTCCTGATCGACAGCGCCCGCGTGATCCTGCCGGCCTATGGCACCTACACGGGCGGCTTGCGCAGCACGGACAAGGCGCTGGGCGCGCTCATGGGGCCGGGTGCGATTGCGGTTCTGACCGGGCGGCAGGCGGTCGCGGTGCCGATGCCACGCTAGGCATCGGGGCGCCCTCAGACAAGGCCCGCCTCTTCCAATGCGGGGCGATACTTGCGACTGACCGGAACACGGGTTCCACAGTTCAGCCGCAGCAACAGCCTGCCGTTCCGGCGTTCCACCTCGTCCACGACGACGTTGGCAACCCAATGCGACCGATGCGTGACAAGCCCCGGGATACCGTCCATCTCGTCCACGGCATCGGCAAATCTCATCCGGATCTGGTAGCTGTCCTTTTCGGTGAAGACCGTCACGAAATGGTTCATCGCCTCGATCCGCCGGATCGGACCGGGATCATCCTCGGCGATGCGACGGGCCAGACGCGGCTTGCCCACCATCGTGTCGGTCATCGACAAGGGCGGGACGGGGAAAGCGCCGCTTTGCGAGCGTTCGAACGTCGCCATCCTTGCCCAGTCGAACACCAGTTTGCGGCAGGCGAAAATGACCAGGCTGACCAGCATCACGTTCACGATGACATGAAGGAAATCCCGCCAAGCCAGGCTGATGTCGAAAAACAAAACGGTCCAGCCATAGGCTATCGGTGAAAACAGGGCCGTCATGACCGCGGAATCAACCAGAATGGCCAAGGCCTTCGATGAGTCCTTGGCAAAACCGTAGACCAGTTTTTGCGCCAGCGTCGCCACAAAGATCGAAAACACGACAACCCCGCCCCAGTAGAGCAGGCGTTCTTCGACGGTAAAGCGTGTCAGGGTATCAAAAGGCCCGGTGATCACCGTACCCACGACGGCCAGAAGGCCGAAGGAAATGTTCCCCGGAAGCAACAGGGAACGCGCAGCGGCCTGTATCGCTTTCAGAACAAATAACAATGGGGTATCCCTCCACGCACACTCGTCAAAAATATAGGATGTACCTTGTACCTGACCACCGGACAAATTCAAAAATTGCCAGCTTAAAACAGGTACAATGTAGTAGGCCCATGTGCCGCGCCGACATGAGCAGGACAAGAACAGACAGATGGATCAGGCGATTACCGACCGCATAGCAGGCAGCTTCGGCACCCAGACCATGATGCAGACCATTGGCGCGAGGCTGGCCAGCGTCACCCCCGGCGAGGTCCGGATCGAGGCGCCCATTCTTCCCGGCATGCGCCAGCAGCAGGGGTTCGGCCATGCAGGATTGACCTTTTCGCTGGGCGACAGTGCCGCGGGCTATGCCGCGTTGAGCCTGATGCCCGCGGATAGCGACGTGCTTACCGCCGAGATCAAGATCAACCTGCTCGCCCCGGCCCGGGGCGATCTTCTGATCGCCACGGGACGGGTGATCAAACCGGGGCGACGCCTGATGGTGGTCGGCGCCGATGTGCATGCGCTGCAGGATGGCAAACTGACCCTGATCGCTGTGCTGCAAGGCACGATGATCCCGGTCTCACCCTCTGGCGCGTCGTAACCGGGGCCCTGTCAGCGCGCCGCGCGGGACGGGATCAACCCGCTGCGTTCCACGTCCGGCCGCGCGCCACGGCTGACGGGCACTTCGCTGCCGTCCGACATCAGCAGAACATCGCGCCCTTCCCGGCGCAGGTGCCCCGTCACCTCGGCAGGCATCACCCAATGCGAACGGTGGACCCTGATCCCGTCAGTGCCGGCCAGCAGCGCCTCGGCATCGGCCATGCGCATCAGGATCAGCGCCTCGCCAGCCGCCGTGACCACCGAAAGGTAATGATCCTTCGCCTCCATCCGGATCAGGCGCCCCCGTTTTTCGGGCGGCAGGCGCTCCATCAGGGCGGTGACCGGATCGTGGCTGGCAGCCTCCACAGGCCGTGGCACAAGCAGTATCAACAGCTTGTCGGCCAGTTCGACCAGATAGCTGATCGCCACCACCACGCCCAGCAACCACAGGTAATCCGGCCAGCCCCGCCAATGGGGAAAGACCGCAAGGTTCAAGGCCTGCAACAGCCCTGCGAACACGACCGAGAATGGCAACCAGCCCAGCACCCGCCAGATCGCCGGCCGGGCTGCAAGCAGGTGCATCTGCCACAGGCTCAGGCCGATCGACAGCCCCACAACGAAGCCCCAGTAGATCAGGCGCGGAAACGGGGCCAGCAGATCAAAGGTCTGGAACGGCCCGGTGATCGCTGCCGTGGCGGTGATCAGCACCCACAACCCCAAGGGGAACGCCAGTGCGGGGCGGTCTTTCAGCGTCGCGATCAATCGGGTCAGGAAGGCAGTCAAGAATGCGATCTCCGGGGCGAGTCGGGCCCGTCTGGGCGTTGAGGCGCCCGGAACATCGCATGCTATTGTGATGCTGAAAATACGACTTAATTGCCGCAGGCCCTGCGGCGGACGATTGCGCCCGCCGCAGGATCAGGCCGTCAGGCCCTCGGGTTCCGGCAATCCGTTGGCGCGGCAGCAGGCGGTCACGGTATTGGCCAGCAGGCAGGCGATGGTCATCGGCCCCACCCCGCCCGGTACCGGCGTGATCGCGCCCGCCACGGCGACGGCGCTGCCGAAATCCACATCGCCCACCAGCCGCGTCTTGCCCTCGCCCGCATCGATCCGGTTGATGCCCACGTCGATCACGGTCGCGCCCGGCTTGATCCAGTCGCCCGGCACCATCTGCGGCCGGCCGACCGCGGCCACGACGATATCGGCGCGCCGCACCACGCCCGGCAGATCGCGCGTGCGCGAATGCGCGATTGTCACCGTGCAGCTTTCGCCCAGCAGCAACTGCGCCATCGGCTTGCCCACGATATTGGATCGCCCGATGACCACCGCCTCCATCCCCGACAGATTGCCGTGATGGGCGCGCAGCATCAGCAGGCAACCCAGCGGCGTGCAGGGCACCATCGCCTTCTGTCCCGTCGCCAGCAGACCGACGTTGGAGATGTGAAAGCCGTCCACATCCTTGGCCGGGTCGATCGCATTGATCACCAGGTCCGAATCCAGATGATCCGGCAGCGGCAGTTGTACAAGGATTCCATGCACTTGCGGATCATTGTTCAGATCTTGAATCACCTTCAGAAGCGTCGCCTCATCGGTGTCCACGGGCAAGCGATGCTCGAAGGATCGCATGCCGACCTCGACCGTCATCTTCCCCTTGGATCGCACATAGACCTGGCTGGCCGGATCCTCGCCCACCAGCACCACCGCCAGTCCCGGCACCAGGCCATGATCCGCCGCCAAGGCGGCGACATGCCCCGCCACCGTGTCGCGCAGCCCCGCCGCGAATGCCTTGCCGTCGATGATGCTGGCCGTCATGCCCCGCACTCCTCGTATCTTCTTGCTGCAAATATCCCCGCCGGAGGCATCCCCGGCGGCCCTTCAGAACAGGCCTTCGATCTGGCCCGCGTCGTTCAGCCGGATCGCTTCGGCGCTGGGAACGCGCGGCAGGCCCGGCATGGTCATGATCTCGCCGCAGATGACCACGACAAACCCCGCCCCCGCACTCAGGCGCACTTCGCGCACCGGAACCGAATGGCCCACCGGCGCGCCCCGGCGCCCCGGATCGGTGGTAAAGGAATACTGCGTCTTGGCCATGCAGACCGGCAGATGGCCGTAGCCGGCCTCTTCCCATTCCTTCAGCTGCGCGCGGATCTTGGCATCGGCCAGCACCTCGTCGGCGTGATAGATGCGCTTGGCGATGGTCTCGATCTTCCCCAGCAGCGACATCTCGTCGGGATAGAGCGGTGCGAACTGCGCCTTGCCGCTTTCGGCCAGGGCCACGACCTTGCGCGCCAGATCCTCGGCGCCCGCGCCGCCATCGGCCCAATGCTTGCACAGCACCGCCTCGGCGCCCTGCTCGGCCACGTAATCGCGGACCGCCTGCACCTCGGCCTCGGTGTCACCTGCGAAATGGTTGATCGCAACCACGACCGGCACGCCGAAGGATTTGACGTTGCCGATATGGCGGCCCAGGTTCGGACAGCCCGCCCGCACCGCGTCCACGTTTTCCGCGCCCAGATCGGCCTTGGCCACCCCGCCGTTCATCTTCATCGCGCGTACGGTCGCCACGATCACCACCGCATCGGGCGCGATCCCGGCCTTGCGGCACTTGATGTTCATGAACTTCTCGGCGCCCAGGTCAGCACCGAAACCCGCTTCGGTCACCACGTAATCGGCCAGTTTCAGCGCCGTCGTGGTGGCGATGACCGAGTTGCAGCCATGGGCGATGTTGGCGAAGGGTCCGCCATGCACGAAGGCGGGGTTGTTTTCCAGGGTCTGCACGAGGTTGGGCTGCATCGCATCCTTCAGCAGCACCGTCATCGCGCCATCGGCCTTGATGTCGCGCGCGAAGATCGGCTTGCGCTCGCGCGTGTAGGCCACGACGATATCGCCGAGGCGGCGCTCGAGGTCATCGAGGTCGGTCGCCAGGCACAGGATCGCCATGACTTCTGACGCGACGGTGATGTCAAACCCGGTCTGGCGCGGAAAGCCGTTGGCGACCCCGCCCAGGCTGACCACGATATCGCGCAGCGCGCGGTCGTTCATGTCCATGACGCGGCGCCAGACGATGCGGCGCTCGTCGATCTCAAGCTCATTGCCCCAGTAGATATGGTTGTCGATCATCGCCGACAGCAGGTTGTGCGCCGAGGTGATCGCGTGGAAATCGCCGGTGAAATGCAGGTTCATCTCTTCCATCGGCACGACCTGGGCATAGCCGCCCCCCGCGGCCCCGCCCTTCATGCCGAAACAGGGGCCAAGGCTGGCCTCGCGGATGCAGACGGCCGCCTTCTTGCCGATGCGGTTCAAACCGTCGCCCAGGCCCACCGTGGTGGTGGTCTTGCCCTCGCCCGCAGGCGTCGGGTTGATCGCCGTCACAAGGATCAGCTTGCCATTGGGGCGATCCTGCACGGACGAGATGAAATCCTGGCTGATCTTGGCCTTGTCATGCCCATAGGGCAGCAGATCCGCCGCCGGGATGCCCAGCTTGGCACCGATGTCCTGGATGGGTTGCTTGCGCGCGTCGCGGGCGATCTCGATGTCGGATCTGAACGTCATTTGGTTTTTCCCTCTTTCGGCCGGTTCGGCCGTCCCTACCTTGGCTATACAGGGGCTGTGCCCTCGGAAAGGTCGTGATTCCGACATTTGGACTGCGGCTTGCGGCCTTGTATGCCACCGCATGCGTTTTGCAACCTGATCGCCCGCCTCAGCCCCGGCGCGCGGTCTCCAGATGGGCCCAGGCGCGCTGATCCGGCACATGCAGGCGCAGTTCGTCACCCAAGGCGATGCGCCCTTCGCGCTGCACCCAGGCGGTGACCCCGCGCCGCCCTTCGGCAGCGGGCTTGAACAGCTTGCCCTGCCCCGGATGCACCGTGTCCAGGCTGCGCGCCGGCAGAATGCAGGGCCGGTTCTGCATGTCGACGACCAGCGTCGCGCCCGATGGCGCCTGCAGGCGCGACGAGGGCGGCAGATGGCTCAGGTCCGGGATCCCCTCGATCACGATCGACGCGCCCAGCCGCGCAGGGTCCAGGCTGTCCAGCCCCATCTTCGCGACGATCTCGGCCATCTCCTCGACCGAGATGATCGACAGCTGACGCTCGTTCGCGATGGGCGTGCCCTTCGGATGCTGCGAGGTCACGCGCGAGCAGGAGGCGCGCGTGCGCCCGCCATGCACCGATCCCGCGATCCCCTCGAAGGTCAGATCAAGCGCCTGGCGCGGTTCCGCCAGCAGGGCCTTGCGGTCCTCGGATGTCACGACACCCAGCCATGAGATACGGGCGCTGAACGCGGTCGGTTTGAGGGCGGGCATGGCGATGGGTCCTTTCACAAACAAAACAGAGGCGACTCGCCACGCAAGACGCCGGGATGAGCGGACACTAGAGCCAGCCTTTCCGTTTGAAAAACAGATAGGGCAGGATCGCCGACAAAACCATCGCCCCCAGCGCCAGCGGATAGCCATAGGGTGCTGCAAGTTCGGGCATGCGCGCGAAATTCATCCCGTAGATCGACGCGATCAGCGTCGGCGGCAGGAAGACGACAGCCGCGACCGAGAATATCTTGATGATACCGTTCTGCTGGATGTTCAGAAGGCCAAGCGTCGCCTCGAGCATGAAGCTGACACGGTGGGATTGCGCCTCGGCATAATCGATCAGCGAGGTGATGTCGCGCAACAGGCGCTTGTCGCGCCCGTTCAGACCAAGGGCCTGATGATGCGGGGCGGGCACCTGGCCGTCAGCCGCGGCGGCCAGTTCCCTGTGCGCCGACAGGCGCATCTGCGCCATGTGGCTGACGATCCTCTCGATCGTCACAAGGCTGTCCTGCAGGCGCGAGTTCAGCTCTCCGTGATGGCCGATCTGCGCGATGACCGCCGACAGATCGACACCCCGCGCGCCCCGCGCCTTGCCGGCGACAGCGGGCTGGAAGATCTGGCGGCTCAGAAGGTCCAGCCGCCGGCTTTCGGCCTCCAGGATGTCGCCCCCGCGATCGACCATCACCTCCATCAGGGTCATCAGCATGCGGATCGGCGTGGTGCAATCGGCCTGCATCCCCGCCGCGCGTTGCGGCACATTGCTCAACGAATAGGGGCGGTGATAGCGGATCGTGACCACCCGGCTTTGGGTCAGAACGAAGGTCACGGGTTCCATGACCGGGTCGGGTGTGTCGGCCCCTGCCAGCACGTTGGCCGTCAGGAACTGGATCCCGTTCTCGGAATAGATGCGCGCCGAAGGTTCGATGCCCCGCATCTCGTCGCGCGTGGGAAGATCAATGCCCAGTTCCAGCTCGACCGCCGCCTCCTCCTCTGGGGTGGGGGCCAACAGATCGGTCCAGACCGCGCCCAGATCGGATCCGGGGGCCGCAACCAGACGCCCGGTCTCAGGCTCATGCAGGTAATCGTGGCGCATGGTGCGTCTCCGTTGTCGCTGTCGCTGTCGCTGTCGGGCACAGGTTAAGGGACGGCACGTATCGCAGCAAGGCAAGCGGCGGCAGGACGGAACCGCGCATCGCGCCTGCACATAAATGCCCCGGAGCGATCTTCACCGCGCCGCTATGTTGCGTCACTAGGCGTGCGGAACAGCAGGGTAGACGGCAAATGGTTTTCGGGTTTCGGCGCAAAGCGGTGGACAGCATCTCGGACCGAGCGTGGCAAAAGACGCTGGCCTTCTAACAGCATGGCCAGCATGTCAGCCAGATCAAGCATGGCACGATCCTGCATCCGAAGACGAACCCGCAGCACTATCCCGGTGTGACGCAAGAAGACTGGATGGCTATCGGGCAATATGACCTGATGGCGGATATCGTGCGGACGGCTGGCGCCGACCGGATCGAGGATGTGACAGGCCCCTACCGGACATTCCTGCACCTGATCGCCGTCACCGCCGTCGCGGATGTCGCGGGTTTCGCGGCGGCGATGGCGCAGGCCCCGGCCGGCATGGCCGAACAGTTGCGCTCGGTCCGCGCGGGATGGGCCACGGCACGCTTGGCGCCGATGCCCCGCGCCCTGCCCGGCGAAAGCGGCAAGATTCTGCTGGCCCGGCTCAATCGGGGGATGACGGTTTCGGCGGCCTATGCCCTTGGTCTGGCGCAATTGCGCTCTGGCAGCTTCGTGGACAATGCCACGCAGCATTTTCTGCTGCCCTATGCGGTGCAACGCTACCGCGCAGTGGCGGCGAAGACCTCCGGCTTCTGGCAGACCGCACCCGAATAAACGGGGCTGACCCACCCGGAGCGCGCGGGGCTGAGACTCAGACCGTCAGGGTAAAGAACATCCGCCGGAACGGGAAAAGCACCGTGCCATCGGCGGCGGCGGGATAGACCTTGTCCATCACCGCCTCATAAGCGGTGATCAGCCGCGTCTGTTCCGCAGCGCTCAGCGCGGCCAGGATCGGCCGGGCATAGGTTGTCTCGGTAAAGCGCCGCACGGGGTGGCCATCTTCGCAAGCATCAAGTTGCTGATAATATTCGGTTTCCCACAGGCTGAGCTCGCCCAGAGGCGACAGAAGCCGGTGATATTCGGCCGGGCGCAGGACGCCGGGGCCCTGCTGCGGATCGACGCGGCCGGGAAACAGCTCCTCGGCCAGCGACAGCCAGAGGCGGTGCGACGGCGCGTTGTTCTGATGCGGCACCTGCACGGCCAAGGTGCCCCCCTTGGTCAGCATCCCGGCTAGCCGCGGAATGAGGCTGGCGTGATCCGGCAACCAGTGCAGCACGGCGTTGCAGAAAATCAATGCGGGCGGCGCACCGTCGGGGGACCATGTGGCGATATCCGCCTGCCGCAAGCTGTCATAAAGGCCAAGGGCCTCTGCCTCGGCCAGCATCGCGGGCGAGCTGTCGATGCCCGTGACGGGCCTGCCGCGTGTTGCAAGGGCGGCGGCAGCGGCACCATTGCCGCAGCCCAGGTCGATGACCGGCCCGGGCGGCAGCGGGCCAAGCGCGCGCAGAAGATCCATCGCGGGGCGCAAGCGCAAACCCCGGAACCTGCTGTAGGTCCCGGGGTTCCAGTCGTTATCAGGCGCGGCTGACATTACGTCGGCTCTGGCTCCAGACCACCGGCGGGTTTCGCCTTGGGTTTGGTCTTGGGGATCGCGGTGACCGAGGCGGCATTGCCCTTGTCGGACTTGTCTTCCTCGTCATCGCTGGCGCTGGGGGGATCGCCACGCATGACGCGCTTGATCTCTTCGCCGGTCAGGGTCTCGTATTCCAGAAGACCCTGGGCCAGACGTTCCCATTCATCCTTGCGCTCGGTCAGGATCTGGACGGCCCGTTCATAGCCCTCCTGGATGAAGCGTTTCACCTCTTCCTCGATCAGCTCCTTGGTATGGGCCGACACCGAGAAACCTGCCGTGTTGCCCGAATATCCCTCATGCGCTTCGGCATAATCGATATTGCCGACCTTGTCGGACATGCCCCAGCGCATGATCATCGCACGGGCCAGCGCGCTGGCTTGCTGGATGTCACCGGCCGGGCCATTCGACACGTTCTCCTCGCCGTATTTGAGGATCTCGGCCGCCTTGCCCGCCATGGTCATGGCCAGCTTTTCCTCGCATTCGGCCTTGTGCCAGTTCAACCGGTCGATCTCGGGCAAGGACACCACCATCCCCAGCGCGCCGCCGCGCGGAATGATCGTGGCCTTGTATACCGGGTCGCATTTCGGCAGGGCCAGACCGACAACGGCATGGCCAGCCTCATGATAGGCGGTCTTTTCCTTCTGGTCGGGCGTCAGCACCATCGAACGACGCTCGGCCCCCATCATGACCTTGTCCTTGGCATTCTCGAAATCGACCATGGTCACGAATCGCCGCCCCACACGGGCAGCCATCAGCGCGGCCTCGTTCACGAGGTTCGCCAGATCGGCACCCGAGAAACCGGGTGTGCCGCGCGCGATGATGCGCATGTCGGCGTCAGGGCCCAGCGGCACCTTGGCGGCATGCACACCCAGGATCTTTTCGCGGCCCTTGATGTCGGGGTTGGGCACGGTCACCTGGCGGTCAAAACGGCCCGGACGCAGCAGCGCGGGGTCCAGAACGTCGCGGCGGTTGGTGGCCGCAAGGATGATCACGCCTTCATTTGCCTCGAAACCGTCCATCTCGACCAGCAGCTGGTTGAGGGTCTGTTCACGTTCGTCGTTGCCACCGCCGTAACCGGCACCACGCGCACGGCCAACGGCATCGATCTCGTCGATGAAGACGATGCAGGGCGCGTTTTTCTTGGCCTGTTCGAACATGTCGCGCACACGGCTGGCACCGACACCCACGAACATTTCCACGAAGTCGGACCCCGAGATGGTGAAGAAGGGCACACCCGCCTCGCCCGCGATGGCGCGCGCCAGCAGCGTCTTACCGGTACCCGGAGGGCCCACCAGCAGCGCGCCTTTGGGGATTTTGCCGCCAAGACGGCTGAATTTCTGCGGGTTGCGCAGGAATTCGACGATCTCTTCCAGTTCTTCCTTGGCCTCGTCGATGCCGGCCACGTCGTCAAAGGTCACGCGGCCATGCTTTTCGGTCAGCAGCTTGGCCTTGGACTTGCCAAAGCCCATGGCGCCACCTTTGCCACCACCCTGCATCCGGTTCATGAAATAGACCCAGACACCGATCAGCAGCAGGAAGGGAAGAAGCGACAGGATGAAGGTCTGGAAGCCCGACTGTTGCTGACTTTCGGCCGTCACCGGCACGTTGTTGGCAATCAGAAGGTCCGTGACCTGTGCATCCTCGGGCTTGATCGTCACGTAATCGCGTCCATCGGTGCTGCGATAGCGGATCTGCTCACCGTCCAGCGTCGCCCGGCTGACCTGCTCGTTTTCCACGGCCCGGACAAATTCCGAATAGCTGATATTCTGGCTTTGCAAGGTGTTTCCGGATCCGCTGAACAGGTTGAAAAGGGCCAGTATCAGCAGGAACAGAACGACCCAGAAAGCGATGTTTCGCGCGTTGCCCAAGGCATGTCTCCCACAAATCTTGCGGCCCGTGGCAAGATGCGACGAACCATAGCCGTAAAATAGGCAACAAATGGTTTACTTCAATGCGAAAGCGCCGTGTCGTGAAAATCCGCGACAATCCGCGCGATCCAACCCTGGCCCCACCCGGCCAGCGGCGCCGCGACAAGCCTGTCGCCCCGCCAGATCGCGGGCGACGCCAGAAGCGATGCACGCGCCCGGCCCGTTTCACGCCAATCGGGGCAAAGCCGCAACCCCGCCTCGCCCAGGGCGGCAAGGCACAAGGCGGGATCATGCGGCCCCTCCAGCCGCCAACGCCCATCCCAGACGGCATCCGTGGCGCAGCGCAGATCGCGTACAGCGTTGAATTCGCGAAAGATTCGCAAACCGCCCCGCTCTTGCCGCAGAATGCAGCCCATCAGGGTGCGCTGCCCGTCCATGCCACCTTCTGCAAGCAATGACAGGATATCTTCGCGCCGGGGGGGATAGGCGGCCGTTCCGACCCAGACCAGCGCCGCAACCAGAATACGGCGGCGCAGGTCCAGCGGATGCGCTGCAAGACCATCCCAATCCACGACCAGATCGCCGTGATCCTGACGCACCATGCTTTGTGACAATCCCGCCGCGCAGGCGTCAAGCGCGTCGCGCGCCTCGTCCATGTGCTGCGACACGCGTGCCAGCGTCGCGGCATCGATGCCCAGAGGGGCCAGCGCCGCAAGCGCCGCGCGGGCACGCACCCTTTCGAAGCGGCTGTCGTCATTGGACGGATCTTCGATCCAGTCCGCGCCGATGCCGCGCAGAAAGGCACGCAGCGTGGCGCGGTCGGTCCCCAGCAGCGGGCGGCACCAGGTCACGCCGTTGCGCGGAAACCGCGCGGCCATGCCGGACAACCCGTCCACACCGGCCGTGCGCGCAAGGCGCATCAGGAAAGTCTCGGCCTGATCGTCGCGCGTATGCCCCAGAAGGATCGTGCCGATCCCTTGCGCCCGCGCCCAATCGGCGATCAGGGCGTAACGGGCGGCGCGGGCCCTTGCCTGCAGGTTGCCCTGCCCGTCCCAGCCTTCCCAGCGCAGGGTGTCATGTGGCACCCCCAGCGCCTTGCAGATCGCGGCCACGCGCGCGGCCTCATGGGCGCTTTCGGCACGAAGCCCGTGATCGACCGTCACCGCATGCAGCGGTCTGCCGGAACCGGCAGCCACCGAGTGCGCAAGATGCAGCAATGCAACCGAGTCCCCGCCCCCCGATACGGCAAGGGCAATCGCACCGGGATCCGCGTTCTCGATCGCCAGCAACACGGCCGTGCGGGCTGCGGCTGCACCGTCAGCAGCCCCCTGGCTCAAAGGCATCCAAGGCGCGCGCGCGCCTCTTGCGCGGGGACGACGCTGGCGGATTGCGGGAAGCGAAATCCGACCTCCTGCAAGGTGGTGCAGGCTTCCTGCGTCTGGCCCAGACGTCCCAGCGCCTCGCCCAGAAGGAACAGGGCCTCAGGCGCCTGCGGACCGGTCTGATCGGTCGTGAAGGCCGACAGATAGGCGCGCGCGGCACCGCGCACGTCGTCCAGCTGTGCCAGGGCCTTGCCCCGGTTCACATCGGCCTCGGCGCTCAGCGGTCCGCCCGGATAGGTCTCGTTAAAGGCCGCAAAGAGGTCCGCGGCGCTGCGAAAGTCACTTGACGCGAGCGCCGCCGCCGCCCGCTCGAAATCAGCGCGTTCACTGACGGCCAGTTCGGTCTCTGGCGCGGCCAGGGTCGGGGCCGGCTGCAACGGCGCGGCGATCTGCCCCGTCGTGGCCGGTGCCGTGCCGCCGCCCAGTGTCGTGGTCTGACCCAGCTTGCCGATGTCGCACCCCGGCTCCAGCTCGCAGAGGCGGAATTCCAGGTCGCCCAGACGGGTCGTGCCGTCGGACACGATGGCATTGATGCGGAATTCCAGCTCCTCGGTCTTGCGGGTCAGGCGTTGCAGTTCGCTTTCCATCAGGCCGACACGGTCCAGAACGCTGCCGCCGGGGATGGTGACCCCCGGCGCGCCGGTGGTGGACAATTCACGGCGCAGGCGCTGCACCTCGACGAAAAGGACCGACATTTCCTGCCGGATATCCGCCAGGGTCTGGCTGTCCTGCGCCGGGGCAGCCTGCGGCAGCGCCAGGCCAAGGCCCAGAGCGGCGGCCATGACGGCCAAGCGCAGGTGGTTGGGGATCAGCCCCAGCCGGGATGCAGCGCGATACGTCATGAATGCCCCCCGATCAGCCGGACAGGCCGGCCGAGATCACGGTCACGGCGCGGCGGTTCTGGGAATAGCAGGCCTCGTCGCTGCACAGCTCGATGGGGCGTTCCTTGCCATAGCTGATCACCCGCAGGCGACTGGAGGCCACACCGCGCGAAATCAGGTATTCCTGCACGGCATTGGCACGGCGCGCACCAAGGGCAAGGTTGTACTCGCGCGTGCCCTGCTCGTCCGCATGGCCTTCGATGATGGCGACATAATCGGTGTTGGTCATCAGCCACTGCGCCTGACCGTCAAGAACCGCCTGGTACTGCGGCGTGATCGAAGACTGGTCGACCGGGAACAGCACGCGATCACCGATCGTCTGCTGGAAATAGAGCGGCGACCGCGGGTCGGACGCGCTACCGGGTGCGCCGATACCGCCGATACCGCCCGCGCCACCGGCCCCGCCTGCGCTGTCGAAACGGTCGGGATTGGTGCAAGCGGCCAGCGCGAGAACCGATGCAAGGATAATGCCGCGCGAAAGAAGTGCCATGGAAGATGCCTCGTTTTTGTTGTGTGTCATCTGGGTTTGCCTGTGTCTGTTCCGTTCTTAGCATAATCGCGGGGCCAAGGGAATCGATGCCCGCGCGATCGGCTTATCTTTGCAACGGGGACCATGCCGGATCGGATGCCCCGCCCTCGGTCCTGATCTGCTTGAGGTTGCGCCCCGAGATGTCCACGGAATAGAGCGAAGCCGCCCCGGACTCGCCTTGCGTCTCGCGGGTGAACATGATCACGCGGCCGTTGGGCGACCATGTGGGGCCCTCATCCAGGAAGGATGCGGTCAGCAGGCGCTCTTCGGATCCGTCGGTGCGCATCACGCCGATATGGAACCGGCCCTTGGATTGCTTGGTAAAGGCGATCAGGTCACCGCGCGGCGACCAGACGGGCGTGCCGTAACGGCCCTGCCCAAAGCTGATGCGCTGCGGCTCGCCGCCATTCGCGCTCATGATATAGAGTTGCTGTGTGCCGCTGCGGTCGCTTTCAAAGACGATCCGGCTGCCGTCGGGGCTGAAGCTGGGCGCGGTCTCGATCGAGGGTGTCGATGTCAGACGCGTGGTCGCGCCCGAATTGATGTCCATCCGGTAGATGTCGGTATTGCCGCCGGTCGTCAGCGAATAGACCACCGTGTTGCCGTCGGGGGCAAAGCGGGGCGCAAAGCTCATCGTGCCTTCCTGCGTTGGCAGGGCGCGCCGCCCGACCGAAGCAACATCCATCACGTAGATGCGCGGAAACCCGGATTCGTAGCTGGTGAACAGGATGCGGTCCCCCGTGGGCGAAAACCGCGGTGCCAGCACGATGGCGTTGCTGTCGGTCAGATACTGCACGTTTGCGCCGTCATAATCCATGATGGCCAGACGCTTGCGGCGGTCGTCCTTGGGGCCGGTCTCGGCCACGTAGACCACGCGGCTGTCGAAATATCCGCCCTCGCCCGTGATCCGGCTGTAGACCGCATCGGCCACCTTGTGCGCCATGCGCCGCCAGCCGGCCTGCGTGCCGTTGAACTGCAGACCATCGCCAAGCTCCTGCCCGGCAAAGACGTCGTAAAGGCGGAACTTGACCGCGATCGACCCGTCGCCCCCGACGCTGACCGCGCCCGAGATCAGCGCCTGCGCGTTGATGGCCCGCCAGTCGGCGAATTGCACGGGGCTGTTGAAACTGGTGATCTGGCTGATGAAAGCATTGGACGGGATCTCGCGGAACAGGCCTGTTCCGGTCAGGTCCTCGGCCACAACCCGCGAGATCGCCCGCGCCAGTTCCGCCGCAGCGGCGTTCTCGGCCACGAAATCGGGATTGGCGAAGGGCAAGGGCTCGATCACGCCCTCGGTGATCTCGATGCGCAGAGGGCCGGTCTGAGCCGCCGCCGGCATGGCAAGAACGACCAGGGCCGCCAGCAGGGTCAACACACGTGTCATTATCTGATCCTCATGTTCTCGGGATTGAACGTCATTTCGATTTCGCGCCACTGGGCGTATTTGTCCCGCGGCAGGTTGAAGCCACTGGCCCCGCAGCGGATGATCGCGCGGCGCGCGGATTCAAAGGCCTGGCGTGCGGCGGCCTCTGACCCGCCATCATAGCTGAGCATCCTGAGGGTCTCGTTCATGGGACGTCCATCTTCGGACATCGAGACCGCGACGACAACCGTTGTGCGCAGGGCCTCGGAGGACAGCGATCCCACGTTCCAGCATTGCTGCACGGCCACGCGCAGCGCGTCACGCTCGCCCGAGGTCATGGGCGGCCCGCTCTGCCCCGCCGGGGTCGGTGTCGCGGGTGCCGCACCCTCAAGCGCCTGGCGCAGCGCGTCATTGACCGCGTCAGAGGTCGAAGGCTGCTGCACCGCGGGTTGCTGCGGGGCGGGCTGCGGCGTCGGCTGTTCGCGCGGGGCTTCAGCCACGGGTTCGGGTCGCGCGGGACGGGTGCGGGGGCGCACTGACGTCGTCGGCGCCGCCGAAGGGGGCTCTGTCGCCTCGGTCACGATCTGGGTTGTCGCTTCCTCCGGCGCGCCGGCTTCGGCCTCTTCGCGTGGCGTCTCGGCGGCCTCGTCCGGCACGACCTCCTCGGTCACGGTATCGGCCACGCGAGTGTCCGGCTCGGGGGCGGCCACGGGTTCGGGGGCCACGCGCTCGGCCGGGCGCGGCACGGGGCGCGACGAATTGTCAGGCGCCAGAACGACCTGTTCCTGCGGCGGCGGGGCCAGAACGGGGGCGGCATCCGACACCTCGGCAGGCTGCGGCGGCAAGGCCTCTGCGGACTGCGGCACGGGATCGGGCGGCGGCGCTTCGGTCACCTGCGGCTGGACCGGCTGCGGCGGCGTGGGGTCGGGCTGGCTTTCGGCAGGCGGCGGCGCCTCCTGCAGGGCGGGCGGCGGCGGCACGGCCACATCGGTCGTGGCCTCCGGCGGCTGGACAGCGGCCATCATCGCCTCGAACTCGGCCCCGGAAATGACGGACACCTCCGTTACCTCAAAGGGTTCCGGGGTGGAGTTGAACATGCCGCCAAACAGCACGAACAGGATCAGGGCGATATGCCCGGCGCCAGAAATGTAATAGCCGATCCGCACGGCGCCCCTCAGTTGCCCTGCCCGGCGGGCTGGCTTCCATCAAGGGAAGGCCCGCCAAGATCGGTCACCAGACCGATGTTGGAAAAGCCACCACGGTTCAGCGCGCCCATCACCGTGACCACCTCGGCATAGGGCACCGCGCCATCCGCGCGCAGAAAGACGCGGTCACCCTCACGCTCGGCGGCAATGGCTTGCAGGCGCGGAACCAGCTCGTTCAGGGGCACTTCGGTCATCATGATCATGACCTGCCCATCGGCCGTCATGGTGATGCTCAGCGGCTCTTCCTGCTCGGCGGGCAGCGATGTGGCGGCCGTCTTGGGCAATTCCACCGGCACGCCGACCGTCATCAGCGGCGCCGCGACCATGAATATGATCAGAAGCACCAGCATCACGTCCACGAAGGGCGTGATGTTGATCTCGGACACGACACCGGCGCGACCTGCACCGCGCCGCCGTCCCCGGCGCGATCCGCCACCACCGTTCTTGACGACACCCGCACCCATCGCTCAGCTGTCCAACTGGCGGCTGAGGATGGTCGAGAATTCATCGGCGAAGGCGCCGTAGCCCCCGATGATGCGATCCGCATCCGCGCTCAGCTTGTTGTAATAGATCACCGCGGGAATGGCCGCGACAAGGCCGATGCCCGTGGCCAGCAGCGCCTCGGCGATACCGGGGGCGACCACGGCCAGGCTGGTGTTCTGCGCCTTGGCGATCTCGATGAAGGAATGCATGATCCCCCAGACCGTGCCGAACAGGCCGATGAAGGGGGCCGCCGATCCGATGGTCGCCAGAACCGTCAATCCTGATTGCAACTGGTCTGCTTCCTTGGCGATGGCGACATCCATGCTGCGGTCGATCCGCGAGGTCGCCCCCGCGATCAGCCCGCCATCGTTGCGGTGACTGCGCCGCCATTCCATCATGCCCGCCGCAAACACCCTTTGCGAGGCGCCTGCAGGCTCGGGACCGATCTGGTCGAACAATTCGTCCAGCGGCTCGCCCGACCAGAAGGCCGCGTCGAAATCGGTGGATTCGGTACGCGCCTTGCGGAAAAGGATCGTCTTCTGGATGACGATCGCCCATGTCCAGAAGGAACACAGGACCAGCATGATCATGACCAGTTTGACGACGATGGTAGCGCGGGCGAACAATGCCCACATGGTATAATCCGCCGTGGCGGCGCCAGCGATGATTTCGGTTTCCATAAGCCTGCTCTTGGTGTCGGCCGCTTTTGCGGTCCATTTGGCAGGCAAACTACCTTAGTTGAAAGGGGAAGGCCAACACATCTGCGTCATTCGATCACGTCAATGCAACATATGGCGGATATTTGCCGGCATACGGGCAGGATGGCCGGTGTCTGTGATCACGACAACCGTCACGACGGCATGAAAGAGCCGATCCTCGCCGCGCTTGACCACCTGGTCCATCACAAGCCGCGCACCGGTGACCTGCACCACCTCGGTCTCGACGACAAGTTCGTCATCCAGACGCGCGGGCATCAGATAGTCGGCCTCGACCCGGCGCACCGCGAACACGAGGCCGTTTGCCTTCATGGCGTTCTGGTCGATCCCCAGTCCCCGCACCCAGTCGCTGCGCGCGCGTTCGATATAGCGCAGGTAATTGGCGTAATAGACGATCCCCGCCATGTCGGTGTCCTCATAGTAGACGCGGATCGGCAGGGTATGGGGCATGGGTTGGTCCTTCGGATCAGGATGGTTCGGGCCAAACTTGACCACAAACCACCCCGACCGCAAGGCTCAGAGCGTCACGGCCGCACCCAGGCCCCGCTCCTGCGCGCCGCGCATCGCCACATGCGCCACGGCCAGATCCTGCAGGCCGACGCCAGTGCCGTCGAAGACGGTGATCTGATCGGCGCTGGTGCGCCCCTTGTGGGTGCCGTTGATCACGGCACCGATGGGGGTGATGTCACCCTCGCTGATCAGCCCCGCACCTATGGCATGCTGCGCCTCGCCAATGGTGACGGATTGCGCCACCTCGTCGGTAAAGACCGAGGCCGCCGCCAGCAGGTTGGCATCCACCTCCTGCTTGCCCTTGGTGTCGGTGCCCATGCAGGCCACATGCGTGCCCGGCTTGATCCAGTCCCGCATCATCAGCGGCTCGAAGGCCGAGGTGATGGTGATGATCACATCCGCCGCCGCCCCCAGCGCCTCGCGCTCGACCGCCTCGAAGGGCAGGCCCAGTTCGGCCGCGACCGCGGCCAGCTTGGGCAGCATCTCGGGATGGGGGTTCCAGGCCAAGACCTTTTCGAACTTGCGCTGGCGCACCGCCGCGCGCAGCTGGAAGGCGGATTGATGCCCCGCCCCCACCATGCCGAGAACCCTGGCATCGGGCCGCGCCAGATGGGCAATCGACACCGAAGACGCTGCCGCCGTGCGGATCGCCGTCAGGTAATTGCCACCCACCAGCGCCTGCAACTGGCCGGTATCGGGGTCGAACAGGAAGATGGTGGACTGATGATTTGTCAACCCGCGCGCCATATTGCCGGGCCAAAACCCCCCTGATTTCACGCCAAGCGCCATGCCGGCCTTGTCAAAACCCGACTTGAAGCCGTAAAGCGCGTCCGCATGGCCCAGCGCCTCGCGCACCACCGGAAAGTTGCGCGCATCGCCCCGCGCCATGGCGGCGAAGACACCCTCGACCGCCGTAAAGGCGGCCTCGGGTGTCACGACCTGGGCGCAGACATCCTCGGGGATGATCAGCAGTTCGGGCATATCAGAACGCCTTGCCGCGCGCCGAGACGGGCCACAGGGTTTCGACCTTGCCGTTCCGCACGCCGACATACCAGTCATGCACGTTGCAGGTCGGATCGCAGTGACCGGGGACAAGGCGCAGCTTGTCGTTGACCTTGAGCACACCATCAGGGTCGGCCACGACACCATGTTCATCCGAGCATTTCACATAGGTCACATCGGTGCGGCCGAAGATCACCGGCAGCCCGCTGTCCACCGACTGCGCCTTGAGGCCGGCGTCCACGATGGCCTTGTCTGCCTTGGCATGGGACATCACGCTTGTCAGGATGAACAGCGCGTTTTCCCACTCGCCCTGATCGATGCGCTTGCCGTCCTTGTCCAGGATGCGGCCGTAATCGGCATCCATAAACGCGTAGGATCCGCACTGCAGCTCGTTGTAGACGCCCGAATTACCTTCGAAGTAGTAGCTGCCGGTGCCGCCGCCGCCGACGATGTCGCATTCCAGACCCTCGGCCTTCAGCCCCTCGACCGCGTCACGCACCTGCGCCACAGCGATGTCGATCTTGGCCTTGCGGTCATCGTAGTTGTCCATGTGCTGCATCGCGCCCTGATAGGCCTGAAGCCCGGCGAATTTCAGCCCCGGCGCCGCGTCGATCGCCTTGGCGATCTCGATCACCGCAGGCGTGGTGGTGACACCGCAACGCCCTGCCCCGCAGTCGATTTCCACCAGGCATTCGATCTGCGTGCCATGACGCACGGCGGCAGCCGACAGATCGGCCACGTTGGTCACATCATCCACACAGCAGATCGCGCGCGCGCCCAGCTTGGGGATCCGCGCCAGACGGTCGATCTTGGCCGGGTCGCGCACCTGGTTGCTGACCAGCACATCCTTGATGCCGCCACGGGCGAACACCTCGGCCTCGGACACTTTCTGACAGCAGACGCCGCAGGATCCGCCCAGGCTTTCCTGCAGCAGCGCGACATCGACCGATTTGTGCATCTTGCCATGCACCCGGTGACGCACGCCCATATCCTTGGCGAATTTGCCCATCTTGGCGATGTTGCGCTCCAGCGCGTCCAGATCGAGGATCAGGCAGGGCGTCTGGATCTCGGATTCATCCATGCCGATGGCGGCCGGAATGTCATAACCGACTTCCAGGTCGGACAGGTTCACATGCTTGTTCATCGCGTTTCTCCTCAGCCCTTGAACCAGGGCAGTTTATCCATGTCGACGTTGCCGCCGGTGATGATGACGCCGATGCGCTTGCCGGCAAAGACGTCGGGGTTCTTAAGGATCACGGCCAGCGGCACGGCGCAGCTGGGTTCGATCACGATCTTCATCCGCTCCCATGTCAGCTTCATGGCCGCGATGATCTCGTCCTCGGTCGCGGTCAGGATATCGGTCACATGGTTGGACACGTAGTGCCAGGTGTTTTCCTTGAGCGGCACCTTCAACCCGTCGGCCACCGTCACCGGCGCATCGTCGGCGATGATATGCCCGGCGCGGAAACTGCGTGCCGCATCGTCCGCGTTCAGGGGCTCCGCCGCATAGATCTTGACGCCCGGCGCGGTGCTGGACACGGTCAGGCAGGTACCCGAGATCATGCCGCCGCCGCCGATGGGGGCCACGACCCCCTCGATCCCGTCGACCTGCTCCATCAGTTCGCGCGAACAGGTGGCCTGCCCGGTGATCACGCGCAAGTCATTGTAGGGATGCACGAATTCCGCGCCGGTTTCGGCCACGACCTGTTCGAACACTGCCTCGCGGCTGCTGGTCGAGGGCTCGCATTCCACGATCCGGCCACCATAGCCGCGCACGGCGGCCTTCTTGGCCTCGGGTGCGGTGCGCGGCATGACCACGGTGCAGGGAATGCCCCGCCGCCCTGCCGCATAGGACAGCGACAGCGCATGGTTGCCGCTGGAATGGGTGGCGACGCCACGCTCCAGCTTGTCCTCGGACAGGCCGAAAACCGCGTTGCAGGCACCACGCACCTTGAAGGCGCCCGCCTTCTGGAAGTTCTCGCATTTGAAATGCAGATCCGCACCGGTCAGGTCGTTCAGATAGCTCGAGGTCAGGACCGGCGTGCGGTGGATATAGGGACGGATGCGGTCATGGGCCGCGATCACATCGTCGAAGGTCGGATAGATCATGTCTTTCATGGCACCCTCAGGCTGCGGATTTCAGGACAACAGAGCGCGAGGCGCGGAAATGGTCCTGCGCGGCGGCAACACCCGATCCCAGACGGACCGGATAGTTCAGATCGGCCATGGCCATTTCGATCCCGGCAAGGCCCGACAGGACCATGACATCGGTCAGCATGCCCAGGTGCCCGATGCGGAAGGCGCGCCCGTTCATCTGGCCCAGCCCCACCCCGAAGGACAGGCCATAGGCGGAAAACACGTGTTCAGTCAGGGCGTTGCTGTCAAAGCCCTTGGGCACGTAGATGGCGCTGACCGTATCGGAATAAAGATCGGGCGACTGCGCCACCAGGTCCAGCCCCCAGGCACGGGTCGCGGCGCGCACACCCTGCGCCAGCCGCGTGTGGCGGGCATAGACATTGTCCAGCCCTTCCTCGAACAGCATCTTCAGGCTTTCGCGCATCCCGTAGATCAGTTGCAGCGGCGGGGTATAGGGAAAGCCGCCCTTGGCGTTGCTGGTCATCATGTCGCGGAAATCAAAGAAGGTGCGCGGCAGTTTCGCGCCTTCCATGTGGTCAAGCGCCTTGGCGCTGACCCCCAGGATCGCCATGCCGGTCGCCAGCATGAAGCCCTTTTGCGATCCCGCGACCGCGATATCCACGCCCCAGGCGTCCATCTCGAAGGGCATCGACGCCAGGGAGCTGACGCAATCCACCATCAACAAGGCCGGGTGGCTGGCCGCATCCATCGCGGCGCGCACGGCGGCGATGTCGGATTTCACGCCCGTGGCGGTTTCGTTATGCGTGACCAGCACCGCCTTGATCTTGCGGGCGGTATCGGCGCTCAGCGCCGCCTCGAACCGATCCGCGGGCGCCCCTGCACCCCAATCGCATTCGATGATCTGCACGTCCAGACCGTGGCGCTGGCACATGTCGATCCAGCGGTGCGAGAACATGCCGTAGCGCGCCACCAGAACCGTGTCGCCCGCTGACAGCGTGTTGCTGATCGCCGCCTCCCAACCGCCGGTGCCGCTGGCGGGGAACGTGATGACACGGCCCGTGGTCGTGCCGAAGACGCGCTTGGTGTCCTCAAGCACGGGCGCCAGGGTTTCAACGAAATCCGGGGCCCGGTGATCGCGGGTCTGCACATGCATCGCAAGACGCAGACGGTCGGGGATATTGGTCGGTCCGGGAATGAAAACAGGATTCTGGTCAGACATTGTCGCTCTCCTCCAAGGATCATCCGAACATACCACAGTTGCCCCATTCCACAATTTTCTCAAAACCCTTTTTCATTTATGAATCGAAAATCACTAGCCATTGTTTATATTAGTTTTTTTCGTTTTCAAAAAATTTTTCCATTCCATTATTGAAAATATTTTTCATAAGTGGTCTTGTGCTGCACGGCAGCATGATCAGCAGGGAATCACACAGGTGGCACAGGCGGAACGCAAGGCACGGGGGCGGCCCAAGTCACCCTTCACGGATACGGGCAGCCAGACGATGCAGGCGCTGGATCGCGCGCTGGGGGTGCTGAATGCGCTGGCGCGGCTGGAACGCGCCTCGCTCACGGATCTGTCGCTGGCGCTTGGCATTCCCACCGCCACGACCCATCGCATCCTGACCACGCTGCAAAAGCACCGTTTTGCCGAACTTGACGAGGCCACGCAGGACTGGATGGTCGGGATCGAGGCGTATCGCACCGGCGCCTCCTTCCTGAAACGGATGAACCTGGCCGATATCAGCCGCCCCGTAATGCGCGCCCTGATGCAGGCCACGGGCGAGACCGCGAACCTCGCCATCCGCGACGGGGCCGAAGTGGTGTTCATCGGCCAGATCGAAACGCCCAACCCGATCCGCGCCTTCTTCAACCCCGGCACACGCACGCCGATGCATGCCTCGGGCACCGGCAAAGCGATCCTGGCCACCCTGCCCGAGGATCGCCTGCGCGCCCTGATCCAGTCCTCGGGCCTGCCCGCTTTCACCGACAGCACCCTGTCCACGCCTGCCGCCCTTTTCGCCGATCTGGAACAGACGCGCGCGCGGGGATGGTCCTTCGATCAGGAGGAACGCCATATCGGCATGTCCTGCATCGGTGCCGCCATCTTCGACGCGCAGGGCCAGGCCGTGGGCGGCGTGTCGATTTCCGGACCATCGGCGCGCTTCGATACCCGCAGCAGCCTTGATTATGGCCGCCAGGTCGCCGAGGCCGCGGCCGAGATCACCCGCGCCCTGGGCGGTCGCGTGCCCGCCTAACCCCTATTGCGATTGCGCCGCCTGCAGCCGCGCCTGCAGGCGCAGCGCATGGACGGGATCGCGCGCCACCACCGGCATCACCGGATCATAGGCCGCGCGGATCAGCCCCGCGATCTCGGGGCGCAGGATCGTGCGCCCCTCCAGCACGGCAAGGGGCGAGCGGTCGCGAAACGCCGTGTCCGACCATAGCAGGATGGTCTGCACCACCTGTGACAGCGCCAGCACATCGGCCGATACCGCCGACAGCGCCTCATCCATCCGCAGGAACACGAAACTGGCCTTGATGCCCCCATCGGCATCGAAGCGGAAAATGCGGTACTGATTGGCATCCACGGCCTTCAGCTTTGCCACCAGCGGCACAAGGTCGGGCACCAGCCGGTCAAGATTGGGGACTTCGGGCAATTCATCCCAGTCGCGGAAGAAAAACACCATCAGGTTCGCGCCCAGTTCGGGATCGGTCTCGGCCATCTTGTGTCCTGCCAGCGCCACAACCGCCTCAAGCGCGCCCTTGACGATCTTCAGCGTGTCCTCTTCAACCCCGAAGACCACAGGCGCGATCGGCCTGCCCCAGCGGGCAAAAGCATAGGACCCGTCGGCGCGGGTGAACAACGCCTCGACTTGCCCGACCGTCAACGCCTCAGCCATGCCGCGCCCCTTCCTTCATCGTTCCGAAACTCCTCAAGACCCCGCCTCAGCCAAACAGATCGGCCTCGCGTTTGGGCGCATCCAGCCCCAGATGGGTCCAGGCCTTCTGCGCCAGCATCCGCCCGCGCGGAGTGCGCTGGATCAGGCCCTGCTGCAACAGGAAGGGTTCGATCACCTCTTCCAGCGCGTCGCGGCTTTCCGACAGGGCCGCCGACAGCGTCTCGATCCCCACCGGGCCGCCGCCGTAATTCTCGGCGATCAGGCGCAGGTAACGCCGATCCGCCCCATCCAGCCCCAGATGATCCACACCCAGCCGTGTCAGCGCGTAGTCGGCAATCTCGCGCGTGACGCGGCCATTGCCCTCGATCAGGGCGAAATCCACCACGCGGCGCAGCAGCCGGCCCGCGATGCGCGGCGTGCCGCGCGACCGGCGCGCGATCTCCATGGCACCGCCTTCTTCCGCGGGCGCACCCAGCAGGCGGGCATTGCGCACCACGATCTCGTAAAGCTCGGCATCGGTATAAAAGACCAGCCGCGTCGGAATCCCGAAACGGTCGCGCAAGGGCGTGGTCAGCAGCCCCATCCGGGTCGTCGCCCCCACCAGCGTGAAGGGCTGCAATTCGATGCGCACGGTGCGCGCGGCGGGGCCTTCACCGATCACCAGGTCCAGCTGGAAATCCTCAAGCGCCGGATACAGCACCTCTTCCACAGCGGGGTTCAGACGGTGGATTTCGTCGATGAACAGCACATCGCGGGCTTCGAGGTTGGTCAGGATCGCCGCCAGATCGCCCGCCTTGGCCAGAACCGGGCCGGATGTCATCCGAAAGCCAACCCCCAGTTCGCGCGCCATGATCTGCGCCAGCGTGGTCTTGCCCAGACCGGGGGGGCCATGAAACAGCGTGTGATCCATCGCCTCGCCACGCTGGCGGGCGGACTGGATGAAGACCCGCAGGTTCGCGCGAGCCTCGGCCTGGCCGATGAACTCGTCCAGACCCTGCGGACGCAGGGCGCGGTCATTGTCCTCGGGCTGGCGTTCGGGGTCCAGGATCGGATCGGGCTGTGTCATCTCTTACCCTTTCGGGGCCAGCGCCTTGAGGGCGGCGCGGATCAGGGCGGCGGCCTCGGCCTCGGGGGCATCGGCGGCGGCGCGGGCCACGGCCCCTGCGGCATCACCGGGGGAATAGCCCAGGTTCGTCAGGGCCGACAAGGCATCCGATTGCGCGGCGGCACTGCCCGAGGGGCGCGCGGGTGCCGCAGGCTTGCGCGGTGCGGGCGCGGGTGCGTCATCCAGAACCTCGCCCTCGGGCGTTGCAGGCGCCGTGCCCATGGCGGCGGCCAGTGTGCCGCCCATCGCCATGACGCCAGGGGCCTTGTCCTTCAACTCGATCACCACGCGCTGCGCGGTCTTGGGACCGATCCCCTTGGCGGCCTTGATCGCGTTGATATCGCCCAGCATGATCGCGCGGCTGACGCCTTCGGCCCCCAGCGCGCCGAGGATCGCCAGCGAGGCCTTGGCCCCCACCCCCTGCACACCCATCAGCAGGCGGTGCCATTCCTTTTCCAGCAGCGTCGGAAAACCGTAAAGCTGCATCAGGTCCTCGCGCACCACCATGTCGGTGTAAAGCGCCACGACATTGCCCGGCCCCGGCAGGGCGGCCAGCGTCCGGTCCGAGCAATAGACAAGGTATCCCACGCCCGCCACGTCGATCAGCACGTGATCCTCGGTGCGGTAGTCGATGCGGCCCGTCAACTTGCCGATCATGCGCTGGCCTTTCGGATTGCATTCGCAAGAGCGCTGCCGGCCGCGCCGTGATGGGCGTGACAGATAGCAATGGCCAGCGCATCGGCGGCATCGGGTCCGGTCAGCACCACGCCGGGCAATTGCATCCTGACCATGTGCTGCACCTGTTCCTTGGCGGCATGGCCCACGCCCACCACGGTCTTCTTGACCGCATTGGGCGCATATTCGGCGACATCAAGCCCCGCCTGCGCCGGAACCAGCAGCGCGATCCCGCGCGCCTGCCCCAGCTTCAGCGTGGCAACACCATCCTTGTTGACGAAAGTATGCTCGACCGCGGCGGTGTCGGGGCGGTATTGCGCCAGCACATCGGTCAGTTGCCGGTGCAGCGCCAGCAGGCGCAGCGACAGATCGTCCCCCGCCGAATGACAGATGCCATTGGCGACATGGGACAGGCGGCTGCCATCGACATCGATGATGCCCCAGCCAAGGTTCCTCAAGCCGGGATCGATCCCCAAAACCCGCATCATCTGCCCCTGCTCTGTTGCTTTTTTGATGCACTAGCACGAAAGGCGAACAAAGGCCAATCCCAAAGCTTGGGCAGGCTGCAGGGCGGCGGTGCCCGGCCACGGGATGCTGCAACGCAGAAAATCGTCGGATACCGTCGCTTCACCATCCGAATGCGACAGAAAATGTGTCCTATTTTAGCCTTGTTTTATTGATGAATCCATCACATCCGACCCATGCAAAAGCCGCATAAGACCTATGCAGTCAGCCCGTCTTGTGCGGCAAATAAAGGCACTCTATGTGCAGCCGCAGAAAGAGACCCGCACGGGTCTTGACATCACTTGCATCAATCTACGCGCAAACGCGCAACCGAGGATTTGAAAATGGCTGTTTACGACGCCCCCCGCACGACCGCCCAGGCCGCTGGCCTGACCGGCTTCTTCTCGACCATGGTCGGCGCTTTCGCCGCGTGGAACGACGCCCGTGTGACCCGCAACGCCCTGTCGCGTCTGTCGGATCGCGAACTGGAAGATATCGGCCTGTGCCGTGGTGACATCGACGTCGTGGTCAAGAACCGCTGATCACGACGCCCGGTTCCCTGTACCGGATGAAAAAAGCCGCGCGTCCCCCCCAGGGTCGCGCGGCTTTTTGATTTTCAGGACCACCGCGCCATCCCCCCGGCCTGCGGCAGGGTGCAGTTCAGCCCGCGTGCACGGGATCAGAAATTCGGCAACTGATCGCGGATCGCGCTGGCCAATGCGGTGCTGACCGGATCCATCTGCATCACCCATGCGCCCGCGCGTTCAACCGTCGATCCCGCACGCAGCTTGTCAAGCCGGTCCTCGTAGACGGGCTGGCCCAGGCTGGCCAGGATCAGGGCCTTGAAGCATAGCAGGCCGACGGCCAGGAACAGGAATGACTTGATGGGCAGGCGCGCACGCTTGCGGCGGGGCTTGACGACGATCAAACCGTCTTCGCCCACCACCGATACATATCCACCGGCCATATTGACGCGCTTCCGGTTGATACGCCGGATACGGTTGTCGAATTCAAAGAATGCGTCTGACATGTCAGAGCTCCAGATATCGGCCCCCACCAACATCTTCATAAAATTACCGCCGAATTAAGGCAAAAATGGGGCAGCCCGCCCAGGAGGGCTGCATTTACGCCTTATTTCCGCTTCACTTGCGCAGAGTAAGCGTCGTCCATTCACCAATCTCCTCGCGATGGACAAGATTGATGCCGGATGCTGCATAAACCGAGATCACCTCGTCGGCCTGTTCATTCAGAATCCCCGACAGAATGGCATAGCCACCGGGAATCAGATGCTCGGCCATTTCGGGTGCAAGCTCGATCAGCGGGCCTTTCAGGATATTGGCGAAGACCAGATCGAAAGGGCTGGCCGCCAGGATATCGGGATGGGTAAAGCCCGTCGCTTCGACGCAATGCACCCGGCCCTCCAGCGCGTTGGCCGCCACATTTGCCTCGGCCACTTCGACCGCGACCTCGTCGATATCGCCTGCAAGAACGGGGTTCGGCCAGATCCGCGCGGCCGCCATCGCCAGAACCGCGGTGCCGCATCCGATGTCGGCCACGTTCCGGCCGGTAAATCCGCCCGTATCCAGACGGTCCAGCGCCCGCAGACAGCCTTGCGTCGTGCCGTGATGCCCGGTGCCAAAGGCCATCGCCGCCTCGATCAGCAGCGCCTCGACGCCGTCGGGCACCTTGTCGGCATCATGGCTGCCATAGACAAAGAAACGCCCCGCCACCACGGGCGACAGCTCGCGGCGCACCTTGGCGACCCAGTCGGTTTCGGGCAGTTCGGAAATGGCGAAGGGCCGCGCCCCGTGGATCGTCGCCAGCAGCGCCAGCCCGGCATGATCGGGGCGTTCGGTGAAATAGCAGGCCACTTCCCACAGGCCCGATCCATCCTCGATCTCGAAGACGCCCACGCCTTCGGGTTCGGGGGTCAGGGTCTCGACCGCCTCTCCCAGCGCCTCGGCGGGGGTCTTGCCGGTCAGGGTGGTGATCGCGGTAAAGGTGGGCATGGCGTCTCTCCGGTTTGCGGGTGCTGCCGCTGCGCCTATGTCGATGCGCGCCCGGCGTCAAGCGTGGCGGAAGGGCGCGCACCCATGCGGCGCACGAAACGCCAGCCGATCAGCCCCGCCATCAGCCCGGCCAGGATATTGGCCAGCGCCTGCCCCATGATCACGCCGCTGCCCGCATAGATCGCGCCCAGGCCGAATGCAAAGGGCGCCATCAGGATCGCATCGCGCGACCAGTTCGCCGCCGTCGCCCACAAAGGGCGGCCCAGGTTGTTGAAGGCCGCGTTCGACACGAAGAGTGCCCCGGTAAAGACAAGCGCCCCTGCCCCGTAAAACGCAAAGGTCCGCACGATCTGCGCCCCCTCGGATCCCAGTCCGAAAGAGCTTGCGATCAGGTCCGCGCTGAGGATCAGCAACAACCAGACCACGGCGGTATAGGCCAGGCAGAACTTGAGCGCATCGACATAGGCCTGCGCCACGCGGTCATATTGCTTGGCGCCGTAGTTCTGGCCGATGATGCCGCCAATCGCGCCGGACAGGGCGAAGATGCCGCCGAAGCAAACGATGGTCAGGCGCATCACCACGCCCAGCCCCGCCACCGCACTGTCCCCATGTTCGGCCATGGCGCGCACAAGCACCCAGTTGCCGAAGGGGGTCGACACCTGCGTGGCCACCGCCGGAATGGCGATTGCCGCAAACGGTGCCATGAATGTGCGCAGATCGACCATGCTGGGCCGCGCCAGCAGGTTGCGCGAGCGGCTGACCCAGTAGAACCCCATCACCGCCATCGCAAGGCGCGACAGCACGATGGCCCCGGCCGCCCCGCTGACGCCCCAGCCCATCCAGACGATCAGGATCGGATCGACGATCAGCGCCACGACGCCTGCCGACACGGTGACCATCATCGCCCTCCACGCCTCACCGGCCGCGCGCAGCACGGCACTGGCGCACATGCCGATGGCGACAAAGGGCAAGGATGGCAGAGAGATGCCAAGGAAATCCGCCGCCACTTCCAGCGCCTCACCCTCGGCGCCGGTCCAGATCAGGATCTCGCGGCGGAAGATGAAGACCAGGATCGCCAGCGCCGTCTGAAAGCTTGCGCCGTAGATCATCGAGGATGTCGCGATGCGCCGCGCCTCTTCCGGGTCGCCCATGCCCAGCGCCCGGCTGACCAGCGCCACCGCGCCGATCATCATGCCCACGGCCACGGACATCACGAAGAACTGGATCGTGCCGGCAAAACCGATGGCGGTGATCAGCACCTCGTTGTCAAGGCGGCTGATCCACCACAGGGCCAGGAAATCCACAAGGAACAGAAAGCTCAGGCCAAGCGACCCCGTCAGCGTCATCACCACGACATGACGCATGGTGGACCCGGTGACGAACTTGCCGCGTCTGTTCGGTTCGGGGGCTGCGCTTGTGTCGGTGACGGAATGGTCCATGGGTCTCTCGCTCACGCGGCCGGGGCCGGCGCGAAGCGGGCGAATATGGTTTCATTGCCCGGCTCTGGATGGCGCGGGATCAGCAGCGCAAGGCACAAGGACACGCCCGCCATCGCCGCGGCCAGTACAAAGACCGAACTGGGCGAGACCAGCCACAGATACCCCAGCGAGGCAGGCAGAAACACCGCCGCGATGTGGTTGATCGTAAAGGCCACCGCCGCCGTGGGGGCGATGTCGCGCGGATCGGCGATCTTCTGGAAATAGGTCTTCAGCGCCAGCGCCATCGCAAAGAACACGTGATCCATCACGTAAAGTGCTGCCGCCACCATTACGCCCCAGCCGAACCAGTAGATCCCGCCATAGCCAAGGAACACGCAGATCAGACCGAAATACTCCACGCACAGCGCCTTGCGTTCACCCCAGCGGGCCACCGCACGGCCCAGCAGGGGGGCGGCGATCATGTTGATCACAAGGTTGATGGTGAACAGGGCCGTCACCTCGTGGACGCGGAAGCCGAATTTCTCGACCATCATGAAGCCTGCGAAAACGACGAAGATCTGCCGCCGCGCGCCCGACATGAACTGCAGCGCATAATAAAGCCAGTAGCGGCGGCGCAGCACCATTTTCTTGATCTGCGGATCGGGGGCCTCGAACTGCGGATAGGCCAGAAGCGCGAACAGCGCCGCTGCCGCCGTGATGCCGCCCGCCAGCAGGTAGACCATGTTGTAGGTCAGGCCCAGCGCCTCCCAGGTCACGATGATGCAGAGGTAGGCCACCAGCGTCGCGCCCGAGCCTGCAGCCAGCAGCCAGCCCAGCATCTGCGGCGCGCGGTCCTTGGGCAGCCATTGCAACTGCAGCGACTGGTTGACCGTCTCGTAATAGTGAAACCCGATCGAGGACAGCATGGTGATCGTCAGGATCCCGCCCAGCGTCGGAAACCACGCCGTCATCGCCGTCGCCACCCCCAGCAGGATCAGGGCCACCATGCCCAGCACCTGTTCGCGCATGAACATCAGGATGGCGATCACGCCAATCGCCAGAAAACCGGGAATTTCGCGCACGGTATGCAGCCAGCCGATGTCGGACCCGTCGAACTGCGCCACCTCGATGACGAAGTTGTTCAGCAGCGCAGACCATGTGGCAAAGGCGATGGGCATCGCCGCAGCCATCAGGAACAGCAGGGCCACCGGTCTGCGCCAGACCGGCAAATCCTTGGCAAGGGCAAGCGGGATAATTTGCATGTTAACGGCTTACGCCGATTTTTCGACCAAGGCGAGAGGCAAGATAACGCATTCGCGCACAACCGCCTGTGCAGGGTTCATCACCGCGCGGGGCCGCCCCTCAGAGCGGCGAGAACCGGTACTCGACCTCGGAAAAACGGTCGCGCGGAAAGACATAGAGCATGCGGTACCCGTCCGGCCCCGCCACGGTGCCATGCTCTGCATCGCCCGGGATATAAAGCGCCGTGCCCGGCCCCATCGGATTGGGCACACCGTCCACCGTCACGATCGCAGACCCTTCGAGGCCGAAATACACCTCGGCCGGGGCGTGGCGATGCGGCAGCAGCGTGCCACCGGGCGCGAATTCCGCGATTCCCATGACAACGCCGCCGGTCTGGGTGCGGTCGGCACAGAACAGCGTCCGCCAGCGGACCGTACCGTAAGCAGGATCCTCGCCCCCCTCCAGCGGCTGCTCGGACGCTTCAAGGCGGATCGGCATGGCCGCCATGGCCAGCATGGCCGCGGCCAGCATCCCGGCCTGCGCGTCAGGCTGCATCCCGTCAACGGGTGTCACGATCTGATCCATGCCCGCATTCCCTCTGCCGCGCGCCTCTGTCCTGAATCTGCGGATAAGGCCGCCCAAGGCGGAATTCGCAACCGATTGCGACATGGAAGTTGTCAGTTTCGACCAAAGCGCCGCTGCGGGCAGGCTGCGGATGATCTGGATCAAGGACCATCCCCCCTGTTGATGGCATTGCCATGGGCAATCGGCATGACGGGAACGGAACGATGGACATACTCAGCCTTGTGGAATGGATCGGCGAAGAGCCGACGGCGGCCGTTCTTGGCCTCATGACCGGCGTGGTCTTCGGGGTGGCGGCGCAACGCTCGCGCTTCTGCCTGCGCGCGGCGGCAGTGGAATTCGCGCGCGGCCAGCTGGGCGACAAGGTCGCGGTCTGGTTGCTGACGATTTCCACCGCCATCGTCTGGGTGCAGGGTGCACAGATGCTGGGGCTGATGCGCAGCGCCGATGCCCGCATGATGGCGGTGCCGGGCAGCTGGTCTGGCGCGATCATCGGCGGGCTTCTGTTTGGCGTGGGCATGGTTCTGGCGCGCGGCTGTTCGGGGCGCCTTCTGGTGCTGGGGGCCACGGGCAACCTGCGCTCGATCGTGTCGGGGCTGATCTTTGCGGTGGTCGCACAAATGAGCATCACGGGCTGGCTTGGCCCCTTGCGCGACTGGCTGGCAGGGCTTTGGGTCACCTCTGGCGGGCGCAACATGAACCTGTTGTCGGCGCTGCATCTGCCCGAATGGGGCGGGCTGGCCATCGGCGCGGCCATGGCCCTGCTGGCGCTTGAACTGTCGCGGCGCAACAGGATCGGGGTCTCGCGCCTTGTCTTCGCCTCGGGCGTGGGCTTTGCCGTGGCCCTAGGCTGGGTCTTGACCTTCGGGCTGTCGCAGATCGCGTTTGAGCCCGTGCAGATCGAAAGCGCCAGCTTCACCGGGCCTTCGGCGCGCACGCTGATGTTCACGCTGGACCGCGCCTCGGTGCTGGAATTCGACATCGGACTGGTGCCCGGCGTGTTCCTGGGATCGTTCCTGGCCTCGGTCTTCGCGGGCGAGTTCAAGTTCCAGGGCTTCGAGAACGAAAGCAACATGCGCCGTGCCATCTTCGGTGCGGCCCTCATGGGCTTCGGCGGGATGCTGGCGGGCGGCTGCGCCATCGGCGCGGGCGTGACCGGCGGATCGATCTTCGTGGGCACCGCCTGGCTTGCGCTTTTCGCCATGTGGGTTGGCGCGATCCTGACCGATATGGTGGTCGATCAACAGGGCCGCGCGGTCACTGCCTGAGCCACCGCTTGAACCTGCGTCGCGCGGATGCATGCGCCTGTCGTTTCCGGGCTGTCGCGTGATCCGGGCGGCTGATACCAACCGGGCAACAGACCTGCCCGGAGAGACCGATGACCCACCATGTACTGACTGTCCAATGCCCCTCGACCCGTGGCATCGTCGCGGCGATTTCCGGTTTTCTGGCCGCCAACGGCTGTAACATCACCGACAGCCACCAGTTTGACGATCCGCTGACGGGCATGTTCTTTGCACGCATGACCTTTCAGGCCGAAACCGGCGCTGCACGCGATGCGCTGCGCGAGGGGTTCGCCCCCATCGCCGAGACCTTCGCGATGGACTGGGCGATCCATGACGCATCCGAGCGGATGAAGGTCCTGCTGATGGTGTCGAACTTCGGCCATTGCCTGAACGACCTGCTCTACCGCTGGCGCATCGGGGCGCTGCCCATCGACATCGTGGGCGTGGTGTCCAATCACATGACCTATCAGAAAGTCGTCGTGAACCACGACCTGCCCTTCCACCAGATCAAGGTCACGAAAGAGAACAAACCCGAGGCCGAGGCCCGCCTGATGGCCCTGGTCGAGGAATCGGGCGCCGAGTTGATCGTGCTGGCGCGCTACATGCAGGTGCTGTCCGATGCGATCTGCCAGAAAATGTCAGGCAAGATCATCAATATCCACCATTCCTTCCTGCCCAGCTTCAAGGGGGCCAACCCCTATAAACAGGCCTATGAACGCGGCGTGAAGCTGATTGGCGCCACGGCCCATTACGTCACCGCCGATCTGGACGAAGGCCCGATCATCGAACAGGACACCGTCCGCATCACCCACGCCCAAAGCGCCGAGGATTACGTCAGCCTTGGCCGCGACGTCGAGGCACAGGTCCTCAGCCGCGCGATCCACGCCCATATCCACCACCGCGTGTTCCAGAACGGCAACAAGACCGTGGTCTTCCCCGCCAGCCCCGGCAGCTACGCCTCGGAACGGATGGGGTAAGGGAGGACCCAACGCCCGCCCCAAGCCCCGCGCGGTCGCCGACACGCGGGGAGGCGATGCGACCATGATTCCGGGGCAGTTTATCCCCGCCCAGTCTTCGGACCTCAGTTCATAGCGCGACGGTTGCGACATCGCCGCCCCGGGGGGCGTGTCGGCGATCGCGCGGCGGTGCTGCGCACCTTGATTCCGCGCGGGGTCTTGGGGCTTGTGTCGCACTCCGCATCGCCACCCCGCGTGTCGGCGACCGCGCGGCCTTCTTCCTGAACCATTAAAATATCCCGAGCGCGCCCGCGTAACCCGTTGAATTCCCACAATCCGCAAAATGCCCCATCATGGGACACCCCCAAAGCCCCCTTCAGTAGAAACTCTGCGGATCGATATCGACGGCCAGCCGCAGGCTGCCCGTCAGCCTCACTTGCGCCAGCCAGCGGGTCAGCGCCGCCTGCAGGGGCGCGCCCTTGTCGGCTCGGATCAACAGACGCACCCGGTGCCGCCCCCTGATCCTTGCGATGGGGGCCGGGGCTGGCCCGTAGACCTGCGCCCCGATCTGGCGCAGCGGCCCGTCCATCCGCGCCAGCGCCGTGCCCAGTTCGAAAGCCGATTGCGCGTCATTGGCCGAGATGATGATCCCCGCCATCCGCCCGTAAGGCGGCACCCCCGCCTGCCGCCGCTCCTCGGCCTCGGCGCACCAGAACCCTTCCTCGTCGCCCGCCAGGATGGCGCGGATCACCGGATGTTCGGGCTGATGGGTCTGCAGCAGCGCCTGCCCTCGTTTCTCGGCCCGCCCCGCGCGCCCCGCAACCTGCCGCATCAGCTGGAATGTCCGCTCGGCCGCGCGCAGGTCGGACCCTTGCAGCCCAAGATCGGCATCGATCACCCCCACCAGCGTCAGCAGCGGAAAGTTGTGCCCCTTGGCCACCAGCTGGGTGCCGATGATGATATCGGCCCCGCCGGCCGCGATATTCTCGATCTCGGTTTTCAGGGCGCGCGCGCTGGCATACATGTCCGACGACAAGGTGGCGACGCGCGCCTGCGGGAACAGCGCCTGCGCCTCTTCGGTCAGGCGCTCCACCCCCGGCCCCACCGGGGCCAGCTTGCCCGCGACACCGCAGGCGGGGCAGACCTCGGGCATGGGTTTCGTCTCACCGCATTGATGGCAGACCAGCCGCTTGAGGAATCGATGCTCCACCATCCGCGCATCGCAATGATCGCAGCCGATCTGATGCCCGCAGGCCCGGCACACGGTCGTGGGGGCATAGCCGCGCCTGTTGATGAACAACAGCGCCTGCTCGCCCTGCGTGATGCGCGTATTGACCGCCGCCTGCAGCGTGGGCGAGATCCAGCGGTTCGTCGGCAAGGTTTCCGCCCGCATGTCGATGGCGCGCATCTCGGGCAGGACGGCCGCGCCGAAACGATCCGTCAGCACCAGCCGGTCATATTTGCCCGCCTCGGCATTGGCCCAGCTTTCAAGGCTGGGCGTGGCCGAGGCCAAAACCACCCTTGCACCGCATATGGCCGCGCGCAGCACCGCCATGTCGCGGGCGTTGTAAAGCACGCCATCCTCCTGCTTGTACGAGGTGTCATGCTCCTCATCCACCACGATCAGGCCAAGCGCGCGGTAGGGCAGGAACAGCGCGGATCGCGCCCCGACCACCAGTTGCGCGCCACCTTCGGCAACCATCCGCCAGATGCGGCGCCGTTCGGTGACCGTCACGCCTGAATGCCATTCGGCAGGGCGCGCGCCGAACCGTGCCTCGACCCGCGTCAGGAATTCCGCCGTCAGCGCGATTTCCGGCAGCAGCACTAGGGCTTGACGCCCCTGCCGCAGGGCTTCGGCCACGGCCTCAAGATAGACTTCGGTCTTGCCCGATCCGGTCACCCCACGCAGCAGCGTCGTGCCATAGGTGCCGCGCGCGATGGCCGCGCGCAGCGCCACGACCGCCGCCGCCTGATCCTCGTTCAGCGCCTTGCCGGGCAGCGCGGGATCCAGCGTGGGGAAGGGCATGTCGCGGGGGCTGTCCTCTTCCAGCACCGCGCCCTGGGCCGCCAAGCCCTTGACCACGCCGGTCGAGACGCCCGCCATCTCGGCCAATTCGCGCAGGGTGAAGGCCAGCCCGCCATAGTCGCGCAGCACCTCAAGCACCTTTTGGCGCGCAGGCGTCATGCGGTCGGGCGCCCCCTGCCCCAGCCGGTAAATCCGCCGCGTCGCGGGTGCATCGCCCAATCCGGGCGCACGGGTGGCCAGCCGCAGCATCGCAGGCAGCGGCGTCATCGTGTATTCGGCGGCCCGCGTCAGGAAATCCTGCATTTCCTCGCGCATCGGCGCCACATCCAGCACGCGGCTGGCATAGCGGACCTTGGCAAGGTCGAAATCGCCCTGCCCCGGCCCCCAGACCACCCCCATCACCCGGCGCGGCCCCAGCGGCACCTCGACGAAGGCCCCGGCATGACACCCCCCTTCCGGCGCGCGGTAGTCCAGCGTCCGGTCCAGCGGCTGCGTGGTCAGCACCGCGATCAGGTCGCCATGGTGGTAGAAATCGCTCACGGGGCTGCGGCTTTCGGTGAAAGGGGTTTCAGGGTTCTGCACTATGGGGTAAAGCCAAGGCAACAAAAGGCCAAGCCCCGAGGGAGCGTCATGAAGTTCTTTGTCGACACCGCAGAAATCGCCGCCATTGCCGAATTGAACGATCTGGGCATGGTGGACGGCGTGACCACCAACCCTTCGCTGATCCTCAAGTCCGGGCGCGACATCCTTGAAGTGACACGCGAAATCGCCGAACTGGTCGATGGTCCGGTCAGCGCCGAGGTTGTCGCGCTCGAGGCAGAGGCAATGATCGCCGAAGGGCGCAAGCTGGCCGCCATCGCGCCCAATATCGCGGTGAAACTGCCGCTGACCTGGGACGGGCTGAAGGCCTGCAAGGTCCTGTCGGGCGAGGGTTTCATGGTCAACGTGACGCTGTGCTTCAGCGCCAACCAGGCACTGCTGGCGGCCAAGGCGGGGGCCACCTTCATCAGCCCCTTCATCGGGCGTCTGGATGACATCAATCTGGACGGGATGGAGCTGATCGAGGACATCCGCACCATCTATGACAATTACGGCTTCGAGACGCAGATCCTTGCCGCCTCGATCCGTTCGGTCAACCACGTGCTGGATTGCGCGCGCATCGGTGCGGATGTGATGACGGCCCCGCCTGAGGTGATCAAGAAACTGGCAAGCCACCCTCTGACGGACAAGGGTCTTGAGACGTTTTTGAAGGATTGGGAAAAAACGGGGCAGAAAATCCTCTGACCCCGTGCTATAAGACCGGCAAATCAAGAAAACGACCCGAGGCAGGAATGAGCACGAAACCCGGAATGGACAGCGCGCTGCGCGAAAAGATCATGGCGCAACCCGATGTCATCCTCGAGGATCGCGACCTGATGCGCGCCCTGATCGTCGCGAACGAACGGATGATGGGCGCGAATATCGTGGATCTGCGCGGCATTGCCATGGAACGTCTCGAGGCGCGGCTTGACCGTCTGGAAGATACCCATCGCAGCGTGATCGCCGCCGCCTATGACAACCTTGCCGGCACCAACCAGATCCATCGCGCGATCCTGCGGATGCTCGATCCGATGGAATTCGAAGTGTTCCTGCGTGATCTCGGCGGCCCTGTCGCCGAAATCCTGCGCGTGGACAGTATCCGGCTGGTGCTTGAATCGGTGCAGAACGATCAGGACCCGGTGGTGCAGCGCCTGGGCGAGGTGCTTCGCGTGGCGCAACCCGGCTTTGTCGCGGATTACCTCAGCGCCGGGCGCGATGCTCCGCAGCGCCAGGTGACGCTGCGCCAGATGCAGGAAGGCAGCCCCGCCATCTATGGCGACAAGGCCGGCTGGATCCGCTCCGAGGCCTGCCTGAAACTGCACTTCGGTGCCGGGCGCCTGCCCGGGATGCTGGTGATGGGGTCCGAGGATCCGCATCAGTTCAACCCCAGCCAGGGCACTGACCTTCTTGGCTTTTTCGCCGGCGTATTCGAACGGTCCATGCGCCGCTGGCTGTCATGAGCCTGGTCTCGCCCGCCGCAGCCGAGGCGCTTCGCGCCTGGCTGGAGGGGCAGAAAACCCTCAAGGGGGCATCCGAGAACACGATCGAGGCATATCGCCACGACGTGCTGGATTTCATTGCATTCATGGCGGCCCATTCCGGCGCACCGCAGGGTCTGTCGGCCCTGGCACGGATCAGCGTGTCGGACATGCGCGCCTGGATGGCGCGGACCCGCAGCAGCGACGTGGGTGCACGGTCGCTGGCGCGCAAGCTGTCGGCGGTCAAATCCTTCTACCGCTGGCTTGCCACACGCGAGGGGTTCGAGCCGACGGCGGTGCTGTCCACACGGTCGCCCAAGTTCCAGCGCAAGCTGCCCCGCCCCCTGGCCGAGGATGCGGCGCGCGCCATGATCGACAGGGTCGAATTGCAGGCGCGCCAGGATTGGGTTGCCGCACGCGACATGGCCGTGGTCACGGTCCTTTACGGATGTGGTCTGCGGATATCCGAGGCGCTGTCTCTGACCGGCGCGGACCTGCCGCTGCCATCTGTGCTGCGGATCACCGGCAAGGGCGGCAAGGAACGCGTGGTGCCCGTGATCCCCGCGGCGCGCGACGCCGTGGACCGCTATGCCCGGATCTGCCCCCACCCGCTTGAGGCGGATCAGCCGCTCTTTCGTGGCGTGCGGGGCGGTGCCTTGAACCCGCGCGCGATCCAGAAGGTGATGGAACAGGCACGGCTGCAACTGGGCCTGCCCGCAAGCGCCACGCCCCACGCGATGCGCCACAGCTTTGCCACCCATCTGCTGAACGCAGGCGGCGATCTGCGGGCAATCCAGGAATTGCTGGGCCATGCCTCGCTGTCCACCACGCAGGCCTACACGGCCGTCGACACCGCGCGGCTGATGCAGGTCTATGACGCCAGCCACCCCCGCGCGGCCCATGGCGCCAAGGGGGCCGCATGACACCGCAGATCAAGGCGCTTGGGGTACATCTTCTGACGGCCACCGGCGCCGTCTTTGCCATGCTGGCCATGCTGGCGGCCGTGGATGGCAAATGGAGCCTGATGTTCCTGTGGCTGGTCGTGGCCTTCGCGGTAGACGGGATCGACGGGCCGCTTGCGCGCAAATACGAGGTCAAGAAATACGCGGGCGAATTCGACGGCGTGCTTCTGGACCTGATCATCGACTACCTCACCTATGTCTTCATTCCCGCCTTCGCGCTGTTCAAATCCGATCTGCTGCCCGGCTGGACCGGCTGGTTCGCGATCATCGTGATCACTTTCGCAAGTGCGATGTATTTCGCCGATACGCGCATGAAAACAAAGGATAATTCCTTCTCGGGCTTCCCCGGCTGCTGGAATATGCTGGTCCTTGTGCTCTTCGCGCTTTCGCCCGATTTCTGGATCATCCTGATCCTTGTCTCGCTGCTGGCCGTGGCGATGTTCTTTCCGCTCAAGTTCATCCATCCGGTGCGCACCGAACGCTGGCGCAACCTGTCTCTGCCCATGGCGCTTGCCTGGACCTTCTTTGCGGGTTGGGCGGCCTGGGTGGATTTCCATCCGGAAAGCTGGGCGCATTGGGGCCTGGTGCTGACCTCGGTCTACCTGCTGTTTGCAGGCATCGCGCAGCAGATCATCCCGGAACGCACGGCGCGCTGAGCACGCTCGATGCAACGCACAAGGGGCGAAGCCTGCGCTCCGCCCCCTGTTTCTTCTTGCTTCAAATATCCAATCACACCCGCGGCCACGGGTGCGACGCGGCTCAGCCGAGTGCCGCGTCGCAACGGCCGCAGACGCCGTGATGCGCATGGCTGCCCACATCAGGCAGGATTTTCCAGCAGCGTTCGCATTTGTCGCCGTCGGCTGCGTGGAAAACCACCGCCACGCCGGGCACATCCGGCAGGGTGAAGGCGTCATCGGGTGCCGCTGCGCTGCTCAAGCCCACGGACGATGTGATGCAGACATCCTCAAACACGACAGAACCCAAGAGTTCCAGCAGATCGGTATCGGCCACATGGACCATTGGCGCCGCTTCAAGGCTGGCGCCGATCGCCTTGGCGGTGCGCTGCACCTCCAGTGCCGCGGTCACCACGCGACGCGCGGTCCGCACACGGGCCCATTTCGCGGCCAGTTCGGCATTCAGCCAATCCGCCGGGGTCTCGGGGATGTCCTGCAGATGAACCGAGCTGTCCTCGCCGGGGAAGCGTTCCAGCCAGACCTCTTCCATGGTGAAGACCAGCACCGGGGCCAGCCATGTGGTCAACCGGTGGAACAGGATGTCCAGCACGGTGCGCGCGGCGCGGCGGCGGGGCGTGTCCCCGTCGCAGTAAAGCGCGTCCTTGCGGATGTCGAAATAGAAGGCCGACAGATCCACCGTGGCAAAGTTGAACACGGCCTGGAACACGCCCTGGAAATCATAGGCGGCATAGCCCGTGCGCACCTTCTGGTCCAGTTCGGCCAGACGGTGCAGCACCCAGCGTTCCAGTTCCGGCATGTCGGCAGGCGCGACACGGTCGCTTTCGGTGAAATCGGCCAATGACCCCAGCAGGAAGCGCATGGTATTGCGCAAACGGCGATACCCGTCTGCCGTGCCTTTCAGGATCTCGGGCCCGATCCGCAGGTCGGCGGTATAATCGGACTGCGCCACCCATAGCCGCAGGATATCCGCGCCATATTGCTTGACCACCTGTTCGGGCGCCACGGTGTTGCCCAGCGATTTGGACATCTTGTTGCCCTTCTCGTCCAGGGTAAAGCCATGGGTCAGAACACCGCGATAAGGCGCGCGTCCCCGTGTGCCGCAGGCCTGCAGCATCGAGGAGTGGAACCAGCCGCGATGCTGGTCGGTGCCTTCCAGGTAAAGATCGGCCAGACCATCCTCGGACCCGTCGGCGCGGTCGCGCAGAACGAAGGCGTGGGTCGAACCTGAATCGAACCACACATCAAGGATGTCATCGACCTTGTTCCACTCGTCCGGGTTCACGATGCCGGACAGGAAACGCTCCTTGGCGCCATCCTTGTACCAGGCATCGGCGCCCTCGACCTCGAATGCGGCGAGGATTCGTTCGTTCACATCCGTATTCCGCAGCAGGAAATCGGGATCGGTCGGCAGCGCCCCCACTTTGGTGAAGCAGGTCAGCGGCACGCCCCAGGCGCGTTGACGCGACAGCACCCAGTCGGGACGCGCCTCGATCATCGAGAACAGGCGGTTGCGCCCCGTGGGCGGCGTCCATGTCACCAGCTGGTCGATCGAGGTCAGCGCGCGCTTCCGGATCGTGGTGCCATAGTCGTCCTTTCCGTCGCCCACCGGCTTGTCGATGGCGGCAAACCACTGCGGCGTGTTGCGGAAGATCACGGGCGCTTTCGACCGCCAGGAATGCGGATAGCTGTGCTTGAGCTGCCCGCGCGCGATGATGCCCTTCGCCTCGACCAGCTTTTCGATCACGGCGGCGTTCGCCTTGCCTTCCTTGCCCTTGTGATCCAGCACCTTGAGGCCGGCAAAGAAGGGCACATGGGCCAGGAATTCGGATTCCTCGCCCACGTTATGGGTCATCCGGTCCAGCCAGTTGCGCTTGACGAAGCAATCGAAGTCATCCGCACCGTGGCTGGGTGCGGTATGCACGAAACCGGTGCCGGCATCATCGGTGACGTGATCGCCGTCGATCATCGGCACGTCGTAATCCCAAAAGCCGTTCGCGCCCTCGATCCCGTGGAAGGGATGGTCCAGCGTCAGCCCGGCCAGTTCATCGCCGGTCACATCCCGCAGGCGGGTATGGGCGGTGACGCGTGCCTTGCTCAGGCATTCCTCGGCCAGCGCGTCGGCAAAAAGGTAAAGATCACCGGGGGTTGTCCAGCTTTCCTCTTGCGTTGAATCAACGCGGTACAGGCCATAAGCCAGCTTGGGATTATAGGCCACGGCCTTGTTGGACGGGATCGTCCAAGGCGTCGTGGTCCAGATCACAACGCGGGCACCGGCAAGCCCGTCGGGGGCCTGCCGGATGGCGAAGGGCACCCAGATCGTGTGGCTCTTGTGCTCGTGATACTCGATCTCGGCCTCGGCAAGTGCTGTCTTTTCGACCGGAGACCACATCACGGGCTTGGATCCCTGGTACAGCGTGCCGGTCATCAGGAATTTCTGGAACTCGGCCGCGATCACGGCTTCCGCGTGGAAATCCATCGTCAGATAGGGCTTGTCCCATGTGCCGGTGATGCCCAGGCGCTTGAACTCCTCGCGCTGGATATCGACCCAACCTTCGGCGAACTTGCGGCATTCCTGGCGGAAGGCCACAACGTCAACATCATCTTTGTCCAGCCCCTTGGCGCGGTACTGTTCCTCGATCTTCCATTCGATGGGCAGGCCGTGGCAATCCCAACCGGGGATGTAGCGCGCATCACGCCCCATCATCTGCTGGCTGCGCACGACCATATCCTTGAGGATCTTGTTCAGCGCATGCCCGATGTGCAGGTGACCGTTCGCATAAGGCGGGCCATCATGCAGCGTAAAGGGTTGACGCGCGGTGGTTTTTGCCTTGTCGCGCAGGCGGTCATAGACGCCGATCTTTTCCCAGCGGGCCAGCCAGTCGGGCTCGCGTTGGGGCAGGCCCGCGCGCATCGGAAATTCGGTGCGGGGCAGGTTCAGCGTGTCTTTATAGTCTTGGGTTTCGGCGCTCATCAGGGGCGTCCTTCAGTCAGCGAATTCACAATGAGGATGGGGGCGGCGCGGCAGTCCATGCGCCTTTTCCCGGCGGCCCGTGGATCCATTGGCAGGATCAGGGCGCCGGGCCGGTAATTCGCCGAGATATCGCAACTACCATATGCATGGGCGCCTTATAGGCCCATGGCCGCCAAGCGTCCAGAGGCGGGATGAGGCGATCTGCCCGCTTGCGGATCACGGGCGCAAAGGGCATCACCGGGGCCATGAACAGCCCCCTTCCCCCGCGCTTCCATGTCACCCGCCCGCAGATCGAAAGCGTGGTCGAAGAGTTCTACGACCTGATCCGCCACCATCCCGGCCTTGGTCCCGTCTTTGCAGCCCATGTCGCCGACTGGCCCGCCCATGAGGAAAAGATCACCCGGTTCTGGGCCAACGCGATCCTGCACGAGCGCAGCTATGACGGCAATCCGCAGCGGGTGCATGTGCAGGCCGGCGATGTGCGCGCGGGTCAGTTCGAGGTCTGGCTGGCGCTGTTCGACGGGGTGCTGCGGCGCCAGTTGCCGCCCGACACGGCTGCGGCCTGGTCCGCGCTGGCCCATCGCATCGGGCGCGGCCTGCGCATGGGCGTGGCAGATCGCGATATCGGCCCCGGCGGCATTCCGCGCCTGCGATGACCCCCGCAGCGCCCCCGGAGGCATTTGCGGTTTATCATCCAGATCCCTGAGTTATCCACATATCCACAGGGGATTTTCACGATCTTTCAATCCTTTGTGGACAAGTCCTCGCGCTGGCCGAACAACCCGGTCAGGGCCTGGCGTACCACCCCCGTGACCGAAGGGCGCGTGGCCCTGACATAGGGCAGCGGGCGGCACACTTCGATTGCGGCGATGCCGACACGTGCGGTCAGGGCGCCGTTCACGACACCCTCGCCGAAACGCCGCGAGATTTTCGACAAGACCCCACCTCCGGACAGCGAGCCGATCAGATCGTCACCGATTGCCACGGCGCCGGTGGCGACCAGGTGGGTCATCACGGCGCGGGTCAGGCGCCAGCTGCCCAGCGTGCCGGACCGGCCGCCGTAGATCTCGGCAATGCGACGGATCATGCGCAGGTTCGCCGTCAGCGCCGCCGCCACATCGGCCAGCGCGATGGGGACCAGCGCGGTCACCGTGGCGACCTGGCGGGCCGCCCCCTCGACCTCGGCGCGGGCGGCCGCGTCAAGCGGCGCCAGAAGTTCAGATTCGGCCAGTCCCAGCAAGGTCGCGGCATCGAATTGATCGGCCTTGCGTTCCTCCAGCCGGGCACGGCCCCAGTCCAGTTCAGGCCGCGCCTTGTAAAGCCGTTCCAGCGCGCCCAGAACCTCGCGCGCCGTGCCCAGGTCTTCGGTGGCAAGCGCCGCGCGGGCGGCATGGTTCAGCTTGTCGATCCGACCGAGGCGCGCAAAGGCCGAAGCCTCGCGCAGCGCAATGGCCAGCAGAACGACCAGCAGCGCCGCGGTGATCGCCGTCACGGCATAGCCCAGCAGCGGCGCACGCGCGATCAGGCCAAGCACGAAATCCCACGCCGCAACCGAGATAACGGCCCCCAGCAGCGTCAGCGCCAGCCCCCAGAACCAGCGGGTCAACCGCGATGGGGGGCGCGCCGCCAGTTGCGCCATGCGCTGCATCGCGCGACCCTGCGGCATGTCGGTGGCGCCATCCGCCTCGGGCACGGGCGGGGCGTTGTCGGGGCCGGCCACGGGGCGCGCATCAAGTTCGATCAGAACGGGGCCGCGCGGCCCCTGTGCGCGTGATGGATCGCTCATGCGTCACTCCTTTCCCAGACCAGAAGGACATCGGGCAGGCCTTCGTCATTCGTGGATCCCTGTCCCCGCCCGTCGCCGCGCCCCGCCTCGCGGAACCCCGCGCGGGCATAGAAACGCTGCGCAGCGGTATTGGCCTGAAAGGTGTTCAGCTCAAGCCGCGTGGACTCCGCCTTGGCCGCGTCCAGCAGGTGCTGTCCGATCCCCTGCCCGCGACATTCCTGCGCCACGTAAAGCGCATGGATGAAACCTGCATGCAGCGCCATGAAGCCCGCGATGCCTTTGCCGCGCCCTTCAGGTTCGGCCACCAGAACCCAACCGCGATCCACCATCAGCCCGGCGAAGGACAGATCCTCGGCCCGCGAATAGAGGCGCGGCATCCAGGCGGTCGTGTCGATGAATTGCGACAGGATCGCCGCCACGGCGCCCGCGTCGGTGGGTTGGGCGGGCCGGATCACAGCCGGTCCCCGATCAGGAACTGCGCGGCACGGTCCAGGCGGATATGCGGCGGGCCTTCGCCCGGACGCAGCGTCAGGGGGGCGGGCGCGAAATTCATCACCTTGTAATCGGCATCCAGCCAGCCTGCCGCGCCATCGCGCGCGGGACCCAGCAGGCGGTTGGGATCCTCGGGCAGATCGCCGGGATAGAATGCCGCCTGCTTGCCGGTCTCCAGCAGGGTGCCGCGCACGCAGTCCAGCGGCTTGCCCGCATGGGTGATGGTTTCCTCGACCGTCGCGCGCAGGGCGGCGATCGACATGGCGGCGGTCTGCGCCCCTGCGAAATCGGCGCGCGACCGCGCCTCGCGGGTCAGGGCCTGCATGATCGCGGTCAGGCGCGCGTGCTGGCCGTGATGCAGATGATCGGCCTTGGTCGCGGCGAAAAGGATCCGCTCGACCCGCTTGCCCAGCAGAAGACGGGACAGGAAGGCATTGCCACCCGGGCGGAAGGCGCCCAGTGTTTCGGTCATGGCGCGGCGCATGTCCTCGACCGCGGCGGGTCCCTTGTGAATGGCGCCAAGCGCATCCACCAGAACCACCTGCCGGTCGATCCGCGCGAAATGATCGCGGAAGAAGGGTTTGACCACCTGTGCCTTGTAGGCCTCAAAGCGTCGCGCCATCTCGCGCCGCAGGGATTTGCGCGGTCCCTCGCCGTCGCCCTCGCCGGGCAGAGGCGCGAAGGTCAGCACCGGAGAGCCTGCCAGGTCGCCGGGCAGGATGAAACGACCGGGCGTGCAGTCATAGTACCCCGCCGCCCGCGCGGCCGTCAGGTAACCGGTGAAGCGGCGCGCCAGATCCTGCGCCTGCGGCTCGTGATGGGCAGCGGCCGGATCGACGCCGCCAAGGGCCGCCAGGAAATCCGCCGCTTCCAGGCGCGCACCGATCCGCGCCACGACCTCGCGCGACCATTGCGCGTAGGTCTTGTCCAGCAACCCGAGGTCCAGCAACCATTCGCCTGGATAATCCACGATATCCAGATGCACCGTACGCGGACCGGACAGGCCGGACAGCAGACCCGCAGGACGCACCCTGAGCGACAGGCGCAGCTCCGACACGGCCCTGGTGCTGTCGGGCCAATGGGGCTGCGCAGCCGTCAGCGCCGCCAGATGCGTCTCGTAATCGAAGCGGGGCAAGGTATCGTCGGGCTGCGGCTGCAGATAAGCCGCCTGGATCCGGCCTTCGGCCTGTGCCGCCAGCGCACCCATGCGCGCCCGGTCGATCAGGTTGGCCACCAGCGATGTGATGAAGACCGTCTTGCCCGACCGCGCAAGACCGGTGACACCCAACCGGATCACCGGCTCGAAAAAAGCCCCGGACAGGGTATCGCCCAGCGCCTCGACGCGACGCGTGATCCCATCCGCCAGATCCGTGATTGCCAAAGGCCTGCCTCGTTCTCTGCCTGCTGCCAAGATAGGCATGACGGCGCCGGATCGCCAGAGGCAGGACCGCCGGTGTTTCTTCTTGCCGCAAATATCCCCGCCGGAGGCATCCGCGGCCACCATCATCGCGGCATCGGGATGGATTGAGCCGTCCTGCGAATTCCTCTATGTCCCCCCCCATGCCCCGCTATGCCCTCAGGATCGAATACCATGGCGCGCCCTTTGCCGGTTGGCAGGCGCAAGCCGATCAGCCATCGGTGCAGGGTGCCGTCGAGGATGCGCTGGCGCGGCTGGAACCAGGTCCCCACCGCATCGCGGCCGCCGGGCGCACCGATGCGGGGGTGCATGCGCTGGCGCAGGTCGCGCATTGCGACATGGCACGGGAATGGGACCCGTTCCGCCTGTCCGAGGCGCTGAATTACCATCTTAAGCCGCAGCCCGTGGCGATCCTGGCCGCCGCGCGGGTGGCCGATGACTGGCACGCGCGGTTCTCGGCGCTGGAGCGGCGCTACCTTTTCCGCCTGCTGATGCGCCGCGCGCCCGCCACACATGATGCGGGCCTCGTCTGGCAGGTGCCGCGGATACTGGATCTTGAGGCGATGCGCGCGGGCGCGGCGCATCTGCTGGGCCTGCATGATTTCACCACCTTCCGCAGCACAATGTGTCAATCGGCAAGCCCGGTGAAGACGCTGGACGGGATCGAGATCGACCGGGTCGAGGGCCTGTCAGGGCCGGAACTGCAATTCCGCCTGTCCGCGCGGTCCTTCCTGCACAACCAGGTGCGCAGCATCGTCGGTACGCTGGAGCGGGTAGGATCGGGTGCATGGTCGCCGGATGACGTGAAATCAGCGCTTGAAGCGCGCGATCGGGCGGCCTGCGGTCCGGTCTGTCCGCCGCAGGGCCTCTATCTGGCGGGTGTCGGCTATCCCGCCAATCCGTTCGCGGGCTGAAACCGCGCGCAGTGGATATTTGAGGCAAGAAGAAACAGCAGCAGCAGCGCGCCGGGTCAGACCGGGAACCTGGCGACGGTGATCCCTGCGGCTTGCAGCTCGCCGCGCACCGCGCGGGCGATATCCACGGCCTCGGGCGTGTCGCCATGCAGGCAGATCGTGTCGATGCGCGTGGGGATTTCGCGGCCACTGGCGGTGACGATGGCGCGGCGCAGGACCATGTCGGTGATACGCTTGCCCGCAAGTGCCGCGTCATGGATCACCGCGCCGGGGATGGAGCGGTCGACCAGCGTGGCATCGTCGTTATAGGCACGATCCGCGAAGATCTCGCAGATGTATCTGCAGCCCAGCGCCTGCGTCGCGGCCTGCTGTTCGGTGGCGGCCAGCACCATGATCGCGATGTCGGGGGCAACGGAAAGCGCTGCCTCGTAGAGCGCGGTGGCCAGTTCGAAATCCTCGGCGGCCATGTTGGCAAGGGCACCGTGCAATTTCAGGTGGCGCACCTGCCCACCTGCCGCCCGTGCCATGGCCTGCGCGGCCCCCACCTGGTAGCGGACCTGGTTCTGCAGGGTCGCGTGGGGCACCTGCATCCGGTGACGCCCGAACCCCTGAAGGTCGGCATAGCCGGGATGGGCGCCGATGCCGACATTCTTCTTCACGGCAAGGCGCATCGTGTTCATCATCACGTCGGCATCGCCCGCATGGAACCCGCAGGCGATATTGGCCGAGGTGACGATATCCAGCAGGCTGGTGTCATCGCCCATGCGCCAGGGGCCGAAGCTTTCGCCCATGTCGGCATTCAGATCGACGCTCAGGTTCGGGGCGAGGGTCATGGGTCAGTCTCCGTTCAGGTGGTCGTCATGGGCGGATATCGCGCCGCTGATCAGTTGATAGGACAGAAGATCCTGCATCTGCGCCGGATCGCGCAAGAGGGGGCGGATGGTCGCGGGCAGTTTCGCCAGCGCCGCCACATGGCGGCGCTGCGCCTCCAGGCCTGCGTCGAGGTCGATCACCTCGAAGCGCAGCGCAACGCCGGGACCGGCCTGCGCCACCCGGGGCAGATCGGCGGGGATGACCGTGCCGATCCTTGGGTAGCCGCCCGTCGTCTGGCATTCGCCCAGCAGCACGAAGGGGGTGCCGTCGCCGGTCATCTGGATGTCGCCGGGCACGATCACCTCGGACAGGATGCTGAGCTGGCCAGAGGCCGCGAAGGGATCGCCATCGAATTCCAGCCGCGCCCCCATGCGATTGCCCCGCGCGTCGCGCTGGAACGCGGTGGCCTGGAACCTGACCAGCATCTCGGGCGCGAACAAGCCGGTCTGCATGGATCGCGTGAACCGCACCGTGCCGCCAGCGAAGCGCGGCTCGGGGTCCAGCGTCAGCCCCACCTCGGCGCGGGTTTCGTCGCCCAGCGGCAGGCGGTCGCCGGGGCGCAAGGCGCGCCCGATGCCCGCGGCCAGATGTGCCGCGCGCGCGCCCAGCACCACCTCGGTGGCGACACCGCCACCCAGATGCAGATAGCCGTAGTTGCCGCGTGCCGCGGCGCCGATCTCCAGCCGCTCGCCCGCGCGCAACAGGTGGCTGGCGTTCCAGGCCACCGCCTGCCCGTCGATGCTGACCTGCATCGGCGCGCCGGTCAGGGCGATGCGGGTATCTTGCGTCACCTCGAAACTGCCACCCAGGCCTGCCATCTCGAGGGCCGCATGGCTGGCGGGCTGGCGCAGCAGCGCTGCCCCCTCGGCCAGGGCAATGGGATCGGCGGCGCCGCCCTGCGACAGGCCCTGCCCCAGCAACCCCGGACGGCCCCGGTCCTGCACGGTGACTTGTGGCCCCGCGCGATGCACGATCAGGGCGCGGGTCATCGGATCACCTCGACTTCGGCACCGCCCTGGCCGGTCTGATCCTCGGCGCGGATACGGTCCAGTTCTGCCGGCGTGATGGCGCGCAACGAGATTTCGTCGCCGGGGCGCAGGGCAAAGGGATCATCCGCCTCGGGCCGGAAGCAGCGAAAGGCGGTCTGCCCGATATGCCGCCAGCCGGTCTGGGTCGGGGCAGAGAAGATGATCAACTGCCGGATCGCCACCACCAGCGCACCTTCGGGGACGCGCGGGGTCAGCGCGGTCTGGCGCGGGATGTCCCATTCCGGGCCAAGCTGGCCGGTATAGGGCTGACCGGGCGCGAAACCGATGGTCAGCACGCGGGGACGCGCGGCGGTCAGGCTGTCGATGGCGGCTTGCGCGGTCAGGCCCGCCGCTTGCGCCGCCTCGTCGAACTGGGGGGCAAGGTCGGTGCCGAAGACGCAAGGAATGCGGAAATGCCGCCGCCCGCCGGGCAGATCGGCGCGAGTCCAGTCCTGCGCCTTCAGCAATGCGTCCAGATGTGCCGTCAGGCTGGCATGATCCAGATGCAGCGGATCGAAGCGCAGAAACGTCGAGGTCAGCGAGGTCGACACCTCTTCGATCCCGTCCGGGGGGGCGGCCTCGATCGCCGCGCGAAAGGCAAGAGCGGCGCGATTGGCAGGTTCGCTCAGCCGGTCGGCAAAGCTGACCAGCAGGCCGGCTATGCCGACGGGGGCGATACGGGGGAAAGATTGGGTGTCGGTCATCAGTTTTCAGTCATCGGTTCAATGGGCAGCCTTGGAACGGGGGCGCGGTGCATAAAGCCAGCGCATCGCGATGGGGGTCAGAAACATGGGCACCTGGTACACGCCGATGAAGATCAGCAAGGGATCGGTCGTCGCCGCCGGCAGAGCCAGCAGGAACAGCGCCACGTTGCGATTGCCCGCGATGATCGAGGGGCCGGTGGGATCCATGCCCCCGCGCCCGCGCAGCAGCAGGAAGCAGGCCGTCTGCAGGCCGAAATTCACGATGCACACACCGCCCAGCCATTTCAGAACCAGTACGGGATCAGACCGCAGGGCCGGGCCAACGGCCGCCATCAACCCGATCACGATGACGAAAAGTGCAATCGCATTCAACCCGTCCACCTGGCGCAGATCCGGCGCGGGGATCAGGCGGCGCAGGGCGAAGCCCAATGCCGATGACAAGGTGATCACCACCAGCAAGCGCCCCGAGGCGGCCAGCACATCGGCCATGTCGCCCAGGCCGGGTGCGGCCCAGAGGATCGGCATGACGGTGACGGGAAAGACCGCGATGCCAGCGATCAGCAGCCGCAGCGCGGGTGCGGGATCGCGCCCCAGCAGCGCCGTGAAGGCTGCCGCGCCGGACACGCCGGGTGCCGTCAGCATCAGCATCACGGCGATGGCGAAAGGTGTCGCCATCAGCCCCAGCGCCCAGAAGATCAACAGCGCCGCAAGAGGCATCGCCAACTGGAACACCGCGATCATGATCAGGCCCGAACGGGCCTCGGCCAGCGATCCGGCGGCCTGGCGCAGCCCGATGCGGAACGCGGTCAGGAACAGCAGCAGCGCCACCAGATGCGGCAGCCAGGGCCGGATCAGGGCGGCCAGATCCGGCAGGGTCAGCCCGGCCAGCAGCCCCGCGACCAGCGCCAGCCGCCCGTGCCGGGCAATGGCCGGAAGAAATGCATTCAGTCCTGTCAACCGCTCGGCCCCGGTCGCAGGTTCTCGGGCAGCCATGTGGCCAGTTCCGGGAAGAGGATCAGCACGAAGACCATCACCACCATGATCAGGAACATCGGAAAGGCCGCGCGCGCGATATATCCCATCTCGTGCTGGGTCATGCCCTGCAGCACGAAAAGGTTGAAGCCGATGGGCGGCGTGATCTGCGCCATCTCGACCACCACCACGACGAAGATGCCGAACCAGATCAGGTCGATCCCGGCCTCGCGCACCATGGGTTCGACCACGGCCATGGTCAGCACCACGGATGAGATACCGTCAAGGAACATGCCAAGGATGATGTAGAAGACCAGAAGCGCCATCAGGAGTTCGAACCGCGACAGCTCGAGGCTGCCGATCAGGTCGGCCAGACCACGCGGCAGGCCGGTAAAGCCCATGGCCATCGACAGAAAGGCCGCCCCCGCCAGGATCAGCGCGATCATCGCAGAGGTGCGGGTCGCCCCCATCAGCGACTCGGTGAAGGTCTGCCAGGTCAGCGATCCCTGTATCGCGGCCAGCACCAGCGCGCCGATGACGCCCAGCGCGGCGGCCTCGGTCGCGGTCGCATAGCCCAGGTACATCGAGCCGATGACGACGCCGATCAGCGCGAAGACCGGGATCAGGAAACGCGAGTTGGCCAGCTTGGCGGCAAAGCCCTGGCGCGGTTCGGCATCTGGGTTCCAGTCACCCGAAAGGCGCGACATGGCCGCCACGTAGCCTGCGAACATCAGCGCCAGCACCAGACCCGGCAGCACGCCCGCGAAAAACAGCTTCGAGATGCTTTCGTTGATGGTCACGCCGTAGACGATCAGCGTCAGCGAGGGCGGGATCATCAGGCCCAGCGTGGCCGCCCCGGCCAGCGTGCCGATGATCATGCGTTCGGGATAATTGCGCTTGCGCAGCTCGGGGATGGACATCTTGCCCACCGTCGTCAGCGTTGCCGCCGAACTGCCCGACACGGCGGCAAAGACCGTGCAGCCCGCGATATTGGTATGCATCAGCCCACCGGGAAGGCGCGCCATCCAGGGGGCAAGGCCGCGAAACATGTCCTCGGACAGGCGCGTGCGGAACAGGATCTCGCCCATCCAGATGAACAGCGGCAGGGCCGTCAGCGTCCAGGACGATGATGCGCGCCAGAGCACGGTCATCATCACATCGCCCACCGGGCGGGTGGTGAACAGCTCCATCCCGACCCAGGCCACACCCATCAGGGCAAGCCCGACCCAGACGCCCGAGCCCAGCAGGACGAAAAGCACGAAAAGAAAAAGCAGGACGATCGAAAGGTCTTCCATCCGGGTCACTCCACGCGGCTGGTGCCGGACGGCTCGCGCGTCACGCGCGAGGTGCCCCGGAACAGAAGCGAGATCAGGTTGTCGGTCAGCGCGATCGCAAGGATCACCGCCCCCAGCAGCAACAGCGATTGCGGCATCCAGAGTGCTGTGCGGTCCTGCCCCTGGCTGATGTCGCCGAATTTCCAGGACCAGTAGACGAATTTGCGCGCATACCAGACCACATACCATGCGATTGCCGCGCCGATGGCAAAGCACCATACGTCCAGCAGCCATTTGCCACGCGGCGGCAGCGCGTTCAGCAGGATCGACACGCGGATGTGGCTGCCCTTGTTCAGCGCATCGGCAAAGGCCAGGAACGAGGCCGCCGCCATCGCGTAGCCCGCATATTCAGGCGCGCCGGGAAAGACCTCGCCGGTCCAGCGGGCCATCATCTGCACCACGATCAGCAACAGGATCGCGACCAGCGACAGGGCCGCCAGGATGCTGCCGGCACGGTACAGCATGTCGAGGGATAAGCGCAGTGTACGCAGCATGGCCTTCGGCCTTCCGTTCAGATCGCCTGGGGTTTGCGGGGCGGATCCGGGGAGGGGCGTTGCCACCCGCCCCCGGCACCGGGTCACTTCATGGCGCGGTAAGCCTCGACGATGGCGCGACCTTCTTCGCCCGCGGCGGCCAGCCATTCCTCGGTCATGGTCACACCGATTTCCTGCAGGCCCGCCTTCAGCGTGTCCGATGCGGGTTCCACCGTCATGCCGCCATCGCGCAGGCCCTGCAGCGTGAAGCCGGTATACTCGCGCGACCGCCAGTTGCCTGCATATTCGGCCAGCTCGGCGCAGCCGGTGATGACTGCACGGTTCGCATCCGACAGCCCGTCCCAGACACCGGAATTCACCATGATGTAGTTGCGGGGCAACCAGGCATCGACCTCGTAGAAATGGGTCAGGCTTTCCCACAGCTTGTTGTCATACCCCGTCGCCGCCGAGGAAATCATGGAATCCGCAACACCCGTGGCCAAGGCCTGGCTGAGTTCGGCGGCTTCGATCTGCACCGGCAGCATGCCGGTCAGTTCGGCCAGGCGGGCGGTGGCGGCGTTATAGGCGCGGAACTTCGTGCCGGCCATGTCGGCGACGGAATTGACCTCTTTCTTGAAATAGATGCCCTGCGGCGGCCATGGCACGGTGTAAAGCAGCGTCAGCTGCTGATCCGCCAGCACCTTTTCCACCGTCGGCCGGGCGGCTTCCCACAGCTTTGCGGAATCGGCGAATGACGTGGCCAGGAACGGAATGCTGTCAAAGCCGAAGACCGCGTTTTCGTTCTGATGCGCGGACATCAGACGCTCGCCGATCGGCACCTGCCCGGTCTGGATCGCGCGCTTTATGTCGTTGCCCGCGATCAGCGATCCTGCAGGATGCGTCGCGATGGTGATGTCGCCGCCCGTTCCGGTCGTCACGCATTTGCCGAATTCGGCGGCCACGGCGGAATGGAAGTTGGTGGCCGAATAGGCCAGCGGCATGTCCCATGTTTCAGCCATGGCAGGGGCCACCGCAGCGGCGGTGAGGGTCGTGGCAGTCATGAGGCCGGTCAGTGTTCTGGTCATCCTTGTCATTGTCTGTCTCCCGGTTGGAGCCCGGCGATGCGGGCGCTGAGGGCGAGGTCTTGCGCCTCGTCCCGGTTCTGGCCTGCGCCCAGTGGCGCAGAGACCTTTGGCCCATCCGGTCTGGCCTGACATGCCGGAGAGCCTCCGATTCCGACAACCATAGTGCCTGACTTTTAGAATACGTCAACAAAATGTTGACATTTTATAAATGTCGATCATCCTTGCCCCATGACATCATCGCTTGGCCCCATCGTTTCATCCGCACATCTGGCAGAGGGTTCCTTTGCCGAGATATCCGAGCTTGAATTCGGCATGATCATCGCCGGTCATGCCTTCAACCGCTGGATGGTGCGCGCCATGGCCGCCACGGGGTTTCCCGATCTGTCGCCGCTGGACGTGCTGGTGCTGCACACCGTGCGCCATCGCGGGCGGGCCAAGAAACTAGCCGATATCTGCCTTGTCCTGAATGTCGAGGATACGCATACGGTCAACTATGCCATCAAGAAGCTAACCAAGGCGGGGCTGGTCAAGGAAGGCCGGCGCGGCAAGGAAAAGACGGTCGAGGCAACCGAGGCGGGACAAGCCGCCTGCGCCCGTTACCGCGAAATCCGCGAGGATCTTCTGCTGAAACCCGTGCTGGAACTCGGGCTTGAACCCGAACAGATCAGCAAGCTGGCGACGCTGCTGCGCACCATGTCAGGCCAATACGATCAGGCCGCGCGCTCGGCCACGGCGTTCTAGCGCTCAGACAAGCCGCGCGGGCAGCGCCGCATAGCCGCGAAAGCGCAGCCGTCCGCCATGCCTGCGCCCTTCGGTCAACCTGAAGTCGGGAAAGCGCGCCAGAAACCGCGACAGGGCGATCCGCCCCTCAAGCCGCGCCAGCGTCAGCCCCACGCAGACATGCGGCCCGCCCGCGAAGGCCAGGTGGCGATTGGGCTTGCGGGTGATGTCGAAACGGTCCGGATCGGGAAACTGCGCCGGATCGCGATTGGCCGCGCCGATGCACAGATGCAGGTTGGTGCCTGCGGGAATATCCAGATCGCCGATGGTCACCGGCGCCGTCGTCTCGCGGTTGCCCAGCTGGTTGGGCGACTGGTAGCGCAGCACCTCTTCGATGGCCGAGGGCGCAAGGTCCGGATCGGCCAGCAACAGCGCCTTCTGATCGGGATGATCATGCAGGGCCGCCAAGGCGCTGCCGATCAGGTTCGTCGTCGTCTCGTGCCCGGCGTTCAGGATGAAGATGCAGTTCTGCAGCAATTCGACCTCGGACAGGGTGCCGCCATCGCCCCCCTCGCCCGTGATCAACCGGGTCAGCACATCGGTTTCGGGATCGCCGGGCGCGGCGCGGCGGCGGGCAACCAGATCCTTCAGATAGGTGCAGAACTCCGTTACCGCCGCATGGCCGCGCGACAGTTGATCCGCGGACAGGACAGGCTCCAGCGCGCCCAGGATCGCCAGCGACCAGTCGCGCAGCGGCCCGCGTTCGGATTGCGGGATGTCCAGCAGATTGCCGATGATCTGGACAGGGATGGAGGATGCGAATTCCTCGATCAGATCAGGGGTGTCGCCCGCGGCGGCGCGCGCCGCCAACCCGTCCAGCAAACTGTCCACAGTGGCGATCAGTCCGGGCTCCATCCGCGCGATGGCACGCGGCGTCAGCGCGGCGCTCATGATGCGGCGCACACGGGTGTGCAGCGGCGGATCGTTGAAGACTAGCGATGTGGTGTGATGCTCGTAAAGCGGGGTGCCGAGGCCGAACCTGGGCGCGAAGGCCGCCTTCTTGTCGGACCGGAACAAGGCGGTATCGCGATAGATCCGGTCCAGATCGGCATGACGGCTGATCAGGACGGATCCGTCGGGTTGCGGCAGCACCGGCGCATGGGCCAGCAGCGCGGCATAGGTGGGAAACGGGTCCGCGACAAACCCCGCCGGCGGCTGCGCCAACACGAAGCCCCGCGCCAGTCCGATCGCCGTGTCGGCCTTGTGCTGTGCCATGTGGTCCCCTCCCTTTCAGCCCCCGGCGCCGACTGTACCGCCCCGGTCCGGACAGGCAAGCACCCCGCCGAATCCGGGGACCCGGATAAAGGGCAACCTGTCTGACAGATTCGTGACGCTGCGTCATTTTTGCGCCGCGCGGCGCAGCGGCGCGAACCGGGAAATCTGCGGAAAAACGGCAATTTCGGCATACTGTGGTATACTATGCGTGCCACCACGACAGATTCTTGCGCCGCCAAACCCCAAATTACGCGGTAAATTTTCTGTGATGCCGAAAAAATTTACAAAAATTTTTGAAAACTGATAATTAATTTACTAAATAAACAATAAAAAACAGTATCTTATATAAAGATGACATCTCTGTGGTAAATTCACGCCCGAGGAGATGACTTGGCTTGCGTAAATCGCAGCCGTGTCAGGGGCCCGCGGGCCCGGAAGACGAACGGAGGATTCATGACCAACCCGACCAGTACCGATACCCTGTACGCCCCGTCAGCCGCGTTTGTGGCCAATGCCCATGTCACCGCAGAGCAGTACAAGGCGATGTACGCGGAATCGGTCTCAAACCCCGAGGCGTTCTGGGCGGAGCATGGCAAGCGCATCGACTGGATCAAGCCTTTCACCAAGGTCAAGAACACCAGCTTCGCGCCCGGTTCGGTCGACATCAAATGGTTCGAGGATGGTACGCTGAACGTCAGCGCCAACTGCATCGACCGGCATCTGGCCACGCGCGGCGACCAGACCGCGATCATCTGGGAACCCGATGATCCCAAGGACGCGGCGCAGCACATCACCTTCAGCGAATTGCACCGCCGCACCTGCCGGATGGCGAACATCCTGGAAGGCATGGGCGTGCGCAAGGGCGACCGGGTCGTGATCTACCTTCCGATGATCCCCGAGGCGGCCTATGCCATGCTGGCCTGCGCGCGGATCGGCGCGGTGCATTCCATCGTTTTCGCGGGCTTCTCGCCCGATGCATTGGGCGCGCGGATCAACGGCTGCGACGCCAAGGTGGTGATCACTGCCGATCATGCCCCCCGCGGCGGCCGCAAGACCCCGCTCAAGTCCAACACCGATGCCGCCCTGCTGCATTGCAAGGACAGCGTGAAATGCCTCGTGGTGCGCCGCACCGGCGATCAGATCACCTGGATCGACGGGCGCGATCACGACTACAACGAGCTGGCGCTGGAAGCCGATGATTATTGCGCCCCCGCCGAGATGGCGGCCGAGGATCCGCTGTTCATCCTCTACACCTCGGGCTCGACCGGGCAACCCAAGGGCGTCGTGCACACTTCGGGCGGCTATCTCGTCTATGCCTCGATGACGCATCAGTACACCTTCGACTACCATGACGGCGATATCTTCTGGTGCACCGCCGATGTGGGCTGGGTCACCGGGCACAGCTATATCGTCTATGGCCCGCTGGCCAATGGCGCGACCACCCTGATGTTCGAGGGCGTTCCCACCTGGCCCGATGCCGGCCGGTTCTGGGAGGTCTGCGAAAAGCACAAGGTCAACCAGTTCTACACCGCCCCCACCGCGATCCGCGCACTGATGGCCCATGGCACCGATCCGGTCACGAAATATGACCTGTCGGCACTGAAACTGCTGGGCACCGTGGGCGAGCCGATCAACCCCGAGGCCTGGAACTGGTACAACGACGTGGTCGGCAAGGGCGCTGTCCCGATCGTCGATACATGGTGGCAGACCGAAACCGGCGGCCACCTGCTGACGCCGCTGCCGGGTGCCATCCCGACCAAGCCCGGTTCGGCCACCCTGCCCTTCTTCGGTGTGCAGCCCGTGATCCTTGACCCCCAGACCGGGGCCGAGATCACGACAACCGCCGCCGAGGGCGTTCTGTGCCTCAAGGACAGCTGGCCCGGCCAGATGCGCACCGTCTATGGCGATCACGAGCGGTTCGAGAAGACCTATTTCAGCGATTACAAGAACTACTACTTCTCGGGCGATGGCTGCCGCCGCGATGCGGATGGCTATTACTGGATCACCGGCCGCGTCGATGACGTGATCAACGTGTCCGGGCACCGGATGGGCACCGCCGAGGTGGAAAGCGCGCTGGTCGCCCATGTCAACGTGGCCGAGGCCGCCGTGGTCGGCTATCCCCACGCGATCAAGGGCCAGGGCATCTATGCCTATGTCACGCTGATGAACGGGATCGAACCGACCGAGGAGCTGCGCAAGGAGCTGGTCAAGTGGGTCCGCACCGAGATCGGCCCCATCGCCAGCCCCGACCTGATCCAGTGGGCGCCCGGCCTGCCCAAGACCCGTTCGGGCAAGATCATGCGCCGCATCCTGCGCAAGATCGCCGAGAATGATTACGGCGCGCTGGGGGATACCTCGACGCTGGCCGATCCTTCGGTCGTGGACAATCTGATCGAAAACCGGATGAACCGGGCGTGAGCGGGATGGGAACCGATACCATGACCCGCCCCGCCGTTCTGATCCTGCTGGGCCCTCCAGGGGCCGGCAAGGGCACGCAGGCCCGCATGCTGCAGGACCGTTTCGGCCTTGTGCAGCTGTCCACCGGCGACCTGCTGCGCGCCGCAGTGGCAGCCGGCACGGATGCAGGCCGCGCGGCGAAGGCCGTGATGGATGCGGGCGGGCTGGTCAGCGACGAGATCGTGCTGGCGATCCTGAGCGACCGCCTGGCAGAGCCTGACACCCGGAAGGGCGTGATCCTTGACGGCTTTCCGCGCACGACCGGGCAGGCGCAGGCGCTTGACGCACTGCTGGCGCAGTCCGGGCAGCGGATCAACGCCGCCGTCTCGCTCGAGGTGGATGACGCCGAGATGGTCGCCCGCGTGGCCGGCCGCTACACCTGCGGCTCCTGCGGCGAAGGCTATCACGACAGCTACAAGACGCCTGCCGTGGCGGGTGTCTGCGACAAGTGTGGCGGCACCAGCATGACGCGGCGGGCCGATGACAACGCGGCAACCGTGGGCCAGCGCCTTGCGGCCTATCACGCCCAGACGGCGCCGCTGATCACCTATTACGAGGAACAGGGCAATCTGCAGCGGATCGACGCCATGGGCGGGATCGCGCAGATCGCCGAAGGGCTGAGCGCGATCGTCGAAAAGGCGGTCGCGTAATCGGGAGGGGGAGGCGCGGAGCAATTCGCGCCTTTCAGGATAACGTGCAAAAGGGAGGACGCCTTTCATGGCAGACAACTCAAAAGACAACAACGCCTACTGGGCCGCGAACAAGAGGATCATCGGCATCAGCCTGGTGATCTGGTTCCTGTGCTCGTTCGGCTTCGGCATTCTGCTGCGCCCGATGCTGTCGGGTATCTCGGTCGGTGGCACCGATCTGGGCTTCTGGTTCGCCCAGCAAGGCTCGATCCTCGTGTTCCTGGTTCTGATCTTCTTCTACGCATGGCGCATGAACAAGGTCGACGCGGAACATGGCGTCGAAGAATAAGAGATAGGGACAGGGAAACCATGGATCAGTATACTCTCAACCTGCTGGTGGTGGGTGCGTCCTTCGCGCTCTACATCGGCATCGCGATCTGGGCCCGTGCCGGCTCGACCGCTGAATTCTATGCCGCAGGTCAGGGCGTTCCGCCCGTCATGAACGGCATGGCAACCGCTGCTGACTGGATGTCGGCGGCTTCGTTCATCTCGATGGCGGGCCTGATCGCCTTCGTGGGCTACGACAACTCGACCTTCCTGATGGGCTGGACCGGTGGTTACGTGCTTCTGGCGCTGCTGCTTGCCCCCTATCTGCGCAAGTTCGGCAAGTTCACCGTGCCAGAATTCGTCGGCGATCGCTTCTATTCGCAGGGCGCGCGCCTTGTGGCCGTGATCTGCCTGATCGTGATATCGGTGACCTACGTGATCGGCCAGATGCGCGGCGTGGGCGTGACCTTCGCGCGCTTCCTGGAAGTGTCCACCGATACCGGCCTCTACATCGGTGCGGCGATCGTGTTCGCCTATGCCGTGTTCGGCGGCATGAAGGGCATCACCTACACGCAGGTCGCACAGTATTGCGTTCTGATCATCGCCTACACCATCCCGGCGATCTTCATCTCGCTGCAGGTGACCGGCAACTTCCTGCCGCAGCTGGGTCTGTTCGGCACCTATGCACCGTCGGGCGGGGATATCGCCTTCCTGACAAAGCTTGACCAGGTGGTGATGGAACTGGGCTTCAGCCAGTACACCGCACACAGCACCTCGACGCTGAACATGGTGTTCTTCACCATGTCGCTGATGATCGGTACCGCGGGTCTGCCCCACGTGATCATCCGCTTCTTCACCGTTCCCAAGGTGGCCGATGCACGCTGGTCCGCTGGCTGGGCACTGGTCTTCATCGCACTGCTCTACACCGTGGCACCTGCCGTGGGGTCGATGGCGCGTCTGAACATCACCTCCACTTTCTGGCCGAACGCCGTTGCCGGCAACGCGCTGGACGGCGAGGCCCTGTCGGTCGAAGAGATCAACACCAATCCTGAACTCGCATGGATCAACACCTGGGTGAACACCGGGCTGCTGGGCTTCGAGGACAAAAACGGTGACGGCCGCATCCAGTACTACAACGACAAGAGCGAAGCACTTCAGGCCATCGCGGCCGAGCGCGGCTGGGTCGGCAACGAACTGACCAAGTTCGACCGTGACATGCTGGTTCTGGCCAACCCCGAGATCGCAAAGCTTCCGGGCTGGGTGATCGCGCTGGTGGCCGCCGGTGGTCTTGCCGCTGCTCTGTCCACCGCGGCAGGTCTGCTGCTGGCCATCTCCTCGGCCGTGTCGCATGACCTGATCAAGGGCGCCATCAATCCGAACATCTCGGAAAAGGGCGAACTTCTGGCGGCACGCGTCTCGATGGGCTTTGCCATCCTTGTGGCGACCTGGCTTGGCCTCAACCCTCCGGGCTTCGCGGCCCAGGTGGTGGCGCTGGCCTTCGGTCTGGCCGCGGCGACGATCTTCCCGGTTCTGATGATGGGCATCTTCTCGAAGCGCATCAACAAGGAAGGCGCCATCGCGGGCATGCTGGCGGGTCTGTTCTCGACCGCCATCTACATCTTCCTGTTCCTGGGCTGGTTCTTCATCCCCGGTACGGCAACCCTGGAAAACGTGCCGGCCAACTGGCTGTTCGGCATCTCCCCCGCCTCCTTCGGGACCGTGGGCGCGATCCTGAACTTCGGCGTCGCCTATATCGTGTCGGGCATGACCAAAGAGCCCCCGCGCGAAATCCAGGACCTGGTGGAATCCATCCGCGTGCCGAAAGGTGCGGGTGCGGCCACCGGCCACTAAGACAGACGGGCGGGCGGTTCGAAAGAACCGCCCGTTTCACTTTTCAGGATGTTGCCGCGTGCCGGCCTGCGCTAGACAGGGGTGACGACAGGCAACAGAGTTATTCCCGAGGATCGGTTCGATGCCACTTTCCGCTGACAACCTGCGCCGCTTTCTCGGCACCATTCATCCCTATGACAGTTTCCCCGCAGAGGACCTGACCAGGATCGCGGCGCAGTTCCGCACCCTGCCCATCCGTACCGATGACGTGATCTATCGCCATGGCGAGCCCTGCGAGGGCCTGTATGTGATCCTTGAAGGCGAGGTCGAGATCACCTCGGACACGGGCGAAGTCGTATCCCATCTGCAGGCGCGCAATTCCTTCGGCGAACGCGGGCTGATGCGCGGGGGGCTGACCGGCACCAACGCGCGCGCCCTTGGCGATGGCGTGCTGCTGATCCTGCCGACCGATGATTTCCGCGCCCTGATCGCGTCCAATGACGGCGCGCGGCGCTTCTTTGCGCGCAGCCGCGCCCGCGAGGCCGCGGATGCCGCCCGCCCCGTCGCGCTGACCGAAACCCGTGTCGACCGGCTGATGGCCTCCGATCCGATCACCTGCACCGTCGATACCTCGATCGTGGATGCGGCCCGGCTGATGCGCTCGCACCGGATTTCCGCGCTGGGGATCACCGAAGGCGAGCGTCTGGCGGGGATCGTCACCCTGCATGACATCAACAACCGGGTGGTGGCCGAAGGGCTGGACCCCTCGCGCCCGGTGCGCCAGATCATGACCGCCAACCCCGAGACCCTGCCCCCTTCGGCGATCGGGTCGGACGTGCTGCACATGATGATGGAACGCCGCTTCGGCCATGTGCCCGTGGTGGACAACGGCAAGCTGGTGGGCATCGTCACCCAGACCAACCTGACGCGGTTCCAGGCCACCAACTCGGCCTCGCTCGTGCGCGATGTGGCGCGCGCCGAAGCCCCGTCCGACCTGGCGGCCGTCACCGCCCATATCCCGCGCCTGCTGCTGCAACTGGTGGGCGCCGGCAACCGCCACGAGACCGTGACACGGCTGATCACCGATATCGCCGATGCGGCCACCCGCCGCCTGCTGGCCCTGGCCGAGGCGCAGCTTGGGCCGCCGCCCGTGCCCTACCTCTGGCTGGCCTGCGGGTCGCAGGGGCGGCAGGAACAGACGGGCGTATCGGACCAGGACAACTGCCTGATGCTGGACGATGCGGTGACGGATGCCGACATGCCCTATTTCGCCGAGCTTGCGAAATTCGTCAGCGACGGGCTGGACACGGCGGGATATTTCTACTGCCCCGGCGACATGATGGCGACCAATCCGCGCTGGTGTCAGCCGGTCCATGTCTGGCGCGGCTATTTCCGCCGCTGGATCGAGACACCCAATCCCGAGGCGCAGATGCTGGCCTCGGTCATGTTCGACCTGCGCCCCATCGGGGGCACCCGGTCGCTCTTCGAGGACCTGCAGCGCGAGACGCTGGAATCGGCCGCGCGCAATTCGATCTTCGTCGCGCATATGGTGTCGAACTCGCTCAAGCATATTCCGCCGCTGGGATTGCTGCGCGGCTTTGCGACCCTGCGCAGCGGCGAGCACAAGAACCGCATCGACATGAAGCTCAACGGCGTGGTGCCCATCGTGGACCTGGGCCGCATCTATGCGCTGCGCGGCCAGCTCGAGGTGGTCAACACGCGTGCCCGGCTCGAGGCCGCGCATTCCGGCGGGCTGGTCAGCCAGAGCGGCGGGCGCGATCTGCTGGATGCCTATGACCTGATCGCCCAGACGCGGCTGGAACATCAGGCCGCCCTGATCCGCGCGGGCGGCAGGCCCGACAATTTCATGTCACCCAATGTCCTTTCGGAATTCGAGCGCAGTCACCTGCGCGATGCCTTTGTCGTGGTGCGGACGATGCAATCGGCCGTGACCCAGGGACGAGGCGTGATCGGCTGACCCCGCAGCCTGCAACAAGAAGATCGGGGGGAGGAGCGACCGAATGTATATCGACATAATCACGATCATCGCCGCAGGCTTTGCCGCAGCAGGCATCGTGATGATCCTGAACCGCCTGACCGGCAAGCGCCTGCCCCGCTGGGTCATCCCCGCGGGCGCGGGCGCGGGCATGATCCTGATGAGCCTGAGCAACGAATACCGTTGGTATCCGCGTACGCTGGACCTTCTGCCCGAAGGCTTCGAAGTGGTCTCGGAAGCCAAGCACCGGGCGATCTACAGCCCCTGGACCTATGTGGTGCCCTATGTGGACAGGTTCGCGGCCGTCGATATCGCGGGCATCAAGCGCAATGACACCCAGCCCGATCTGCGGCTCAGCCGGGTGATCTTCTTCACCCGCTGGGAACCGGTGCGTGTCGTGCCCGTCGTGTTCGATTGCGTGCAGGGGCGCAGCGCCCTGCTCGACCCGAATGGCATGTTCAACGATGATGGCACGATCCGTGTCGCGCGCTGGGACCAGACGGGCATGGACGATCCCGCAACGGCGATGGTCTGCAAGGGGGGGTAAACCATGTTCGACCGACTGGGACCGCGACAGCGCACGCTGGCCTTTTTCGGCATACTGGCCCTGGCGTGCATCCTGGTCGTCGCCGGGGCGCTGATGCTGGCCGACGCGCGGCTGGACATGCCCGAAGCGCGGCCAGCCTTTGTTTCCGCCGGCCTGATGGCGGGTTTCGCCATCCTGGGCATCTGCGCCCTGATGTGGCTGATCTTCGACGAGACGGTGGCCCGGCCCATCGAACGGCTGGCCGCTGCCATGCATGCGCGCGCCGCCACCGACATGCGCGGCGGCATCGACACGACCGTTGCGCGCCATCTGGGCGATCTGACCCTTGCCGCCTCGGCCCTGACCTCGCGGCTGGGCGAGGCGCGCACGGGCGCCGATGCCGATATCGCCCGCCACACCGCGCGGCTGATGTCCGAGCGTGAGCAACTGACCCGCATCCTGTCGGCGATCCCCGCCGCCGTGCTGATGGTGGGCAGCGATCACCGGATCACGCTGTATGACGGTCACGCCGCCGCCATGCTGGACGAACAGCACCACCTGGGTCTGGGGCAGCGCATCTTCGACTATTTCGATGAAACCTACCTGCGCACCGCGCTGCAGAACCTGGCCGACAGCGGCGGCAGCACGCTGGACCAGCAACTTGTCACCGCCAATGGCGCACAGCTGTTCGACGTGACGCTGCATGATCTGGGCACCGGGGCCGGCTACATGCTCAGCTTTCCGGTTCCGCGTGAAACCACGCCCGCCCGGCCCGTGGTCTATGATTTCGAGATGAACACGCGCCAGGCTTCGGGAGACATCCTCGATGTGCCGCTGCGCGATCTGAGCTATGTGATCTTCGACACCGAGACGACAGGCCTTCTGCCCGACCGGGATGAGGTGGTCCAGATCGGCGCGCTGCGGGTCGTGAACGGCCAGCAGGCGGGCGGCGAGGTTCTGGACACGCTGGTCAATCCGGGCCGACCGATCCCCGCGCGATCGACCGCCGTGCATGGCGTCACCGATGCGATGGTCAAGGACGCACCCGACATGGCCCGCGCCGGGCGCCGCTTTCACAGCTTCGCCCGCGATGCGGTGCTGGTCGCGCATAACGCGCCTTTCGACATGGCCTTCTTTCACCGCCATGCCGCCAGCATCGGGGCGGAGTTCAACAACCCGGTCCTTGATACGGTTCTGCTGTCCGCCATCCTCTTCGGCGGCACCGAGGGGCATACGCTGGATGAAATCGCCCAGCGGCTCGAGATCGTGTTGCCCGACGAGGTGCGCCACACCGCCCTGGGTGATGCCATCGCCACGCGCGACGTCTTTCTGCGCATGATCCCGATGCTCGAGGCGCGCGGCCTGCGCACCTTCGGCGAGGTGCTGACCGAGATGCGCAAGCACAAGCGTTTGCTGCCCGATCTCAACAACGATCTGACCACCAAGGGCTGAGGCGCGCCAAAGCCGACTTACGCGCCCGCCGGTTACAGCCGCTTGGCGATTTCCTCCAGCATCACCTCGGTGGCGCCGCCGCCGATGGCCTGCACGCGGGCGTCGCGCACCATGCGTTCGATCTCGGTGCCGGACATGTAGCCAAAGCCGCCGTGGAATTGCTGGCAGTCATACATCACCTTGTTGACCAGATCGCCGCACAGCGCCTTGATCGCCGACACCTCGCGCACACAGTCGCCCCCGGCATCCAGCGCCGCGGCCGTCTGGTAGACCAGCGCGCGCGCCGCTGCCACCTCGGCCCAGCGCTGCGACAGGCGCTGCCGGATCGCCTGCTTGTCCCAGAGCGTCGCGCCAAAGGCCTTGCGGTCCTTGACGTAATCCAGCGTGATCTCCAGCGCGCGCAGCGCCTCGCCCATGGCCTGTGCGCCCAGCACGATGCGCTCGTTCTGGAAATTCTGCATGATCGCGTAGAAACCGCCGTCGATCTGGCCCAGCACCTGATCGGCCGGGATGCGCACATCCTCGAACAGCAGTTCGGCCGTGTCCGAACTGCGCCAGCCCGACTTGTCCAGCGGCCGCGCCACGGTGAAACCGGGCGTGCCCTTCTCGACGATGAAGATGGTCGTCCCGCGCGAGGATTTCTGCGCCATGTCGGTGCGCGCAGCCACGAAATAGAGATCCCCCAGAACCCCGTTGGTGATGTAAAGCTTGCGCCCGTTCAGCACCCAGTGGTTCCCATCCAGCCGCGCGCGGGTCTTGATCCCGCCCACGTCCGAGCCTGCATCCGGTTCGGTGACAGCCACGGCAGTGATTTTCTTTCCTGCAATGATATCAGGCATGTAGCGCGCCAGCTGATCCTCCGTGCCCGCATTGGCCAGATGCGGCGAGGCCATGTCGGTATGCACCAGCGCCGTGATCGCGAAACCGCCATAGCCGGACCGGCCAAGTTCCTCGGCGAAGATGACCGTGGCCAGCGTGTCCATGCCCGCCCCGCCATAGGCTTCGGGGTAGCGGATGCCCAGGAACCCCAGCTCTCCCATGCGGCGCAGGATCTCGCGGGGGATCTGGCCGGCCGCTTCCCATGCATCGCCATGGGGGCGGACCTCGTCCTCGACGAAGCGGCGCAGCTGATCGCGGAAGATGCGATGCTCATCGGTCAGAAAGGGCATGTCGGTCATGTCTGTGTATCCTCGTCAGGGGTCAGCCGGGCCAGCAAGGCTCCGGCGGGAACGGTTGCGCCGGCGGCGTGCGGCAGTTCGGTCAGGATGCCGTCGCAGGGCGCGGTCATGGTCTGCATCAGCTTCATCGCCTCGAAGATCAGCACGGGATCGCCCTGTTTGAGGCTTGCGCCAATGGGATGCAGCACCTCGGCCAGAAGGCCTGGCATGGGCGCCGCGATATCGGTGCCGCCCGTGGATTTACCCGCGCCGGTGCCCTGCCGACCATGGGACATGCGGGCGCTTGCCAGCCCTGCGGTCAGGGTGATCCCTGTCGCACTCAAGGCAACCGCGATCCGCCGCCGCATCCCGTCCACCTCGAGGTCCAGCAGATCACCCTGCAACCCGGCATGGGTGGCGCGCAGCAAGACCGCGCCCTCGCCGTCGGTGACCTCATGTCCGGCGGTTGTCCGGCGCACGGCGCATTCGGTGCCTTCGATCACATGCCAGCTTGTGCCGCCACGCCCCGCCGGGGCCGTGACACGCCAACTGCCAAGTTGCCCCCAGGGGCCCAGATGCGCCTGTGCGCGGCGGTTCCTGTCCGCCACCAGCGCCAGCACCAGCGCCCCAAGCGCGCGCATGTCATCGCCGGGGGCGCAGGCCTCGGCCAGCGGGTGCCGGGCCACGAAGTCCGTGCCCAGATGCGCCGCCGCGAAATCGGCGGTCGCCAGCAGCCCCGCCACCTGCGCCGCATTGGTCCCGATCCCGCCCGTTTGCAGCGCCGCAAGACCCGCGCGCAGACGCGCCAGCGCGGTGGCGCGATCCGGTCCATGGGCGATCAGTTTGGCGATCATCGGGTCGTAATGATGGGACACCGAGCTGCCCGCCTTGACGGCGCTGTCCAGCCGCAAGCCCGGCAGATCGGGCAGATGCCAGCGGGTCACCGCGCTGCCCCCTGCCCCGTCCAGCGCGATCCGCGCCTCGATGGCAGCGCCTTCGGCGCGGATTTCGGATTGCGCCAGGGTCAAGGCCTGCCCCTGCGCGATGCGGATCTGCCAGGCCACCAGATCGATGCCGGTCACCGCCTCGGTCACCGGATGTTCGACCTGCAGGCGGGTGTTCATTTCAAGGAAATGCCAATCGCCGCCGACCGGATCATAGAGGTATTCGACGGTCCCCGCATTGCGATAGCCGATCCTTGCCGACAGCCTGACCGCAGCCTCGGCCATGGCCGTGCGGGTCCGCGCGGGGATATCCGGCGCGGGCGCCTCCTCGATCAGTTTCTGGTGGTTCATCTGCACCGAGCAATCCCGGTCGCCCAGATGCAGCACCGTGCCGTGATGATCGGCCAGCACCTGCACCTCGACATGGCGCGCACCTGTCAGCAGACGCTCCAGCAGGACATCGGCATTGCCGAAGGCGGCCTGCGCCTCGCGCCGGGCGGCGGCAAGGGCCGCCGGGAAATCGGCCAGGTCATCCACCCGCCGGATGCCGCGCCCGCCACCGCCCGCACTGGCCTTGATCAGCAATGGCGCGCCCAGGGCGGCCGCTTCGGCGGCAAGGGTGGCATCGGACTGATCCGTGCCGCGATAGCCGGGCAGGATCGGCACACCCGCCGCCTGCGCCTCGGCCTTGGCGGCGGCTTTCGATCCCATCAGCGCGATCACCTCCGCCGAAGGGCCGATCCAGACCAACCCGGCCTGTACCACGGCGCGGGCGAAATCGGCATTCTCGGACAGAAACCCATAACCGGGATGCACCGCCTGTGCGCCCGCGCGCCGCGCGGCATCCAGCAGACGGGCGGGATCAAGGTAGCTTTGCGCCGCCTCGGCCGGGCCGATGGGCAGCGCCAGATCCGCCTCATGAACATAGGGCGCATCGCGGTCCGCCTCGGAATAGACGGCGACGGCGCGCAGACCCAGCGTCTTGCAGGCGCGGATGATGCGGCGGGCGATCTCGCCCCGGTTGGCGATCAGGACGCTGTCGAAACTCATGCGCCGCGCCGCCAGGGTGGGGTCTGGCGCGACAGGAACGCGTCGATCCCGATCTTGCCCTCGGCGCTGTCCCAGGCATCGGCCAGCCGTTCGGCGGTCAGCGCGACATGACCCTGCGCGGGCGTGGCCGCCACATCGCGGATCAGCGCCTTGGTCGCGGCCACGGCGCCGGGTGCGGCCTGCAGATGCGCGGCGATCACATCCTCGACCGCGGCATCCAGATCGGCGGCAGGCACGGCGCGATCCAGCAGCCCGATCCGTTCGGCATGAACCGCGTCGAACAGCGCACCCGACAGCATCGTGGCACGCGCACGCGCCGCGCCGATCCGGGCGATCACATGCGGCGAGATATTGGCCGGGATCAGGCCAAGCCGCACCTCGGTCAGCCCGAACCGCGCGTCATCCGCACCGATGGCTACATCGCAGACCGCGATCATGCCGACGCCGCCACCATAGGCCGGTCCCTGGATGCGCCCGATCAGGGGCTTGGGCAGATGCGCCAGCGCCGCCAGCATGTGACCCAGGTCGGCGCTTTGCGCCACGCGCCCCGCCCGGTCCAGCGCCAGCGTATCCCGGAACCAGCCGATATCGCCGCCCGCGCAGAAGCTGGCCCCCGCCCCCGTCAGCACCACGACGCGCACCGCGTCATCCGCCGCCAGCAGCGCCGCGGCCCGCGCCAGATCGGCGATCAGCGCGGCATTCAGGGCATTGTGCTTGTCCGGCCGGTTCAGCGTCAGCCGCGCCACGCCACGGGCATCCGTCGCCAGGGTCAAGGTTTCGAAGTCATGCATGGCTTACATCCTGTAGACGGGGGCGAAATGGGCGTCATCGGGCCTTGAGGCCAGCAGGGACAGGCACAGGCCCAGCACATCGCGCGACTGTTCCGGCTCGATGATACCGTCATCCCACAGCCGCGAAGTGGCGTAATAGGGATCGCTCTGCTCGCCATATTGCGCGCGCACCTGCGCCTCGATCGCGTCGAGTTCGGCCTGTGCGGGGGGCTGGCGCAGGTTGCCGCGCCGCAACTCCAGCATCACGTTGGCCGCGATATCGGCCGACATGGTCGCCAGCCGGGCCGAGGGCCAGGCAAACAGGAAATCGGGCCGGAACCCGCGCCCGCACATGCCGTAATTGCCCGCCCCGTAGGATCCGCCGACAATCAGCGACAGTTTGGGCACGCGGGCGTTGGCCATGGCATAGACCATCTTGGCGCTGTCCTTGGCGATACCGCCCCGCTCGGCTGCGGTACCGACCATGAAGCCGGTGATGTTGTGCAGAAACAGCAGCGGGATGCGTCGCTGATCACAGATCTGGATGAATTGCGCGGCCTTCAGCGCGGCCTCTGACACCAGCGCGCCATTGTTGCCGATGATGCCCACGGGGCAGCCGTGGATCGCGCCGAAGGCGCAGACGGCACTGGCGCCCCATTCGGGCTTGAACACGGAAAGGGCGCTGTCATCGACCAGCCGGGCCATGATCTCATGCGCATCATAGGGGCGCTTGGGATCGGCGCTGACGATGCCGGGCATTTCGGCCGCGTCCAGCACCGGCGGCGCGGGCGCGCGCGGCGGTGCCCAGCCCGCGCGCGGATCGGGCAGATCGGCCACCAGACGCCGCAGCAGATCCAGCCCCTCGGCCTCATTGGTCACCCGGTGATCGCTGACACCGGATACGGTGGTGTGCATGGCCGCGCCGCCCAGCGTCTCGCCGTCGACATCCTCGTTGATGGCGACCTTGACGATCGAGGGCCCGCCCAGATGAATGCGGGCATTGCCCTCAACCATGATCACCTGATCGGCCAGCGCGGGGATATAGGCCCCGCCCGCCGTGCAGCCACCAAAGACGATGGCGATCTGCGCCAGCCCCGAGGCCGACATGCGGCATTGCCGCCAGAAGGCGTTGCCGAAATGGTCGCGATCCGGAAAGACGCGGTCCTGTTCGGGCAGATAGGCGCCGCCGCAATCGACCAGGTACAGACAGGGCAGCCGCAGGTTGGCCGCGATTTCCTGGGCGCGGGCGTGCTTCTTGACCGTCTCGTGGAAGAAGCTGCCCCCCTTGACGGTGGCGTCATTGGCGATGATCGCAACGGGCCGCCCCTGAACGATCCCGATCCCGGTGACGATCCCGGCGGCCGGCACCTCGTTGCCATATTGCCCCCAGGCCGCAAGGCTGGACAGTTCCAGGAAAGCGGTCCCCGGATCGCACAGCCTGTCGATCCGGTCACGCACCAGAAGCTTGCCGCGCGCCAGATGCCGGGCGACATGGGCCGGGGTGCCGCCTTGCGTCACCTGCGCGATACGGGCGCGCAATTCATCGGTCAGCACCCGGTAGGCCGCCCTGTTGGCGCAAAATTCGTCGCTGTCCGGGCGGATCGCCGTCTGGAACATCACTGGCCCCCCTGCTCTTTCAGGCCGGTCAGCAGGACGCGGCCCAGTTGATCGGCCAGCGCGTCAAGATCGCCCCGCGCCGGGTCGAACCATTCCAGCGTGGCGTTCAGCGCCCCGATCACGAAGGGAACGCGGACGGCCAGAACCTCGGGGTTACCAGCGCAGGTCGGCGACAGCAGATCCGCCCAGATCGCCTGATAGGCGCGCCGCTCGGGCAGGTTGGCGCGGCGCAGAGCCTCGGGCAATTGCCCGAAGATGCGCACATTGGCCGAGGTGTAATCGCTCAGCCCGTGAAGCGCGCGCAGATGGGCGCGCATGGCCGTGCCCAGCCGAGCAAAGGCCTCCGTTTCCGGTGGCAGGGCGGCAAGCGCGGCTGTCACGGCCTTGCGCACCACGGTGATCCCGCGGTTCATGACGGCGATGACCAGATCATCCTTTGACGGGAAATGGTAATAAAGGCTGGGTGTGCGCATCCCCGCTTCGGTCGCGATGTCGCGCAGGGATACGGCCGCATATCCGCGCGCGCGGAACTGGCGCGCCGCGATATCCATGATCTGATCAGGCCGCGCGACGGCGCGGGTGGCTTTCGTGCTGCTTGCGGCGCGGCCTTGAACCGATGGATCTGCGACTGGCATGGGATGCAACTTTTTCTACCTAACGATAGGTAGAACACTTGACCGCCCGCAGCCCCCTGTCAAGCACCCTCCACGCGCGCCCATGCATTCCGTCCGGCGACCCGAGACATCGCGGGTCCGATGCAGCGACCTGCCGCGTCGCGCCGGCACCGACCAATCCTAAAGTACAGGGTCGCTTCAAAAACAATTGACGGCGCGGCAATCAACAAGGAACAGTCAGGCATGGCCTCCGACACGCTCGAACCCGAAATCGAACCCGACAAGACACAGCCCCCCGTGTCTGCCCTGCGCTATGATACGCCGCAGGAACTATATACCCATATGCCGTCGCTGGCGCAGATGACCCAGCACCGCCCGCGCGAGGGCGAAGATGCGCTGGACTTTCTCTATCGCCTGCGTGGATCAACGACGCCGGAAGAGGCGGTTACCTTCACAGCCTATGCGGCCCTGCCGAAGATGGCGATTTGGTGGAGCTATGAATGCCTTCGGCAAGCGTCCGACGACCTCAGCCCGGCGGACCGCGCCATGATGGAACTGGTCGCGACATGGACCACCTATCCGGATAACGAGAACAGATACCGCACGATGAAGGCCGCCCTTTACGCGCCGGTACGCTCTCCTGCGGTTTACCTGGGTTTGGCGGTCGGCTGGTCCGGCGGTGCTGTGGCCCCCAACGATCCGGCGCCAGTGCCTGCCTATCGCACCCCGCGCGCGATCAATACGGCGGTGCTGTCCTGTCTGGCGGGCTCGGACCTGTCGCGCCGCCCTGTCCGGCTGGCGCGCTTCATTGAACAGGCGGTATCCCTTTTCAGGATCTATTGAGCTTACCGGCTCTTCCGTGCCATTCTCCAAGACCGTGAATAGTGCTGTTTTTACAAAGTGACCCCATGACCCTGACGCTGCGCATCGAGAATTACGACTCGCTCGAAGATGGCGGTCCTCTGTGGCTGTCGCTGGATCGACGGTCAGCCAGCGTGGGTCGCGGACGCGGCATGGACTGGGTGCTGCCCGATCCCGCAAAACATATCTCGTCGCATCACTTCAACATTTCATTCTCTGACGGCCACTACTGGATCACCGACGTTTCGACCAACGGAACCTTCGTCCAAGGTCAACGCCATCGGCTGGAAGGGCCCTATTGCCTGCGCCATGGCGAGCGTCTGCAGGTGGGGCATTACATCATCGGCGTGCAGGTCGCGGCAATGGCGCCGCCCTTCGAAACCCATGCCGCCCCGCCACATCAACCGGCATGGGCTGCGCCGCCCGCGATCGCCGAGGATGTTGACCCTTGGGAATTCGGAGGGGCTGCGACCCCATCGGTCAACCCGATGCCCGCCGCACCAGCCGTGACGCCGGTGCAGGGCATCGGTTCCGATTTCATACCGTTGCAACAGCCAAGCCATCATCCGGGCAGTGCGCCGCACCCGGCGATCCAGACGCCCGGCATGCCGCATCAGCCGGCACTGCAGGCGAACATGCCATCGCCCGCGCCATATAATCCCGGACTGCAGCAGCCCGGCAGTTCCCGGAACGCACCACCTGTGACGATGCCCCCGTTCGGCACGCATGCGCCGCCGCCCGCCTTGCAGATGCCCGGCCTGACCGACCAGCCTGCTCCGCGCCCCGGGCCCGCTGCCCCATCTCCACAGGCGGTCATGCCCGCGAAAGGACCGGTGCCGCCCTTCGCCAGCCAGCCCGCGGCGCCCGTGGACCCTGCCGGTCAGGACGCCATCGTTGCGGCCTTTTGCGCTGGTGCCGGCCTCAATCCAGCGGCGGCCCAGGGCGTGCATGCCAATGCGCTGGCGCATCTTTTGGGACAGGTCGTCCGAGTCTCGACGGAAGAGATCATGCGCATGCTACATGACCGCTCGAACGTCAAACATTTCACCAAGGGCGGCGAACGCACGATGCGCAGCGCCACCGGCAACAATCCGATGAAGTTCCTGCCTGATGCGGAACAGGCAATCGAGGCGATGTTCCTGCGCCCCCGTGACGGGTTCATGACCGGGCCGGACGGGTACAAGAACGCCCTCAAGGATCTCAGTGCGCACCAGTTGGCGGTCTTTGCCGCCCTGCAACCGGCCTTGGCCAGTGTGCTGGAAGGGCTTTCGCCGGAACAGATCGAGGCAGCCGAGACAACCGGGAACCTGCTGGGCGGTTCGCGCAAGGGCAAGTTCTGGGACCTTTTCGTCAAGCGTTGGGAAGACAAGGAAAATCTGGGCGAACACGGAATGCTGGACGCATTTCTGACGGCTTTCGCCCGCGCCTATGCACAGGCCAATGCGCACAGCGACTGAGGCCGCGCAAAGGTGAATTGACACGTCCGACGCAGTTCTTTGCGTCAGGGCCAGCGTTTTGACCGAGGGTGTATTGATGAGTATCGACGAACTACTTTTACCTGTGTCGGAAACCGCGGTCTGCGGTGCCGATATATCCTGTTGCGGCGCGCCGACGGGTCAAGCCCATTGTTCCGGTTCTGGGACGGGCAGGTGTTGTTCGATTACTTCGACGGATGCGCCAGCATGCCCCAGCACGTCGCGCGCTTCTTCGGGGCGCAGGGTGACGCGCCGCTGGTCGAGGCTTTCCTGCTGGCGACACAGGGCGCGACAGGGCTGGAGCGGTTCACGCGCGACGGCCCCCTTCCCCCCGAGGCGCAAACCCCCGATCCCAGCCCGACCGCGCAGGACGAGGCGATCCTGCGGAAAACCGCGGACAGGCAGATTGTGCGAAAGGTCGAGGCGCTACTGGCCAAACGCTGTGCCCAGGTCGGTCTGGCGCAGGCCCATCATGCCAATACCTATGCGCGGGGGGCGAAGATGCGCAATCCGCTGGTGCCGATGTCGCAACGGATCGCGATGCTGCGCGAAAGCTATTTCGCGGCGCTGCAACAGGCACCGCTCCAAGGAGAGAGATGACATGGCTGCACCCGCTGCTGCGGCACCCGTTCACGTCGGAGGCGCGGCTTTGGTCGCAGGGGCGATCTGGCTTATGACGCCCGCCGGACAACGCGCCACGCAAACAATGGGCGAGGCGATGGTCGAGGGCGGATCGCAGGCCGTGGACAATATCCGCAACCCCTTTGCCGATGAGACCGAAACGCAAGCCTCCGCCGTGCCCACCCCCCACGACGGCACCCGGACCGAGGAGCGCCGTTGCGATGGTCCGCATCGCAGGCGGTTTCAGGCGCAGGGATATCGCGCATCGCAGGAGCCTCGTCGTGTCGAGACGTCCGAAGCATGGTCAGAACCCTGCCACGAACCCTTGCGCCCGGTGGGCCTGGTCAAGGTTTCCGCGTTGCTCATCAAAACGCAGGCGATCAGTTTCCAAGGTACCGGACTGCGCGGCCCCTGTTTCAGCAGAATGAGCCAGCACGTGAGATCGTCCCCCGCCAGTGGCTTTGGTGCTTTCTATACCATCGGCTGGGGGATCAATGAAGCAGGTCAGGTGCGGCGCAACACTGCGGCAAGCCGCGATGCCCCCCGGATAGACCTTGAGGTGACAGCGGGGCGTGCTTTTGGTGACGTTTGACGGCCACAGAAATGATCCGTCGCCTTAACGATAGCAGAAGGAATGCACATGATAATCCATCGTTTCCGTGACGTGCCGGACTTCCCCTTCGCCCGCTATTACGAAGACCCTGCGCAGTTCATTCAAGCCCAGCGATACTGGCTCGCCTTGCTGCGCGAGACCGAGGGTTTTGATGAGGCCCTGTGGCACCCGACACCGCGCACCGAAAATCTGGCGGATGACATGTATCTGGGCAAGGTGCTGGACCTGGTCGCACCACCGATCACCAAGGCGATGTCTATCCAGACATTCAGCCTGGAAGGCGACATCAATATGGCGCTGCACGAGAATGGCCCGATGGACCCTGTCGATGTTCCTCGAAGTCTGGACCCCGTGCAACGTGCCGCAATCATCGCGGGCACGCCCGAGGACAAGCTTTACCGCGATACAATTGCCCATCATGCGCCGCTGATGGCCTGGGTGGAAAAGACCACGATCTGGCACGCCGAGGCGGGCCACGCGGCAGGCGGCGCCGAGGTGGCTGTCGAACGGTTGATCCTGACATCCACCATCTCGGAGGTCTGCGAGCCACTGGCCCGTCAAGCCTTGGCGCTTTTTCTGCAAGACGGCCCCGCGGCCGAACGGGTCAATGCCGCGTTTCCTTGATAAACGCGCAGGGTTCAACACACGCCCAAAGACCCCATCGCCACCCGTCGCCAGCGAAAACCAAGACAATACTGCCCAATGCTTTCACGATTTGCCCATCGTTGGGGCCAGATCGTACATCGGCATCTCATTTTACATGGATATTCTGGAAATGGTGCCGGGGGCGGAATCATGTTCAATGGCCAAAAACTTGATCTTAATGTATTTTGCCAAGATCAAAACTGCTTCATACCCCAACTCCTACCCCACTTTCTCCCTTCCTTGAGTCAGTCTTTACAGTCGATGCTGTAATTCAGCCTTTCGGAATCGTAGTTCCCGTCGGGTTCGCATGACAGATATCAAATTCGAGTAGCCTCGTCTTTGGCTATCGTCCGCCGGCCCCGAAAACCACCGTCCCGATAGACCAGAGGCCAATCATGCACTAACACTCAAACCGAACCACTCCGGTGGGGCGGGTCACGGTGATGCAGCAAGTTCGCAGAATTGAGCGGAATTCTGGCTGGGCACGGATCAGAGTGCCCTGCCTCGCAAAAGGTTCCACTCGCAATGCAACAAGGGACTTCATGGAAGAACTGCTCTGATTATGGATCTGGCATAGATTAGCTATTTTCCGACTCTGTGGCTTCCAAAGCACTCTTGAATACGCGCTCCAAAGATTTGCGATCGCCAGTGACACGCCAGTCTTCATCCTTAGACGTAGCTACCATATTACGAAAAAGTCTCTCAACGCGCTGGACTGCTTGAGGATCATCTGTCGCTACCCCAACAGGGATCGGAATGGGTGCCCGCTCGGCGGCCATGTGCGACACTGCAATAACCCAATGGCCGGGTTTGAGCAGTAGCTCAAGAGCCTGAGGTAAGTCTTCGCCCAATCCCAAAGGCAATCGGGTGGAGTCGGATGCTGGCGTTGAACGAAACAGTGAAGCTCCAAAGGGGCCATTTGCTTGCCTAAGCTGCCAGGTATACTCGGTGTCCCGCTCCTTTCCTTTTCGGATGCGAAATACGGCACAGAGGCCATTCTCCTTAGTGTCTCTGAACCGCCTTGCGTTCTGCGAAAGACGTCTAATCGCAGGTTCAATGTCTGCGTCAAGACGCCAGAAATCTCCCTCCGGTGGTGACCAAAACGCGATGGATGGCTCATCCAAACTTGAATCAAGCTCCTCTGTGTCAACCCCGCCTGATATTAAAAAAGATGGTATAGACTGCGATACCAGCTGTCCTTGGCCAGCCGAAACTATTTCGCTAGATCGCACGCGGCGAGCCCAGTCTACCGGGTCTAGAGCGGGTGCACCTGGAACTTCTTGTATCATTCGTCCGATCCACGAGATGGCTTTTTCTCCGTCTTGCGGAGTCGACGCAGCGATGATTTCTTTCCGGAACGCCTCAGCGCATGTCTCTCGTCGCTCAGGAGACGTCAAAGTACCCAGATTGATTCTAGATACATCTACGAATGCTGCGTCCGAAGTGGGCGCCAATACCACTGGCGCACTTATGGCAGCGGAACCGCGCCCAAGTGGGACGATATTTGCAATTCGCGCTAAGCCAATGGCTTGAGAAGAAATGTCACCGCTCCTCTCCGAGTATTTTCGTGCTCGCCAAGCAAAAAAACCATCGCGAAATGCTTGTGCGGCCTCGGGGCGCCCATCTTCATGTAGCTTCGTGGTTTCCAGGGGGAGCATCCACGGCCGGGCTTTCTCTCGCGGAGCCTCTGCGAAGGCGGTATCCTCAAAGGCAATAGTGTCAGTAACTGGCTCTCTGTTCTGACCTTCTGAGTTTGGGTCTATTGCCTTCTTTCCTTCGGCAGTCAGCAGCAAGTCGGGACCACTTCTCTTGATGAGGGCATTGGTTGATAATTGCGAGGCTATTACGTCGAACTCTTCTGGAGCCAAACCAAGGTATTGCATCAATGCGCTTTCTGGGAGTCGCTCAGCAATGAAGAGTGCCTTCAAGCAAGCCTCAGCGGGAGCTTCCAGTATCGGTTTACGCCGAAGTATCGCATTAATACGATAACGGCGTGTTCTGGCTTCCAGGCAGACGGTAGAAATAGTTAGGTCTTCTGACATTTTTACTCCGCAGCCAGTTCGTTGCGTTTAATCGGACCGATGCGACCCACGAGACATGGATGGTCCAAAACCTGCGCCAGTTTGCTATCAGAACCCGAAAACATTCTTGGAGCACCGAAAATTACCAAGCGCTCCTTTGCCCGACTTAGGGCCACGTTGATACGGTTCTCGGTTCGGAGAAAACCTATGTTCTTCTTAGAATTCTCACGGACCAGAGAAACCATCACAATCGGGTTTTCCTTTCCTTGATAGCTGTCGACTGTCCCTATTTTGATCTGGTCACGCCAGCGCCTGTCGAGAGATGAGGTGGCAACTCGCCGTTGGATGGCCGCTACTTGCTCCGCATACATTGCAATCACACCCACAAATAGTTCGCTATGTTGTGTGATTACGTGGTTGTCCAGAAGCCTGTTACCTTGATCTGATCTAGCAAGGCGTTCTAAACTCTCGACGATGTCCTCTACCTCAGAGTCGTTGCGGACACGGCCAGACCAAGCGGTTTCTTTCCCGCTAGTACTAACCCAAGATATCTCGCTATCGAACGGCCAAGGAAGAGCCCCCCATTCCGACTGCGGCTCTAGTCGACCGGTTTTTAGCTGTCCGTCATAGAAGACGTCAGAGACTAGCTGGCCGATAACGGGTGCCATTCTGTACTGAATGTCTAGGACCGCGGACGCCGTTTGGCCGTAAGGGCTTCCAAAAGCCCTTTCGAAGTCGCTACGCATCAGCTGGGTTTCATCGACGCCCAGCCCCTCCGATGCCTTCTGCAATGCTTCACGATCTAGAAACGGTTCGAGTTGTTTCTGGTCTCCTACCAACAAGACCTTTCGTCCTGTTACCAGTGGGATTGCTAATTCACTTCCTTGTGCACGCGCGGCCTCGTCTACGACGACTAGGTCAAAGGCCTCATTTATTAGGCTAAGTTTTTCATCGCCGAGGCCAACACAGGTTCCACAGACTAATCGCCGCGTCCGCACAAATACTGGTTCGAGAGCGCCGCGCTGCCCCAGCGCTTCCTCGTACTCGTTAGCAGCTTCAAACAACCTAAGTACCAGCCTTGAAGCATCGGCCCGTGTGACACCATGGCGCTTTGCAGCGTCTTCGAATAATCTAAAACGCAAGGCTGGTGGGTTGTCGCCAAGTTCAGGTTCGACCCCGTAGTTTGCACACTGACGCTCCAATACACCTTCCATGCGAACTAGCATTTCAGCCTCAGCAGCGTCGGACCCGTCGTGTTGAGAGCGGAGCGCTTCAACCGTTTCGGCCGTTGCAACCACGCTTCGTAGGATTTTTGAGCACTCGCGAACGAATTCTGGCTCAATGCCAAGAGGAGAAGCCAAGGCCACGATCCGTTCTGCTCGTTCCGCAGAGAAGCGCTGCCGCACACGTTCTTGGAGTGCCGCTGCGTGCGCGTCTCTCAGCGCGCCATCGATCCTCTCCGCATTTGAAGCAATCCGAATGAGATCGATTTCTTCTCCTCGAGTTTGAAATAAATCAAGGACCCTGGCCGCAGCCCCATCAACCGCTTCATGCGTTTGCGCAGTAAGCAGTACATTCTTTGCCCCTCCTTGCGTTAAGGCATAATGAATGAAGGCGGCGATAAACATCGTCTTTCCGGTGCCTGGGGGTCCTTGGAGGAAGGAGACAGGCCCTCGCTGCCACAGCTTCGTGAGTGCTAGGGATTGTGGCAGATTTAATGAATAGTCGAAGGTCACCTGGTTGGCTTCGAGAAAACTACCAAGTGTCGCTGGAGCTCTGTCGGAAAAATATCTTTCCAGCGATGCTATCTTTGGCGCATCAACGATTTTCGCCAGGGCCGTTTGCCGACGCCTAATGTTGGACCGCTCTCCAATATCGATGAACTCCAAAGAGGTATTCGGCTTGATAATTGACGGCGGTCCACGATCCGAAACAATCTCAATCACACCATCGGATGCACGTACCCGCTCAAGTAGAGCGACTGTTCGATCACCTACCGAAACAAGCAATCCTGGTTCTAGGAGATTAGGCTCGGTAGCGAATTCAACTTCGACTTGGTACAGGTCTGGTCGACTTTGCATTCGCTTAGCTCTAGAAAGCGCGGTCGCAGTTGGCCAAGTTGTGGCTTCTGCACTCAACATCGCATCCCAGACCCGTAAAGGGCTTGGCATAGTTGGTTCAAATTTTTTGTTTCGGTCTTCCGCTTCGGTTTCTTTTTTGGGCGATATGGTAAGAATAGTTCGCCGGCTTCGCTTTTGAGGCTCCGCACTCTCAGGGAACATTGCGTCAAAGCCTGGAAGATCACGAATGAAATTCCATGCGCTAGAGGCTGCGGAGGTATCGGAAACTAGAGTTAGTTCGATACGATGACCTTTTTGGCTGGCGAACTGTTCCAGCCGGTTCGATGAGCGCCGGGCTTGCGCTATACGAAAGTTCTTGCTGTCAGCATCAAAAATGACCTCAACGGCTGAGCCAGATCCGACGATAGTTGCTCTTCTTGCGCTAGGGTCTTTTCCGTCAGATCCATCAGTTTTGTCAAACAGAACCCTATAGCCACCGTCTTCCGGCGAGACGCTCTGACCATATGGAATATCTTTGATGGGAACAGCAATCCGTACTTCTTCCTGATCTCTTCCCGAAAGTAGATCATCTATATCCAAGAGAGAAATTTCTCTCCAGTTTAGTCCGACATCACCCGCATCGTCGGCAGCAAAAATTTTCGCTGCCTCAATAATAGCGTCTGCGACGGTACAGCTCTCAACGAGTGACAAAATTATACGACCTAGAGCCCTCCGGTCACGCAACATCGGATCGGCTTCGTTTCCACCATAAGCGACAGTTTCTCGTCGCCCAGCCTCTTTGGTCGAAAAGTCGAGCCAATCAATGATCCGAACAGATAGCTCCGTCTCCTCAGACTGAGTGTCTTTGGGTTGTTTCACCAGCAAGATATTGGACGGAGAAAGATCACCATGAGCGAGGTCAAGATCGTGGGCAATAAGCACGGCCTTGGCGATGGACCGACATAGCCTCGCAATGCCGTCTTGGTCTAAATTCCGGATTACATCGTCAGAGTCAGACAGGCGTTCGCCTTCGAACTCTTCGACGCAAAGGAACGGACCATAGGCGTCCAATGAACATTCGACAATTGGCGGAGCGATGGTAGGCGGAAGGATAGACAACGATTTCCCACGGCGAACGAAATCCAGTATCGCTGAAGCCTGCTTCTGGGTGTCGGTAATGTTCCAAAGGCGTGCGCGCAGCATGGTTCCACTGCCACGCTTGCTACGCCATTCAGTCACGCCCGGCCTCGTTGGCACCACACTCTCGTGAATCGGGAATCCCATCATACAAGGTTCTTGGCGTCGATGCGAGGCGAGCAAGTCAATCGGATCGTCTTCACGGTCTTCCGAAAGCGCTTTCAGCAAGGCGCTGTGTGCTTCGACGCAATTTTCGAAGCGTTCTATTGGACTGGAAGACAGCGCCGTTTCAAACCAAGCATCCAGCGCAGGGCCAATGCCCGCCTCTTCCTTCACGTCGTCGTTAAGAGCGTAGATCGCAAATTCATCGTTGATCTGACCCTTGGCGAGTGGCCCTAGAAGGATTTTCAAGCCCGCGAACGCAAATGCGTGAACATCTACGCGAAACGGATCAAGAGCCTCCGCATCGTTGCTTTCTTCGGCAGCAGGGTCGACTAGCCCGCTGTGCGCGAGCCAGGCTAGGCTCCGGCCAGTTGTCCGTGTCTCTGGTGCACGAGCTGTTACGAGATTTGATAGGCTTACTCTTTGCCTCTCCAGATCAAGCCAAACACTATGTTCACCAATGTCGCGGTGGGCCACTTCTGCTGCTGCAAGTGAAGACCCCGCTTCCAAAAGTGCTTCGAGTAGGGCAATCCGCGTTCGGTTGGATACATCGGTCCTGCTTCGAACCATAAAACGTTCAAGAACGATGTTGTCTGGGTGGTTCTGAAAAAGCTCCCATCGAAGGGCGCCACCCGAGCCGCCACTTTCTTTATATGCAAGGAGTGGAGCTTCTCGACCAGTTTTGTGAGTACGAAGAAATGCTTGAATATTGTTTTCTCGTCCAACGAGCGCGTCCCGGTCCGCGTCAACAATCGTTACACCAACTTCAGCATCAAAGTTCCATCTTCGAAGTAGAGCTAGGTCATCATGCGCATCTTTAGATGTTGCTTCGTAATGTGCCCAGAGATCAGTAGAAAAGACCTCGTCGTTCTTCGCTATGTACGAAGAGTAATCCATTTCGGCGACAGAGAAGTGGCGGCCAATTTGAAAAAAACCCTTTAGTTTCCCGTAAATATCTTTGTCTTTATTGGTAAGCCCATTAGGTACCGACTTAAAAGCCGGCTCCCCGATAACTTCATTAAGTCGTCTTATGTTTTTTGAACCTGCAACAAGAGTTGCGACATCCAGAACTCTGCCTTTTCCACTTTCCTTATGTATTTCAGCAACCTGCGAAAAATCAGTCGTCGAGCGCGCAAAAACAACTGCCTTCATTACATATGGTACTGGGTGTATTTTTGCGCTTTTCATGCTTGCGACGAGCGCATGCCCAGCATCTATTAGTTTCAAAACAGGGTCGCGTCCCATTGATCTCTGTTTTCGACCGGGGATTTCTTGGCACCATTCGCCACGATTATATGAAATCTTTCCGGCCCAATCTTTCACATCAATCATTAGAATGCGATCGTCGCATACTATTATTAGGTCTACCTCGTAGCCCGAGTCCGACCGTGGGTCTTTCACAAAAACATTTGCGTAGCCAAACCAACTTGACGGCAGGCCCTTTCTCAACTCATCAAGTGCTGCAACTTCGCGAGCATGCGGCGATGAGCCGCTCCATGATCTAATAGTCGCCATGTCACCTCCGTTCGTCAGAATACTGTGCCGCATCTTGTGGAGGTGTGCGAGCGCTTTTCCTTACGCCACGAAGCGGGACCATTTGAGTGCCCGCGACCTGACATGACCAACACCCGCTTCGTCTGGTTGCCCTTGCCGAAGTCGTGACCCAAAGAGCAACCTCGGGAGCCGTAATGTGCCCTTGTTTTTAATTTTTGTCGCAGGCTACAGGTGGCCCAAGCAAACCCTGTAAACACGTTAAACCCGGCGGGCTGAGGTGTCTCTAGCAACTATATCTGTCAGGTCGCTAGAGCCGCCCATTTCTGGCGGCTTTTGCACGACGCATTTGCGATTGTGACCAGCTTCCTTGCGACAGCGGAGATGATGACTGTTGATTTCCACCGAGAACTGACCCGGGTTTTCCATCGAGAA